>NZ_CP059832.1:0-871915 GCF_014117385.1 Pseudoalteromonas sp. MT33b | reverse complement strand
TAATAAGTACGCGCCAATTGGCCCGTCTAACTTATTATTTGAAGGCCGTGAAATCTTCAAACGTGCCGTTAAAGGAATGAGCGAAGCGTGTGATGATGTGCTTAATCAAGCGCAGTTAAAACTTGATGACATCGATGTACTTGTTCCGCACCAAGCAAACTTACGCATTATTCAAGCTATTCAGCAGCGCTTAAAGGTGGCTGACGAAAAAGTAATGGTCAACATTGCTGATTACGGTAATACATCAGCTGCAACGATTGCAATTGCGATTTGCGAAGCTGTTGAGCAAGGCCTTATAAAACCAAACTCGAATATTATGTCTGCGGCATTTGGTGCCGGTTTAACGTGGGCTGCAAGCTACATTAAATGGGGCGAGCGCGTAACGCCTATCTCAATTTCAGACGCAAGCCTTCCCCCCTGTGATAAAACAGGCTTGGAACTTGTTGCGCCGGCTGTTGCAGCATGTAAAGCGGCTGAATAATAAGCTATATATTGTGAATTAAGCGCGGCAATTGTCCGCGCTTTTTTGTTTCAAGGATACTGTTGATATATGAAAACAATCGGATTATTAGGTGTTCATCATGTAGCGATTATTTGTAGTGATTATGAGCATTCAAAACACTTTTACACTGAAATTTTAAAATTGCCAATTATCCATGAGCAGTACCGAAAAGAACGTGATTCTTACAAGCTAGACCTTGCACTGCCTGATGGCAGTCAAATAGAGTTGTTTTCATTTGTAAATGCGCCCACAAGACCAAGTTATCCTGAAGCACAAGGACTGCGCCATTTAGCTTTTAAAGTAGCCAATATAACGGAAGCTAAACAGTACTTAGAACAACAAGGTGTAGATGTGGAAGATATTCGTGTAGATGAAATCACCGGGAAGCAATTTACGTTTTTTGCTGATCCCGATGATTTACCGTTAGAGTTGTATCAATTATAACACTTATTGAAAACGGTCTTGTAGGTAATTAAATACAGCACGAATACCGAGTGCTTCCCCTCCTACAGGACGACCAGGTAATGGGCGTAAGTTCCACGCCATAACGTCAAAGTGAACCCAAGGCGTAGTCGGTTCGATAAACTCTTTTAAGTAAAGTGCAGCAGTGATAGCTCCACCAAATGGGGTTGATGCACAGTTCGCAATATCAGCCACATCACTCTTTAATAACGCTTTGTATTGACTGAATAAAGGCAACTGCCAAACAGGATCAAAGCACTTTTCTCCGGCGCTCATCAACTTACTGGCCACCTCGTTATCGTTCGCAAAAAAGCCTGGCAGTTCAGTACCAAGTGCAATACGACACGCTCCTGTGAGCGTTGCAAAGTCAATAATAAGATCGGGATTGTCGTTTTGTGCTTCTGCTAACGCATCACATAACACTAAACGGCCCTCGGCATCCGTGTTATCAATTTCAACAGTGATACCTTTTCGGGTTTTAATAACATCACCCGGTCTGAATGCATTACGCGATACAGCATTTTCTACAGCAGGAACCAAGACACGTAAACGTATCGGCAAGTTCGCTGCCATAATTAGCTGCGCTAAGCCAATGACATGAGCTGCACCCCCCATGTCTTTTTTCATATTGCGCATGCCCGAGCTTGGTTTTAAGTCTAAACCGCCTGAGTCAAAGCACACCCCTTTGCCCACAAGGGTAATTTGAGGGGCATCTTTTGCGCCCCAGCGTAAGTCTAACAAACGTGGTTTGTTTTCACTTGCACGGCCAACCATGTGAATTGTGGGATAATTTTGCTCAAGCAACTCATCGCCAACCCATTCACTAAACTCACCATCAAAATTATCAGCTAAGTCAGCCATTACTTGTGATAAATGTTGTGGCATCATATCGGCTGCAGGTGTATTTACGAGATCGCGTACTAAATTTATTGCGCTTGCGAATTCAGTCAAGCGCTTGGCAAGGCTTTCATCACTGATAGCAAGTTGTGCTCGTGGCGATGGTTTTTCTTTATATTCACTAAACTCATAACCACCTAACATAAAGCCAAGTGCAACCTGTTCGACAAAGGCACTATCACCCTGAATTTGGTAACAACCAGCCGGCAATTTAGTCGACAAGTCACCTGCAAGCCAAAAATCGTTAATATCGTTTACAAGGCAATACACATGAACCAAATCACCTGATTCACTGTCAGCTACGAGCGCAAGCCCCTTGTTTTTAAAGTCGCAATTACTTAACCAGTTTTGCAAAGCTTGCGGCTGTTCAGATAACCACGATGCTAAATGCGTTTTTTCAATGAAAGAGAGCGGAATACCCGTAGAAGAATGACGAATTAATGAACTCATTAAACGACTCAATATAAAGAAAAGGTAATTAAGCATACCAATAACTTGAGCTAAAGGGTATAGGCGAAATCAGATTGATAAACGCAGCTTACTTGTGATCTTTTTCTTCGGCTTCTTCTTTTGCAACTTGCTGATCTATCTCTTTAAGTGACTTATTGATATTGAATGAACTCGGAAGAACATCAACACCAACCCACTGCCCTAGTTTTACAACTAGCGGAATCGTAATGGGTGCAAAAGGTAATACAGCAAACACACCCAGCCCAATCCCTTTTAGAATATCTAAAAACTGTTCATTGGCCGTATGCAGCTCTTCTTTAGTTGCGTGGCCTTGTGTATAACGTCTATAGATTTGCAGCATTTCTTTGGTTTCTTGCTTTTCTTGGGCAAGTGCGATTTTAAGTGCCACCATAGCGCGCTTAAAGCGTAATTGCTGACGCTTTTTGGTAATTTTAGCCACTCGAAATGGGGCCCGATGAATAACTTTATATAATCGCATTCGGTTATTTTCACATAAGCATCTCACTTCACAAAGCATAATTTACTTATAGTAGATTTTGCTTTACCCTTCGCACACTTTTCTTAACTCGTTTTATTTTTTAAATGTGCCAAGATCGCCACGTAAATGAACCTAAGCCACAAAAACCTGCGCCTGACGAATGTTGTGGAGGCGGTAGTTGTTGCCCGTGTGTTTGGGATGAATACCGAGAGAAATTACGACAGTGGCAATTAAAAAACGAATCAAAGCAAAATAATTAAACCGTTCCAACTCAGTTTTAGTGCAAAATACGAACAAACAATCACTAATTTTAATTTTTTTTAGCTTCAACAATAAATTCTGACCTCCTTTAAGAAAACAACGAATAATTTATCACATGCGTTTTCAGTGACATACCCCTTAAAAATGCAAAAAATACGACAAAAACACTCAAAATAAAACGTTTCGTTAACAATTTGCAAATCAAATTAACAGTAGGTATAAGTTAGTTACACCAAATTAAAATACCTATTTGGTGGCATAATCATAAATATTCTAACTGGGGAAGTCAGAATGAAATTAAGAAATAATATGCTACAACAAGCTGTTAAGTTTGCTTTAGCCACGACAACAGCGGGTCTGTTTGTGTCGGGTTCTGTGGTTGCTGCAGATGAGTCAACCGAAGAGACTAAAGTTAACAAAAATGTTGAAAAAATCGCAGTAGTTGGTACTCGTTCAGCGCCGCGTTCTATCGGTGACTCACCTGTTCCTATTGATATCATAGGCGGCGAAGAACTTACTAAAGCTGGTAATACCGATATGCTTGAGCTTTTAAAAGGCTCAGTTCCTTCTTTTAACGTACACCAAAACCCGATTAGTGATGCTGCATCACTGGTTCGCCCAGCAAATTTACGTGGCCTTCCTGCTGACAGTACATTAGTACTTGTTAATGGTAAACGTCGTCATCGTGCTTCTGTAATTGCCTTCCTTGGTGGCGGCATTAACGATGGTGCACAAGGTGCAGATATCTCTGTGATCCCAAGTATCGCGCTGAAACAAGTTGAAGTTTTACGTGATGGTGCAGCGGCACAGTATGGTTCTGATGCCATCGCAGGTGTAATGAACTTCGTATTAAAAGATGCGTCTGAGGGTGGCTCGTTTGAAATCCGCCAAGGCGAATACTACGAAGGAGATGGAGATACAACACAAATCTCTGGTAATGTGGGCCTTCCATTTACAGACAGTGGCTTTGCAAATTTAAGTTTCCAATACAAAACGGCTGACGCAACAAGTCGTTCAGTTCAACGCCCTGACGCAGCTGCGTTATCTGCTGCGGGTGTACCAGACGTGTCGCCACTAGCACAAGTATGGGGTGCACCTGAGGTTAATGATGACATTTCAATCTTCGGTAACATTGGTCTTCAATTAAGTAATACGTCAGATTTTTACATGTTTGGTAACTATTCTGAGCGAGATGTACGTGGTGGTTTCTATTATCGTAACCCGCATACTCGCCCTGGTGTTTATTCAAATGACGGCGGCGAAACCTTACTTGTTGGTGATTTAACGGGTGATATGAGCGGTAACTGCCCAACCAACATAAAGATTGATGACAATGTGTTAGATAACCCTGACTACATTAGCGGTGTGGCAAATAACCCAGACTGTTTTGCATTCAATGAAATTTTACCAGGTGGTTTCACACCAAACTTTGGTGGGAATATCACAGATACAGCACTGACAATTGGTACCAAAGGTGAAATAACCAGTGGTTTCCTTAATGGTGCTTACTATGATTTAAGTGGTACGGTAGGTTATAACGAATCTCGTTACTTCATCTACGATACAATTAACGCGTCACTTGGTCCTGATAGTCCACGCGACTTTAGCCCTGGTAAATACTCACAGTTAGAGAAAAACTTTAACGCTGATTTATCTAAAGGTTATGATTTTGGCTTAGCATACGACGTAAACGTTGCAGGTGGTCTTGAATGGCACGAAGAAACGTTCACCGTTGTGTCAGGTGATGTTGCTTCCTTTACAGCGGGTCCACTAACAGAGCAAGGCTTTGGTATCGGCTCAAACGGCTTCCCTGGTTTCAAACCGTCTGATGCCGGTGAGTATACTCGCCGTAACTACGCAGCGTATGTAGACGTAGAAGCCCCCTTTACAGAAGATTTTTTAGTGGGCTTAGCACTTCGTTATGAAGACTATGATACATTTGGTTCAACCACTAACTATAAGTTAACGGGTCAATACCATTTAACAGAAGATCTAAATATTCGTGGTTCAATCAGTACAGGTTTCCGTGCGCCAACGGTCGGACAAGCGAACGTAAGTAACGTGCAAACAAACTTAAGTAGCGGTGTATTAGTAGACTCAGCACTTTTACCACCCACTAACCCGATTGCAGTGCAATTAGGGGGTACCGAGCTTGAACCTGAAGAATCACAGAGCTACACATTTGGTGCCGTATGGACCTTAGGTGACTTATTCTTAACAGTAGACTACTACAACATTCAAGTAGATGACCGAATCAGTCAATCAGATAAAATTGAGCTAAGCCAAGCAGACAAAGATACTCTTGAAGCTGCGGGTGTACCCAACGTACAAAACTTAGCGCAAGTAAGCTTTTTCACTAATGACTTTGATACAACAACTCAAGGTATTGATTTAGTTGCTAACTACTCAACTGAACTACTTGGCGGAAGCTCAACATTTAGTTTAGCGTACAACTGGAATGATACTGAAGTTACTAAGTCAAGCCCAATTACAGGTGAGTTTAAAGTAAGCCGTTTAGAAAACGATTTGCCTAATCACCGTGCTACATTAAGCTGGGCACAACAATGGGAAGATTTCTCTGCTTTCACACGTGTAAATTACTATGGCGAATACCAAGGTGTTCACGTTGATTATGATGCAACAGCTAAAACAGCTGACGCAGCTATTACACTGGATGCAGAGGTTACCTACTTCTTAACTGAGTCAATTAGTTTCTCGGTAGGTGCACAAAACCTATTTGATCAAGAAGCTGAAAAACTTGATTTCTTCGACAGTACAGGCATCCCTAACAATAACTGGGGTGGCAAATACTACGAGACATCACCTTATGGGATTAATGGTGGTTTCTATTACGTGAAAGCAACTTACACGTTCTAGAACTGCGCTATTGTGAGAGTTGTGGCATTACAACCCACATACCTTGGGTATTTATAGTGATTTAAAAAGGCGAAAGACATTTCGCCTTTTTCGTTTTATAGTGAATAAAAATAATAAATTCTTATCGATGCTATGCTGCTAGAAAAAGCCAATCAATTACTTGCTGAAAACAAACTAAAAGAAGCTGAGTTTCATTTTAAAGCCTTGTTAGATGCGAACCCTGAAAATGGTGAAGCATTGTTTGGTTTAGGCAGAATCGCACTTCGATTAGAGCGCTATGATGCTGCTGTATATCTATTGCAGCGCGCGTGTGAAAGGCTTCCCTATCTGCTTGAACCGTTGCATGCACTTGCCGATGCGTTTAATGGCGTGCATTCACCTCAAGATGCGCTTACTGTGCTTGAATATGCAAAGTCAATCGCAAGTCATAACCCAGAGCCTCACTACTTTTTAGCTCAACACTATTTAACCTATGGTGAACTCGACAAAGCCTATGGTATTTTACAACAAGCGTTCGCCATGGGTGATTACCCAGTTAAGGCCTATATACTTTTTGAGCTTGTGCAATTTTCTCGCTTTAATCACGAGCAAAACTACCTCAATGAACTGCATCACTTTTTAACACTCACCAATAACTTACGTTTAAAAATGGTCTGCTACTACGCATTAGGTAAAAGCTATGATTTATTAGATGATACCGAGCAAGCATTTAATTACTTCACCCTCGCTAATAAACTGCAGTCACAACTGACTACGTTTAAAACCAATGAACTCGCCCCTTTTTATCAGCAAATCATCAGCCAAAGTGATGCAACGTTAATTGATTCACGCGATAAACGTTTTACGGGCACGATCACCCCTGTTTTTATTATCGGCATGCCACGAAGTGGCTCTACTTTGCTTGAACAAATGCTAGTTAGTCACGAAAGTTTTGCAAGCCTAGGAGAAGATGCCAGTATCAGCAATCAGGTTGTTGCATATATTGAGCAGCAAACTCAATTACCTTACCCCGAGTGCCTATCTAAACTGGAGCAAAAGCTGATCAGTACGGCGCGCAATATCTATATAGAAAGATTAAAGCAATCTCCCCATGTACGCCCGTATATGATCAATAAGCTGCCAGCAAATTATCAATCACTTGGGTTAATCTATCTATTATTTCCAAACGCAAAATTTATAAATATACAACGTGATTATCAGGCTGTTGCGTGGTCAGTATTTAGTAATTACTTTGCAGAAAATGAGCCCTACTTTTGCTCATTGACTGAATTTAAGCAGTATTACGATTTATATCAGCAACTTATGTCGCACTGGCATAGCGTAATGCCCGATGCACTTTTTGACTTACAATATGAGCAACTCGTCACAGAACCTGAACAAACGTTGAGTGCTCTGTGTGAATTTTTAGGCGTTAAGTACAGCAATCGCTTTTTAGAGTTTTACAAGTCGAATAAGCCAGTCGCAACACTGAGTAAAGCAGCAGTCAGACAACCATTAACTGACAAAGCTAAAGATAAATATAAGCGTTACGAAACGGCTATGAATCGCCTTGTGAATGAGCCGAAAACCACTCAAGAAGATCAGCAAACTGATCGTGGCGCGCCTCAGGGTGAGTAAGCATATTAATATGGTCATAATTCACCTTGTGACCATATTTTCGACCGTAAATCGTCATTGTTTGCACACCTACACCTGACTCAGCCATGAACTTTTCAATGTCAATCGGTTGGCAAAGCGCCTTATCTTTTATACCCGCCACATGAAAAATAGGGGGCAGAGCTATATCTTGCAGCGCTTTTGCATAGTCAAAGCCGTCATCTGAGTCTACCCAGGGCTTGCGCTTAGCCCATTGCATACTTTGATAATGGGACTTACGCGTTTCATCGTCACTTCCCCATTTCAATTTTTTAGCAGGCACAAACCCGTGTTTTCTCGCCATTAAAGGTGCTAAACCATACCAAATTAAATTACCTTGGATGTATTTGCTTGGGTGATGATTATAAAGCGTGCGCTTTGATCCAAAATACGCACAAGCCCTTACATCATTAATTAGATTAGGAAAGCGCGCAAATACGCTATTCATTAATACCCCACCCCATGAATGGGCAACCCAATAACGTGCGGGTGCACCTTCAAGTTGTTCTATTTTTGCTAAAAAAGCGGGGATGTCTTCTAATATGGCTTCGGTTTGCCCGTAGCTCGCATATTTTGATATGGCAGGTTTACTTTCACCACGGCCGCGTAAATCAGCCACGTAGCACACATAACCCTGTTCAGCTAAAAACGGTGCCAAACCTTTATTGCTGTGAGTGTAAAAAATTTTGCCATTCTCGACTGCACCATGCATAAAAAACACCGCAGGCCCGGTTGCATCAGTTTTACAAATACGGCGCATATGGAGGGTTTGATTTTCAGCTAATTTTATAAATACAGACTGTTGTTTTAATGTCACGGTTGACCTTTTTATTATTATAAACTCATCGTACCAGCAATACGTTACGTCAGTATTACTAGCAAAGCAAGCATGATGTGATCAAGTAAGTAGCCCTTAAATACAACACGACTTTGTAAACGTAAGAGCGGGAGTTTTAATAAAAATATAACGGAATGAACCAAATGAAATTGAGTTGAGTTGCATGCTTAAAGACGATAAGCGGACATGGACAACGCCCTTATTATCGTTTTTTCACAGTTGGCTAAACATGCAGCTCAGGATGAAAACCAACTGTGAAAAGTGATTTCCTTGCTATGTTTTTTTACACTCGAAACCCTTAGAGTCCACCCGTGCGATACTGTCTTTGTCGCCACATTGCTCTATGGCCATTTCCATGTGATTTTGCTCATTATATTGTTTAGCGATGGCCCCAAGCCCTACCAATATTATCAAGGCTATTAGAACCTTTTTAAATTTAGACATAAACACTCCTTTGAAAATGATCACTCAATACATTAGTACCTAAATATTACACTTAAAGAGACAAGCAAACAATTCACTTTCCCTCTGCACAAACCAGCCGCAAGTTTTAATTACTCGCAGCGGTTAAAGTTTACCTTTAATTATCATTCAATCATTGCCATTGAATTTATATTGAAATGATAAATGGAAAACGATTCACCCTCTTCTTTTAAAGTCACTGTTATTTGTGCTTCACCATTTTCAAAAGAAGCAGGGATTTTATAAGTAACAAAAGTACCTGATCCATCGCCTGTTACAGCTTTAGTGCTGACATTAATAAATTGATACTCACCGAGTTTTTTCAAATCGCCTAATTTCGAAAAAGCTCGAACAATTTTTGACAAGTCGTCATCTGACACCCCCTCAATTGAGGTTGGGGTCATGTAACTTTTTAATGTTTGTGCGTCCCATTTAGATATTTCAGTTAATGCTGGGGTTAAATAAGGTATCGCTGTTTCTTTATATCCTGACGCTTTAAATGAAGTCCAAACCGCTAGGATTACAAACAAGCAAATTATAACTAAGAGCGTTATACCCATTCCTTTAAGTATTTTTTTATCATTATTTTTATTATTTTTATTATTTTTCAGTTAGTTGAAATTAAAATTTACCAGCTTTGAATTATTACTCATAGCCGGTTTATGACTCGTATTAATGAAAAGATTACTTTACCTCGATTATCAAACAGATAAACTGCATTTAAGAACACACATGACTTTATCACTTAGCTTACCTTTGTTAATTCAGTTAACGTGTAAAATCAGAAAGTTAAATGCATGAAAATTGATTTGTAATCATTTTATGCTAACAGAAACCAATAAAATTTCTGACCATCCTGCCCGTTTAAAAAAACCTAAAAACAACACTTTGTAATGATTAATTTGATACAATCTGTACTGAACATTGCTAACAGATAGGTTTATTTAATGCATCCGCGAAATCGCCACCTCAATGGCTACGACTTTACTCTATTATGTAAAAATACTCCGGCTCTTTCTCAGTTTATAACACAAAGCCCAACCGGCAGTGAGACTCTCGATTTTTCAGATGCAATGGCAGTGAAAACCCTTAATCAAGCATTATTAAAAAGCCACTACAAAATTGATTTTTGGGATTTGCCCGACAATTATCTGTGTCCTCCTGTACCCGGTCGGGTTGATTATATTCATCATCTAGCAGACTTATTAGCCAGTGATAACCAAGGTAGAATCCCTACAGGTAAGCAAGTTAAAGTGCTGGATATTGGCACAGGTGCAAATTTGATCTACCCGTTAATTGGTCAACATGAGTATGGCTGGCATTTTACAGGGTCTGATATCGATACCTTATCCGTTAAAATTGCCAAGCAAATTGCGCAATTTAATCGTTTAAAAATATCAGTAAAGCAACAAGATAACAGCAATAAAATGTTTACAGGCGTTATCACTGATAAAGATGTGTTCCACTTAACCTTATGTAACCCGCCATTTCATGCCAATGAACAGCAGGCACAAACAGGTTCACAGCGTAAGTGGAAAAATTTAAATAAAACCCCTAAAAAAGAACTCAACTTTGGGGGCAGAGAAAACGAACTTTGGTGTGAAGGTGGCGAGCGCGAGTTCATCAGTAAAATGATCATCGAAAGCCAAGAGTTCAGTGAGCAGTGTATTTGGTTTACTTCTTTAGTATCAAAGTCAGAAACACTCCCACAACTCAAAAAACAACTCGCATCGCTTGATGTCAAAGACGTTAAAACAATAAAAATGGCACAAGGCCAAAAAATAAGCCGCTTTATCGCTTGGAGTTACTTTGACCAAGCAGACCGCGAAGCCATTCTTAACCAACTTGTATAAGGGTAATAACATGATCGACTTTCGTTCAGACACAGTCACTCAACCTACAGCCGATATGCGTGCAATTATGAATAATGCTGCCGTTGGTGATGATGTTTACGGTGATGACCCAAGCGTTAACCAATTAGAACACGTTGCTGCTGAGCGACATGGGTTCGAAAGTGCGCTTTTTTGCAGCTCTGGTACGCAAGCAAATTTACTTGCTTTAATGGCGCATTGCGAACGTGGTGATGAGTACATTTGTGGCCAACAAGCACATAACTACAAGTTTGAAGGTGGCGGTGCCGCCGTACTTGGGTCGATTCAACCACAACCGATTGAAAATAACGCCGATGGCACCATTGATTTAAACAAGGTGGTTGCAGCTATTAAAGCGGATGACTTTCACTTTGCAAAAACGAAACTACTCAGCCTTGAAAACACCATTGGAGGCAAAGTACTGCCGTTAAGTTACCTTGAACAAGCAAGAGAATGTGTTAATAAACACAACCTTGCACTTCACCTTGATGGTGCGCGTGTGTATAACGCAGCAGTTAAGTTAGGTGTCGATATTACTGAAATCACCCAATACTTTGATTCAGTGTCTATTTGTCTATCAAAAGGGTTAGGCGCCCCTGTGGGTTCATTATTATTGGGTAACAAAGCACTTATTGATAAAGCTCGCCGCTGGCGTAAAGTGCTTGGTGGTGGTATGCGCCAAGCGGGTATGCTTGCCGCAGCGGGGCAATATGCGCTTGAGAATCATGTCACCCGACTAAGTGACGATCACGATAATGCGGCTTATCTCGCTGAAAAATTAAATTCATTATCTGGCTTTGATACCACACCTTTTCAAATCGATACCAACATTGTGTACGCAAATGTCGATGAAGCTATTGATTTAAAAGCTGTTGCTAATAAGCTAAAAGAGAAAAATATACTGTTTTCAGCAGGCAAACCACTGCGCTTAGTGACGCATTTAGGGGTCACTAAGCACGATATTAACTGCTTTATTGATGCTTTAGCGGCAGAGATTTAACGCGGCTTTATAATGTTTGCGGCACACCGATACATATCGGTCGTTGCCGCCAATTTCAACTTGATTACCATCAGCAATCGCATTGCCCTGCTCATCGGTGCGTAAAACGTGGTTTGCTTTACGACCGCAATGACACACGGTTTTTAGCTCAATAAGCTTATCCGCCCACGCTAAAAGATACTGCGAGCCACTAAATAACTCACCTCTAAAATCATTACGAAGACCATAACAAAGAACAGGAATGCCCAGTTCATCAACCACATCGGTTAATTGCATCACTTGCAATTTAGATAAAAACTGACACTCATCAACTAAAATACAATGACGCTTTTTCTGATCGTTCAACGATTTGATTAACTCGAATACATCTTTGTCGGCATCAAAAATATGTGCATCAGCTTGTAAACCTATCCGTGACGATACTTTGCCAACGCCTGCTCTGTCATCAATCGCAGCGGTTAAAATCACTGGTTCCATACCACGTTCGCGGTAGTTAAATGCCGATTGTAAAAGTGTGGTTGATTTACCCGCATTCATTGCAGAATAATAAAAGTACAGCTGTGCCATGATGTTGCCCAAAATTTAAAGTCGCAATATGCTACCCTAATCATGCAATAACATCATCTATTACCTTACTCTTTTGCACCGTAGCTGCTCATCTCTAAATGTGGGGAGTTTTGCATCTGTTTTGCAAAGGTCAATGGGATATTCTGCTTTAAAAGTTGCTGCCAAATAACAACCGCCTCATTCTGATGCTTAACATAAAACTCATTTGAAAAAGCCAAGTACGCTGTCACCGTATTTAAAGGTGGATAGACAGGTGCCAGCTTCTGTCGATGGTATACCGATAAATCAAGTTTATTATTTTCGATTTGGCAGAGCACTAAAGCCGCATCGGCTCGCCCCTCTGATACACGCTCTATAGCCTGCTGCTGAGTAAACGTGTGTTCAATAAAAAACGCCTCTTCGCTGGCCGCTTCTCCCACAAAAAGCCCATTTGCAACGGCCAAAGAAAATGCCTTTGATTGTAACACTTCACGAGATTGCCATTTGGTATGAAAGCGACGACTTCCAATTAAGCATTGGCTCATTCTTGCAAAGGCAAATTTAGCAATCGGTACACCTTTATCAGTAACCGGAAATACAGCATAACGGGATTTTTGTGGACTAAATCCCGCTATAAATGCATCGACTCGACCCTGCTTAATCGCTGTAATGCACTGCGACCATGGCATTTTTACAAACTTAAAAGTCACGGATTCAAGTGCATTATCAAGTTTAGCAAGCGCCGCTAATTGTGCCGTAGGTTCAACAAGGGGTATTTCATGTTTAGCACCAACAAACAGAGGTGCTTGTGTGTGGTCTGCATAACATAAGGTCATGGGCAATGGCGCACTACTATTCGCCTGACAATGCAGAGAAAGTACGATAAAAAGAACAAGTAAAAATCTAATAAAAAACAACGTCACTGTCATAATAAACTACGAATTTAGTTAACTGATAACAGTGTAGAAGTAAAAACAGGATTTTTACAAAATTCCTTCGTGTTTAAGTAGCCATTCTTTACGGTCTAGTCCACCGGCATACCCCGTTAGTTTTCCGCTTGCACCAATTACCCGATGACATGGCACTATGATACTAATTGGGTTCTTACCATTGGCTGCGCCCACGGCACGCACCGCTTTTGGGTTATTAATAGCCTGTGCTATATCTAGGTAACTCTTGGTTTTACCAAATTCAACCCCCATTAGCGCACGCCACACTGATTGCTGAAACGCCGTCCCTTGTGTGTCAAGCGGCACACTAAAATGTGTACGTTCGCCCTTGAAGTATTCGTTAAGCTCGCTCATGCATATTAAAATCGGGGTTAGTGTATGCTCGTTAACGGTTTCAGTTTGCATGGCAACAACAGGATAAAAACCTACATAACTGACGCCCTTTGAGGAGCTTTGAATGGTAATATCGCCAAGTGGGCTTGGCATAATAACTTGTTGCGTTTTCATAATTGTTGCCATAGTTGAAATGTTAAATAAGAACGAAAAGGTGCACAGCGCTCACTATCAAATTCACCGACCTCTGCTAAAGCCTTTTTAATGCCTAAGTCACCGGCAAGTAAAATATCAGGGTTACTTTGACCACGCAGCTTAGCGTAATTAACTGTCCATAGGCCAATCCCTTTTAGTGACAGCCAATTATCAAGCTCTTGATTATTAGGATGTTGATGACAATACGCACTTAACCGGTTTAAAGCGTCTTTGCGTGATTGAGGCATTTTAAAAAAGCTCAGTTCTGAATTGGCAAGCCATTCTGGAGATGGAAAAAACACGGTATCACTCGCTTGATTAAACTCAGCGACCAGCTTAGTTACCAAGTTATGCGCAGCAGTCACACTCACTTGTTGACCCAAGACTGCGCGAATACCCGCTTCAAAATCTGACCAAATACCCGGTAAGCGTAAGCCTTGTGTCAATGGCAAGGCATTATTAAGTTCGGCATTTAAATGGGCTTCAATCGTGTGCGTATCAGCATCTAAATCAAGTACACGACGAATGTTATGGATCACTTGTTGTAAATAGCGGGTGTTATCAATATCTATCGTGACTTTAAAATGATTTTTTTGTTCAACAAATTGAGCAGTAAATTGCCCTTGGCAATGCGGGTCTTTAAATGTGCGCCCATAGCTTGTTTCGCTAAGCCATTCGAGACCTTTAATTAAGCGGCGCTGTAAAAACCCGTGTAAAGCCTGCCAGTTATAAGGAGGACGAAACGCCAAGGTTAAATTTAACGTTGCACTTGGTTTTTTATCGGTTTTTCGCAATTTTGATGGTGCAATATTAAGCTGCTTTAAAAATGCGTCGTTAAAACGGCGAATACTATTAAAACCAGATGCAAAAGCGATGTCAGCAACCGATAAATCAGTTTCTTGTAACAGCTGCTTAGCAAAATTACACTGATTGAATAAGCGATATTGTGTGATTGAAAGACCAAAGTGCTGATTAAACAAACGACGCAAATAACGACTCGACACACCTAATCTATCGGCCAGCACTTCACAATCATATGCCTCGCCTTTGTCAATAAGTTGCTTTGCTCTTAGCGCCGTGGTTTTAGTTCCTAACCACGCGGGACTATTCGGTGCACTATCAGGTCTACACCGAATACAAGGGCGAAACCCATCCTGTGCCGCTAAATGCGCGTACTGATAATATTCAACATTTTTCTCTTGCGCTGTCGGTGCTGGACAAATTGGCCGACAATATATACCGGTACTTTTTACCGCAACAAAAAATACCCCATCAAATCGGGCATCACGGCTTTGCCTTGCTGTACGCCATTGTTGGCTAGTCATAATGATTCTCGTAATCAGCTAATACCGATAGCTTAACCGAATATATTTTTTTGACTAGCCAGTTTCGGACCTTAACTATTTAATCGCTGCTAAATAACGTCGCTCAACTTCGGGCCAATTAATCACTTTATAAAATGCAGCGATGTATTCTGGTCGGCGGTTTTGATATTTTAAGTAATAGGCATGCTCCCACACATCGAGAGCCAAAATCGGCATATGGTTATGCATCAGCGGGCTGTCTTGATTTAAACTACTTTCGACAACGAGTTGATTATTTTCGTCAACACATAGCCATGCCCAGCCACTTCCAAAGCGGCTAACAGCGGCATCAGTAAACTGCTCTTTAAACTCATCAAAACTGCCAAATGCTTCAACGATCGCTGTATGTAATTCACCGCTTGGTTTGCCTACCCCATTCGGTGTCATTACTTGCCAAAATAATGAGTGATTATGGTGCCCACCAACATGCTCTTGCACCGCCTTTTGTAATGACTCGGGCATTGTAGCAATCGTTCGCAACAGTGTTTCGGCATCTTGCTCGCTATAATGACTCCCTTCTAAGGCAGCATTCGCCTTATTAATATAAGTTTGGTGGTGCAATGTATGATGGATTTCCATGGTTTTTGCATCAATATTAGGCTCGAGTGCATCATAGTCATAAGTTAAATCGGGTAATGTAAAAGGCATACTGATTCCTTATCGTTAATGTAATAACTGCGTTTTGTGGGGATGCTCAGCTAATAGCTGATTTATACGATTGATGAGGGTTGGAAATGCCGATGACATTTTCGCAAACTTCACCAGCTCAAAATACGTTTTGTGATGATGATGTAATACGTGCGTGCGAACTTGCTGCTCTGGGTGCATTAAAAGATGACTAAGCCGTTGATGAGCATAGCAAAGCCAACTACAGGCTTGCTCAGGTTTTTGCATAACTTTAAAGGTATCTGCAAGGTTTAAAGTCGCCACTACAAAGGCCGCAATACAATGCTCTAATGTGTCAATAACCGTGGGGGTTAGTGGTAAGTTCGCAAATTGCGTGAGTAATGTTTCTGCACAACCACTTGCCTGCGTGTAGTGATCGCGAGCAATGTTTAATTCGCCAGACTCAAAAGCCAGATTCCCGTTATAAATAGCGTTTTGCCAAGGTGCTAATGCATCATCAATAACTGGAGCACCTAAGGCCGAGAGATGTGTTGTGTGTGTCATAAAAATCACCTGCACTTAAAACCTGTGTATTAAAACTACACAGACAAACAGTTAAATGCAAATGATTTTTATTTATATTTATTGCTTGTGTGATTTGGTGATATTACTGATTCGCAAAATCGATCAACTCTTGCCCTGTTAGTCGATAAATGATCCATTCATTTTGTGGTTTAGCACCAATGCTGTCATAAAAATCAATCGCGGGTTTATTCCAATCAAGTACTACCCACTCAAATCGACCGCAGTCTTTTTCTAACGCTTGTTTCGCAAGGTATTGCATAATTTTTTTACCTGCACCTTTACCACGGCTATCAGCACTGACGTATAAGTCTTCTAAATACAAACCGTTTTTACCAAGCCACGTAGAATAATTATAAAAATAAACGGCAAAACCAATGGCTATGTCACCTTCTAAACAAATAACACTGTGAGCGGTTGCACCTTCACTAAATAAAGTTTTTAAAATAGCATTCTCATCAGTCTTTACTGCATCTGGTTCTTTTTCGTAGATAGCTAGTTCATTGATGAAATGTAGGATAGTTGCTGCGTCGCTCGGTACTGCAGGACGAATTGAAATTTGATTGCTCACGGTCTGTTCCATATGTTACTTCATTATTATAGCGCCCAGTTTATAAGGGCTTACGTGTTGTGTAAACGCCCTTTACAGAATTACTCAGTACTAAAAAAGGGGCAATTACGCCCCTCTGTAAATAAGCCACTTAGGCAGTTATTTATTACTCATCGACTTATAAAGAACAGGTAGGACAAATAAGGTCAAAAATGTTGCGCTGACCAAACCGCCAACAATCACTGTTGCCAGTGGCTTTTGTATTTCAGCCCCCATTCCCGTGCTCAATAGCATGGGTATAAGCCCTAACATTGAAGTTAATGCGGTCATTAACACTGGTCGTAACCTTGAGGTTGCCCCATCAAACACCGCGTCATCTACTTCATCTTTGCCCTTAAGGCGATGATTAATACTTTCTACCATGACCACACCATTCAATACCGCAACACCAAACAAAGTAATAAAACCAACAGAGCTTGGTACCGACAAATATTGCCCAGATACAAACAGAGCCACAATCCCCCCTATTACCGCTAAAGGGACATTCACTAAAATAAGCAATACTTGCGATACATTGCCAAATGCAAAATAAAGTAATAGCGCAATCAGTAACAATGCCGCTGGCACAACAATCATTAAACGTTGCTGTGCCCGTTGTTGGTTTTCAAACTGACCACCTATAGCAACACTGTAACCACTCGGTAGCTGTAATTTATCCTCTATTATTGCGCGAATGTCAGCAACAACAGATCCCATATCACGTCCTTGCACATTCGCTTGTACAACTACGCGCCTTTGTACATCATCACGGCGTACTTGGGATGCTCCCGATTCAATCGCTACCTGAGCCACATCACCTACTCTCACAATCGCCCCCGAAGGGGTTTGTAAACGAAGGTCTGCAATTACACGCGGGTTCTGCCGGTAATTTTCTGCTATGCGAACATAGATATCGTAACGCTCGTTAGCATTGATAATTTGCCCTGCACTTTGTCCACCAATTCCGTGCTGTACAACCTCCATTAAATCAGTAACCGATAATCCAAAACGCGATAACGCTAAGCGGTTAGGTTTCACAATTAACTGTGCCTCACCGCCCATTTGCTCCATGGCCACATCTTTAGCACCGGGTATTTGCTTAACTAGCTGCTCAATTTGCTGACCTTTTTCACTTAACACCGCTAAATCACTACCAAACAACTTGATTGCTAACTGTGCTTTTACACCCGATAAAAGTTCATCAACACGGGTGGCGATGGGTTGCGAAAAGTTAAATAAGAGCCCAGGAAACTGCTCAAGTTTTTCTTCCATTAACTGCTGGAGTTCAACACGTGTTTTAGCATTTATCCATTGCTCGCGAGATTTAAGACCAATGTATATCTCTATGTTGTTAACAGGTTCAGGATCGCCACCGACTTCTGCTCGACCAATCCGACTAAGTGCATAATCGACTTCTGCAAATTCAAGTAACATGGCTTCCAGTTTAGGTGCCACTGAGATTGCCGTTTCAAGACTGGCTGATGGTGCAAGCGTTACCCGCAAATTAATCGTACCTTCTTCAAGTTCGGGCACAAACTCAGTCCCCAACCTTGGAAGTAAAATAGCGGCTGTAACCAATAACAAAGCAGCAATAGCAAGCACCAACCGTTTTGCTTGTAACGCCTGTCGTAACGCTCGTTGATACAACTTTTCAATGGGTTGTAGCAGCTTACTGTGTTTAACTGTCACACCTTTAGCAAATAAGTAGACGCTTAGCGCAGGCACAACGACTAAGGCAACAATCATGGCACTTACTATCGCTAACATGATACTGACGGCCATAGGCTGGAACAGCTTTGCCTCGACGCCTTCAAAGCTGAATAAAGGCAAAAATACCGTTAAAATAATCAATGACGCAAAGAAAACTGGCCGAGCAACTTCTTTTGCTGCAACAGCAACCAGCTCACGGCTTGATTTACCCTGATTATGTTTTAGCCCTAGATGACGAAAAATGTTTTCAACCATAACAACAGAGCCATCCACCAGCATACCAATAGCCACAGCAATGCCACCCAATGACATTAAATTGGCCGACAGCCCTAACCAAGCCATAATACTGAGCGCTAAGCCGATTGAAATTGGAATGGACAGCAAAACCAAGAATGTTGCTCTTAAGTCTAACAAGAATAGCGCTAACACTATGATTATAAATACAAATGCAAGTAATAATGCATCTATAACGGTTTGTACCGCGTGGCTAATAAGTGCCGCTTGGTTATAAATAGGCGTGAATTTGACGCCCTCAGGCAGCGCGCGGTTGATCATTGTAATACGCTCGTTAATACCATCGATGGTCTGCTTCGTATTTGCACCAATCCTTTTTAATACCACGCCAGTTACAACTTCGCCTCGGTTAACAACATCACCATTTTCATCGCGAGTCGATAAGGTTACTGCCCCTTGGCGTATTTCACTCCCAAGCTGTACGTCTGCAACATCAGTGACTTTAATTACGGTGCCATCAATCGTTTTGATGGGGGTTTGCGCAATTTCACTCAGGCCTTTATCACCGGTCGAAAACCAGCCAGTGCCACGAATAACTAATTGCTCTTGACCGCGGTTCATATACCAACCGCCAACATTCCTGTTGTTTGCTTGCAATGCATTGCTTACATCTTGTTGGCTTAGGTTATAGGCAAGTAATTTGTTAGGGTTGAGGTTAACGTGATACTGTTTTACTTCGCCACCAAACGATAAAATATCAGTAACACCATCAATGGGTAATAGTAATAATTTAACCACCCAGTCATTTAGGCTTCGCAGCGCCATGCTATCAATGTCAGCATCGGGCTTTGCTTCAAGTAAGTATTGATAAACTTGCCCAAGACCAGAGGTATTAGGCCCCATGGTAGGCATGCCAAGTCCGTTAGGGATTAGCTCTTTAGCAGATTGTAAGCGCTCAAACACTAACTGCCGCGCAAAATAGATATCAACGCCTTCTTTAAACACCACCGTCACGCCCGACAAACCTGTTTTTGAAATCGATCGCACTTGTTCAACGTCAGGTAGTGCGTACATTACCGCTTCTATTGGGTATGTGATAAGTTGCTCGACTTCTTCCGCTCCAAGACCAGGAGCTTCGGTGTTAACAGCTACCTGCACATTTGTCACATCAGGAAACGCATCTAAGTTCAGTTTTGGAACCATTAATGCACCCAGAGCAATGGCCGCAAGTAAAGCTAATAGCACGATGAAACGGTTTTTTATCACCGACTCGATTAATAAATTAAACATGCGGCACCTCTAATGGTTATGCGGATCAAACCCGCCTTTTGCGAGCTGTGAAGCAACAAAGAATGCGCCTTGAGTAACAACGTTAACCCCTTGCTCGATACCTGATATTTCACGGTATTGTGCTAAATTTCTACCTACGCTCACCTCTTTGGCAATAAACCCACCATCATCATCAACCACAAAAACTTGCCAATCACCATCGGCACTGCGTGTTAACGCGTTTTCGGGAACCGCAAGCACAGCTTGCTCTGTTGTAAAGTGAAAATACACATCTGCAAACATGCCCGGGTGTAAGCTGTGCTGGGTATTTTTCACTTCAAGCCGCACTGTCCGTGAGCGTGTTTGCTCATCAATAGTGTGCGCCTCTTGAATAACTTTAGCGTGGTAACGGTTTCCATTTACCTGCATCGTTGCAACAGAGCCATTGGCAATCGTGCGGTCTTGATTTGAGGAAAGTTGCGCTTCTACCCACAGCGCAGATTCATCTGCAATTAGCATTAATTCAATACCTGAATCGACACGTTGACCTTGTGAAAAATTATCGGTGAGTACAGCACCCGAAGTAAGTGCAAATAAGGTATATTCACCGAGTTTTTCAGGCGAGATAGTCAGTGTTTTTTCTATTGCGTGTTTAGACAATCCAAACGCGACAAGGCGACTGTATGCCACTTCGTACTCGGCTTTAGCAGTAAGCAGCTGCTTTTCGCTCACCGTACCACGGGTCATTTTACTCACCCGCTGCCACTCAGCTTCGGCTAACCTAAATTCGGTTTGTCGGCTTGCCACCTCTCCACTAAACAAGGTTACCAAGGGATCACCTTTATTAACATGCTGTCCCAGTAAAGCGTGACGTTTTACAACAATAGAATCAACACGAGGGGCAACCACATAACTGGCATAGCCATTGGCTTTAACTTCACCCGGTGCATAAACGGTTTGGCTGTGTGTTTTGAGTTCAAGGCGTTCGACCTTAATATTCGCTAATTGCTGTTGCTGTGGCGTTAAGGTTACTTCGTTAATGTGTGGTGTTTGTGCATTTTCTTGATGGTCATGCAGTTGCTCTGACGCATAACTGTTTGCGACATATATAAAGCATACGCACGACAATGCGTAGCGCATAAAATTTCTTAAATACATAATTTTCTCTTACTTAAAATAGGCTAAGCCCTAGCTTGCCTTAAAAAATAATCCCAAAGACAAGGGAGTAAAGTGTTAAGTAAGAGAGGCGATTGGGGGGCGATGAAGTGGTGTTAGATCTGCCGACTTAAAATTAAGCTCTAACAGTTCAATTTTTGCAAAATAAACTGAAACAGGTTCAGAAAGGGTAAATGAATCAACAAATGCAGGACTGTGGCACACATGACAATGGCCTTTTTCGGCGGAGTCAGATAACTGTTTAGCAAGCTCGGCATGTTCAGATTGATGCTGTTGATGATCGCCATTAGCTGCGCAGTGGGCTTCAAGATCCAGCTCTTCTAAAAGCAGGGCTGAGGTGTGATTAAATGCAACATTATGATCAGCCACGTCAAAGCTATCCAGCAACGGCTGGAGCAATAACACACTAATCAAAATAACAAATGCTGCTTTCACGTAACACCTAATAATTGGTACAACGGCGTTAACTTAACAAATTAGTACTTATTTGAACAGTAAAACCTAAACACGAAACACCCCATACATGCATACTGCTAACGAGTGTTTTAAAAGCGATGCTCACATGATATAAAAATAAAGAAATCAGCAACTAGGTATGCTTATGGGACACGGACATCACCACCATCACGATGCAGAAAGCAAAAGCACACAGCAATTATTACTTGCTGTATTAATTAATGTGTTACTTACATTTGCACAAATTGTGGGGGGGCTCATTTCTGGAAGCCTATCGCTCATTGCTGATGCACTGCACAATTTAAGTGACGCATCATCGTTATTTATTGCGTTAATAGCACGCAAAATTGGGGCTAAACCAGCAAATAATCGATATCAATATGGTTATAAACGCGCCGAAATATTAGCCACGCTTTTTAATAGCCTGAGTTTAATTGTAATTGGTGGCTACTTAGTCATTGAAGCAATAAAAAGTTACCTAAATCCAGAACCCATCGATGGCTGGATCGTTATTTGGGTTGCAGGGTTAGCCCTGATTATTGACCTAGTAACGGCATTCCTTACCTACCGTGCTGGCGCTGATCAAAGTATGAATATTCGTGCTGCGTTTATTCATAATCTTTCAGATGCTATGGCTTCTGTCGTCGTTATTATTGCCGGCTCTCTGATCATTTTATATCAGTGGTATATTGTCGATCTTATTGCGACCATTCTTATCTCTGTGTATGTGATATACCACGGCGTATTGCTCTTAATTGCCAGCAGTAAAATTTTAATGCAAGTTGCACCAAGTCACTGCGAATCAACACATGTATCTGAACAACTGATAAGCGCATTTCCTATTTCAAATATTGAATACATAAAAGCATGGCAGCTTGATGAACACACCGTGCATTGCGAACTAAAGTTTTGTGCCCACCAAATAATCGACAACAATGAAATTCGTCAATTTTTACAGGATAAGTTTGCTATTAAGGCGTGTACTATTGAGCAAGTTTTAGTGTAAATGTTACTTGTTATCATTTACAATTTACCTTTGTATTTAAAACAAAGTAAAGGAACACCTCTTGAAGTTGTGGTTACGCCGTACGCATTTACTCCTTGCCTTAGTAAGCGGCCTTTTTTTGATTTGCTTGAGTTTAACAGGCGCATTACTTATTTACGCAAAAGATATTCAGTACCTTACACAAAGTGATAAATGGACGGTGACTCCACAAGCTTCACCGCTCGCTTTTGACCCACTAATAGCACGCGTATCAAACACAACTAAACAACCTGTTACTTTATTAATGCCTGAGGCGCGTGATGATCTTGCTTGGCAACTACAACTTGCCAATAATCGTTATGTGAGCGTTAACCCTTATACCGGTGATATTTTATACGAATACGATTATTACAGCACGGTGTATGGATTTACCATGGCGCTACATCGTTGGTTGCTTTACGAAGATGGCGACAAAAAACACCCTTTAAGGAACTGGGTTTCACTATGCGCGCTTATTCTTATTTTAGAAATATTACTAGGGTTTTACATTTGGATTAAACCTAAAAACCGTTTAAAGCGACTAGCTATAAAACCAAAAGCCAAATTTAGAGTATTAATGTACCAACTTCATACCGTGCTGGGCGTCTATTTATTGCTGCCACTTATTTTAATAGCATACACAGGCATGGCGTTTAACTGGAAGACAGAAACTAAAGCGGTATTAGAGTTTGTAATGCAAGGCACGGTTGAAGACAGACCTAAACCACCTGACGTGCTGCCCCCTTCAGAAACAACACCTTATCAAGTACAAAAAGCCTATAACAATGCACTCACTGTTTTTCCTGAAGGTAAACTGTTTAGAATTTATTTACCTAAAAAACCGACTGACAACATTGGTTTTCGCATCGAAAACCCTGGTGAAAGCCATGCCTATAGCTGGGTATGGGCCAACCCGTATACAGCCAATATCGTCGCGAGTTACGACGCCAGCAAAAGCTCGTGGACAACACAAACATGGCACTTTAAATACAAATTCCATATTGGCGATTTTGCGGGACCTATTGTGCAGTTACTGTGGCTTGTGTTTGCCCTGTCACCTTTATTTTTTACTGTGTCGGGTTTTTACTTTTGGTACAAACGCCACTTTAGATAATAACGCGTAATTAAACTTAAACTGATAAAACATGAACCCCCGAGCATATCACTGCTTTTAGCAAAAAGAAGTGTTTACATTGGCTAATTATACTACTGTATTTAGCCACCTTGAATGGTTCATATTCTCGGGCAAAGCATGATAGTTCAACATGCCCAGTATTATTGATTCATGTGTAAAATAGGTTTTAATACCAACAATACAAAAGAAAGAGTGGGCCAAAACAGTGGGCCAAATTGTAGTTATGACTACCTCTATTGTTTTATTACTTATTTGGGTGCCGCATAGAAATACAGCGGCATCAAGTAAGTTAATTCAAGGTAAATCTATTCAAGCCAATACTACTCTCTAATGACTTAAAACGACCCTTTAATTCATTGCAGCAATTCACAACATACGCGTTAATTCGACAAGCTCTATCGCTAATATGTTACATACATCGTAGAGATTAAACCTCCAACACTATTGCAAATAGTTATCATTAAGCTTGCCTTTACAGTTCTTTACATTTACACTGCCGCCCCATAACTCATTTCATTTATCTTTTTTTAACAAGGACAAACATGTTAAAAACATCGCTTAGCCTTATTGCACTGGTGATAAGTAGCCAATCATTTGCTGATGATGCACTCAATAAAAAACTCACAGCAGAAGAGATGGAGCACGTTGTCGTTTCTGGTAGCCGTGTTTTTGAGAGCATTGATGAAGTACCTGCTTCTGTGACTATAATTAATCAACAAGAAATTGAAGAACACTTAAAGGTAAATCCAGAATTACAAAGTTTGCTGTCACAAATGGTACCCGGACTTGCACCTGACACAGGCAGTTCAAGCAACACAGGCCAAAGTTTACGTGGCCGCGCCCCGCTTGTTATGATTGACGGCGTTCCACAATCAACACCTCTGCGTAATGGTTCTTTAGGAATAAAAACGCTTGATCCAAGTGCAATAGCCCGTATAGAAGTTATTAAAGGCGCCACCTCTATTTATGGCAATGGGGCTTCTGGCGGTATAATTAACTATATTACCAAGCAAGCGCAAAGTGAGGGTAAAACCGAAGGTGAAATTAGCCTATCATCACGTTTTAGTGCCGTAAAACTAGAAGAAAGTGCAGGTGCACGCCTCTCAGCAGCTATTAATGGCCGCGCAGATAAATTAAGCTACTTATTTACTGCCAGTTATGAAGAAAACGGGGTACAACGTGACGCCGAAGGCGACATTTTGGGCTTGCAATATGGTTTGTCTGATGCCGTAACCGAAAACTACTTCACTAAACTGGGGTATGATTTTGACGATCAGAAACAACTGCAATTTAGCTATAACTTTTTCAGTTCTCAGCAAAAAACAGATCTCGGTGATGTCGTTGGTAATATTAACGATGGCGAAAAAACCTATGCGATACATGTGCCAAAAGAGTTGCAAAAACGAGGTAAACCACAAGGCCCTGAAGGCAACGAAAATATTACCTTGAAATACACTGATTACGCCTTGTTTGAAAATACCCAAATGACCCTAGACCTCTACATGCAGGATATCGAAAACATATTCTTCTATTCGCCAAACCTTGCAAACCCAGATGAGGGCTACGATGGTGGTCAGTCAATAATCAGCTCAGAGAAAAAAGGCGCACGTGCGACATTTAATACCCTGGTTGATTTTGACAATATTGAAGCAACCTTTATCTATGGTTTAGATGCTTTAAACGATGTGACATCACAACCCCTTGTTGATGGCCGCATTTGGGTCCCCGAAATGGACATGAACAGTGTTGCAGGCTTTTTACAGACTAAATGGGTTATCAATAACGACTTAGTTGTTAAAGCCGGTGTGCGTCAAGAAAGCATTGACTTAAGCGTCGATGACTACGAAACATTAAAACTTTGTCGCTCTGCAACACAATGTTCAGTGCCACTGAGTGTAAAAGGCGACACCATTGACTACGACGCAACAACCTATAACGTGGGTATTAAATATAATTTGCTAGCGGCC
Organism: Pseudoalteromonas sp. MT33b; assembly: GCF_014117385.1. Lineage (NCBI taxonomy): Bacteria > Pseudomonadati > Pseudomonadota > Gammaproteobacteria > Alteromonadales > Pseudoalteromonadaceae > Pseudoalteromonas > Pseudoalteromonas sp. MT33b. Next base: position 846,025 of record NZ_CP059832.1, on the reverse strand, counting down.
TTTAGCCCCTTTGCAAATTACTCACAAGGCTCTGACATTTCAGATATTGGCCGCTTGTTACGCGCAGCCACTGTGAATGATATTGGTTTAATTCAAACCGAAGCGTCTATCATCGACAACTATGAAATTGGTTTTACCTCACAGTTTGATGATGTTCGTTTTGAATTTGCAGCCTACCGAAGTACATCGGAGTTTGGGACGACCAACAGTTTTAATGAGACAACTGGAGTGTATGAGCCCGTACGAGCACCACAAGAAATTTGGGGTTACGAAACGCTTGTTGACTACACGATTAGCCCAACCTTAAAGCTAGTTGCAACCTACAGCTATGTAGAAGGCAAAAACACTGAAGACGATATTTACTTAGGTTCTCGTCAAATTAGCCCACCAAAAGGAACTGCGAATTTAAACTGGACGCCTAACGATGAACTGTCATTAAGCGCAAGTTACTTGTATGTTGGCTCACGTAAGCGCTTTGAACCTAATGCAGACGGTGATTATGTGGGCGATCAAGGTCCAATTAGCAGCTACAATATTGTCAACTTGAGCGGCCGCTATAAGTTTACACATAACTGGCAAGCCTTCATGGGTGTTGAAAATCTATTTAATAACGATTACTACCCTGCTCGTGCGCAATCATACACGTACGGTGGTTACAACATAAAAGGCCTAGGTACAACAGTGACATTAGGGGCGACATATCGCTTTTAACGACCGCTTAATAAAACACTAAGCCCTTCTTCGTAAGGGCTTTTTTTATTTTTAAATAAAAACGATAAATTGTTCATTTATCAACCATTAACGCAAACTTAAACGAGAATCACAATCAATAGTAAATAACTGATTTACAAGGAAAAAGTTTGCAATCTTATTTTTATATACTACAATTATCGCAACTTGAATTTTGAGGACAGCACGATGAAAGGTAACCAGAAAGTCATTGATAGTTTTAATAAACTACTCGCAAACGAATTAGCCGCTATAGATCAATACTTTATCCATTCACGTATGTACGATGATTGGGGCCTTAACAAGCTGTACGAACGCCTTAACCACGAAATGGAAGAAGAGAAAGATCACGCTGACTGGTTAATCAAACGTATTCTATTTTTAGAAGGCGTACCAAACATGACCAAGCGTCGTGATTTATTAATTGGTACCGACGTTAAAAGCATGATGCAAAACGATCTCACTCTTGAACTTGAAGTGGTTGATTGTGTTAAAGAAGCCATTGCTATTTGTGAGCAAGAAAAAGACTATCAATCGCGTGAAGTACTTGAAAAACTATTATTCGATACTGAAGAAGATCATGTTTATTGGTTAGAGCAGCAGCTTGGTTTAATCGACAAAATTGGTAGCCAGAACTACCATCAATCTCAAATGGGCGAATAGAGGTTTACACGTATGAAAGGCGATAAAAGCGTTATTGCTGCACTAAACAAAGTACTAGCAAATGAGTTAGTGGGTATTAATCAATATTTTTTACATGCGCGTATGTTTAAAGATTTTGGCTTTTCAAAATTAGACAAAGCTGACTATAAAGTGTCTATCCAAAAAATGAAAAACGCCGACCGTTTAATTGAGCGTATTTTGTTTTTAGAAGGATTACCAAATCTACAAGACCTTGGTCGTCTGCGTATTGGTGAAAACTCTGAAGAAATGATTGAAGCAAACATGAGCTTCGAGCTTGATTCACTCCCTGATCTTAAAGCTGCAATTAAACTTGCTGAAGAGAAAAAAGATTACATCAGCCGTGAAGCGCTTGATCACATCTTAAATGAGCAAGAAGAGCAAATTGACTGGCTTGAAACACAGCAACAGTTAATCAAAACCGCAGGGCTTGAGAATTACCTGCAATCTCAAATGTAATTTGCAACTATCAAAAAGCAGCCTCGGCTGCTTTTTTCTGCTTAAGTCCCCCCTAACCTAACTAAATCGTTGCATATATTTAAAGCAATCCTATCAGAAAATTCTGATATCGCTGGGTTTGTCGCAATTTAAAGCGGCTTAACAGTGAACTTGATAATGATTTTTATTAACATTAGCTTGTATCCAATAAAGACACTGAGCTTTAGACGTAAAATATCAATTTACTTAATTAAGCGAGCGAGTTTGTAACATAACATATTGCTTATAAACGCAATGATTATGTTGTTTAGCGTTCACAGCGATTGCGATTAACTTGCTCTACTTCTTGTATTTATTTAATCGTGGATAAGACATATTTAACACGGTGATCATCAGATTTACTCCCTCAAGATGAGCAAGTATGTCGGCACATTGGTATTGCACACCACTTTAAAGGATACATTCACCCTTCGAATAATTAGCTAGGTTTAATAATGAATGATTTAACTAAGCGAGCAGTCATTTCTTCTTGTGAATATTTTAAAGAATGTATAGATCAAACAATCGACACAGGTATTAAAGCAGGTAATAAAATGAGTATGAATTGGCTGTCTGAGGCGCTTAATTACCCTAACAGGAAAAAGTTAGAACGGGATTTCAAACGATATCTCAACACCACTTATAGCGATTACATTGCCAAGAAAAGACTGACTCTGGCTTGCAACATGCTTTGTGAGGAAAAAGTGTCTATTAAAGCGGTTGCGCTATCCTGCGGATTTAGTAATTCTGCGACATTCTGTAATGCCTTTAAACGCCAGTTTGGCTTAGCTCCCTCGGTATACAGAGTTGATAGATACAAACAGCGGGTTAAACAAGGATGTGATTGTTCAAAAGAAAAGCGACTTAACAGCGCCGCTTAGAAATTTAGGATATATTACGCACCAAGTAATGGGTGCGTTTATTTATGAAGCGTCTTTTTGCTCAATGATAGATACTTTATTGCTTAAAATTAATGAGTTAGGAATTAAATGAATCGCCCCTTCACCTTTAATAGTTATATAACGAAGATTTAAATCGACTACGATGCCTTTTGAATTACTCACTTCGATATAATTGCCAAGTTTTACCGGCTTATAAAGGACAATCATCACACCAGCAACCAAATTAGAAATTGCGTCTTTTAGCGCAAAACCAAGTGCAAAACCTGTTAAACCAAGCCCAGCAACCAATGCAGCCACATCGAAGCCTAACTTAGAAAGAGCCAGTACAATGCCAACAAAAAGTAAAATAGCGCGCTGCGAGTTCGAAATCAGTCGGAAGGTTTCAAGTGCTGTTGAGTCAAAACGACGTTGAAACTGCTTTATCGCACGGTCAATAATCAAACTAGCGATAAAACAAACAGCCAACACCAAAAATGCCTGAATGAATTGATTAGTCATCGAGTAAATTAGCTCCAGCCAAAAAGCCTATAATAGGCTTAAATAACCTACCAGAAAACATATTATTGCTTTTCAAATACACAACTAACCGCAGGCTGGCTGAGTGTATAGGTGATTTTATCGTTATCCTCAAAGCGCAAATCTTCAACGGTCGTCCCTTCGTCACTTTCATCATTACAGCGACTGTAGCGATTAGTTCTTACTATGCCATTAACGAAATACTTGAGTTTCGATGTTACGATGCAAAAATCAGGAATTTTCTTCGTTTGTGTACCGTTATGTAAATCACTAAAGTCTATTAGGCTTCCTAAAGTGAAGCCTTGTGTGGGCTGTTTAACCAAAGTAAACGGTGCACTTTTGCATACTTCATCACTGCCAGATACAAGAGCATAGTCCCCCTGCTTCGCTTTTATCAATGACAAAAACTGTGTTTTATTACTGGGTTTAACATCGAGTAACGCACTTGCTAAAAGTGAATTTGAGAATAGGAACAACACTAAACAATAGTAATATCTCATTGAAAATCCATAAGCTTATGCACACTAAACAAGCATAGCATGCTGTGTAAGGTTGGTGAAAATATAACTGTATTGCTTCATACGAATTAAAATCAAAAATAGCTCTACTTTATAGATGAACCAGAGGCACTTTAAATAAATATGTGCTATATCTTTGAGTGATAATAATTTTTGGAGGGATTCTAATGAAACTAATCAAGTTACTTTCTATTGCGTTATTCTTCGGTTTATTTAGCTTGCAGAGCGTTGCAGGCGACGATGATTGGAAATCAATTGCTGAAAAAAAGGTCAGCTTTAAAAGTGAAACCGACACCGTTAACCCTTTAACTAAAAGCCGATATAGTCATATAAAAGTCAAATGCACGCATGGCACCGTTAACCTTAAAAGTATTAAGGTGATCATGAATGACGGCGAAGAAAAAGTGTTCGACAATTTAGGTGTTCTCAGTAAAGGCATGTCGTCACGAAGCTTAAGTCTGCCTGATAAAAACGACGCTAAGCTTGATAAAATAGAGCTTAATTACGAATCAGTTGGCAGTGCCGCACTAAGCATGGCGGGTGTAACAGATAAAGCACAAGTTGAAATTCTAGCGAAAAAGGCAAATAAAGAAGATTAGTGCAAGTTGCGAGACAATCATGTTCGAACGAGTACATGTAAGCTTTCATGTAGGAACGGCCTCAGCCGTGAACTTTAAAAATTCGGCGTTAAACCGCCTCCTACATCGAAAGTGTTCTGTTTTGTAGGTAGCCACTTATAGCGGCCTATATACTTATAGCAGCCTGCATAGTGTCGCACTCTATTCTCATAAACCGCGCTAAAGCCCGACCTACACACTCAACTACGTAGGAACGGCTTCAGCCGTGAACCTTAAAAATTCGGCGTTAAAACGCCACCTACATCGAAAGTGTTCTGCTTTGTAGGTCACCACTTATAGCGGCCTACATACTTATAGCGGCCTACATAGTGTCGCACTCTATTCTCATAAACCACGATAAAGCCCGGCCTACACACTCAACTGCGTAGGAACGGCTTCAGCCGTGAACCTTAAATGTTCGGCGTTAAAACGCCTCCTACATCGAAAGTATTCTGCTTTGTAGGTCGCCGCCACTTACAGCAGCCTACATACTTATAGCAGCCTGCATAGTGTCGCACTCTAGTCTCATAAATCGCGCTAAAGCCCGAGCTACACACTCAACTGCGTAGGAACGGCTTCAGCCGTGAACCTTAAAAACTCGGCGTTAAAACGCCGCCTACATCGAAAGTGTTCTGCTTTGTAGGTCACCACTTATAGCGGCCTGCATACTTATAGCAGCCTACATAGTGTCGCACTCTATTCTCATAAATCGCGTTAAAGCCCGCCCTATACGCCAACTGCGTAGGAACGGCTTCAGCCGTGAACCTTAAAAATTCGGCGTTAAAACGCCACCTACATCGAAAGTGTTCTGCTGTGTAGGTCACCACTTATAGCGGCCTACATACTTATAGCGGCCTGCATAGTGTCGCACTCTATTCTCATAAACCACGATAAAGCCCGGCCTATACGCCAACTGCGTAGGAACGGCTTCAGCCGTGAACTTTAAATGTTCGGCGTTAAAACGCCTCCTACAAGCTATTTCCTTTAAGCTCGCTAACTTTACTATTTACCTGTAAGTATGCTTTTATGTATTTATCAAATGAGCTTAATCTCGACCAAAGCCAATCAGCTTTTTACCATTTAACCCATTTTTATGCCATTCGGTTTGCTCTTCGCAGAATATTTGTGCGTCGAGCTCTTTGCTTGGTTCTTCGTTTAAGCTACCAGCGGGCACCAAAAGATAGCTGCTGTCTTGTGATTCAAATGGCAGTGCAGAGCCACAGGTTTTACAAAATGCACGTGACAATGCACGATTTGGGTAGTTAAAACGTGTAATATTATGTTCACCTTTCAGCCATTCGATGGCATCGGGTGAGGTAAATAAATTTGCAGCATGTGCAGTGCCAGATAATTTACGGCATTGCTCGCAATGGCAAAAGAAAAAACGCTTAAAATTGTCAGTTACCTGAAAACTCACTTCACCGCAGCAACAGCCACCCGTTAATATTTTACTCATAGTCACCTCCTTTTTGATCCAGCATAACCCGAGATAAAGAGTTCAACAATGCGCCTAAATGGTAATAACAAGTAAAACGAATTATGCCTGAATGTACTAGGCTGATAGATTCAACACTCTTCATGTTATATTTAGTAATAGGAACCCACCTTAATTTCACTAAGCCCTACCATAAAATTCATTTTAATTAATAACTTATGAATAAGTTAAAATTTATAAGTCTGAATAATAAAGGGGAACTTAATTAATTTTAGATAAAACATAAAAATTCATATGTACCCGTTTATCAATTAAAACAATTGACAAAAAAATAAAAAAGCCACACGTTATAAAGCAATTTATAAAAAGTCGCCATCAAACTATAAGACACGAGGAAAATGCGATGATATTAGCAGCAGGTTATCTGGCTATTTTTCTCGGCCTAATACATTCTTTTTTAGGTGAGATTCTTATTTTCCAAAAACTAAGAGATAACGAACTAATCCCAAGTCATGGTGGTGACTTACTAAAAGCGCGACAGGTTAGAATTTTATGGGCCTCATGGCATCTCGTTTCTATTTTTGGGTTTGGGATGGCAAGTATTTTAATATGGCTTTCATTGTCAACCTCAAATTCATCTATCACAGAGGTTTTAATTAATATTGTTTCTATTACCATGCTGTGTGGCGCTGTATTAGTGCTAATTGGTACTAAAGGAAAACATCCCGGCTGGATAGTCCTTACCATAATTGGTATTTTACCTTGGTTTGCCTAAAAGATTTTATAAAGTGGAACTATTAAAAACTGCATAACTATAAAAATGGAGAAATCTATGCAAGCTTATTTTTTATGGCAAGCAACTATTTTGAGCGTAATCACGTTTTATGTTCATACATTTATCGGTGGGCCAAGAGTTGCCGCTCCATTATTAGCTGATAAAACCCTACCTGTAGCATCAAAATGGCTAAATTATTACTGTTGGCATATTACGACACTGTATACACTTATTATGGGTGGAGCTTATGCATATGTAGCACTTTTCCCAGACAAAATTGAGCTAATCGTATTTCTTTGTATCTTAAATTTCTCTTTTTCTATATTGAGCTTTCTTGTTGCTCTCAAAGCAAAAATTAATCCTTTTCGGTTTCCCTCGACATCACTTTTTTTCTTGGTTGCATTATCAGGTTTAACAAGCTTATTAATTTAGCAACCTTTAATCACCAACCCTATATTACTAATATAAAATCTAATGAAATAATAAATTATGAGTAAAAAAAGAGTAAACTCAATCAATAACATACCTATCAAAATTAGAATGAGCATTATTTTTTCTCTAGGAATAGTGTTAATAGCTTACCACTTAACAAAAATTTCAAGCTTATATTTTTTAAATCCTCCGATAGATTATTCATTACTTACTCACTTTCAATCTTTGGTGCGCGTAGTTATTGTTATCTCTTTGTTTTTAGTTATTTTAAAGAAGAAATGCGCCTTGTTCAGTATGTGGGTTAGTATACTCATTTTAGTTATTACCCAATACATTACATACTTTTCAAACTCGCCCACTGACGTTTCTGTATTTTCATATTTAAAAGGCTTTATTTTTCCATCAATAATTACGCTTCTGTTTCCATACAAGAAAGATACAACACGTTCAGTTTAAAAATAAAAAAAGGCCATGTTACGTGTGCAACATGGCCTTTTTGAATTGACACAACTTAAAAATCTAAGTTCGATAAAATCTCGTCATCAACGTTATTCGATAACGTCACCTTCAGTTTTGGTGTACGTGCCATTTCACGCTTAATCGCAAAGTTGGCTTCTTCGTTACGCGCCCAACTACGACGTGCAATACCGTTATTAACATCAAACAGTAACATTAATTTTAAACGACGTTCTGCGGCTTCAGAGCCATCTAGTAGCATACCAAAGCCACCGTTGATCACTTCACCCCAACCTACACCGCCACCATTATGGATTGATACCCATGTTGCACCACGGAAACCATCACCAATCACGTTATGAATGGCCATGTCGGCTGTGAAGCGGCTACCATCATAAATGTTTGATGTTTCACGGAAAGGTGAATCAGTACCACTTACGTCATGATGGTCGCGGCCAAGAACTACAGGGCCAATTTCTCCACGATTAATTGCATCGTTAAAGGCTTTGGCAATATCTGCGCGGCCTTGTGCATCCGCATACAAGATACGCGCTTGCGAGCCGACAACCAGTTTGTTTTGCTTCGCGTCTTTAATCCAAGTGATGTTGTCTTGCATTTGCTGCTGAATTTCTTCTGGAGACTCAGCCATGATTTTTTCAAGGACTTGTGCAGCAATGGCATCGGTTTTATCTAAATCTTCTGGCTTACCAGAGGTACATACCCAACGGAATGGACCAAAACCATAGTCAAAACACATTGGACCAAGGATATCTTGTACATACGATGGGTATTTAAAATCAATACCGTTTTCAGCCATCACATCGCCACCAGCACGAGATGCCTCAAGCAAGAATGCATTACCGTAATCGAAGAAGTATGTGCCTTTTGCTGTGTGTTTGTTTATAGCATCAGCATGGCGTTTAAGCGTCGCTTGTACTTTTTCTTTAAATACATCTGGTTCTTCACGAATTAAACGGTTTGATTCTTCGTAGCTGATATCTACTGGGTAATACCCGCCTGACCACGGGTTATGCAGTGATGTTTGGTCTGAGCCTAAGTGAACAAAAATATCTTCAGCTAAAAAGCTTTCCCATACATCAACGATATTACCAATGAACGCAATTGAAACCACTTCTTCGTTTTGTTGCGCGCTGCGTACGCGTTCAACAAGTTCTGGCATGTTATCGATTAGCTCATCAACCCAACCTTGTTGGTGACGTTTTGTAGCCGCTTTCGGATTTACCTCTGCACACACTGTAATACAGTTTGCAATATTACCCGCTTTTGGCTGCGCACCACTCATGCCGCCTAAGCCAGCAGTTAAGAAAATTTTACCTTTTGGTGACTCGCCTTTTTCAAGTACTTTACGGAACGCATTCATCACCGTAATAGTTGTACCGTGAACAATACCTTGCGGGCCAATGTACATGAATGAACCCGCGGTCATTTGACCATATTGCGTTACACCCAGTGCATTGAATTTTTCCCAATCATCAGGTTTTGAATAGTTCGGGATCATCATACCGTTGGTAACCACAACACGCGGTGCTTCAACCGAAGACGGGAATAACCCCATCGGATGACCTGAGTACATGTGAAGCGTTTGGTCTTCTTCCATCTCGCTTAAGTACTTCATGGTTAATAAGTACTGAGCCCAGTTTTGGAATACCGCACCGTTACCACCATAAGTGATCAGCTCTTCTGGATGCTGTGCAACCGCAGGATCGAGGTTATTATCGATCATAAGCATAATCGCGGCAGCTTGTTCACACTTTGCTGGGTAATCGCTAATTGAACGTGCTTTAAGTTCATAATTAGGCTTAAAGCGATACATGTAAATGCGACCAAATTGCTTTAGCTCTTGTGCAAATTCAGTGGCGAGCTCTTGGTGCCACTCTTTCGGGAAATAACGCAATGCATTACGAATAGCCAATTGCTTTTCGTCTGCTGATAAAATGTCTTTACGTTTTGGAGCGCGGTTAGCATCGCTTGGATAAGCTTTAGGCTCAGGTAAAACGCGTGGGATCCCTTGTTTAATTTGTTCTTGGAAAGTCATTATCTGCTCCCTTAGTTTACTTTAAACGCTTGCGATTTAACCAGTGTAACCATGGCATCAATATCAGGCTTAAGTAAACGATCTTCTTCTAACTTAGCCACTTTGTTACGAATAATTGCAACGTTTTCTTCTATGATATCTGAGCACTTATTAGGGCGTCTAAATTCGATAGCTTGCGCTGCATACATCAGCTCAATTGCAAAAATTTTATCAAGGTTTCCTAAAATCTGGTTTAGTTTACGACCCGAGATACTGCCCATTGATACGTGGTCTTCTTGGCCCATTGATGTTGGCACACTGTCTGCCGATGGTGGGAAACACAGCGATTTGTTTTCTGTTACCAATGCCGCTGTCACGTATTGTGGGATCATCATGCCTGAGTTCAAACCACCAGATGAGGTTAATAAGCGCGGTAAACCGTGTAAACCCTCAAGTAATAAATAACAACGACGGTCAGCAATATTACCAAGCTCAGCCGCCGCAATTGAAGCGTAATCTAATACCATAGCAAGGGGTTGACCGTGGAAACCTCCACCCGAAATAGCCTCTTCTTCGCTGATAACTATTGGGTTATCAGTTACTGAGTTCATTTCTGTTTCAGCAAGTTCTTTTAAGTGGTTGTAGGCGTTGCGTGAAGCACCATGCACTTGTGGAATACAACGCAATGAATATGGGTCTTGAACACGGTCACAATTAGTGTGTGACGCCATGTTTTCAGAGCCTTCGAAAAAGCGACGCATACGCGCTGCCACTTCAACATTGCCTTTAAAGGCACGAATTGCATGAAGCTCTTCACGAAACGGTGATTGGCTACCCTGCATACCTTCGATACTCATCGCCCCTGCAATATCGGCAAGGTCTAGTAAGTAACCCATTTTTGTGAGTGCCGTGATCGCATGCGATAAAATAAATTGTGTGCCATTGATAAGCGCTAAGCCTTCTTTAGCATGTAACTCCATTGGCTCTAAACCATGCTCTTTGAGTACTTCTGCAGCCGGCTTAATATCACCATCAATCCAAAACTCACCTTCGCCTAATAAGGGTAAAAATAAGTGTGATAACGGAGCTAAATCGCCTGATGCGCCCACTGAGCCTTGTTCTGGCACAACCGGGATAATATCAAGCTCAATAAACTTAAGCATGCGTTCTACAACCGCTAAACGAATACCTGAATAACCTTGGCTTAGTGCGTGCACTTTAGTAATAAGCATTAGCTTGGAAATAGGTTTAGCAATGGGCTCACCCACGCCGACAGCATGAGTAATTAATAAGTTCTTTTGTAACAGGTTAGTTTCTTCTGGAGATATTTGCGTATCACATAAAGGGCCAAAACCTGTGTTAATGCCATAAATGGCTTTATCAGAGGCAGCCATTTTATCTACGTTTTGGCGGCTTTTATTAATTTTATCAATCGCTTCTTGGCAAAGCTCTGCCTGTAACGTACCCGCTGCAATAGCATTAACGCTGTCTAACGTTAACTGGTCAATACCGTACTTAAATGTCATTTATAACTCCTAAAGAACAGGATTAGTTTTATTTAATGCAATGCTAACTTGCTCTAGATGTTTTACAAATGCATAATTATCGTTATTCATTCCAGATTTATCGAACTATAAGAATCGCCATGCAAGTTCATGATGTAGACCTGCGCTTATTGCGCGTTTTTGTAGCAATTGTAGAGTGTGGGGGGCTGTCGGCGGCTGAGTCGCGATTAAATATTGGCCGCTCAACTATCAGTGCTCATTTATCAGATTTAGAAGTTAGGCTTGGCATTAAATTATGTAAGCGTGGCCGCAGTGGGTTTGAAATTACCGATGCTGGCGCCATTACTTATCAAGCTTCAATTGAGCTTTTACAACAATGTGAAGCATTCGCCAATACAGTCGCCAGTTCTAAAAATGAGTTATCGGGGCGCTTAAGCATCGCCATGATAGATACCATGGTGAGTGACCCACGCTGTGTGATCCCCCGCGTTATAGCCACACTAAAAAGAAAGAGTAACAATATTCAGTTTGATATTAATGTATGTGAAGCCCGAGAAGTCGAAACATCGGTGGCTAATGGCCGCTCACTCGTTGGCATTGGCGTGAGCCGCCATCATATTCGCGGTTTACACTACACTCCCCTGCATAACGAAACCAACTTTTTATATTGTGCGAAAGACCACCCATTATTTGATTGTGAAGACGGGCACATTAATAAACTAATAAAAGAAGCTGAAGTAATCACAAGTAACTATATGCGCGATAAAGAAAGCCGTAACGACGGTTTGAATTATCAAAACAGTGCGGTAGCGTATCACGATGAAGGCATTGCCCACTTGATTCTATCGGGTGAGTTTATTGGTTATTTACCCGATCACTATGCGCAGTTTTGGATAGATAAAGGTATGTTTAAGGCTATTCAACCAGCCAAGTACCATTATGATATTCCGGTGGTGTTGATCACCTCAAAAACAAACGCTAATTCGCCACTTGCAAACGCCATGGTTAAAGAAATTAAGCGTTGTTACGCGGTTTAGTTTTAAACTTATTGATTAAACTTAAAACAATCAAAATCAGACCAAAAATACCAAGCAATATACGCGTAATATTGCTTTTAAATATTGCCTGTTCATAACTTTGGATCATCTTACCATTTAGTTGTAACTGATGAACTTTATATGCTTCGGCACTTTTATTATATGAAGCTAAAACATGAACGTGATCATTTAATTCAATTGGTAAGTTCGCTGGTCTTAGGTATATAGTCGTCTTTTCAGTTCCTACAACTGTCATAAGTTTACATTTATTGTGTTGCCCACAATTTCTATGTGAATCATAAAAGCGTTGTACTACACCCTGCTCATCTAGTAGTTGTTCTTTTATAGGCAAATCCAAAAAATAGAATGCGGCAATTATTTACAACAGGCCTATTAAAAATAAATAAGAAGATAAAAACTTTTTTTCTTCTTTTTTCGTGTATTGAGTGATTGGCGACTGATGCGGTGTATTAAGCATTGAGCTGCGGCTCTTTAGTTTCTTTAATTAGCACAAGGCTAAACGCGATCATGGCAAAGTTTGTAGTCACAGGATTAAAGGCTTCAATTAAAAGCGAGGGCTGTAAAATGGCAACAAATAACATTAAGCCAATTAGCGCCAATATGTTTAATACATTGATTAAAATAGAGCGATAGAAAATAAAAAAAAGCACAGCAAAGATGATTTCACCAACACCTGCCGCACGTGTAATCAAACTTGAAATTTCAGGATTAAAACCAAAACTACCTGTCATCTGCTGCTCAAGAGGCGAAATATGCACAAGTTTTGGAAACAACCCATGGTAAAACCAACTAAAGCTGATAATAAAGCGGGCAATTTGAAGTGTCGTTAAATGGTTCATCGTAAAGGCTGAATTATGTGTGCTCTAGCCATTAGAGCACACTGCAAAGACTTATAAAACAGTTGGCTTACCAAAACGGTTTTCTGTTTCATCACCAGCTAAAAAGCCATTCTCAATGAGTGCCCAAATTGGTCCAATCAACGGAATAAAACCAATTAAGACCCACCAACCTGACTTATTACGGTCATGCCAACGTTTTACTTGAATCGCGAGTGAAACCCACATTAGGGGAATGTACATAATGAACGAAATAACCATTACGGCCGATTCACTAGCACCAGAAAGTAGTGCAGCAATAAACATAATCACAAACGTAGCAGCCACTACTCCTAAGAACGCATACCAATACGTTTTACGCGGAATTCGACCACTAAAAGAGAATAAAATTTCTTTTATGCTTAACGTTGTTGATTCTGTAGAGGTTGAAACAAGGTTTGATTCTGGGGCTTGATAAACATTTTCTGACACTGTCATTTCCTTTGAATTGTGTTTTAGCAAACTAACACGACGGTTACCCTGCTGATTTATAATCATTAACTAAGCGAGACTCAGCGCGAATAACATAACATAAATTTAGGTTATTTAGGTACTAAAAAATTACAACTAGCTATTCGCTCTTAGCTTTTACCGCAGGCACGGTATTTAATTAACGTTTCGAAAATAGGTCTAAAACTAACTCTGCCTTAAAATATGCCACAGCATCTTCAACATCGATAAATGTTTTTTGCTGAAACTTTAAGCCTCTTTCAAAGTAAAAAACCTCAAAGTGGGTTTTAGCATCGTAAATACAATAACCTTCAAACTTTGGCAAAGTACCAATAGCGTAAGCACCGGTGCTAACTCGTTTCTCAACTAACTACTTTTCAGCTCAATAAACGCTTGTCGCGCAGCAGTAATCTCTTTATTACGAATACTTAATAACTTATTGAAGCGTTGGAGTAAAAGCAAGTGACCTTTGAAACAATAAAATATGAAGCATTAAAAAGCACCTGAACGGTGCTTTATATTAACTTGGTTGTTGCCAGTATTTTGCGTATAGATTTGGGTAGGTTTGTTTTAAAAACTTGGCTTTATCTTTAAAGCGCTTGCCTTTTGGCTGTTCAAGCCCCGACGGAATAAACGGCAGTTCATCATCATTTCGCTCTTCGTACAGCATACCTGCGATAAGATCATACTCATCTAAATAAGGGTAAGGTTGCTCATTTAAATGATAAACCGGTGTACAGTCAGCGATTGAATCCGGGTTTTCAAGGGCATTTATAAATACCTGCTCGCCACGTGAAATCAGCCAACATAAAAACTCTGAAAATCCGTAATCGTCGTTACAACCTGCCATTACAAAGGCAGCACCGAATAAGTCCCACGTGTAGGCTTTACGCATGCGAAGACTAAACTGCTTATCAAATTCCATCAGCTGTTCATCAGATAAGTCAGTTAGCTTTGCTTTTAATGCATTACATACAGACTCAGGCTCCGCGGTTTTATCTTCTGCGGTAACTAACTGCCAAAACTCAGCTTCGGTTAACACACTCATGATAAAATCTCTTTTACACGACCTACTTGACCATCGTCTAACTGCACTTTTATACCGTGTGGATGGTTAGGTGATTTTGTCAAAATACGTGACACCACACCTTGGGTTAACTGACCTGTTCGTTGATCTTGCTTTAATACAATATTCACTTCACAACCAATAGAAATTTGTGAACGCGTAGGCACTGCCATAGCAAAGTCTCTTTCATTAATTTTTGCCGATTATAGCTATTTGTGGCGCAGTTACCAAACTAAACCCGTGTGATTGACGTGTTTTTAAGCGCTTGATGGGGAATGATATCGTTAAGTCTTTCGATTATAGCGTCTGATTTTCCTTTAATTTGAAAATCATAGCCTTGACCATTTCTATCAAGAATGACCGCTAAGTAATTATCGGCGACTTTAAACTCAGTAATTCGGTTTAATTCAAGCAACTGCTCTTTCGAGCTGTAATAAAACTGCGTTACTTTAAGGTGAGTATTTGTTGCAATTAGCGTATTACTCAGTGCGGTTTTTGCAGCAAATTTATCTGTTGAGCGAACGGCTTGTAGAGCAAAAAAAACGGCAGCAACAAAAGCGCTAAATGATGGAAACGGCAACGCGTCGTCAGACAGTATGCCATAAACACCCACCCCTAAAAACAACACAGACAGTGCTGAATTCAAAGATAACATGTGCTTCGCCGTTAAATTCAAAAACATATTTATTCCTTTAAAAATGAAATTGCCTTCGCGTTTATAGTTATATCTATCGTATTAAGTTCATCAATAATTAAGTTTACTATCAGTTGCTTTTGATTTTCGTTAATTGGCAACGTATTGAAAAAACACTTTATTTTAAGTGATTGAGGCAGTTTTTTTAAGTCAGCGGTATGAGTTAGCCATAAAAACTCACTGACTGTCTCTTTAGCTTGCTCACACGCGTGAGTTAACGCAACACGAATGGCTTTATCAAGGCGTTTTTCGGTTTTAGTCATTTTCAACTTGTTGTTTTTTAAATTCTTCGTAACTGTCTTCTTGGCGTTTTACACACTCGTGATACTCTTTATCTGCTAAGTAATTGCATTCATTTAAACGGGCCGATTGAATTTCGTGATACCGTGCATCAGAGCTACATGCACTCAGCATAACGAATAAGGCTGCTAAAGCCACAAACTTTAAAGCGTTAAAAAACATTAAATTTCCTTTCTTAAGTTATACATTGGCACTGTGTTTTACTGTATATTGCGTGGGTTTAAAATCTTATTACCAAAGGGTCATCTATGATGTTGTCGCAGTTACAAGAGCTGTTTCAGCGTATCGATAAAAGTAAAATTTTTCAATCATTTGTTATCGCGGTCATTGTTATTTCGGCGTTAACTGTTGGCGCGCACACGTACTCGTTACATCCAACCGCAGAAATTGCCTTGCACTGGATGGACATGGGGATCACTGTCTTCTTTCTGATTGAGCTTGTGATCCGCTTTATTGCCAGCCGTGGCATAAAAGACTTTTTTACAAAAGGCTGGAATATTTTCGATTTTATCATCGTCGTCGGAAGCCTTTACCCTGCTGCGGGGTCAACTATTTTCATCGCAAGGCTGTTACGTATTTTCCGCGTTTTGCGATTAGTGTCGATGATCCCAGAGC
Organism: Pseudoalteromonas sp. MT33b; assembly: GCF_014117385.1. Classification (NCBI taxonomy): domain Bacteria; kingdom Pseudomonadati; phylum Pseudomonadota; class Gammaproteobacteria; order Alteromonadales; family Pseudoalteromonadaceae; genus Pseudoalteromonas; species Pseudoalteromonas sp. MT33b. The sequence goes on along the minus strand of NZ_CP059832.1, from coordinate 829,889 downwards.
TGCGATTGTTGGTTAATTCGCTATTAAAAGCCATACCGCAAATGGGCTATATCGCCCTGTTAATGTTCGTTATCTTCTACATATATGCCGCAATGGGTAGCATGTTATTTGCCGATATTAACCCTGTTTTGTGGGGCGATGTGTCAATTTCAATGCTAACTCTATTTCGTATTGCCACCTTTGAAGACTGGACCGACGTAATGTATGAAACCATGGCGGTGTATAAACTAAGCTGGATTTTCTACTTAACGTTTATATTCTTAACTGCATTCGTGTTCTTAAATATGATGGTCGGTGCCATATTAGAAGTCATGTCTGAAGAGCATCGTAATGCACGTGAAGAACAAACGAGCGACGATGACATGCCCGCCACAAAAGGCCAAATTGTTCAATTACAAGCTGAAATGGCAGAGCTAAAACAATTACTTAAAGAAAGAAAATAACTTTTTTATTTAACAGTTTTTAGTTATGAGGCGCTAGAGTGCAAAACCTAGCGCCTTTATTTTATCCACGTTTTTCCACTTTCCATGGTGGATTCAAGCGGTTTTCACCTGCCCAATACAGTTTAATTTTGTTACCTGAAGGGTCTTTCAAAATAGCTTCTGTCCATAAGTAGCGCTGCGCTGTTGGCGGTTGTTCAAAAGTAATTCCCTTTTTAACAAGGCTCGAGTAAAGAGCATCAAGATGTTCTTCTTCAAAATAGATAACAGCATGACTCTTAAAGTCCCCGCTTTCTAACGACAGCGAAAATGTCGCGTCTCCATTGGTACATTTAAAACGCGCGTAGTGAGGTGTATCTACAATTTGAATAAAACCAAGAGTTAAATAAAAAGCCACCGCCTCATTCATGTTTTTTACTGGTAACGTGACTTGATTAAGCTTCATTTGCTACTTCTGATTAATTAGATTTCGTTGTGCCAGCATATCCCGAATAACTAAATAAGCAAAAGATAAGCGTGAATAACGTATTAAATAACTGATAAGCTCACAGCTTTCATATTCGAGTGGGCAGCTGTGAGTCATACTGTAAGGCATCATGAAGCGCTCAAAAGGGTTTTCCCCTTGCCATTTAAAACTGAATAAACGTTCTATTTCTGTTTATACAAAAAGGGCCGTGCACCCGCCATAAGTGATAACCAACAAGGGCAATGATGATTATATGTATTTTTATACGTATTTTAATCGCCACCTTGCTGGCCTAATACATGCAATAACTCAGTTAAAGGCAACGACTTGTAAAAGTACCAACCTTGACCTTGAACCTGATAGTCGTCATTGTAATTTTTAATAAAGTTAAATTCTTCAACTGTCTCAACCCCCTCAAAAATAACAGTGCGGTTTAGGTTTGTTATTAATGACATAATGGCTAACAACATTTCTTGCTTCAACTCATCAGATATTGATTGAGTGAAAACCTTGTCTATTTTGATCACATCAAAATTGATTTCGGTTAACCACACTAGGTTTGAAACTCCTGTTCCAAAATCATCAAGAGAAATAGAGAAGCCGTATGTTTTAGCTTTTGAAGCAAAACATGACAATTCGTCCAATGGAAGCTCTATTCGCTCGGTGATTTCAATTTTGATTTGCTGTGGTTTTATTTTATTTTCAGTGCATAAATCATATAAATAATCTAAATACTCTTTTGTTTGTATTTCATAGGCGTTAATGTTGATTGCCACGCTGAAATCAGAATCAGCACGTAAAACTGGCGAAAGTTCATTAAGCGCTTTTTTGACCGAGTTATACGCAAGAGTTGGATACAAACTTAGCTGCTCTGCAATACCTAAAAAAAGCTCTGGCGAAACATTACCGTAAACAGAATCTTTCCACCTTATCAAACTTTCTACACCAATAATTTTGTTACTTTTTAGCTCGAGTATTGGCTGATACTCCAAATATAATTCTTCGTTTTCAATGGCTTTACGAAACCTAAATTCCATTGAGTGGCTTTTATCTAAGTATGAACAAATTGAATAAGCAATTAAAAAGCTAATCAATCCTATTAAACCGATTAATAGAGCAGAAATGTAAAAAGGGAAATACAGTAAGCCAGGCCGGTTATTGTATGTCTCAATGCAGTATTGGAATTGAGTGCTACAAGTTTCTACCACTTGCGGTTTAAGCAGTGTATCTGTTTTAAACTGGTAGTGTGCCGCATAGTTATGAAAGGTGTATTTTCTATTCTTTGAAATAATTTTATATGAAAAATTTTTATTTAATTGATCAAAGTTTTTAAAAGGGGCATTAATTGTAAAGGCAATTACACTCCCTTTATTTGTAATGTCATATTTCGCTGCAACAGGAAAAATATTCGCAACTTGAGAAGCAAAATAGTAGCCCGATGGAGAATGATACAAAACACTGTCAAGTGGCGTTGAATCAGCAAGAAGTCCCCAATTTGCTGAGCAATTAACTTTATTATTAAAAATCAAACCTAAGTCATGCGTAAATTCATGTTTAGAAAGAATAATGCGCAACTTATTGATTGTCTGAGCATCACACTCAAGAGGAGATAATGCTGAAGCCTCCTGAATAGAAGAGCCTAAATCGCTTGATATGTCTTCTGCTTTTGATAACAAAGATTGCGAAAATTCCTTTTGATAGCTGACTTGCAGATAACTAACCAGAAGGTGAAAAGCAACAACGAGAAAAAGCATTAAACAAATAATATAGAGTGCTTGATTATTTTGAGCTGATTTTAGTATTTTTCTCGTCATATTTAACTTATACGCTTTACAGTCTAAACCTCAAATTAGCCTTTATGTATTACCAAATCAATAAAAAGTAATAAAATGGAAACAGAGTAAGTGTAACTACCTACTAAACCCCGAGATGAATTAGAAAAGACAACATTAGGCTGTTGCACCTCATACCTTAAATTTACCCACTAAGTCTGTCAGTAAATGAGACAGCTGATTAAGTCTTTCACCATTTTGACGCGCACTCTGTGCAATGTCACTTACATCGTCTGCCGCATTTTTAATTTCGACAACATTGCGGTTTATGTCTTCTGCTACATGCTGCTCCTCGGCTGCAGTCGCTATTTGTGTGTTAAGGTCACTAATATTGACAATAGACGATGTGATCTCGCTAAACTGCTGTTGCGCAGAATGTGCAAGCCCAACGGTTTTATGAGTGCGGTTTCAACTTGCGGCCATTTCTTTGGATACTTGGTCAGACATTTTGCGAAGCGTACTAAGTTGGGTTGCTATTTCCTCCGTTGACTCAGACGTTCTTTGCGACAGCGCACGAACCTCATCAGCAACCACAGCAAATCCACGACCGTGATCGCCCGCTCGAGCAGCCTCTATTGCAGCATTCAGTGCTAATAAGTTTGTTTGCTCAGCAATGCCTCTTATGACACTGAGAATCGACATGATATTTTCACTTTCAGCATCAAGCTGAGTGATATCTTGAGTCGCTTTTGTTATCACAGTAGAAAGCGACACAACACTCTCTACAGTTTCTGAAATGAGATTTTGTCCAAGCTCAGAAGCATGCTGTGTTTGCGTTGCAAGTTCTGCTGCATTCGCACAACTTGCGGAGACCTCATTGGCTGTCGCAGCCATTTCATTAATTGCAGTCGCTGCCATTTCAAGAGCTTGTTGTTGCTGTGTTGTAGAATCAGATAGTTGTGAGGCTTGTGAGATGTTCATTGTAGACTTCCAACTAAGTACTTACGAAAATATAGTGAGGTGGTTGCAATTGAGCAAATAAATAGTTGGAAATTTATTAGGCACAAAGTTGGGTAGGCAAAGTCGTTCAAGTCTTTAATTTATTTATGATATGACAATAGGTTGACAGATATACATTGTAGACTAGCTTTACCTCTAGTAATGAAACAAATATTTAACAAACCAAGCGCTAATGACCTTCCAACCAATTGGCAGCTTTTGCAGGATGCAAATTAGCTGCCTATTCCAATTTCGTGTTTAAGCATATAGCGCAATAAAGCCTGTGCATCTGAGTGTGTATCAGCTTGTAACCCTGCAACAACACCTTGTTGATCCGCTGCTGACTTGTGTTGGCCAAGTTTTTCTTTTGCTTGTACTGACTGAACATTAATTTTAATTCCGACAATACCGCGCAGTAGTTTTGCTTGGTAATCAGCAGGTAGCAAGTCGGTATCGTGTAAAATACTCGGCTCATACTGGCTAATTAACTCATCTAAGCAGGCTAAGGTATTCTCATCATCCAGATATTCAACCTCACCTTGAACATGGACCGCAGCGTAGTTCCACGTCGACACAGCAGGTTTTTCTGCATACCAGGTTGGAGATATATAGCTATGCGGACCACTAAAAACCACTAATACGCAGGTTTTATCTAAGCCCTTACCATGACGATTTGCACGTGATACATGACCATACAAGGTCCCCAATTCCCCCTCATCAGCTTTGTATACTAAAGGCAAATGTGTGGCTTCAAATTCACTGTCTACCATCAACGCAAAGCTATAGGTTTTTATAAATTGTGAGACTCGCTCCGGTGTCATTTTCCACTTGCTGGGTGTGTGCATTACTTTCCTTTATTGCTTAAAAAGGCCAGCAAAGTGCCAGCCTGATTTAACTATTACAACTTAATTTTAGCCATCAACAATTATGCGTAGCATACGACGAAGTGGTTCAGCAGCACCCCATAACAGTTGGTCACCAACCGTAAATGCACTGATATATTCTGGGCCCATAGCTAATTTACGAATACGGCCTACCGGAATAGACAACGTGCCAGTCACTTTAACAGGTGTTAGGTCTGTTGCTGTAATATCGCGGTCGTTTGGAATAACTTTGACCCATTCATTGTGAGACGCAAGAATTTCTTCGATTTTTTCTACGCTGATATCTTTACGCAATTTAATGGTCATTGCTTGCGAGTGGCATCGCATTGCGCCAATACGAACACACAAGCCATCAACCGGGACAGGCTGCTTGCTGGTGCCCAAAATTTTATTAGCTTCGACTTGCGCTTTCCACTCTTCTTTACTTTGACCGCTTGGCATTGGCACATCAATCCAAGGGATAAGGCTACCCGCCAAAGGCACGCCAAATTGGTCTTGTGGTAAATCGCTTGATGCAATTTTTTCGGTGACTAATTTGTCAATTTCAAGAATAGCGGCATTAGGATCAGCCAGTTTGTCAGCAACCGTTTCGTGAATTGCGCCCATTTGTGCAATTAACTCTTTCATGTTGCGAGCACCGGCGCCTGAAGCTGCTTGATATGTCATTGGGCTGACCCATTCAATCAAGTCTTGTTCAAATAATCCACCAAGCGCAAGTAACATAAGTGATACAGTACAATTGCCGCCAACAAAGGTTTTAACCCCCTGCTCTAACCCTTGTTCAATCACATCTTTGTTTACAGGGTCAAGCACGATAATACTGTCGTCACTCATACGCAGTGCCGACGCAGCATCAATCCAATAACCTTGCCAACCAGACTCGCGCAACTGCGGGTAAACGGCTTTTGTGTAATCGCCGCCTTGGCAGGTAACAATAATATCCATTTGCGAAAGCGCAGTAATGTCGTTTGCATCAAGAAGTGGTTTTGCTGGGCCCGCAATATCAGGGCCTAATTGACCGGTTTGTGAGGTGGTGAAAAAAGTCGTGTCGATTTGAGAAAAATCATTTTCTTGCTGCATACGATCCAATAACACAGAGCCAACCATGCCCCGCCAACCGACTAATCCTACTTTTTTCATTGTTTTTTCCACTGTTTGATTCATTCCAAGTACCTAAGCTGTTAAAAATTAAAATCCATTGCGTAAGAGTTTAATTTTTACAGAGCTAATCTAGCATTGTGAATGGCACAAAACCAGCGCAGATAATGGAACTTAAAATTATTTCATATTATTTTATTTAATTAATGGGCAGTCTGTTGGCAATACAAGGTTTACTGCATTAGCACAGACTTTAAATGTTTGTTGTTTTGAGGTAATTGGCTCGCCATCGAGGTTAATTGGCATTTCAGTTTGCGTTTGCCATTCAAGCCAAGGCACTTGATAGCGTTTCACCCACTTTTGTGAAGAATTGGGGTAGTTGCTTAACTCTTCGATAACCGCAGGCACATCTGAAATTGCAAATGAGGTGAAAGCAACAAGATCAACCATGCCATCATTAATATACGCATCGGGTGCGAGTAACTGTCCGCCACCGGCTTGTCGGCCATTACACACGGCAGCGGCAATGATCTCACCGGAACTGTGCTGACCATCGGGCAAAGAAAGTTGACCACTGTAAGGAACAAAGCTCAGCGCTTGAACAAGCCCAGCGAGTGTATATGCACCGCCGCCAAGCAAATTTTTAAGTGCTGGCGGTGTGGTGGCGGTAATTTTTGCCCCAAAGCCTGCACTGGCAACATTAATAAAAAATCGTTTATCGACTTCAACAACATCCACTTCTTGAGTATGTCCTTCAAAAGCCAACGTGAGCGCCGACAAGTATTCAGTCGGAATGTTTGCAGAGCAAGCAAAGTCATTTGCCGTCCCCATTGGGAGTATGGCAAGTGCTGGTCTTTGAGAATGCTCAATTTTCATTAAGGCGTTCACAGCTTCGTTGACCGTGCCGTCACCACCAGCAACAATAACCCGTTTTACGCCCTCTTTATTTGCCTCGTAAATCAGTCGCTCAACATCGCCTCCTTCATAGGTTACTCGAACCTCTAACGGGGTTGTTTGTCGAAATTTAGAGACGGCTTCGCGTAATTGCTCATTGCCTGCTTTTTTACCATTTAAAATTAATCGTAGGCTCATTCTTAATCCCTATTATGACAACTAAGCTCTACCATAACATGCAATGCTGTTTACTCAATACGGATACAAAAAAGCCCCGCTATTGCATAATGCAGATCAGTTAAGCATATTTTTATGATCACTTGACTGATCTTTTCATAGCTTCACAATCCGATATTAGAAATAGTATCGGATTTTTTTATGTCTCTAATTCAACACTTCGATGATATGTCCTCCTTTTTAGATGATGTACATACACTCGACAAACTTAAGCAGGTTCTTGACCCTGATATTCTTGAACAAGCATTTGAACATGCGGGAGTTGCCACTGTTCGTAAAAGGCGGTTACCGCTAGAAGCTATTATGTGGTCTGTAATTGGAATGAGTTTATTCCGAAACGAAACTGTGTGGGATATTGCTAACAGACTCGACATATCCTTGCCTGGAAAAAACAAATTAGTAGCGCCGAGTGCGCTCGTGCAAGGTCGCCAAAGGTTGGGTTACGAAGCAGTCCAACAAACATTTCAATTACTTTCACATAAAGTGTTTGCCACCCAGCCTTTTGAGCAGTGGTGTGGACTTAATTTACTTGCAGTGGATGGCGTTAGCTTCCGAACTCATGATAATCAAGAAAACCGAGAAAAGTTTGGCAGTGACAGTAATCAGCATGGAGAAGTCAGCTATCCACAAATTCGAATGTGTAGCTTAATGGAAGTATCTAGCCACTTATTGTTAGACAGTAGTTTTGATGCCCGTTGTGTAGGCGAAATGAGCTTAGCTCAACGTCTATTACCAGCCGTACCGGATAACTCTCTGACCTTGTTTGACCGTGGTTATTACTCATTAGGGCTACTTTATCAATGGCAAAGCCAAGGAAAAAACTCTCACTGGATGTTGCCAGCAAGGAAGGATTTACAGTATCAAGTTGAACACAGTATCAGTGACAATGATAAGATTGTTACCTTATCTACAAGCCTTCAGGCGAGAAAGAAGTTTGAGTCATTACCAGATACCATAACGGCAAGATTAACCACTTATAAAGCTGATGGAAAAAGCTATCGTGTTCTGAGTTCGCTTATTGACCCTTTACGATTTCCGCATGACGAATTAATAGAGGTTTATACACAACGCTGGGAAATTGAGCTGGCGTTTAGAGAAATAAAGCAGGGATTGAATCACAGCAAACATACATTACGTAGTAAGAAGCCAGACATGGTACGCCAAGAGTTATGGGGATTACTACTCGCTTACAACTTAATACGCATAATCATGCTTGATGCAACTAAAGAAGAAGATATCTTGCCTACTCAATTAAGCTTTAGCCAATCTATGCGGCAGGTAATCGCTTTCTTCATGTTTACGCCAATACATAGTGCAAGTAAGTTACCTGTTCATTATGATGAGTTACTGACAACACTTAGGTTGTTTATCTTACCCGATAGGCTACCAGACAGGCATTATCCAAGGGTGATAAGAAGGAAACCAAATAAGTATCCTTACAAAAGAAAATGCCAGTCAGCTCTTAACTGACTGGCATTACGCTATTGCAGGGCTAAATCAACGTTAGGATTTATTATTGTATCCTTCCTTGGGCAGAGTATTAGAACTGATATTTGTACTCAATTGAGAACTCAGTGCCTTTCTCTTTCGAACGCGTTAAAGTACCGGCTGACTCTATTTCAGATTTTGCGCCCAAGATATTCGTCACTTTGAACTTCAAGCTTGAGTTGAAATCAGGGAAATAGGTGTAGTTAAAGTCTAAAGAATGAAATGGTTGCTCCATCCAATCTTCCTGACCTTCAATACCTGGAATAATGATTCGCTCACCAAATACGTTATAGATTAGCGTAGAGGCATGCTGACCACTTGGTGCGTCATAGCCTAACTGCATATTCACAACATATTTTGAATGACCCGTCATGCGACGTGTTGTATTTGTAACCGCTGCAGAAACCCCTGTTTGTTCAACAATCGCCTGACGGTCGATGTTGATTTCTGAGTCACTTAGAGTCACGTTACCTGTCATGAACACGTCTTGCCAGAATCCACCTAAGAAAGCAAAATCTTTCAGGTATTCAAATTCAACACCAGCAACATAACCATCTTCTGCATTCGCAATACGTACCAGTGGTGGACCATCTTGAGCTGGTGATTGAACAGACTCAATTGGATCAACCATGTCTTTATAGAACACACCAATAGAGAAGTTCTCGCCCGTATCAAAATAGTTTTCCCAGCGGAAATCATAGTTTTTGATTTGGGTTGTACGTAGACCTGGCGTACCACCTACAGGGTATTCAGTAAGCGGATCGATATAAGTCGCGTCAGAAATCTCACGTAAATCTGGGCGAACAACCGTTTCACCGTAACTTAAGCGCCATTGCGTTTCGTCGTTTTGCACATAAGTTAAAGCAAGTGCGCTATAAACGTCGTCTTCACGAAATGCGAGTTGATCTAACTCATCGTAATCAATTGAAGATGCAAGACCACCAGTAAATGGGTCAAGAGGAACAGATACTTGACGGAAATCTTCCCACCTTAAACCGCCACTGATCCGCCATGTGTTATTGAAGAATAAATCTGCTTCAAAGTAATAAGCATCTACTTTTTGCGCAGACTTGTAGTCATCCCCAGAAACCGTTGTATCGTTTAAGATTGGCTGTGTCAGTGTTGCATTAGTAAGTACATCATCAGATAAAATTGTATTCAGCTCACTACCCGTTAAATCAACATCTGAAAAAGCACGTGTATTAATATCAAAACGGCGGTTTGTCGCAGAACGCTCCTTAGAAATAAAGTCTGCACCCGATTTAAGCTCGATATCAATGCCCTCTAACATAATAGGCAGTGTAAAGTTAAAACCGTAGTTTTCTACTTCATCGTCCAAATCTTGGAATGTATAACGCGCCGCGGTTGTCGCATTGGTTAATGCACTTTCATTGACAGTATCGTAAAAGCCGTCTTCATTTGCATCAGTAACAATGAAGCGAGTTTCCATGTTACCTGGTGCATAACGGTTTGAACGACCCATTGAGTACTTCCAATCAAAGCCCGCGTAATTTAACCATTCAAAGGTATGCATACCCTTTAATTGATTAACAATTAACTCACGCTCTTCATAACGCACATCATACGAACGAACACGTTTGTTATCTGACGTGTTGTTATTTTGGTCTATTCCTAAACGGTCTGATATTTGATCTTCAGTATCCCGTAAGATTAAGGCTGTGTAGTCAATTTTGTGCGCTTTATCATACTCTACACCGACAGTGATCATGCCAGATGTTTTAACTGTATGCTCGGTACTAAGCACTTGGTCATAACCACGGATCATGGTTGTTGAATTGTCACCAATTAAGAAACCTTGACCTTGATATTCGTCTGCAACAACATGCTTATTATCGTAGCTAAACGACGATAAGAAACCGTAGCGCCATTTATCTGATTCAACGCTATTACCTAACGTTGCAGTGAACTTAGTATTGGGATCAACCTTTGCTGATTTTGGATCATAATCGCGATTTAACGACATCGCTAAAGCGCGGCTTTGCTCAGGTGTTAAATCATCAAGCGATTGACCGCTTTGATATACATCTAGTATAGGACGAGGGATTTCACGCGTACCATCGTCAACACCATACCAATCATCAGAGCCACCGTTGTACTCAAGACCATCGTCAAAATTGTTGGTGTTATAGCCAAGCTGACCTGATACATCAAAAACAAATTGGTCTGGAATGCTTTTTAAGCGGATATCAACGTTACCACCACCAAAAGATGCAGGCATCGATGGTGAATATGATTTTTGTACTGATAAGCTTTCAATAATACCTGATGGAAATAAATCCAGTGGTAATACAGAACGTGTTGGGTCTGGGCTTGGTACAGCAGAGTTATTGAGCTGTGTACTTGAATAACGCTCACCAAGACCACGAACATAAATGAACTTACCATCAACAAGTGTTAAACCTGTTACACGGCGAAGCGCTGCTGCAGCGTCACTATCACCACTACGAGAAATTTGCTCAGCACCCATAATATCAGCAACGAAAGCTTGCTGTTTGCGCTCTTCTAGAACAGCTGTTGCAGTGCCTTTCAACCGACTTGCACTTACAACAACTTCTTCGAGAACAGCTTCTTCGTCGGCTTCAGCTGCGTGTACCGAGACAGTCAAGCCACATAAAATGGCTGCACTGAGTGCTGTTAAGCTGAACTGTTTTGAATATTGTTTCATGTTTACCTCTATCTGAAATACGTTACAGAAAGTTATTTAAAGGTGCTAAACGCACTGTTTAGCACCTCGCTTACTGTGTTATTCCAGACCTACCGTCCAACCTTCAGTCCAGTTGTTATCAGCAGATACTGCACCAATGTGCGTTGTTGTATCAAAGAAACCGTCGATTGCTTTAACGTCTGTCGCTGTGGTTGTATCGATAGTAAAAATACCATTTACAACTTGCGTTTGACCTGTAGCAACTAAGTTACCTAATGTGTTTGTCCACCAGTTCTCAACACTGAAATCTACACCGCTTGGGTCTTTGAAGTTTTCAGAACATGCAATCACTGATGATTTAATCATTAACGTACCATCTTGTGCATTCTTAACTGTTTCACTTTCACCAGAAGCAGCGCCTTCAATCTCAAGACACTCGCCCATGCCCTCAGGACCCGTTACGATTGCGTTATAGATTTGCGCGCCAGTTCCTTCACGGAAGTACATACCTTCACCGTCATCTTCACCTTTAAAGGTGTTACCGATAATTGTTAAGTTAGCGATTGTTGGGTTAGATTTAGGTGTTTTAGAAGGTGAAGAACCATCGTTGTCGGCTTCGATACCGCGGTTTGCATCTGAGTTATCAGCTGCTTGCTTAACAAGGATGTGCTGCATTTTACCTTGGAAACCATTGTCCCAGTCGATGCTGTCATCTTGAATGCTTGTTAGTACTAAGTACTTCGCTTGTACGTTACCACCGAAGAACTCAACACCGTCATCCGCATTTTGGTGAACTTGCACATACTCAACAGTAGTACCAGAACCAACACCACCGAACGTGATACCGTTTAATTCGTTATCTGGTGCGATTTCGTAACCACCATTCATCACACGAACATAGCGAAGCGTACCTGAGTTATCTGTTGTATCAGTACCACCGAACACCGCACCTGACTCAACACCTTCAACTTGAAGTGCACAATCGCCTTCTGCTGGACACTTGTTTGATGGTGCATTACCAAGAAGAACTAAACCACCCCATTGACCAGCGGCTGTAGTACCACCCATAACATCTTGGCTTGAAGTGAACGAGATTGGCTCATCTTTAGTACCATTAGCATTAATTTTCGAACCACGGCTAATTACTAAATAATCATCACCTGTACGGCCATATACTGTTACGCCTGGCTCGATTGTTAAAGTAGCTGAATCAGCATTATCTTCACCTACAAATACTGCACCGCTTAATGCGTAGTAGTTACCCGCAGTAAGAGTTAAATCAGCGGTAATGCGACCAGACACTTCACATGTTGTTGTGCTGCCATCAACTGGAGAAATTGACGTTGTACCTGATGGACAACCTGCTACAGCTGCTGGTGCAGTTACTTCACCGCCGCCGTAACCAAATGCCCAACCTTCACGCCAGTCATCTGAGTCATTTAATGCACCAACAAAGTCAACTGTATCAAAGAACGCATCAACAGTATTTGCTACATCTTGGCCCGCGCCTAGTAATGGAGAACCCGCAATTGGTTGACCGTTTGCACCAAGCATTGGCTTATCATTGATTACGTTACCTGATTGTGCTGTAAACCACGTTTCAAGCTCTAGTAATGAATTACCGCTACCATCAACTGGGTTTTTGAAGTTTTCGCCATTGGTACACGACATAAACGTGTTTTGCATTAAGATAGTGCCATCGTTAGCATTGTTAACTGTTTCGCTTGCACCGTCTTCAGCACCTTCAATTTCTAAACACTCACCCATTTCGTCAGAGCCAGTGATCACAGAGTTGTAAAGGTGTAAACCTGTACCTTCACGAAGGTAGATACCTTCTGCATCGTCTTCACCGTCGAAGTTGTTACCGATGATTGTTAAGTTAGAAATGATTGGTAATGATTTTGGTTCTTTAGAAGGTGTGCTACCGTCGTTATCTGCTTCGATACCACGGTTTGCATCTGTTGAATCTGGATCTTGTTCAACATAAACGAATTGCATTTTACCTTGGTAACCATTATCCCAGTCGATGCTATCATCGTCGATGCTTGTTAATACAACGTGCTTCAGATTTACCGCACCACCGAAGAATTCAACACCATCATCTGAGTTGTTATGAACTTGTAAGTACTCAACCGTTGTACCAGATCCAACAGCACCAAATGTAATACCATTTAGTTCATTATCTGGTGCAATTTCATAACCCGCATTTTTAACAACAACGTACTTTAAAGTACCTGAACTATCTGTATTGTCTGTACCGCCGAATACAGCACCTGATTCAACACCTTCAACTTGTAGAGCACAATCGCCTTCAGCAGGACACTTATTAGAGATACCGTTACCAAGAAGCACCATACCGCCCCATTGGCCAGCTGATGTTTCTTCACCAGTTACGTCTTGTTTAGAAGTAAAGATAATTGGGTCATTTTTCGTCCCTGTCGCTTCAATTTTTGAATCACGGCTTACAACTAAATAATCAGAACCATTATTACCAAATACAACGGCACCTGGTTCGATAGTTAATGTTGCACTGTCTGCTTTATCGTTACCAACGAAAACAGCACCATCAAGGGCCCAGAATGCGTCTGTCGATAATGTAGTATCTTCTGTGATTACACCTGAAAGAACTTGTACTGTTACATCACGACCTAATGCAGCAGATACTTCGTTCGAAAGGCTTTGGCTGTATACACCGGGTAATTCTTCCGTGGTTGGTGGTGTAGTTGGGTTAGTAGGTGTAGTTGGTTGTTCGACCGTTTCTTCTACGTTGATGTTGATATCACCACCGCCACAACCTGCTAGTGAGATTGCTGTCGCTACAAGACTAACCTTGAATAAGCCAGATAATTTCATTGTTCACTCCGTTAAGATAGATATTTAATTATTGTGTTAGCGCATAAACTCAAGTCACCAAAAAGCACTGTAAAGTAATGCTTTTGGGTCACTTGAGTTTTAAACTGCGACTACCTTACGGGAGCTGTATGACAAAGTGGTTACATTTTAATAAACATAAAATGACAATGTAATTGACTTTAAAATTAGAGGGTTAACTTAAATTAAACAACGGAAAAAAGCCGCCCGAAGGCAGCTTTGGTGTTGCGATTATAATTAAGTTATTTTGTACGCTTGCCTGTTGAATACAAATTAGAGCAATGCGGTACGTAACGTTTCGGCGTGTACTTTTTCACGCTTCACATACTTGATCCATTGCTCAGCTAAACGCTGTGACTTTTTGTGTTTTTCAGCTTGCTCAAACGCTAAAATAGAGGCATCAAAGTTTTGTAAGTTGTACTGTGCCATTCCTAAGGCTACATACACATTCGATTCAAACTCTAAGCCGCCTTTATCAAGTGCTTTACGGGCTGCATCCGCTGCTTCGTCGTATTTTTCAAGGTTAATGCTCACCTCTGCGATACGCTGGTCGTACTGACCGTGCGACACTAAGTCAGCAGCTTTAGCAAAATACGGCAATGATTTTTCATCTTCTTTTGCTTGCACCATGGCTTCTGCAACAAAAGCATAGTTTTTAGCAGATTGTTCAACGACACCGTCTTTCATGGCTTTACTCATCACATTCGCCGCTTTATAAGCAAGACCGTTGTATAAATACACTTGTGATAATTGGCGTAAATCAGATTTAGACTTTAAAAAGCCTTGCTGATACGCGGCTTCTAACACTGCTAACTGCTTTTTCTCTGCGCCTGTTTCACCATACATACCACCTAATTGAACCCAGTACTCAGGTTTATTGTATAGCTTCACTAATCGCTCTAGCACTTCAACCACTTTGTCAGATTGATTGAGTGAGTAGTACATTGCACGTTGTAAAATTAGCCAGTTTTCTTTTGGCATTTCACCTTTGCTGTCAGCTTCTGCAATAGCAAGGTTAATGTTTTCAATGCCTTTTTGATAATCTTTAAGCTGATAATAAGCTTGCGATTTTAATACGTAATACGCATCTGTTTTTGGCTTATCATTGATTTTATCCCACTGTTCCAAATACGTAATTACTTTATCGTAGTCACTATTTGCCATCGCTAATTGCGCTAAACTAAACGTGGTGCTTACGCGCAATGTTTCAGGAATTTCTTCTTCTGCCACTACTTTTTCGAACGACGCAATTGCTTTACCAAGATCGTTTTCGTTGTAGTAAATAAAGCCGTAGAAATTATGCATCATGGCAATTTCATACGAGTTCATACTTGATGAACGCTCTTTTATGCTATCTAAGGCAGCAAGACCCGCTTTTGCATCACCATCATCAGCCAGCTTTTGAGCACGCGCCAATTGGCTATACACTTTTTCACGCAGTGCAGGTACGCGTTTGGTTTTTTGATCTTCGGCATAAGCTGTAGCCAATGTTACCCCTGGTAACATACTAACAACGCTTGGTACTACAAGGCTGCTTGTGAAAGCAGCCGCGCAAATCACGGCAACTTTTAAAGGTTTCATAATCGCATTCCTCTTCTCTAACCGTTAATCTGGAAAGAAATTTTGTTCTGTACGCCCGCTACTTCAACGGCTTCACCGTTAACAACGCGCGGTTTATATTTAAATTTAAGTGCAGCATCCATTGCAGCGCGGTCAAACAGTGACTCAGGTTCCGCTTTAATCACTTTAGGGTCACGCACGGTGCCTTGCTTGGTTACTGTAAACTCAACAATTACATAACCTTCGATACCACGCGATAAAGCTCGGCGCGGATATACAGGCGCTACCTTTACAATGGGTAAGTATTCACCGTCGCTTGATTCGAGCGCTAAACCACCGGATAAGTTAACGTCGGCTTCAACGCTTGCACCAAAGTCAAAGTTTGCATTGCTTGCATTGGGATCACTGTTTTGCATTTGCGGTGATTCCATTGGCGGTGGTGGCTCTTTTGGTGTTGGTGGTTTTTGTGGTTTGCGCTCTTTCTTTTGTACCGTCTCTTCTTTTTTCAGACGAACAAAATCAAGTACGTTCCCTTTTACTGGCTCAGACATGGCCCCTTCACCGCCGGTGATCAGTGCCTGCATGCCTAAAAACAGCATGACAGTCACGATACCAGCGATGATTAATGCAACTATATAACGCATCGCTCACATTCCTTATGATGCTTCTTGCGCAGCAATCGACACATCAAATGCGCCTGCAGCTCGCGATGCATCCATAACTTTAATCAGTACATCGGTTGTGGCTTTTTTATCAGCTTGAATAACCACGCTACCTTGAGGGTTTTCAGCTTTTAAGCGCTCGATATTTGCTTGTACCGCACGGATATCTACTTGGCGTTTGTTAATCCAAATTTCACCCTTGTCTGAAATAGCAACTAAAATGTTGGCACGCTCTTTTTTCACAGCGGTTGCCGCTTCAGGGCGGTTAACATCAATACCGGCTTCTTTTACGAATGATGCTGTTACGATGAAGAAAATAAGCATGATAAAAACAACGTCTAGCATTGGTGTCATGTTGATTTCTTCTGCATCGTCTTCTTGAAATAAGTTACCTAGTGGCGCTCTCATTATTTGTCTCCTAGTGGGTGGTGTTTTACATCACCCTAAAATTCATTTAGTGGTCTAAGACCATGTTGTCTTCAAGTAATTGCACTTCGCGTTTTGCACGACGTTGTAAATACGTTGATGCAAACACCCCTGAAAGTGCACCCACCATGCCCGCCATTGTTGGGATAGTGGCTTTAGACACCCCTGACGCCATCGAACGCGCACTGCCTGTGCCTGTGATTGCCATTACGTCAAATACCTCAATCATGCCGGTAACAGTACCTAACAGACCTAAAAGTGGACATAACGCAACCATTACGTTGATAAGCGCAAGGTTATTATTTAGTTGCATGCCAGCGCGTGAAATCATCGCTTGGCGAATTTGCTCTGCGTTCCAACTGTTACGCTCTGCTCGATTGTTCCAAGTGCTTTTTACGTCTTTCTTGTAGCGTTTAAAGCCACCAAAGAAATACATAAAACGCTCAAGTATCAATAACCACATCGCGAAGATGAGGACCCCGATGACCAAGAGAACTTGGCCACCCGTGTCGAGGAAATCACGTAGAGCATTGATTGCATCAATCAATAGCACCATGATTTACGCTCCTTTCTCGCTTCGCTCTGCAATGATACCTGCGCTTTGCTCTTGTAAAATTAACAGCATGTTTTTAGAGCGCGTGTTAAGAAGTGTGTATAAAAATACCGTTGGAATAGCCACAACCAGACCCAGTACTGTTGTTACAAGTGCCTGAGAAATACCACCAGCCATTAGTTTAGGGTCACCTGTACCGAACAAAGTAATAGCCTGGAAGGTATTAATCATACCGGTTACCGTACCAAGTAGACCCAATAACGGAGCTACCACAGAAATAATCTTAATGAGCGTTAGGTTACGGGTAATTTTTGGCATTTCACGAATGATTGCTTCGCTTAATTTAAGCTCAAGTGTGTCGTACGCTACATTTGGGTATTGATCTTTCACTTTCATGACACGACCAAGTGGGTTGTCATCACGTGCAACCGTGTCTTTAAGCTGACGACGGATTTTGCCACCCATAATCATCAGTGATACAAAACGCTCAAGTGCGATTAATAAGGCAATTAAACCAACACCTAAAATGATGTAACCGACAGTACCACCTTGGTGAACTTGCTCTTCGGTGTCTGGAGCTTGAACTAAAAGACCTAAGATTGAACCACCTGTTGGGTCAAGTGCAAACGGCACAACACCTGAGTTAGCTTGTTGAAGATCCGATGCCGTCGCTGTGTATCGGCTGCTTGGTTGGCGAGTAAGCTGGCTGATTGTGTTAGTCGCTGGCGTGTACTCTAGGTATTTACCATCCGCGATTAAGTTAAATGCACCAACACGCACCACTTCTTTTTGTGCTTTGCTGCCACCTTCAACAATAACATCCGTCGTAAAGCGAGATACTTTACCCTGCTCAGTCATTTCGCGTTGTAATTCAAACCATACTTTTTCAATATCATCGATTGAAGCAAGCTTCGACGTTGACCCCATTTTTTGAGCAAGCTCATCCATGAAGTTACTACGTCCTGGTAGCTCAGCAGAAACAACAGAGGTCATGAATTTGTTGCTTGAGTCACCCGCAACTTGCTGTAACACACCGAATAGCTCTTTAAGTGAACCCATACGGTTTGAAAGTGTCTCGGTTAAGTTAGCAAGTTTTACTTCGTTTTCTTCAAACTGCGTTTCTAAACGCTCCGACTCGTTAAGCATGGCATTACGCTTTGCTTGTGTATCTTTAAGCATTTGCACTTGTTCGTTTTGGCGCGCCATGAACGCTTGTTCACGTTGTTTATTCTCAGCGCTTTGTTGTGCTTTACCTTGCTCTAATGTTTTTAGTAATGAGTCTAAATCCATTGGCTCAGCAGCAAAGCTACTACCCGCAAAACCAAGGCCAGCTGCAAACACGGCCATTTTTGTCATTGTCGTTAATAATTTCATCTCGAACCTCTTATTCAGCAGCGTGGACTGGCAGTGTTAACATATCTGGGGCAAGTTGCTTACGCGCGATACGTAAACCTTTACTAATTTGACTGATTGCAGAATCGGGTAATTCAACAAACGATTTTGTTTCTTTATCCCAGCTACCTGCTTTTTTGCCGTCGCGTGTTAAATAAATAAGCTCTAAACGGCCGATACGTAAAAAGTCAACTTCGCGCTCTTGACCATCAACATCAAGTAATGCGGTGTACGCTTCGATAGTACGGCCGTAATCAACTTCTACTTGGTAGGCTTCCAGTAAGCGGCGGAATTTTTCACTTGATGTGATATCTGCGCGGTCCATCATTGCTTTCAATGAGGCAATACGCTTGCTACGTTCTTCAGTTAAGAAAGGCACGTCGAGTGCAACAAATTGGTCAAGGCCTGTGATCATGCGCATCATTAACGGCGTGATTTGACGCTCGATAACCGATACCTGATCCATAGACTCGTTTAACGCGTCCATTTCAGCAATTTGGTTATTTAATTGCTTAGTAAGTTGTGCGTTATAAACAGTTAAACCGTCAATTTCTTTGTTTAGGGCTTTGAACTGTTGTAAACGACCTTGCATTGAATCTGCAATCTTGTCGATTTTAGTTTGTGATTGCGCAGCAGATTTGTTTATCTCACTACTTTTATCAATTACTTTATCTAGATCGTTTGCATGTACTGCTGCAGATGCCGCTACAATACCTGCTAAAATCAGTGGTTTAACGCCTTTCATCGCATACACCTTTACTCGTTAAATTAGCTTAATTTGCTAGTGGGGTTGTTTTAATGAGCGAAAGTCTAACGATGAAAAATGACAAGCGTGTTGCGTAAAAAATACAAAAATATGACAGCTGTAACAATTCGTTTATGTTGGGCAAAAATAAGGGGAAAATCTCGAGGATGTGCCTTATAAGTTAGGCATTTATAAACATCTGGGGCAATTATTTTGAAATTTCAGTTAAAAAATGACATTAAATTTAAGCTTTTAGAAAAACTCACGGCAGCGCGTTTTTGCACAAAGATGCGTTAATCGGTACTCGCCAATAAAAAATGAGTTTGCATTACACATAACTACGCCAAATAAATAATGTTAGTTATTCACCAATTAAGATTTAATCGTTAGATAAGTCTCAGTGCCAAACTTGATAGTTAAAGCGAGCCTAATATGACATTTTTAAATGATCGCTGTGTGGCCCAATTACAATGCCAAATAAACCTTTTAAGTAACTAATATCTCGCAGCGCTGCGTTTTAACTGTGACAAGATGTTATCAGTCAACTTTAGCCAATTTGTTTCATACTCCCACGTCCTTTTAAAGTCGTCATTGCTCCTTGAGCTTTCAAGCATTTCTCTAAAATCGAAGACATCGGCAAAATTATCATTCGTAACATCATACCTTCCATAGCCCCGGGATTCAGGCCCGATATATTTCAAATAATTAGATTTAAAATCCTTTATAGCACTTACTAATTCCTCCGAACCATTTAGTTTTTCTTCTAAGTACTCTTTTTCAAGGTCTTTAATCGAACCAGTCGCTTCTAAAGTACCAGATTGGTTTATTGATATTCCCCAACTTTTATAGGCCAATGAAGGCGCTTGATTATTTATATCTGAGAGTAATGCATCGTAAGGAGAAAGCATTTTTTCCACAGCCTTCGGTACACTCCCACCAGGCATATATAATTCGCCAGTCGCAACAGCAAGTTCATACATAAAGTCATCAACCGTTTTAGTCATGTCTATTTTGCTCGCGGTCATTGTCAGTGGCTTGCTATATGTTTGCTCTAGTTCAGGTGGCTCGCTTTTGTGATATATGTCATCCGCCAACTTTTTCAGCTCAGTATTTAAAAGAGCCTCTCCATTGTTGGGTGATTCTAATGTCACATTTTGATTATTTAGTGGTTGCGGTAAATTTTCAGAATTAACCTTCATAACACGTCCCTGTTTCAGTGATATGGTTTTGTATCGGCCTATTTTTATAATTCTTTAAAACTGAAATGCTGCTAGATTGATGTTAACTCATCACTGGACAGAAATGAGTTAGAGCCGAAGGACGGCTCTGTGCCATTAAGAGTCGTTCAGGCATTCATATAAAATATGCGAGATTTACAAAAGCAGACGTTCGGTAACGCCTTACTAATGGGCGCATAAATGCTTGGCTAAAATTAGCGACGAAGGAGCACAAGCCAAGCGTTTTGCGTCCTTTTGAGTAACTTGTTAGGTGTAAATTACACACCGAACTTAGTTTGCGCACAGGCTTCTGAAATTTGTTTAAGCTGAGGTTGACCTCCACCATGAACTTCAGAATTTGGGTAGCAATGCACCCAGTATTGTTTTGTGGCTTTATTGAAGTAAAGAGTGTCCCAACCAGTTTCGTCGGTTTTGACTTTTTCTAGGTTTGAATTGATATAGCTTTCTATTGCATCAATCCCTGAAATTTCACTCATACTTCCTTTACACCTGACGCCCTAACAATGGGCAAAAAATTGTTGGATAAAATGTTGAGGAACGAAAACAGCCAACTGTTTTTTGTCCTTATTTATTAGCTTGTTATATTGCGACATTGTGATGTACGTAATACCAAGCGGTAGCAGAGGCAATAAAACCTATAAAACTATACTGCATTATAAACACTATGCTATTTACGTCTACTGTTACCCAGCCCAATATAAGTATTGGTGTAATAGCACCAAGAATTAAACCTGTAATCATGAACAATGAGCCACTTTGCCATTTTTTTAAACTTAGCTTTGATCGAAAGTAAATTAGAGGATACGAAAACGCTACTGAACAAATAAAAGCAACAGGAAATGCAAACAAACCAAATAAAATTGAAGCCCCAGAATAATCAGGAAGTGCAATTATTATCAATGCTAGTGCTGAAGTTAAACTTGCATAAAAGCTTGCGATTAAACAGTGCTTCAATTGAACTCCCTAGCAATATAACGCCGCGTTAAACGGCTTAGTAATGCTTGCTAAAATTGTGTAGCGAAGCGGAACCGAGCAAGCATTACGGTGTCCGATTTTTTAAACGCCTTGTTATATGCCAATACTAAAAATCAATTTCTACGTTTATTTCTTTGGGCTTATAAATAGGTGAATCTACACCTTTTATATTCCGGTCATTAAACTGTTTAAGTTCTAATACTCTATAAGTTTTTGGTAACTGCTTCAATTCACCGGATTTCATAGAATAAACCATTAACTTTTGGTCATTTGATTTAGTCCATTTGGGAAATGCTAAATATTCAGAATTATTTGACCAAATAATCGAAGGATTACATCGGGTAGAAATGATTTTTCCGTCAATGGAAAGGATTCCTGATGTTGGCGCCCCCATAGCTATTTCATTAGCATTGGTAACAGAGGCTAAATATCTTTGATTGGAACTTTTAACATTAACTTCATAATCCCACGGGCTAATACTCAACTCGAATAATCCTTGGCATATAACGCCCGCATAATGGGCGGATTAAGCTTGGCTAAAATCAGCGAGGAACGAGCGTCAGCCAAGCTTTAGACGTCCATTCATTAATGCGTTTGTTATGTGGCAGACGCACTTCTTATACTCCACTTTATCCCGATTAAAGTACCAACAATAGCCGAGGCTACCGACAAAGGAAGCTCTACGAACCATGTTGGTGGGATATACAGTTCTTGCGTCAGCAACGAAAGGATTAACATGCCCATTAGGAAGCCAAACAAAAACACACTGGCAGTGTATCTCCAGGCTTTAGCTGAGTCTCGTTTCGCCATTAGTGCATACATGGCTACTGCTAACAAAGATGGCGGCATTAATTGATATGTAAAATATTCGCCAAATGATAGTGCCGCTAAATTGTCGACTCCTATTACCACACTCGTAAATGTACTTAGTGCTGTAAGCAGTACGAACATGATGAAAGTGTATTTGACTATCCTTGAGGTTCTCAATTTATCTCCATGCCACATAACGCCCCAATAAGGGGCTGATAATGCTTGGCTAAACTTGTGTAGCAAAGCGGAACTGAGCCAAGCTTTAGCAGTCCCGTCACTTTATTGGCTTGTTATGTTACTAATACTCCAAGCAATAAACGCCTGACTCATTAGCCCACTTTTTAATTTGCGCTATAACTTTATCATCTTGAATGTAAAATATATTCGTATAATCCCAGCTTTCAAAATACACGGCTGAAAATTCTGGTAAAACTAACCTGCAAAATTTATCTGAGGAATCATTATCACCAGCAGGATGTAAATAAATATCCATAGCTGCTTGAGAGCTAAACTTTCTAAAGGATGGATAACAACGCTCCCATTTACCTTTAAATTTAAAATTCAATACTTCTGTGTTTTTAGACATAACCTTTGCAAAATCATGCAATGATTTATCTCGTCGTAACCGCTCGGTTTTATCAGGGAAATCATTCTCAAACTCTTCACGAGTTAACCAATGATCAAAAACAGTTATTGCGACTTTCTTATAATGAGGTGAATCTTCTACACAATAAATTTTAAATAAATCAGGAAATTTTTTATCTAATTCAACCTGCCTATTTTTACTTAAATTTAAGAATTTACGCACAGACTTCCCTAGTAACATAACGCCTTGCTAAGCGGCGTAAAAAAGTTGGCTAAAATAGTGTAGCAAAGCGGAACTGAGCCAAGCTTTAGCAGTCCCGCATGAGTTGTTTGTTAGGCTTACTTTCTCGAGGTTCAAAACCAAGAGCTTGCCAACGGTTTAAAATTTCACTACTTTGCTTTGAACTTGCACTATAACTTAAATGAAGATCACCGTCGTTACAGAATTTAATTTCAAACGATGGTAGAGAAATGAATAAATCATCTTTACCAAGTTGACCTAAATTTTGAGTTTCAACGTCATGAATTTTTGAAATTAATTCTCCAATCAAGATTGTTTCAGGTAACCACTGATTGGTTGGGTAATAATTTATTCCCCAGCCAAAACCGAACAATATTTTGCATTCAGATATTCCAGAGTTTAAAAGATATTTAGCTATAAATTCCAACTCATTTTTAAGCTGATTCTTATCTAAGGTTTTTGTGTGAAACTCGATACTCATCCGTAAGCCTAACGCCTCACTAAGAGGCGAGTAATTGTTGGCTAAAATGTGAAGCGAAGCGGAACCGAGCCAACTGTTACGAGTCCTGCTTTAGTGACTTGTTAGAAGACGTAAGCTCAGTAACTTTTGGGAGCTCTTGACCTAAAACAGAAACACATTCGTTTAACCCAACAATAAGAAATTCACGATGTTTATACATTTTATCTGAAACAAAATGACCTCTTGTATTCTCAAGAGCTTTCCATCCGCCTTCTAGCACCTCAAAGAACCAACCTTGAGTTAAATCACATTCCTTCCAAAACTCACAAAGGTCAAGTTCATCAAGAACACGAAAGCCCCAAGTTACGTCAAAATTCACGTTCACTTTCCAATCATTTGACTCAACAATGATATCAAGACCTTTATCAGATAGTTTCACTTCATCAACTACCGTACTTCGGTCAGATTTAAATGGAAATTCAATTAGTGACACTTTAGGTTCGTATATCATCCGAGTCTTCTAACAATTTAATATCGACCCAATGGGTCGTTTCTCTACCAATGGTTGGGTCGTTTATCTGATTGAACCAGTTTTATCATACATCTTAAGCCATTTCCAAATAATAACATTTAGAAAAATCATCTTTTGACAAAAAGTAGAAAACGACTCATTTGCTCGTTTTCTTGACTATGGGGGCAAAGCAGCCAAACTGTATATACGTACAGCATTAATTTTTATTGGAATAGTTATGAGAACACGCTCGCTATTTTTAAACTCAATCATAGATTACATGTTAGCCAAACAATATTCTTTACGGTCGGTTGACACTTACCTGAAATGGATTGCTGGCTTTATTAATTATCACGACAAGCGGCACCCCTCATCTATGGGGGATAATGAGGTCGAAAAATATTTAGACTATTTGGTTTTGAAGAAAAATGTGTCACCTAAAACCTAAGCGACGGCTTTAAATGCGCTGGCACTTTTATATAAACACATCATAAAACAAGAGTTATCGCCCGACCTTGTCTTTGTGCGTAGTAAAAAACAGCAAAAACTTCCGATTGTTATGACATCTGATGAAGTAAAATTGTTGATGTCATTTTTAGATAAACGCTATTACTTAATCGCTGGGTTAATGTATGGTAGCGGTTTACGCGTGATGGAGGCTGTCCAATTACGTGTTCAAGATATTGATTTTGATTATAAAAGCATTCGGATATGGAATGGTAAAGGTAATAAACATCGCATAGTGACTTTAGCCACTGAGTTAATTCCTTTATTAAGAAGTCAGATTATGCAGGCCAATGATTATCTGCTGCTTGATATAAAGAACGAGCAATTCGCGGGAGTTTGGATGCCTAATGCCCTTGCTCGTAAATATCCATCCGCAAATAAATCTCTGGCATGGCAATATTTGTTTCCCTCTTATAAATTAAGTGCAGATCCACAAACAGGTGAAATTAGACGACATCATTTTTATCCCACAGGGGTGCGCAAAGCGATTAAAAAAGCTGCGTTAAAAGCACAACTGACTAAACCAATTACACCTCATACGCTAAGACACTCGTTCGCAACGCATTTACTACAAAGTGGAGCAGATATTCGTACTGTGCAAAGCCAACTCGGTCACTCAGACGTTAAAACAACACAAATATATACCCATGTTTTACAACAAGGTGCTAATGGAGTGGTAAGCCCATTGAGTAAGCTACTCTAATGAAGCAATTTTCAGCTATTAGTTCTTGCTCATTAAATAGACCTGAAGTTATGACTTAATTTAGTGGTAGTTAACGTCTGCTATTGGGAAATGTGGCTTTAATAAATAGAAAGCGTTAGCTTCCGCTTTTCGCTCAAAGCCACCCTTAGACCTTTTACATTAACTTACAATGGGGCAAAGACGAATTAAGCTTAAATTTCCACTTCTGGTAAAGCTGCCCTTAATTGGTAACTAATTTGTGTCTAACTGAGCTAGATCGAATGTAAGTTCCTTGCTTCAAAGCGACTCTCAGACTAACCACATTTAGAATGTTGCGCAGCACATATGCATGCTCTGAATATTTAAAGACCTTAAAAGTTAGTACATTTATCAGAGTAGCCATTAACATTTAACTTTATATACCTGCCTAGCATACTCTCGTTATTTTCGATTCGCTTAAGGTTATGAGATTTAAATTTCTCTAAACTCTTGTTTTTAACAATATAAGCATTCCCTTTATAGATGATTTCATCATCATTAATTGCAATTTCAAACAATAGATTTTTTTGCTCATCAACAAAAAGGAGTCGATCAAAGTGACAAATATCTTCTGAAACATTAACTCCAAAAGGTTCACTCATAAGAGTTTTACTAATTAAACCTTTAAGCATATGAAAAGCTTCAAATTGGCTGTAAATTATTGCGTTATTATTATCTTTATTAATCCAGTAAATAGTCTCACTGTGCTCAAAATCTGAGTCTCTAACTAACTGGTTTGCTAGTGAGTTAAATGATACGAAAACTAAAAATACTAATAATTTCATCAGCAGAGTTCCTTTTTCTTAAATGCTAGCAAAATATGTTCAATTAATATAAAAATACTTGGGTACTCATGACTGGCCAGTTATGAGGTAGAGTAGTTATTCGGTAGCACTCTAATCAGCCGCGCCGCTTTTTGGCGTCGGATGAATTTGATTGTTAGCCATACTGGCCTCGACTTTTACTTTTACACCCGACATATAATCTTGATTGAACCAAAGTAACTTATCTACTGGAAAGTCACTAAAAGTTAATTCTATATCTGACGTCCATTGCACTTTTAAATTTTCAGGCTTGCCGTCCAACCCAAAGAATCCATTATACTCTATGCCTGATTTCACATCTACGATGCTTACTCCAGTTTGCCAGTTAGTTGTTGCTCCACAATCCGAATAACCAAGCTTCGCAATTTTTTTACCATTAGGGGACGGAAATTCTGCTACGCCGGTATATGAGCAGAATGATGGACCTTCAACTCCTAGAATATCCATTCCATACCCAATGGCCTTAAATCCAAACCATATAAAAAATAGAATAGCGCCAAGATTCCAGGCTGATTTTTTAACCTTTGCTACAACACTCATGCAGATCCTTATGTATGACTAACATTTTAGTATTTATGCGACACATAGTGTGCGTTGCATAATCGCTTATTGGACTGAGCCGCTACCTGCTCGGTGTGTCAGAGTTGGTATTGTTTATGCTATGGCTTTACTTATAAAAAAATAGGCTTTTGGAGGCTCTCACTGTCCTAGATAATGTAAAGTAAGCTTTCCCTGCATTGCTCAGCGCTTATTATGTATTCATTACACCTAAATTTGCCTTAATACGCAATTATCTTTTTTACGCGTACGAAAGTTGCTAGCCTGAGCAATTAAGCTGGTTAACTAATTTATTTAAATCAACTACCTAGCACCTCACTTGCTCTGCTTTGGGTAACTTCCGTAGTTCGCTCAAAACAGATCTTTAGATTATTTGCGTTAACCCATAATGAGGCAAAGACGAGTAATATATCTCGGTCAAAGGTCAGGAACGCGTGAGTCTATAGTCTATAACCCAACATTAACGGGCTTAAAATAGTTTGTTAGAATAGTAAGACACTCAAAATAAACTGTTTTAAGACCCAGTTTAACTATTTGTTAGCCTTGCAATTCGATTAATGAATCAAGTGCTTTTAGTAATAATAACTCTACGGTCTTTTTCTCCATTTTTGCCAACTCTTCTAAACTGTAATCTTTGCCTATTTCTTTAGCTAAAATGTAGCCTAGGTAATAACCTCTGCGGTATGGCAAATTTGTTTCATCTTTTCTGAAACTAAAGAATGCAGAGTATGTTTCAGGATTTTTCGAGTAAAATTTTCCTTTTAGATCAGTCAGCGAATAACGCAGTCTAGAACGGACATTTTTAATCATATTTTCAGGTATGTTTAACATCAATTCATCATTACTCGCAGACGAATTCAACTGGTGTGACACGTACGTTGCTAAGCCCTCAGTCCATAGCGAGCACCAGAGTTCATCATTACATTGAAAAAAGTTTTCATGGTAAACATGAAATAGCTCATGATGAAAAAATGGGGTGTCATTCTTCCAGTTATGGTATTTAGCCATCAGATCTACACCAAACATTAAGTAAGATTTGCCATTCAAATCACGTGTTGCCCCATTAAAGCCACCGAGCGAATGGAGTATATATATTGGTGTTTCAGATTTGAAATCTGCAAAAGTAGCAATAAACGAGTCCATGCTACCATTTAAATTTTTAGATAACTCTCTGTTTTTTAATAAGTATACGTCTTCTATCTCACTGAAACTTTCAATAGATTTAACAAAGCCCTTATTACTATAGAAAGGCTCAAACTGAGAGGTGAAATATTGTGAAAACTGCTCTGCTCTCTTTTCAGGGGATAACGTTTTGCTTGACTGATATACAGAATAAAAATCATCAGCAAGATTAATTATTTCGTAGGTAGCTGATTGGTCTTGGCCAAGTGTTTTGAATGATAACACTCCAAATAAAAGTGTTGTTAGCAGATGGATTTTATAAAAATTTCGCATAATCTTATACATATTATTGATAAGGTTAACGCCATTTAAGCGGCAAATTGCTGTTAGCTAAAATAGGCAAGACACGAACAAAAAGTTCACGACAATTTGTCCAACTTAAAATGCCTTGTTAGGCATTTACTGCTTTATTTCTTTCCATGTATCTGCGCCGTCAAAATATCTAATTTTAAGAGCGCTAAGAATATTTGCATTTACTAAACGAAAATTGACAGCCATTTTATCTTTATTGCCAAGTTCTGTTGGTGTGTAATGAGTTAAACAACCGCAGTTATTACAGTGATGGAATTCAATGGTTTTATCACCCCAAGAATATGAAGCAATAGAATTATCTATCGTAGTAAATTTAACGTCTTTGGGTGAAAAGTAAGCCCATAATGATGCATACTTACTGCAAGTAGAACAATTACAACTTGTAACCGTATCCGTGATTTCAGGAACCGCTATTTTAATATTGCCACAATGACAACTTGCTTCGATCATTCCGTGATTCTCCTAAATACCTAACAGGTATATATCGAGCTAGTCGGTCATTTTTATACCACGCTGAAGCTCAATTATCTTCAAGACTTATTATTAACAAAGTTATTAGCCAATTACTATATATAAAAAGTTGGTTGCTCTTCTTTTTCCATACTCACAAAACGAGTGATTGGGTCGTTATTTTAACTATGCAAGCGCTCAAACCATAACAATAGAAGAATGTTTCAATATTACTCAAATAAATGATTACTCTAATAAATAATTAGTCAAAAAAGTGATATGAAATTTTCCTACTCCCCCTCGTTAAATGACCCCCCTCTTAAAAAACAAAAGAGCTGGCTTTGAGACTATATAAGCGAAAGGATCTGCTGATAACTGGCTTCCCAATCAAGGTAATTAACTGGGATTACATGGTACTCCCCTTTATTTTCTAGCACTAAAGAAGGAAAGCCTTGGATTGGCAGTGAACGCGCTGCGTTTATTTCAGCCATTAATAACGCATTTATCGCGTCACTTTGAATATCTTTAATAAAGACTGTTTTATCTAAGCCTATTTGCTCTGCGAGATTAGCAAGGGAGCTTATGTCAGATGGGTTTTGTGCGTTTAAGTAGTAGGCTTTTTGAATGGCAAAGAGCATTTCGAGCTCTTTATTGTGTTGCCTTGCAACAAGCACCGCACGACATGCTGGATAGGTAGAGCGGCGTGGTTGAGCGGTATGCCAAAAATCATGATTAAATTTCGTACCAAGCTGCTGCTCAATTCGATGCCATGTTTGCTGTAAAAATTGCTGCATGTCTAAAGGCATTGGCTCATCGCTATCAGGTGCAAGCCCCCCTACTTTATACTCAATGCTGAGTTTATCGGTTAACGCAGCCTGCAGTTTTAACCACGTTTCTCTGTACCCCCAACACCAACTGCACATTGGGTCGTAAACATATATTAATCTGGCCATTTACTCGTCTTCTTGTTTATTGGATACAACAGTATTGCGCCCTGCCATTTTAGCCTTGTAAAGATTATCATCGGCTTGCTTAACAGCCTTACTAAACTGACTGGTGTGATTTAAGCTCGCGATACCAATACTACAGGTAATAGACACGGCCATTCCCACATCATAAGCTATGCGCTTATCGGCAACATGGGCACATAATTTTTCAGCAACGCGATGGGCTGTTTTGAGCTCGGTATTGGGTAATAAAATTATAAATTCTTCTCCCCCATAGCGTGCTTTTATATCGGTCGTGCGTAGCTTATCGAAAAGCATAGACGTAAAGGCAATCAAAACCTGATCGCCAAAATCATGGCCGTAGGTATCATTAACTAATTTAAAGTTATCTAGATCAATTAACAATATCGACATGGGTAAATAACTTTGTGCATCCGATTCTAAGCGTGGACAAATATGCTCATAAATATAGCGACGATTGGCAAGCCCGGTGAGTGGGTCGGTTAAAGCGTCACGCTTTTCAATAAGGGTAATATCAGCAATTTTTTGATGGCTTTTTTGACGGAAAAATTCACTGATCCCAGAGAACAAAATAACCAATGTGAACGAGGCCAAAAATCGTGTCATTTCAACATGACCATAGCTTACCTGACCAACATCAGCACCAAACAACAAAAGTGTAGTGCTTAAGTACATAATGGCCACAAATACACTACCCACTTTAAGCCCTAGCGTTACATAGGCAACAACCGGATAAAACATTAGCCAATACAATGCTGTATTTTCTTTACCTCCGGTATACACCAGTGAGATACACAACAGCATAATAATTAATAAGATAATGCAGGCGATTGCAGTGAGATTTCCCGTTCGAAAGTAATAAAGCAAACACCCGACGATGTCTATATCGCTTATTAGCAGCATCACTGTAAGCGGTAAGGCATACACCTGATAGTTCAAAATGAGTAATGTGGTAATTAATGCTATGGCAAAAAAGGCCATGGTAAATAACGTGAAGGCACGGCGTTGTTTGTCCGCCGTGTCGACACTTTTTAAGGTAATGGCACTAAGCCAGTTTTGATCCAAAAGTGAGAATACCTTTATACTTTAAACTTCAGAACGAGCTTTTCAAGTTCATAAAACTGCTCTTTAAGTTTAGTGCACTCATTGAGGGTATTGTTTAAGTTACTTTGCCCTTGGTTAGACAACTCACTAATTGAATGAATATCACTATCTAAGCTTTGAATAACATGATTTTGCTCGGTTGTTGCATTTGCAACACTGTGATTTACTTCATCTATTGACTCAATTGCCTGTGTAACCTCGGCCATTTTGTCACCCGCAATATGCGCTTGTTCAACGCTTTTCTCGCTGTCTTTAATACTGGCAGTCATTACTTCAACTGCTGACGCCGAGCCCTGTTGTAACTGCGTTATGGTGTCTTCGATCTCTTGTGTTGATTGTTGTGTACGATGAGCAAGCTGACGTACTTCGTCTGCAACAACGGCAAACCCTCGACCCGCTTCACCCGCTCGGGCAGCCTCTATTGCGGCATTTAAAGCAAGTAGATTTGTTTGCTCGCTTACCCCTTTAATCACTTCGAGTACTTGGCCGATACTGACCGTATGAGCATCTAAGCTGTTAATGGTTTTTTGTGCTTGCTCCATATTACGTGACAGTGCATTAATTGCATTTAAGTTGTCTGCGAGTGCAGACTGACTTTGCAGCGATTGGCTATTTGCACTTGTCGCTAATTTAGAGGCATTACTAGCACTGTTTGATATCTCTACTGCACTTGAAGTTAACTCATTAATTGCCGTAGCCACATTATCTGTACGCTTTGTTTGATCAGCGTACATAGCGAGTGTGCCTTGAGTTTGATTTACTAAGCTTTCAACTAATCGCTCCAGCTCAACCGTGGTACTTTTTACTTGTTCAATTGAGCTATGAATTTTTTCTATAAAGGCATTAAAGTAATGACTCAATTCGCCAAATTCATCGTTATTCTCGATTTCAAGACGACGTGTTAAATCCCCCTCGCCTTGAGCAATGTCTTTAATTGCATCGCTTAAGCGCTGCATTGGGCGCATTAAATAACGCAATAAAAATTGCATCATCAGTACAATCGCAACAATCCCAATAAGCATGTAAACAGCCGCCATGTTTCTAAATGACGCCACTGACGAATACGCTATCTCTTCGTTGATCACCACACCTAAGTACCAATCAACATTCTTAATGCCTTTTATTTTAGTAAACGAGACTAGCTTATCTGAGCCCGCAACTTGCACTTCAACAAACTCTGACTGTAAAGACAGATTTTTGCCAAACAGGTCACGCATATTTTTATCATTATATTTCGTGTCTGGATGACTTAAAATACGTCCTTCACTATCCAGTAAAAAGCCATAACCAAACCCTAAAAAGTCAATTTCGTTAACGATTTTAGTGATGGTTTTCATATCGATATCAGCGCCAGCAACCCCACTAAATACACCATTTGATTGCATTGGCGCGACAGCCGAAATAGTTAATTCGTTTGTGGTTACATCAATATATGGCGCGGTGAAAGCCGTATTCGTTTTGTTTTCAACAAGCTTATACCAAGGGCGTGTTGTTGCGTCGTAGTCTGGCGGTAATACAACAGATTGATCATTAAGTACAAACGTTCCATCTGAAATACCAATGTACGTATTTTTAAAATTGCCCGCTTTGTCTGCCGTTCTAAGCTGGGTTAAGGTCAATGCTTTGCTATCACCTAATTGGTAGGTATCCGCCACAGAAGATACGATGGCTAGTTTGGCATTAAGCCAGTTAGCAATATTTTGTGACACCGATTGAGAGATCTCTTGCAGAACTAAAGATAGCTGCTCCTGCGTTTGGCTTCGCATTGAGATAAAATTATTAATTGTGAATAAACCCAGCACTATCACTAATACTAATGACGCAGCTACGGTGACTTTGGTGGTAAATTTAAGCGTGCTTTGCATGGCAACCCTATTTGTTGTTATTTTTCGTTGTTAGCCGTTTATTTTTAACAAAATAAAATCACTTTGTCTTATAAATTTAGCTTAAAACCATAAAAACGTCGCTTTTTAAAACCACTTCTTCACGAAAATCGATTACTTTCTGTGTACTCATAATGAAAACCAAACATCAAATTGCAACAGCACAGTTCAGCACCTTTATTGGAACGTTCCTACGTTGTGAGTGTTCACGTATCACTGAATACGTATTCATAAAGTCATGCGGCTAAGTTAATCAGGCATAAAAAAACCCCGCGTCTCAAACGCGGGGTTTTTATTAAAAAGAGGCCGCTTTAACCTATTCGTTTTTTCCACGTGTCGGCAAGACGCACAACATTCAAGCCATACCAGGCAATAAACGCATAGCAAATCACTGGAACGAAGAAGCTTTGTTGAATACTAACGGTATCGGCAACAACACCTTGCACTAAAGGCACAAGCGCTCCACCAACAATAGCTAAACATAACCAACCAGAGCCTTTACTCGTTAATGAACCTAGGCTTTCAATGGCAACTGAAAATATGGTTGGGAACATAATTGAGTTAAATAAACCAATCGCCAACACAGAGTACAGTGCCACATTACCTTCTGTGAAAATTGTAACAAGTAACAATACAATAACCATCATGGCGTTAAAGAACAGCGCTTTAGAAGGGGCTATTTTTTGCAATGCCGCAGAACCGATAAAGCGGCCCACCATCGCACCACCCCAGTAGTACGCAATCAAACTTGCGGCTGCATGCTCTTCAAGCCCCGCAATATGTGCTTCACCAAAGTAATTAACTAAGAAACTACCAATTGAAACCTCTGCACCCACGTAACAAAAAATTCCCACGACTCCCATAATTAAATGAGGGGCTTCTTTTAGGCTATGATTTTTTGCTTTGCAGTCTTGCTCTTCTGTGTGCTCGGCAATGACAGGTAATTTAAAGAACGCAAATACCACAGCAATCGTTAACAGCGCTGCTGCTAGCATTAAATATGGAACCTTAACAGACTCAGCCGTTGCAGCGTTTGCCGCCAATGAGCCCGCGGTACCAAAAAATAAGATCCCCCCAACATAAGGGCCAACCGTTGTGCCTAATGAATTGAGCGCTTGCGCAAGGTTTAAGCGAGATGATGCTGTTTTCTCAGGTCCCAATGCGACAACATAAGGGTTTGCTGATACTTGTAACACTGTAATGCCTGCAGCTAGTACAAAAAGCGCACCTAAAAATAGCCAATACTCATGCACTACAACAGCAGGGTAAAACAACATACAGCCAATTGACGCAACGATTAAACCGGTTAGAACCCCGTTCTTATAACCCAATTTTTTCACCAACATACCGGCTGGTAACGACACTATAAAGTAGGCGCCAAAAAAGCAAAACTGTACCAGCATTGCTTCGGTATAGGTTAAATCAAAGACGCCTTTTAAGCGCGGGATCAACACATCATTTAAAACTGTAATAAAACCCCATAAAAAGAACAGGGTCGTCATTGCCGTTAAGGGAAGCAGGTAGTTTTTATTTTGCTGCGACCCCTCAGCGACAAACGATTGGTTTGTATTAATTTCACTCACGTGGTTTTCACTCCGTTAACAAGTTACGCTTGATTCTACACATTGAAGTAAAAATAGCACAAAGATTTAATAGGAACGTTCCAAAATATTTATTTCCTGCTATAGTTGCTTTAATCAAGAAAACCACCGGAGGCAGCATGCATACTGTCGATTTTAAAAGCCCTGATTTCTTAAAGCAGCACATAAAAGACACGCTCGCTTTTTATCATCCGCATTGTGTTGATAATTCAGCAAATGGTTGCGGTGGCTTCTATCAATTTTTTAAAGATGACGGTCAGATTTATGACAAAGAAACCCGTCATTTGGTGTCCAGTACTCGCTTTGTTTTTAATTATGCAATGGCCTATTTGCATTTTAAAGAGCCTGAATACCTCAGACTAACACACCATGGCTTAGCCCACCTTGAGCGTGTGCATAAGCAAAAATCTGGGGGGTATGCGTGGCTGTTAAAACAAACCAACGAAGGCAAGGTCACCATTTTAGATGACACGAATCATTGCTATGGTCTTGCGTTTGTATTGCTTGCAAATGCAGTCGCATTAAAAGCTGGCATCAGCGAGTGTGAAAATACCATTTCGCAAGTATGGAATTTACTTGAAACCCATTATTTTGATGCCAAAAATAATGCCTATTTAGACGAATACACTGCCGATTTTAGTCAAGCCGACACTTACCGCGGTCAAAATGCCAATATGCACCTATGCGAAGCACTTTTGATGTGTTTTGAAGCCACTAATCAGCACCACTATTTAGACCGCGCGCTGCTGTTAGCACAGACATTCACACTAAAGTTGGCGGCAAAAAGTCAGTATTTTGTATGGGAGCATTACCATCAAGATTGGCAGCTCGACTTTGATTACAATAAAGATGACCCTCGCCATTTATTTAGACCGTGGGGGTTTCAACCAGGCCACCAAACTGAATGGGCTAAACTGTTACTGATTTTAAATCGCCATGTTGAATTACCTTGGCTAGTTGAGCGAGCTAAAACGTTATTTGATGACACATTGGCTATTGCATGGGATAACGAGCACGGCGGTATTTTTTATGGTTTTGCGCCAGATAAACAGATTTGCGACAGCGATAAATACTTTTGGGTTCAGGCCGAATCATTGGCCGCTGCCGCCCTACTCGCTGATGCTACACACGATGATACATATTGGCTTTGGTATGAGAAAATTTGGCAATACAGTTGGCAACATATGGTAGATCATCAGTATGGGGCATGGTTTAGAATTTTATCAGCAAACAATCAGGCATACAGTGACGAAAAATCACCTGCGGGAAAAACCGATTACCACACAATGGGTGCCTGCTACGAAGTATTAAAAGTAATAACATTGAGGAATACATAATGAGCTTAGTGTGTTTTGGCGAAGCGCTAATTGACTTTTTGTCTGACGGCAAACAGCCTGAATCATTTACCAAATATGCAGGTGGTGCGCCTGCTAACGTGGCTGTTGCAGCAGCAAAGCTAGGATTAAAAACCAGTTTTTGTGGCATGCTTGGCGATGATATGTTTGGACACTTTATAAAAGATGAGCTGGCACAGCATGGCGTTAACACCGATTATTGCCAATTTACCGATGCCGCTAAAACAGCACTCGCCTTTGTTTCACTAGATGAAAGCGGCGAACGTTCATTTAGCTTTTATCGCCCACCCGCGGCCGATTTACTTTATCGGGTAGATGACTTTAACAGTTCGATGTTTGCTGAACATGCCATTATGCATGTATGTAGTAACAGCCTTACTGAGCACAACATCTATCAAACAACAATTTACGGCCTTACTCAGGCGAAAAAAGCCGGTGCAATTTGTAGTTTTGACATGAATCTGCGCGAAAACCTGTGGCCAAGCATGCGCCATACGCTAGATAGAATGTGGCATGTTATCTCTTTGTCAGATATCGTAAAACTTTCATTTGAAGAACTTGAGTTTCTAAATCAAAAAAGTCATCAGGCAATGCCACTTGAACATACCATTGATACCATTTTAAAGGCAGGTGTAACCTGTTTGCTCGTTACCAATGGCGGTGAAGCAATTAACGTTTATCACGCTGATTTTAAAGGCCAAGTAAGCCCACCAGCCACCAACGTTGTTGATACCACTGCCGCAGGCGATGCCTTTATTGGTGGTATGCTGTCAAAGATTGGCCAGCACTGTGAAAATAAGCAACGTTTTAAAGAGTTTTGCCAAACGCAAAGCAATATCGAAGAGACGATTGCTTACGCCGCCAAAGCGGGCGCTTTTGCAGTGAGTCGCTATGGCGCATTTGCGTCATTGCCAAGTGCAGCAGACTTAGCCTAAATTAACAGTGAACACGGCAATCACACATGCCGTGTTCATTTTCTTCGTTACAACTTTGACTCTTCATTCGAGCATTTGTCTATAATCGGTAAATACCTAAGCACTTTCATTTGCGGATCAATAACAACATGGTCTCCTTGCTGAATAGCAATATTTATACGACCCTCTTTAGGGTAATAGGTGTTCGACTCTCCATTAATTTCCACAGGGATCGGCATCGGAAACTTATTCCCTTTTAACGAGGCTGTATTCCAACTTAACGAAATGTTATGTGGTGTTTGTGTTACTTCAAGCTCAGGTAATTCAGCCTGCTTTAGATACACATCAAAAAACCATTGATAGTCTTTACCTGTTAAACGATTAACAATGCTAATAAACTCGTCGGTGTTGCGATAACGAGGCGCAATTGGGTAGGTTAACGATGCGGTGTTATTCACACCGTAAAGCAGCTCTCGTGTTGCTTGCCAAAATACGTCTTCACCCACAAGCCAGCGAAGAGTATGCAGTGTCCAGCCACCCTTACCATAAATATCAGAGTTAAACGCTTGGTCAGATGTAATTTGACCTTCAAGCACAACTGGCGCACAGTTTTTAAGACCTAAATAGGCTTTATACATACTGTGATTGTAGGCTGCGTCACCAAATTTATATAAGCTGTAACTGGGTTGCATATAAAAACCAAACCCCTCATGAAGCCATGCATCATTAAGCTTTTCGTGGGTCATTAAATTGCCAAACCATTCATGGGCAAGCTCATGCTGTAATAACCAATCATATCCATTGGGATCACGCGCATACTTTTTGCCATACGCATTGACTGTTTGATGCTCCATGCCTAAGTGTGGCGTTTCAACAAAGCCTAACTTTTCACCGCCCCAAGGATAGGGTCCGAGCATTTTCTCAAAAAACGTCACCTGCTGGCGTAAATCATTGTCGATAAGCTCGCGTGCTTTTTGCTCATTTTGTGTGAGAGACCAAAACTCAATAGGCACCGTCGCGCCATTCACACTGGTATACTCTGTTTTAATACGCGTATAGGGCCCAATATTAATCGCAATATTGTAATCACTTGCTGGCACCGATAATAACCAATCGAATTGTTGCTTATTATCACTCAGTTGCGTGATATTTTGCAGTACACCATTACTCACTGCACTTAAACCATTTGGCACAGTTAAACGAATACGCATGCTATCGGCTTTGTCTGCAAAATGATCTTTGCAAGGCCAGAACAAGTCACACCCTTCCCCTTGCACTGCCGTTGCAATCCATGGCTCACCCGATTCGGTTTGTGAAAAAACAAAACCCCCATCCCATGGTGCATTTTTAGCAATGTGTGGTTGCCCTTCATAAGCAACGGACACAGTAGCGACACTCCCTGGCGCTTTTTGTTCACCTAAATCAATGGTGATCACACCTTGATTTCGTTTAAAGTTAAGTGGCTTATCTTGTGAGGTAATCGCGGTAATAGTAAATCGGCTATCCAGTTTAAGTTCGACAAACTGAGTGGGTGCTAAAATTGTAAAGTCGGTTTTTGATAGCCCCTTTAATCGTTTCTTATTTGGTATGACTTCAAGTGCTAAATCGTAATGTGTTACATCAGTCTTAATAGCAATCTCTGATAGCGCTTGTCCTGTGTCACCAATAACAGGGTCTAGGGGTAATGGGTTTGTACTGCACCCCACTAAAATTGCACTTATAACAGCAGCAGCTGTTGATTTAATTAAATTAATACCCTGCAAAACACCTTCTCCATTCATTATTTTTATTATTTCTTTTATCGCATAGCTTTACAGGTAATACAGCGATTTGCGTTGAATTACCCTGTTACAAAAATCTTATCATTGTTGATTAAGCAAATATGGTGAAGGGTTTGTAATCATGGTATGTTTTTTAACTAATTAAAGAAAAAGGAATTCAAGCTATGAATAATAAGCTTCTTGCTGTTGGTGCTGTTGCAATTGTTGCAGGTGCGGTGTTGTATTCACAAAATAAAGCCAGTGTTGATGTAGATTTACCTGAGCTTGCCTATGTGCCAGCAGATACTGCCGTGTTTTACGGCCAATTAAAGCCATTCCCGTATAGCAAATACTTTGCACTTATGCCTGATGCAATGAAAGGCACCAACGACTTCACCCCTATTATTGCTGAGCTAAAACAAACCAGCGATCCAAACGCTGTGTTTCTTGCTTCGTTAATGGAAAAGTATCAACAGTCTTTAAGCTCTTATGATGCGTTTAAATCAATGTGGGGGTTTGGCGATGACTATAAAGGAATGATGTATGCGCAAGGTTTAATGCCAATTGTTCGTTTTGAAGTCGCTGACCAAAGCAGTATTATTAATAGCATTAAGCAATCTGCCGACGAAGCAGGTATTGCTTACACAAGCGAAACACTTGATGGTGTAGACTACACACGGTTTAACATTAGCCTTGAAGGCTTAGATAATATCGACCTGATTGCGTCGACGCATAACAACTGGGCGACATTAACTCTAGCAACCCCTCTTTCGAACAATCAAGACTTACGCATTGCCCTTGGAATAGAAAAACCAGCTAAGTCACTCGCTGATACTAAAAAGCTGCCTGAGTTAATTAGCACTTTTTCACTTGATGGCAACTCAGTTGGCTATGTTGATCACCAACATATTGCCAATGCAATTACGGGTAAAGAAGACTCGCGTTTGCACCAAATGCTCACAGAACTTCTCAACAAAGCCCAGCAAGCCAATGCATTAGACGCAATTTCAACACCCGAGTGTCAAGCTGATATCGCTTACATTGCTCAAAAATGGCCCGCAACCGTATCGGGTACCACAAAATCGCGTATTACAGCTGATTATGCCGATTTCGATGTTAAAGCCGTATTACAAAGTACCGACCAAGACTTACTAAATACTCTGCAGGCCGTGCGTGGCTTTGTGCCAAAACACACCACGCAGCTTGATGGTCAAATGCTCAGTGTTGCTTACGGGATTGATGTTGCAAAAGTACTGCCACTCGCCAATACATTGACTGGCGCATTGAAGTCAGCCGAATTTAACTGTGGCCCGATTGTCGCTCTACAAAATGAAATGCGTGATGTCAGCACTGCAGGGCTTGCTATGGTCTCGGGTTTTGCAAATGGCGTTCAAGGAATGAGTTTAAGCGTACAAGATGCCAAATTTACGCTTGATGACACTCAAGGCCCACAAGTTGAAAGCCTCGATGCTCTAGTGACTTTATCAGCCACTGATGCACACGGTTTATATTCAATTGCGCAGGGGTTTGTTCCACCACTTGCAAATATAAAACTGCCGGCCAATGGTGATGCTGTAGTCATTAATGAATATATTCCTTCGCCTGTCCCGCTTAATTTTGACATTAAAATGGCGATGAAAGGTAATCACATCGTGATTTTTACGGGTGATCAATCTGCACGTATTGCAAACGAATTAGACGCGCAAAGTGTCACAAAAAATGGGTTTGTGAATATGGCGTTTGATATCCAAAAAATCCTTTTACCGTTACTTGATACGATTGCTGCAACAGGTCAGTTAACCAATGAAGAAATGGCTGAACTTGAAGCCCTGCGTGACCAACCCGTAGGTGTCTATTTTGCCACAGACATTACTGACAACGGCATAGGACTTGAAAGTAACGTGCAAATTACTAAAAAGTAATCGCTTAAACTGATAAATGAGAAGAGCGCATTAGCGCTCTTTTTGTTGCTGCCATTTTAAAGAGTTATTAGTATCGCGGCTGCTAAAAATAGTCGTGTCTGAGCTTTCAATGCCACCCAGTTTGGCTAACCTGTCATACAGCACAACATTACACGTAGCAGCTAAATTCATGCAGCCAATGGTAGGCACATAAACCACTTCATCACACCATGTCAGCACGTCTTTACTGACCGAACCATCTTCGGGGCCAAACACATAAAACGCATTTTCTGGGTGCTTAAATTCGGGTAATGGCGTGGCGCCTTCTACAAGCTCTATCACTACCGTTGTTGCGCCTTCTGGCTTCGCTTGCTCAAGGCTTTCAACTTGCGTCAGTGGGATATGCTCAAGCACATTTTTGGTATCAGTGTGGTACTTATTCGCACGCAGATAACGGCTGCCGGTAAAAAAAACCTGCTGGGCGTCGTAACATCCTGCGGCGCGTAATACACCGCCAACGTTGGTTGGGCTTTTGGGGTTTATAAGGCCAATCGATGCTTTTAGCGTAGTCATTAATCGATGTCCATGGTTGGCCATTCAGCAACATATAAATCAAAGTCGTCGAGGTCAACATGACAGTCTTTTATCGTTTTATCACGCACCGAAATACCTAATTGGTGCATCATTTCTTTGCTACCACCATGGAGCAGTGGGTGCCAAGACGCAAGACCACGGCCTTCATGCAAACGACGGTAGCTGCAACTTTGTGGCATAAAGAAGATATCTTTTAGGTTTTCTTTGGTGAGCTTAACACATGAAGGCACGAGAGTTTGACGATTAGCATACTCACTACAGCCACAGCTATCGTTATCAAGGTATTGGCATACGATATTCGTGAAAATAAGCTCTTCACCTTCGCGAAGTTGATCTGTTGCGGCGAATTCATCTTCGTCTTCGCTGTCAATAAATGTGTTTAAACAACATTTACCACAGCCGTCACAAATGGCTTCCCACTCTTCTCGTGACATTTGCTCAAGCGAGCGCTTAAGCCAAAATTTATCTTCTAACATGGTATTACTCAAAGCCCCTAACAGCGCGCATTCTAGCTTAAAGCCAGCATGCGCGCAAAGTTTAGAGTGCTAGAGCTATTACTTTTGCTCGCTAACCCAACGCTTAATTTTCTCTTCAAGAATCGGCATCGGTAATGCACCATCGATCAGAATTTGCGTGTGGAACGCTTTAATATCGAACTTATCACCCAGTTCTTTCTTACAATAATCGCGTAGTTCTTGAATTTTAAACTGACCTAACTTGTAAGACAGTGCTTGGCCTGGCCATGCGATATAGCGCTCAACCTCAGCGATAATATCACTTTCAGCCATCGACGAATTCGCAAGCATGTAATCAATACCTTGCTGACGAGTCCAGCCTTTTGCGTGGAAACCCGTGTCGAGTACTAAGCGCATTGCTCGCAGTTGTTCGTCAGATAAACGGCCATACCACATGTAAGGGTCGGTAAATAAACCTAACTCTTTACCTAGGCTTTCTGCATAAAGTGCCCAGCCCTCAGCAAACACGGTGTACCCACCAAATTTACGAAACAGCGGTAAGCCTTCAATTTCTTGTTGTAGCGCAATTTGGAAATGATGTCCTGGTGCCGCTTCATGAATTGATAAGGTTTCAAGTAAAAACTTAGGCTGTGCTTTTAAGTTAAACGTATTGATGTAAAAAATACCCGGACGTGAGCCATCTGGCGCAGGTGATTGATACGATGCCCCCGCAGCAGATTCTGCGCGGAAATCTTCAACGGCTTTTACAACGTAAGGCGCTTTCGGCGCAATATCAAACATTTGCGGCAGCTTTGCGTCAATTTTTTCTTTCACTTCTTCATAAGCCGCAATCAGCGCTTCTGGGGTGTCGTAGTAAAACTCATCAGAGGTTCGAAGGTGTTCAAAAAACGCTTTTAAATCCCCTTTAAAACCAACGGTTTCTTTTACTTTTTTCATCTCAGTTAAAATGCGTGATACTTCACTTAAACCAATGTCATGAATTTCATCAGCGTTTAGGCTCAGTGTTGTATGCTGCTTAATTTGATACTCATACCATGCTTTACCATTTGGTAAGTCGCTGTAACCAATACTTTCTCGTGCGTTTGGAATATACTCGTTCGCTAAGAAATCAGCCATTTTTTGATACGCAGGCACTAAACGCTCACTGATCATCGCGGTGTATGCACTTGTCAGCTCTGCTTTTTGTTCGTCGCTGAATGACTCAGGTAACTGAGCAATCGGCCCCCAGAATAATGACTCTTCTGGTTTTTCTACGATATGTGTTTGAAATTGAGGTAATAGTTTTTCAGCAAGCGGTTTAGGAAGTACCACCTTGTCTTTCATGCCTTGGCGCATTGATTGCTCAACGCTCTCTAACCAAGCGATAAAGCCATCTGCACGTTTTTCAAATGCTTTATAGTCTTCAACGGTATTAAAAGGCTGTGCGCTTTGCCCAGACCCTAACGCGGCAAAAGTGTTATGCGCGCCGCCCATTTGATTTATGGGCATTAAGTGACTTGGGAATTGTGACCCTTCAATAGCCAAATCCAAGTCTCGAGCGAGTATTTCATAGCTTAGTAAAGACTGGCCTGTTAATTGTGCCTTATCAATATTTGCCAGTTTGTTTTTATATTCTTTAATGAAGTTAAGCTGCTCATTGCGATTGGCTTCATTGATCGGAGCAATAAAATCGTCGTTAAACTCGTTTCGGCCAATATAAGTGCCACCAATCGGGTTGAATTGTAAACCGTCTTCAAAATAATTGGTCAGTAATGTATCCAGCTGTGCGCTGGCTGATTCTGTTTTTACAGATGGTTGTGCTGCTGTTGTAGGTGTTGTTTCGCTTTTTGGCGTTGATTCATTACAACCCATTAATGCGAGCATCACTGCTGAACTAAGTAGTGCTAATTTTATGTTTTTCATTCTTTCCCTGCCCTTAAATTAAGTACCCGTAAATTATGCGGGTTTAGCGCCCTGTTTAGCAAGTATCGCTGCAACTTATCGCACTTTATTTACACACACTAACGTGATTGGTAAAGTGAAACTTCGACTTACCAATATTGAATAAAAATGAAAAAAACAGTTCTCGCGATTAGCTTAGGTTTTGCCTGCTTAGCCTCTGTAAATACCTACGCCACAACCTACGTATCGGCAAAAGCCATGGTCGATGTAAATTCAGGAAAATTGATTAAATCACCACTAATCAGTATAGAAAACGGTCAGATAACGGCTGTACAGACGAATACACAGCCTAGCTTAAAAGATGGCGATAAGCATATTCAATTATTAGATCTTACACTTGTGCCTGGTTTAATGGACATGCATGTACATTTGACCAGCGACCCTACAGTGCCTCGTAGTGCACGAATTGGTCAATCTGTGCCGCGCAAAGCGATTAAAGCCGCCCATTTTGCCGAAAAAACACTGTATGCTGGTTTTACTTCATTACGTAATTTAGGCGCAGAAGGGTATAGCGTTATTGCGGTGCGCGACGGTATTAACGAAGGTGATATTGTCGGACCACGTATTTGGGCTGCGGGCCCATCACTCGGGGTTACTGGCGGCCATTGTGATAACAACCGTTTACCACCTGAAATGAAATACACCGCAGAAGGTGTTGCAGATGGTCCTTGGTCTGCCCGTGCTAAGGTACGTGAAAACATTAAATACGGTGCGAATGCCATTAAATTTTGTGCCACAGGTGGTGTTTTCTCTAAAGGTACTAAAGTGGGTATTCAGCAATATACGCAAGATGAAATGAATGCAATTGTTGATGAAGCTCATTTGCGCGGTTTAACCGTAGCTGCCCATGCTCACGGCACCAGTGGTATTAAAGCTGCCATTGTAGCGGGTGTTGATAGTGTAGAACACGTAAGCTTTGTGGATGACGAAGCAATTAAGCTTGCAAAAAAACACGGTACGTGGTTCTCAATGGATATTTATAATACCGAATACACGCTGACCTTTGGCGAGCAAAACGGTGTTGATGAAGAAAACCTAAATAAAGAGCGTCAAGTATCTAAAAAACAACGTGAGAGCTTTAGTCGCGCCGTTAAAGCGGGTGTGAACATGGTGTT
This sequence comes from Pseudoalteromonas sp. MT33b, assembly GCF_014117385.1. Lineage (NCBI taxonomy): Bacteria > Pseudomonadati > Pseudomonadota > Gammaproteobacteria > Alteromonadales > Pseudoalteromonadaceae > Pseudoalteromonas > Pseudoalteromonas sp. MT33b. Next base: position 785,751 of record NZ_CP059832.1, on the reverse strand, counting down.
CGGTACCGACGCTGCAATTTACCCACATGGCGATAACGCGAAGCAATTTTCACGTATGGTTGAATTTGGTATGACACCATTGCAAGCACTGCAATCAGCAACCATTAATAGTGCTAAGCTACTGAAAGTTGATGATAAACTTGGCCAAATTAAAAACGGCTTTTTAGCCGATATTATTGCCGTAAAAGGAAATCCTCTTGAAAACATTGCCGTACTTGAAAACGTGCAATTTGTTATGAAAGACGGCATTGTTTATAAGTAATCACCAATTTGCTGGTTTCATTTTATTGAAACCAGCACCTCTCCTTGTTGTTACCAGCAAAAAGTTAACCAAGTATTTATAAGATGTTATTTGATTGTATCTAAACCGATTATTTACCCGTTTTAGATAAATAACACTTGAAATGAAAACCACTCGCATTATCATTACCGAAAATTTTTAACTTCTTTTCTATAATGACAACTTACAAATACTCTGTTTTAACCCTTGCTTGTATCAGCGCTTTTTCAGTTAACGCTAATGATTTAAACGATGTTGAACGGATTACCGTCTACGACAAACAAAATCGCGTGGTGCTCGAGTCTGGTCTTGCGACAAAATCAAACATGACCTTAATGGAAACACCAGCCCCCGTGGTGGTGGTTGATCAAGCGCTTATAAATTCACAAGGCGCCACAAATTTACAAGATTTGGTACGTAACATCAGCGGTGTAACGCAAGCGGGTAATAATTATGGCATTGGTGACAACTTAGTGATCCGTGGTTTAGGCGCAAACTACACCTACGATGGCATGTACGGTGGTGCAGGCCTTGGTAACACCTTTAACCCTACCCGCTCTATGACTAACGTAGAATCGGTTGAAGTACTTAAAGGCCCTGCCACAGGTTTGTATGGAATGGGCAGTGCCGGTGGTGTTATCAACCTTATTGAAAAGAAACCACAATTCACTGAAAAACACACCGTTAGTGCCGAACTTGGCCAATGGGACAGCTATGTGTTGGGCTTTGATAGCACAGCTGCTTTAACGGATAATTTAGCGTACCGAGTGAATGCAAAAACAGCGCGCAGTGACGGCTATCGCGATTTAAAAGATGACCGGGACGAAATTTACGCGGCGTTGAAATATGTGCTTAGCGACAAACAAGACATAATGCTTTCAGGTGCTTATATCAAAGACGCCATTGCTGTTGACTCGATTGGCCACCCTATTCGTATTTTTAACAGTGACTCTGTAAATGGTAAAACGGCTGGCGAAGTCACCGCTGCTGATTTAGTTAACGATGCAACGGCAAAAGGACTGCAACTAACAGATCAGCAACGCCAGCAATTAGCAGATTCACTCGCAGCAAATGATGGCCTAACACCGTATACCTTCGGTCATAATGGCATTATTTCGCCGATGGCCAATGATAACGAAGGCGAAGAACTGCGCTTTAAGTTAACGCATAACTACTTTATTACTGATAATTTATTTTTAAATCAGCAATTACAATACCGAAATTATGAATCAAGTTTTGCGCGTCAAACTGGAGCGTATAACTATGTGTATTGGAATCGTAATGGTGTGATCAATGCCGACCCTCGCGCCCCGTTAGTTGTTGATGACGTGCTTTATCCCTTTGCTGCGCGTCGCCAAGAGTATCGCCAAGTGCAAGCAGACGAAAAATCATGGCAATACTTTGCAGATCTTCGTTATGACTTTAGTTTTGCGGGTATCGATAACGAATTACTCGTTAACGCCAACTACGAAGACCGTGATATTCGTTTCAAACAATACTCTATTTATGATGCCGATCAGGTCATTAAAAATAAACAAGGCGAGGTTATTTACCAAGGCCAACTCCCGTATATTTTTGATATTCGAACGCCAAATTGGGGCGCGGGAAGTTTTGCTGATTACGATCCTCTAAAGACCAGCGATTACAACAAAGAAGTGCAAGCGTGGGGAGTCGGTATTCAGCATGTTGCCTATATTCATGACACCTTTACAACGCGTGTGGGTGTCGCGTTTAATCGCATTAAACAAAGTTATCAGCATTTTGGCGTTGACCCTCGTTACCGTGCAAGCGCCGCAGAGCCAACACCAGAAGCAGATACTTCAGACAGCGGTATGACCTACAACCTAGGTGCGACATATAAACTAAACGACGACATTTCGTTCTTTGTAAATCACTCGAAAGGCCGCACAGCGTATAGCGTGTTAGGTAGTGTAACGGGTAACGAAGCTGACCGTGATGATGCCGAGTCTATCAGTAACGATATTGGCATGCGTGTAAAGGCCTTTGATGATCAACTATTGGCATCATTGGTCATTTTTGACAGTGCCCGTACCAACCTAGAGTATGCAAACCCAGATTATGAAGCCGGCGTGTCTGATGCTTCTATACCAAAGAGCTTTTATGATGGTGAAGAGCAAACAAAAGGTGTTGAGCTTGATTTAAATGCGGATTTAAATGAGCAATGGCAACTTAACATCAATGGTGTCTATCAGGATGCCCGTGATAAGCAGAACCCAAATTCATCAAGCTTTGATTCGCGTCAAAAAGGGGTACCTTATGTCACGGCAAGTAGTTGGTTAAGCTACGATGCTCAGTGGTTTAATTTAGCTCAGCCACTAACGATAAGTGCAGGGATTCAATATGTTGATGACCGCAGTACACATTCAACCTCGTTTGGTATTCCAGATGGTTACGTACCTAGCTACACAGTTTACGACGCCGCAATTCAATACCAAACAGATGAGTGGAAACTACAGTTAAACTTAAACAATTTGTTTAACAAAACGTATTACTCAAAAGCAATGTTCTTAGGTGGTATGCCAGGAGAAGAACGTAATGCTAAATTAACGTTTAGCTATACGTTATAAGTAGTTACCGGTAAAACTAAACAAGCGCGACCCAACGTAGTCGCGCTTGTTTAATAACGGCTCACTCGTTATTAAAACGTCATCACGATACGACCCGTAATATCGCCTTTTAGCATGTCGTCAAAAATCTCATTGATATCTTCGAGGCGTTTTTCTTCAATAATGGCTTTAACTTTGCCTTTTGCGGCAAAGTCGAGACACTCTTGTAAATCTTTACGCGTGCCCACTATTGAGCCAACTACCGATACACCGTTCAGTACCGTATCAAAAATAGGCAATGGCATGTCTTCTGGGGGTAAGCCTACAAGCACGCATTTACCGCCACGGCGCACACTTTTATAAGCTTGCTCAAAACCTGGTTTTGATACCGCAGTACACACTACTCCATGCGCACCACCGACTTGCTCAAAGATAGTCTCGCTTGGTACTTGCTTCATAAAATCAATGGTAATGTCTGCACCGAGTTCTTTGGCAAGATTCAGTTTGCTTTCACCCGTATCAACTGCAATCACATTAAAACCCATTGCTTTTGCATATTGCACGGCTAAATGACCTAAACCGCCCACACCAACAATGGCCACCCAGTCACCGGCTTTAGCACCTGTTACTTTGAGTGCTTTATAGGTTGTGACCCCTGCACAAAACAAAGGTGCTGCTTCTGAAAAACCTAATCCGTCAGGAATTTTAACCACATAATCGCCATGAGCTACACAGTACTCGGCGTAACCACCATCTACCGAATAACCTGTGTTGTGCTGCTCAAGACATAATGTTTCTTTGCCTTCTAAGCAAAACTCACAGTGGCCACAGGCACTGTAAAGCCAAGGCACCCCAACACGGTCACCCACGGCTAAATGTTTAATATTGTCACCCACTTTTTCGATAGTTCCGACCCCTTCGTGACCAGGCACCAATGGCATTTTAGGTTTTACAGGCCAATCCCCATGACATGCATGTAAATCAGTGTGGCACACACCACACGCGGCAATTTTGACAAGTACATCGTTGACACCAATGTCTGGACATGGGATATCTTCGATGCTTAATTTACCTTTGTACTCTTTATTTACTGCGGCTTTCATAACGTTCCTCCATGGTATTATTGGGTTTCAGCGTATACGATAAACAGATTAATTGTCACTGTTATTGATCCACATCAAGCCATACATTTTTACTGGAGTTATAAAAATAAATTAATACATTCAGCTAGATATACCTGCATTGGTGACAACTCAAACTTTAGTCGCAATACAATCAATAGTGGCTATTTCTTTTAGTTATACCCATGGCGTGCTAGCATTTAATTTCTGAAGTTTTTGAACAATGAAAATTATGAGCCTATCTGAAAAAAACGTAGCCTTTGTAATGCACTGTGGTGAAATGGGAAGCCGTTGGGGCTTTAATCGCACTATTGGCCAAATGTGTGGTTTATTAACCATTACAAAAGAGCCGATGACCGCCAACGAAATTGCCGATACGTTAAGTATCTCACGCGGAAACGTAAGCATGGGCATAAAAGAGCTTCAGTCTTGGCGCTTAATTAAAGTGCACCATATTCCGGGCGACCGTAAAGAATACTATGGCCCAGCTGGCAGTATTTGGGATATGGCAAACCGTGTATTTGAAGAGCGTAAAAAGCGCGAAATTGATCCAACTCTAAGTTTGCTGCGCGATAACCTACTCGAACAAGCCCACACCGACGATGAACGCTTTGCGCAACAGCAAATGCAAGAAATCCACGATTTACTCGAAACCGTTACTAAATGGTCAGCAGAGTTACAACGCTTAAGTCCAGAGCAACTACAAAGTCTCATGAAGCTTGGATCTGGTATTGGTAAAGTACTGGATTTTAAAGATAAGATTTTGAAGAAACCTGGAAAAGAGTAAAATTTGCCAGTTTGTAGGAGGCGTTTTAACGCCGATTAAGTCCGCGAATAGCTAGGAGCTAGGCAACCCTACGTGGCAGTAATAAGCTGTAAATTTTGGGCGCTTATTTTAATGCGATCATGATTGCGTGGTTAATAAAGAAAAAAGGTGAAATAAAACGAACACAATCAGAAAGTTAAAAAACTTTTCTGGAACATGTTCAGTTCCCAATTACTTTTTCAACAATAGACTAATTATTGTATTCTGTAAGTTCAGTATGTATAAATGGAATTAATATAAACAAGTATAAAGCGTCAATCCCTCCTCCTGACATAGGATCTGAGTATTTTGTTTCTTCAACTTGGACTAATTATGGCTTTTGGGTGATTTTAGCTACTTCTTGGCTTGCTCACAAAATTATGTATTACATTCCTGAGGAAGGAACAAAGCATAACGGTGACTTATTAGATGCACTCACCTATAATACTGTTGGTGTATTTTGTTTTTTTATTCTTAATATTGTTGTCCAAAATTTTCATGTTTTGGGAAAATACATTTCTATTTTTTGCTGTATATTAAATTTCTATCTTATCTCTGTAATTCTTTACATCAGTTTGAAAAGCCATTTTCCCATAGCATACTTAGGTTCTGTGATTTACTTTGGTTTCGCTGCATACCTATATGATAAAGACTATAAGCTAGGACTCAAATCCTAGCCCGGCCACTCTTTAAATTAACCACCAAGCTTTAAAATCAAACTTGGTGGTTAATTACAGTTAATTACTTAATCGCTGGGTAACCGATGCGATCTGATAAGTAACCCACACTGGTTGCAAAGTAATACGAGCGATTCCAATGCATGAGTGCTTTGTAGTTATCGTAGGCTAGATACATACGGCCGTTCACGTCATCCGGCATCACCATCGCGGCAGTAATGTCAACGTTTGGTAAGTCACTACCATCCATTTTACGAACACCTAATGCTTGCCAGTCAGCTAGACTGCGCTCTGACTCTTTCCAATATTCAAGCCATTGACTGCGCGTTTTAGTGCCACGTTTAAGAATATTTGCGTTATCAAAGTCTTCCGGTAATTTAACTTGGCGACCCCACGTTAAGTCATCGTTCCACCCTGCTTGCTTAAGGTAATTTGCAATAGAGGCGAAGGCATCTTCTTCGGTTGTCCAAATATCCTTGCGACCATCACCATTGTAATCAACCGCATAAGAATTAAATGAGGTTGGCATAAACTGCGTTTGCCCCATTGCACCTGCCCAAGAGCCTTTGAACTTATCAAGGGTAATATGCCCCTCTTTTAAGATATCAAGTGCAGCCCAAAGTTGGTTTTTGTACATGGTTTCGCGGCGGCCATCAAATGCAAGTGTCACGAGTGATGCAATCACGCTGTGTCCACCTTGAATTTTACCGAAATTACTTTCAAGGCCCCAAAGTGCAACAATAAAGCGTGCTTGGACGCCATATTCTTTCGCTACTTTTTCAAGAACGTCTTGGTTTTCTTTATACAATTTACGTGCGCGATCAATTTTCCATTGCGGCACACGTTTTGGTAGATAGGTTTCTAGTGTTTCTTTTACTTCTGGCTGATTTTTATCTGCCGAGATTACTTTTTCTTTGAATTTAGCCGTTGCAAAGGCTTGGTCAAGCAGTGCTTGGTCGTAACCTTTTTCAAGCGCTTCTTTTTTTAATGCGGCAACATATAAATCAAAATCGGCTTGTGTTTTTTGTTCTGCTAGTACAGATGTGCTCAACGAGGCACTTAATAAAATAACGGCAAGTTTTTTAATCACTATCAGCTCCCTTGTCTTTTTTAAATTCGGTCAGCAGGTTTTCTTCCGGCGGAGGTAGTTGTAAGTAGAAACCGTGCTCAATTAACGCTTGCTTAACCGCCTCTAAATCTGCAACACCTAACTTTTTACGGCTAGCAAGATTGATCATCATCACATAATGAGGCTGGCCAAATGTCGCTAATAAAGCGTCTGGGACTCGACTAAAATCCTCTCTTTTCTCTACAAAAAGGTAGGTATCCGCTTTTTTCTTACTTTTATACACCGCAGTTAGCATTATGACCCTATAATATCTTGCTTAACGAAGGCGCACACTATAACATGAGTCAAATAATAAGTTATAAAAATTAGGTTAGATTTTTACTGTATAAGCCTTGTTCAGCCTGCGTTTATCTGTAAATACGACTAACCAAGAAAATTCAATTGAGCGTGTATGTCGGAACAAATTTTTGAATTAAAAGGGAACCTCTTTACATTATCTGTTTTACATTTATTTTCAGCAGATACCTCTCTTTTAAGTAAGCAGTTAGATGAGAAAATCGCCCAAGCACCTAAGTTTTTTGCCGGTGCGCCTATCGTAATCAACTTAAGCGACGTACAAGATGAAGCGCTTGATTTCTCGTTTTTAAAGTCTATGTTAACAAGCTTATCGTTTAATCCTGTCGGTGTGTGTAATGGCACGCAAGAACAAAACGAAAACGCAAAAGCAGCGGGCTTATCGGTCTTGAACTATTCACAGGACGTTAAGGGAGCAACCGCTAAACAACAAACAAATACGTCTATCGTTGAAAAAACTGTTCACCTTCCAGCACAAGTCATTCATGGCACGGTGCGCTCAGGGCAGCAAGTGTATGCAAAAGATCGCGACCTTATTGTTATTGGGGCTGTAAGCCACGGCGCTGAAGTCATAAGCGATGGTAATGTGCATATTTATGGCACATTACGCGGCCGTGCAATTGCGGGGGCTAAAGGTTACAACGAGGCACAAATATTTTGCCAAAAATTAGAAGCAGAACTTGTTTCTATTAATGGCAGTTATTGGATCAGCGACTCCCTACAAGGTGAACACTGGGGTAATGCCGTACAAATCCAACAAAAAAATGATTCATTAGAAATTTCAGCTTTGGTTAAAGGATAAATCTCATGGCAAAAGTAATTGTCGTTACTTCTGGTAAAGGTGGTGTTGGTAAAACCACATCGAGTGCTGCAATTGGCACAGGTTTAGCACTTAAAGGCTTTAAAACCGTTATTATCGACTTTGATATTGGTTTGCGTAATCTAGACCTTATCATGGGTTGTGAGCGCCGTGTTGTTTATGACTTTGTAAACGTTATTAATGGCGAGTCAAACCTAAATCAGGCTCTAATTAAAGATAAACGTGTTGATAAACTCTTTATCTTACCTGCTTCACAAACCCGTGATAAAGACGCCCTAACCCGTGAAGGTGTTGAACGCGTTCTAAACGAGCTGAAAAAAGATTTTGATTACATTGTCTGTGATTCACCTGCGGGTATCGAAGCGGGTGCCATGATGGCAATGTACTTTGCTGATGAAGCAATTGTTACTACCAACCCAGAGGTATCGTCGGTTCGAGATTCAGACCGTATCTTAGGTATCTTACACAGCAAGTCTAAGCGTGCTGAAGAAGGCCTTGAAAGCGTAAAAGAACACTTACTATTAACGCGTTACAACCCAGAGCGTGTTGAAAAAGGCGAGATGCTATCAGTTGAAGATGTACAAGAAATTCTTGCAATTAAACTATTAGGTGTTATTCCTGAATCACAAGCGGTATTAAGTGCATCGAACTCTGGTCAACCTGTGATCTTAGATTCTGAATCTGATGCGGGCCAAGCGTACACAGATGCAATTAATCGCCTGCTAGGTGAAACAGTTGATTTTCGCTTTTTAGATGTAGAGAAAAAAGGCTTGTTCAAACGGATTTTTGGAGGTTAATGTGTCTTTACTTGACTACTTCCGCTCAGAAAAGAAAAGCAGTGCGTCACTTGCAAAAGAGCGATTGCAGATCATTGTCGCACACGAACGTTCACAGCGTGGTACGCCTGATTACCTACCACAGCTAAAACAAGACATCCTTGATGTTATTCGTAAATACGTGAACGTAAGCACTGATGCAGTTCAGGTTCAATTTGACCAAAACGAAGATGATTTAGCGGTCCTTGAGCTTAACGTCACTTTACCTGACGAAGAAAAGAAATAGTCAAAATTGGGCGCCATGTTATAGATAACAGCGCCCTTTTTTATTTCTGCCACTGCATATGAAACTCGTAGTCGTCCTCGCCTATGGTTTTAAAACCTGCCCGTTGATAAAGCCCATATGCGGGATTTGCTTTAAGAACGGTTAAGTTAATTACATTCGCTTCATTTTTTAGCGCATGTAACACCTTTGTTCCTAACCCCTTCCCTTGCTCTGTTGGCTCTATTTGTAACTGCAGTAAGTTTATGTGATCTTGTTCTCTAGTAAACTTAGCAAGACCTACACATTGTGCCTCTGCAAAGACTAAATGACTGTGCTCAAAATGCTCTGCTACGCGTGCTTGATGTTGCTCAAGAGATAAGAACAAACCTTGCTTTTCTAAATGCTCAACCATGGTATTTAAGCGTAAGGCGAGCAAGTAAGGCTTGTCTAGAACTGTCGCTTTTATAAATTTTATCACTGCATGTCCTTACAACAAAAAAGGTACCTTAAGTAAGGTACCTTTTTGGCGTTTAACAAACAACTTTCTGCTAGAAGTTATAGTTTGCACCCAGGTAAAAACGGCGACCTGAATATTGGTTATAGGTAAATCGATTACTTTGCTTCCAATAACCTTCTTCAATTTCTTCTGTTAGGTTTACCACCGACGCTGTAAATGACAACGCATCAGTCAGGTTGTAAGATGCATTCACATCTAACTGACCATAGTCTTTAGTGTATAAGTTGTAGCCCTGGTGAATACCGTTTGCACGATCATCTTTCCAGTTATACGAAGCTCGAACGCTAAAGTCGTCATTTTCAAAGTACACAGAAACATTGTATTGGTGCTTAGCTGTACCCGGAATTTCAGCCTCTGTTTTTTGCCCATCCGTCGATACTTCGCTAGTGCTAGTATCTGTGTAGGTATAGTTAGTTAAAATACCAAAGCCGTTATCAAACGAGTGTTGGAAGAACAGCTCTAAACCTTCAGATTTCGCATCCCCACCACCCACTTTGGTGTTCATTTCTACTTCGATCGGCCCATTACAGCAATCGTGTTCACGTTCTACAATTTCAACAGTCGAAATCGGTAAGTTAGAGATATCTTTAGAGAACAAAGTAGCACCAAGCGCCGAACCATCACCGTAATACCACTCAATTCCTAAGTCGAATTGATCAGAAAGCATTGGCTCAAGGCCGGTATTTACAGAGGTTCCTGTACCTCTACCAGTCCATGAATCTGGTGAGTTAATGTTAACGGGTGGTCCGTATGACTCCGCTTGACTTAAGTCAGAATAACTTACCCTTGCCATAGTACGTGCGGCCGCAAAACGAACGACGAGGTCTTCGGTTGCATCCCATGCTAAGTTAAAGCTAGGTAATACTTCACTGCCATCACTACTGCGCTCATTTGGATCTGTATCATCATCATCTTGGCCAATGACGTCGTCGTATGTAAGGGTACTAAGCTTAGTGTTTACATAGCGGACCCCTACATTACCTCGGAAGTTTTGCCACTCGAAATCAGCTTGAGAGTAAACAGACCATATTTTTTCTTCAAGCGCATAGGTGCCTGATAGGCTTGGCATCACTGTTTGACTGAAATTTTGCTTTAGATAATCATCAAGCGCATTAAAATCAAACGCTAAAAAGTTGAATGCACCTGTATCACCAGCACTATTATCAACAACATGGTCACTTACAAGCGTCGCCGGATCTGGATGAAAATCTGGGTTATGAAACCACTCTGTTCCTGGTAAATAGCCACGGTAACCACCATTATCAGCTATGCCGTCATCCCAACGAAAGTCATTACGAATCCCTTTAATCTCGTGATCTCTGTATTTCGCACCCACATAGAAACGAGTGAAAAAGCTGCCATCAAGATCAAATTTAACATCGCTTTGAAGGTAATCTTCTGAATCTTCATTTTCTGATGAATATGAATCAAACCAATCATAGTATTGGTATGCTTCTTTATCGGTTGCCAAATCAGTGGATACCTCATAATGCGGCTTACCATTCTCAATTGACCATAACCAGCTATTTACAGAGCCTTGGCGCGCATCAATATTTGCGTACGTTTCTTTTGACGTTCCGCCTTCAGCTTCTGTGTGTCCAAGCTTAACTGTAACGCTGTAAGTATCACCATAATAAGTGCCTTCGAAATCGTAGGTGTTTGATTTGGATTCGCCAAAACGCTCACGCCCAGTTAATTGTGGCGACAACAAACCACGACGAACAGGCACACCCCCGTTTACATCAGCATCACCCCAGTTATTATCATTGAGTAAGCCGTTGTCGCCATTGCCGTACGCGATAACTGTATCGCCATCAAGAACAATACCGTAATACGGATTATGGTTATCATTCCACTCCGCAAATGTAATGCTTTGCCCTGTTTGGTCATAGCCTAACTTGGCACCAAAATAGTTAAAGTTTAGATCAAGTCTGTCACTTGGAGCCCATTGTACTGCGACTTGATAACCATCCCGAGTGCGGTCTTGATTTGAGTTATTCACACTCATAGCACGAGGTGCCCAGACATTGTTGTACACTTCACCAGTTGCCTGGTCGACCAACGCAGGGCGTTCTGCACCTTCAACAGTATCTGAGTGAAAACGCCAGTGTGAGGCATTGTTGGTGATTGTTGTCACGGTGCGGTCTTGACGAGTAAAGCCTGCTAATACACCTATGTTTTCGTCATCATTTTTCCATGAATACAGCACATTTACTTGCGGCTTAGTATCTTCGGAAACATCATCGTAAGTTAATTCAGCGCTTAATGCGCCCGAGTTTGCTTCCATTTCGAGTGGCTTACGTGTGTGTAAAATGACAGTACCACCTATGCCACCTTCATCGATTCGTGCCTCTGCACTTTTATATACTTCAACGCTTTTGATCATACTCGAAGGCAGTAATGTGTAATTAAAACTTCGCGTGGGCGTACCCGAGCCAGATGATGCAATGTAATTACCGTTTAATTGCGTGAGTGTCCAATCAGGTGAAGTACCACGAATACTCACTCGACTGCCTTCCCCGCCATCACGGTCAATCAGCACGCCCGATACACGCTGTAATGAGTCCGCAACGTTTTTGTCAGGAAACTTACCAATATCTTCGGCTGTAATTGCATCAACCGTGGCAGCTGATAAACGTTTAATTGCTAAATTTTCTGCCGTTGAAGATCGTATACCTCGCACTTCAATTACTTCAACATCCTCTTCAGCTTGCTCTGCTGCGTAAGTTGTATTAACCGCCGCGAGTAATGAAAGCAAAATTGCATTGCGTTTAAAATGCCGTCCTTGCCCTTTTCTTTTTATTGCTCTTTGCGTGCCCATGCCTTTCTCCAGTTGTGTGTTCTGCTTATGCTTGTAAGACTAAACTGCTTACAAAAGCACTTTATTGTTGTCGTTTTGAAACTGATTATTGGGAGTTAACAGCTTGTAAAACTCAAACTCAGAATAGGGTGAGTGATTAAAAAGTGATAATAAAAATTCGGTGACAGATATGACAAAATCGGCGTATGGAGTATTTTATATTCTTTTTTTTATATTCTGCTTTATAGTAACCCCATAGTTTCTATAGTAATTCCATGAACAAAACCAACAAAAAAAACAAAATCAACTAATTGATTTTAAATAATAAAATATAAATACAAGCTAGTACCGACATTACATTATGTTTAGCAAACTTAACGACCCAAAATATATAAGACAAAAAAACAGCAATGAGTAATGGTAAAATTCTTGAAGTCTGCTTAAACGAAAGTCATTTGAAGCAGCTCGCAAACAATATCTCATCAGCGAGCCAATTAGGCGTGAAACGCTTTGAACTGTGCTGTAATTTGCATCTTGGCGGTTTAACTCCGAGTGTGTCAGCCATTGAATGTGCAGTGAAAAATTTAAAGAATAATGCAGAATTATTAGTGATGATACGTCCGTACAATGATCAATTCGAAGTCGATTCTCAGTGTCATAAAATAATGCGTGAACAGATCAAGTACGCAGCAGAATCCGGTGCACATGGTGTAGTATTTGGTGCAATTAAACATCAGCAAGTCGATGAAGACATAACCCATTCGTTGGTTAATACTGCAAAGTATTTTAATTTAACGGTTACTTTTCACCGTGCCTTCGACACGCTTACATCACCAATAAAAGCCCTTGACTCACTCACTGCATTAAATGTCGATCGCATTTTAACGTCAGGCACACCCTGGCAAAGTGGGCGTAATGCAGTTGATGGCCAAACTCAACTTAACACCTTACTCGCGCATGCTAATGCTAAGCCAGAAATTGTAATTGGTGGCGGCATAACGTTAGATAATGCGCCAACATTGTGGCAATTAATAAACCATCATTCAGCGAAGGCGTCTCTGCATGTTCACACATGTGTGCATAATTCGATTGGTGATATCGACATAGATGCAATTTGTTCATTGCTCAAAAAGGATTAAATATGACTACAAAGCACCTGTATTATCTAGGTATCGACGGCGGTGGCAGTAAATGTAAAGTTCGCTTAGAAAACCAAGACGGTCATCTATTGAGTGAAGCAATTAGCGGCTCAGCCAATGTCGCTACCAGCGCTGTGCAAAGCCAAGCATCTCTATTGGATGCCACTAAACGTGCATTTGAATATGCTGGCTTACCTCTCACTGAGCTGAAAAAAACCTCTGCGCATGCAGGTCTTGCAGGGGCTAATATCGAGTCAGCAAGCAAAGCAATGGCGCAGTGGCAGCACCCTTTTGCTCAGTTTACTGTGTCAACCGATTTAGTGATTGCGTGTAAAGGCGCTCATCAGCATCATGATGGTGCGGTCATTATTCTTGGGACGGGTTTTTGCGCCGGTTTCCAACGTCATCAGCACATCACCGAGTTAGGCGGATATGGCTTATTACTAAGCGATGGTGCAAGTGGGGGCTGGCTAGGCTTACAGCTATGCCGAAAAGCATTTGAAGTACTCGATGGTGTTACACAGCGCTCAAGTGTTATAAATACTCTGCTAAATGAGCTCGATTGCAAGTCGAGTCAAGCTTTAAGCCAACAGTTAATAACGGCCTCCCCTGGGGAACTCGCCAAGTTTGCGCCGCTCGTTTTCGCGCATCCTAACGATAGTTTCTGCCAACAATTACTCACCGAGGCAGGCTCTTTTATAGACCGATATATCGCTTACTTTAAAGCTCAAAATATACACCGTGTTACCTTGGTAGGCGGTATTGCCTCAGCCATTACTCCTTGGCTAAGCCCGTCAAGTCAATCTCAGTTAACGTTAGCGCAAGCTAGTGCTGAAGAAGGCGCTATTTTATTGGCAAAACAGTCATGTTAGTCGCCTAATTGAGCACGCATTTGTGATGGTATTTCACCAAACAAACGCCGAAATTGTTTGCTGAAATAGCTTGGTTCAGAAAAACCGCATTGATACGCTACTTGTGATATTGGTATGCGTGTTTCAATTAATAATTTACGTGCGTTTTCGAGACGCACTTCGTTTATAAACTGATTTGGAGTCTTTGCTAAGTGCTTTTTAAATCGCCTTTCTAGAGCGCTAATCGATAAGTGTGCGAGTTCTGCCAGCTCATCAATACTAATTTGGCGATGATAATGTTCGCGAATATACTTAACAGGTTCTTCAATTGCTCGCACGTGTGAAAGGGCTTTAGATGTTTTTTGTAAATGGCGCGTCACACCATAGGTGCCAATCACATTACCATCGTGATCTTTGAGTGCGTGCTTAGATGTTGAAAACCAGCCAAGCTCACCTTGCAGGGTTTGGTTAAGCTCCAGACGGTCTGTCACGATAAAGCCTTCCATCACTCGCTTATCGTCATTCACATATTGAAACGCTAAGTGTTTAGGCGAAAAGTCAAAATCTGTTTTTAGTAAAATTTGCTCTAGAGTTTTATAACCCTGATGTTCAATAAAATGCTGATTACAATGTAATATTCTACTATCCGTATCTTTCACCCAAAAGAGGATATCGGGCAATAGATCAAATGCAGCAATGAGCTGATTGACTCCCGCTTTTTTTATTATTTCTTGAATATTCATAACTAAAACACCCCTAAAAAATGTCATTGCCATTATATTTTAAACGCCGATTTTGTTGCATTGTCAACCGAATTTTTATTATCGCTTATTGCCCAAGCTTACCTATTATCAATAACATGACATTAACAGTAGCAAACGCTACTTTGATTAGGAGCGCTTAAGATGAGCAAAGCTAAAATCCGCATGGCTATGATCGGCGGTGGCGAAGGTGCCTTTATAGGCGCAATTCATCGCATTGCAGCGCGATTAGATGGCATGATAGAGCTTGTGGCTGGTGCATTCAGCTCGGATGCCAACAAGTGTAAAGCAACTGGCGAATTACTTGGCCTCGATAGCAGCCGTTGCTACGACAGTTACCTCACCCTATTTGCAGAAGAAGCAAAATTACCTGCTGAAGAGCGCGTTGATTTTGTGGCAATTGTAACGCCTAACCACTTGCACTTCCCGGTGGCAAAAATGGCTCTAGAGCACGGTTTTCATGTTTTATCAGACAAGCCTGCAACTCTTTCACTTGTCGAAGCACAGCAATTACAAGAAATCATTACCAAACAGGGGCTTTTGTATGGATTAACACACACCTACACCGGCTACCCGATGGTCAAAGAAGCTAAGCAGCGCATTAAAGCGGGTGAGCTTGGCTGTATTCGTAAAGTCATTGTTGAATACACCCAAGGCTGGCTTGCACAAAGTGAAGATGAAAGCTCTAAGCAAGCAAGCTGGCGTCTTGATACGAGTAAATCGGGAATAAGTTGCTGCATGGGCGACATTGGTGTGCATGCAGCAAATTTGGCTGAGTATGTATCGGGCCTCGAAATAACCCAACTGTGTGCCGATTTGAACCATGTAGTTGATGGCCGCAGCCTCGATGATGATGGCACGGTGCTACTGCGTTTTAACAACGGTAGCAAAGGCGTATTACTCGCAAGCCAAGTCGCTATTGGTGACGAAAACAACCTACGCCTGCGTATTTATGGTGATAAAGCCAGCCTTGAATGGTCGCAACTAGAGCCGAATAGCTTATGGCTGCGTGCGCATAACCAAGCAGCTATCTTGCTAAGAGCGGGTGTAGGTGTACTTCACACTGATACGCAAAATGCACTGCGCACACCGGCGGGTCATCCTGAAGGATACCTTGAAGCCTTTGCCAACATTTACAGTAATTTTGCAAAGCAAATTCACGCATTTAAACAAGGCGACAGCGCCACAAATCAAGAGTTTGATGTACCCGGTATCAAAGAAGCAGTACGCGGTATGGCATTTATTGAGCATGTTGTAGCCTCGTCAGAGCGCGATACTAAGTGGCACAGTTTACAGATTGGATAATACATAATGAAAAAAATCAAAGGGCCAGCGATCTTTCTGGCGCAATTTATTGGCAATGAAGCCCCTTTTAATAGCTTTCGTGGATTATGTAAATGGGCCAGTGGTTTAGGTTACAAGGCCATTCAAGTCCCTACCTCTAACCCCGCTATTTTCGATTTAGAAAAAGCCGCCGAAAGCCAGCAATACTGCGATGAAGTCACTGGTATTGCAGCCGAGTCAGGCCTTACAATTTCAGAGCTATCAACCCACTTGCAAGGTCAGCTGATTGCGGTACACCCTGCATACGATGAAATGTTTGATAATTTTGCTGCAGACCACGTAAAAGGCAACCCAGCGGCACGCACACAATGGGCAACGGAGCAGTTAATGTTTGCCGCAAAAGCGAGTAAACGCCTTGGCTTAACAACGCATGCGACTTTCTCGGGGTCTTTTTTATGGCATACCTTTTACCCGTGGCCACAACGTCCACAGGGACTTGTTGAACAAGGTTTTAACGAACTCGCTAAACGTTGGTTACCAATTTTAGATTGTTTTGATGAACACGGTGTTGATGTTTGCTATGAATTACATCCGGGCGAAGACTTGCACGACGGGGTAACATTTGAGCGCTTTTTAGCCGCCACAAATAATCACCCTCGTGTGAACATTCTATATGATCCGAGTCACTTCGTATTGCAACAATTAGACTACTTAGCATTTATCGATATTTATCATACACGCATAAAAGCGTTTCATGTCAAGGACGCTGAGTTTATTGCAAATGGCCGCTCTGGGGTATACGGCGGCTTTCAAAACTGGCAAGACCGACCGGGCCGTTTTCGATCTTTAGGTGATGGGCAAGTCGATTTTAAGCAAATTTTCAGCAAATTAACCCAATATGGCTTCGATGGCTGGGCAGTGCTTGAATGGGAGTGTTGTTTAAAACACCCAGAAGATGGGGCACGAGAAGGCGCTGAGTTTATTAAGGCACATTTAATAAACCCCACCGACAAAGCCTTTGACGATTTTGCCAGTGGCGCAACAAACACTGAGCGTAATAATCGAATTTTAGGTTTATAAAACCGACAACAATTGAACACACAGGACACACAATATGGACAACAATAATTATAATCGCATTGTCTTTCGGCTTTGCTGTATAGCACTGATTGTGACCTCGATGACCTTTGCCATTCGCGCTGGTATTTTGGGTCAACTTGGTGGTGACTTTGGTTTAACTGACACCGAACTCGGTTGGGTCAATGCAATGGCGTTTTTAGGTTTCCCCGTTGCGACCATGCTCGGTGGTATAATCTACAACGCTATTGGTGCTAAAAAGCTGGTCGCGTTGGCATTTATTTGTCACTTACTTGGCCTTGCCTTAACCATCACCGCAGATGGCTTTTGGGGCTTGCTGGTATCGACTTTTCTAATAGGCTTTGCAAACGGCTCTGTTGAAGCAGGTTGTAACCCATTAATAGCTGAAATGTACCCTAAAAACACCACCACTATGCTTAACCGCTTTCATGTTTGGTTCCCTGGCGGGATTGTAATTGGTGCATTAGCGTCTAATTTCATGTCGGCTGCCGGCCTTAACTGGCAGTGGCAAGTCGCTTTAATATTAGTTCCGACCATTATTTATGGTGCCATGCTAATTAAAGCAAAATTTCCGACCTTTGATACACGTATCCACTCGACCAGCAGCAACATTCGTCATTTATTTACCCCGCTGTATTTATTTCTTATAGCGTGCATGACACTGACCGCCACTACGGAGTTTGGTACTCAGCAATGGATTGAACGTATTTTAGGTTCATCGGGGGCATCACCCATGGTCATTTTAGCACTTATAACAGGGCTCATGGCGGTAGGTCGTTTTTTTGCAGGCCCTATTGTCCACAAGCTTAACCCTACAGGTGTATTACTTGGCTCTGCGCTTTGTGCAAGCTTAGGTATCTTTATGATGAGCCAAGCACAAGGCACCATGATTTATTTAGCCGCTATTTTATTCGCCATGGGTGTAACTTACTTTTGGCCTACCATGCTTGGTTGTGTTGCCGAATACATTCCGAAATCGGGCGCGCTAGGTATGTCGTTAATGGGAGGCGCGGGCATGTTCGCAATGAGTATTTGGAATCCAGTCATAGGAAGTTGGATAGACAGTGCCCGTTTGTCTGCAAAAGCATCAGGTGCCAACGCGGAACAAATCGAAATTTTGGCCGGACAGGCTGTATTACAAAACCTGTTGATATTCCCGATTATTTTAATTGTGGCATTCATAGGGTTGCATTTAGTTATTAATAACAACAAACGCGCTGAAAAGTGCGCATCTTAAGCAAGTAAATCGTCGAGGAACACCATGTTTAAATCTCTCAAAGCACTGACTTTAGTGCTCACAGTTAGTAGCTGTGCACTCGCTAATGCGACTGATAATCAGCTAACACAACAAGAAAAAAACGCCGGATGGCAGTTACTGTTTGATGGCAAAGACATGTCACAGTGGCGTAATTTTAAAAGTGACTCTTTAAATCCAGCTTGGGTTATTGAAGATGGCGCCATGACATTAACAAAAGGAGGTGGTGACCTACTAACCAAGAAACAATATCAAAACTTTGAACTGCACATTGATTGGAAAATTTCAACCAAGGGCAACAGTGGTATTTTTGTGCTGGCCGATGAAGCAGGACAAATGATTTATTCACATGCGCCAGAGATTCAAATTATTGATAACAAAGAGCACCCAGATAACAAAATTGACTCTCATTTAGCTGGCTCAATTTATGATTTATTCGCTGCCCCTGCTGCTGCACATAAACCCGCCAATAGCTGGAACCATGTGCGTATAAAAATGCAAGACAACCATCTACAAGTTTGGCAAAACGGCATTAGTACGACAAGCATCGTTATTGGTAGTACAACATGGAACACACTTGTAAAAGGCAGTAAGTTTGCCAATTGGCAAAACTTTGCAACGGCTAAGCAAGGCCATATCGGGCTTCAAGATCACGGCGATAAAGTGTGGTTTAAAAATATAAAAATTAAGGAGCTTTAAGATGTCTGAATTTAAACATAAGGTATTGGTTGTTGGCTCTGGTGCGGGTGGCGCAATGGCCGCTTACACACTTACAAAACTAGGTCATAAAGTACTGCTGTTAGAAGCAGGTCGCCATTATGATCCAAAAACAGAAAGCCCAATGTTTCGCCGCAATAGCGAGGCTCCATTAATGGGGGCAGGCAACAAAGATAAAAACTTTGGTTTCTACGATGCAACGGTCGATGGCGGTTGGCAAGTACCCGATGAGCCATACACCAGTGCAAAAGGCAGCGACTTTTATTGGTGGCGCGCTCGCATGTTAGGCGGCAGGACTAATCACTGGGGTCGTTACTCTCTGCGCTTTAGTGAACACGACTTTAAAGGTAAAAGCCGTGATGGTCACGGTGCGGACTGGCCTTTCGAGTATGCCGACTTAGCACCTTGGTACGACAAAACAGAAGAGCTCGTTGGTGTGTGTGGCACTAACACTGGCCATGAAGATATGCCAGATTCATCGCCGGGTATTTTGCAGCCACCACCAAAACCCCGCGTACCAGAGTTATTAATTGCTGCTTCTGCAAAGAAATTGGGCATTCAAGCTGTGCCAATGCATCGTGCGGTTTTAACCCGTCCAAAAGACGACCGTTTAGCATGCTTCTATGCAACACCATGTGGCTCTGGTTGCTCAATTGGTGCCGCATTCCAAACAACAACATCGCTGTTACCTATGGCAAAAGCAACGGGTAATTTAAAAGTGATTACTGATGCAATGGTAAAATCGGTGGCTGTTAATGATCAAGGTAAAGTAACGGGTGTAACCTATGTTGATAAGAAAACGGTCACAGAGCACGCTCTTGAAGCTGATGTGGTAATTCTTGCGGCCAGTGCCTGCGAATCAGCGCGTATTTTATTAAACTCTAAACACAAAACACACCCTAAAGGTCTTGCTAATTCGAGTGGTCAGGTTGGTCGTAATTTAATGGATTCAACAGGTGCATGGCTAGGAGCACAAATTCCAGCGCTAAAAGGCCGCCCGCGTTATAACGAAGATGGTCATACCGCAAACCACTTATTCATTCCTTGGTGGGGCCATCAAGCTCAAGCTAACAATGAGTTAGATTTCCCACGTGGTTATCACTTTGAAATTGGTGGCGGCTTCAGACAACCTGGTTCAGGTGTGTCTGGCGATAAACAAGGCTACGGCCCCGCCTTAAAACAACAAATTCGCGATGCGTATGGCTCTTATGTAGGATTTGCGCTACGCGGTGAAATGTTACCAAATAAAGATACTTACATGGAAATTGACGAAAACGTTAAAGATAAATGGGGTATTCCGGTTTCGAAATTCCACTTTAAGTGGTCTGATCGTGAATTAAAGCAAATTGAGCATGGCTTAAAAACGGCCAAACAAATCCTTGAAAACATGGGCGCAGAGGTTGGTGAACTCCCGCCTGCCGAAAAAGCTATTTCAAAAGGTGGCGAGATTATCCATGAGGTAGGTACCACACGCATGGGCAGCTCAAAGAAAGACTCTGTGACTAATCAATGGGGTCAAACGTGGGATTGTAATAACTTGTTCGTCATGGATGCAGGGGTGTTTGCCTCAAACCCACATAAAAACTGTACGCTCACCATCATGACGCTGGCAATGCGTAATTCAACTTGGCTTGCTCAACAAATTGATAATGGGGTACTTTAATTATGCATCATCGTAACGAACACGAAACCTATAACTATGTTTCAGGAATGAGTCGACGAGACTCTTTAAAGTGGCTAGGCTTATTAGCCGCAGGCTCAGCGGTCGGGCTAACCGCAGGGTGTACAAAAGCACTTGAAATCGGTGCAGCATCCTCAACTGAGGGGCATTGGCCGGACTTAGATATTAAACCTATTACCGCAAAAGGTTATGGCCAAGATCCCAATTTAGTGATCCCACCACAATCACCATGGCCATTGACATTAACGGCGGACGAAATAACATTAGTGGCGTTATTATCCGATTATATTGTGCCGCGCGAAGGCACTATTCCATCGGCAAGTGAGTTGCACGTACCGGCGGTTATCAATGAATGGGTTAGCGCACCTTATGAAGGACAACAACGTGACCGCATTAAAATTTTAAATTCACTTGTGTGGATAAACGACGAATCTAAGCTGCGCTTTAAGAAGCCATTTACCGAATTAAGTGAGCAACAGCATCGCGCAATTTTAGATGATATTGCTTATTTTAATGAACAAACACCTGCCCAATTTCAACGTATTGGTAAAGCATTTTTACGCTTTAAAGAGTTGGTGTTAGCCGCTTTCTTCTGCACGCCTGAGGGCTGTAAAGACATTGGCTACTTAGGAAATGTGCCTATTGCAGGCGATTATCCGGGACCGTCTGACGAGGCAAAAGCGCATTTAGATCAGGTTTTAGTAGACCTAGGCTTGAGCGAATACGCCTATACCGATTAGCTTCCCCCCTTGTGTTGTTTTATAACACACTGCAATGCAGGGGGTTAACTCCCCTGCTTTTTTAGGATTTAAATATGTTTAACTCTCGTTATTTATTATTTTTAATTTGCTTTGTATTTAGCAGTCAGTTATTGGCGACTATTCCAGTCAGTGTGCAATTATGGTCGGTTAAGGACTCCCTTAAAAAAGATTTCCATAATACTTTAAAATCACTCTCTGAAATGGGATTTGATGGCGTTGAGTTTGCCGCAGACTTTGGCCCTTACAGTGATAACCCTGCCGGCCTCAAAGCAAAACTAACTGAATTGGGCTTACTTGCCAGTAGTGCTCACGTCGGCTTTGATGCACTCAATGAAAGCAATATTGATAGCACACTCCTTTTTTACAAAACACTTGGGGTAACAACACTGTATGTCCCTTGGGATGAGCGAGCATGGCATCCAGAAGGCGTTAAATCATTGGTTAAAGAACTGACTAAAGTCAGTAATTATGCAAGCCGCTATGATATGAAGATCGGTTTTCACAATCATAATATAGAGTTTAATGCATTTAATAACGCAACATTTTGGGATTATATCGCTAGCAACACCCCAAATAGTATGCCATTACAACTAGACATTGGCTGGGTTAATTACGCGGGTAAAGACCCTCTTTATTTCATAAAAAAATACCCCAAGCGAACGCTCTCAACACACATAAAAGTTCGTACTAAAAATGGCAGCATACTCAGCCCCATTATTGGTGAAAACAGCATAGATTGGCCAGAAATCATCGACACCTTAGAAACAGATGGTAATACCCAATGGTTAGTGCTTGAGCAAGAGGAATACCCTGAGGGGTTAACGCCACTGCAAAGTGTAGCAAAATCGAAAAAGAACTTAGATAAAATTTTAGTGGGGATGTAAATCCCTGCTAATGACGTTATATAGAAAAATAACGAGTGTTATTGAGCATATAATCGGTAAAATTCTCGTTAATTTCTTCACCCAATAAATTTAAACCGCATTATGTTACATACTGATTCAAAAAAGGAACTTCATATTAAATAATACAATATAATCAAAAAAGGGACAGAATACCCTCTTTTAGGCTGGTTGTCATATATTAAAAGGATCGTAATATAAAGAAAAACATCTCAAGGATAGAGCATGAAAGTCCTAACGCTGAAGAAAAATTCAGAGAAAAGCGTGTTATTAATACTCGCTTTTATACTGTTTACCCTGTTGATTCTTTTAGAATATTTACCTGAAAAGTATCTCATTTATCAATTAACGTTGCTAACAACCGTTTTCATATCTGCAATAATTATCGTCTTAGTTATTAGCTCCAAAAGTGAATTAACAATATGCCATCATGGCGTATTTTATCGTTCTATGTTCGGCAACTTTCACATTGAAGCCAGTCGGATCAAATTGCTCCGTCACTATTCAAAATGTGGTTTTCACTGTGTCATTATGTTTGGTGATAGGTTCTTTCTTTTTGCCCCCTTCTACACGTTAACCTCACGGCAAACACAAGGACTAAAACGCTATAATTCCAATTTATTAAATTGGCTACACGAAAAAAATAAACACAGAAAACTGCTCTAACCGCTTAAGCAAAGGAAAGATACTTTAATAAAATCATGTTGTGAAAACGCACCATGCTTATATTTATTAAATCATACTATTTAGAGGGTGTTATTTAAGACATTGAATTTTAATGCGCTTTATAGAAGCAGCCACCAGGTGGTTTGACTATTTAGTGAAAAATATAGTCAAACCACAGTCAGGCTCTGTTTAAAGAGTGGGCTCTTAGTTATCCCATTCTTTAAGAGCATCTTTAACATATTCATAGCGCCAAGAATTGAATAAGTCAGGCTTAGATGACGTTTTTCGTTCTTCGTTATCGAGCTTCCAGTTCCAACTTATTAATTGGTTAATTTGCTTTTTAGACGCTAAGACATCTTCTGGAATACCCTGCTCTTTTGCTACTTTAGTGATCTTTTGCTTAATATCTTTCGCCGCCTTTTTATAAGCTGGAAAATCAATAAGACGCTTTAATTGCTGCGGATGCTCACTAACGTCAATCGCTTTTCCTCGCTCGATGCATTGTAATATTTCAACCCCCGAACGATTTACTTCCATCGGCTCAATACCCGGTACACGGCGTAAAGAGTTTAAGCTTGCGGGTTTACGTTTGGCAATTTCAACCATATTGTGCTCTTTCACTACAAAGTTAAGCGCGAGGTTTTTTCGCTCAGCTTTTTCACGGCGCCATGCAGCAAGCTCTCGTAATACGGCTAAGTCATGAGGACGCAATTGCCATGCATTTTTAATATCTTTATAAAGCTGATCATAAGGCGTTTGATAAGCCCGTTTTTGCGCAACCAACTCACTTTCACTAATGACGATATCAAAAAAGCCAGCTTCATCAATTTGCTTTTTAATTATTTCGAAACAAGGTAATAAATGAAAAGTATCGGCTGCTGCGTAATCTAGCTGTTTTTTGGTTAATGGGCGTTGTAGCCAGTTTGTTCTTGATTCGCTTTTATCTATTTCGATATCAAGTAATTCTTTGACCATGTGGGCGAACCCCATGCAGTTGCCATGCCCTAAAATTTGCAGTGCAAACTGGGTATCAAACAAGGGGGTTGGAACAAAACCCGCGTACTTTTGAAACACCTCAATATCTTCTGACGGAGAGTGCAACACCTTTAAAACATCAGGGTTTTTAAGCACTTGCCAAAAATCATAAAGCGACAACTCTGCCAATGGATCGATTAGCGCTAAATGCTCACCATCAAAAACTTGAATAAGTGCAACCTCTGGGTACAAGGTGCGACGGCGCATAAATTCGGTATCAATAGCAAGCACAGACTTGCCTGTAATTTGTTCTACAAAATCATTTAATTGGTTTTGCGTTTCGATCACTTGGTATTGCACTTATACCCCTTTAAATATCAATTACCATAAAAAAAGCCGGCTAATGCCGGCTCTTATTATTTTTCGTCCTTTAAGGCTCTTCTCAGAATCTTACCAACGTTTGTTTTTGGTAATTCATCCCTAAACTCAACCAGTTTAGGCACCTTATAGTTCGTTAAATTATCACGACAGTGTTTTATTATATCTTTTTCAGTTAAAGATTGATCTTTTTTCACGACAAAAACTTTAACTTGTTCACCACTTACTTCATGCGGGATACCGATTGCTGCGACTTCAAGCACACCTTCGTGCATTGCAACCACTTCTTCAATCTCATTTGGGAATACATTAAAGCCCGACACAATGATCATGTCTTTCTTACGATCCACAATATAGAAGAAACCTTCATCATCGTATGTCGCAATATCACCTGTTGCAAACCAGCCATCTTTTAAGCACTCAGCTGTGGCATCTGGGCGATTATAATAACCGAGCATAACTTGTGGGCCTTTAACCCATAGTTCGCCGGGTTCACCTTTTGCTGCTTCTTCACCGTTTTCAAGCATTAGCTTAATATCAGTGCTTGGCGCAGGTAAACCAATTGAGCCATTGTAGCTGTCTAGATCGTATGGACTCACTGTAACAAGTGGCGCACACTCAGTTAGGCCATAGCCTTCCATCAATTTGGTTTTTGTGACAGCTTGCCATTTTTCTGCAACAGGACGTTGCACCGCCATACCACCGCCTAATGACATTTTTAAACTTGAGAAATCAAGTTCAGCAAATCCCGGAGTATTCAATAAACCATTAAACAACGTATTTACACCCGTCACGGCTGTAAATTTATGTTGCGCTAACTCTTTGACGAAACCAGGCATATCACGTGGGTTTGTGATCAGCACGTTTAAGCCACCATATTTCATGAAGGTTAAACAGTTAGCTGTCAGTGCAAAGATGTGATAAAGCGGCAGTGCTGTAATAACCACTTCTTTACCGCGCTCTAAAACATTATCTAAACAACCTGATACTTGTTCAAGGTTACCAACCATATTACCGTGCGATAACATAGCCCCTTTTGACACACCGGTTGTTCCACCTGTGTATTGTAAGAATGCTAAGTCGTTAAGATCGACATCTGGCTTTTTATAGATTGCTTCATCACCCGCAAGCGCATCAGAAAACTTGATTACATTCGGGAGTGAGTAACTTGGCACCATTTTTTTGATATATTTAACAACAAAGTTAACGATATGCTTTTTGAGGCCGCCAACCATGTCGCCCACTTGTGTGACCACAATGTGTTTGACGTTCGTTTTTGGTAATGCTTTTTCGAGGGTGTCAGCAAAATTAGCAAGAATAAATATTGCAGATGACTCAGAGTCATTTAACTGATGCTCTAATTCACGAACCGTGTAAAGTGGATTGACATTAACCACTACACAACCAGCGCGAAGAATACCTAAAATTGTTACCGGCGTTTGCAGTAAGTTAGGCATCATTACCGCTACTTTATCGCCTTTTTTTAGACCAAGATCATTTTGAATGTACGACGCAACACGTTTTGTTGCACTGTCGATTTCGCTGTAGGTCAACACTTTACCCATGTTAGTAAAGGCTGGAAGGTCACTATAGTCAGCAAAACTTTTTTCAAACAAGTCGAGTAACGAGTGATAATGCTCAGGGTCGATTGTTTCAGGCATACCTTCTGGGTAGCGCTTAAGCCAGATTTTTTCCACTCTTAGCTCCTGTTTATAATTATATTTTTTAATAACCTTAATCTAACTAAGGCCGTTTCACAATGGAGTAAATACTCTAATGGTGCAGATAATCCCATATTTGGTGCAATTATACAATTAACTTGCTTTATCGTGCCTAATAAATGCATGAATGTGTTCTAAGGTTAATGCAGGACTTTGCATATGGCAATGGTGACCGCCTGGTATCTGATGAATTTTTAACTCCTTGTAATATTTACCATAAGCATCTAAGTTTTGTTTTACGAATTCAAATCCTTTATCGCCCATTATAAGCTGGCATGGGGCTTTAATGAGTTTGATTGTTGCTTCACATTGTGCCTCATTAAAACGAAACCCTGAATGATTTTTAAGCTTAGGATCGGTTCTCAAGTACCACTTACCACCCTTTTCATAACAATTACGCTCCATGAGGAGCGCAGCGTGCGGGTACGCTAAATCGCCACTGGCGAGTCTTGCACTAATAATGTGCGCCTTTGACTCAAATGCGCGTGGCTGTTTAGTGTTTACACGTGCCCGGTTCAAAATTGCTTTTCGAAGTTGACTCGCTGTATCTGAACTGGGTGTAGTCACACAGCCTATCCCTTCTATAAAATTGACCGAGGCCACTTTTTCTGGAAAGCAACTTGCGAAAACGCCTGCAACCATCGCTCCCATCGAATGACCAACTAAGTGAACACGATCCACATTGAGTGTCGCAAGTAACATATAGATATCATCAATGTAATCTATAAAGTAGTAATGTGCATCTTTATTACGCCAATCTGATAAGCCGTGCCCCGGAAAATCAACGCAATACCATGTGTGGTTTAAGGTCGCATTATGTAGCATAGGTAGGTAACTATTTGCGTTATCTAGCCATCCGTGTAAAGCAATCACAACCTCTTCACCATGACCAAAGGTTAGGCCATGCAAGGTTTTATCGCCAGTTTGATAAGAAAAAGGCTGCACACTTGCTCCTATTTTTTAAACGTTTCAACTTAAAGGCGTTTATTTATCGTCTGGCTAGTATACAATAATCTCGGCAGTATAAATAAGGGCACAATAATAAGGTTACATCAATGAAATTTAAATTAAGTCTTTTAGCATTATTATGCTCAGCAAGTTCAGTTATGGCTGAATCTGCACCAAAAAATATCATTTATATGATTGGTGATGGAATGGGCCCTGCATATACCACCGCTTATCGTTACTTTAAAGATGATCCAAACACCAAAGTTGTAGACCCCACTGTATTCGATACTATTTTACGTGGTATGGCGCACACTTACCCTGATGACCATACTTATGTGACAGACAGTGCAGCGGGCGCAACAGCGTTAAGCAGTGGACGAAAAAGTTATAATGGCGCTATCGCCGTTGATACTGACAAAAAGCCAGTCAAAACAATGCTCGAAATAGCTAAAGAGCGTGGCATGACAACGGCTCTTGTGGCAACGTCACAAATTAATCATGCAACACCTGCGAGTTTTGCAGCGCACAATGAATCTCGTCGTAACTATGACGAAATTGCTAACGACTATATTGATAATAAAATCGCCGGTAAATTACCCGTCGATCTTATGTTAGGTGGCGGTACGAAATACTATGTACGTGATGATCGCAATCTTGTAGAAGAGTTTAAATCGGCTGGTTATCAGTACAGTGATGACTTTGCAGCCCTTAATGAGATAAAGCAAATACCTGCTCTGGGTTTATTTGCCGAAGTCGGTTTACCGTTTGCGCTGGACGAAAACCCAACACGTTTAACACAAATGACGTCTAAAGCGCTTGATTTACTTGATGGTCAAAATGATAAAGGGTTCTTTGTCATGATCGAAGGCAGTCAAATTGATTGGTGTGGTCATGCGAACGATATCGCGTGTGCAATGGGTGAAATGGACGACTTTGCAAAGTCTATCGAACAGGCAAAAGCGTATGTTGATAAAAACCCAGACACGTTACTTGTCATCACAGCTGATCACTCAACAGGTGGTTTAACTCTGGGTGCTCACGGTCAATATAAGTGGGAAACAGAAGTCGTTAAAGGTGTTAAAGCGACGGCGGGTACCATTACTGATGAGTTACAAAAAACTGACGACTTAAAGTCAGTATGGCAACGTTATACTAATATTGAATTTACCGAAGAAAATAGTATCAAACTTGAGCAAGCTAAAAAAATGGGTGATAAAGCGTTACTCCTTGCTGTAAAAGATATTATTAACCACGCTAGTTTTACTGGCTGGACAACGGGTGGTCATACAGCTATTGACGTACAAGTTTTTGCTTACGGTCAGCGCGCAAAAGACTTTTACGGTTCGCAAAACAACACAGACATTGCTGATAAGTTGATTGATTTTATTAAACAGTAATCGTTTTAAACGAAAAAAGCCTAAACAAGTGTTTAGGCTTTTTTATGTTTATCGTTTTCACATTAAGCGTACACATCTACACCTATCAGGCTTTGCACCTCAGCACGTCGCTCTAAATTAGCAAACTCGGTATACGTCGAAATAGCACGGCTAATTTTCGGGTTATTTGGCTTATCGTAAATGGTTTGCTGATAGTTTTGTGACTCTGTTTTAAATTCGGCTGCGAGCGCAACACCTTGAGGGCTCGTTTTAACATATTCCGTTGACGATTTTTGCTCAGCCGATTGGTCTGATATCGCCTTAGGCGCATCAGTTACGGTATTTTTACGGCTATACTGACCCGGTATATCGCCAGTGAAAAAGCCTGAGCCAATCGGTAACGTCAAGGTCTTAATCCCAATTTAAAGATGCTTAAATTATGTGTCATAATTGCCAACGCTGCAAGTTTAGGGTGTGGTTATTCCCCATAAATAGGTTATAACGCAGTATACATACCAAACATGCGCTGCCCTTCGAGTTCTTCCTAGGGGCGATTAACTCTTGGTTGCCTACATAATATAGGTGAGAGCATGAACAGCACGCGGCAGGTTTGCTTGATTATTACTCAGCTCGATTATCACTCAGCTCGGTTATTACTCAGCTCACTAGGTTACAAACCTCGCACCGCGATTAAATCCCTTCTAGCGTGAACACATTTTAATTATGAAAGGTCAACATGTTCTCGTTATTCACGCCCGGGAAGCTTTTTCCACGTTACAGTATCTCGCACATATTTAGGTTGAGCATTTGCAGCACTTACCGTATCACCTTTTTCAAAGGCACTGGCAACCGATGCCAACATGTACTGAGCATCAGGCAATAAAATATCTGGACTTACGCTTATATTTGCCATTTCACTGACAAGTTCTGGGTACGTTTTCCAGCCTGTACCTACCGCCGTTGCGGAGTTATCTGGCAGGGTAAGTAGTTCTGGTTTAATCACTTGTTCTTCATTCACAAGTGTCATTAAACCGTGCTCATTTGCTTGATATTGAGCAAAGTATATTTCCCCCATACGTGCATCAATTGCTGAGAACACATCTGAAACATGATGTTGTTCATGTGCTTGCTGAGCCATCATTTGCAGCGTTGATACACCCACAAGCGGTAATTTGGCCGCATAGGCCAAACCTTGTGCGATGGCTACGCTAATACGTACCCCCGTAAAACTGCCGGGGCCTTGACCAAAACCAATCACGTCTAACTGCGTTAATTTACATTGCGCTTTGGTTAATAATTCATCAATTAAAGGCAAGATTTTTTGACTGTGCTGTTGCGGGCACTCTTCAAAATGATGAAATGTTTGCCCTTGATAATGAAGCACAATTGATAAGGCTTCTGTTGATGCATCGAGGGCAAGAATATTTTGTTTAATCATCTACATTACTCTAATTGATCTGTTCTAAAAAGGCGTTTGCCATTGCTAAATCACGCGTACGTCGCATGGGTGGCAAACTTTTTAAAAATACTTGGCCGTATTGGCGTGTCACTAATCGATTATCACAAATAACCAATACACCTTTATCTTTGTTATCACGAATAAGGCGCCCTACTCCTTGCTTCAGGGCAATTACCGCTTGAGGTAATTGAATATGCGCAAAAGGGTCTTTACCTTGCAGTTGGCAATCTTGCATGCGCGCTTGAAGCAGGGGGTCGTCTGGTGCAGCAAACGGCAATTTATCAATAATAACACAACTTAATGTACTGCCTCTAACATCCACCCCTTCCCAAAAAGAGGCAGTGCCAAGTAAAACAGCATTACCGTGGCGAGTGAATTTTTCAAGAATAATGCGTTTTGACATTTGCCCTTGCATGTATACCGGGTAATCTAATTGTGTGGTTAACCCTTCCGCCACCAAATGCATCATACGGTAACTTGTAAACAGTACAAAGCAACGCCCTTTGGCTGATTTAATAAGCTCAAGCGTTAACTTAATAATGGCATGTGGCATGTTGTTAGCGTGCGACTCAGGTAAATAGCGAGGTAAACACAGCAAGGCCTGTTGTTCATAGTCAAATGGGCTTTCAACAATCATGCTTTGCGCGGGTTTTAAACCAAGGCTGGCGTTAAAGTGGCCAAGATCATTATCTACCGACAACGTGGCTGAGGTAAAAACAAATCCAGCCCCAGTGTCTTTCATCATCTGTGCAAATTTTGCCGACACGTTCAGCGGCGTAATGTTCACCGTTAAATAGCGACGCGTGGTTTCGTACCAATAGCTATAACCTGTTTGTGCTGTATCGAATACGCGTTCAAGCTGCCCTTTAAAGGCCAACGTGCGTTCAAAGGGATGCTCTATTTTTTCACTGCGGTCTAAGCATAGTTTTAGTACTTGATATAAAAAGTCGAGATCGCTTATCACCCGATGCAGTGCCGCGCAGATATCTTTATCGGCCAGCTTTTCTCGCCAATCTCCGCGACTGCCATCAATACCAAACTGCAAGCGTAAGTCAGCCACACTGGTTTCTAGTTTATTGAGCGTTTTACCCAGCTGCAACATATCGGGGATATCGGCACGGTAAATTGCCCGCAGATCATTAATTAAATCCACCAGCTTTTTTGTACTGACACTTTCACCAAAGTAATCACTGGCAATCTCACTTAATTGGTGTGCTTCATCAAAAATATAGGCATCGGCTGTTGGCATTAATTCAGCAAAACCGGTGTCTTTTACCGCCATATCAGCGAAGAATAAGTGGTGATTAATCACCACAACATCGGCTTCCATCGCATTTAATCGTGCTTTACGTATATAACAATCTTGAAAGTCAGGGCACTCTTTCCCTAAGCAATTATCGGCCGTTGAACTGACATAGGGCAGCACTTTTGCATCTTCTTCAATACCAATACAATCGGCTAAATCGCCAGAACGTGTTTCGCTGGCAAATTTTGCGACCATTGCTAATTGATGCATGACATCCGGGTCATCTGTTGGCACGTGCGCTACATGCTGACTTAACCGATATGTACATAAATAGTTTGCACGGCCTTTTAACAAGGCCACTTTTTTTGTCGCGCTTAATGCTTTTACTAAGTTTGGCAAATCACGATGAAACAACTGCTCTTGCAGGGCTTTTGACCCAGTAGAAATAATTGTCTTACCTTTTGATTTTAATGCAGGAGCCAAGTAAGCATAAGTTTTACCCGTCCCCGTTCCTGCCTCAACCACTAATTGATGACGTTTTTGCAAGGCGTCATCAACCGCAACAGCCATATCAATTTGTGGCTGTCGAGGTGTGTATCCATCAAGAGAAAGCGCAAGAGGGCCAGTGGCACTGAAAAGTTGTTTGATAAACTTCGCCAATAGATTAAAAGTGATGGCCAGATTTTACGTAACTGACTTGCCAAGGGCAAGACTAAATGAGGAAGGCGGGCTTCCTCATTAGCAAAAAGGACGATTACTGTGCTTGAATTGTTAACGTTATTCCCGACGCAGCACGGTATCCCTGTATATCTATGTACCAAGTACCACTTTGCGGGTTATCAATTTGGCATGTTTCTTCGTTGCCATTCTTATAGGGGCGACACTGATAATTTGAAGCTGTGGAAGCTGAGCCATAATTCACATACAAGTCGGCATCACCGCTGCCACCTGAAGTTGCCACGGTTAAACGACTCAAACCAGCCGGTATTTGCTGTGTAAAGCGTTGCCAACTTCCAGCAGCGACACTAATATTACTTTCTGTACGGTCGATACTACTGCCACTCCTCGTCTCGTTGAAACGACCCGTTAGGGAGACACCTGAAATTTCATTCCAAGCTTCAACCATCACATGATAAGTGCCTGCTTTAATGCTCGATATTAAACAACGCTCGTTACTTGATGATGTTGTACTCTTACAGTCAAAATCTTGCAATGTTGGTTTGCTGCCAAATTTTATATATAAGTCGGCATCCCCCGTGCCACCTTGAGTAACAAACTCAAGATTACTGCTCATTGCGGGTACTTCAAGGGTAAAAAATAACTGTTCTTTGGCTGCCCCTGCAATGTTCGTTGTGGCAATGCCATTTTCAAGTTCATTACTTGGCTCTTGAACAACATCTCCGGCATTTTTAGCTATCTCAGCCAAATAACTCACGGCAAGTTTTGCAAATTTACTGGCATGTTGTGGGTCAAACTGTAAATCGTTGGAGGTATGAATCAGCGGGTTAATATCACTCATACGCGATTCAAAAGGCATTGAAGCAGCAAAACCTTGTTGATACCACGACGCATGATCTGAACAACCATAACCACATTGGTCAAACCCGTAACTAACGTTTGGTTGATACGCATCTAAAAGCTGTGATAAATACTGGTTTTGTGCTGCGTTTGTATAGTCTGTCATCATAACAATGTCGGTGCTACTGCCATGATTACCGGTCATGTCAAATTGCACCATGCCTACCACATTTTTCCCTTGTGCTTTGTAATTGGCAGCTATTTCTTTTGAGCCTCTAAGCCCAACTTCTTCAGCAGCAAAGCCCATAATTTGAATGGTTCGTTGTGGCTGATAGTTATTCTCGACTATCGCTTTAAGCGCTTGGGTGAGCACGGCAATACCCGATGCATTATCATCTGCGCCAGGAGCCCTACCATTACTTGGGTTTGACTGATTAATTGAATCTAAATGGCCACCGATGATCACTATTTCGTTCGCTTTTTCTGCACCGGGTATCGTTACAATCACCGACGATTGTGAAAAACTATGGCTAAAATAATCAACACTGATATCGCTACGACTACTGGCTATTTGTTGCCAATGCCCTTTTAACCACTGGGCAGCATCAACACCACTTTGTGCCGAGTAATATCGATTATGAAAGTTCATCATGCTGTTAACGGTATCAGTGAGCTCACTGCTGTTAATAGATGAAAGTAGCGCGTTGACTGTAGCGGCATTATCAAGACTATAATTAACTAAACTTGAGCTCGCAGCTAACTGCGAAACACCCTTTAACTGTTGAGTGTAAAGCTCGGCGTCTGCTAATGAATCATGAGCAACAAAACCACCACATCGATGGTAATTATCATGCATGAACTCACTTAACCCAGCGATCTCTTGCTTATTCAAGCGCATAAAATTTACTTGGTTTAGCGTTGATGATTGCATGGCAAAATTGTTATCTTGCTTACGTTGACTCATTGTCTCTTTTTTAAAGTGCTCTGCTGCAAGCGCATCAATAGTCACCCAAATAGTTTCGTTTGACCCGGCATGACTTAGTTGGCTAACGGAGAGTGTAGCAATGCCAATTAAGCACCGCGTAAGGAGGGTTGTCATAATCAATCCTTTTTATCTGTGAGAAAAAAGGGAGCCGAAGCTCCCGAAGAATAGGCTAGTTAGCCGAAATGGTCAGTGTTACACCACTTGCAGCACGGTAGCCGCGAAGGTCGATATACCATGTACCCGCTTGTGGATTTGAGAATGTACACGTTTCGCTATTACCGTTTTTATAAGGGCGGCAATCATAGCTTGACGTAGTAGATTGAGAACCAAAGTTAACATACAAATCCGCATCACCTGATCCACCAGAAATAGTCACATCAAGCGATGAGTATCCCGCATCGAGGTCTTGCGTGAAACGAGTCCACCCACCTGAGGCAACACTCACGTTAGATTCAGTACGGTTAATTGGTGTGGCACCTCCCCCGGTGCTCGTATCAAAACTCCCTGTTAGTGATACACCTGAAATTTGATTCCATGCTTCCACCATCACAAAGTAAGTACCCGCTTGCACATTACTGATTGCACAGCTTTCCGTACTCGTAGATGACGTACTTTTGCAATCGAAGTTGCTAAGTGTTGGTTTTGAACCATACATCACATACAGATCGGCATCGCCGCTGCCACCTGTAGTATTAAACTGCAAGTTAGTTGCATCGTCAGGCACTTCAAGGGTAAAGAACAGCTGCTCTTTTGCTGCACCACTTATGCCTGTGCGAGCAACCCCATTTGTTAGTTCTTCATCGCCTGTAGGTGGTTCTGTTGTGCCACCACAGCTGCTACCTGCACTGAGGTTTGACGTTACACCCACAGCCGCAAGTGCAGCTTGAACATCAGCGGGTTCATAGCTTAAGTCACAGGCAGCATCCATAACACCGTTACCCGCAAGATCCCAGTTTGTGCTAGCAGTCCAATAAAGTTGGTTCGCACGAGCCATAACCACAAAGGCTTTTTGCGTATCCCAACCTGGTGTTGTTGCAAGGTTGTAGAATGCCTTATTGAATACACCTGAGCTGTAGTGAACATCCATACCCGAGTAATAGTCATTCTGATGATCAATCGAGCTGCCATCTTGCGTTGGATTATTCATATAGCGCAACGCACCATTGCCTTTAAAGATCTCTTGACCAACTAACCAGTCGTTTGAGCCTTTCATATAAAATTCGGCGGCTTCACCTGCCATATCAGAGAAAGCTTCATTCAAACCACCTGATTTACCAGAATACACCAGACCAGAGTTTTGCTCGGTAAAGCCATGACTTACTTCATGCGCTGAAACATCAAGACTGACTAAAGGATAAAACGTGTTTTGACCATCGCCAAAGGTCATAGCACTTCCATCCCAAAACGCGTTTTCGTAGTTATTTCCGTAGTGAACACGCATTTTTAATTGGAAGGTTAAGGGGGCTGTGCCGACCCAATCGTTATACATATTAAAAATAACATTGCCAAAGTAATGAGCGTCGTTTAATGGCGAATACGCACCATTGATTTCTTTAAATGTATTTTCTGGACAAGTAAACGAATACGCCGTTGAGCCACTGGTACTACCATTAAGATTAATGGTTTTTACATTGGCATTATCCATCGTACAAGTGCTGCCCGACTGAGCCACATCTAGACTGTCAAAGTCAGTGCCATAAATATACTTACCCGTTTTTAAATTTCCGCCTGGGCCTGTTGCACTGGCATGTTGAAGGTTATCAAAGCTAAATAAAACTTCACCGCTGTTTGCATCAATAATTTGGTACGGACGAGATGGGTTATCGCCATACGTGACATAAGACACTTCATACACCAGATGTGCCACACTATTTTCATCTAACCAAATAGCTAAACGAGACTGTTCATTATGCTTTTTTAAGCCAACCGATTTAATTGCTGCCGGTGAATTTGCAAGCCCTTTAGCAACGGCTTTTTTCTTGCTAAGTACAGGAGATACTGAACTAATGTCTGCTGCAATATCATACACCGCCGCACCATGTGCGCGTTTTAACTGGCCATTACTATCAAATGTAAGGCTAACCGTGTCGCCGATGACAGGTAGACCTTGATACATTTGCTGATAACGGCGGGTTGTATGGCCGTTATTTGTTTTGATTTCTTTTAATACAACTAAATCATTCCCTGCACCTAGACCAACTAACTGATTAGGGCTTGCCATCAATACCGATGCAGCATTAGTTTGCAAAGCTTGGTTAATCCCCATTTGTTGATTTAAGTATTGCTTATTCGCAGCTACTGCACTTGTTGCTTGAGTCAAAGCAAAAGCAGCAAGAGTTGCTAGTGTGATTTTAGATAAATTCACGTTTACGCTCCGTTAGATTGTTATGTATTTAATGTTTTTTTAGTAACCGGACTGCACATGTTCCCGATTAGTGACCAGCCTAGATGGGTAAACGCAAAAATGAAAATGAAACAAAAAATTTACAAATAAAGTATTAGCTCTAAAAATAAAGTTCATATATTACAATGTATTGGAAATTTAAAGGTAACTGAAATGTTAACAATTAACGCTATACTGTAAATTATTTTATACATTTTCATAACATTAATTATACATTTGTACCTTTTATTTTTTCACCAACTGATTACTCGTATGCTCTGTTGATAAAAACCATATCAGCAGGTTTTTCCTCCTCAATAGCTAGGTACATATATTGCAGGTGACAGCTAGAACTTCAGGCGTAAGGATTGAAGATGTTTTCTGAATTGGCACTAAATGTGTGGGTAAACGAGCCATGGCTACTCGTAATTGGTGGCACATTTACAGCTGCTATTATATTGTTTTTAATAAAGTTTATAATTATTTACTGTTTAAAAACGTGGACCCAGCGCACAGACTTTGTGTTTGACTCTTTGCTCGTCGACTCAATTTCCACGCCACTTACTTTATGCACAATGATGGTGCTTGTGATTATTTTTGGTCATTTATTAAACATGACTGATTTTCTAACTGACTACCCGCTTCCTATCGCAGCGACTGCGAAATCAATATTAATTTTTGCTTTAGTGCTATTTTTAGATCACTTCTTATTCGGTACAGTTGACTATTACAGTTCGCGCTCGTTAGTGGTGTCTAACAGCCGCAGCATTATTAAAGGAGTGATCCGCTGTGTCATTGTCAGTGTTGGACTACTGGTTTTATTAGGCACATTAGGTATTTCAATCACGCCTATTATCGCGTCGCTAGGGATCACTTCCCTCGCCGTTGCTCTTGCCTTACAGCCGACATTAGAAAATTTTTTCTCTGGGGTTCAACTGGTTATCGATAAACCTATTAGAGTCGGCGACTTTATCGAGCTTGAGAGTGGTGACCAAGGGTTTGTTGAAAAAATAGGCTGGCGATCAACGTGGGTGAAAATGTTGCCCAATAACATGATAGTGATCCCCAATAGTCAGTTGTCTAAATCGCGAATCATCAATTATTTTTACCCTGAAAAAGAGCTCAGTGTGCCAGTGGAAGTGGGGGTACATTATGGTTCCGATCTTGAAAAGGTCGAGCAAATAACACTTGATGTAGCAAGGCAAGTTCTAAAAAGCCATGAATGGGGAATTGATGACTACGACACGTTTGTCGTGTTTCACACCTTTGATCAATCAAGTATTAATTTTACTGTGATGCTAAGAGTGAAAGAGTACTTTAATCGTTTTTGGGTGAAATCGGCTTTTATCAAAGCATTACATAAACGCTACGCCCAAGAAGGTATTGTGATTCCTTACCCTATTCGTGCTATAAACACGACACAAGAGTCTGCGTCGTTTAAAGACTCACATTGACCTAGCTAAATTTATGATAATTGCACTTTCCAACAGGTTGGATTTGTCTCTTTTGAGACAATTTTAACAGCAATTATACAAATGCAATCAGCACCTTGAATTTTTACTCTAAAATTTAATTAAAATCGCATAAACACTGTGACATACGTATGATACAGGCGTACCATATGCGCCCAGAAAGTGACTGCTTTCTGTGTCTTGTTTATAAAATATTTAAGGTCAAACAATGAATGCTTGGTACCTCATTTGTTTTCTTTCAGCATTAGCTATTTTTATTGCTTTTGCTAACCAGTTCATCCTCAAAATGCAAACAACAATTGCTATAACAACAGGCTCTGTTGTTATTTCTTTACTCCTTATTCTCGCCGTTAAAATGCTCGGTGATTCCACAGCCCTCGAAATGACTCAGGTGGTTTCAAGTATTAACTTTAATCAGTTATTGTTAAAGGGCATGCTAGGGTTTTTGCTGTTTGCAGGTGCGCTTGAAATTAATTTAGCAGCGCTGCGTAAACAGCGGTGGGAAATAACCGCATTAGTGCTATTTTCAACCATTACTTCAACCGTGATTGTAGGGTACTTGAGCTATTATTTATTTGCTTTTGTGGGCTGGCCTGTCCCTTTCATTTACTGTTTGTTATTTGGAGCATTAATTAGCCCTACTGACCCTATTGCCGTGTTAGCCATTATTAAACAAATGCGAGCCCCAGAAGGTATTTCTGTGCAAGTGGAAGGTGAGTCTTTGTTTAATGATGGTATTGGTTTGGTGATCTTTACCACTATTTTCTCGGTGGCTTTTTATGGTACAGAGGCAACGTTTACTGACGTAGCAGAGTTATTTTTAGTCGATGCAATCGGCGGCATTGTGTTTGGTTTAGTAATCGCATTAGTCGGGCACTTTTTAATCATTAATAGCCGCGATGTTAATATTCGCTTATTACTAACACTCACCATTCCTACTGCGGGCTTTGCAGCTGCTAACATTTGGGAAATATCAGGTGCTCTGGCAATGGTCACAAGTGGTATTTTGTTGGGTAATATTACCCGCTCAAAAGCGACTGAACGAACCGGTCCTGAAGATACTCGCTATGTAAAAGACTTTTGGCATGCAACCGACAGTTTCTTAAATGCGTTACTATTTTTGATTATCGGTATGCTAATTGTCACTATGCCTATCACCATTCAAGAAATTGGTCTTGGCTTACTCATGGTACCTGTTGTATTACTTGCGCGTTTTATCAGCGTGGGGACGCCATTTATGTTCTTCAAGAAGTATAGGCAATACGACAAACATTCTGTGAAGATTCTAACATGGGGTGGCCTAAGAGGCGGGTTAGCACTGGCAATGGCTGCGGCAATACCTCGCGACCAAGTAATGATTGCGGGCTCAGACCTTCATGATTTAATTGTCATTGTGACTTACGTCGTCGTCATTTTTTCTATTATTGTGCAAGGCTTAACTATTTCACCACTTATTCAAAGCAGTATTCAATCTGCCAAACACGTAACTGAGAAATAGTATCGCTGCATGTGCGTTATACCAATTGAGTTAATTGTTGAACCTAATAAAAGTTAAACATTTGACTCGGTTGGTATTAATAGGTTCTTTTTTATCACTTTTGTTTTGTACATTCGGCTATCTGCTAGCGCCAATAGGTGTGACAGTGAGCATGGTTTTTGCCCTGAAAAATTGGCAATCCCATGCGAAAAACTAAGGTTAAATTTATGCTTAAATTGGCCTGACAATTCACTAAATGACTCAGCTAATCGCTGCATAATGACTTCGCATTCTTGGGTACTCAAATCAGTAAACAAAATAACAAATTCATCGCCACTCAATCGGGCAAACAAATCTGCTTTTCTGCAACACGATGCTAGAACATTGGCGAAGCCTTTCAATACCTCATCGCCAGTAGCATGACCAAACGTATCGTTAATCGGTTTAAAATTATCGAGATCAATAAAGACCAACTTCGCTTTTAAATTTTGTCTGATACATAAATCTAAATAACGCTCAGCCGTACTGCTGAAACTTCGTCGATTAGGCAATAATGTTAACTCATCAGTTGTTGCCAATTGCATCACTGCAAGCTCTCGTTCAATAATGGCGGTAAAGTCTTTTAACACATTCGCTTGTTCTTGGGTGAACGATCGAGGCTGATGGTCAATTATGCATAAAGTGCCAATACGATTGCCTGACTGCAATGTAATAGGGCTGCCGGCATAAAAACGGATATTGGGCTCACCTGTCACCAAGGGATTATCAGCAAACCTAGGGTCTAGCAATGCATCACAGACGACCAATGGACCATTATCTAAAATCGCATGGGCACAAAAAGAGATATCACGCGGTGTTTGTTTTACGCTGACCCCAATGCATGACTTGAACCACTGCCGGTGTTCATCAACAAGACTGATTAAACAAATAGGGACCGAAAAGAACTGCTGAACAAGGCGCGTTATTCTATCCAGCGCTGGATCATTTGGGGTATCTAAAATTTCGAGTGCACGAAGCTCTTCAAGGCGCGCTTTTTCACTAAATGGTACTGCTGGCTTATCCATAATATCGCCTTGAATCTGAAAATTAATTTTACTCTACAAACCTAGCACAAAGTGCTAGAAAACGAGATAAAAATAATTTTATTTTCTTAAGCATTAAGCCCATGTATCGAGGTGCTTATTGCCGTCTTCACCTTCTTCGATAATATCTTTATCATTTTTATCAGCACTTTTATTAGCACTTTCGGCTGCTTTTTTACGCCGTTCAATTTCGCGTTTTTGCCGCTTTTCGAGTTCAATTCTCTGCACGTTCGCATCTTTTACGCCCGCAATGTGGAATGCACCTTTACTCTCAAGTTGTAAACGCGTGATGCGTCCTAAAAAGGGGATCATGATATCCATTTGTACCTCCTACCCATCCACTTATTATCGACCGTTATAGCATATTCTTTAATTGCAAAAAAAAGTGCTTGCCAAAAATATTAAAAACATGTTTATCTATATACGTAATTTATTTAAACAGATTAACGCACTGGTTTAGACAAACGAGTGCAACACAGGAAAGATTATGCGCTTCAACTTGACAACTATCCATCATCACCATCATTCACCGGAATAGCCTGTCAGGTTTTTCGCTGAGAGGTTATTCCTAAAAGGAACCTCTGGCGAGTAATCAACCACATTATTTATTTTCGCCCTGAGGTTTCCTCGGGGTTTTTAGTTTTTGAATTAAAGGAAAATAAATAATGAGTAATAACAACCGTTTACGTATCGCCATCCAGAAAGGCGGCCGACTATCAAAAGACTGCCAAGAGCTTTTAAAACAGCTAGGCGTTAAATTGAATCTTCGTGAACAACGCCTAATAGCACACTCTACTAACATGCCCATTGATGTACTTCGTGTACGTGATGACGATATTCCAGGCCTAGTTATGGACGGTGTGTGTGACTTAGGTATCGTTGGCGAAAACGTACTTGTTGAAGTACAAGCCGAGCGCGAACGTCAAGGCGCTGCATTTGAAGTAAACAAACTGTCAAAACTTGATTTCGGCTATTGCCGCTTAGCACTGGCTTGGCCACAAGAGCTAGGTGTGCAAAAGAAGAGCTGGTTTGAAGGCAAGCGCATTGCCACTACCTACCCTGAAATTCTAGGTCAATATCTAAAACGTGAAGGCATCAACGCAAGCACAGTTATGCTAACAGGCTCTGTAGAAGTGGCCCCGCGTG
This sequence comes from Pseudoalteromonas sp. MT33b, assembly GCF_014117385.1. Taxonomy (NCBI): domain Bacteria; kingdom Pseudomonadati; phylum Pseudomonadota; class Gammaproteobacteria; order Alteromonadales; family Pseudoalteromonadaceae; genus Pseudoalteromonas; species Pseudoalteromonas sp. MT33b. The sequence continues at coordinate 744,419 of NZ_CP059832.1, read as the reverse complement.
CAGGCCTTGCCGATGCTATCTGTGATTTAGTGTCTACCGGTGCAACACTTGAAGCCAACGGCTTAATGCAAGGCGATACTATCCTCGAATCAAATGCCTGTTTAATCCAAAACAAAGACCTGACAGATCAAAGCAAACTTGATTTAATCAACACCCTAATGCCGCGTTTACGGGGTGTACGCCAAGCTAAAGAAAGTAAGTACATCATGCTACACGCGCCAAAAGCAAAACTCGATGAAGTGTGTGATTTACTGCCTGGCACAGGTCAACCAACATTACTTGCTTTAGCCGGTAGTGATGATTATGTGGCACTGCACATGGTGAGCAGCGAAACCTTATTCTGGGAAACGATGGAAGAGTTGAAAGCACTCGGTGCAAACTCGATCCTCGTAATGCCAATTGAAAAAATGATGGAGTAAGTATCCATGTTTCGCTGGAATGAGGAAAACCAACTCGCACAGCAAGCGGTACTTACCCGCCCTGCTGTCACGGCAAGCAAAGAGATCGAATCAAAATGCATCGATATCTTAGCGGCAGTCAAAGAGCAAGGTGACGCTGCGCTTTTAAACATGGCAAAACAATTTGATAAGCGCGAAACACCGCGTTTATTAGTGCCCGTTGAAGAAATTGATCAAGCAGAACAGTTTTTATCGAGCGAATTAAAAGCCGCGATTGAAACAGCTTACGCTAATGTAAAACGCTTTCACCAAGCACAATTACCAAAAGACATTAAACTAACAACTCAACCTGGGGTGTTATGTGAGCTTAAATACCAAGCGATTGAAGCAGTGGGTATATACGTACCCGGTGGCAGTGCGCCATTACCTTCGTCGGTTATTATGCAAGGTGTCCTTGCACAATTAAGCGGTGCAAAAACTGTTGTGCTTGCAACACCTGTTAAGGGCGATGAAAGCATTAACCCTGCAATTCTCTATGCAGCTAAGCTATGCGGTATTAGAACAATTGTTGAAAGTGGCGGCGCAGGGGCAATTGCAGCGATGGCTTACGGCACTGAGTCTGTACCGAAGGTCAATAAAGTATTTGGCCCAGGCAACAGTTTTGTGACAATGGCAAAACAGCTTGTCGCCCAGACGATTCCGGGCATGGCAATTGATATGCCTGCAGGTCCTTCTGAGGTACTGGTGATTGCTGATGAACGTGCAAATCCTGAATTTATTGCTGCCGATTTATTATCGCAGGCAGAACACGGTGCTGATTCACAAGTAATCTTACTGTGTAATAGTGAGCGCATTATTGAACTTACGCAGCAAGCATTAACAACGCAGCTTGCAAAATTAAGCCGCAAAGAAACCGCTGAACAAGCCCTTGCAAATTCAAGCTTGATTTTAGTCGACTCTATTGAGCAGGCATTTGAAGTATCAGCACAATATGGTCCTGAACACCTAATTTTACAACTTGCTGATGCTCAGCCTTATTTAGGCTTAGTTAAAAATGCTGGATCTGTCTTTGTGGGCGACTATACACCGGAATCTGCAGGCGATTATGCGTCAGGTACTAACCACGTACTACCAACGTATGGTTACAGTGCCACCTATTCGAGCTTAAACTTACTGGACTTTTTTAGAACTTACACAGTACAAACCATTAGCAAAAATGGGTTACGTGAATTATCTAAAGCAATTTTACCTTTGGCCGCAGCAGAAGGGCTTGATGCTCACGCTAATGCTGTTTCAATTCGTCTTGAGGCACTAAATAATGAGCGATAACTCAACACTTACCACACTGTTGCCAGACAACATTGCAGCCCTAACAGCTTATAGCTCAGCAAAGAGCGAGAAACTGACTGGAACAACGTGGCTAAATGCCAACGAAAGTCCCTACTCTCGCACGCCTACTGTGAGTTTGGCCGATTTAAATCGCTACCCCGATCCACAGCCAACACAGGTTATTAACCGTTACGCATGTTATGCCAACTTAGAGCCAGAGCAAGTGCTGATGACACGCGGTGCCGATGAAGGCATTGAGCTATTGGTGCGTACATTTTGCCGCCCAGCAAAAGACAGTATCGCGCTATTTTTACCAACCTATGGTATGTACAAAGTCACTGCCGACACTCACAACGTAAGCATTAACGGTCTCACCCAAGAGTTACTGTTAAAAGGCACGGTTGATGAAATTGTTGCTGCGATAGCTGACTCGAAATTAGTTTTCATTTGTAATCCTAATAATCCAACAGGCAGCATGACGAGCCTAGACAAGATCAGAAAGATTACCCAACAACTTGCGGGTAAAGCCATCGTCGTGGTAGATGAAGCTTATATAGAGTTTTGTCCAGAACACAATGCAGCAAGCTTAATTAATGAATTTAATAATCTTGCGGTGCTAAGAACCTTATCTAAAGCGTTTGCTTTAGCAGGTTTGCGTACAGGCTTCACACTTGCAAACAGTGATTTACTGGCACCGATCCGTAAAGTAATTGCGCCTTATCCAGTATCAACTGTAGTCGCACGCATTGCGGCTGATGCACTCAGTAGCGATAACATCGCCTCAATGCGTCGCCAAGTTACTATATTAAATAGTTTAAAAGCCAAACTAAAAGACTGGCTTGAACAATCATCGGCCGTGGTTAAGGTGCTTAGTGGTGAAGGTAACTTTGTAACCTTAAAGCTAAAAGATAGACAGTCATTTAATATTGCATTGGTACAAGGTCTTGTGATGCGCGCATTCACTCTTTATGGTGAAAATGATTGGCTGCGCATTTCAATCGGTAATGAACAAGAATTAGAACAAGTAAAAATTTGGCTAGATGGTTTATCACTTGCCAGTAACATAGTAGAACAGGAAGTATAATGAGTAACCCGTATTTATTTATTGACCGCGATGGCACCATTATCGAAGAGCCAATCACCGATAAACAGGTAGATAGCCTCGAGAAATTAGTATTTTTACCCAATGTGATCCCTGCTCTACTGCAACTTCAAGCAGCGGGATACCGCTTAGTTATGGTATCGAACCAAGATGGACTAGGTACAGATAGCTTCCCAACGGCTGATTTTGACATTGCGCAAGACAAAATGATGAATATCCTCAACAGCCAAGGTATTCAATTTGACGAAGTACTGATTTGCCCCCACTTTGATGCAGACAATTGCAACTGCCGTAAACCTAAAACAGGGTTGCTGACTGAACTTATGCGCTCAGGCAAAGTAGATTTAGCCCGTTCATTTGTCATCGGTGACCGCCAAACAGATATAGGTCTTGCTGCTAACTTATGCTGCGAAGGCATTTTATACACCGGCAGTTGGGATGCCATTGTCACTCAGCTAACAACACAAAACCGTGAAGGTCGCATAACCCGCAACACCAAAGAAACGCAAATCGATGTGCAGGTTAATTTAGACCAAACCAAAAATGGCGACATTAGTACTGGCCTTGGCTTTTTTGATCACATGCTTGACCAAATTCGCACCCACGCCAATATCGGACTTAATGTTAAAGCCACGGGCGACTTACACATTGATGAACACCACCTCGTTGAAGACATTGGTATTGCCTTAGGGCTTGCACTTAAACAAGCGCTGGGTACAAAAACGCAAATTGGCCGTTATGGATTTGCGCTACCGATGGATGAATGTAAAGCCGAGGCGCAAATAGATTTATCGGGCCGTGCATCGTTTGTGTTAAATGCCGATTTTAGCCGTGAAAAAGTCGGCGACTTAGATGTGCAAATGGTTGAGCATTTTTTTAAAAGTTTAAGTGACAACGCCGCAATGAGCCTGATTTTGTCAGTCAGCGAGGGTAACTGTCATCACCAAGTAGAAGGCTTATTTAAAGCCTTTGCCAGAGCGCTGCGCGCTGCTATCGCAAAAGATGCCACGCAACAAACTGCCAGCTCAAAGGGGTGTTTATGATTGCCATAATTAATACGGGTTGTGCCAATATCAACTCGGTGCGTTTTGCGTTTGAGCGACTCGGTCAAAATCCAGAAGTGATCACTTCGCCTGAGCAACTAAAAGGCTTTGAACGTGCTATTTTACCCGGTGTAGGCCATGCTTCTGTGGCAATGAAGCGCCTAAAAGACGGTGGCTGGCAACAAGCCATTGATGAATATCAGCGTCCGCTTATGGGCATTTGTTTAGGCATGCAATTACTTTGCGAAAGCACCGAAGAAGGCAATGTTGATTGCCTAGGTAAAATCCCGGGTATTGTTAAGCAACTTGATGTAGGTACATTGACATCACCGCATATGGGCTGGAACGACCTAACAGTATTAAAAGAGCATGCGCTCACTAAAGGTTTAACAGCGCAAGATCATGTTTACTTTGTGCATAGCTTTGCTCACACCGTCAACGATGCCACGCTTGTCAGTGGTGAATACGGAAACACTTTCTCTGCGATTGTTGCAAAAGATAACTATGCAGGCATGCAATTTCACCCAGAGCGCAGTGCCAAAGTCGGCACCCGATTATTACAAAACTTTTTAGATTGGCAGCTGTAAGCGCAGCACAAAAATAAGAGACCAAAACGTGATTATTCCAGCACTTGATGTATTACAAAACCAAATTGTGCGCTTATACCAAGGTAAGTATGATACAGCACAATTTTACCCATACGAACTAGGCGCACGCTTACAAGCGTACGCAAACAGCGGTGCAGGTAAGCTGCACCTTGTTGATTTAGAGGGCGCACGCGACCCGAGCAAAAAGCAATGGCAACATATTCAAACCGCGACCAAAGCATTAAACGTCCCTTATCAGGTTGGCGGCGGTATTCGCTCTGAACACGATGTGGCCGACTGGCTAAAAGCCGGAGCTAACCAAGTTGTGATTGGTTCAATGGCCGTTGAAAAGCGCGAGCAAGTCCAAGCATGGATTGAAAAGTTTGGGGCCGAACATTTCGTGATTGCCCTTGATGTAAATAAAACCGAAAACGGCTGGGCTCCTGCCACTCACGGTTGGTTAAGTGAATCTGAGTTTGGATTATTTGAACTTGTTGATTTTTACGTAGCATTGGGCGTCATTGACTTTCTGTGCACTGATATCAGTAAAGACGGCACCATGACAGGCCCTTCATTTGCACTGTATGAAGATTTAATAAACCACAACAGCCAAATAAAAGTACAAGCATCTGGCGGCGTAAGCTCGCTTGACGATATCGCCAAGCTTAAAAAACTCGGTGTGGGTGGGGTTATCTTAGGTAAGTCATTGCTTGATGGTGCCTTTAATGTTGAGGAGGCGTTAGCATGTTATCAAAACGCATAATTCCTTGCTTAGATGTCAAAGACGGCCAAGTCGTAAAAGGCGTTAAGTTTAAAGGCCACGAAGTGGTTGGTGATATTTTAACACTTGCAAAAGCATACAGCGATGCAGGTGCTGATGAACTGGTGTTTTATGAAATTAGCGCCAGTGTCGAAAAACGCCTACTTGATGTAAATTGGGTTGAGAGTATTGCCCGCCATATTGATATTCCATTTTGTGTGGCTGGTGGCATTAAATCAGTTGCCGATGCAGCGCGTGTGCTAGAGCGCGGCGCAGATAAAATCAGTATCAACAGCCCTGCCATTGCACGCCCTGAACTTATCAAAGAATTACACGATGAGTTTGGTAAACAATGTGTGGTTGTCGGCATTGATAGCTTTTACGATGAAACCACTGGCGAATATTTAGTGTACCAATTAACGGGTGACCCTAATGCATCAAGCCGTACACGATACAAAACCGAAGAATGGGTCAAGCGTGTGCAAGACCTAGGCGCAGGTGAAATCGTGTTAAACTGCATGAACCAAGATGGTGTGCGTAAAGGTTACGACAATGTTCAGCTTTCTAAAATGCGCGCATTATGCGACATTCCGCTAATTGCATCAGGTGGTGCCGGCACAATGCAAGACTTTGTTGATGTATTTCAGCAAAGCCACGTTGACGGTGCACTTGCTGCCAGCGTATTTCATAAGAACGTCATTAACATTGGCGAACTAAAACAATTTTTAATCGATAATAATATAGCGGCACGACTATGCAATTAACCAAAGATAACCTTACTCAAGTCGATTTTGCCAAAAGCGAATTGATCCCAGCCATTGTGCAAGACGCACGCTCTGGGATTATTTTGATGCAAGGTTTTATGAATGCGGACGCCTTAGCCGCCACCTTCGACAAGCAAAAAGTGACCTTTTACTCACGTTCAAAGCAGCGCTTGTGGACCAAAGGCGAAACATCAGAAAACTACCTTGAAGTCGTCTCTGTTCACACTGATTGTGATTACGATTCCATTTTAGTACTCGCAAACCCATTAGGCCCAACCTGTCATTTAGGCACGCAAAGCTGCTTTGGTGATGACGCTAAACCCAGCCTAGCTTTTTTAGCTGAACTTGAACAAGTGATTGTTTCACGCAAAGACGATGACCCAAGTAAAAGCTACACAGCGTCTTTATTTTCAAAAGACTTAAGCCGTAGTTGCCAAAAAGTCGGTGAAGAAGGTGTTGAAGTAGCACTGGCAGCCATGAAGCATGACAACGATGAATTAACCAATGAATCGGCTGACTTACTGTATCACTTAACCGTGTTGTTACAGCGTCAAGGCCTTTCACTGGCTGATGTCGTGAGCTGTTTACAAGGCCGCCATAAGTAACATTAAAAGCTTAAGATGCCGCTAAAAATGGCGCATCTTAAGCTATTACATAAAAAATTTTAAACCCATTTAAACCTTTCTCCTCCACGTTTACGACTAAGCTAACAACACCATACATATAAAAGGGAAAGTCATGTTGAGCACAGTTAAAACGTTATCACTCATTGCCGCAGGTTTGTTATCAGCGCAAACATTCGCGTGGGGAGATATGCCTCTACAAAACACTAAAAACCTGACACTAAACGCAAAATCACTAAGCACTCTAAAAGTAGAAGCCGGTTCAGGTTTTTTACACATAACAGGCAGTGACAGTGATGAAGTAACCGTAAAAGCCGAAATTTACCAAGATCAGCCTCACGATGAATACTGCTTAGGACTTGAGGCTAAAGGCAGTAATGCAGAGCTTTCTGCTGGCCAATGTGACTACCACACGAATAAACAAACACGCATTGATTTAACCGTCAGTATTCCACGTTCATTTAATGTCAACGTGCACGACGGCTCTGGCGAAATTATTATTCGCAAAGCTGCTAACACCGTGATCAACGATGGTTCAGGTTCCATTGAGGCAATCGACATTCAAGGCACACTTGAAATCAATGATGGCTCTGGCAGCATTAACGTAAGAAACGTCAGTCGTGATATTAAAATTCACGATGGTTCTGGCAACATTGATGTCGCACACACCCAAGGTAATATAAATGTTCACGACGGCTCTGGTGGCATCGACTTAAACGATATCGCAGGTGATGTGGTTATTTCAGACGGTTCTGGCAGCATTCGTGTTGATAAAGCAGCTAACTTTGAACTACTTAGCGATGGCTCAGGTTCAGTTAACGTAACGAATATTTTAGGTAAAACAACGTTATAAATACGCGTATGTATAATAATGTTATTCAATTGCCCCTTATTTATGGGGCAATTTGTCATCACAAAAACCCCCGCCAATAAATCTTTATTAGCATTTTTACAAGGGCTTAGGTATCCTTTAGGAAACGTTAAAGGAACTGCTATTTAAAAGGATAGCCTGATATGAAAAAGCCACTCGCCGCCTTACTTTTTGGCCTTGTTTTAACAGGTTGTACTGGCCTTACGACCGAGCAACAAGCCGCCATAGATAATTTGACACCTTGCGAGAAGATTAATGCACTTTTAGGCGCATACGACAATCGCTTTGAAGGCTTAAAACGCAGCCGTGTGAACACAAAATACATGGAAACATGGACTGCAAAATACAACCTAATTTCCGACAACTGCCAAATTACAGCGCTTGATAATGACAATGTCACGTATCGTTGTGTAGGTAACTATGCGCAACAACAGCAAGCGGTTGCAGATCATACTCGAGCAGTCAATTTTACCCAAGCCTGTTTAGCAGATAAAAACTGGCATCAAACCCAAAAAGAGTCTGCAGAATCACTGCGTACAACATTTGTGCTTGATGAAAATACCCCCGTTATTTCTATTCATTCGGGTAAAACATTATCGCGAAAACAGCCTTGGTCAACCACTCTTGAAATTGGTAAGCCTGTTGCAGGTAAATAACCTATCGAATGCATTAAGGTCACATTGTTGTGGCCTTAACATTTAACTCGCATGACAGACTCTAAAAAGCCAAAATCCACATATAAAACTGACTGCATTGGGCAATGCCATCGACTTAATGGCTACTGCACTGGGTGTGGCCGAACGAATGATGAAATTTTTAATTGGATCATTTTATCTGAAAAAGAAAAGTGTGCGATTTTAAATACCCCTCGTCCTGACATAAAAACGAAATAATGCTGACACCCAAGCGTCATTAAAGCTTGTTAGCCTGATTAAAACGACTCATCAGGTAAGCATAATGCCCCCTATTTTTGTAATTAACTTAGCAAGCTCAATAGAGCGTCTAAACCGCGTAAGCGATGAGCTTAATGCACAGAACTTAGCATTTGAGCGCATTGATGCTGTCGATGGTAAAACATTAACAGACGCAGATATCGCCAAGCATTACAATGCCCGTTTAAACCTTAAAAAGTACCACAAACCTTTAAGTCGAGGTGAAATAGGCTGTTACCTGAGTCATCGAAAAGCATGGCAAACAATCGTAGATAGGCAACTCGACTACGCCATTATTTTAGAAGATGATTTTGTGCTCGACCGCTCAATTCACAGTGCTATCGAGAACATCAATCACTTAAAACAGCCATGGCAACTCATTAAATTGGCCGCGTATAAAAATCGCAATCGTGACATTGCATACGCAAAACCGCTTGCAGATGGTCAGCACTTAGCAATTCATAAAAAACTCATGTCTGGCTGCTGCGCAACGGCTATTAGCTTAGCGGGGGCTAAAGCACTGCTTAAGGCCACAGACACATTTGCTCGCCCTGTAGACTGCGATTTGCAACACGTGTGGGAAACCGGCGTTTATGGCTTTTCACTCCTGCCTTACCCTGTTATACAACCTGACAGTGCGCAAAGCGATATTCGTGATAGGTCTTGTCAGGTTAAAAAGTCATTTTGGCGTCGTAAAAAGCAGCAGCTCCACAGTACAATTTTAAACGCAAAATACACCAAACAGTTTGTAAAAGCCCAACAAACACCCGACAAAAAGAAAGGAGCCGCAGCTCCTCTCTTACCAATCAAAAATCATTAAATGTTTACTTAGCTTGGTTTGGGTGGTCAACACCCATCCATGCTTTAAACAACGCCATTTGAGCAGGTGTAGCATCTTTTAATGCTGTTACTTTTTTCTCTTTATCAAAGTCTTCGCCAAGTGTGAGCGTTGTGGTTTGCAGCGCATCACGGCGGATAAAGTCAACAGTCACTGTGTCGCCCGCTTTAAACGTTTCTAAGCTTGCTTTTAAGTCTTTGCCAACATGCTTTTTGTTGAAGGCAACGATTTTATCGTCTGTTGTTAAACCTGCTTGCCATGCTGTACCACCACGACGAACATGTGTAAGTGTTAGTAACTCACCGCTATTTTTAGCGAATGAATCAATACTCGGTACTGATTTTGCGCCTTCAGGGCGAGTCAAACCTAAGCCAACTTTTGCTAGTAAGGCATCAAAATCAATGGCTGCTGGCTCATCCACATTAGCTTGCCACCATGCGCTGTAATCACGACCCGTTAGCTCTTTTAAAATGGCTTTTACATCATCAGGTGTAAAACCATCTGGCAAACGATGCTTATTGTAAAGCGCACGGTGCACATCACGATAACTGATTTTGCCATCACTTTTCTCTAGCAAGTCGATATCAAGTGCCATTGAAATTAACGAGCCTTCAAGGTAGATATTAGTGCTGTAGTTACGAGCATGGTCACCACCTTGATTGATCCACTTATCAAAGCTGGTTTCAGCGGCGCTTTGTACTTCACGACCTGGGGTTTGCAAGTGGCGGTTAATAGTTTTAGTTAGGGTATCAAAAAACTCATCCGTTTTTGCAATACCAGAACGCACTAACAAATGATCTTCGAAGTAACTTGTAGAACCCTCTGCAATCCACAGTGTTTTCGCGTAGTTAATATTTGTGTAATCGTAAGGAGCAATGCCTTTCGGACGATACGCCTTTACATTCCATGTATGAATAAACTCATGGGCAGCAGTACTAATGAACGCTAAGTAGTCTTTACGAGAGCCAAAACGGTCACGTGGGCGCTGAATAATTGTTGAATTTAAATGCTCTGTAGCCCCCCCTGCGCCTGACGTTGCATGTACCATAAATACATAACGCTCATACGGATAGCTATCCCAAATTACATTACCTGTAGCCACTAGTTTTTTAAGGTCCGTTAGCATTTGCTCAACGTCGTAGTTACCGTCGCCCCAAATAACCAGCTCGTAGTCTCGGCCATCCACCGTGAATGTATGTAACTCGTTAATGCCTGTTTCAATTGGCGAGTCGACCAAAATATCGTAATCAGCCGCTTTAAAACTGTGTTTTGAACCTGCATTTTCCATACCCGAAACAGAGCGCCATGCTTTAGGCACATCAAGCTTTACCGTCACAGGGTCTTGGCGAAATGATTCACTGAACATGAAAAAGCCCGATGCATCAATAAACGCATGGCTGTCATCGATGTGACGCGCGCGTTTACCTAGTTCATTGGCATAGACTTGATAATCAATATTAACGTGTGTTGGCTCATTTAAGTGAACACGCCATGTGCTGTGGTCAATTTTTTCCCATTTTAACGGCTTACCATCATCATCTTTCGCATCGAAAAAACGTACCCCATTCGCAAGGTTTAAAATTTCGTAGCGTCCAGTACGCCATGCCGGAAGTTTTACGTCTAAATGCGCTTGGGCTGTCTCAGGAAACTCCACACTAACATTACCCAAGTGATGTTCAGGTTCAGTGATCGCCAGTGAATAGTTTACATCTGCAAACACACTGCTAGAGCATGCGGCCAAAATTGACATAGCCAAAAACTTTTTCATAACAACTCTTTTTTATTACTATCGATAATTGCGAATTAGCCTATCAACTGAGATATAAAATGTGAATTAAAAACCGATAAACTGCCGTAGCAATAAGCCTGATAGACAAAATAGTTAAGTTTTTGACTTATCACCTACATTTCACAATAAATTGTTGTAGACTTAAGGTACATAAATATAAAACTTGATGGCGGTGTAAGTAAGTGCAGCAACAGCATGATGTTCTTAATAAAAAGTTAAAGCAAGCGATCGACGCAAGGATGGTTGTCGAGGATGCGCGCAAACATCAAGTTGAAGTACTTTCACAGTTTGCGGCTAAGTTATCGCTGAGCTGTAAAGGCCTAGACATGGAGCTTGATAACCGCCTTGCCAAATACCGAAGTGCTCTAAAAAAAGGCGTTGATTTTAACCTACTAGCCCCTTTTATTGACGATGTACTCGGTTTACTCAAACACCAAGAAGCAAAACAAATTGCCTTGCAGCGCGATCTTAATAAAAGCGTATTAGATGCGGGCAAGCAGTTACAAAAAGTAAAAGGGTTACCTGATGATGCGCGCCGCTCGCTGCGCAACTTGCTTGACCGTGAGCTTGATAATATTCAATCGAACCATGATTTTGTGCCCATTTTATCCAAGCTGGTTGTTATTTATCACCAAGCCCTGCAAGCCAAGCTAGCTGAAAGTGATACCGGCGAAGCTTTAATTAAACCCGAGCTTGCCTCTGAGCTAATGACATTGGCTAATGGACTGTTATTTGAAGACGAAAGTGCTGAACAAATAAAAAGTATCAGAAACCAAATTACGCGCAACGACAGCGTTGATGAGCTACTTGATGCTGCGATTGGCATTATTACCATTATTTCACAAAATATAAGTAAAGAACGCCAGTCGGCGCAGAGCTTTTTAATTTCGTTAAATCAGACAATTGAAGATCTGCATCATTCTATTGTCTCAACCACTAAACACTCTGAGTCACTGAGTGCAGAATACGATTCACTTAATAAAAGTATCGAAAGAAAAATTAAAAATCTTAATCAGCAAACTCAACAAGCAACATCAATTTCGGCGCTTAAAGAATTAGTGGAAGAAGAGCTCAAGTCATTGAGCGATGATTTAATCACCAAAGAAAAACTTGAACACGCTGAGCGTGAAAACTTACTTGCAAGCTTTAAAGACATTAATAATCGGGTAAGTAGTCTAGAGAGTAAACTGACAACTTATAAGCAACGTTTAAACGAACAACGTTTTAAAAGTTTGCTTGATGGCTTAACGAAACTTCCGAACCGTGCCGCATTTGATGAGCGCTTTGAACATGAATACCAGTTGTTTTTATCACAAGGTTCTGAGCTTACTTTAGTCGTTATTGATGTCGATCATTTTAAATCAATCAACGACAGATATGGCCACAGTGCAGGCGATAAAACACTTCAGGTGATCGCCAAAGCGCTGCAAAAATCAGTTAGAAAGTCTGACTTTATAGCCCGTTACGGCGGTGAAGAGTTTGTACTTTTAATGACTGGTATGCCACTTGAAAAAGCCGTAGCCCCTTTAGAAAAACTACGAAAAACAATTCAAAGTATCCCATTCAAATTTAAAGATACGCAAGTTGAAATTACGATTTCAATTGGCGCGACTCAACTAAAAAAAGGCGATACGCAATTGATTGCCTTTGACCGAGCTGATGAAGCGCTTTATACAGCTAAAAATGAGGGACGAAATAGAGTTTGCATTAGCAAATAAAGACCTCATGTATACCTTACTTAGGGTCTTTAATACATATTAGACAGGCTCATTGACGAGCTAGGAGAGTGCTTATGTTAAAACAACTGAATCCTACCGGTGTACTGGATTTACTATCACAACTAGAAGTTGATCTACTCGAACAATCATCCACCAGCGAGCGTTATAAATTATTTAGGAACTGCGTGCTCGCTGTTCTCAATGTGGGTAGCCACACAGACTCAAGTTCTGAAATTTACGACAAATATGAAAATTTCGACATTCGCTTATTAAGCCGTGAGCGCGGTATTAAAATTGAATTAGAGAATCCACCAGAATCCGCGTTTGTCGATGGCGAAATAATCACGGGTATTCACGAACATATTTTCTCAGTGATCCGTGACATCCTGTTTATTTGCCAAAAATACGAAAAAGATCTAACAGAGCAAAAGGCCATTACCCATATGGTATTCGACATGCTCAGAAACGCAGGAGCACTCAGGGTTAATAGCGATCCTAGTATGATTGTATGCTGGGGAGGCCACTCTATTAACGAAGTCGAATATAAATACACCAAACAGGTGGGTTACGAGTTAGGCTTACGTGGTTTAAATATTTGCACTGGTTGCGGCCCAGGTGCAATGAAAGGCCCCATGAAAGGGGCGACCATTGGCCATGCAAAACAGCGTATTACCGACAACCGATATTTAGGCTTAACGGAGCCTAGTATCATTGCAGCTGAGCCACCTAACCCTATCGTGAATGAGCTGGTTATACTGCCTGACATCGAAAAACGTTTAGAGGCTTTTGTACGTTCTGCGCATGGTATTATTATTTTCCCTGGCGGCGCGGGCACTGCTGAAGAGTTGCTCTATTTATTAGGCATCTTATTGCACCCTGAAAACGAGAAGCAATGTTTACCCGTTATTCTTACAGGGCCTAAACAAAGTGAAAACTACTTTATTGAGCTTTGTAAATTTGTTGAAAACACACTCGGCAAAAAAGCCCTTGATAAATTTGACGTCATAATTGATGACCCTGAACGTGTTGGCAGAACCCTTAAAGCTAAAATGGCAGACGTACGCGAATACCGTAAAAGCCAAGGTGATGCCTACTACTTTAACTGGACATTAAAAATTGATAACGATTTTCAGCAGCCGTTCGCGCCGACACATGCTAATATGGCAAGCTTAGATTTACATTTAGATCAACCTACTCAACAACTTGCAGCTAATCTACGACGCGCATTTTCGGGTATTGTTGCTGGCAATGTAAAAGATGAAGGCTTACAGGCGATTAAACAGTACGGCCGCTTTGTACTCAGTGGCGAGCCTGCATTAATGGCCGATATGGATAAACTGCTTGCCGCTTTTGTTGAGCAAGGTCGTATGAAGTTACCTGGCAGCAAGTATATCCCTTGCTATGAAATCAAAGCATAACTGGAGAACATGTGACAACCCAATTACTTTTAATAGATGCGTTAAACCTTATTCGGCGCATCTATGCCGTTGATAGTAATCAGAGTCATCACAGTGAAGAGCATATGATTAAAGCAAGCTGTGCCCGCGTGGCACATGCTTGTAAAAAATTACTAAGTCAATGCAACGCCACCCATGCAATTGCGGTGTTTGATGGCGATAAAAGCTGGCGATATCATTACTACGCTGCTTACAAAAGCACGCGTTCCCCCATGCCTGATACTCTAAAAAACAATTTAGCGCGTTTTAAACACGCTATCGAAGAGACCGGTATCGTGGTGTTCTCACCTGAGAACGACGAAGCAGACGATATCATTGCCACGCTTGCCTACAAAGCAGCATCAAATAATGTCTCGTCCACTATTGTGTCTACCGATAAAGGCTTTTTACCGTTTTTATCAGCGCATATCGCCATATTCGATTACTTTAAAAAACACTATATTGAGCATCAAGACATTAAACAGCGGTTTAATGTCCCCCAGCACCGCCTTGTTGACTTTTGGGCACTTGCAGGTGATAAAACCAATGACATACCGGGCGTTAAAGGAATTGGTAATAAATCGGCTGAGCAATTAATTAATGACTATGAGTCGATTGAAGCGGCCATGATGGACGACGCACTCAATGCCACTTTAAAACGTAAGTTAACCGCTGATATGGATAAGCTGATTATCTCTAGAAATTTAGTAATGTTACGAACAGATATAAACTTAGGCTTTAGTTTAAAGCAGTTAAGGCTCAATTAGTCGCAATCTCGTAGCACAGTTTATCAACTGCGCGTATACTGAAAATTCGTGTTTGTTTTATAGAGTTACACATGATTAAAAAGGTTTTCCAATATCTGGTATTAGGGTTAGGTGTTTACGCACTTATAGCAGCCCTAGTGATCACTTTTTATAAAGATGATCCGCAAGCCATGATCTGGCAAGACCGTGAAGCCTTCAACAAACGCTACATCGCCAAGCTTTCAATAGAAAAACCCGAAAACCTCAATGCCGTGCTTGATTATTTAGGTAGCCCCGATTTAACCTATGCAAAACGCGTTGAAGACAATGTATGGCAAATTATTTTTTATCGCACTCAACATGTTAAATCAGATGGCATAACCACGATTGATGAGTGTACAGGTTTACTGTTTAAAAATGGCCAACTTGTATTATGGGGGCCCAGTGCCTATGAAAGTTATCAGCAAGAAAGTTAGCACACAATGATGGACACTGTGACGCCGCGGGAATTGGCACGCTTATTCGATAGCACACATCAGCTACTTAACCTGTATTATCAAAAACGTAAATGGTCACAAATTTACCCATTACTCAGTAATCTTGCTGAGCGTTATTACCTGATATATCAAACATACCCTAAAAGTCTGCAGGCACAACTTAACTTATACGTCGCAGCCCATGGTTACACAACGAACCTGGTTGTTAACCAGTGTGTCATTGCGTGCATAATGTGCCATAGCCTCAATTATAATAAAGCAGTAAGTGAGCAAATTATAAGTTGCTGTCTTGCTAATTATTTATGTGTGCAATCACAAAGTAATAAGCTCGCATCAGGGCAAACACTGACCGAGCAAGACAAAAAACTGTGGCATTGTCGTCATCAACTTGCTGTAAAATTGCTCCATGCAGCGGGCCCAAATACGGTTTCAATTCAGCACTTATTAGCGCGTTTAAATAAATATAAGCAAGCCTTACTCAGCGCACCAAAAGTGATGATTTACGATGGTGCGACAACCCTTGTTGCACTCGCTAATATCATCGCGATGAATACTACCTACCGAGAGTCCGGTGGCCATATTAGTGTGCATAAAGCATTGGCCGATATTTACCTTCGTACACCTAATGAGTTTGCGCAAAATGCAATTAAAGCCTTTATTGCACATATCGGTCCGTACATTCCCGCAAGCGAAGTGAAGTATGCCGAGCAAACCTTAATATACCTAACGACTGACGAGCAACATCGGCATATTTTAATTGATGTGTCTCAACCTGAAAAAATTCGTTGGCATCGATTTAAAGCCCCCCTGTCAATTATTGATAAACAACGTGTTTGCAATGATTCACGCTTGCTTTATACCGTTTGGTTTAGTGAAAACATCAATTTTGTGCTGCCTCCCCCAGCAAATCAGCGTCGCCAGCAACAGTATCTAACACTGATCAGCGAACTTAAAATAGCAAAAGAGTACAGTTATCGGGCGTTAGACAAATTACTGAGTCCATACCCTGAACTTATTCACCAGCTTACGTACGCTGTTAAGCCTTATAATAAAGAGCACCAACGCGCAAAAGATTTACGCCATTGCTTATCTATGGTGGGCTATGACAATGCGCCAGCGATCATTCAGAAAGTATTGTTTCAGCGCTTAGTTGCCACCACATCGCACCCTTTATATCCGCACATAGCCAAACGCCTTGAAAACATAGTACGGATTATTCAAGCACTGTTTAAACACTCACCTATTCAGCAATTTGAGCAAGTCACCTTGCCCTTATATGCCTATGTCTTGTATCTGTGTGAGAATCAGGCAACAAGTTTGTCACGCAAAACCGTGTTTGAACACGCAGAAGAGCATACGGTAAGCCCTCCACTTGCGTGCTTGTTTGGGATTAACACGCTTGATTTGGCTCACCTGAGCGAATACCTTACCCAATTAATCGGCGATAATCCTTGGACACAGCATTTACTTAACAGTGAGCAATTAAAAAAACAACAATTACAACAGAATGAAAAGCTTTGGATAGCAGTAAAATTGTTCAGTTATTATGTATTTCAACCTAAGGCTATGTTTAGTAGTTGGCAAGAAAACATTATCGCTGAAACATTAACGACGGTCGGTTGGCAATCAAAAGCGGATTTTTATTCATACCTTCGTACATGCGAGTTTGCTGATAATTTTTAAAAAATGGTGCTAAAACGTTCGAAGTCGTTAAGAAAATATGAACTTTCGTCTATTTATAGTCAGTATTCACAGTATAAACTGGCAAAAAGCTGAATAAATTGCTATAAAAGCCGCTTAAATTTTCAAACACATCCACGTAAATCCTCTAACAAGTAAATCGCGCTCATTTTCGCGATGTATTTACGTGTATATCTACTCATAAATAGGAAAAGTAAATGGCTAAACAAACCATCACAGTGATCAAAGGCGACGGCATTGGTCCTAGCATTATTGATTCAGCACTTGAGATCCTAAATGCCGCAGGTTGCGATTTTGATTATGAATTCGTTGATGCTGGCCTTGCTGCCCTAGAGAAAACTGGTGAGTTGCTTCCGCAAGAAACAATCGACACTATCGCACGTAACAAGATCACTTTAAAAGGCCCATTAACGACGCCAGTAGGTGAAGGTTTTACGTCTATCAACGTGACACTTCGTAAACAATTTGGCCTTTATGCTAACGTACGCCCAGTTAAATCATTTGAGGGTACTAAAGCGCGTTACGATAATATCGATATCATCACTGTTCGTGAAAACACCCAAGGTATGTACTCAGGTCTTGGTCAAGTAGTATCTGAAGACGGTAACGAAGCTGAAGCATTATCAAAAATCACCCGTGAAGGCGCTGAAAAAATTGTTACATTCGCATACGAACTTGCAGTCCGTGAAGGCCGTAAAAAAGTAACCGCTGTTCATAAAGCAAATATCCTTAAATCAACATCGGGTTTATTCTTGAAAGTTGCACGTGAAGTAGCAGAACGTTACCCACAAATCGAATCAACAGAGATGATTGTTGACGCAACATGTATGAAACTAGTCATGACCCCAGATGAGTTTGACGTTATCGTTACAACTAACTTATTCGGCGACATTTTATCTGACTTATGTGCTGGTCTTGTTGGTGGTCTTGGTATGGCTCCAGGTGCAAACATCGGCGAAGATGCCGCTATCTTTGAAGCAGTACACGGTAGTGCGCCAGACATCGCAGGCAAAAACCTTGCTAACCCGACGTCTGTTATCTTAGCATCAATCCAAATGCTTGAGCACTTAGGTATGGCTGACACAGCGGAACGTATTCGCAGTGCAGTCGCTGACGTTATAAAAACAGGTGACCGAACAACGCGTGACCTTGGCGGCAGCCACGGTACAACAGACTTCACACAAGCAGTGATTGAACGTCTATAATTAGCTGTATGCTAAATAATAAAAAAGCCAGTTTTTTAACTGGCTTTTTAATGCTTAAAATTTGCCGTACCTGCGTATAATCAGCGGGCTAAAAATCAGTAATAACCACCAGATAGCCCCACCACTTGATCCCGAATTGCTCTGTGTTTTAACAACCGTGACTGATAAGCTTGTTTGTTCTACAGCCTGCGTTTGGGTGTCTGTTACTGTTAACGTGACTGCGTACGTCCCCTCATTTGTGTATTGGTGTGTCGGCGATGCTGAGGTACTTGTACTGCCATCGGCAAAGTCCCACTGATAGCGATATTGCCCTGTACCACCACTTATTTGACTTGAAAACTGCACATTTAAACCTTGTGCATTAAAACGAGCACTGGCATTTAAAGGCACATCCACAGTGACTGCAAATTGCGAAGATGTTGACTCCATGTTGGCATCAACCACCGTAACATTCACATCAAAGCTACCCGACAACGCATATTGATAACTGACCGTTGCCGTGGATGCAGCACCTCCGTCGGCAAAATCCCAGCTATACTGATACGGTGCAATGCCCCCTTGTGCAGTCGCTGTCGCAACCAGTAAACCATTTTCATTCGCTGTAACCGAAAGGCTGAGTGTTAGCGGCTCACTAACAATAATTTCTTTGTTTAACCGCGTAACCTCTCCCGATTCAGTCGTGCGCTCAAACACGACAGTATAGCGGCCATATTCTGCATACTGATGGGTTGGCGCGAGCACCGTTGACTGCTCGCCATCACCAAACAACCACAGAAAAGTATCAGTTTCATTTAAAATAAGACCGTTGATACTAAACGACACATCTCGGTCGCTACGTTGGGCACTAATACCAGAGGTTGCATCATAGTTAAGCTCTACATTCACTTCACTGCTATCCGTTGCTTGCGACACAATGCGCCAACCGAAGCCCAATGAAGGTACATTAACCCCCGACGCAGGCTGAATAGGGAAGCTGTAATCTTGAGAATCTGAAAATGAGCTAATTGCTAATAGGTGCTCGTCTCCCAAGCCCTGGCGTTGATCATACAAACTAAATGCCGCATCGCGCACTTGAATATCAGTATTGGCAGGGCCTGATGTTGTGCCCTTACGAATCGTATTTTGGTCAGCATCAACCACAAGTGCAAAGCCTATACCTGGGTGAGAAGCTGTGTTGTTATTTTGCTCAGCAGGGTCAACATACCACAACAATACCCCTGGAGAGTAAGACTCAAACTGGAGGCCACTGTCAATGCCGGCATAATCTCTTAGCTGTAAAAAGTAATGTGTTGGTTGCTGATAAACGTACTCACCAATACGTGAGAAACCTGCTAGTTGAGCGATTGATGATTGCTCTGCATCATCTTTAAATACAACGGTATTCCCCTGAGTGATAGTTAAGTCGTCAACCACAATGCCATAAAAGTGTATGTTCACATCGGTGACATACGTAATTTCAAGCTCGATTGTTTGCCCTTCATAAGCAGACAAATCAAATCGCATATCAAGGTGACCGTGCGGCAACTTTGCGCCATCTTTAAATTGCGAGTCGCCACTTAAATAAGGACCAATGTCACCATAGTGTGGGTTTATCGCCTTGGTATAGCTATTAGCAAGTGCAACACCATTTACTTTAATTTGTGCATAGTCGTAGTCTTGTTCAATGCTAAAGTGTGATAACAACGCAAGCTCGGTCCTGCCAGCAGTAGAGGGTAATGTAATGCGTTGCTTGTAACTGTGTACAAGCTCATTCCCTTTACCTGAGTAATACTGATAGCGCCCTTGTAACGGTGCTTTAAAGCTTTCTAATTTAGCGGGTAAGGTGACCTTTAACTGATTTACGCCAGAACTAAAGCTACTCGACGCTTTTAAATTATGTTCAGAGTCTGTATTGACGTCGGCTAAGTCAATTTCGGTTTGATGTAGCCAATTTCCTTTGTAACGTGTTTGCAAGTAGTCAAGCGCGTACGCACTAAACATCACTGGCGCTGAACCTCTTGGCGACCCAGCCCAACTCCCGCCGGCCATAATAGACCAAGACGCAACAGGTTCACCAATTGCGCTGCCCATTAAGTCATATTCATCAGGCAATCCAAGATCGTGACCAAACTCATGAGCAACAACCCCAATTCCCGCATCGATGGGATTAATCGTGTAGCCAAATAATTTCACATTACTGCCAGCAACAGTAGCGGGTTGGTTTGCGTTGTTTGTAACGAAAAAACGGTGCGACCAAATAGCATCGGTGCCCAGTACTCCACCACCCGCTTCTTCTCCAATACTAGAGTGAAACACCATTACATGATCAATAATCCCATTAGGTTCGTTTGTAATACCGTCACCATCAATATCATCGAGATCGGTTAGATCGTAGTCTTGTAAATTAATATTAAAGGTTGCAACGGCTTTTTCTACCGCTTCTAATATAAGATCTGGGGCGTTTAGATCACGAATGTCACCTTCTCGCTCACCGTAAAACTTAGCGGGCTTATCTGCACTCACCCACCCATAAACATCTCCGGTAAATGCAAAGCTTTCACCTGATGCTTGTTGATAATAATGATGAACCGTGTTTAACGATTGACCCGATGGTCCCGGGTACGATGTGTCATTAAAGAGCATTTGTTGATAGTGAGCTTGGCTGTAATCGCTGTAGTACATGGGTGTATCTTCAGCAGTGAGTTGATTATTGTCGTAAGGCAAGTCAGGAAAGTCGATTAAGATTGCCAATACTTTAACGTTTGTTTTGTCATCGGTTGGGTTTAACGATACAAAATTTGTGAACTTATTATCAAGCACTGCTTTATTGTGCACCTTTGCGGGGTCTAACACTCTGGGTTTAATCGCAACGCGTTGAGCTGTATTCACTTGTCCAATGTAGTCTTCTAAAGCAGCTTGCTCGTCGCGCTGATTAAGTTCACCGCGTTTTTTCAGCCAATACACTATTTGTTCTTTATTGATCAAGCCAATATCATGAGTCGCTACAGGCTTTGCAAACACCGAAAAGCTCGACAACAAACACACGCCTGCTAAATAATTAATAAATCTCACAATTAATACCCTACCCCAGTTTCGTATATGGCTAATCATAGCTAAGTTATGCATAAATAACATGACCTTAGGTTATTTATTACAGACACTTAACGCTTGCCACACGAACAATGTAATGCATAGTTACACCTTAATATACGTGCAAAAAATGAATTTAGATGCAATAAATACAAATTACCGCATCAAAAAAGAAAAATTAATGCAAAAAGATGCTTTTGCGGTTGACATCAGTTTCCAAAAGGCTTAAAAATAACCCTAACAAATTTTAAACAGTAGCCGTCTAGTCGGCTGTTATTTTTATAAAGAAAAAAACAATGAATTTTCGCAGCCATCTTTTAGTCGTCAATGTACTCGTACTGGTCTTAGTAAAAAGCCCAGCGGGGACGTATTAAAAGATGAAAGCACGCTTTTAAAAACCCCCGCCATTTGCGGGGGTTTTTTTATGCTCTTGTAGCTAGCACACAGAGGAATGAGGATGAGTACAGCAGAATATAATGGATCCGAACTTGTTGTTCGGGCACTTAAAGAATTAAAGGTTAAATATATCTTTGGCTACCCAGGCGGGTCAGTGCTGGATTTATACGACGCACTTTTTCAACAAGATGATATCGAACATATCTTAGTACGTCATGAACAAGCAGCCACGCATATGGCCGATGGTTATGCCCGAGCAACGGGCGATGTCGGTGTGGTGCTTGCAACTTCGGGTCCTGGAGCAACAAACTGCATTACCGGTATTGCTACCGCTTATATGGACTCCATTCCTATGGTTGTGTTGTCTGGTCAAGTACCCACAGGACTGATTGGCGATGACGCCTTTCAAGAGACCGATATCGTTGGCTGCTCTCGTCCGATTGTAAAGCATAGCTTTAACTGTCGAAGCGCACAGGAAATCCCGGCCATTCTTGCCAAAGCATTCTACATAGCCAGCACAGGGCGTCCTGGTCCTGTTGTGGTTGAATTGCCAAAAGACATGCTAAACCCAGCCATTAAATTTCCATTTGATTTTCCAAAAACAACAGAGCTTCGCACATACAACCCAAATACCAAGGGTCATTCAAAGCAAATTCGTAAAGCTGTCACTGCCATTCTAGAAGCGAAAAAGCTTGTTATTTATTCTGGTGGCGGCATTATTCTCTCCAATACATCAGAGCAATTAACCCATCTTGTAGAGTCACTTAATGCCCCCATTACAAATACATTAATGGGACTAGGTGGTATTAGCGGCACACACCCTAACTTTATCGGTATGTTGGGTATGCACGGCAGTCTAGAGGCAAATAAAGCGATGGCCCATGCCGACGTTATTTTAGCGTTAGGGGCACGATTTGATGATCGGGTAACCAATAATGTAAAAAAATTCTGCCCGAACGCCACTATTGTTCATGTTGATGTTGACCCTACATCGATTTCAAAAACCATAAAAGCACATATTCCTGTCGTTGGTTGCTTACAAACGGTACTTGAACAATTACAAAGCGCAATTGATAAAAGCTCCATTGCAATTGACCGTTCTGCACAAGAAGATTGGTGGCGACAAATTATTAGCTGGCGAGAGCAAAAGTGTCTGAGCTACAGCACCGATGGCGATAAAATTAAACCGCAAGCGGTTATAGAAGCAATTTACAAAGCAACCAATGGCGATGCGTATGTCAGCTCTGACGTAGGCCAACATCAAATGTTTGCAGCTCAGTACTACCCGTTTAAACACCCGCGCCAATGGATTAACTCTGGAGGCCTTGGCACGATGGGCTTTGGCTTGCCTGCGGCTATGGGTGTAAAACTGGCTTTCCCAGACAAAGAATCAATTTGTGTTACCGGTGATGGCTCGATTCAAATGAATATTCAAGAGCTTTCGACTTGCTTGCAATATAACCTTGCTGTGAAAGTCGTGTCACTTAATAACCGTTCACTAGGCATGGTTCGCCAATGGCAAGACATGATGTATTCAGGGCGTCACTCATCATCGTACATGGAATCATTACCTGATTTTGTAAAACTGGTTGAAAGCTATGGCCATGTCGGTATTCGCGTAGATCATATTGATGAACTACAACCAGCCATTGACAAAGCGATGTCGATTAACGACCGATTAGTATTCTTAGATATTTGTGTTGATGAAAAAGAGCATGTTTACCCAATGCAAATAAAGCTAGGGGCTGTGGATGACATGTGGTTACGTAAAGGAGTAAAAGCATAATGCGCCGTATTTTATCGATTTTATTAGAAAACGAACCAGGTTCACTGTCTCGCATTGTTGGCTTATTTTCACAGCGCGCTTACAACATTGATAGCCTGACAGTGGGCACCACTGATGACCACTCACTTTCACGTATCACTATCACCACAATGGGTGATGACCGCATTGTTGAGCAAATCACAAAGCAAGTAAATAAACTTGTGGATGTACTTAAAATCATTGATTTAACAGAAATGGCACACATCGAGCGTGAGTTATTGTTAGTAAAAGTCTTTGCTCAAGATGAAAACACCCGTGCCGCAGTCACGCGCGTTGTCGATGTGTTTCAAGGTGCCATACTCGATATGGGCCGCCACAGCTATACATTACAGCTTGTCGCAAGTACCGAGAAAATAGAATCGTTCTTGGACACGCTTCGCCATGAAACAGACTTAATTGAAGTCGTGCGTTCGGGTGCGGTCGGCATTGGTCGAGGTGATAAGGCGTTAAAGGCATAAGCCTTTACCGCTTTATTACAGACACAAAAAAAGGGCTATTAGCCCTTTTTTTAATTAATAAGTACTTATTCTTATTAAGGATTAACTTGGTCTTTAAGACCTTTACCCGCTTTAAAGCTTGGGATAGTTGCTGCTGCGATTTGGATTTCTGCACCAGTTTGTGGGTTACGGCCAGTACGCGCTGCACGCTCTTTTACCGAGAATGTGCCGAAACCAACTAATGCTACTGAGTTACCTTCTTTAAGAGAGTTAGTAACTGCGCCAGTGAATGCATCTAGTGCACGCGTTGCTGCCGCTTTTGAGATTTCTGCATCAGTAGCGATTTTTTCAACTAATTGAGCTTTATTCATTGTTAGATTCCTATTCGTTATTATTTTGCCTTCGCAAAACCTATCTTTATGCATTTTTGAAAAGTTAGCAACAGCAAATTGCTATTTTTACGTAAATTATTCAAAAATGGCTACATTTTAACTGTCTATCACTAACTTAGTGACATCAGGATTAATAAAGACTGAATTTAACCATCTTCCAAAAGGTTTTATGACAGCTAAACGATCATTCGATTTTCTCGATAACCAAGGTTACTTCCCCAACCTCGACACCAAACTTATCAATAGCGGTACGGTTAATCAAGCGCGATTGTGTTACCAAGTACATCCAATCATCGAAGTTTACAACTAAAGTACTATCGTTATAAGGAAGTTCTACCGAGTAAGTCCAATGAAACACACTGCCGTTACTATCCCCTTTCGCTTCACCCACTACATCTGAAGCGGTACCTGAAATACTCCCGTCATCATTTAGAGTGATATACCAAGTGCGAGTTTGCGTTTCCCCATCGTCATAAACAAACTGCTCATCAATCACCCCTTGGCTGCCTTGCCAGCTTGCTTGCATATCAACAACTAACTTACGCGTTAACTCGCCCTTGTGGTCTTGAACAACGCCGTACGCTTTGAGTTCACCACTGAAGAAACGTTTAAAGTTAAATTCTGGCTCTGTCCCTTTATAATAATCAACATCAGGGGCTGAACAACTCGCGACTAAAAATACCATAGCTGAAATGAACATTGCTTTGAGCTTAATCATGTTTCCCTCCTATAAGCTGTTTTCTAAGTGAAGGCTCTGTTGTGTCGGCACTAAGCCAAATTGCTAAAAAAATATCGGCAAACCTTTCATCTTCAATAGCACCAAGTTTTTCGTTGTTGAAGTAAAAAGTTCCAATTCCCTGTTGGTTTGTTTCAAATGACAAGGAATCGTTTTCTTTTATATCTGGCCATAAATCAAGTAATTGAGTATCAAAGGCACCAACCATTTCATCAAAGCCCAAATGCTGCCATTGCTCATTAGTGGCTTTAACAATATCTTTTGCCGAAAAATCGCGCAGATACGTTAAGGTGAGTTTGGTTGGGTGCTGGCCAAAAACATAGTGTCCTGTGGGCGTTTCTAGTTTTGCGTCATACACATCCCAAAACAAGTATTCCATTTTTGCTTGGCCTACGGTTTTAAAACCCGTAGCGTTAGCGTTTGTCATTAATACCAGTGAGGAAAATAGGAGTAATGCGAGTCTGTATTTCATTGTTCTATACCTTAAAACATATCTTTTAGACACTACGCATCACAGGGGCTAAGTGATCATTTTGAGGTTAAATAGCGTTTGTTTATGACAATAATTGCCATGAACATCGAGGCCCAACTAATGCCATAACACAACCAGAACATCCAAAGCGATATATCGATGTTTAAAACACCAAAACGCGCCCCTGCATAATAGCTACCCGGTGCAAAAAGAGCGCATACAAGCCACCCTAAATACCATGGAAGCTTTTGCAGAAACTGCATTGAAGTATTGATAGTTAAAAGCAATGCTCCCCAAAGGAGTACCAGCCAAAATGGAAAGGGGTAGACTTTAAAACTCAGTAAATTTAAGGATGTCGCAAGCCATTCAAAGCCTAACGCAAGGGGCAGGCCACACACTAGAAGCAAAAGGTCTTGCTTGCGTTGCTCGGAAAGATAGATCATCAATCCAACAACGCCTAAAGCTGGAATAATGGCTTGTTGCTCAAGGAGTAAGGCCATAAACCACACTCCCTGAAACAACACGAAATTAATAATTGAGCGCAATGTCATCGCCTGAGTGAACAAAACGAGGTCGACGCGCAACCAAATGAACCGTGCTAATCGAACGCGTTCTGAACGCGCCTTCGCAATAAGCCAAATAAAATAGCCACAAACGATAGAAGCGTTGATCAAATTTTACTTTATCGATTTCAGGCCAGCTTGCCACAAAGCGTTCACGCCAGTCAGCCAACGTTCTGGCGTAATGCACCCCAATGTCTTTAACACTGTGAACAACCATGTCAGTTTGCTGTTTAATTTGCTTGTTCATTTCATCTAAGCATGGCAAACAACCGCCGGGGAAAATATACTGCTGTATAAAATCTGAGTTCTTTAAGTAATGGCTATAGCGTTGATCCGCAATTGTGATTGCTTGTATTAGCATTGCCCCATTAGCTTTTAACAGTGACTGACACTTCGCAAAAAAGCCAGGCAAATACTCGTGACCCACAGCTTCAATCATCTCAATAGAGACAAGCTTATCGTAGCGGCCCTCAAGGAGTCGATAATCGTGTTTAAGCAACGTTATTTTGTGCTCTAAATTTAATTCTTTTATTTTTTCAGCAACATAATCATGCTGCTCATCAGAAATAGTGGTGGTTGTGACATGGCAATCAAAATGCGTTGCAGCATAGATAGCAAATGCCCCCCACCCCGTTCCAATCTCAATGACCTTATCGCCAGGTTGCAAGTCGACTTGCTCACATATAAGAGCGAGTTTGTGTGTTTGTGCTTGTTCTAGCGTCGCTGCTTTCGATGGATACACAGCGCATGAATAAAGCATTTCGTCACTTAAAAATGCGCTATATAAATCATTGCCTAAATCGTAATGCGCTGCGATGTTCTTTTTAGAACCCGATGCAGAGTTTTTGTTTTTTAAGTGGTTGACTCGGTGAGCAATACCACTTAAAAAAGCGAATTTTTTTTCAAAAGCGTCTAGTTTGTCTTGGTTGAGGGCAAATATTTCGATGAGTTGCGTTAAGTTATCACAATCCCAATACCCTAAAATATACGCTTCACCAGCCCCCACACTGCCCGACATGGCAAACATTTTATACATTGCGGCGTCATTTACTGTCACCGTAACACTGAGCGAACTGTGTGGATTACCAAACTGTTCGCACTCGTTGCCATCAATTAATGTGATGCAGCCTATGTCGATACTGCTGAACGCACCTGTCACCAGTTTCTTATAAATTTTTGACAACCAACCTGTTGTAGAGGATTGCGTTAAATTTGATACTTTTTCCATCACATCACCTAATTTTAATTCTCTTGCTTGCCTGAGTGACCAATAAAGGGCACACGTTTGCAAAATAGTTTCAGCGCATGAATGTAAATACCTTTAAAAATACTCAACGTCATCGCTGGAAACTGTTTCAGCACGGCACTAACCTGCTCTTTAGTCAGGGCTTGCCTTTGCAAACGAAGTGTTGCATCAAACAAAAGAGTGTCGTCTTTTTTATTTTCAATATGAATAATAGCGTTATCAGAATTAAGTCTGACATTCCAATGATAGTTCATATCTAAGTTCATGAAAGGTGATACGGAGAAAACCTTTTTAAAGTTCACTTTTTTTTCTAAAGGTACGACATAATAATGACGTTCATTCCACGGCGTGTTACTCACTTCTGCAAGCATGTGTGTAAAATTGCCATCGGGGGTTTGATAAAAGAAAAAATTTACGGGGCTGAAGTAAATGCCAAAACAGCGCATTTGCCCCAGCATATAAACATGGCTAAACGTTGTGTTAACCCCCAGTTCCGCAAGCTTATCCAGTGCGCGTTGCTGCAATGATAACTGCATGTTGGTTTGATAGTTAAAATAATCGCTTTGTTTAAACTTTAATAGTTTAAAGCCATTACAACCAAGCCAAGGATGAATATTATTCAGCTCCTCTGGCTTGGCTAAATCGACCCACATCATGTAGAGCGGGTATTTAAAGTGATGCTCTTTTACTGCAAAACGCCGATGTCGAACATCACCAATGTAAATAGCACTATTCAAACTCAACTCCGAGTTGTTTAGCAACATTCACGGCGCTTCTTACACCATCTTCATGAAAACCATTGTACCAATAGGCACCGCAGAAATAGCTGTTTTTATGGCCATCTATCAGCGCTTTTTTCTGCTGGGCAGCAATAGATTCTTTGTTAAAAACAGGATGGTGATAGATAAATTCGCGTAAGATCTTATCTTTGTTAATTCCCTCTAAGTGGTTCAAGGTCACACAGAATTGTGGTTTACTTTCAATTCCTTGCAAAATATTCATTTGGTAAGTAACCACTGCAGCTTTGTCTGTGTTGTTATTAAGCAAATAATTCCAACTTGCCCAGGCAGCCTTACGTTTAGGAAGCAAAGAGGTATCGGTATGCAATACCACCGAATTCGCTGTGTATGGAATCGCAGAAAGTACCGCGTTTTCATCCTCAGTTGGGTCTAACAAGAGTTTTAAAGCTTGGTCTGAGTGACACGCAAAAACAACTTTATCAAACGTTTCGCTGTGACCGTCATCAAAATGAACATGGGCACACTCTTCACCACGCGATACAGAACTAATATTACTGTTAAGACGAATTTTGTCTGCAAAACCTTTAATCATTGGCTTGATGTATTCACGAGACCCTCCCGGAATAACATACCACTGAGGGCGGTTGGTAATATCTAAAAGGCCATGGTTATAAAAGAACTTAACGAAGAACTCCGTTCCCACTTTGGTCATTTCTTTAATACTGGTCGACCAAATTGCAGCTCCCATTGGCAGGATATAGTGGTAACGAAAAAATTCGTTAAAATCATGCTCATCTAAAAACTCGCCTAGCGTTTGGTTAGGTTGATAATTTTGCTCTGCATGTAACGCCTTACACACATCATTAAAACGCACGATGTCTTTGAGTAGTTTCCAAAACTTAGGGCGAAAGATATTTCGCTTTTGTGCAAATAAACTAAAAAAAGTGTGACCATTGTATTCAAAGCCCGTTTGTTCGTTATGCACACTAAAACTCATTTGCGTTTTTTGTCGTTGCACACCCAATCGGTCGAGCAATTTTTCAAAGTATGGATAGGTTCTATCATTGAACACAATAAAGCCTGTATCAACGGCATAATCAACACCGTCAACGTTGACATCAATTGTGGCAGTGTGACCGCCTATATAGTCATTTTTTTCGAACACTGTTACATCATAATGTTTATGAAGTAGGTGCGCACAGCTTAAACCAGCTATACCCGACCCAATTACGGCCACTTTTTTCAACGTGATAATCCTTTTGCAAGCTTCAGCCATAATGGCGTAGGAAGCATTCGTAATAATTTTAAAATGAGGGTAAATCGATAAGGGAAATGCACTTCCTTACGTCGTTTTTCAACCCCTTTGTATATGTAATTAGCTGCTTTTTCTGCGCTAACCGCCATGGGCATAGGAAAGTCGTTTTTATCTGTTAAAGGCGTTTTCACAAATCCGGGATGAACCAAGGTCACGTCGACATCATTTAAATCAACAGCAAGGCTGTTGGCCAAATAACTGACTCCCGCCTTAGAGGCGCCATAGGCTTGGCTTCGTGGCAAGGGTAAATATGTAACGCTTGAACTGACAATGACCAACTGGCCACCCGGCTTAATTTTTGGCAGCAAGGCCTCTAAGCAGTAGCCCATGCTTAATAAGTTTGTTGTTACAACGCGGGTAAATAATGCACTGTCGAAATTACGCGCATCATCAATATATTCACAATTTCCTGCGTTTAATATAACGCGATCAAATTGTGTGTAGGCCACGGTGCTTGAACGGATGTCTTGCAAATTTGTGGCATCAAACTCACAACGTTCAATGTTGCTGTGGGCACTTAATTTAGCAAGCTTGTCGGTGTTACGACCACAGGCTATAACCTGCTCGCCAGCATCTGCGTATTTATACGCAAGCGCTTCACCTATGCCAGATGTCGCGCCTGTAATTAGTGTTGTCATTATGCACTCGCTCTTTTATCAATGAAACGAACTGCTGAACCAAGTAACGGAATGTGTCTGTACAGTAAGGCACCCGCATCGAAATAATCGCGATGTTGGATAATTTTTTCGTTAGAAAAAACGAGCCGACTGTGCCCTTCCACCGCTATTTTTTTACCTTTGTTTAATTTTGGATGACGGTAAAACATTGTCCAATAAATAAAGGCTTTGTTGGTCGTGTGCTCGACATCAGTGATGTTAAATTCACAGGAAATAACATTAGCGTACAAATTTTTAAAATAGCCGTGTAAAGCAGCTAAACCATCCACTGCATGAAGGGGGTCTGAAAACTGGATATCTTGATGGTAGATTTCATCAAGCAGATGCAAATTGTCTTTATTGAGTGTTTGATAAACATTAATAAATCTGTCAAGGGTCGCCTTGTCCATATCACACCTTAAACGCGTTCAACGCACGCTCTCGCGCCGCTTTATGATCAACTATTGGAGACCAATAACTGCTTTTACTTCCCTGTTTAGCTAAGTAGTCATGTGGGAAGTGAATGTGTTTCGCAGGTATTTTTTCCAACTCTGGTAGATATTTACGGATAAACTCACCATCTGGATCAAAGCGCTCGCTTTGGGTAATTGGATTAAAAATACGAAAATAAGGTTGTGCATCACACCCTGTGCTAGCAGCCCATTGCCACCCACCATTGTTTGACGCCAGATCGCCATCAATCAAGTGTTTCATAAAAAAGCGTTCGCCTTTGCGCCAATCAATAAGGAGGTGCTTAGTTAAGAAACTAGCAACCACCATACGCAACCGGTTATGCATCCAGCCGGTTTGCAATAATTGTCGCATTGCTGCATCCACAAGCGGATAGCCGGTTTTACCTTCACACCACGCATTAAAATCATGTTCGTCGTCGCGCCATGCTACCGCATCGTATTTATCGTTGAAGTTGGCGTATTTACTCAAACTTGGATAAATCGCAATCAGGTGACGATAGAACTCGCGCCAAATCAACTCGTTTACCCAGCAAAACAGATTACTTTTAGCATTTTTCAATACATCGGGATGACGCTGCTGAATGAGCGCCAGCAACTGATGAACACTAATAATACCCAGCGCTAAATAAGGGCTTAAACCAGAGGTGCCTTTAATACTTGGGATATCACGTTGTTCCTGATACGTACCAAGCTTTTCGTCGATAAAGCGTGCACATACATGGCTTAGCGTTTCATCATCAACCGGCCATTTTTCGGAGCTGCCGTCAGAGGTTAATAATTCATTTTCTTGCCACTGAACTGCAGGTGGCATATTAGGCGGCTCGGCAAAATAAAAATGCGTATCTTGAAACTGCTTTAACCACGCATTTTTGAAAGGTGTGAACACTTTAAACATCTCGCCACTTTGGTTTTTAATACTGCCTGGGGGGGCAATAACATCACCATCATAGCTGTAAAAATGTACATTTAGCGCATCAGCTTTAGCTAAAAATGCATTATCTCGTTCAACTTCATTGAGTTCGTATTCATTATTTGCATAAACATTTTCAATAGAATGCTGTTGGCAAAACGCTGAGAGCTTATCAACACACCCCGAATAATCGTGTGCATCAATAAGGTGTAATGTAATGCCTTTGTCTGCTAAAAGTTGCCCTAAAAATGCTAAACGGCGCTTTAATAAATCAATCTGAATAGGTGCTACATCATGTTGTTGCCATTGTTTTTCGGTTATAAAAAACACCGCATCTTGGCATCCATTGTCGATAGCGCGATATAAAGCGTCGTTATTAAAAAGGCGCAAATCGCGCCTAAACCAAAATAATGTCTTCATTAAATTCCGTAGCGTAATTTCAGTTCGTTCGGGTAAGGGTCAAAATAGACTTGCTTTGCAAGGTATTCATTGGGATGTATTTTTAGATGGTGCTTAATTAAGGTAAGCGGTACGTACAAAGGAACAAGTCCTTTTCGATACTCATCAATCGCATCGCGAAGCTCTTGCTTTTCAATTTTAGTGAGCGACTTTTTAAAATACCCCTGCAAGTGCATTAAGGTATTGGCATTATTTTTTCGCGAAGCAGGTTTCTTTAATGCGGTCATTAGTCCCAAAATGTACTCATTCGCGAGCGCATTAATATCTTCGCCATCAAATGTGCCCAGTAAGTTACCCAAGTTTCGATACGCCTCGTAATTATGAGCCATCAGCAAATATTTATATTGCGCATGAAACTGCGTTAAACGGTGCACGGTAATGGGTTGCTCATTAAGCGTTTGCCAATGTTTGTAGGTGTAGACCCGCATGACAAAGTTTTCACGCAGGTGCATATCGTTTAAGCGACCGTTTTCTTCACAGGGTAGTAGCGGGTTGTGAGCCATAATTTGCTCAGCAAAAAAACCAACGCCCTCAGAAGTATTTCCGGTACCCGCTTCATTGTAAATTTTAATCCGTTCCATGCCACAGCTTGGGCTTTTAGCACAAAACACAAAACCGCTTAACTCAGCAGTTTGTTCTGTTGCCACGCGCTTACCATACTCGGTCAGTTTAGGGCCAACATCGCCCGTGCCATCTGGTCGACATACTTTTATCGTGTCACCAACACGCACTTGGCGAATGGTCGGTCGCGGTATTGGCAAACCAACCGCGACTTCAGGGCAAAACTTTTTATACTCGACATGATTAGCTAACTCATCCATGCAAAAGTTTGATTTTTTGTGACCACTATCAAAACGCACTTTATCGCCTGCTAAGCAAGCACTAATACCTATTTTTATTGTCGATTGCAGCATAAAGTTCCTACTAATAAATCAAATTACCAATTGGATTAAGTAATTTGCTGATACCCTTGTTAAAGTGTAGAGCACTGCTCACCACCGTAAAACATAAGCACCCTTGCGCCGTTTTAGGCGTATGATTATGACGCCCATCAAGCATCATAAAATCTCCAGGTACGTAACTGCCTTCTTCATCACTAAACTCACCCTCTAGTAGTAAGGTTAGCTCAAATCCAGTATGTGTGTGCTCTGGAATTTCACCCCCTGCATCAATATGTAAAAGACTGGCTCTTAAAGCACCGTCGTCTATGTCAATGCGTGAGCGCGCCAACTTACCAAGTTGCATAAAGTTACTGTGACCAATACGTGTTAAGGCGCGAGGCAATGTGTAAGTTTTGTCTTTAACATCAACCGTAATGGGGGCTTGCTCGTAAATTTCGTCGATTGCATCGTCTGCCGTAATTGCATCGAATAAGCCTGCATCAAATGAATCTTCACTATCAGCATCAAATCCTGCAAATACATTATCAGCCTGTTTGGCTTCGAGTGCTGCAATCTCTTTTTTACACACAGGGCACATTTCAACATGAATAGCGACAGCGATACTCAACGATGCTGGCAAATTGCCTTCGCTGAACTGCATGAGAATGTCGTTAGAAGGATGGTGCTTAATCATGTTGGTCTCCCATTTCGTTGCGTAACTTCTGCAAGGCCAAGCGAAGACGAGACTTCACTGTACCTACGGGAATATTTAAATGCTCTGCAAGTTGTTCTTGCGACATATCTTGAAAATACACCCCACGTACAACTTCACGTTGCGCCTGAGGCAGCTTGTTAAGGTACTGCTTAATTTGTTTGTCTTCTAAATGGTCGCTAAATTCGTGTTGACCCGGAGTCGCTTCATCAATAAGTGGCCAAATATCTTCGCTGATACACTCTTCTCTACTGCTTTTCATTTTTCTTAGCATGTCGAAAGAAGCATTGCGCATCACGGTATAAACCCATGTCGTTGCGGCCCCTTTGTCCTTGTGATAGAGATGTGCCTTGCGCCAAACTGAAGTAAGCGTTTCTTGCACAAGCTCCATCGCTTGCGCTTCAGAGCCAAATTGTTTAATTCCAAAGCGCTTTATTTTTGGCGAAAAATATTGGAACAACAGCGCAAACGCCCGTTTATCGCGGTGCGTTGCAACTGCAAATAATGCATCTGCAAGCTCTTTGCTTGGTGTATCTGGCATGGCAGTGAATTGACCTGTGTTAGGTTTACAACCTGTTTGAAGTTGTTGACTTACCATTTTAGTGTCATCCAATTATTGTCGTTACGTACATTACGCAGAGCGACAACAAACAGATCACATTAATCAGTAAATTCGGTATTAATCAAAGTATGGAGGAAACTTAGCAAATTTTCAAAGTTAGATTTAAAAGCAAGTTGTTGTTTTTTAACTAGTGAAATGGGTAATATTTCGAGCCAACGCGCAGCAACCCACGCAAGGTTATCAAATTGAGGGGCTTTATAAAGTGCAGCTAAATCAGGTTGATTCGCAAATACAGCTTGCAGCGTATGACTTAGCAATAAGTTTTCATCGGTGACGACTGATTTTACATACCAGCTCGGTTTCGACACGCGCTCAACATCAGCATGACGAAGTTCTTGTTTATCATAAAATGGTTGATTGATAGACACGGCATGCTCTGCATACACATCAATGAGTAACTGCCCGCTATCATCTTGATTAAAATCGGTTATTTGCATCATACAACCGAACTCAGGCAGATTAAGCTCTGTGTCGTGTTGGTATGTGCAAAGCACAAATCCGGTGTTGTCTTTAACAGCTTCTTTTACCATGGTTAAGTAACGCTGTTCAAAGATTCTTAGCTTTGTGTACCCTTCAGGTAAAATAAAAACCGGTAAAGGAAAAATCGCACGCTTCATAAAGTCTACTATCAAAAAACCACATGCCTTTAGTTACGTGCGCTTTTAGTCCGCCGATCAATATTTCATGAAATCTTAATTCTATTTCCTATCCTAAAAGTTGAACCATTGTGCAACATTACGAAATAACTCGATTGATGCATACGCACTGAGTAAACTCAACACAGGTGCAACCATTAGTAAAAATAAGCTGATTTCACTACTCATTGTCCTGCCTCCTTACTGCTTGTTAGTTACTTCAGATGTTTTTGCAGCCAACGTTACGGCTTCTTTTGAAGCGGTGTCCGCATCACCCATGTAACTTTCAAGTAATTTTTGAGCATCAAACTCAATGCTTTTATTCACACTTTGCTTAAGCTCTATACTTGCTTGTTGAACATAGCTCTTAATGGTTTGTGTGATGGTGTTACTTATGTCTAATTCAAAGTCAGTAGCACTTGCTTGAGCAGACCCTAATACAAGTAACGCAGCAGTCGTAAGTTTTAGTGAGTTATTCATAATGATATTCCTTGTCTCTTTAAGTAATTAGTCGTAATTACATAATCAAAGGTTGTGCCACCATGAAAATAATTTATAAGAACTTGTTTTTAAATAAATTTTATAGATAATTTATTTTTACACTTATTCAGCATTGGTTAATAAAACCAATAAAATTTATTTTTTTAACCAACTTTTAGTGAAAAAATAAGCGTTGATAAATTCAGCGTACACTTGTACACTGAAATTGTTTTTTAATTCATTTTTATTAGATGGTCTATGACAACTGCGCTTCCTTATTCACGCCAAGAAGAACAACTTAATGTGCTCACACATGGCTTAGGTGTCCTATTTTCTGTGTATGTACTGTGGGACTTAGTGTCACAATCAAACGCAATGTCAGCCACCGTGAGTGCTGTTGTGTATGGCTCAAGCTTATTGGTACTTTTTTTAGCCTCAACGCTCTACCACGCAAGTACAAAAGAGCGCCTGCGTGCTATTTATAAAAAGTGTGACCACTGTGCAATTTACTTAC
Organism: Pseudoalteromonas sp. MT33b; assembly: GCF_014117385.1. Lineage (NCBI taxonomy): Bacteria > Pseudomonadati > Pseudomonadota > Gammaproteobacteria > Alteromonadales > Pseudoalteromonadaceae > Pseudoalteromonas > Pseudoalteromonas sp. MT33b. The sequence continues at coordinate 708,547 of NZ_CP059832.1, read as the reverse complement.
TGATTGCGGGTACCTACACGCCTTATTTAGTTATTTCGTTGTCGGGCGCGTGGGCAGTGGCCGCATTAGTGTTTATTTGGTCTTTAGCCATTGGCGGGGTAATTTATAAGTTGCTTGTAAAGCATACCAATAAAAAAATATCGCTCACAACATACTTATTGATGGGTTGGTTTGCACTTGCTCTTGTTTACCCTTTATATTTGAATCTTGACCCAAGTGCGTTGTGGTGGTTACTCGCAGGCGGCATTGCTTATAGCTTGGGAACTTTCTTTTACAGCGCTAAAACGCGACATTACAGTCACGCTATATGGCATGTATTTGTACTTATCGGCTGCGTATGTCACTACCTATCTATTAGTTTATACGTGTATTGAGGCGGGTTTATAAATTTATAGCGGGCGTAGTGGCTTAGTCCCATTGATGTATACGCATATTAATTTTTGACTTGTTAAAGGTGACACCCTCTATTATCAGTTTTTGACGTTGCTCACAATGTTTAGGTGTGCCTTCAGGAAAGGATATTTTGCCCTGACTATTGACCACCCGATGCCATGGAATTTTAGAATCGCTTGGCATCATTTTTAATAATCGTCCCACCAGTCTTGCATTATTAGGATAACCAGCAAGACCAGCTACCTGCCCGTAGCTGGCTACTTTTCCCTCTGGAATAGAGGCTATAACCGTATAAATAAGTTCTTCTTTAGTTGCTTGTTGCACGAATTGAATCCAAATACTGTTTACTTACTTCACTAAATGCCTGCCAAATAGCCCTCGCAACCGGGCCATGGTGCACGGAGTGCTGTCTAAATACGCGAATTTCTGCGCCAAATTGATGCTCTCGATCTGTAATTTTTATTTGCTGTAAAAGACCTGCTTCTATTTCACTTTGACAGTGCTGTAAACTAATCATTGCCCACCCTGCCCCAGAAAGCAAAAACGATTTAACACTGGTTATATCATCAATTTTCATCAAGGCAGACCCTAGCGTATAAGAGAGTCTGTCGCTATCAAAACTTAAGTCACTCTCAAACATTGCCAGACACGGGTAATTTTGAATGTCGGCAAAGCTAATTTCCGCTGGCACGACACTTGGCGCACTTACAATGCCAATGTCAAATTTACCAATGGGTAAACTTTCTAGATCACCCGTCGCATGAAACAAATCAAACCATGGGCCAATTCCTAAATCTGCTTGATGGCTATTTACTTGCTCTAGCGAAACAAAGCGTTTACCAGACGAAATACTAAACTCGGTGCTCGAAAAGCGCTTGAAAGTGTGGCTAATGACTTGGTTATAACTATGTTGATGGCACAGCTGCTCGTAACAAATTCGGTAATTAGCTTCATTACCGAGTGCAAGCTCTTTAGCTAACGAACTTAACTCACTGTTAGCATTAAGCAACTGACGCGCCTCTCGATAAAAAATACGCCCTTTTTCAGTCAAATGTAATCGGTAGTGTGCACGGTCTAATAACTCAAAGCCTAGTTCAGACTCTAGCTTCTTGATGGCAATTGTAAGGGCGGGTTGTGTTTTATGAAGCTTTACCGCCGCTTGGCTCAAACTAGAGCTTTGCACGATAGCATCTAAAATAATTAATTGATTTAAATTCATTAACCGCAAACCCTATTAATAAAATTAATGATGTTTCTAAAATTTAATAATTTTTATTTTATATCTTTGCAGCGTATCCTGCAGCAAATTTATGCTTTCATATCTATGGAGAAGACAATGAGATTGGCATCCGCCGTGTTATTCACCACTGTATTATGGTCACTTGCGGCATGTACAGAGCAAACTGCGCAAAGCAACGCTGAGCCGGTCATACGCCCTGTTAAACTTTTCAATACCAACAGTCAGTCAGATCAGGCTATTCGTAGTTTTCCTGCAGAAGTCGTTGCCAACCAAGGGTCTTACTTGGCCTTTAGGGTCAATGGTGAATTACTTGAGTTTCCTGCACTTGCTGGCCAACATGTTGAAAAAGGCCAACTTCTTGCCAAACTTGATCCAGAAGATTTTCAGCTTCAGTACGAAGAGCGAAAAGCACGTTTTGAGCTTGCTGACTCGCAACTTGAACGCGTTCAAAAGCTATTTGATCGCTCCATCGCAAGCCAAGCAGAGCTAGACCAAGCACTGGCAAATAAGCAAGTGGCAGAGTCTGCTTTAAAAATTGCAAAAACCAATTTAGATAACAGTGAACTTCGCGCTCCTTTTGCGGGGACTGTGGCAAAAGTTTTTGTGAAGAACTTTGAAAATATCCAAGCAAAGCAAAACATATTACGTCTTGAAACCCGCGACTTAATGGATGTGGTTATCCAAGTGCCTGAAAAACTCATTGCACGCATTGATAAAGACGTTGACTACCAACCTGATGTTATTTTTGATGGCTACCCAGACAAGTCGTACCAACTCACCGTAAAAGAATTTGACACCCAAGCTGACCCAACCACCCTTACATACAAAGTGGTGTTTTCGCTGCCAGTGCCTGAAGACTTTAATCTTCTTGCGGGAATGACAGGCCGTGTTGATATTGATTTAAGCAAAATCACCCACTCACAATCAGCGTATATTCTGCTGCCTGTTGAGGCAGTGTTTTCAGAGCCTACAGAGTCTGAAAAAAATAATAGCTATGTATGGCTGTATGACGAAAACACCGGTTTAGTTCACAAAAAAGCGGTTAAAGTGGGCCAATTACACCGCAACGGTATTGAAGTGCTTTCAGGTATTGAGCAAGGTCAAATGGTGGTTGCTGCAGGTGTGCATTCCTTAGAGGAAGGCATGAAAGTACGTCCATGGCAAAAAGAGCGAGGCTTATAATGAGCTTTGCTGCACTTGCTATTGAGCGAAAAGTTATAAGCTGGATGTTCGCACTGTTTTTGCTAATAGGCGGCACCGTGGCTTATTTTGGTTTAGGGCAACTTGAAGACCCTGAGTTCACTTTGAAAAAAGCAATGGTGATCACTCTGTACCCAGGTGCCTCACCACAACAAGTTGAAGAAGAAGTTACTTTTCCAATTGAAAATGCAATTCAACAATTACCCTATGTTGATTATGTCACCAGTATTTCGTCGCCCGGTAAATCACAAATTACCGTTGAGATGAAAAGTAATTACCGCAAACAAGACCTTCGCCAAATTTGGGATGAATTGCGCCGTAAAATTAACGACCAAGCCGCAGCAATGCCTTCGGGTGTTTACCCAAGTAAAATTATGGATGATTTTGGTGATGTTTACGGTGTGATGTATGCCGTGACAGGTGATGGCTATTCGTATGATGAGTTAAAAGACTACGTTGATTATTTAAAGCGTGAGTTAGTGCTGGTTGATGGCGTAAGCAAAGTAACCGTTGGCGGTGAGCAACAAGCACAGGTAATGGTTGAAATTTCAACCCGAAAATTAGCACAATTAGGTATTTCGCCAGACCGTATTTACCAGCTTTTGCAAACCCAAAATAGTGTTTCTAACGCGGGGAAAGTACGGGTTGGCGATGAATCAATTCGTTTACACCCCACCGGTGAATTTAAAGACGTTAAAGAGCTTGAAAACCTATTAATTTCAAAGCCGGGTGAAAACGAGCTTATATATTTAGGTGATGTTGCAACGGTATTTAGAGAGTACGCAGAAGTACCAAATAACATTATTCGCTTTAATCAGCAGCAAGCACTCCTTGTAGGCGTGTCGTTCAGCACAGGTGTAAACGTGGTTGATGTGGGCGCTAAAATAGACGCGCATTTAGCTTCGTTAGAATACCAACGCCCACACGGTATAGAGATTAATAGTGTTTATAATCAGCCAGCAGAAGTCGAAAAGTCAGTCAGTGGTTTTATTATTAGCTTACTTGAAGCCGTTGCTATCGTCATTGTGGTGTTGCTGGTATTTATGGGCTTTAAAAGCGGTGTACTAATAGGTGTCATTTTACTCCTAACCGTACTCGGCACCTTTATCTTTATGAAGCTATTTGCCATTGATTTGCAGCGGATTTCGCTCGGCGCTCTGATCATTGCGCTCGGTATGCTGGTTGATAACGCGATTGTTGTTACCGAAGGTATTCTTATTAATTTAAAGCGCGGGCAAACTAAACTACAAGCTGCAACCAATATTGTTGATCAAACTAAATGGCCGTTATTGGGTGCAACCGTGATTGCGGTTACTGCATTTGCCCCAATTGGTTTAAGCTCGGATGCCAGTGGTGAGTTTGCAGGTAGCTTATTTTGGGTGTTGTTTATTTCGTTATTACTCAGTTGGATTACGGCAATTACACTCACGCCTTTCTTTGCTGACTTAATGTTTAAACAAGCTACGGAAAAACAGCCTCACCACGATGAAGACCCTTATCAAGGTATCATCTTCAATGTGTATAAAGGTGTTTTGCATTGCGCAATGCGTTACCGTAAAACCACCTTATTGCTCATGGTGAGCATGCTCGTTAGTGCGGTATTTGGCTTTAAGTTTATTAAGCAATCATTCTTTCCGGCCTCGAACACCCCCATGTTTTATGTCGATTACTGGCATACTCAAGGTGCCGATATTCATACCACGATGGACGGGGTAGCAAAACTTGAAGCGTTTCTACAAGCCGATCCTCTCGTTGAAGAAGTGACCACCACGGTTGGCCAAGGTGCTCCTCGCTTTATGCTGACATACGCGCCAGAAAAGTCATACCCAGCTTATGGACAGTTGATTATTCGTGTACAAGATCGTGAGGCCGTGACAGCCATGATCAAAAAAGTGCGCGACTACCAACATGAACATGTTCTCGATGCGCAGCTTAAAGTTAAACGCATGGAAATTGGGCCATCGACCGATGCAAAAATTGAAGCGCGCTTTTCAGGCGCTGATCCTGTCGTACTTCGTCAGCTCGCTAAGCAAGCAAAAGACATTCTTCATCAAGACGCTGGTGCCTTTAATATTCGTGATGATTGGCGTGCTCGCTCTAAACTTATTCGTCCGCAGTTCAACGAACAAAAAGCACGCCGTTTAGGGATTGCTAAGTCTGATCTTGATCAGCTTTTATTAACAAGCTTATCGGGTAAACAGGTCGGCGTGTATAAAGACGGCACGCAAATGCTGCCCATTATTGCACGCTCGCCTGCAGAAGAGCGGTTAAATGTCGAAAGCCTGCGCGACTTACAAATATACAGCCCTGTATTGGGAGTCTTTGTGCCAGTTACGCAAGTAGTTGATGACTTTGTTGTTGAATGGGAAGACAGTTTAATTATGCGCCGTGACCGAAAACGCACTATCACTGTCATGGCAGACCATGATGTGATTGGTGATGAAACACCTGCGAAGCTGTTTGCCCGTGTCCGCAAAGATATTGAAGCGATTGACCTGCCACACGGCTATGAGTTGCAATGGGGCGGTGAGTTTGAATCAGCAAGCAAAGCACAAAAAGCAATTTTTGGCTCATTACCGCTTGGTTACTTGGCAATGTTTGCAATTACTGTATTGCTGTTTAACTCAGTTAAAAAACCACTGGTTATTTGGGCCACAGTGCCTCTGGCAATCATTGGTGTATCGGCAGGTTTGTTATTAATGAATGCAGCGTTTAGCTTTATGGCACTGCTTGGTTTACTGAGCTTAAGCGGCATGTTGATTAAAAACGGCATCGTATTAGTGGATCAAATTAACCTCGAACTCGATAGCGGAAAAGAGCCTTATCAAGCCGTGTTCGATTCAGGCGTTAGTCGTGTGCGCCCAGTCGCTATGGCAGCAATCACGACTATTTTAGGAATGATCCCACTTTTATTTGACGTATTCTTCCAATCAATGGCGGTCACAATCATGTTTGGGCTTGGTTTTGCGACAGTACTGACGCTTATTGTCGTGCCAGTGCTTTATACACTGTTGTTTAAAATTAAAGTACCTAAACAACGCCACAGCAATTAAGTACTCTTGTATTTGTGCCTCCCCTGAAAGGATATTTTCAGGGGAGGCACTAAAAATTAATTGTATTTGTATCCAATCAATTGCTCTAACCGATGCGCAATTGCAATCAACTCTTTTTCACTCAACGCACCACCCGTAATAGAAAGTCCAACGGGCATATGATGCACTTTACCCATAGGCAGCGTTAAATGAGGGTAGCCAGATACAGCCGGATAAGTAGAAAAGCTGCCCGTGAAGTGATCCCCATTGATACGGTCTATTGACCACGCGGGTGTTAAAGTCACAGTAATAATTGCATCAAGATTGTGTTCTTTAAGCATTTTATCTAAGCCATCTGCTCTGGTTGCTTGATGCACTTTTTGTAATGCTGTTAGATACTTCTGGTCGGTTAACGTTGCTTTTTGCTGCGACTTTTCAAATATTTCTTGTTGAAAGTAAGGCATCTCCTTAGTAGCGTGAGCTTGATTAAACTGGATCAACTTTTCTAGTGTCAGCGATTTATATTCGTTTGGCAGTTGAGCAAGGTAGTCATTTAAAGTCGCTTTAAACTCATAGAGTAAAACATCATAACTATCTTGATAAAAATGATCATATGGCTCTGTCGATAACCCCTCAACTAATAAAGCACCTTCTTGTTCGAGCATCTGTTTAGTCTGGTTAAAAAGTGACTCAACTTGCTCATGAGCAAGTGGCGCAGCATACAGTACACCTAAACGCTTGCCTTTTAATGAGATGGCACTTTGCTCTGGCGTATAGTCATAATTAAGGTGCCCTTTTGCGATGTTTGTTGCGGGATCTTTTTCATCAAAACCTTGCATAACTGACAGTAAAATGGCCGCGTCAATTACCGAGCGTGTCATAGGCCCCGCTGTATCTTGCGTATGAGAAATAGGCACAATGCCATGGCGGCTCAATAAACCTACCGTGGGCTTTATACCCACAATACCATTTGCAGAAGACGGACACGTAATAGAGCCATTTGTTTCAGTTCCAATCGCAGCAACACTTAAAAAGGCGGCAACAGCAGCACCAGAGCCTGAACTAGACCCGCACGTAGAACGATTTAAATCATGGGGATTACGCGTTTGCCCCCCAATCGCACTCCACCCAGACGATGAACGTTCAGAGCGCATATTGGCCCATTCACTTAAATTTGTTTTGCCTAAAATAATAGCCCCTGCACGTTTAAGTTTGGCAATAATTGGCGCATCTCTGTGCGTAAAATTATCTTTTAATGCTAACGAGCCTGCCGTTGTAGGCATAGTCTCAGTTTCGATATTATCTTTTACTAAAATTGGTATGCCATGCAAAGGGCCGCGTAACTTACCATGACTAAGCGCTTCATCAAGTTGCATAGCTATGCTTATAGCATCGGGGTTCATTGCAACCACAGCATTTAATTGAGGATTGAGCTCATCTATTTGCTGAATAAAAAACTGTGTTAATTCAGTTGCTGTGAGCTGTTTTTCTTTCATTGCCTGAATTAATTGCGGGATTGTACTTTGTTGAACAAGGTTTTTTAGTTGTTGATTTCTTTGTTCAGAGAGTGGGGTATTTTCTTTTGCAGACACGTTAACTGTAAAGCATAAAGCGGCTAAAAAAACACTTAATGCGAATGCAGGTAAAGCACGAATAACCTGACTAATTCCTGTATACATTTGTCGTTCCTGTTTTATAGAGTGTTGTTGATTGTTATTTTAAAATCGGTATTTACCCATACTTTTATCAAAAATTGCTATTTCTTTACTACACAATGGATTAAACACTGAGCGTTCTCTTGCCCATTACCAGCACCAAATACCCATACTGTTTAATAGTCTAGCCCGACGAAGGTACACGGTGCTAAATGAGTGTTTTAGCCAAATCAGCGATATTGGGCATGCACTGCTTATCTTTTAATTTAACGTCAATTGCGTCAGTTACAAAGCAGCATTTTCAATCAGCGCTTACTCATAGCCATCACGTTAAATATTCTCACGAAGAAAATTGAGTCTATAGCCAGTGGTATTGATTAAACAGGCGCTATTTTGTAATCACTGCCGCCAAGGCATGCCGTTTCTTATTATTCAAGCAGATTATCTGAGCCGCAGGCTGTTAAAGAGCATGGCTGATGGTGAAATAAACCGCTTTTTGGTGTTCATCACCACCCCCTTTTTAGTCATGCGGTACGACTGTATTTAATTACCTAAAAATGTATATACATGGTATGTGTGAATGTATTTTAAACACACTTAAACAGTGATTTTTCCACCAATAAAAAACGCCATAAATAGGGTTAAACACACCAAAGTATTGCATTTAAATAAATAATAAAAACCATTCAACCGCTATTTACATGTAATTAAAAATACAAAGACATGAATAAAAAAACAAATTTAAAAACCGATTAATCCTTCTTTACCAGTTTATTTATAAAATCAAGACTAACCCTAACGTACTAAAAAATACTCCTTACACTACCCTTATTTAGGTACTCCTTACTAGGTATATCATCTCTCTAAAATTTATACTTAAATTAATTATTAAATTTTCTGTAACACATTAACCCCACTCGAAAAAACACATGTAGTTAAATGTTATCTAGTCAAAAATTGATCAAGGTCACTAAAATCATTGTAAAGAAGAGTAAGGTTATTAATGAAAAAAATAAAACAATATAACTTTCCTAAATAAAGCCATTTATAAGGAATTGTTGGTGCTGTTATGAATATAAAATCAACCTGGCTTTTGTACCTCTGCGCGATGATGTTATTTATACTTACATTACCCTGCGAGGCGGTGTTTGTAAGCCCACCAAAAGATCCCATGCCATTCATTGAGGAAATTTTTCCTCAAGCGACACATATTGGTGAAAAACAGCGGATATCTAACGACGAAAGTGCGCCTTTCGCATGGGTCGTTTATCAAGACAAAAACGTACTGGGCTACGCTTTTGAAACCAATGATATTGCCAAAATTCCAGCTTATTCGGGCGAGCCAGTGAATATGCTCGTTGCCATTGACCCCCAAGGTAATTATTTAGGGGTGAAAGTATTAGAGCATCACGAGCCGATTATTTTAACGGGTATCCCAGAATCAAAACTATGGGAGTTTACTGATCAATACACGGGCTTACATGTTAGCGATCGCCTTAAAGTAGGAGGCAGCAGCTCAGATAATATAGTCAACATTGATGGACTTTCTGGTGCCACAGTCACTGTCATGGTCATGAATGATGCGGTAACTAAGTCAGCAAAAAAAATCGCCGCACGTTTAAACATAATTGATCTTGAAGCTTTAAATCGCTTACCAATGGCCACTATAAAGCACGATGTTTATCAACCAGCAAGTTGGCAGGCGTTAACGGGTGACGGGTCTATTCGCCGCTTGCACCTAAGTCGAGAGGCCGTTGATGAGGCGTTTGTAGGCACAGAAGCAGAACACATTGATGCAGCTGCTCCTGAACAAAAAAGCGCTATGTTCGCTGAGCTTTATTACGCGCAAGCTAATATTCCTCACATAGGCATAAACTTACTTGGTGAGAGTGAGTACCAATGGCTTATGGCGCAATTAGCCCCCGGTGAGCATGCCTTTATTGTGCTAGGAAATGGCTATTCTTTTAAAGGCTCAGGCTACGTTCGTGGCGGTATTTTTGACCGTATTCAACTTTTGCAAAATGGCGATACCATTTCGTTCCACGATTTAGACCACTTTCGCGTCACTGATATTTATGCCACAGGCGCACCCAAATTCAAAGAAATGTCTATTTTTATCGCACGCGCTCACGATGAGTTTAACCCCGGAGCCGATTGGCAATTAGAGCTATTAGTACGCCGTCAAATGGGCGCTATTGACAGCACATTCACGAGTTTTAAAGGCGATTATCATACTTTAGATAAATATGTCAGTCGCCCCGCTATGCCTGAACCCGAAGCTGAATTATCACTGACGCAACAAGTATGGCAAGACAAGCAAGTGGAAGTGATTATTCTGCTGTTCCTCATGCTTCTATTAGGCGCTACCTTAATATTTCAGGATATTCTGGTGCGTCACCCAACCTTTTTACACAATTTCCGACACATATTCCTTATCGTGGTGGTGGTGTTTATCGGCTGGAGCTGGGGCGGACAACTCTCTGTAGTGAACGTATTCACTTTTTTACAAGCACTGATGTCTGATTTTTCGTGGGATTTATTTTTACTCGACCCCGTTATTTTCATTCTTTGGTGTGCTGCTGCGGTGACCATTATGATGTTCGGGCGCGCCGTATACTGTGGATGGTTATGTCCATTTGGCGCTTTGCAAGAGCTACTAAATGTATTTGCACGCTATGTGAAGCTGCCGCAAATAGAGCCCCCTTTTGCAGTGCATGAACGTTTATGGGCCATTAAGTACCTTATTTTACTGGCTTTATTCGGCATGTCTCTTGACTCTATGGCTGTTGCAGAGCAAATGGCTGAAGTTGAACCATTTAAAACCACCTTCTTACTCAAGTTTGATAGACAATGGCCATTTGTGTTGTATGCCGTGTCTTTGCTGGTAATTAATTTATTTAACCGAAAATTCTTTTGTCGCTACTTATGCCCATTAGGCGCAGCGCTCTCTGTGGGCTCTAATTTACGCTTGTTTAGTTGGTTGAAACGTCGGCCTGAGTGTGGTCAGCCATGTAAAACCTGCGCTAAAGAATGCGAAATACAAGCTATTCACCCTGATGGTTCAATCAATATGCGCGAGTGTCACTACTGTCTTGACTGTCAAGTCACCTATTTTAATGAACAGAAATGTCCACCACTAAAGAAACTTGCCAGGAAGAAGAATAAATTTCAGGAAAAAGAAATACCCACGGTGGACGTTAGCTAACTACGCCCATCACAAAGCACAATGAAATAACCGGAGGAAGTCCATGAGTGATAGGAAAAAGCTCCCAGAACAAAAACAGCTGAAAGACGAAAGCAGACGTAAGTTTTTTGCTAAAAGTGCTTTATTAGGTGCAGGTGTAGTTGCAGCGCCTATGTCAGCTACTATGTTCGCATCAATGGCTAAGGCACAAGCCGCAGAAGCAGGCAGTAACAGTGCCACTGTTCACCCAGGTGAACTAGATGAATATTATGGTTTTTGGAGTGGAGGCCACTCGGGGGAAGTGCGTATTTTAGGTATTCCGTCAATGCGGGAACTCATGCGTATTCCTGTTTTTAATACCGACAGCGCAACAGGCTGGGGTCTGACGAATGAATCTAAACGCATCAAAGGCGACAGCGCACATCTGCAATGTGGTGACTCACACCATCCACATATGAGTATGACTGATGGCCGTTACGACGGTAAATATGTGTTCATTAACGACAAGGCCAACAGTCGTGTAGCACGTATTCGCTGCGATGTTATGAAGACCGATAAAATGCTAACCGTTCCTAATGTTCAAGCAATCCATGGCTTGCGTGTGCAAAAGGTTCCACACACTAAATATGTGATCTGTAATGGCGAATTCGAAATTCCCATGAACAACGATGGCAAAGCATCAATGGATGACATTAGCACCTATCGTTCATTGTTTAATGTGATTAATGCCGAAACCATGGAAGTCGCATTCCAAGTAATGGTGGATGGTAATTTAGATAACACCGACGCCGACTTTGACGGAAAGTATTTTGCATCAACCTGTTATAACTCAGAAATGGGGGTCACACTCGGTGATATGATCTCATCTGAACGTGACCATGTTGTTGTATTTAACTTACCGCGATGCGAAGCCGCCATTAAAGCAGGCAAATTTAAAACCTACAATGGCAATAATGTCCCAGTGTTAGATGGCCGTAAAGGGTCAGCACTCACAGCGTACATTCCGGTTCCTAAATCACCACATGGTTTAAATACCTCACCCAATGGCGACTATTTTGTTGCTAATGGTAAGTTATCACCGACTGTTTCTGTGATTTCAATTAAGAAACTAGATGACCTATTTGATAACAAAATTAAGCCTCGCGACACCATCGTTGCAGAACCTGAACTAGGCTTAGGGCCACTTCATACCGCATTTGATAACCGTGGTAACGCTTACACCACGCTGTTTATCGACAGCCAAATTGCGAAGTGGAGCGTTGAAGATGCTATCAAGGCATACAATGGTGAGAAAGTGAACTACATACGCCAGAAGCTAGATGTTCACTATCAGCCGGGGCACAACCATACTTCACAAGGTGAAACCCGTGATGCAGATGGTAAATGGCTTATTGCACTGTGTAAGTTCTCAAAAGATAGGTTCTTACCTGTCGGGCCATTACGTGCAGAAAATGATCAGCTCATAGATATTTCAGGTGATGAAATGAAGTTGGTTCACGATGGCCCAACTTTCGCTGAACCTCACGACTGTATCATTGTTCACCGCTCTAAGGTGAAGCCAAATAAACTGTGGGAGCGAAACGATCCTTTCTTTGCCGAGACTATCGCAATGGCAAAAGCAGACGGTGTTAATGTTTACGCTGATAACAAAGTGGTCAGAGACGGCAAAAAAGTACGTGTCTACATGACCTCAATTGCCCCTAGCTTTGGCATGACTGAGTTTAGAGTAAAACTAGGTGACGAAGTCACTGTGGTTATTACTAACTTAGACCAAGTTGAAGACGTGACACACGGTTTCTGTATGACTAATCATGGTGTGCAGATGGAAGTTGCACCGCAAGCAACGGCATCCATAACGTTTATCGCTGATAAACCGGGTGTGCAGTGGTACTACTGTAACTGGTTCTGTCATGCACTGCATATGGAAATGCGAGGCCGCATGTTAGTTGAAGCGTAAGCTTTGTATTTGGGTATGGGACTTTCCCATACCCTTTATCGTTACAAATAGAAGGTTTATTGAGTGCAGTTAATTTGGTTACACCGTTTATGTGGAGCAATACTGCTCTGTTTTTCATGTTATTCGTTGGCAGTGAGTACGCGACTCTCTGCAGCTGATGATTTACAAGCGCAGTTAGACAGCGCAAAAGCAGGCGACACAATTGTTTTAACGAAGGGTATTTACCAAGGAAATTTTGTTGTCAATAAAGCCATCCACCTTATTGGTGAAACAGGTGCTGTCATTGATGCTTTAGGCGAAGGCCACGCATTACTGTTAAAAAGTTCACATATTTCGATTAAAAACCTCGAGATAGTGAATTGGGGAAATAACTTAACCGAACAACATTCCGGTATTTATTCAGATCAAAAAACAGAGCAACTAATGATTGCCAATAACCACCTTAAAGGCGATGGTTTTGGTATTTGGTTACAAAAAGGCCAGCATGTACAGGTTTTAAATAACGTGATTGTTGGCAATAAAGCCCTGCGTTCAGCAGATCGCGGCAATGGTATTCAGCTCTCCAATGTGCAACATGTACTGGTTAAAGGAAATGATGTCTCTTACACGCGCGATGGCCTGTACATAATATCAAGCCAAGATAACGTATTAGAAAATAACACGCTTCATGATCTACGCTATGGCGTTCATTACATGTATTCCCACGACAATAAAGTACTCAATAATAACGCATACAATACGCGGGCTGGTTATGCCTTAATGAGCTCGCGCAATTTAGTGATCCAAGGTAATCGAACGACTAACAGTGAAGATTATGGGTTACTAATGAATTTTATTACCTCGTCAGACATCCTAAACAATCACATTTCTAATGTGTGGACCAAGCCCGAAAATAAAGTATTAGGGCGAGACGGAAAAGGTTTTTTTGTATACAACTCAGCGTATAACAACATTGTCGATAACGTGGTTGATACCACAGAAATTGGTATTCACCTCACTGCAGGCTCTGAGCATACGCAAGTATATGGCAACAGCTTTATAAATAACCCCACGCAAGTCAAATACGTTTCCAATAAAAAACAAGAATGGAGTCACGATAGCCGCGGTAACTATTGGAGCAATTATTTAGGCTGGGATATGAATATTGATGGCGTGGGTGATGTTGCCTTTGAACCCAACGATGGAATTGATAAATTGGTTTGGCAATACCCAGAAATGAAAATGCTAATGGATAGCCCATCGGTATTAACACTGCGCTGGGTACAACGCCAATTTCCTGTATTAAAGCCTGCAGGGGTTAAAGACAGCTACCCATTAATGCGCTCTCCACACTCACCTCATGTTATTAAATCGCAGAGTGATATCAAGGACAAACAACATGACTAACACGCCCGTGGTTTCAATGAACCAAGTAACAAAAAGCTATGGCAGTCTCACAGCAGTCAATAACCTTAGCTGCGAGCTCGCGCCCGGTGAAGTGCTCGGCCTTTTTGGTCATAATGGTGCTGGCAAAACAACCATGATGAAACTCATTCTGGGTATCACATCGCCAACAAATGGCAGTGTCGATGTACTCGGTGCTAAACCAGACTCCAAAGCCGCATGGCATATTCGATCCCAAGTCGGTTACTTGCCTGAAAATGTCAGTTTTTATGAGCATTTAACAGGAATAGAAGTACTCAATTACTTTGCAAAACTGAAAGGTTTTAACAAACAACACGCAAAAGATTTAATAGCGCAAGTGGGATTAACAGAGGCAATGAACCGCGCGGTTAAAACATATTCCAAAGGAATGCGTCAACGTTTAGGACTTGCCCAGGCATTTTTAGGTAAACCTAAATTACTATTACTAGATGAACCAACGGTTGGGCTTGACCCGGTTGCAACAACTGAATTTTACCAACAAGTTGACAACCTTAAAGCACACGGCACCAGTATTATCCTGTGCTCTCATGTGTTACCAGGGGTTGAGCGCCATATTGACCGTGCGATTATTCTGAGTAAAGGGCAACAACTTGCTTGCGGTAATTTAGCCAGTCTACGCGCACATGCAAACTTAGATATACGCATTAAGACTCGCGGTGTTTCCCCCTCTGAGCTCGTTAATGACTCACAATTAATGACCCATGTTGAACTCTGTCACGATACCGATTTATTGGTAAAAGACGAGAATAAAATGAATGTTCTCCGCGAGCTCGTTAAATACCGTCATTTAGATGATATACACATTGAACAACCCGATTTAAATCAAGTTTATCAACAAATTTTATCTCAAGCGCCACAAAAGGGAAGCATATGAAATCAGTCTTCACTGTTGCTGCAAAAGAGTTTAGCGATGGTCTTCGCAACCGTTGGTTGCTCTCAATTACAATTATTTTTGCCTTATTATCAGTAGGGCTGACCTATTTTGGCTCAGCGGTCGCAGGTGAAACAGGGTTAACCTCAACCTCGACCACTGTAGCAAGCTTAGCAAGTTTAGCTGTTTTTCTTATTCCTTTAATCGCCTTGTTACTCAGTTACGACAGCTTTGTAGGTGAGCTAGAAAGTGGCACCTTACTCTTATTACTTACCTACCCTATCAACAAAACCCAATTACTAATGGGAAAATTTATAGGGCAAGGAAGTATCATTGCACTGGCAATTTTAATTGGCTTTGGTGCATCTGGTGTCATTTTATATGCCCATACTCAGCAAACTGAAATTATTACTGTATTTTCATTATTCATAGCCAGTGCCGTTATGTTAGGCCTTAGCTTCATTGCTATTGCCTTTATAATTAGCATCTCTGTGAGTGAAAAGTCGAAAGCTGCCGGTGCTGCTTTAATCGTCTGGTTTATTTTCGCACTCATATTTGATCTCGGTTTACTCGCTCTTCTCGTAGGCACTGAAGACGGTATAAGCCAACAATCACTCACGTTTATGATGATGTTGAATCCCGCTGATATTTTTAGATTAGTGAATCTAGCAGGCTTAGACAGCGCCGATGTAAACGGGGCTCTTGCTATTGCAATACGCTCAAGCCTGTCGCTTACTCAGTTGCTTTGCGTGCTCGTCACTTGGGTTATCTTGCCTTTAATTTTAGCCATCACACTATTTACTAAAAAGAGAATGTAATGAACGTTAAAACCTTACTGCCGATACTGCCACTTCTATTCATGCTTTGTGCCTGTGGGGAGAGTGAAATTAAACAGACACCCAGCCAAGCAGTTGCAATTGAAGCAACCGATGAATGTCATTTATGTGGTATGTTGATTTCAGAATTTCCAGGCCCGAAGGCTGAACTACTGCAAACTGATACGAGCTCGGGCTCGGGCAAAAAAATGCATAAGTTTTGTTCAACACGAGATATGTTCAGTTACTACCTAGAACCTGAAAACACACGTAATGTAAGCGATATTTTTGTACATGACATGAGTAAAACACCCTGGCATAAACCCGCCGATAATTACTTTATAAATGCGCGAAAAGCTTGGTATGTTGCGGGCTCATCTCAACAAGGCGCTATGGGGAATACATTGGCCAGTTTTGCAACTGAACAAGATGCGATAAACTTTCAAAATGAATTTGGCGGGCATGTCATTCGTTTCGAAGATATCACACACGCTATTTTAATGCCTGCTCATCATTAAAAATGATAAAAGCGATACGCAATCTACCCATGTAAATCAGGTAGATTGCTTTTATGTACACGATACTTTTTCTAGTTTACTAGCTTCTGACAACAGTTCCCAAAGATTCACGGTGTTGAAGTAATTCATCAAAGCCTTGCTCATGTAATTTAGCTACGAGCTGTTCAAGCACCTCATCTTTTTGAGGCGCTACAGGCTGCGTTAATAGCAAAGAAGTAAGATTACCAAACCCAGGGTGCTCGAAATCTGGGTTTTCAAGGCCATGTTGAGCTCTTAACGTTAAAAGCATAAGTGCAGCATAAGGTGTAAATTGCCAATTCATATTGTTAAACTCAAAAAACATCTTACTTGGTGGCGATGCAACCTGAGTGATCATCACATAACTGATTTAGATAAGAGGTGATTTTTGTTAAGTCAGTGCTATCCCAGTTATCTAAAATAGCTTGGTATGCAAAATCATCAACTACTGGTTTTAAGGTATTGCCACCAGCTATGTTATCGAGAACGTAATCTAAATCGACTTAAAACTATATAAGAAGCATACCTGGTACAAAATTGGGGGTTAAGCGATAAGTACAGTGTTGTTGGTCTAGTGGCACCAACAACACATAATAGTTGAAGATAAAATTGAGCAAAACGCCGTTATAGCGTTTACTTTTTCAAGCTCAATGTGCCAGTGCGTTTTGTGCTACTTCGCTTTATTTGGTTTGACCTAGGTTTACCTTGATTCGCTTTATTCGAGCCTGGTTTTGAGTCTGTGCGGCCTTTTTTAACATAGCTAGAAAAGTCACGTTTTTTCTCGCCTTCTGAACGTAGTTGAGGCGTTCTTGGCTTAGTTGGCTGTTTATTATCGTCAATTGAACGTTCCTCTGTTTTACCCGAGTCGGCAATTGAGTTATTAATTTCAGCCATTTCTTGCTCAGTTAAATGGCGCCATTGCCCTACTTTTAAGCCTTTTAACGTCACATTCATAATACGTGTACGTTTAAGCGTGACCACTTCGTAGCCGAGGTATTCACACATACGGCGAATTTGACGATTTAGCCCTTGCGTTAACACAATAGTAAACTGCTGTGGGCCAGTTTGTTTCACTTTGCACTTTTTCGTCACGGTATCTAAAACTGGAATACCATTTGCCATTTTGTTTACAAACTGACGATTAAGTGGCTTATCAACAGTGACTACATATTCTTTTTCGTGGTTATTGCCCGCTCGTAAAATCTTATTAACGATATCGCCTTCGTTGGTCAAAAAGATTAAGCCTTCAGATGGGCGGTCTAATCGACCAATTGGGAAAATACGCTCAGGATAATTAACCGCTTTTACGATGTTACTTTGAATTTTTCGCTCAGTGGTACAGGTAATACCAACGGGTTTATTATATGCAATATAAACACGTTTCGGTTTGGCTTTGAGTGGTTTACCATCAACAAGTACTTCATCAGCATCACTGACTTTAACACCCATTTCTGGCAAATTACCATTAACAGTAACACGACCTTCCTCAATATATTTATCAGCCTCTCTGCGCGAACAAAACCCTGTTTCACTGATAAATTTATTTAATCGCTTTAACTCTGTCATGGCACACTTCTGTCTTAATTTTAAAGCCGCTAGTTTATACCAGAACCCTATAGCACGCTAGGCAGATTAATCTTCGTTTAACGGCTCGCTTTAATGCAGTGCAGGTTTTTCGGTGAGCAACGTCTGCAATGTGTCAAAATCAAACCGATACTCTGCATTGCGAGTATTGCGCAGCAAAAAAGCATCGAATGGAATAACTGACCAGTCCGTGATATCACTGAGCCAATGGTAACTTGTCACATTTTGGTTCGTGATCACGCCTAATTTAAATTTAATTTCATGATGAGTTTGCAAATATGGATGACCATTGTGATGATCGACCAAACTAATTAACGCCCACGCCCCCATCATAAAGTGCCCACCTACACTGGCTGTTAAGCGCCCTTGTTCAATTAACCTTAAGTTGTCATCAAGCCAGTCTATGCCGCCGATAAAATAGCGTTTGCCTGACTTTTCTTTAACTGCATCAAGTGCGCCCAGTGCCATTAAATCCGATGCACACCAAATAACATTCGTTTGTGGGTAACGGTGCAATAGACGGCGCACTTTTTCAGTGGCTTCGGTTTTATTCCAATTTGCATAAACAACTTGCTCAAGCTCGACATGTTGGGTTCGTAAATAGTGACTTAAACCATTACTGCGAGTATCTGATTCAGTCCCATAGTGACCGTTAATGGCCACAAATTTGGGTTCTTGTTTTGCTTGTTTAGCATTATCAAACAATGCTTTTCCTAATTGGATACCCGCTTCAAAATTATCGTGATAAACCTCTGCGAGCCAATATTTAAAATGCTCTGAGGGTTTACCAATTTGCTGGCGCTCTGCGCCGAGGATGGTTTCTTCTAATGTGATGAACTTTATCTTGTGACTTTCAAGTAAGTTCATTGATTGCTCTGCTCCCCCAGGGTAATTAATCAGTACGACATAGTCGGGAGTGGCGTTGTATTTAAGATAGTGTCTGAGCTCTTCTAGCTGAATATGCCGATTGCCACCACCGTAAATAATATCAAGCCTGACGTTACTGTGTGTTGCCGCAGCTTGCATTACTGCTGTGACTTTTTGCCAAAAAGGCTCCGCTTTTACCGAGGGATTTACAAATAGCACCGAAAATTGCTCTACAGCAAAAAGTGGTAAAGAGCAAAGCAGTATTAAAACACTCAATATAACCCGCATGTTCATTCCAGCACGTTATTTTTTTAAAAGTATAGTATACGGGTAATTATCGTGACAGTTTTCGCCACACGGTCTCACACGGACCGTATCGAAACAGTCGAGTATATACTTTGCAAAATACCAGCTGAAAGACAACCACACCCGCAATAAGAAGCCAATAATTAATGCGATCAAAACTCAACACCCACTCAGGGAACATGACTTTAAAACACACTAAAAATATCACGGTTTGCATTAAGTAAAGGGTTAAAGACATACGCCCTGCTTGTTGTAATACTAAACACTTTTCGGGGTTATTCTTAACGTATTTTACGAGTATATGAATATACAACGTTGCCATCGCAAGTGCTGCAAACCAAGAGAAAGGCTCAGCCAATGCGACCATAAGTACATGTGTATTTGGTTCAACCGCTAATCGTAAAACGGTAAAGCCCAGCGCTGCAGGCACAATAAAGTTTAACTGTACTCTAGTAAGGCCATTTTCGAAGATCTTTTGTTTATACAAATACATCCCAATCAGCATGAGCCCGCCAGCCATCCACAGCGTAATAAGCGGAACAGCTATAATCATGATGATAAACATCAACATATTACTCATAAAGCCCGCTAAATAGGATGAAAATGCTCCATTGTATGCCTCTAAAAAAGCCGCAGAGTCACGCGTAACAGGTAGCAGTTCAGGTTCAATAAATGCCAATAAAAAAGAGGAGAGTGCACCGAGTAGCAGAAATAGCATGCCCATTCTTACTATTTTATCATTCGGCTCATGGCTGAACTTGAGTGCCAACCACCCTGCACATGCATAAATGAATAAAATATCACCAGCCCAAAGTAAAAACCCATGGGCCAACCCTATAAACGCTAATACTTTTAAACGCTTATGCAATGCATCTATGCTTTGCCAGCGCTGTAATTGAATTGTAAGTGCTGCGCCAAACAATAAACAAAAGAGGGTTCGAAACCGGCCATCAATAAAGACTAAGTTAATAATATTTATAAACTTATCCGCCACAGAAGGTGTTGCACTTGTTACATAGCCATACTCAAAAACACCAAAGTAATAGGCATTCATGAACATTAAACCCAGTACCGCAATCCCTCTTAACACATCCATATTAATATTGCGCATATATCACTTATAAATTTTGTCTGCAGCTATCGCTCCAATTTACAGCATTTTCATATATTTTGGGAAGGTCTGCGCTTTCTATTGTTAAAAAAGCCACTGCTTGTTCTAATGCCCACCAGCTTCCAGTTTCGTAGGCTTTAACTGTTTCGAGAATATAATAAAGAATGTTCTTTTCTTGCATTAATGCACTGTGTATTTCATCTGGAAATGGTAAACGTTCAAGCAACTTTTCCATTGGTTGGTCAAGAATAGCATCGAGTAATGAAAACAACCCTGTTAAAAACGCTTCTCCGGTTTGCTGCTTAGCCACACGCTGTGCTATTAGCTCACAAAATCGAGCTCTTACAACACAAAGCCGCGTGAGCTCGGCAGGTTTAGTTTGTGCGCTATGTGCAGTAATAATTAAGCTAACAAACTTTTTCAGTCGTTCATGACCAAGATAAACAAGCGCTTGTTTTAACGAACCTATTTTACTTTTTATAGGGAATACACCACTGTTTATTAAGCGTAAGAGCTTATAAGCTAAAGCAGTATCTAGCGAGAATAACCCCGCTATTTCGCTAATATCGGGGTCTGGACGCATGACTTCAGCATAAATTGATAAAACCAATGCGTAGTTATAATCAATATCACGCTGTTGGATCATGGTTGGTTTGGCAAAGAAATAGCCTTGAAAAAAGTCAAACCCCATTTCGTAGGCTTTTTCAAAATCATCTGCCGTCTCGAGCTTTTCTGCTAATAACTTTATTTTTTTGTGTTTTTTTAATTTTTTAACTACGGGTAGAATTTCTTCAAATGGGGTTTGTTTTACATCAAACTTGATAAGTCGAACAAGCTTTAAAAAGCGGTCCCACTCGGGCTGGTACACGAAGTCATCTAAGGCAAGTTTATAATTGTTATGAAATAACTCACGACAAAACGCATAGTTTTCATCGGTAGGCTCCATCGTTTCTAGCAGCTCGATAACGACATCTTTCGTTGGCAAAAAAGCACATAGATCCAGTTTTAAAGACTCTGGACCTATATTAATTAATGCTTTTTTGCCCGACGTGATATGGCGGGTACCTAAATTGAGCTGATTTTCCATAATGAGACGTGCCGTTGCGGTGCTTTCTGACACGTTTGGAAAACTGTTTTTTTCACTATCGCGAAATAGTAGCTCATAGGCGACAACTTGTTGACGACGATTAAAGACCGCTTGTCTAGCAACAAATACAGCCACTTTACCTACTTTTTATCATTTATATAACACTAAGTAATTAATAGCGGAAATTGACATAAAAGTCACTTAATTGCCATGAATCAGGGTGTTTTTATTGATATAAGTACGATAAATAACCATCTGCGACTGATTGCCACGAGAAACGCGCATTTTTAGCCTGTTCACAAATTCCTTGCCACTTTTTAGGATCTGCATTTTTTAGCGCAAGCGCTTCAGTAAAACCAGTAATAAGTTCGTAACTTTGAGCGGTTAAACTCTCACCATTAAAACTAAATCCCGTTTCAAGGTGCTGCACAGTATCACGAAGTCCACCGACACCATGCACTAGACACGGTTGACCTGCGCGCATGGCGAGCATTTGACTAATACCACAAGGTTCAAATGAACTGGGCATTAAAAACAGATCGCCTAAATGATACAAGTACTCGCCAACAAAATGAGCGTATCCTTTCAAAAATAATAAGTTATCTTGTCGGGCCATGACTGTGGTCATCACTTTTTCAAGTTCAGTATCACCTGAGCCAAGAATAATCATATACCCATCATGTTGCTTTAAACGCTGGCATAATTCATCTAGCACTAATGCTTTATCATACGGCTGACAAAGCAGAAGCACTTTTTGATCTGTTAATCGCCCAACACTCGTCACTAAAGGGCCAGAGAAAGGCTGTGTTTTAAACTTAAGCACACGCTGATGTGCTATATAATGCGCTGAGTCAAGCTCAGACGTTTTTGCCATCCACTGAAAAAGTGCCGACTCAGCGTGCTGATATAAATGAGCAAAACTGACATCGGATAGTTCATCACCTGGATACTCACACCCGTTTAGAATGCCTACTACACGGCCTTGCTGATATGCAGCTTGTAAATCAAGCTCGAGCCCTTCTCCGCCAAAAAAGCCATTAACAGGATCGCTTGGTTTTAGCACCTCTTGACAATATGTGGGTGATACTAAATGTATTTTATCAACCAAGTTAATCGCTGTGCGCATTGGGTTGAAACAGTCAGGGTAACGTGGATCGCATAACTTTTGGCCGTCATAACCCAGGCTTGGAAACCACGCTTCTAAACTCGAAGTATCCCCTTTAAAAGGACGGATCCCTTGCAGAGCAAGGTTATGTACGGTGTAAGCTAAAAATAAGGTGGAGAAATCGTTATAGCGACTATCTGTTTTAAGTAACAACGCAACACACGCACTATGCCAATCATGTAAATGAATAACATCAGGCTTACAAATGAGTCCTTGTAATAAGGCTTCGCACACAGCGGCATTAAATAAGGCAAATTTACTGGCATCGGTTGCAAATGGGCGACCTGCCTCGTCATTACAATAAACAGCGCCATGGTGACGGCTAAATTCCAAATGAGAAATAACCAGCTGTCTAACCCCTTTCTGAGAGTGAGCAAGTTGCCACACTTCGAGTTGTTGCATGTGTCCGGCAAACGCCACATTGACCACACCTAGGCTATGACGCTCTAAATCGTGAAAACCATAATCGGGGATCACCACATCAACTGTCAGCCCCTTTTCAACAAGGGCTTTAGGACAATCTCTTACGACATCGGCAACACCACCTACTTTTGCATTCGGTAATGCATCATTCTCTGCAGCAACCATCAATACATGCATGCTTTGCCGTACTCCTTTTTACTTCTATTTTTTATGCTGGGGGGTGATATTAGTACTTTCCACCCCACCCATATTTAAGCAAGGCGTTTGTTATCTTGCTCTTGTTGTTTTAACTTTTTTGCCAGTTCATTCAACATATCACGCGTCACTAAGACAATCCCTTTTTTCGAGACCCTAAAACCATTTTCTTTATCAACTTTATGATCATAGCCTATTTCAAGGCCTGCGGGTATCTCGCAGCTACGATCAATAATCGCGCGTTTTATACGACAATTACGTTGAATTTTAGCCCCTGGTAATATAACTGACTCTTCTATTTGACAATAAGAATGGACATGTACATTAGAGAACAATAGCGATTTTCTCACCAAAGACCCCGAAATAATACATCCGCCAGACACTGTTGAATCGACCGCCATACCTCGTCTGTCATCATTATCAAAAATAAATTTAGCCGGTGGAAGTTGCTCTTGGTAAGTCCAAATAGGCCAGCTAGGGTCGTATAAATCTAGCTGCGGTTCTGGCATAACCAGCTCCATGTTCGCTTCCCAGAACGAATCAAGTGTTCCTACATCACGCCAATAAGGTTGTCCATCATAGCCTGGGTCTCTAAACGGATACGCAAAAACGTTATGCTCTTCAATAATGGCAGGAATGATATCATGACCAAAGTCACGGCCAGAGCCCTCTGTTTCGGCGTCTTTTTTCAGTTGCTCAAATAAAAACTCAGTATTAAAAATATAGTTCCCCATTGAAGCGAGGCACGTGCCAGGTTTGCCGGGGACTGAGGTTGGCGACGCAGGTTTTTCATCAAACCGGCGAACGCGCTTACTTTCATCCACAGTCATGACACCAAAGGTATTCGCGGCCTCTTCACACGGTACCTCGATACAACATACGGTCATGTCTGCACCATTTTCAACATGCTTTGCGAGTAAACCACCGTAATCCATCCGATATACATGGTCGCCCGATAATATCATGACGTATTTTGGCAGCTCATGACGAATAATATCCATATTTTGAAACACAGCATCAGCTGTACCACAATACCATTCATCACCATAACGCTGTGACGCTGGCAAGATTTCAACCGACTCACCCAGCTCTTTCTTAAAGTGACCCCATGCACGATTAACGTGGCGGATCAGTGAATGCGATTTATATTGTGTAGCAATGCCAACACGACGAATGCCCGAGTTAATGCAGTTCGACAGCGGAAAGTCGATGATCCGGTGTTTACCACCAAAATACACCGCCGGTTTAGCTCGCCAATCTGTTAATTCGTGTAAACGTGAACCTCGCCCCCCTGCTAAAATAAGGGCATACGTTTCTCTTGTTAAACTACTTATATATCGATTTGCATAACTTGGCATAACTCTCTCCGTCTTAAGTTAGCTGCTTTTTTTCTGTGTGTGTTGCTGTGCGCTCGTGTCTAAAAGTGGTTCCAAATGCCAAATATCATCGCTGTATTGACCAATGGTTCTGTCGCTTGAAAACATGCCACTGGCAGCAGTATTCAAGATACTCATTCTGGTCCAGTGTGCGCTGTCTAAATAGGCTTGTTCAACTTGCTCTTGCGCTTGAACAAAGCTGGCAAAATCATGGGCTACAAGCCATGGATCGTGCGGACTCTTTATCGCAGCAATAATGTCGTCGAATAAGTTTGGTTCAAATAAATTAAAATGACCGCTTTCTAAGAGTTGCATTACTTGGTATAAGCTTTCGGTCTGATAAATAACTTGCTCCGGATTATAGTGCGCTTTTATATCGTCAACTTGCTCTGCTCGTGCGCCAAACAAGAAGAAATTATCAGCACCTACAGCATCACGGATTTCAATATTTGCACCATCTAATGTCCCTATCGTCAACGCGCCATTCATCATAAACTTCATGTTACCAGTGCCCGATGCTTCTTTACCGGCTGTTGATATTTGCTCAGATAAATCGGTTGCAGGACAAATCGTTTCCATCGCGGTGACGTTGTAATTAGGTAAAAATGCAACCCGTAAATATGGCTTTGCAAGGGGGTCTTTATTAATGACTTCAGCCACATTATTAATTAACTTAATAATTTTCTTCGCCATGTAATAACCTGGCGCAGCTTTCCCCCCGAGGAGTACACAACGTGGCACACAGTTTTCTGTATCGCCCTGACGAATCCGGTCGTATAAATGAATAATATGCAAAACATTAAGTAATTGGCGCTTGTACTCATGAATGCGTTTAACTTGCACGTCGAACATCATCGTGGCGTCAAACTCAACACCACATCGGCTTTTTACAAGCTCAACAAGACGTTGTTTGTTGACATATTTAACATCCTGCCACTGTGTATGAAATTCGGTATCGTCGTAATATCGGCGCAATTGGCCAATTTTGCTAAAGTCAGCCACCCATTCATCGCCAATTTTGCTGTTCAGTAACTTAGTCAGTTCTGGATTACAGTGGGCAAGCCACCGACGCGGCGTAACACCATTGGTTTTGTTGTTGAATTTTTCTGGCCATAATTGATAAAAGTCATTAAATAAACCGGCTTTCAATAGTTCAGTATGAAGCGCCGCAACACCATTGACAGAATAACTGCCGACAATCGCAAGGTACGCCATGCGAATTTGTGGCTCTGGGCCCTCTTCAATCAGAGAAAGGGCGCGCTGTTTAGCCACAT
This sequence comes from Pseudoalteromonas sp. MT33b, assembly GCF_014117385.1. Taxonomy (NCBI): domain Bacteria; kingdom Pseudomonadati; phylum Pseudomonadota; class Gammaproteobacteria; order Alteromonadales; family Pseudoalteromonadaceae; genus Pseudoalteromonas; species Pseudoalteromonas sp. MT33b. The sequence continues at coordinate 682,851 of NZ_CP059832.1, read as the reverse complement.
CTCCCGGCCATGCTTGTGCGACGTCGGCGAGGAAACGGGCATTAATTTCGTAAATTATTTCTAAAATGCGCGGCAATAAGCGCGAAAATAATGACACTGACCATTTTTCTAAGGCTTCTGGTAACAAGGTATGGTTGGTATACGCCATGGTTTTTGTCGTAATGTGCCACGCTTTATCCCAATCAAGTTCATAGTCATCGATTAACACGCGCATTAATTCTGCAACCGCAATACTGGGGTGAGTGTCATTGAGTTGAAAAACATGGTAGTCAGCAAACTCATCAAAGTTTTCACCTGACTTGTTTACCCAAATATCAACCACATCTTGAATACTGGCAGACGATAAAAAATACTGCTGACGTAAACGCAACTCTTTGCCATTTTCGCTACTGTCGTTGGGGTAAAGCACCATGGTGATTTGTTCAGCGAGATTTTTACGCGCCACCGCTTCTGAGTAGCTGCCCGCATTAAACTCACTCAAGTCAAACTCATCGGTTGCCTCTGACTTCCATAACCGTAACGTGTTTACAATATCGTTTTTGTAGCCCGGGATCGGCACATCATATGGCACCGCCAAGACATCTTGGGTATCGAGCCATTGACGATGCACACGCCCTTGCTTGTCGGTGTAACTTTCTACATGACCAAAAAATTTGATTCGCTTAGACTGCTCTGGTGCGCTTAACTCCCATGGGTGGCCTTCGCGTAACCAATTATCGGGCTGTTCAATTTGGTGACCATTTTCTATCGCTTGATTAAACATGCCATATTCATAACGAATGCCATAACCAATAACAGGTAGCGCAAGGCTGGCACAACTATCTAAAAAACACGCAGCTAAGCGACCTAAACCACCATTCCCAAGCCCTGCATCATGTTCAGCTTCGGCAACACTTTCAAGCTCAGTACAATACTGTTGCAATGCCTTTGCTACCTGCTCATCAAGGTCAAGATTTAAAACCGCATTACCCAATGCACGCCCCATCAAAAACTCCAGCGATAAGTAAGCAGTTTTGCGGCGTTTTTGTTCATGTATTTGCTGTTTTGTGTCACGGCATCGCGCCACGAGCCTGTCGCGAATAGTTAACGCCAGTGCATGGTATAAATACAGTTGTGACTTACCCACTTTGTCACGCCCTAAGGTGTAATAAAAATGGCGTGATAGGTCATCCTCTAAGGTGCTTTTATCAATAATAGGCGCATCTTGCCATCCTTTTACAACACATGCTTGTTCACCTTTTTTAGTCATGACTTAAGTCCTCTGAATCGGCGGTAAAAACCCAGCTGCTCATCGCAGCAATCTGTTGTTCGGTGTCAACATTCGCTGTCGAAACCGAATGAATACTGGTAAGTGCCAAAGACCATTGACCGCTTGATAAGCGCGGTAATTGGCAAGTGATAGGCAAGGAGCCAGCATTTAAAATAATCAGTAAAGCTTGTTCCGTGTGCTTATCAGTCAGGCTATACATTAAAAATTGACGGTCGCTCTGATGCCAGTCATCTTGTTGCATATCGGTGCCTGATTCTGTAAACCACGCAACGGCATAACGAGGGTCACCGTCATGCACAAAGAAGGGGTGCTGAAAAATGCTAAATTGCTTGCGTAATCTAAGCACATCATCAATAAATCGGGTCAGTGGGTGGTTAAATTGCGATTCTTTCCATGCAAGCCAACTAGTACGATTATTCTGACAATAAGCGTTATTATTACCGCCTTGCGAGTGCGCCATTTCGCTTCCTAAAGAAAGCATAGGCACCCCTTTGGAAAGTAACAAAGTCAGCAGCATATTTTTTTGCTGTTGCAAGCGTAATTTGCTTATAGCTTGGTCGCTGGTATACCCCTCTACACCACAATTAAAGGAATGATTCGCACTGTGTCCATCGCGATTTTGCTCGCCATTCGCTTCATTGTGTTTTTGTTCATAACTCACTAAATCTGCCAAGGTAAATCCATCATGGCTGGTGATAAAGTTAATACTATTAAGGGGTCCACGCAGGTTATGTTCAAACAAATCAAACGAGCCATGTAAACGCTTAGCAAGTTCCCCTATTACACCTTGTTCTTGCTTCCAAAAACGTCTTACGGTGTCGCGGTATTTGTCGTTCCATTCGCGCCAAGGCGCTGGAAATGCCCCGAGCTGATAACCACCTGGGCCTATATCCCAAGGCTCTGCTATTAATTTAACTCTATTTAAAACAGGGTCTTGATTAACAGCTTGCATAAAAGCATGCGCATGATTAAAGCCATTTGGATTGCGCCCAAGTATGGTGGCCAGATCAAAACGAAAACCATCAACCCCCATTACTTCTACCCAATAACGCAGGCTATCAAGCACCAATTGCAAAGCACGTGGTGAATCGATATTAAGCGTATTTCCGCAGCCCGTATCATTTATATAATGCTGTGGCTTATCGGCAACCGTTCGGTAGTAACCCAGATTATCTAACCCACGTAGAGATAATAGCGGCCCATCAGTGCCAGCCTCTGCGGTGTGGTTATAGACGACATCTAGAATGACTTCGATATCAGCTTTGTGCAGCTCAGCGACCATCTCTTGAAACTCGCTAATATCATCGTCGACCAAGTAGTCTTTATGTGGGATAAAAAAATTAAGCGTGTTGTAGCCCCAATAATTTTGCAGCCCTTTAGCCGTTAAAAATTGCTCACTAATAAACGCATGAATAGGTAAAAGTTCTAAACACGTGATACCTAAAGTCCGCAAGTGTTCAATAAAACGAGGGTGGCTTAAGCCTAAAAATTTGCCTTGCAACGCTTTCGGTATATCAGGGTGGCGACAGGTCGCGCCTTTTACATGACACTCATAAATGACGGTTTTTCCCCAACTGTGCTGTGGCTTAGTGCCCTTGTAAAGCGCAAGCTCTCTAACGCGTGATTTAGGCATATCTATCGCGTTGTTCACAGTGCTTAATGTGCCAACCGGCATCTGCCCGTAGTGGCGCTCGCTCCACGTAAACTCGCCATAAATGTCGCGAGCATAAGGGTCGAGCAATAACTTATGAGGATTAAAAAATAACCCTTTTTGAGGTGCATAGTCACCATCAGCTCGAAAGCCATACAACGCACCGGCTTTTAAAGGACTAACACGTAATGTCCACACTCCCCCTTCATTCATTCGCATGGGCAGTGTGAGAATTTCTGAATGACCGCTGCTGTCAAATAAGCATAAAGATAGGCTGTGTGCCTGGGGTGCATAGACGGCAAAGTTAACCCCATCCCCCTGCACCGAGGCGCCTAACGGCATCGTTACCCCTGTTTCAAGTGCAACACTATGACTCATCGCTCACCTTCTTAAGGTACACAGTTGCAAGGCCTGGTAATGACACGACCACGCTCTGTGTAAACCCATGATTGAGCATATTTTGAGTTAAAATAATCTGTTCAGGATCGCTTGTTACCTCAACCCCTGAGCCAAAAAATTCGGGTTTGTCTGTATTCAAGATCACTTGATAACGCCCTGCTTTTGGCACCCCGATAACGTAATCATGGTAAACCTGTGGGGTTAAGTTGCTCACAACCACAACAAAATCATCAGCTTGTTTTGCATAACGAATAAAGCTAAAAATGCTTTGTGCTGAGTTGTTGCTATCGAGCCACGCAAACCCCGCGGGGCTTGTATCTTGCTCGTAAAGTGCGGGTGTATTGCAATACACTTTATTGAGCGCTTTTATTGTTTCTTGAACACCACGATGACTCGTGTGCTCCAGTAAATGCCAGTCAAGAGATTGATCATGATTCCATTCTCGACGCTGGGCAAACTCAGCCCCCATGAATAACAACTTTTTACCTGGGTGAGCCCACATAAAGGCGTAGTAAGCGCGTAAATTTGCAAATTTCTGCCAGTCATCACCCGGCATTTTTTCAATTAAGGAACCTTTGCCGTGCACTACTTCATCATGGCTTAATGGCAAGACATAATTTTCGCTGTAGGCATACACCATCGAAAATGTCATTTCATGATGATGATGAGCACGATACAAAGGATCGCGTTGCATGTAGTGCAAACTGTCGTTCATCCACCCCATGTTCCACTTATAGCCAAATCCTAAGCCATCATGCTCAACGTGTCTGGTTACGCCTGGCCATGCTGTCGATTCCTCAGCAACCATCATTATGCCGGGGTTATTAGCATAGCAGCGCAAATTAACTTGCTTTAGACATTCTATTGCTCCGAGGTTTTCGCGCCCACCATATTGGTTCGCAACCCACTGCCCTTCTTCACGGCTATAATCGAGGTAAAGCATGGATGCCACGGCATCAACCCGTAAGCCATCAATGCCAAACTCGTGTAACCAATACATGGCATTGGCTATTAAAAAGCTGCGCACTTCAGCACGGTCGTAGTTATAAATGTAGGTATTCCAGTCAGGGTGGAATCCTTGCCGTATATCGGCGTGTTCATATAAGTGCGAGCCGTCAAAGCGATGTAAGCCATGGGGATCACTTGGAAAGTGCCCAGGGACCCAATCAAGAATAATCCCTAAGTTAGCCTCATGGCATTGTTGTACAAAGTAAACAAAGTCGTCAAAACTACCGTAACGACTTGTCACAGCAAATAAACCAACAGGCTGATAGCCCCACGAACCATCAAACGGGTATTCACTAATTGGCATTAACTGTAAGTGAGTAAACCCGAGTGCTTTGGTATAGGGAATCAAATTATCAGCTAATTCACGCCACGTTAGATACCGGCTACTATCATCTCTGCGCTGCCAAGAGCCCGCATGTACTTCGTAAATACTAATAGGCGATTCAATACTGTTACGCTTTGCACGATTTTTAAGGGCGTGCTCATCAAGTTTTACGGTTGCTTTGCTAGCGTGTAAAACCGATGCTGTACCCGGTGCTTGCTGCATTTTAAATGCAAACGGGTCGGCTTTATCGAGCAGTTCACCCATTAGAGTAGTTATTGCAAATTTATAGCACTGATCTTCTTTAAGCCCTGCAATAAATAACTCCCATACGCCACTTGCTGGGTGAAAACGCATAAAGTGACGCTGGCGTTGCCAAAAGTTAAATTCACCAATAACCGATACGCTGCTAGCATTTGGCGCCCATACGGTAAAGCGCACGCCCTCTACACCTTGCTGTGTAGTAAAATGCGCGCCAAAATGGCGATAAGCATGCTCTAAACTGCCCTCATTAAACAAATACATTGCTTGTTCATCGAGCGTGCTCGCAAAACTATATTCATCGTAGTGTCTGTGGCTCGCTTTGTCGGCGTAACTCACATCTAACTGGTACTCAGGGACTGATGTGCAATCAATCGTTGCTACAAATAAATCACTTTCCCCTTGCCTTTGAGCTGCAATCTGCTGCGACCCCATAACAACAGATACCATAGTGGCACCTGGTAAAAAACAGCGCACTTCATAACGGCTATCATTAATTTTATGCGGTCCTAAGAAACTAAAAGGATCTTTAAAACAACCTGCTGACAACGCCTCGATTTGCGACTGATAAATCAGTGGTTGTGCACTTTGCTCTTGACGAACACGACTTCGCATTTATTGATTCCTTATAGAAATTAAACTGGCTAAAAATGACTGCTGCGAATGCATAATTTGCTGCGTCGGGCGCGACAATAAGCGCCGCCAGTTGGGGTATTCTTTATCCGTTCCGGGAATATTCACCGGTAAAATTTGCTGATCTAAATCATCTATCTGAATGGTAAACAATCGAGCGGGTGCTGCCGCAAGGCAACATGCTAATGCTTGGTATACTACAGAGGCCTCTGTATCTAAGGTCAGCTGCTGAGAAGTTTCGCGCATGATGAAATTAAGCATACGTTGCTTTTCAATCTTTCTGGCTTCGAGCAAGGCGTTGCTTTGCGCTTCATCAATTAAGCTATACTGTTGTTTAACAGTTATATCGTGCCCTGTCCACCAGCCATTAAAGGGGGGGACATCATGATTAGCAATCATCAGTAAGCTATGTGGAGCAAAATGTTCACTGGCTAAAAACTCACCATTGTGATCTTTTTCAAAGTAAAATAAGCCATTGGAATAAATAGCACTGCTTTTCAATGCATCACGCACTTCAGTGGGCACAACCCCTAAATCTTCGCCTATAACGACGCATTGGTTAAGGTGTGACTCTATTTTTAAAATAGCTAACAAATGCTCAAAAGGGTAATAAACATAGCAACCATCCTGTTGGCCTTGATTATCAAAACACCACCAGAGCCTGCGAATAGCCATAACATGGTCTATTCGCAACCCACCCACATCTTCCATATTGGCGCGAATAAGCGATCGATAAAACGCAAAATTATCTTTACTTAATTTTTGCGGGTTGAGTGCAGGTAAGCCCCAGTTTTGTCCTTGTTCAGCCCATGGGTCTGGCGGTGCGCCAACATTTGCACCATGAGAAAATAGCTCATCTTGGCTACGGTATTCACTGCCATCACCCGCACATCCCACCGCTAAATCGTTGATGAGACCAATATCCATACCACATTCATTCGCTATTTGCTGGCATAGGTTAAGCTGTAAATGCGCTTGCCATTGCAAGTAGCTTGCGTATTCATTATCACCCACCACCAGCGTTGCTAAACTGTGTTTGTGAGTTAGGCAAAATGCTTCGAATTGCGCTTTACGCTCAACCGATGCTGTCTCACGAAAGTGATGATACAAACAGCTAAATAATTGGTATTTAAAATCACTGACACTTGTGTAATCAATGTATGTATCGGTGCCTTGCGGTTTTTCATTAAGCAGCTTTTCAAGTGCCAAATTATCTTTCGCGTCTTCGCATAATGACAATGCAATATAAAGCGGATTTAATAACGCACGACTATTAGGGCTATACGGACTGGCACGCTCAGGGCTGTGTTCGAACAATAAATGCAATGGATTTAATAAAATATAATCCATACCATTGGCCGCAGCTTCGCGCATTAGCGACGCTAAATCTGCAAAATCGCCAATACCTAAACCGTGCGCGTTAAATAGGCTATATAGCTGTATCGACACACCCAAGCGCTTTTTATCATCCACTGTAAAGCACTGTTTTGGCATGATCCACAGCTCAGAATGTGCTTCTTGATCAGCCACTGTAATCACAGCATCATGATAGCCTATGGGCATGTCGGGTAAGGGAAGCGCTACTTCAAGGTAACGAATATCATTAAAACGGTAATCACCTGTCACGCTCAATTCGTGCAAGTTCTCTCGACTAACAACAATATCGAGCGATGGCAGGCGTAACTCACAGCCGCGTGATAAAAGACGCTCATCAACTCGCACTCGTAAAAAGGGCTCATCTGACTCAATAAGGCTAACGTTAGGTAATAACGTTAACCACGTTCCTGCATCCAGGGCAAAGTTGAGCTGGTTAATGGTGTCTGTATCAGTGCAATCGATACCACAACAACTGAGTGCACTGCGGCGCGTACTTTCATCAAAAACGACGTGCTCGCCAGTGTACTTTGTATATTCGTAACCGATACCATGCAGATAAAATAACTGCGCAAGTGACTGCATTAATACACCTAAGCGCGTTGAGTGTTAACAATACTGTTTTCGGTACCAAAACCGTTTGGAATATACCCATCAGCTTGATGATCGTTATCCCAAACTTGGCCATTGATCAGATAGCGGAAATGAAATTTTTTATCCAATGGCAGACGTTGCTTACACTTGAATACTTGTTCTTTTTTACTGAACTTCATTGGCACAGGTTGCCAATCTGTAAATTCAGCAACTAATTGCACATCTTCAGCATCAGGGTGCTGAAATTCAAAGGTGACTTCTGTTTCGTCTTTAGTCTTAAAAAAACGTTTACTTAACATAGTGGGCTCCAATTCAACCAATCGGTAAATTAATCCTTGCCACAGTGCCGTGTTCAACTACTCAACAGACGGAGGCTGTGCGTTACATGATTTAAAACAACGTCCAATCTAAAGCATGCATTTTGCTTTAGTTAATCAAATCTATATTTACGCATTATGACAGTGCAATTTTTTATTTTTCGCACCATTTCAGTGCGCAAAATAAATAAAAGTACTCAAAATCATATTGCTTATTCAATAAGAGCAATAACCGAACCAAGTTGAAAATAAAATACACTTAATTTTCAGGCTCTTTTATTGTTTTGATCAGCGCATACTCATAAAAGTAGTTAACAAGTAGACAGGGGTAAAGTGAATAAAATTTAAGTCAAAAATAGAGTAAAAACACTAACGTAGATGCAAAATTTTTCATTTGCAAAACTATTAACAAATTAATTACATTAAAAAGACTTTGTCTATTTTAGTGACAAACAATATACTGAATAACTCAGAAGTGGGTTAAAAACTATTTTACCCGGGATGGTAGCGACTAATGACCAACGCGTTTCGTACATTATCTATTTGTATTATTACCTTAATTGCATTTGTGTATGGTTTAAATATTTTATTAACGAAACAAGTTAATGATTTAGCACATTTCAATAATAATACGCAGTTACAATCTCAGCCAAAAGTAAACACTCAGCTAGAATCTGCACCGTGGTATAATATGGTGTTTAGAGGTCAGCAACTCATTAACAAAGATGAGCTGCAGTATGTTGTAGTCAAATCAACACCCACTTCATTTATTACTATCAGTGCATCATCCCTGTTTTGGTCAACGCTCCTCTCGCCCATCAATATCAGTATATTTTTATTGCTCGGTTTAGCGATTAGTTGGCTTATCAATATAAAAAGACAAACAGAAAACGATACACACACCTTAACTGAGCTCAATAATCAACTATCAAACCTTCTCAAATCCTTACATTTAGCGCGTAATAACGATACAAGCCAACCAATTGTAAGCCAGCTAAAAACACACATTCATACATTAAGCTCACATATTACGACCTACACCCACGAATCGCAGGTCAGTATCTGCCAAGACAAATTAACGCTGTTAATTGACCGCCATGCCTATATTGAACATTTAACAAGGCAATTAAGTCTGGCTGAAATCGATAAGTTAAATTGCGCGTTATTATTCATCGATTTAGATGGGTTTAAACAAGTTAACGATTCATTCGGCCACAGCTTTGGTGACGAAGTGCTTATTCAAGTTGCAGCCCGTTTAACCAGTGTGGTACGCCACCATAAACTTAACAATGTGTCTGCTACAAATGGGCTTGAACAAAACTTAGCGCGTCTAGGCGGTGATGAGTTTTCAATCTTTATAAGTCAGCTCGACCACAAAGATAAAGCCCTAGAAATTGCGCAAAATGTATTGCAAGAAATCGAACGCGATTTTGTGCTCGGCAATAAACTGATTAAAATTAGTGCAAGTATTGGTATTGCCGTTTATCCCGATAGTGCAGCAACGCCCCATGCATTATTACAAATGGCCGATGTTGCAATGTATCGCGCTAAAACAGATGGTCGCGGTATCTTTAAGGTGTACTCCCCCGAAATGGGCAATAAAATGCGCCGTTATCACTATTTACTTGAAGAAATGCGTTTGGCGATTGCCTGCGAGAACTTTCATTTATCGTTCCAGCCAATTGTGCACGTAGAAAACTGCACTATCGATTACTTCGAAGCTCTCACCCGCTGGGATCATCCGGTAGAAGGCGCAATCGCACCTGCTGAGTTTATTCCTATTGCCGAAGAATCGAACCTGATCCTCGAACTAGGCGATTGGATTTTACTCGAATCATGCAGACAAATGTCAGCGTGGTATAACGCAGGGATGAAAAAAGTTAAAATATCGGTGAATATATCAGGCATTCAACTTAAACACCGCGCTGTGTATGATTGGGTAATGAACATATTGGCTAAAACAGGCTTGCCTGCAAGTGCCTTAATGTTAGAAATAACCGAATCAACACTTATTACAGCCAGTAAACACATTATTCAGCAACTTGAGAAATTACGAGCCAGTGGCGTCACTATTGCAATTGATGACTTTGGAACGGGTTTTAGCTCGTTAAGCACGCTGGCTGATTTACCAATCGACGTCATTAAACTCGATCGTCTGTTTATTGCCCAAGCGAATAGCAATCCTAAATACAATGAAATACTGCATTCAATCAGTGAGCTTGGCCATAAATTAGGACTAAAAATTGTGGCTGAGGGTGTCGAAGAATTTGCCCAGTTTGAACTCGTAAAATCAATGGGGATACGCAGTGTACAAGGTTATTTAGTCAGCCACCCAGAATCATCAGTGAATGTTGGACACAAAGTCTTGCAAGACAATATTAACTTTATGGCCGCGACAGGAACTGGGGTATGGAATATACAAAGATAAAGATTGTAGGGTATACTACTTTACATCTTCCAAAGCCATTTCCTTGTTAATGTTAAAGAAAAGCGTATTCACCTTTTTTATCCTTGCCGTGACTGTTGTTGCAGCGCTGGTCGGGTCTTCTATTTACACCCTTTACAGTAAAAAGCGATTAACTGTTGATCCTAAAGTCAAAGAAATCTCTGGTATTGAATTTGATAAATACAAACGGCTTTGGGCAATAAACGACAGTGGCGATAAGCCCAAGTTATACCGCCTTAACCAAGATGGTTCAATTGCCAAAGAAATCCTTGTCACTAATGCCAAAAACATTGACTGGGAGGACATGACCCAAAACACCTTCGGGCATTTCTTCTTAGGCGATTTCGGCAATAATAAAAACGACAGAAAATGGCTAACAATTTATAAAATCGAAAACCCCATTGATATCAAAGGGGACACAACTGAAGCCGAAATCATCAAATTCACCTATCCAGAAATGGATGGCACCCCTATTGAGCCTGACAAACGAAACTTTGACCTAGAGGCCTTTGTCGCCTTCGGTCGTCATTTATACTTATTTACTAAAAATAGAACAGAACCATTTGATGGTATAACGAATGTCTATAAAGTAGGCGATCACGCTGCTAATTTTGACGCTGAGCTGATTGATTCATTTCAGACCTGTACCACATTAGAAAAGTTATGTTGGATCACCTCCGCGGCTTTAAGCCCCGATAGAACTAAGTTGGTTCTTCTCGATTCAACAAGTATCTGGCTATTTGAAAACTTTAAAGAAGACAAATTCTTTTCGGGTGATGTATCACGTATCGACCTAGGTATCGTTACTCAAAAAGAGGCTGTCACCTTTTATGATGACAACACCATCGTGTTTACCGATGAAGAATTTAAAGGCATTGGCGGCAATGCCTACGTCATAAAACTGGATGAAGTTGAAAAGAAAGTTATTCGTAAAGCAAGCAACTAACCCAACATTAAGCGCTAAATGGCCCTATTAGCGCTTAAACTTTGTTTCTAATATTACCGACGAAGTTGTTCTTTCTACTCCATCTAGATTACCTATATCATCAAGCAAATGACTCAATTTTTCGAGGTTTTGAGCTTGTACGACTGCAATCAAATCAAATTCACCACTAATCGCATAAAGCTGAGAAATTGCGTCAATTTGCTTCAGTTCTATATTCGTTTTTGTGGTTAACTTTTGTTTCACCTTAATTGATACATGCGCTGAGACCATTTGGCTTAAATAGGCATCACCGTAATCAACGCTATACCCTTTGATCACACCCGACTCTTCCAGCCTTAACATCCTACTTTGTACCGTAGAGCGTGATAAATTTAAGGCCCTTGCTAAATCCGACACACTTGCGCGAGCGTTAGTTTTTAATATCGCAAGCAACTTTTCATCTTGAGGAGTTATCATTTTGTTTAATTCTTTCGTCAATTTGCTTTTTATTTTAGTCAATTTACACAAAATAGCACTGCAAATTTAAGTTCGCAAACCAGATAATATAAATAATTGATAAGAAAAATAATCTCATCGTGCGTAACTAGGCAGGAACGGCTTAACTAACCTAGTTTTTGCAATTTTAATTTTTTCATATTAAGCCAGATTTAGGTGCAACACATGCAAGTAACAAGAGAATTATTCAACGACGTAATGGTGCCAAACTATAACCCTTCAGAGGTTATCCCAGTTCGTGGCGAGGGTTCACGCGTGTGGGATCAAAACGGTAAAGAGTTTATCGACTTTGCAGGTGGTATTGCAGTGAACTGCTTAGGTCATTGTCACCCTGCCCTTGTTAATGCATTAAAAGAGCAAGGCGAGAAAATTTGGCATTTATCAAATGTAATGACGAACGAACCGGCATTGCGTTTGGCTAAGAAGCTCACTGATGCGACCTTTGCTGATAAGGTTTATTTTGCAAACTCAGGGGCAGAAGCAAACGAAGCAGCTTTAAAACTCGCGCGTCGTTGGGCATTAGATGTACATGGTGAACAAAAGAATCAAATTATTGCCTTTAATAAAGGCTTTCATGGCCGTACATTTTTTACTGTTACGGTAGGTGGTCAAGCGGCGTATTCTGATGGCTTTGGTCCAAAACCAGCTGCCATCGATCATTGTGATTACAATGACCTTGCTGCATTTGAAGCGCTTATCAGCGACAACACATGTGCGGTTATGATGGAACCTTTGCAAGGTGAAGGCGGTATTATTTCACCAACTAGCGACTTTGTTAAAGGGGTCCGCGCATTATGTGACAAACACAACGCACTTCTCATTTTTGATGAAGTACAAACGGGTGTTGGCCGCACAGGCGCTCTATACGCTTACCAAGATTTAGACGTAACACCTGATATCCTAACAACAGCAAAAGCACTGGGTGGTGGCTTCCCTATCGGTGCCATGATCACCAAAGCTGATATTGCCGAGCACCTAAAAGTAGGGACACATGGCTCTACTTATGGCGGTAATCCATTAGCGTGCGCTGTAGCTGAAGCGGCATTCGATACAGTTAACACACCAGACGTGCTTGCTGGAGTTAAAGAGCGCGAACAACTTTTACGTGATGGCTTAAAAGCCATTAACGAAAAATACGACGTATTTAGTGAAGTACGTGGTAAGGGTCTATTATTAGGTGCAGTGCTTAACAGTAAATATGAAGGCCGTTCTCGTGACTTCCTCGTTGCAAGCACTCAGCACGGTTTAATGAGCCTAGTTGCTGGCACAAATGTTGTGCGCTTTACGCCTTCTTTAGTGATCCCACTTGAAGATATCAAAGAAGGTTTAGCACGCTTTGAAAAAGCGGTTGCAGACGTTGTAAACGGTTAATCCAAGTTGGCGTGCTGTTAATTCAGCACGCCATCGGAGAGCAATGAATGCAAGTATTACGTCCAATTACTGCAAATGATTTTGCAGCTTTAAAGCAAATTGCCATTGAATCGGGCCATGGTTTTACCTCACTCCCGGTTGATGACAATTTATTGCTAGAAAAAATTGACCGCGCTGAACGCAGTTTTGCCAAAGACATCAACAAACCACATGATGAAACCTATTTATTTGTTTTAGAAGACAGTAAAACCGGTCAAGTCATTGGTACCACAGCCATTGAGGCTGCGGTAGGTATGTCGGTCCCACTTTATCATTATCACTTAGGTAAAACAGTCCATCATTCTCGCACACTTAACGTGTATAACACGGTTGATATTTTGAGCATGTGTAATGATTACACAGGCTGTTCCGAAATTTGTACCTTATTTTTACGTGAGCAAAACCGTAAAGGGTTAACCGGACGATTTTTATCACGCTCGCGCTTTTTATTTATGGCGCAGCACAGTGAGCGTTTTGCAGACACCGTTATCGCAGAAATGCGCGGTGTCAGTGATGAAAAAGGACATTCACCCTTTTGGCAATGGTTACAAGAACACTTTTTTAGTATTGAGTTCCCACAAGCAGATCACTTAGTGGGCTTGGGCGATAAAGTATTCATTAGCGAACTCATGCCAAAATACCCAATTTATGCCAACCTTTTAAGCAAAAAAGCGCAAGCTGTGATTGGTAAAGTGCACGAAAAAACCAAACCAGCACTCAAACTACTCGAAAAAGAAGGGTTTGAGCATCGCGGCTATGTTGACCTATTCGATGCAGGCCCCACGGTAGAAGCAAAACTTGGCAATATTCGCAGCGTTCGTGAATCACAGGTATGCCCTATTACCATTGCTGAACTGGCGCATATAAACGAAAAAAGCTCAGACACATTGGCAATCTGCAATCAAGGTGTGAATGACTTTAGAGCCACATTCACAAAGCATGCTCATTATAACCACGCTAAACACACGCTTATTGTCAGCCAAGAAGTGGCCAATGCACTTAAATTAAAACAAGGGGATGCAGCGCGATTTTTCCGCCTGTAGCCGCTTAAGGAGATTACGGTGAGTCAAATAACTCAAGATACGCAATTAATAAATAACCAGTGGCAGCATGGTCTAGGCCACGAGTTCAACTCTGTTAACCCAAGCAATGGTGATATTGTTTGGCAAGGTAAAACAGCCACAGCAGAGCAAGTGGATGCTGCCATAAAAGCAGCACGAGAAGCACAACTAGACTGGGCAGACAAAACCGTTGATGAACGCATTGCAGTATTAGAGCGCTTCGCAGACCAATTAAAAGAACATAGCGAAGAGTTTGCAACAATTATTGCCCGTGAAACAGGTAAGCCATTATGGGAAACGCGCACTGAAGTAGGCGCGATGACAGGTAAAATTGCTATTTCAATTAAAGCATACCACGAACGTACTGGCACAACCGAAAACCCAATGCCAGGCGCCAAAGCGTTTATTCGACACAAACCACACGGTGTTGTCGCAGTGTTTGGCCCTTACAATTTCCCTGGTCACTTACCAAATGGCCACATTGTTCCTGCTATTTTAGCGGGGAATACCGTGGTGTTTAAACCTTCTGAACTGACCCCTCATGTTGCAGAGTTTACATTAAAACTGTGGCTAAAAGCCGGTTTACCAGCAGGTGTCATCAACCTTGTACAAGGTGAAGTTGATACTGGGATTGCCCTTGCCAGCCATAAAGATATTGATGGTTTATTCTTTACCGGCAGCTCAAACACAGGTCACCTATTACATAAACAATTTGCAGGCAACCCAGGTAAAATTTTAGCGTTGGAGATGGGCGGTAATAACCCGCTTATTGTAAAAGATGTCGCTGATATCAACGCTGCGGTTCACGATATCATTCAATCAGGTTTTATTACCTCAGGTCAACGCTGTACCTGTGCACGCCGATTATTCATTGAGAATACACAAAATGGTGATGCTATCTTAGACAAATTAGTGGCAGCAACTAAGCACATTGTCGTCGCAGATAGCTTTAGTGAAGAGCAGCCATTTATGGGCGCAATGATCAGCGAAAAAGCAGCGCTTGGCATGGTTGCTGCGCAGCAACAACTTATTGAAATGGGGGCAACTTCCCTTGTTGAACTAACACATCTACAACCGGGCACAGGCTTTGTAAGCCCAGGAATTATTGATGTGACGAATGTAAAAGAGATGCCTGATGAAGAGCACTTTGGACCACTCATCAAGGTATATCGCTATACAGACTTTGATAGCGCGATTGAAGAGGCAAATAACACCGCATTTGGTTTATCTGCCGGTTTATTAAGTGATGCAAGTGCAGACTATGATCACTTCTTAAAACGTATTCGTGCTGGTATTGTTAACTGGAATCGTCCAATAACAGGGGCTTCTAGCGCCGCACCGTTTGGTGGTATTGGGGCAAGCGGAAACCACAGAGCAAGCGCATACTATGCAGCAGACTACTGTGCATACCCTGTTGCTTCTGTAGAGGCCGACAAAGTTAACTTACCTCAAACCCTTGCGCCGGGCTTAATTATTGAATAATTGATTGGCGGTCTTACCGCCTTAAATGAAGGAATTTAAAATGCACACAGATGTAAATGCCCTATTTGAAAAACTATGGGATAACTATTTATCAGTTACGCCTTCGGCAGTGAAAGTTCATGAGTTACTGGGTTCGACACAAAAAGATGATGTAATAAACGACCACATTGCATTACGTACTTTTAACCATGAAAAGATTGGCCTCGAAAAGCTCGCAGCCCACTTCTTAGCCGTGGGCTATAAAGAGTGTGGTGAATACCACTTCGAAGCAAAAAAACTGTATGCAAAGCACTATGAACATTCAGATCCGAAACAACCTAAAGTGTTTATTTCTGAATTACTTGTAGAGCAATGTTCAGCAGAGTTACAAGCCATTGTTAACGACATGGTAGAAAAAATTGATGCCGATGCCGTCACTGCTGATGACTTTTTATACTCAGGGACTCATTGGCAAGTAAGCTCAGACACTTACAAAAAACTATTAGCTGAGAGTGAATATGCAGCGTGGATGTCAGCATGGGGCTACCGTGCCAATCACTTCACAGTTAGCATTAACGAACTTGCCAAGTTTGATAACATTGAGAGCGTAAACCAAGCATTGAAAGACGCAGGCTTTGCACTCAATACCTCTGGCGGTGAAATTAAAGGCTCACCAGAGGTACTTCTTGAGCAATCATCAACTTTAGCTGATGACAGTGAAGTAGAATTTAGTGATGGTAAAATGGCAGTACCAAGCTGTTTTTACGAGTTTGCGCTACGTTATCCAAAACCCGATGGCGAACTTTACACAGGCTTTGTGGCGGCCTCTGCTGATAAAATATTTGAAAGTACCAATGCACGCTAATTAGCGGCAAGGTTCTGCAATTATAGAATTGATGAATCCCCTTTTTAAAGGGGATTTTTTTTCGTTTAACAAACAATATTAATCCATATAATAAATATTATTAATCGATTTATATCTTTGAAAAATAACAATAAAAAATTATTTTTATTTTCCTAAAAAATTTTATTGCACAAATAAAAAACCAGATCTATTATCTCGCTGCTTCTTGATGATAGCCAATCCGAGTACATTACAAACCCTGTTTGTAGCAAGGCGATAGAGCAACTATCCAAGAGTGAATTTGATTGCACACCCTTTATAAATATGTGCGCTTTTAATGACACTCAACTGACTCGGACTTCCATTTTTACCGAGCGGTTGCTTAATTGCCGGAGAGTAAAATGGCTATTTCAACACTTACACAAGACTTAACAATCAAAGTACCTGCAGCTACGGTTGCTGCAAACCAAACATTACATTTTGCACAACCGTCAAATCAACTTATTGAGCAATTAGTTGCACAACACGGTGCCCCGCTAATGGTTTTAGACTGCGAGTCTGTTCGCCAACAGTACCGAGCTTTAAGCCGTGCTTTGCCGGGTGTGACTTTATACTTTGCACTGAAACCACTCCCGCATGCTGCTGTTGTACGAACTTTACTTGAAGAAGGTGCAAGCTTTGACTTAGCAACCAGTGGGGAAATTGATTTAGTTGCAAACCAAGGCGTGCCCAGTGAGCGTACTATTCACACTCACCCAATAAAACGCGATGCAGACATTCGTGATGCACTTGAATACGGTTGCAATGTGTTTGTGGTTGATAACATCAACGAACTCGAAAAGTTCATTGCATACAAAGACGACGTTGAACTTCTTGTTCGCTTAAGCTTTCGTAATGCAGACTCATTTGCTGATCTATCGAAAAAGTTTGGTTGCAGCCCTGCAATGGCGATTGACATTATTACCTACGCACAGCAACTGGGTATTCGTATTAAAGGTTTATCGTTCCATGTTGGTTCGCAGACAGCAAGCCCAAGCAAGTACGTTACAGCAATTTCAGCATGTAACCACGTAATTAATGAAGTGACAGCGCTGGGATTACCTGCATTAAGCACGCTTGATATTGGTGGCGGTTTCCCTGTGCCTTATAACAAAGATGTACTGCCTATTGATGAGTTTTGTGCGCCAATAAACGACGCGTTAGCGCAATTACCAGACACCGTTCGTGTAATTGCTGAACCCGGCCGCTTTATTGTTGCCGGTGCCGTCACCAGTGTTGCATCAGTCATGGGTCAAGCTGTACGCGAAGGCAAACCATGGTATTACTTAGATGATGGTATCTATGGCTCATTCAGTGGTTTACTTTTTGACGAAGCGAGTTATCCGATTGACTCATTAAAACAGTCAGGCGAGCGCGTAGAATCGGTACTGGCAGGCCCAACATGTGACAGTATTGACGTAGTAAGCGAGTCAATTATGCTACCAAAACTAAACAACGGTGATTTAATCATCAGTCGCATGATGGGTGCATATACATTAGCAACCGCTACCGACTTTAACTTTTTTAAACGTGCAGAAGTCATTGTGTTAAACGATGTTGTACACGTTGATGCACTAACAGGTTAACAAGTTCCTCGACAAAGCATGCAAGGCAAACATGCTTTAACTCTACAAAACGCAGCTGCTCATTCCAGCTGCGTTTTTTTATTGTGAATTTAAACAGAGCCTTCTGAACATTGTTTTTTCCTAAGCTGATCTTCTATAATTAAAGGACGCTTTAGCTCTTCTGTAATGATTTCAGACACTTGAAGTCCGGTATCTTTATTGGTTATCCAAACAGATATATTGTCGTCATCAATCTTTCTATTTAATAAGTAGTTTCCACCCTCTTGAAAGTCCATATCAAAGCGTACAAACGCATTTTTTTCCGCAGAAGGAAAATCACGATCACTCACCACAGCTTTGACCCAAAGAGAATGCTCACCCGCGTCATATTGTCTAGCTTGAGTCCAGCCTGACTCAGACTTCCGATGACACATCAGATACACGTATTCTCTTTGTTTACCTGTCTCAGATTGAAAATTTTCTATTCTAAACTTTCCATCAGCAATTTCTTTTTTAATTGGCAGAGTTGCGCATGAAACGATTAATAATGATGTGATTATATGCGTTAAGTTCCTAAGCATTTTACTTTCTCCATAAAAAAAGCGCTTATTAAACAATAAGCGCTTATTATTAATAATCAAGCTTTAGCAAACAGTTAGAATGTCATGTTAAAAATAACTTCAACACGGCGAGGTGATTGCCATGATACTGGTGAACCAAACTGTGCATTTGCGTTAAATGCAGCTTCTGATTCAGCAACTTCTTCATAGTTAGTCACATTGCTTGCATCAAATAGGTTGTAGATATTAAGCGCTACGTATGCAGAATCAAATACATCATAGTTGCTTAAATCATACTTGAAGTTCGCATCTACTGTTGCAGTCCAAGGTGTGCGACCGAAGCTGCCACGAGAGAATTTAGTATCACCTACATAATAAGTGTCACCATAGTGGTAACTACCTTGGTCTGGGAAGTAACCCGCACCAAGTGCATTACGAGGACGACCAGATGTTAGACGCGTGTTCATACCAAATATAAGGTTATCTGATAAAGCGTATGAAGCAAATAGTTTAATCGCATGACGACGGTCATTTGGTAAGTAACCATTTGCGCCATCCATCAGGTATGGGTAATCCCAGTCAGTTGTTAGACCAGCATCATCTTGACCGTTATCTGATTTTACGTAACCTTCAGCATTACCATAGCTCTGTGACCATGTGTAGTTAGCCTTGAACATCCATAGACCATCCCATGCTCTTTCAAGCATTAGGTCAACAGCGTTATAATTACGTTTAGCTTCTGGGTAACCAAGTTGCTCAGCAGTAAAGTTGTACTGTTCTAGAACACCATCACCATCTGCATCATACTCAAAAGATGCGCCTTTACCTGGGTTAAGTAGAAGGAAGTGGTCATCATCAATACCAATGCTTTCAAATGCTTTTTCTGCACTTGCATCATCGATTACGCTCTTAAGCTCACGACGAGTGTATTTAACACCTGCAGACCAATCTTCATTGATCATACCTTGGTAACCAATAATGAACTCATCTTGATACATTGCTTCAAGGTTAGAAGCACGAACACTTACAGGGCTTGGTGCAGTACCGTCACCGAAAACAACTGTTTCGCCAAGTTTGCCACCTAGTTGAGGTACATCGTCAGAACCAACACCTTCTAACTCATAATAATCATGAGTATATAGCTCTGCACCTGCTAAACGAACGTTGGTGTTAGATGCGACAGGTAAATGGTAACGACCCGCATTTGCAAATACTTTGTGCTCACCATCACCAAAGATGTCATAAGCTAGACCTAAACGCGGTGCAAATTGGTTGCTCATTTCAACGAAAGTTTCACCATCAGCATTTAAGTTTTCAAAACTTTCCCAACGAAGACCAATGTTTAGAGTCAATTGGTCTGTTACATTCCAAATATCTTCAATGTAGAATGCTTCATTG
The DNA here is from genome assembly GCF_014117385.1 of Pseudoalteromonas sp. MT33b. Lineage (NCBI taxonomy): Bacteria > Pseudomonadati > Pseudomonadota > Gammaproteobacteria > Alteromonadales > Pseudoalteromonadaceae > Pseudoalteromonas > Pseudoalteromonas sp. MT33b. The sequence continues at coordinate 662,797 of NZ_CP059832.1, read as the reverse complement.
TTGATACCAAATTCACCGCCAACTTTATAGTTACGCACACGAGCATAACGAGCAGACTCTTGAATTGTGTAACCATTTGGTAAAACAGCACCCGCTTCAAAGTTTTGATATGCGTAGTAAATACCACCTGAAAGGTTAACTTCACTTGTTGAAGTATTTTTCTCTGCATCATAACCAAAACGTAAATTATGATTATCAGTTACTAGCCAATCAACGTCAAAACGATATTGCTCACGTTCATCGCTGTTGTTCTCAATCGTAAATGATGCCCAACAACCAAGGCTTTGACCTGCTGATAAGTCATAAATTACGGGACAATCAGAACCATCAGCTGTTGTTGTATCAGTAAATTCTACTTTACCAGCCATTGCTGAGATAGATAAGTAATCTGTGATGTTACCGTTATAACGGATTGACCAGCTTGTACCGCCTGATAAAGTTTCTGAATTTTTACCTGACTCATTGATTCGAACTCCATTTTCATCAAAATCATAGTCAGTTGTCGCTAACGTACTTTCGTCTTTAAACATCCATGCAGATAACGAGTGATCTTCATTAATATTCCAATCTAAGCGCGCAAGGTAGTATGGGTCGTCGTCTTTACGAACACGAATACCGTTACCACGGTCAATTAAATCTTCGTATTCATTATCACGCATTTCATAAAGACCGTAGAAGAATAAAGTATCTTCAATCAATGCACCGCTTGCAAAGATGTCTGTCGTGCTCGTTTCACGAGAATCTCTGCTGTTGTCAGAAATTACATCACCGATACGATTAGAACATGTCTCAACGATTTCTCCGTCTACGATATTTTGCTGACAGTCATCTGCTTGATAATACGAGCTAGGACGGTCGCCATATAAAGAACCAATGCTTTGTCTGTGTTGTAAACCAAACTTAAACTCATTAGTACCAGACTTGGTTACAGAACTAACAACACCACCCGTTGAACGACCAAACTCAGCAGAATAACCACCTGTTTTAACTTGGAAAGATTCATAAGCTAAAAATGGAATTGAAGCACCACCCACACCGTTACGGAAATTGGTCATGTTCAAGCCATTTACGTAATAAACGTTTTCAGCTTGTGATGCACCACCAAAACTTGCTAATGCATTACCTTTTGCATCAGCGAAACGTGAATCACCTAAATTCACGCCTGGCGCTAACAATGCAACAGACGTGATATCTGGCGCAACTGGTAATCGATTTAGTTCATCAGCCGAGATATTAAATGATGCTTCAGAACTTGTTGTATCAACTCGCGCAATACGGCTACCAGTAACAGAAATAACTTCTAAGCTACCTTCTGTCATTTGAACTTCTAATGCCGCAACTTTACCGATACCTATTGTTACATCTTTAAGTTCTGATGTTTGAAAGCCATCTTTCTCAATGCGAACATTGTAAACACCAACTGGAATTGAATTTAGGTTAAATTGGCCATTCGCATCAACAACTAATGTTTTTGAAAAACCATTGGTTTCGTTTGTAATAGTTACCGTCGCACCCGCAATCGGAGCTGCGTTTTGTTGCTGAGTAACTACACCCTTGATTGCACCGTCAACGTTACTTGCTAACGATTGTGCACTGTATAAAGTTAAAGAAGAGCATACAGCAACGCATAATGCAGCTTTTTTAAATATGTTATTTTTATGTATCATTTTAAACCCTGAATTTATTGTTATTAATTACACAATCAACATTTGTGCAACAAGCAACTTTTAACACTAAAACAAGGTATTAACAAGAGCTTCTATTAACATAAATCAAACAAAGTTGATTTTTTCTTTACTTATACACTATAAATGTAAACAAACCGAAGCTGAAAAGCCCCCTATTTAGCAACAAACCGCATGCTAATGTTGCATTTTTTAAAAATTTGAAAAACGTACGAATAAGCGGTATGAGTAAACAAACGTTAAATTGAGCTGGTAAGTCAGGTGTCTAAAGTCGTGTGTCGTGTGTCGTGTGTCGTGTGTCGTGAGTTATCTTTGATACACCACGGTAAACCAAAGAGGGTAGATAGGGGCTACATGAGAAATACTCTTTAATAGCAGCACATAAGTACTGAGTTAAAAGCCCTCTTTTAGCTCAGTACTAAATAAACTAAATAAACTAAATAAACTAAATAAACTAAATAAACTAAATAAACTAAATAAACTAAATAAACAAAGGTTTATAGTCATTCTCAAGTTGTTCAAATGACAAGTTGCCAATAAAACGCCCGAAACTGAGCCACGTAGCTAAACCTCTTAAATCTTTGAAATGTGGAGGAATAAATTTAGGATCTTCAATCACTCCTAAGTCATGTAATTGTGAGATAAGCCTAAAATCATCAATTGAGATTTTGCCGACTAACAATAAATGTAATTGATCAATGCGACCTAACTGAATTGCAACACGGATCAAGTTATACACCAACACAAAACCTTTAATGTAAGCAATGTCTTTCGTAAATGGCAGACCCGTTGCAGTGCTTCCTCTAAAGACACGTTGCGTTAACGTATAGCTGTCGTCTTTACTTAGCCCTTGCGCAATATAATCTCGATAAATATCAACAAACTCTGCACCATCAATTACTTTGGTAATACCTTGAATACGATTAACTAATTTAGCTAACCGCCTTGGTGTTGACTTAAGCGTAATTATTTCTGTCAAAACAGCTAAGCCTTCTTGGGTAACTGTTGAGCTTGGCGTGCCCTTACTTAAACAGGTTAAATAAGGTTGAGCTAAACCATTTTGCGTGGTGCCGACGTGGATCCAGCCTTCATGCACTTCAAGAATATCAAGTTCTCGTTGTGAGAATTTCACATCTTGATTCAGCTTAATATTGTCCGCCCCTGCTGCTGCATCACTGACAATACCATCACTTAAAATAACTTCTACATTTATACCCGGCATACTCTGCTTCACTTGCTCAGCCAGAATCTTTACCGCATCCACTGCCTCAATATTTTTTGGGTCATCGGGTAAAATGTCTGCATCAAGCATGCTTTTAAGAGGTTGTTCTAACATCGTAGCCAATTCAGCAAGCGAAGGTTCACCCGCATGGAATAAATCTTTTGGGTGACCAAATAACTCCACCGACAGGTCATGAAACTCGGGGGTTCCACGATATTCAATCATACTAAGTACGGTTTTATACTCTGTGCACATTTTACTCATGTACTGTGCAATAGGATTTAACTGACCGAGTTGACTGATGATATCGCGGTTAAGATCTGAAAATGCTCGGCGTAAATCACTTGGCACAAAACCAAGGTCACGCTGTTGGTAATAGGCTTGGTCAACAGTCGGGTTTTTTTGACATTTATGTTTAAAAAACTCTTCTTTGATCTGTTTATCCCAATTAATCGCATCAAGAATTCTGATCGGAGTTTGTAGGGCGATTAATCGGTCAGATAATTCGCGAGTTTTTGTTAATAATGCCTTATCAATCATGCTTTAAGCTCACAAGTAAATGAGCTTTGAGCATAGGCTAAATTCAGTGAATTACAAAGCAAATTCGCAGCGTTTTGACTAAAATTTTTCGCGTTTTGCGACACGCTTTCCATTCTCAAAGATTAATAAACTTGGCACCGAATTTATCCCGTATTCAATAAATAAATCATTACCATAGTCAATTGAAACCGGCATATTGGCGGTAAATTTTTTAACATACTCAGCGACCGCATTGTGGTCTGTCCAAAGCTGACTCACTTTTACTTCCACATCAATTCCCTGTACTGCAAGTTCATTAATGTACTTTTGAGCAAGTACACATTGCTTGGCCATTTGTGGACGGGTATCAGCTAAATACCAATCGCACCACGTTGTTGTAAACAACACCGCTTTTTTAGCGTCTTTGGGGATCACTAATTGCGTGCCACTCTTTTGCTTTTCATTAAGCAGCCTTACTTTATCAACTCGGCCATTGTGCGAGAGTAACCGTAACGTATTATCGAGCGGCTGATCGGCATCATGCCCTTGAAAAATCACATTTTGGTTATTATCAATTAAGACATGAAAAGGCGTACCTAAAAACTCATAATGCTTTGCAACCTTCGCTGTATGGTCTGTGTACATAGGCATTGTGAGTGAAAACTGGTTTTCAACTTTCGCAACGGCATCCGCGTTATCATTAAGGTCTATATTGATAGCGATAAACTGAATTTTATCACCGTACTGTTCATAACTTCGTTGAAAATGTGGCATTTGCTGCATACAAGGTTTACACCACGTGGCCCAGAATTTTAAGTAAACAGGTTTTTGTCCAAATAGGCTATTAAGACTAACCTCTTCGCCTGTGTGGGTTTGTAAAGTGAGTGGAGGTTGCGCTGACAACGGACTTCCTATACTCATAAGTAACGTGAATAAAATTGTAATAGCTAAACGGCTCATACGGTCACCTGCAAATAGAAAACAGTTTAGTGGTGGGGTGTCGCTAAGGTATTGTAAATTTTCGACACCCACGGCACTTTTTTTGTTTTTTAATGACCTAACGCAAAACACTGGCGTATGAAAATTCACATTACACAAAATAGCACTAAACTTTTTATAGGTATTTAACGTACTGAGAATAAAAGGAGTCATCATGAAAAATGAATTAGACGGTAAATTAATTCTTTCTGTTTACGAAAAAATTATCCAACACGGTGAAGACCATGAAGACGGCAAGCTCTATGAAGGCATTTGCGCTTTCTCTGATATTGATGGCTACACCGTTTACTTAAAAGGCAGTGGTGTTTTGCTTCGCTTTGGTTTTCATAATACTTATCACCTTGATTACCAACATGAGAAGAATAAAGACGACTTTATAAAGAAAATTCAATTTATTGCTAACGAGGAGCACTAACTTAACAATGTCGCGACGTGTAAAAGCTGAATCAAAGCAGCAAGTTGCTTACATAAATGAGGTAATTAGCGCACTGAAGGATGATCCTCGTAAGTTAGACATCATTCGTAAAAACTTGGACTTTTATCGCGAACAAAGCTTTCTCAAACGAGGTTTCTTGCTAGCAATAGAACGTTTCGATTGGGTCTTTGAAGCCAGTAACGGTGTAGACGAAGTGTGTGCGCAAATTCTTGCCGATGATTATATCGGTAAACGTTTACGCCGTTATCCTTTACTGTACAAAGGGGTAATCAACCGCACTTAAAACATATCTTATCGCTAAAAACATGACCCAGAGGTCAAAAAATGCTAGGTTAACGCCATTTTGTAATTATGAGAACTGGATATGTCAAAAGCAGTAGATTCACCAACCACAAACGATGGTGATAACAATGGATTGTTTAACAGGTTCCTAGCGACTGTCGAATTTTTAGGGAATATGCTCCCCCACCCAATCACACTCTTTGCAATGTTTTGTGTGGCAATTATTGTTTTTAGCGGTGTTGCAGATTGGTTTGGATTAAGTGCCATAGACCCGCGCCCCGAAGGTGCCGCTGGCCGCGATCCTGATGGTGTGATTGAAGTAGTCAGCTTACTTAGCGCTGAAGGCTTGCAACGTATTGTGACAGGTCTTGTAACCAACTTCACCAGTTTCGCCCCGCTGGGCACTGTATTAGTTGCTCTTTTAGGTGTCAGTGTTGCTGAACATTCGGGACTACTCTCTGCAGCAATGCGCGGCATGGTCATGGGTGCATCAAAACGTTTAGTCACGTTTATGGTGGTCTTTGCGGCAATATTATCAAATACTGCATCTGAGCTTGGTTATGTTGTATTAATTCCTTTAGCCGCAATGATTTTCCACAGCTTGGGGCGTCATCCATTAGCAGGTCTTGCTGCAGCATTTGCAGGGGTATCCGGTGGTTACAGTGCGAATCTATTGCTAGGTACGATTGATCCACTGTTAGCGGGTATTACGACACCCGCGGCACAAATGATTGATCCCAATTATCAAGTAGGCGCCGAAGCTAACTGGTATTTCATGATGATTTCGGTATTCCTAATCGCTATTTTAGGCACTTTCGTTACCGAAAAGATTGTTGAACCACGCTTAGGTAAATACAACCCAGAAGAAGCAAGTAATGACTTACCTAAAAACGATATCGCAGGCTTAACGGCAAAAGAAAAATCAGGATTAAAGTGGGCGGGTGTCTCATTATTGGTTGTATCGCTGTTACTTGCATGGACCATTGTTCCTGACGATGGCATTTTGCGTAACCCTGAAACAGGCTTAGTTGCACACTCACCTTTCTTAAAAGGTATCGTGGTTTTTATTTTTGTCACGTTTGGTATTCCTGGATTTGTCTATGGCCGAGTTGTCGGCACGATGAAAAACGATAAAGACGTCATCGATGCGATGAGTAAAAGTATGAGCTCTATGGGCATGTATATCGTCCTGGTGTTCTTTGCAGCTCAATTTGTTGCCTTTTTCAAATGGACTAATCTAGGTACTATTTTAGCTATCAATGGTGCTGCACTTCTGCAAGCTTTAAACCTAACAGGCCCAGAGGTTTTCGTACTCTTTATTTTAATGTGTGCGCTAGTTAACTTGAGTTTAGGCTCATCCTCTGCACAGTGGGCAGTAACAGCACCTATTTTCGTACCTATGTTAATGCTAATTGGCTACGCACCCGAAACCATTCAAGCGGCATACCGTATAGGTGACTCTGTGACAAACTTAATTACACCAATGATGAGCTACTTTGGTTTAATTTTGGCGGTTGCCACTAAATACAAAAAAGACATGGGTATTGGCACACTTGTCGCCACTATGTTGCCTTATAGCATGATTTTCTTTGTCGGTTGGGTTGCCCTATTTTATCTTTGGGTATTTGTATTAGGCCTTCCGGTTGGACCTGAATCACCTATTTATTACCAACCTTAATCACGATTAACGTTTAAAAGCCAAGTAGAATACTTGGCTTTTTTGTTTCGATTGTTGTGAGGCTGTGTATATACTTCTATGATTATTACTCCTGTTCCTATCCTTTATTTTTTATGACGTTACCGATAAAAGTCTGTGCTTTACTATGCTGTGTAATGACTTTCAGTTTGCAAGCAAACCCAACCAAACAGCTTGAAACTGCCTTATCAACGTCTTTAGTACTTACTGATGGCGACAGTATTACCTTGGGGTTTGGTGATTTTGATCCTCAAAAAATATTTAACCCTCACTTTACCAATAAAGATGGCGAGAGCATTGCCCTTCGCAAAAAGTTGCGCTTATACAGTGTTCCTTTCTCATGGGAGGCAAAACAGCCCTACTATGAACATAAGTGGCATATAAACGGCCGGGTCAGTTATTTGAATCAAGCTGATTTCATTTCACTCTTTGACGAAGCCCAATCCGACTCTATTTCTGAAACTGTCTATAGCGCCACGTTTGGCATTAATGCTGAAAAAGCACTCGGCTCAAAATGGTCCTATATTATTGGCTTAAATAGCCACTACCTACATTACGACAATGACTACGATTATAACTCTCAGCAAAGCCGTGACGTATTAAAACCGCTAACCAACAATCTCTATACTAATTTAAACAGTAATGCGCTGGTGTTAAATCCCAGCCTGTCTATGGTTTATAGATTGCCTCGACATTGGGGCTATTATGAATATAAGTTAAATATTAATTATTATTACGGCTGGGCTTTATCACAACCTAACGAAATTGAAAGTGCAAAGCCTGAAACAACACGGATACTTAATGGCATAAAAGCTAAATTTAATATGTTCAAAGTGGGCCCCTTTGAACAAGCTTTCTACATTAAAGGGCAACGCATTGACTTAGGTGGAGACAGCCAAGCTGCGTTTGGCACTGATCACTTTTATGAATATGGCCTTGGCTTTTTGTGGGACAGCCGTCACTGGACCTCATGGTTCGATAATTTTGGTATTGGTATCAATATTCATAGTGGGAGTAGTCTAGAGGGAGCCGCCATTGTGCTTTACTTCAATGAAATTTAGTTACTCAATTTTGATAGTTATTTCTCTTTTAAAGCACAACAATCAAATTTAAAACTAAGATGTACATTTTTAATCCGACAGATTAGAGTAAATACATAAAAGCAGTGTAAAAAGGGATGAAAACACATTTTATCATCCTAAGTAACCACGCCTTTACTGAATAAGTCATCATAGACTGAGCATACGTGCGTGCGAACTGTTTATACCAAACATTAACCTAATTAAAAGAGACATTATGAATAAGCTCATACACTTAGCGTTATTCGCTTTACTGTCGTTTTCAACGATAGCCGCTCAAACAGACGTAACACAACTTGATATTTTAAACTTAAAAGCACAATCAGAGTCTGTTTATACCTCGGGTCAACCCAGCCAAACAGACTTTGCTAAGTTAAAAGACGTGGGGCTGCAAACAGTTATTAACTTACGCGGCGATAATGAAACTAGCTGGTCGGAGAAAGAGTTAGTAAGTGGACTCGGTATGAATTACTACCATATTCCAGTTCGTTCGAAAGCAGATATTACGCTTGAGAATGCCACAAAACTTCAAGCCTTACTGCAAACACATCAACAAGAAACCACCTTATTGCACTGTGCTAGTAGTAATCGTGTCGGTGCTTTGGTTGCGCTTTATCATGCTGTGACACTTAAAAAACCGATAGATGAAGCAATTGAAACCGGTAAACAATGGGGCCTGAAAAGCCTTGAAAGTGTGGTAAGAAATAAAGTTAAAGAAGAGATTGGTCAGCCATAGGCTGACCAACTTAATTAGATCGCTGTTTTTTCAGATTTATTTTTGTTTTTGCTTTCAACTTGCTGAAACATCGCATCAACCAGTTCGATAATTTTATCATTAGCATCAATAAACTTATCTAGCCCACCACCAGTGCGGTAGCTTGCTTGAGCAATCGTTTCTTTTTGCTCAGGATCCATCACCCAAATATTAGCATACGCCATGTACAGGGCGAGATCCCAATGCCAATTAGCGACATAAAAAGCAACTGCATCACAGCCATCCGTGTTAGCCGATGTAATATCCGTTTGGTACGCTTGATGTTTTAAAACATAATTTGCTGGGATAACACGAGTTTTCACGTTATGTTTGGCAAACCCTGATTCTAGCGCCGTTACGACCCCCTCTTTAACAGCTTGATGCTCTGCAATACACACTGTTTTTGGTACTTCGGCTTCAAAATGTGAGACGTCTTGTTTTGCTGCACACCCAGCAAGCACTGTTGCTACCGCAGTAACGACTGATAACTTTAATAACTTCATTGTTTTCCTTACTTATAATTATAACTAAAGCTGCCATGCATAGCTTAGTTTTGTGAAAAATGTTCGTTGATCACGTTCTAGCTCTTTTAAAGAGTCATCCTGATAGCCTTTATCCGAATAACCTAAATAGAACAGGGTTTGTGAATTTATTTTGTATGAATACACTAATTGGCTGGCGAAATCACGGTTAATTTCACTCACGTTAGAAAAATAGGCATCTCTATCACGATCTATGTCTTTAAATTGCAATACCAGCTTGAGCATTGAGCGCATATTAAATTTATAATACACACGTAAATCAGTGAGGTTTACAGTATAAACGCGTTCATTTTGCTCGTTATCAAGGTAGCTATAACTGTGCTCTAACTGAACTTGCCAGTGGTCATTAATATCCCAAGTCATTTCAGGCTCGACACGCACCATCGTGCCAAGTTGCGCATTGCTGTAATCTATTTTGCTGCCATACTGAGCATACAGTAAAAAGCGGATATCGCGGATGGGCCTAAAACCGCCATAAATATAAGCGATGTTTTGATTAAAGAACTGCCCTGCGTAAAATTCATTGCGGTGAATAAAGCCGATTTCAGTCTGTGACTGCATTTTACCTTTAAAGGTAAAGAAGCCATCGTATTCTTCTTCGAGTAGGTCACCATTTTGTGCCCAGGTTTTATCCCACTCAGCATTATAGCTGTACTCAGTGACAATATCATCGGCATCACGATACCAGGTTTGACCGCCTCCGAGTTGAGCTTGTTTATAGTCAACTTTTGCTTGATAACCTAAGTCAGAGCGATACTCCTCACCAATGTTTTCATAGCTTGCATACAGTTCATAATCACGTTTGGTACGACTAAACTCTACTTTATAGGCCTGATCTGATTGCGTTTCTTCTAAGCCATAAACATCAACTAAAAAATCAGAGTTTTTTGTATCGGTTGTTGCAACTTGGTATTGCAAGCTGTCTGTTTGGTTAAACCAATAACTGCCATCGAGTGATAATACCGAGTTATGATAATCATCATTTTCCCGGTGTGTACTCATAACCCCAATAGTGCCTTTTTGACCAATATCAAATTGATAGCGCCCCACAGCGGCATGAGTTTTATCGCCTAGATTTGCAAAATATGAGCCTTGGTTGGTTGGTAATAACACACTGGTGTTGTCATCATCTGCATATATAAACCCATAGCTGTGGTTACCGGTCTTGCCTGTTAACTTAACGCCTACGTCAGGCTCGGCTATTGTGCGTGTATACAACAACTCGAACTGACTGGTTTTAAAATAGGATGCTCCATCTAAAAAGAATGGGCGTTTTTCAGCATAATAAATCGAGTAAGTGGTGTTAACATCAAGTTCAAGAGAGTCCGCTTCAACTTGCGAAAAGTCAGGGTTAATCGTTGCATTAATCACTGCATCTTGTGTAACGCCCCAGCGTAAATCAAGGCCCGCTTCTGTATCAACATCTCCATTTTGCCAATCACCTGGCAGCGTATTTTTTGTATCATTACGAAGCGCAGTTAAAGTCGGGGTAAGCTGAATATTCATACTTTGTGTCATGTCAGCAAACCCCGTTAGTTTATCAAACTGGCAAAAACTGCACTTTACATCACGGTCAAAGCCTACGTTAGACATTTGATAAAACACATCACGCGGATAATTACGCCAAACAGCCAAGCTCCAAGTAAGTTGTTCTTTACCTTTTGGAAAACGCAGTGCCGTAAAGGGAATGCGCATCTCAACCACATAACCCTCATCGGTAATTTGACCTGCACTATCCCAGATTGCATCCCATGATGGGTCTTCCACCCAATCGTCGATATCGGTCATGCGCATATCGCCTTGCGCACCTAGTGGGTTTACGTAAAACTCATAACCCGTTCGTTCGTCGTTAAAGGTATCGATCATCAGGGCAACATTATCGTCTTGCCACAGTGTATCTCTGTCACGAAGTGCTGCACGTATTTGTGACGGGTCTGGGTCTTTAGCAATAAAGCCAACGTACAAGTATTGGCCATCTTCATACAGGTAGGCATCGGTGTGTACCGGTGGCGTGCCCTTTTCATTAGGCTCATTCTGATATTTTAGCGGTACTTTTGTTGCTTGTTGCCAATGAGCTTCATCCATAACGCCATCAACACTGATTGATTCTTTAATATGCGCTAAAGCAAACTCCACTTTGTCGCTAGCCGTTGCTAGCGAAGAAATACTGACGCAACTGAAAATTAGGCAGGATTTTACAACACGGGTTATTATTTTTTTTAAGTACAGCATAAACATCCATTTAGACACGTGCGCACAAATTACACGACTTCATTGATTAAAAAAGCAATTGTAATTCAACAAGGTACACTTGTTAATAACAAACCACTCTTTTAACCATAAAAATTAACAAAAACACTCCTTTTGGACTAGTTTTAGGTTCAAAAAAAGCCCCATGGCCGAAAGGCGATGGGGCTAATTACGACCAATAAACGCTATTTTTTTAAGCTAAGTTTATTGCCTTTAAGTGATTTTCTCACTTTAGCAATACGCGAGCGGTTCTTGGCTCTGGCTTCGCCCGTTGCCTGCCCTGATGGCTTATTGCTTCGGCTACGACGTAAATGAGATGGCTTTTTACCAATTTTGTCGATCAGGACTTCACGATTACTTACTTCATAACCCGGCAGCACTATACGGTTAATGCGTTGACCAATTAACTTTTCAATATCGAATAACGTATTCTCTTCTTCGCGACTTACAAATGAGATTGCCTCTCCCGGTTTACCAGCACGACCTGTACGACCAATACGGTGTACATAGTCTTCAGCAAGCCAAGGTAAATCAATATTGATCACTCGTGGAAGGCCTTCAATATCAATACCACGAGCTGCAACTTCAGTTGCAACAAGCACACGTACTTTACCTTCTTTAAATTCACGTAGTGCACGACGTCGGTTACCTTGGGTTTTATCACCATGGCACACAGCCGCAGGAATACCATCAAGGTTCAATTCTTTAACGAGCTCATCGGCTGTTTCTTTCATGTTGACGAACACTAACACTTGCTGCCAATTTTTCTTACCGATCAGTTCTGAAAGAAGCTCTTGTTTACGGCGCTCTTCAACAGGATAAACAACGTGCTGTACGGTTTCTGCTGTACTGTTTGTTTGATCGACACGAATAATTTCAGGTTGCTTAAGAACTTTGCTTGCAAACTGTTTTATCGCCGCGGGGTACGTTGCTGAAAAGAGTAAAATTTGACGTGTTTCATCACAGCCGTTTATAACCGTTTGCATATCAGTTATAAAACCCATATCGAGCATACGGTCTGCTTCATCAAGAACCAAATGCTTTACATTTGCTAAGCTGATATTACCCAAACGAAGATGATCTAATAAACGACCAGGTGTCGCCACAACGATATCAACACCCGCTTTAAGATCGTTTGCTTGTCCGGCTAAATTAACACCGCCAAATAAACACACTGTTTTTAGTGCCGTGTATTTAGCAAACGCTTTAACGTTATTGGCGATTTGCTCAGCAAGTTCACGCGTCGGAGCAAGCACAAGTGCGCTCGGCGCATTGTTATCACTTAAGGTTGATTCAGATAATTTTTGAATAAGTGGCAGCGCAAACGCAGCGGTTTTACCGGTGCCTGTTTGTGCGCTAGCAAGTACATCTTTCCCTTTTCGTACCGCAGGAATTGCACTGCGTTGAACGGGAGTAAGCGTATGGAAATTAAGTTCTTCTAATGCCTGTAAGAGCTCAGAAGAAAAACTAAACGATTTAAAGTTCATGCTGTATAACCTGCGGCCATCATATCAAGGGTCGCAAATTATACAGAAAAAAAATGACTTTAGTTAGTTATTACTTCACTAAAGTGCCTTTTAATAAAACAAGTAAGGGTGATCGTCGTTTAATATGTGCCGCACTCATTAAAAATGCTTACGGTAGAATTTCCACGCAACACCAAAGCCAATAGACACATTATAGTCTTGCTTAACGAGCGGGCTTGCATGTTGCTGACTATTAGCAAGATGGTGATATTTAACAAAGCCACCTAGCCAGTAGTTAGGTGTATCGAAATGGAGCCCAATTGACACATCAGCACCTGAAAAACCTGAACGGCTTGCGTATATTTGCCGTGTTGCATTACTTTCTATTTCGTTAACCGCGTAGTAATAGTTCAAATAACGCTCTGTCGCAAAATTTACATTACCACGAAATGCGACTGAAAACTGTGAGTGTGCTTGCTCTAAAAGCGGTATGGTGTAATAAATACTGGGACCATAACGCCAACCTATATCATCTACATCACCAAAATCAGTCGCAATGGCTTTACGTACAAAGAGACTAAAATACATGTGCTCTTTGCTATTTGGTTCACCGATAACGTAATAATTTAAGGATGGCCCTAATTCAAACACCCAATCAAGGTCGTCCATGCCCTCGCGTGCTTTGTTATCTTTACTATCAACGGCTAAACCAACACCCGCCGATAAATCTAAATGCAGGTTTTCATGTTGCCACAGGTAACCGGTGAAGTTATTACGGTCAATGGCCATTTTCTCACTTTGATAGCGGAAATAAGGCACTGGAAGTAAATATTTTTCGCTCTCATCTGAGCCTAAATAATGGGGAATATCGGCATAAAATACCCCAGCCCCCAACTCCATTTTTGCTGCGCTGTACGCCTTAACGCTAACCAGAACTAAAATAACAACAACGCAGCGCCAGATCATGCTTGCCACTTCTTAAAAATTAACGATGTATTAATACCACCAAATGCAAAATTGTTAGACATAATATAGTCCGTACGCATTTCGCGGCCTTGTCCAGTTATGTAATCAAGGTCAGCACATTCAGCATCAACGTGGGTCAAATTAATAGTCGGTGCAAACCAGCTATCATTCATCATATTAATACTTGCCCATGCTTCAATTGCACCGCAGGCACCGAGTGTATGCCCTAAGTAACTTTTTAATGAACTAATTGGCTTTTTACCTAAAGCATTAAAGGTCGCATGAGATTCAGCAATGTCACCTCTATCAGTCGAGGTGCCATGAGCGTTAACATAGCCAATATCATCGGCACTTAACTGGGCATCTGCCAGTGCCAATTCAATAGCAACTTGCATAGTTTCGGCTGTAGGTTGGGTCACATGTTGACCATCTGAATTACAGCCAAAACCTACTAGCTCTGCAAAAATTGTCGCTCCACGAGCGACGGCATGTTCATACTCTTCTAAAATTAACGTACCAGCCCCTTCACCAATAACAAGACCATCTCGATGTTGATCAAACGGACGTGGCGTCTGTTTTGCTGCATCATTTTTTGTGCTGGTTGCATATAACGTATCGAAAACCGCCGCTTCGGTAATGCATAACTCTTCGGCACCACCCGCAACCATCACTTTTTGACGCCCAAACTTAATGGCCTCATACGCGTAACCGATTCCCTGTGAGCCTGAGGTACATGCGGAGCTTGTCGTGATTACTCTGCCCTTTATTTTGAAAAACACGCCCACATTGACAGGGGCCGTATGTGCCATCATTTGAATATAGCTGGTTGCTGTCACCCCAGTCATTTCCCCCGTTTCCATCATTTTGGCAAAGGCAAGCAACGGCGGCGTTGAGCCAGTTGATGAGCCAAACGCAATCCCTGTAGAGCCATCGGTTAAACTTGGGTGCTCTAACAGTCCCGCATCTTGTAAAGCATGCTCGGTCGCACAGGTCGACATTAAGGCAACTCGCCCCATTGAACGCACTTGTTTACGCTTGTAATGGCTGGGTTTTGTAAAATGAGTAACCGGCGCAGCTAAGCGCGTGTTAAGCTCTGGTGCGCTATCCCAGTCGGTCATGTACTGAACTGCGTTTTCACCTTTTTGCAAAGCGGCTTTAAATTCCTCCCAAGTATCGCCCAGCGCAGTAATAGCCGACATACCTGTAACAACAACACGTTTCATTACACCATTCCGCCATTAACCGAGATAACCTGACGCGTAATGTAAGCCGCATCTTCAGAGCATAGGAATGAAACGGTTCCTGCAACTTCGTTTACTGAGCCCATACGTTTTAATGGGATCATTTTTAGCATGTCATCGACGGGTAAATCATCGGTCATTGCTGTTTCAATAAGTCCAGGGGCAACACAGTTCACCGTAATTTTGCGTTTTGCGAGTTCTAGCGACAATGCTTTGGTTGCACCAATGATCCCCGCTTTTGCAGCACTGTAGTTTACTTGACCACGGTTACCCGCAATACCAGACACTGATGCCATAGTAACAATGCGGCCCCCTTTACGGGTTTGAACCATTGGCATTACCGTGGGATGAACCACATTGTAGAATCCATCAAGACCAGTGCGAATAACTTTATCCCAATCATCACCTTGCATCGCAGGAAAGGCCATATCGTTAGTAATACCCGCATTACAGATCACGCCGTAATATGCCCCATGTGCTGCAATATCTGCTTCAATTTGTTGTTTTGCCAGCGCCCGATCACACACATCAAACTGTAACAAGCTTGCATGACAACCACGCTCCCTGATTTCTTTACAAGTTTGCTCAGCCTCAGTCACACCACTTCGACAATGAACCGCAATATCAAAGCCATCTTTTGCTAATCGTAATGCGATTGCTTTACCTATTCCACGGCTCGAACCTGTGACTAAAATTCGTTTTGTCATTGATTTTCTCTTATAAACTGCATGGGGTCCTGAGGCTGAAACACATTTATTTTTGCTTCTGCTAATAATGTTTCAGCATCATGAATTTGACACTCAAACACACTCAACCCGGATTCTTCTTGATATAACCTTGCAACGGATACTGTTAACGTACTGCCGTTATTAAATACAGGCGCATACGTTTTATACTTACGCGTCCCGATTAAAAAGCCAATTTGGACAGCATCGCCTCTGTCTTTTGCCAACGCCCCCGCATACGCAGCAATGGCTTGTGCCATATACTCACAACCAATATAGCTGGCAACGCCGCGCAAACTCTCATCGTAAAAAGGGCTGTCAGGGCTGATATCTACTTCACAGCAGCCAGATTCATCGGTGTAACCGTTAAGGCGATTGAGCAAAATCATTGGGTCACTATGAGGGACGACGTGCTCAATTTTATAGTTATTCATGCAGATGTCCTAATATTACACTGACATTATTGCCCCCGAAGGCAAAAGAATTCGATAAACAATAGCTAACAGATGCGTCTCTGGGCTGAGTTATTAGGTTAATGTCACTCAGGGATTCATCTACTTCTGCGTTATTAAACACCAAGCGCGTAAACTCAGGGTAAGCTAAATATAACCAACATAGGCCTGCTTCTAGTGCACCTGCAGCACCTAAAGTGTGACCCGTTAAATGTTTTGATGAGCTAACGGGCGTATTGTTGCCAAACACCTTACTGATTGCAAGTGACTCCATGGCATCATTTTGCACTGTTGCAGTTCCATGAGCATTGATATAGTCAATATCTGTTGCGAGTAGATTGGCATCATTAAGTGCTTTTTGCATTGCACTTATTGCACCCGAACCATCACTAATTGGCGCTGAAATATGGTGAGCATCGGAGCTTTCCCCCCCTCCTAAAAATGCCACTGCGTGATCATTGAGTTGCTCTTTACTCATCACAAACACGGCTGCTGCTTCACCGATATTAATGCCTTTTCTATCCTTACTAAATGGCTTACAAATTTCATCGCTAATTGAAGAGAGTGAATCAAAACCGTTCACTGTCAGCTGGCACAAGCTATCAACTCCACCACAAATAACCACATCGGCTAAGTCTGCACTGAGCAAGGCACGTGCACTGATCATTGCCTTGGCACTTGAGCTGCATGCTGTCGAAATGCTGTAACAGGGACCCGTTGCATCAAGTGTCTTTGCAATGTAAGCCGCGGGTGCGATGAGAGCTTGGTCGTAATAATTAAACTGAGCCGGCCATTTTCCTTCTTTAGCGTGTACTTTACGTGCCCTCTCCCCCTCTTGAATAGCAGCCGTGCTTGTGCCCATAACCACCGCAATACGATCGCGTGAACATGTTACTTTTGCTAGCGTGTCGGTCAGTTGTGCCAAGGCTAAGTCAATAAGCTTATAGAATCGCATTGATTCTGTTAACGGTAACACATCCACTAACCCCACAAATGTTGGGCGCTGTTCAAAAACAAGTGAAGACACGTTTGTAAGTGTTTGAGTTGGCGCTTGACTGATGCGCGCCATGGTGTGCTTTTGCCCAACACCTAATGCACTCACAATTCCTAAATCATTGAGCCAAAATGGCATAATCAATTAACCCTTTGAAATATTATTTTGTAGTTTCGCTGATAATTTACGAGCTCTGTTTTTTCTTCTAAAAAACGGATCTCACTAATCAACTCATCACCTTTATAAAGCAAACGCTTTGAGTCTTTTGCAACTATTTTTAAACCATAAAGCTGCGAACTGAGTACTTCCACAGGCCAATGCACAAGCATTATATCGGCCAAAATATAGCGCGGGTCAAGACGCTCAATTGGCAGCATTTTTTTACTTTTAACGGGTCCTGAAATCGCTTTTTCCAATTGAAAAACAGGCACTCCTTGTGCGGTCATCACCACGAGGTTAATTCCACTAAGACTGTTAATATCGAGCTGTGCTAGTAACGTGTGGCTTTCATCGTTGTGACTGACTTCTAACACCTGCTGCCAATTATCTGCAACAAATGAAGCAGGCGGATCCATTAAATAAATCCCCGCATTGGGAGCAAGATCCACCCCTGCTTTAACTGCAAACTCACTTGCACAGCTCGCTAATAACAGCACCATTGCTGCAATGACTAACGTTTTTAATCTCGACATAGCTCAACCAAGGTATTCAAGCGTCGCTCGCTTTGTTTTACAAATGGATTATCAAGGTCCCACGCGTACCCTGCCAAAATAGCACTGATCATTTCTCGTACTTGCTGGTTTTGTTCACTGTAAAAAATCACATCTTGAAACGAAGTATCATACCAAGCAGCCACATAAGTTCGAAAACAGTTTACACCCTGCTGCAATGGCTCACTGTACTGTGCTTGAAAATCAACCTGTTTGCCCTGTAAGTAGTCATCGACTAGTGGCGCAACTAATGATGCCGATTTTAACGCAATTGTGACTCCCGATGAAAACACCGGATCTAAAAACTCACCCGCATTGCCCAGTAACGCAAAGTGTTCCCCATGAAGCGAGGCTACATTGGCTGAGTATCCTTTAATTGTTCGTGCTTCGCCAATTGCAACTCTACGTGCAAGTAATTCACTTAAATACGTATCTTGCTCAATAAACTCATTTAAACAAGCTAAAGGCGCTGTGTCTTCAAATTGGCTAGGTTTTCCAACCACACCGATACTGGCAGTCCCATCACTGAATGGAATAAGCCAATACCAAATATCGTTATGTTTTGGATGCACATTGATCAGGATTTTTTCGCGATCAAATTTATCATCAGTAATATTGTCTTCAAAATGACTGAAATACGCCCAGCGTACAGGAAAATTTGATGGCGTTTCTAAATCAAGTAAACGTGGTAATACGCGGCCAAAACCACTGGCGTCTAATACAAACCGCCCTTTTATTTGGTAGCGTTGATTTTTTTCATCATCAACGGTGAGTAAAGCACCATCGCCATGGTCTGTGTACTCTATGACGCTGTGCTGATAACGAATTTCAGCCCCTTGTTCCATTGCGCCATCTGCTAAACACTTATCAAAATCAGCCCGTTTTACTTGAAATGTCGTACCAGGGCCTTGAGTAAATTTTTCGGTAAAGTCAATCGCCGTATGCTCGCCTCGACGTTGAAATGCAGCACCATTTTTAAATTGGAAGCCCAACGTGTCAGCTTGCTCTTTGACACTCTCAGCTAAGTTTGCTTCTGCAAGAAAGTGCATACACTGTGGCAGTAAGCTTTCACCAATTGAAAATCGAGGGAATACTTGTTGTTCTAGCACCACGACACGCCAGCCTTTATTCACCAGTAAACTGGCTGCAACGGCACCCGAAGGCCCTGCGCCAATAATGACGACATCTGCCTGTTGAATCTGATTATTCACCTATTATTTTTCCTTATTATTAGGTAATGCGACACAGAGCGGCGCTAACAAATAAATGCAAATCAGCCCCACTAACACGGTTAAACCAAAACTAAAAATAGCGGGCGTTTTTGATACCGCTAGCATACCAAATACCCACATAGAAGAGGCGGCAGATAAGCTAATCGCTAATACATTGCTCGGGGTTAACTTATTGATTTGATAAAACACTAAATAGTCGATTGCGAGCGCTAAAATAAGCAAGCATCCCAATAAGTTAAATATTGATAATTGTGTTTGAATTGCACTACAAAGCAGTAAAACGGCTGCTAATGTTAACCCCAATATTAACCCTTGCTGGTAAGCGACTTTAAAACCAAACTTAAAGGTAAACAATAACATGGCAAACGTGATAGCGATTGCAATGGTTACCAATAACGAGTGTGAGTAATCCTCTAGCCCCGCAGTTATCATGGCCACTTTATCGTACACTAGCAGCTCGCTTTCAGCGCGAGCCCACTCAGCTAATTGCGTTTTATCGATACCCGTAACCATAAACCAGCTTGCAGCAAATTCGTTGTTTAAGATCACTTGATTAGCAATAAGAGGACCTAACGGTGAGTCTAGTGCAGCGTCCAGAGTAAGGATTGAATCTGACAACACTAAAGGACTGCCTGTCAATTGTGTGACAACATCGAGTGATGCGTGATGCACACGCATCTCATTGTTATTTTTTTGTTGTGTACTTGCACTCGGCACAAGGTCACTGAGCATCAATGCCTGACCACCTTGCTGCTTAATTTTAACTTTTAGTGCTTCTTGTTTAAGTAAAAGCTGCTCAGCATTTTCGGCAAACATGATCATTATTTGCCCATTATCTTTACCTAATAAAGACATGTGCAAGGCTTCGTTGTTCATAAGCACTTGAGGACTTGCATTGAGCAGCTTCACATCATCATTTAATACGGGAGGTTTTAACAGCGAAAACACACTGAGGCTAACGAGCAGTAGCAAGATGATCGCGACTTTTTGCCGATGAATAGACTTAAGCAGGGCACTTAATTTTTCCGCAAATTTTCCTGCCTCAACACTGATTGTGAGTCTTGCTTGCCAACTAGGGAGTAAAAGCCGTGTAGTGAGCCACGCGGTTATCAGTCCTGCTACAACAAAAACCCCAACCTGAGTTAATAACTGCACAGGCGAGAAAAATAAACTCGCATAGCCTAATATTGTCGTCACTAAAGACAACAAAAGAGCAAGTTTAAGGCCCCGACTAAAGCCATTTTTATGCGTTGTTAAGTCCAGCATGCTATGAAATGCGTAATCAATTGCAATACCAATTAAGGTCACCGCAAAAACAAGCGTTAACACATGAATCTCAGCAAAAAAGATAGCCAAGGCTATGCTGCCACCAAGCGCTGCGCTGATAACCGTCACAGAAGCAAGCCATAATGCGTTAAACGACCTGAAAACCCAAACCACCATAATAATCAGCGCGATTAAGCTCAAAGTCCCGAACAAGGTCATTTCAAATTTTGCTTGTTGTGCATTTTCTGCGGTATGAAATAAAGCACCTGAATAATGTATACTGGTGTGTGGGTAATTCGTATGTAGTTGGGCAAGTTGAGCGAGCACATCATCATTTAATGCCACTGCTTGGTCTATCGAAAATGCATTATCGGCTGCGTGTACAAACAACATCAAATAGTCATTATCTAAATGGCGAATACTAATGCGGCTATCTGACATTTCAAATTGCTGTAATTGTGTGATTACCGAGGTTAAAAATTCTGCGGTACTTAAACTCGGATCCAGATTAATCGTACTCGATACAAAAGGATCGGCCACTTTACTCAATTGACTAAAATAGTAGTGCTGAAAACGACTCGCATCAGTTAATGCGTGTTGATAGCTTGGAGTCAACAAGTTGCCCGCATATTGACTATAGAACGTGGCAAGCTGTTCGACCTTGGGGACGCTAAAGCGCGGTGTGATATTTTTTTTAGCTAACCATGCAACCATTTCATCGTAAGCTTGCTCTTTATTTTCACCCGAAAATGAAAAGCTTAATTGCTGTTTGTTACTGGCAAAAAAGTGCGTTTCGAGCTGTTGGAGTCTAGGTTCTGACTGGGGAAGTAATGCCAATATATCATTATTTAAGGCGGGCTGTTTTATGACAAAAACAGCAACCAATAAGCTCGCCATTACTGTTAACCAACCCAGTGTTACCCCCCAAACTTTCACTGTGGGCTTCCATCTTGTGGGTATGAAAAGCGCAGTAACGTAACATTGCCATTTATCTCTTGTAAACGCACGCTGTTAACGTTTTTTTCATCAGCGCACACTGTAAACTGGCTAAAAATCTGCTGGAGCATTTCATCGTTAGGAAGTAATAATTGGCAATCATTGTCAGCGTGTTCACGGGTATCAAACTGTAAAGCCAGCGCCGCTTTATCGTGCTTTATAATCGCTTGTAAAAGGGCTACATATGGCTCGGCACCTTTTTGTAATTGCGCTTCCCCACGCTCATTATAGGTATAAACTTGGCCTTGTTTTATGACTAGTTTACTTTTTATAGGTGACTCTACTTGCCAAATAAGTCCTTGCTCAGTAAGTTTGAATAGCCCTTCAGATATAAACGGCTTAGTGAAACCTTTGAAATGTTTTTCTTGGCTAAAGGTGCCTTGCTTCAGACCAACTTGGTCTGCCATAAGTGGCCAAGCCATCATAAAACACAGTAACATTAAGAGGCTATTTCGCATTACATCACCTTTTGCAGCTTGTCATGCAACACGGGGGGAGACACAAATTGCATGTCTTTAGACTCAATATCAACCGCCACCTGAATCGTCGTTGCTTTGGTGAGCTTTTTCCCCGTTGCGACATCGCTAATAACATAATCAATGCGTAAGCGAGTTTCGTACTCTTTTAAATACGCATCAACCCTAATTTTTTGAGTAAACAATGCTGAACCCACATACTTAATGTGCATATCAATGATTGGCCATGCATAACCCGACGCCTGCATTTGCAAATAGTCATAATCAAATAAACGCAGTAATTCACACCGCGCTACTTCCAAGTAACGCGGGTAATTACCATGCCATACCACATTCATTGGATCGCAATCATGAAAAGGAATTTCAATCTCTACATGGGTGCTTAATAATGCGCCACGACTATGCATATAAACTCCATCGTTTGGTTTGAATCGCATCAACAGTAAAACGTAATACGGCTTCTAAAGGACGATCTTCATCAAGCAGTGGGAAAAACTCACTAATATCTTGATACATGGCCTGCACTTCGGCCGTTAAACTAGTAAATTCAAGCTCGCCTTGTGCAATACGCAAACGTAAACCCTGAATACTTGCTAACAGCGTGCTTGCAATCACTTGTTCTGTAAGCTGTAAAATACGCAAACAATCGCGCGCTGCAATCGTACCCATACTCACTTTATCTTGGTTATGACACTCGGTTGAACGTGAAAACACACTCGCTGGCATAGTCAGCTTTAATGCTTCAGCCGTATAAGCACTGGCACCAATTTGCACAGCTTTAAAGCCGTGGTTAATATAACGACGTTCGTCGTTACTGCCCGATAAGTTCGATGGCAAACCGTTGTTGTAACGCGTATCAACTAACGACGCAATTTGACGATCGGCTAAATCAGCTAAATTAGCAACCGCCGTTTTCATCGTATCCATTACCATTGCTATATGGCCGCCGTAGAAATGACCGCCATGGAGCACATGCTCTCCCTCACCATCGATAATGGGATTATCATTTGCCGAATTAAGTTCATTTTCAATCATTTGCCTGAACCATGGCAGGCTATCTTGCAGTACACCAATCACATGAGGCGCACAGCGAATTGAATAACGGTCTTGTAAGCGATCAGCATTTCGAGGGTGTTCAACATGATTTAAATCCCCTCTGATCCACGCTGCAACCTGCTGTTGCCCGGGGTGAGGTTTTACAGAAAACAGTATGTCATCAAAGTGGTGGCTATTCCCTTTCAAAGCAAGGCTGGCAAGCGCCGTAATACGGCTAGTTAATTGCGCTAAATACGCCGCTCGGTCGAAGGCTAAACACGCCAGCGCAGTCATAACTGCAGTGCCATTCATCACTGCCAACCCTTCTTTAGGGCGCAGTTTTAATGGGGTTAAACCCAATGATTTCATCACTTCTAAGCTGTTTTTAATTTCGCCTTGATAGTATACGTCGCGCTCACCGACCATCGCACCAGCAACGTATGACAATGGCGTTAAATCGCCACTTGCTCCCACTGAGCCTTCTTGTGGAATAACCGGTACGATATTGTGATTTAAAAAGTCTTTTAGCAGGTTAAGCATGTCCCAGCTAACACCTGAATACCCTTGTGAAAGTGACGCTAATCGCGTGGCTAAAATGGCACGTCCTTGCTCAGGGGTAAACATACTTCCCATACCGCAACCATGAAAACGAGTAAGATGAAGAGGTAATTCATTCACCAAATCAAGCGGCACTTTAACGGTCACAGAATCGCCGTATCCCGTAGTTACGCCATATATAACGCCATCATCTTCCAAAAGCTTGTCTAAAAATGCTACAGCACTGTC
Source organism: Pseudoalteromonas sp. MT33b (assembly GCF_014117385.1). NCBI lineage: Bacteria > Pseudomonadati > Pseudomonadota > Gammaproteobacteria > Alteromonadales > Pseudoalteromonadaceae > Pseudoalteromonas > Pseudoalteromonas sp. MT33b. Next base: position 638,988 of record NZ_CP059832.1, on the reverse strand, counting down.
GATTTTCTTGGCAAATTGATTGTCTGACGTTAACGCGACAGCTCCTTGCTCTAACGCAATATGAACAATATCTTCGATAGATAAACGTTGCTTGCCAAATGTTGTAGTAGAGTGCTCTGGCACCTTAGTTCTCCTTGTTTTGGTCGCGAGACACGTGCTCGTCATTTTGCCAAAAGTCATAAAAATTAAACCATTGATATGGGTATGCGGCAGCGTAATAGCTTAGCCTTTGAGCATAATCGCTGACAATCTTGTGTAATGTCTGTTGCCTTGTTTTACGCGGTAGAACAAGTTTATCAGCGTATTTTTCAAAAATAACACGATAAAATACTTTGCCATCGGCCGTCTTATCTTTTAAACAAAACAAATGAAAAACAGGGCAATCTAATAACGCAGCTAGAATAAATGGACCTTGAGAAAAAGGAGCTGGTTTTTCTAAAAAATCGGCCTCGATGACACGCCCCGCTGTTGTCGTACTGGTTCTATCGCCCACAATAACAACTATTTCGCCTTGCTCAACTTTATCTTTAAGCATTATTGCCATATCAGGGCCTAAGTCTGTCACTTGAATTAGGTTAATTGCGACATCTGGGTTGATACTTTTTAAAAGTTTATTAAATTCCACGGCATGATGCGTAAATACCAATACATTAATCACTTTACTTGAGCGGTGCTGACTTAAAGCGCGGCACACCTCTAAATTACCCAAGTGTGAACCAATAAAAATGGCACCTTGCGCGTGTTCATCAAGCTCTATGAACAACGCCTCATTGGTGTAAGAAATGTTACTTTGGGGTATACGCGCAAGCCACGCATCGATTTTGTCAAAGGCGCTGTCCGCAAAACAACGAAAGTGTCGAAAGCTGTCTCGCCACGTCACTACTTTGTCATTACCATTAACTTTGCGTACTTGCGTTAAAAAAGCATAGGATGCGCGGCGCGCGGTTTTACCTGTTAAAAATAAATAAAACACCACAGGAAAAAGGATAATCCAGAGCCCTTTTCGACCCAATATGCGGTAGCTAAATAACAATATTTGCATACCCAGTCGATTGCCGCGCTCTTGCATTTTTGACCAGTGCTTTGCAGCCATTAACCCACCACCTTTCGCCAAATAAGTAGGGGCGAACGGAACAGCATGCCAAAGAACAAACGCGTGTGAAGCCATGAAATCCCCAAATTATCATGTAAAGCGCGAAAGTGAGAAACGCCGTTTTCGGGGTAAATAACCTGAGTGGGTAAGAAGGTAACCTTGACACCTTGCCAGTAAAGTCTGACCAATATTTCAATATCAAAGTCCATGCGTTTGCCAAGCGCTTGCTTTGCCATTAATTGCTTTACTGCGGTGAGTGGGTACACCCTAAAACCACACATTGAATCGACAATATCAAAGCTCAATGTTTCAACCCACACCCAAAAGTGAGTGATGTATCGACTCAAGTAACGATGTTTTGGTACTGAGCTGTCATATATTGGACAACCACTGATTACATTGTTTGGCTCGTTATTACTTAACTCAATGAGTTTAGCAATATCGTCTAGTGAATGCTGACCATCAGCATCCACCTGAATTGCATGACTAAAGCCGTGTTCATGCGCATATAACAACCCAGTTTGTACGGCGCCGCCTTTGCCCTGATTTTCTGTGTGTGTAAGTACCGTTAAATCGTCATATTGTTGCTGTAAAGACGCAAACACTTGCTTTGCATCATCGCAACTCCCATCATCCACCATAATAATCGGTAGTTTTAATGCATTGAGTTCTAAAATCACGGTTGCGATAGCATGGGTGTGGTTATAATTAGGAATGACAATACAAAATTGATTCATTGTTTATTCGCAAAACACAATTCGACCAGACGCATGCTGGCCTTTATCTGATTGATAGCTAAATACACATTTGCCTTTAGCGTTGCGCTCAAGGGTTAAATTTACGGTCATATTTGGCGTGGTGACGACCTGAAACTTTAACACTTCTAAATCTTGCACCTGTGGACCAAACCCAAGGTACTGCTGCGCATATTTCACAGCCCAATCTAACTGCACAACCCCAGCTAAAATGGGAGCATCAGGGAAGTGCCCTCGAAAATAATCTAAATCAGCCGTAATCGTTAACGCTAGACTAACGCGGTGCTCTGTTTGCGATAAAACCGCCACCTGTGGGGTGACTTTATTCAGGCTTGGCAAAATACTGCTCCAGTGTTTTTAAACTCAACTTTGCTTGACTGTTAAAAGGTAATGCATCGATATAGCGCCACTTGCGAGGTAAACAAACACGCTCAAATCGGTTTGACAAATACGCTTGCAGGGTACGATTTATGACTAATTTACCATGTTCTTCAAGTTCATGACTGGCCTTATCCGTGAGCACAACAACAGCCCCAATTTGAACTCGTTTGCTTGGCAGAACCACCAGCTTAGCCTCTTTCACCCACTCGTGACTGAGTAAAAAGCATTCTAGCTCATCAAGGTTTAAGCGTTTTTCTTCTATTTTAATGGTTCTATCAATACGCCCAAGGAGCTTAAATTGCCCATTACTATGCACAATGGCTCTGTCATCTAATGGGTAATTCGCATGTTCTAGTATAGATGAGTCAAGCATTAAGCGTCCTTCATGGTTAACTGACAAATGGTTACCATTAAAAGGCTGCCAAGGTACATCGACAGCGGCTTGAGTGACTTGCCGATAAGCAATTCCCCCCGTTTCAGTGCTGCCAAACACTTGAGTTACCGGTCGTGCAAGTTGCTCACACAACATTTCGGCTTGTTCGTTATTTAAAGGACCACCCGATGAAAATAACCATGTCAACCTTGCGCGCTCTGGTATCAGTACATTATCCATGCACAATCTGCCTAACTGCGCGGGGCTTGATACAAGCACAGCATGCTGAATATGCTGCAACTTTTGCGCTATGTGTTCTGGATATTGAATTTGTTCACTGTCAATAACCTGCCCTTTTACAAGTGGCCAGAGTAAACGAAATAACAGACCATAAATATGCTGATGAGAAACTGTCGCCAAAAATGTAAACTGGCTTGGCAAATCAAACGCCATAGACAGAACCGATAACTCACGGTTGAGTACCCGCCATGGCTTCACTACCGGCTTAGATTGCCCTGAAGAGCCCGAAGTATAAAAAATAACGGCGGTTTTCGTTGGCCACTGTAAGCGTGGCAAACGGCTATGAGTGTGCTGTTGGCTTAACTCAAGATTATTAAACACAATGCCGGTGTCTAATTCACGTGCATCACCCGCAAAAATAGGCGACTGCGCTAACAGGAGGCGCAACGTTTCCGGCTGACCATTTGGCGGCAAAATAACATTGTGCCCGCTGCAGGCGAGAGCAAATAGACGCACAGCAAATTGATACGTATCTGGGTGAAACAACACCACATGGCTGGTAGGTTTTAATCCCGCTAATTTATGTTGAAACGCACTGATATCAGCAAAAAACTGCTCACGGGTTATGTGTTTTTCTGCAACAACAAACGCTGAATTTGGGTGAAACTGTAGGTTACTCGCCACCATTATTTTTTACCTTTTGTCTAACTAGCCATTCCACTAGCATCAAAATAGCTATCGAGAGATAGGCAACCAAGCCATTGTAAAGTGTCCACATTGATAACGACGCAAATAGACTGGTGTAGAGCGCAACCGTGCCGTTTAAAATAAAGAAAACGCTCCAAATTTTGGTCACTTGGCGCGTGTACCTTACTCCCTTACTATCTAGATCAGGCTCTTTTAATCGGGCGAAACTTTCAATCACTGTTGGCCCCTGTCGCAATGAGTAGATAAATGTAATCGCCATCACGGTGTTAATGATCACAGGGTATAATCTTAAGCCTAATTCGCTATTAAAAAACGGCGTAGTCGCAAGCGCCACAATTGCCAAAAATGACGCAGGTTTGAGCCAAGGCATTGTGCTTGTCAATTTTTGGCTCAACATTAACCTTATCGCAAGTAATGCGATTAAAATTAAGCTTACCTGCTTGATCGAAACATGCTGTAATCCAAAATACACAATAAATGGGTATAACGATAAGCACACTAAGACCAATGTTGTGGCGATTGCTTTAAGCATAAGCTGTACTTAATAGCTTAAGAAACGAGCTTTTCTACTTCATTTACAACATCTTGAACTGTACGCACTTGCTTAAACGCATCAGGTTCAATTTTCTTGCCCGTGATTTCACGCAATTTCACTACTAAATCAACGGCATCAATACTATCAAGATCTAAATCTTGATAAAGGTGTGCATCTAAACTGATGTCATCAGCGTCAATTTCAAATTCATCAACTAAAATGCCCTGTAAAACGTTGTAAATATCAGCAGCGGTTTTCATGCTTTTTCCTACTTCTAAGTCTGTATTATGATGTGTGTTGGTTTATAAAATTAGCGAGTGCATCAACAGATGCAAAATGTGCTTTTGTTTGTTCTGAGTTGGCATCAATTTTTACGTTGAACTCTTTCTTAATTGCAAGACCAAGTTCAAGAGCATCAATGCTGTCTAAGCCTAAACCATCAACAAAAAGAGGTTGATCATTTTCAATATCATCCACGGTAATATCTTCAAGATCTAAGCTGCTAATGATTAGTTGTTTTATTTGGTTCTTTAGTTCAGTCATAGGTGCCTGAGTTCCTCTGAAAAGTAATGCTGTAAATCACGGGTTAGTTGGCGTGCTTGCATTGCAGGTTGTTCGTTATTATAAAATTTATCGCCTGTAAAGGCGTGCTTTGCAAAGCGCATAGTAAAATGAGCTTTTGTAGGAGCAACACGATACCAAGGTGTGTCTTTCGTTAACGTACTTGGTTTCATATTGATCATGACAGATGTAATCGGTGCTTTGCAGCGCGCAGCTATGTTTGCCGCTCCTCGTTTAAACTTAAGGGGATCACCTGGCGTTGTTCGCGTGCCTTCTGGAAATATTATCAGGTTATTGCCCGCAGCCAATGATGCTTCGCACTCATTTAATAACTCCTGAGGATCTTCGTTGCTAATGTACCCAGTCCCTTTTATAACACCGCGCATAAATGGGTTTTTAAATAAATGCGCCTTCACCACACAATCGGCATGTTTAATCACCGAAATAAGCACAACAACATCAATTAAAGAGGGGTGATTTGCCAATACTAGCTGGCCTTTTAACTGACTAAAGCGCTGTTTATCTTCAACAGAAAAATGGATAACGCCCATGTAGTGCATCAGAGCAACAAAAAATTTAAAACTATAATGTACGGTGATACGCGCTTTTTGTTTTTGCTTGTGCTTACACGGTTCAAGCACTCGCTGAAGTGGCAACACCAACAACGTTAAAACGACACCACCGACACCAAACACAGCAAAACAAAACCCTGTTGCGATAATGCGCCAAATTTGATTGAGTCGCTGAAAAAGTTTAGCCACCATAATGTTGAAGCATCCAAGCTGATTGTTGATGTGAAAGTAGTGCACTGGATTCCTTGCTTGATAAAGCCTGTGCTAATTGGATGCTCAAAGGTAAAACTGAGTCCGTATTACCGGCATCAGTGCTGCCCGATAATTTAGTTAACTCAAAATAAGATTCGCCTTCAACGTAAGGAGATAATACAAAAGCCACACTGTGATCGATTTGCTTCTCATCTGCAAAAGGTAAATACTCTTCAGGCAGCACACTTTCAGTGTGCGCTACTAAAATACAATTTTCGATACCAGATTGAATACGGGCGTACCCATCGATCAGATTGCTTATTACACTGTCTTGACCACCGGCAATCGCATTCATAGGCGCGGTGTTATTTTTAATAATTGAAAAAATACCGGTCGCAGCATTATGCACACTGAGCCCAAACGCTGTAGGTGACAGCGGCTCTTCTTCAACAAGCGCATGTAACAAATGGGCCGTCTTTGGCAGATCACCATGACGAGAAGAAAAATTGATAGCAATGTGTGAATGTTCAGCTTGTGCTTGTTGCAAAGTATGCAAGGCCATTTTCATAAAAGGGCTGAGTCTTCGCCGTTGCATAGGTGCAACCCAACTGAGGTCGAGGTCGCAGTATGTATGTTGGCGTAGTTCTGCTATTTGCTGCTCGGGTGCAACCCATAAACACAAATTATTAACAACAAATTTCACAACTTTTATTCTTATAACGCCAAACGATTGCTAATTTTACCCATTAGCAACAAAAAAGTAAAACGTTGGCGCTTAAATGTATCCAAAATTAAGCGCCAATTCATTTTTAGCGTAAAATAACATCCTTTTCGGCTAAAAGTTGAGCTTTATCTCCCACAATGTCAGCAACATTTAGTTCATTAATATAGCCTAAACCCACTTCTTGTTGTGCAGGTGCTAATGGTACGTAGGGTAAGCGGAATACCGGATTAACGGCTCCCGTCATCATTAATGCTGTATTGATTGCGATTGGGTTTGGCTCACAAAACAACCAGTTCATTAATGGCTGTAGCTTGGTGTTTAATGCATCATTTTTTTCGTCCATTAATTGACGAAACAAACCTGGGATCAAGTTAGATGTCACTGAAATAACACCGTGTGCGTTATAAATATGACGCGCATCATGGCTTTCATCATCATTACCTGACCAGCATGCAATACCTTGTTTTTCGTAATGTGCAATACGCTCATTGCCACCACACTCTTTAACACCAATAAAGTTTTCGTGCTGCGCTAACGGTTCAATAATATCAGGGGTTAAATCTTGCCCTGTGCGCCCTGCTACGTTGTAAATAAATGCTGGGCCAATATCAAGTAAACGCTTAAAGTGCTCTTTTACTCCAGCCAATGAAGTACGTCCATAATACGGGTTAATTTGCAATGCTGCGTCCATTCCCGTTGCAAAACCATATTCTGTCGCTTTGATAGCTTCGCGCGTGTTATTGCTACCTGTGTTACCCACAATAAGTAAACGAGATGAGAATTTACTGACACTGTGTGCAATAAGCATCAAGTGCTCTTCCCAATTCATTAGTTGGCCTTCGCCGGTTGTACCACCTACGATAATACCGTCAACACCCGCTGCGATTTGTTGTTCAACAAGGTCATCATAGCAGGCAAGATCAATTTCACCGTTGCTTAGGTAAGGCGTTTTAATTGCAGTGATCAAGCTTGCTTGTTTAATTGTTTCTAGGCTACGCATAACTATTTTAATGTTTGGAAAATTTGCGCTAGTTGTATCATAAACACAGGCAATTTCCGAGTAATGTAACGTAATAAATAAAAAACTTGTGAAATGGACAAAGTTAAGACAAAATTAAATACTGTACAAATAAACAGTATTTATTGTGAGTGACTGATAATGCAACTTTCTAAATTCTTGGCAACCTACTTTTATACCACAGAAGAGCTGTGTCAAACCCTCTCGATTGATGAAGATACACTGGGAGCATGGCAGCAAAGTAGTCTATTTCCAAAGCCGAGTTATTGCTTGCAAAGCCAATTAGAGTGTAGCTCTTATTCTGGCATTTACCAATGCGAAGAATACCAAGACTACTACCCTCGCGGTGCGGCAAGTTGGGGTCAGCTAATCATCAAACATGATATTAACTCATCATGCCAAGCTTTTAATTATTTTGCCCAACATTATTCGGCACAATTAAGTAAGCTCACTGAGCAAGGCTTTGCAATAGATGAAGAATTATTTGGCGCTGAAATTGACGAGCATTTACAACAAGTGTGGCAACAATTCTTGTGCAGTAAATATGGTGTCTTGACCCAAAATGGCTTAGTAGAGGAAGCTGTTCAGCTTGATGTCGCCAAATTACTTATTGATGATATCACCGAACTACGCACTAAAACGGGCTTATCTGCTGATGAACGCCAAGCTCTTCATAAAGCATTAAAGCTAATGAACCGCGCATTGAGTCATGGTACCGGCAACGAAGGTAAAAATACGCTTCGCTATCGTTACATTGATAGCGTGGTTGCTAAATACGATTTATCGGTAAAATAGAGACAAACACTCCCTTTCCTCTTCTGAAAATGAAGGGTAACTGAACACCTGAACAAGGTTGCAACAATGTATACATTGTTACATTTTGGTTAATACACTTTGGTACATTTGTTTTGTAGGTTTTCATCTTTTTAGTCGTTAGATTGATGTAGTTGAGTTATTTCTTTTGTCATTTTTGCAGTTTTGACACCCTTGTAATAACTCCTCTATTCAAACTAATCACATCATAATAAAGGATAAATAGATGAAACCTTTTCCAAGGCTGGGTCGATTAAAAGCGACCTACTTGGCTATGCTCGGTTTGAGCTTAGCGCAACCAGTAGCGGCACAAAACACTGCTTTTACAAATAAAACATCCGCTGATGCCCTAACATTTACGTTAATAACAGGCGATAAAGTGTCTGCCATTGTTAATAAAGATGGCCAATTAGGCGGTATTCGTCTGCTAAATGCTGATGGCTCTGATGCCTTCACCAGTATTTTTAAACGGGGAAATAATACGTATGTAGTCCCTGCTCATGCGCAAGCATTTGTTGATTCACAGGCAATTGATTTAGAACTTTTCAACATCAACAAATTGTATGAATCGGGTTACGACGATGCGTCTACTAATGCTTTACCCGTTATTGTTGAATACCGAGACGGGACGTTAGCCGGCAGCGCCGTGCCTAAAGCATTGTCTGGCATGTCATTAACAGGTGAAATTGAACTAATCGACAGTGCTGCCTTTGCCATCACAAAAGAAAACGCCGCTAAAACATGGCAGTCTCTTATTGCTGAAGCAAATGTTGAAGGTATTTGGCTAGATGCCGTTGTCCATGCTCACAAAGTAAGCAGCGCCAATACGCTGACCCCAACGGTGCCATTAACGGGCGCTTATGGTCAATCAGCTATTAATTATAATGGTGCAGGCATTAAAGTCGCAGTGCTTGATACGGGTTACGACATTGAACACCCAGACCTACAGGGTCGCGTAATTGCATCTCGCGATTTTACTTATTCAAGCAATGGCGTTGATGATATTAATGGTCACGGAACTCACACTGCTTCAACGGTTGCGGGGAATGGTCATGAATCAGATGGTAAATGGGTGGGTGTTGCACCCGCTTCGGATCTCATCATAGGCAAAGTACTTAGTAATGTGGGTTCTGGTTCAACATACGGTATATTAAGTGGTATGCAGTGGGCTGTGCTTTCTGAAAATGCCGACATCGTTAATATGTCTTTAGGTGGTACAGCTACAACGTGTAGTGGCCCACTTGTAGACATGGTTGAGGCACTTAGCGACAAAGCATTATTTGTTATTTCTGCTGGTAACAGCTTTACGCGCGAAACGATCGGTTCACCCGGTTGTGCCCCAAGCGCACTGACTGTTGGTGCAATAGACCGTGAAGGCAATACAGCGTCGTTTTCATCACGCGGCCCGTCACCTGATGGTCATTCAGCAAAGCCTGATATCGCTTCGCAAGGCGTATCTGTTGTTGCTGCAGCATCAGGTGGATTAGGCGAAACAGCCTATCGTGTTTATTCGGGTACTTCTATGGCTGCACCACATGTTGCTGGCGGTGCAGCTCTGGTTATGCAGGCGCGCGGTGACTTAACACCAAAAGAGTTAAAAGACGTGCTTACATCATCCGTATTTAGCGGTGATTCACACGTGCTTGAGCAAGGTGCCGGCGCAATGAACGTTGACCGCGCAATTTCACAAGCTATTGTAGCACCCGCAAATAGAGAGCTTGGCTTTTTCCAAAACGCTATCAATGATGAGCTTACGCATACACACGTAACCTTAACAAACACGTCTGATACCGACATTACGCTGAAACTAAAATTAGACCTACTTGGCGAAGACGGTAAAACGCAACTTCCAGCAACACTTGCTGGCTTAGATGCAAAATCAGTGACTGTTCCAGCGAATGGCGAAGCACAAGTACCTATGTGGATTGACCCAAGTGTTGCACTTAATAACGGTGCTTACGGTGCCATTACAGGCCGTATCACTGGTACAACGGTCAGTAATTTAGACCAACAAGTTACTGTGCCTGTATCATTCTGGATTGACCAGCCTCAGGTTAATTTAACCGTTAACCTAACAGACCGCTGGGGGCACAATGCAACGTCACCATCAAAACTTTATTTAATTAATGAAGAAGATGATTGTGGCAGTATCGTTAGATTAAATAACGGTAAAGCCGATATCAATGTACCTGCGGGTTATTATACTTTAATCGCAAATATCATGACGTTTGATAACCCTGACTCTAACTCGGGACTTGTTGAGTCAGCGGCACAAATGGCAGTGCTTAACAAAAAAGTAGATGGCGCGACTGAAATTAACTTTGATGCGCGTAATGCACAACAAGTGACTTTTAAAGCAGAACAACCCCTTGATCCACAAGGTTACTCATTCGGTTTTACATACGCACTTGATGATGAAAAATCAGCCAAGTTAGCAGCTATCGAGATGGCGCCTGACTATGTAAATGATATGTATGCTTGGTCACAAGGTCATGACAGTCGTTTTCGCTCATTTATTACAACCCGTGCAGTTGCACCAGAAACCACTGTAAAAATGCAAAATGGTGTCGAGTTTGATTACATCAAACAAGGCCTTGCATTATCGTTCCATGGTGAAGGTTCAGCAGAAGTATTACCTGTTGGTGATGCCGGTTATAGTACCGACTGGAGCCAATTTGATCTTGATGGAAAAATTGCTTTAATCGCAAACCCTAACTACCTAACCAATTACATGGTCGGGAATGCAATGAAGCATGGCGCTACGGGTGTTATTTTTTATCGTCCGGGGCGTGAAGGCCGATACAAAGGCAATGTGACTGGTACACCAAAAGTGCCTGTTATTGGTATTAGCTCTGAAGAAGGCGAAGCGCTAATGGCCGAGATTGAAGCGGGTAATAATATTATTACTTGGTCAGGTGTTGCTGCTGAGCGTTCACCTTATGCTTATTCAATCAACCACATTACTGATGGCCATATTCAGTCTGGCCAAATTAATATTGCCGAACACAAAATGCATAAGATTACAGCGACGTATCACTCACAAAATGATGAGCGTCCCGCATGGACCGATGTCATGGCAATGACCAACAGTACGGGAGAGTTTTACTCAACGGGCAGCACACAATTGATCATGCTTCCACAAGTTCGTGATGAGTATTACACCGCGACAGCCAAAAATGGCTGGACAAATATTGTCATGCCTAACCATAAAATTGAAAGCGCTGGGGCTTATTTTGATGGGCCAAGAGCAATGACTGAAGGTGCACAAGAGACGACCTCATGGTTCAAAGGTCCACGTGGCGGTGCTTTAGGTAGCAGTGGCGCGCCTATTATCACGCGTGATACCAACGTGCTTCATTTTAACCTTGCCTCGTTTGGCGATGCAGCTAATCACGATGGTATTTTTGGTTATATTGGCAGCTCAGCGTTTGGCTTAACTTTAAATGGTGAGCCTGCATCTCCTACAGAAGGGGCATTAACACTTGAACCAGGCGATCATCAAATTACTCTAGGAATGCGTTCATATGCACGTGGTGTTGGCGAGCGTTCACCTGTAAATGATAGCCTTGGTTCACTGTACCTAGGTTATTACACCTTTACTGCTAACGAGTACCAACAAGGTGTGCAACCCGTACTTGTACCTATGATTGATTTACCTGTTGACATCAACAACACAATGTCAGTAGGTGAAGAAGCAAAAGTGAAGCTCACAGGGCTACTTGATGGCGTCGGCGACGTTGCATTAGCGAATGTGCAATTCCAATATGCATACGGTAAAGAATGTACCATTGAATCGGTGCCTGCTTACATCTACTGCCCTGTGTCAGAAAAATTCTCAACAGAGAACTGGCAAGATGCGAAAGTAGAACAAGTGGATGGTGAATGGACAGCCACAATTCCAAATACAGGGAATACAGGTGAGTTTGTTCACATTCGAACAGTGATCTCAGACTATGGTTCAAGCTCAGCAGAGCAAATTACCATGCGTGCCTACATGCTGAAATAGTAAGCGCTAGAAGAGTAAAGCCGCCATTAAGGCGGCTTTTTTACTTTAATAATCCCAATCAGGTGCAAAATCAGGATTGGCTAGGCGCTTATTTTTGTCAAGCGCATCAATTCTGTCTAAATCCTCGTGATCAAGTTTTACGGAATCATCAAAATTGTCCGCTAAATTTTCTCGCTTCGTTGATGATGGAATCGTCGTCATCTTATGTGCATTTATCCACGCAAGGACAACTTGAGCAGGGCTCGCATCATGCTTTTTAGCTATATCAACAATCACGTCGTCTTTTAGCACTTCACCCACGGCAAATGGCATATAAGCCGTAACATGAATACCCTGTTGCTGACAAAAAGCGCGTAACTTAGTGTTCGTCAGATAAGGGTGTACTTCAATTTGATTAGTAAATATTTCCCTCGCGTCAAGGGTCTGCATGGCCTCTTTTAGATTAGCAATTGTGAAGTTTGAAACACCAATGTGTTTTGCTAAACCAAGCTCTTTTACTTTTTTGAGCTCAGTTAAGTATTCACTCATTTTTTCTCCGTTAGACGCAGAAGGCCAGTGAATAAGTAATAAATCAACATAATCGAGTTGAAGCTTTTCTAAACTCTGCTTTACGCTCTCAATAAACTGAGCGCTGTTAAGTTTGTCATTCCAAACCTTGGTTGTAATAAAAATCTCACTACGAGGCACAGAGCTGTCTTTTATCGCTTTACCGACGTGCTCCTCATTACCATAAATTTGCGCCGTGTCGATGTGTCTAAAACCGATATCGAGTGCCATTTTCACTGAATTGTAAGCTGTTTTTCCTTCTAGGCGAAACGTACCGATACCTAAATCAGGCATTTCAATAACATGGTGTGACATAACCTCTCCTTTTGAAGTATTGGTTATACCAATTTGCTTAATTAAGAGCGCTATTTTTACGCAACTAATCTCAGATTTAGCAGCTCAAAATGATTAAGTATTACTGCAAATTGGTATGATGAGCTTACTTACTTCACTGAGGCCAAAATATAAAGTTTCAAGGTGGGTTTTAAAATTAGTTAACTTTTTGGGCGAGATAATGAGTAGTAACTAAGCATTACTAAACATGCCTACCACAATGAAAGTGAGGGAAACAAACAGTTTTTAAGCTGGGCTAGCAATGCATTTTATATTTTAAGTCATACATTAAAATGTGATTAAAAGTCTAATCTAGGTGCTCATATTGACCACGATACACTTCAAAGGTTTTCACTACCGTATGCTGTTCTTTCGTTAAGTTATCAAACCAAGTATCAAAACGTTCATCGTCTTCTTGTTCACTCAAAGCAAGATACTGCGCTAACAGTTCAATGATATCGTTATGGCTAAATAATAACGTATCGACGCGGTGTGCAAGTGTAGAATGATCCTTATCACGAAGCATATTCATTACATTTTGGTCTAACTGCTCAGTTTGAATTTCATCGTTCACTGCCTTACTCCTTCTCTTTGTATAAGCGCGTATACCTAGTTATAACAGCCTTCAAGACAATAGCCAGTTTTTTGAATTCAACTGCTTAAGGATTGCTCACACTGCTTATTTTTAATGCTATTTAGCATGCATAAATAAGAATTATTTTTATCTTGAACATTCCCTATATTTACTTTAATATAATTGATACATTATCACATAACATAAGTTAAAGAGATGAAACCTAACATTCACCCGGATTACCAACAAGTGGCTTTTCACGATACAGCCGCAGACAGCTACTTTATAATTGGTTCAACAATTAAAACATCACGGACAATCGCGCTAGAAGGTAAAACATATCCTTATGTACCAATTGATGTATCAAGTGACTCGCACCCATTTTACACCGGTAAACAAAAAGCGGTGGCAAGTGATGGTCGTGTCGCCGCATTTAACCGTCGCTTCAAAAACCTAGCAAGCAAATAACCGCCTAATACGGAGCAAAAATGAAAGTACTGAGTTCTTTAAAAAGCGCTAAAACTCGTTCTGGATGTCAAATAGTAAAACGCAAAGGGCGTCTTTATGTGATCAATAAAGAAAACCCGCGTTTTAAAGCCGTTCAGGGTAAAAAGAAACGTTAAAAAAGGTGCTTAAGCACCTTTTTATTTACCAAATAATAACTCCCAAAAACCTGGTGGCTCATGAAGTTCATGGTATTTTTTTCGTAATTGATCAATTGACTTAAGGGGGGCTTTTGCAGCTTCTAACCCCTGTACTTCTGCAAGCTGCTTCGCGGATTTTGCTTGCTGAATAACTTTATCAAGTCCCTCTAAAGATTCACTTTCATGCTGTTTAAAATCAGCCTTTTTTGCTTTCTCTAGTAGATGAATAAACTCATCGATGGCTGTATTAAAAGAGTCTAGGTCAGTAGCGCGCACTGAGTTTTTATAAGCCAGCCCCATATTTTTCATATTAGCTTCAAGATCCAGTGGTGCATCTGCCATGCTACTAAGAGAAAAAAGTGTCAAAAAGCACACAAAAAGCGTTTTCATGTTGAGCTCTATTTAAGAATAATGTGCCAATTATACGCTTTAAAAAGAGTGAAACCTAGCCCCCATTTAAGCCAAAGAGTGGGTCGTAACCCTCTGGTATTAACTGTATAATCGATTAACTCTCACTCTTTAATTTATAAAATATTATGTTAAAAACCGTGCTATTCATTGCTTTGCTGGCTTTCTTACCGAGCACCTATGCACAATACAACGTTATATTTATCAATCCGGGGCATGCAAACACCAATGTTACCGGTCCGTTTTGGTATGAAGTTTCACAGTTAATGCGCGATGCAGCCGAAGATTTTGATCTGAACTTAACCATTCATTATGCAAATAGAAATCATATACTAATGAAAGAATTAGTGGCTGATGCAGTAAAACAATCACCCGATATGCTGATACTCGTGGATGAAAAAAGTGTACTCTCCCAACAGCTTTTAAATTTGCCGACCTTCAATACGCCCGTTTACTTTTTATTAAATCGCCCAACAGATAACGAACTACGCGCTCTTAAAAACAAAGGGATTAACATTGCAGGCAGTGTCGTGCCAGACAACGTTCAAGCGGGACACTTACTGGCAAAACAGCTCATTTCTAAAGCCCAACTCCCTGCCAGCATTTATGCTATTAATGGTGATCACACGACCCCTGCCGCTCTGGATCGTAAAACAGGGCTTGAAGCGTTTACTGCTCAACATGCACAAGTAAACATTGCAGCACAAGGTGTTGCTAATTGGTCATCGCCACAAGCATACCGACAAAGCTTAGGTCTATTAACTCATCATCCAGATATTCAGGTTATTTGGAGCGCTAATGATGCGATGGCATTAGGGGCCATTCGCGCATTAAATGAAAAAAAACGACGCACCGATGTGCTCGTTGGCGCAATAAACTGGCCACTCAGAGCCGCAGCTGAAAAAATCGATGTGTGCATTGGAGGCCATGTTACCTTAGGCGCACTCGCAATGATTAATATCCATGCTATTTTAGAAAATCCTAAGCACGATGTTTTGCACCAAAAGATGGCGATTTTTAGGCCTCATACAGAAGAAACACTAAAATTCGTTGAGCAAATTCATAGCAATACCCTGGCAATTAACTTTAAAGTGTTTAGTAAAGCGCAAAAGACACCACGGGTATTCAGCATTGAATCATTACTAGATGAAGCCAGTAAAAACGCGCTGTAAAGGGCGTTTACAGCGTACAATTAAACATTACTTATTGCTTAACCAAATAGCTTGGTAAGGCGATAGCAGCATTGTTTGGGTTTCTTCAGTAATAAGTTCTTCACTTATTAAGTCTTTCCACTGCTCTGTGCCAATTAAATTTAAGTCAGCTAGTGTCAACGTTTGTGGCTCATCACTTATGTTGTAAACACAAAACATGCTTTGCGAGCGATTGATACTTTGACGCCAAAAACCGAATAGCCCTTCACTTAAATGTAACGTGTATTGGGTGGCATTTGGATGAAATGCAGGCTGAGATTTACGAATTGCCATTAAGTTTTTCATCGCTTTAAACACAGTACGATGATGGGCATTTTCATTGCTCAATTTTGCTAATAGGTCTGACTCTTGCCAGCGATGACGATTAATAGCTCTATTATGTTGGCTGTTTTCAAAGCGTTCATAGTCATTGGTTGTCCCGAGTAAGCTATGAATATAAAGCCCTGGTATGCCTTCAAGAGCGAACATAATTGCGTGAGCACATAAAAACCGTGCAATGCCCCATTTATCTGGCCCTCGATGCGTTCCTTGCAAAGCATCAAACAACGCAATATTTAACTCATATGGCGTATTTGTACCATCTGGAGCCGTTCGCAAAGACACCTTGCCACCGTATTTTGCTGTTGTACTGACCATTTCAGCTATTTGGGTTTGATCGAGCAAGCCTTCGACAGGCCGCAGCCCTATGCCATCGTGTGACGCAATAAAATTAAAATAAGCCGTGCCTTGCTGCGCCGGTGGCATACTCATCATCCAGTGTTTTAATGCGGTGCTATTACCACTGAGTAATGTGTGCAATAGCAAAGGTGGCAATGAAAAGTTATAAATACAATGTGCTTCGTTGGCATTACCAAAGTACGACAGATTTTCGCGGTTAGGAATGTTGGTTTCGGTGATAATAATCACATTAGGTTCAACATGCTCTATAAGGGTACGAAGTAACCTGATCACTTCATGCGTTTCAGGTAAATTAATACAGCGGGTATTGAGCTTTTTCCATAAAAAAGCCACCGCATCAAGGCGGAATATACGCACACCATTATCTAAATAATGGCGAATTATAGCGACAAATTCATTTAAAACATCGGGATTAGCAAAATCAAAGTCAACTTGATCGTGGCTAAACGTACACCACACATGCTGCAAACCATCTTTCGTTTCTACTGCTTGTAAAAGTGGCGATGTTCGCGGACGAACAACTTGAATTAACTCATCGGTGGGGTTTGCTGTTTTAAAATACCCCCTGCCCGGCTCTTTGCCTTGAATAAAGTTTTCAAACCACACGCTACGACTAGAACAGTGGTTAATAACTAAATCAGCCATCAGCCTGACATCGGCTGAAATATCGCGGATATGCTGCCAGTTACCGAGCGCTTCATTCACTTGCACATAGTTCATCACCGCAAAACCTTCATCGGAGCTGTAAGGGTAAAATGGCAGAATATGCAATGCGTTAAGTTCTGGTAAGCATTGATTTTTAACAAAGCGATGTAACGTATGCAATGGCGGCTCTTCTGGTTTAGCCACTGCTTCCTCCGTGTTTGCATGGCGAATAATCGAATCACCGTACGCAATTAAAATCATATCTTGTTCGTCCCAACGGTTTTTGTGTGGTGTTGGGTCTCGAACAGGATCATCGCATTGCATGGTGTTAATCAACCTATCAGCGAGTTGTTCTAGGGTTGTATTAAGCTCAACTTCGCCGTAGATACACGTTAAATGCTGTATAACTCGTTGTTGGAGTAGCTCTAATGTCACGTGTCTTCTCCGTTAAATATAGTCTTTATTATCAAGCTCTACGGCTTCTTCTAAGCGTGCAAATACATCGGGCATCGCCGATGCAACTCGGTTCCAGCTTGGCACAAAGGGGGCTTCCATTGGATTTTCTAAGAAGTGTTGTCCCGCATTCATTATATTTTGCGCAAACATCTCAACGGCTTTTTCTTCTTGGTGAATATCAAGCGTTAGGCCATTCATTAGCGCATCGTTGTGATACGTTTCGATAAAATCAAGCGCAATGCGATAATAGGTCGCTTTGAGAGAGCGGATAGTCTCAGAGGTAAACGTTACACCTTGCGTTGCTAGCTTTCTAAACAAAGCTTTGGTGATATCAATCGACATTTTTGACAAGCCAGCAGCTTGATTACCCAACGATAAATCTTGGTGTTTATGGTCGTAATTATCTGCAATATCAACCTGACATAACCGGTTATGTGAGTAGTTACGATACATTTCTGATAACACACCAATTTCAAGACCCCAATCACTTGGAATACGAATGTCGTTCAGTACATCACGGCGAAACGAGAATTCACCAGCAAGTGGGTAACGAAACGAGTCCATGTATTCAAGATAGTCACTGCTACCTAAAATAGTTTTAAACGAGCGCAGCAGTGGCGTGACCAATAATCGTGACACTCGGCCGTTTATTTTCCCCTCAGCAGTGCGTGGATAAAATCCTTTACAGAACTCATAGTTAAAGCGCGGGTGTGCAACGGGGTAAATAAGTCGAGCCAGTAATGCTCTGTCGTAAGTTAAAATATCACAGTCGTGTAACGCGATAGATTCAACTTTTGCCGTTGCAAGTTTATATCCCATGCAGTACCAAACATTGCGACCTTTACCGAGTTCTCTTGGCGCGACGCCCAATTTTTGCAACTCTTTATCGAGCGCTTGTAAACGCGGACCATCGTTCCAAAGCACCTTGTGGTGTTGATCAAGCTCAGCAAAAAATTGTAAAGCATGGCGATATTGGCTTTCATCGGCACGGTCTAAACCAATGGTGATTTGTGAAAGGTAAGGTACATGCTTCAGTTCAGCAATGATGTTTTGCAGCGCGGGTCCTTCAAGCTCACTGTATAACGAGGGTAAAATAAGCCCCATAGGCCGTTGCTTTGAAAAGCTAATTAACTCTTTTTCTAGTTCTTCTACTGGTCGATCAGCAATATTGTGTAGCGTAGTTATGATGCCATTTTGATAAAAATCAGCCATGAGATTGCTCCTTTTTTGCTGCTAAATGCGCTTTAATAATGCTTAATGCCGAGACTTCTTGAACCCAGCCCTCAGGGGCGGGTTTATCACTGAGCTGCCACGCTTTTTGTAATATGTGTGCTTGCACTTGACTGCCCGGGTTCTTGATAAGAACAGCGGTATCTGCCGCTTTTAGCATGGCAACATCATTTTGACTGTCGCCCAAAGCAATAACGGTAAAGGGGTTGCGATATGCTTTTTTAAATTGATTTAATAACCACTTTTGCGCTAATCCCTTATTTGTCCCTTTCGTAATATGAATAAAACGACCGCCAACCAACACCTCGTAATCGAGTGACGAAATAATGTCTATAAATTGTTGTCGCTGTGTATCACTGCCTGAAAAACAAATAGGATCTGAATATTGACGCTGTAAAGCCAGTTCGCTTTTATCGAGGGGTAAACCAGTAAGTTCAGCAATTTCTTGGGCTGAAAACTGACTAAATAAACGCACACAATGACTAAACTGACTTGTATGCTGATTAAGGTCATCGTGTAATTTATCGCAGCTTTGTGTGAGAGCATACCGCCAAAACCCATGATATTCGTCACAACCAATTGGTTTTACTGCAAAGTAGTTTTTAGGAATATACACTGCCGCCCCATTCTCAACAATAAAGGGCTGGTGATGTTCAAGGCCCGCTTGAATATCTATAACCTCAGCAAATGTTTTACTCGTATTAAAAATAACGTTAATACCCGTGTCGTTCAGCTCAGCTAAAAAAGGTTTTATAACGTCACATTCGTAACTATCGTGATCAAGCAAAGTGCCGTCTAAATCGGTAAAAATAAGTGGTTGTGAAATTTTATCTGCCAACAACTGCATTTTTGTAATATCGCGTTGGCTATCAAGTAATAATAAGGCATCAACATCATGTGCGAGCGTCGCTAAGTTTTCACGGGTGATTCGTTCAAAATGAGATATAAAGCGCCTCAGTGTTATTTCATCAAATGTGCCTTTACCTAATCCATTTTTAGCAATTAACTTGTGTTCTTGCTCTAAACGCCATGCATACACATCTTCAAACGATGGTGCTTTTAACATAATGGTGTAATCAGCCATAGCAAATACATTCTGATATTCATTCGCTAAACAGCTGTTCACACAACGCCGCCAAACGCCATCAGCATCCTCGTGTTGCTCTAAGTCATTGATAGGTGTTTGCAGCTGATATGGCTGCTGCGCAGTACTGGCAACGCACCATCCTTCAAAAAATATGATATCGACCGGCTTTTGGTTAGTTGGCCAGTGTTCTTTTGCGACAGGGTCATCCGTGAGCTTGTCGAATTGTGGTAAAGGCACATTCTTTTTGCCAGCCATTAACGCCGATAAGGTTTGTTCCATTAACTTTATATCGTGAGTACCGGGGACCCCTCTCGTTACAAAGAGTGGGTGTACGTCTTCGGCCAACTCGGCTCGTGCTGCATGACTAAGATAAAAGTCATCAATAGACAAGGAAACACTATTAAACTCTGTATTGCTGTTGACCCACGTCACAAGAAAATCAGCAAGGGTTGTTTTACCAGAGCCCTGACAGCCATTAATCGCCACCAGCATCGGCTGCCCAGCCATTTTTGCGCTTAACACATCGTGCGCGAGGGGTATAAAGAATTGTTCACTTAAATATTGATATTTAAGTGGTAACTGATGTTTCGCTAAAAACGGGGTTATATCCACAACATTTGCCTCTTGCATAATCGCTCCTACCAGTATGACATAGAGATAAATGCAGTTAGTAGACCAGTTTTATAATTCCTTACTTTTTATGAGGTTACAAAAAAAGCGCATATTAAATGCGCTTTTTTGGTGCAAATTCACATCATTTTTTACATGCTATTGCTCAGTCTGCACTGCTTTGGGGAGCACGGCATTTAAAATAATACCAAGAATGGCACATAAGCTTACACCTTGTAGGCTAAACTCATTACCACCAATATGCATACCACCAATACCAAACACTAATATAAGTGCGATAATCGTTAGGTTGCGTGGGGCTGTCAAATCTTCTCCCGATTTAACCAAAGTATTCAAACCAACTACCGCAATAGAGCCAAACAGCAAGATCATAATACCGCCCATCACTGGCACAGGAATGGTCTGCAAACCCGCGCCCATTTTTGCTACAAAGGCCAGCACAATAGCAATAATCGCTGTCCACAACATCACACGCGGATTAAAGTTTCGTGTCAGCATCACTGCCCCTGTCACTTCAGAGTAAGTGGTATTCGGTGGTCCACCGAAAATGGATGCCGCAGACGTTGCCAAACCATCACCTAATAAGGTGCGGTGTAACCCCGGTTTTTTTAAGTAATCTTTTCCCGTTACTTGGCTAATAGCCATCATGTCGCCAATGTGTTCTATTGCAGGCGCAATAGCAACTGGCACCATAAACAAAATAGCTTGCCATTTAAACTCTGGATACGTGAACGCAGGCACAGCAAACCAATTGGCTTCGGTTACTGCATTAAACTGCACAATACCAATGTATAAAGACGCAACATAACCAGCAACAACCCCAGCCAGAATAGGAATAAGCTTAAAAACACCTTTGCCCCACACAGCAAAAATAAGTGTGACGAGCAAAGATAAACCCGACACCCAAATAGCTTGCTCGTAAGGCACTAACTGCGCACTGCCATCACCAGCCTTGCCCATGGCCATGTTTACAGCCACAGGCGCAAGTGCTAACCCTATCACCATAATGACAGGACCAACCACCACTGGCGGCAACACTTTTTCTAAGGCGCTAACACCTTTAAATTTAACGACTAAGCTTAAAATTAAATAGCAGAACCCTGCTACCATCAAGCCACCCATTGTGGCTGGAATACCCCACATTTGCACTGAAGCGATAATAGGAGCAATAAACGCAAATGACGAAGCTAAAAAAATGGGAACTTGGCCTTTAGTCACAAAATGGAACAACAAAGTGCCTAAGCCTGCGGTGAATAGCGCAACATTAGGGTCAAGCCCCGTCAGTAAAGGGACAAGTACCAACGCGCCAAATGCGACAAATAGCATTTGCGCCCCCGTTAAAATAGTTTTTAACGAAAATGTTTGATGATTTTCCACGCTATTTACCTAAACTGTGCCAAAAATTTTGTCGCCGGCATCTCCTAAGCCTGGAATGATATATCCTTTTTCATTTAAGTGACTGTCTAATGAAGCCGTAAAGATTTCAACATCTGGGTGAGCTGCCAATGTTTTCTCAACACCTTCGGGTGCTGCAACGAGAACAATGACTTTAATATCTTTACAACCTGCTTTTTTAAGCATATCGATAGTGGCAATCATTGAACCACCTGTCGCAAGCATTGGATCAATTACGAGACTTAAACGCTCATCAATCTTGCCAACTAATTTTTCAAAGTACGGAACGGGTTCTAAGGTTTCTTCGTTGCGTTGCAAGCCAACAACACTCACTTTTGCAGCAGGTAATAACTGCATAACACCATCCATCATACCAAGCCCAGCACGCAAAATAGGCACAACTGTAATTTTTTTACCTTTGATATGCTCAACTTCTAAGGGAGAGCCATCCCACCCTGTGATTTGCACATTTTCTAGTGGTAAATTTTTAGTCGCTTCGTAGGTAAGCAGGGTCCCCACTTCAGACGCTAATTCACGAAAACTTTTAGTACTAATACCTTCTGCGCGCATAAGGCCAAGTTTGTGTTGAACTAACGGGTGAGTAATTACATGGATAGACATAAGTAGAACCTAAAAGAAATAAATTACGCCTATTTTAGCGCATAATAGACAACTCGACTGCAAAAAATCCCCCTTCATTGCATTAATTTCTTTAACTGGTCTAATATTAAACAGTAGGCAGGGTCTATTAAGCGCTTTGCAACAACATCGGCTACTTCCGCTTAACAATTCATTTAATAAAATTGAGCATCAGAATGGCATGAAACTATACGCAACGATTCTTTTATTATGTATTTATGCTGTGCCGGTTAATTCTGAGCCATTGCATGTAAAAATAATGACTGACTTTATTCCGCAAGCAGACGGCAGTCCCGAGAATGAGGCAACTGAATTCGTGTTAGCGGCGGCCACTAAGTTGGGCAATAAAATCAGCTTACAGTTTGTACCTGGCAGCCAATTACAGGACTGGAAACAACTTAGTCAACTTCCCGATGTCTGTTTACTCAACAAGCTTAAAACACCTGAACGAGAAGCGAGTGCTATTTTTACTCGGTATCCTCTGATGGCCTTTCCCGAAAACAAACTGATTGTATTCAACAAACCAACCTTACCCAACTCGATTTCATTAACCGACGCCGTAAATTATTATGACCTCACCATTGGCGTGACGAGTCGGCGGTCTTACTCTGCTAAAATCGATGATTTTATAAAACGACACGAAGAACATTTTTTTAAAGTAGATGGGGCTGCCAATGCAATTCAGCTTGGCTACATGCTTTTTGAAAATAAAATTGACGCTATTTTTGAATATAAATCAATGTTCATTAACCGTTATCAACGCGCACATGGTATTGATAAAATCCGTTACTTAACGATTGAACCCTCTGAGCCTGCTGCATTTGGTTACATAGCCTGTTCGCCCTCGCCGCAAGGTAAACAGGCCATTGCATTATTTGAACACGCATTGCAAACAGAGAAAATAAAGACTCTCATTAGTACAAGGCTCATGGAATTATTTCCTGCACCCGACAATACGTTGATTGTTGATGCTTTTAATGCCGCCTATAAAAATTAAGACATTAAAATTTGTTCCATTACCCAGCTGGTGTGTAAAGCGGTTACACCGGTTGAGGGATGAGGCGCGCCCAAATCAAAAAATTGAGACATATTTTCTACATGAAATTGCTGTATGTGAGTTGGGTTTTCAATAGATAGTTGGCGTATACCCTGTGTGTTGTTTAGCTCGATAGGTTTTTCGTCAAACACACTAAAACATATTTCACCCTCACTGCCATAAATAATAACGTCGTCAAAGCGGTTCGCACACGCAAAGTTCCAACTGCCAGAGCCCGTAATACCCGATTTATGATGCCAGTGCGCAGTAATAGCATCAAAAGCGGAATAAAGCCCTTGTTGATTAGCACAAAAACCGTGTACTTTTTCAAAATCACCTAATAAATACGCTAACAAATCAAGACCATGGCTTGCTAAGTCATCAAAGTAACCGCCACGTGCAATCTGTTTATCAGTTCGCCAGTTATATTCTCTAGATAAGTCCAAAGCACTTGCTGGTTTGCTCAAATGCCAACTTACATGACGCACTTTACCAATTGCGCCACTTTCAATAAGCGATTTCACTTTATTAAAACGTGGCAACGAACGACGATAATAAGCAACAAATAAAGGCTGTTTTGCCTCTTTGAATGCTTCAACAATGGCTAAACTGTCTTCATAGCTAGGCGCTAAGGGTTTTTCTATACAACAGGGTTTGCCAGCCGCCGCCACTTCAAGTGCAAACGTTTTATGGCTGTCGGGCGGCGTAGCAATGTATACGGCATCAACCTGTGCATCGTTGATTAACTCACTGGGGGTTGCAAACACCTTGGGCACATGATGACGCTGTGCGTAGTCGCGAGCTTTGTTTAAATCTCGACGCGTCACGCCCACCAGCTCAATGCCATCGGTTTGTTGATACGCGGGACCACTTTTAACTTCGGTTACTGCGCCACACCCAATTATGGCAAAACGAATTGGCTTATTCATTACGTTCCTTTTTTAGTGAGATAATAGTTAAACTGACTTTGCATATAGCGATTAATTTTTAAATGCTCAGGACTCCACCCAGCTAAAAAGCGGTAAAAATCAGCCCAAGCATATGCCCAGAGTTCATCCCAGCTAGCAATCACATCTGCCGCACTGATATTCGGTTTATAACATTTTAGAGCTAAGGCGAGCTCATCGTAATACTGGTCTAAATATGCGCTGGCATCAGCATGGAGCGCCTTATCACTTAAGCAACTACCTAAAAAGTACATAACATCAATAATACCGACACCCTTTCCAACGTATTGAAAGTCATAGCCATATACACAATTAGTGTGTGGCTTTATGGCAAAATTAGCAAGTTTCGCATCGCCATGTATGAGCGTTTGATATACACACTGCTTAAGTGCTGTATCGATATTTTCAGCTTCAACTTTTAGGCTTGAATGTGTCATTCGCGCATACTCATCTGGACGAGTCGCTAAGTGCCAATAGCTACCTTGCGGCCAAAGCCCCTCAGCAGTGCGACTTAAATTAACAGCATGAAAATGTGCTAACCATCTAAGAATCGCATCAATATGAGCAGAGCTTGCTTGGGCTTGTTGATAACCACACGCGGTAAAATCAGCAAATAAGAGTGCTTGCTGGTTATTTTCTTGCACCGCGTTTAAGCAAGGAATGGCTGCAGCCTCAAGCGGTAACTGCCCACTAAACTGCTGATACCAATTAAATTCGACTGAATATGATTGCCGCTTTCTTGCTAATGCAAACTCACTTTGCGTGATCCGACTATGATTAATTTGCTTAGGGACTTCTATGGCTTTTATGACACATGCCTCACCGTTAAGTTTACAGCGAATAATTTCGCCGCAATCACTCCATACAGAGGCTGCGTGCTCTATGTCTTTAATATCAGGAAAGTGCTTTTTAACAAATTGCCTTACGTTCATACAGTCATGTTTTAACGAAAAATCTATGGGCAATGGTAGGTGATATCCCTTTCGGGCACAATATTACATCCCTAAGCTGAACTTTTTACACTGATCACACTCATTAAAAAAATAAGCGTATTTGACCTGAAAAACTCAGAATTATAACCACGCATTTGATATGTTTTTAATCTGTATTTTTCTACCATAAGTCATTAAGCATAAAGCGAGGGTCGGCTTATGAATCTCCAGCACTAACATGATTGTTATCGTCATTATCTTAGAAAACTTGTTTACCTTTAGTGACTTCTATTGTTTCTTTTTATGGAACACGATCGGTTGGGTTAGTTCCGGATAGTGGATTGTACTCAATATAGGAATGAGGATTAACTCTCTGTGAGCCTTCATCTACAAAAGAATCAACGCCCAAGGTTATAATCGTACACCCGACCGTTCATATGGATAATGCAGCTTTACGAACCTTTAAGAGTGGAAAACATCTGACCTTTAATGTACTTAAGAAACTTATAGTAACGAGGCTAAAAATTTAGTAAATGGTACAATATCTTCACCAACGCTAGCAGCTTCTAACACTTGCATATACTCGTCTCGTCGCTCCATAGGTACAACAGTCCATGGGTAACCGCCTGAGGCCATCATTAAATTCATAATGAACCTGCCCATTCTGCCGTTACCATCAAAGTAAGGGTGGATGTAAACGAAAATGAAGTGCCCCAGTACCACTCTGACTGCTGCATTACCCTCCTCTGCGAGTAAATCGAAAAATGTCGGCATCATGTCGCGTACCGCATCTCGATTAGGGGGAGTATGCATAGACTGGCGAATATAAACAGGCCCTGATCGGTAACCAGCTAAGTCCGATTGTTTAATAATACCGGCCGCAACACTTGGGCCAAATAAGGCAAGGTACCAATCACTGTGCGTCTGTTCCAATACGTCACCAGAGTTCTTACTTTCTAATACTGCTAAAACGGCTTTTTTGACTTCTTGGAACGCATCCCAGTAACCTTTAGCAGCCATGGTATCTAGGTGCTTTTTACTCTCGTCTGAACCATCAATTTGCCAGTTACCTGAACGAACAAGTTCAATTAGTTCACGCGTCACTCGATAGCCTTCAATAGACAGTGAGTGGTAGGCGTCGGTAACGTACTTGTCTTCTACTTCTGCCATGTAGGTTTCGATGTCGATGGTTCGGTGTGGTTGTTCAGGGAAGTGCGCAATAACACTTTCACGCATTTGCGCCCACATTAACCGCATGCGGTTAACATAGGGCGATACATCACGACGACCAAAACTCACCTGTAAATTCTCGGCGAATGGGTCTTCTTCTTGCACTTTCAAATCGGCTGCCTGCATACCTTTTAAGATATTGTCAGCAATTAGGTCGCGGCCAATATTTCTAAAAGCCCCCACTAATCTGCCTGCAATCACGCTGTGATTACCGGCAAGTAAAACAGACAATACGTCTGATGCATCTGTCACCATCGATAAGGCTGTACGCATTAAGATGGGTGCATTTTTAAATTGGTTAGCCGAGCAATAAACCAGTGCTGAAGCCAAGCTGTATACGTTTAGTCCTGCTACGTTTTTAATATACTCAACATCAGGTAAATTTAACCTAACATCGAAAATAGAGGTATTGTGTAAAAAAGCGGTGGGTTTATTGTTGCCTTTAGGCGAACGTACCAGCAATTGTTGAGGCACGGTTCTATCGCCAATATGTAGACTAAGTGATTGCTCAGGTGAAAGACACCAGGCATTATCGAAACGTTCCGATAAATATGCACCGCAAAAATCCCAGAAAGAAGTATACCAAGATGTACTGTCGCCCAGCTTTTCATCTGGCATAGCCGGTATGTACCAGCCTCGAATAACTTCACGAATAAACCCATGCTTCAAGAGCCGCTCTCGATGCACTCGACTAAGTTGCTTTGACTGAATGGCTACAACTCCTGACTCCTGAAGCTGTTGTAATTGCTCAAGCGAAGCTGCCAGTTTTTGTGATATGTCATTCATGTTCGCTCCAACCATTACTTACGATACTTACCCGTTATAAACTTCACCGCTAGGTTTTAGAGTTATATCATTTATAGGTTTTAATGTCATATCATTTATAGGTTTTAATGTTTCTAGGTAAAGCTAGTAATGAAGATAAACACAACACATCACGGGTTGAGGTCTTTTTTCCACAATCGTACTTACTTAAGAGTGATGCAACTGAAAATATTCATCGAATTCAAAGTATATCTGCTTGGGGTTCATAATGCAGGTCTGTTGTACATTTTATACCATGGCTATGTTGAGTTATTCCATTCGCTTAATTAAGCGGTCTATTTTTAGGCAATAAAAAACCCGTGTTAAACACGGGTTTTTAAAGATAAAGTCCTAAAACTGCTGAGGACTTGCATTGTTGAATGACTTACTCGTTTACCACACTTTTAAGTGGATTAACTGGCTTTGCATTATCGTCTAGCAAGTTCATATCAAAATCGAACTCGTCAACGCGAATAGCTTTTTCGCGTTTCTTGTTGTAATCGATTAATTGCGCATATTCTTGCTCATTAATTACGTTAGCAACAAGTGCGTTATCAAGTGTTTCTGCAAAACGAACGCCCGGTTTAATTGTTTTAGCACGCAATGCTTTCTTCACTTTTGCAAGTAGTTCAAGACACGCCATTTTCGCTTTGTAAGCCTGCTCGTTGATGTAATGACCATCACCTTCAATTGGCGTTACTAAGTGCGTGATTTGTGCCTTAAACGCAGTATCCATTTGTGCTTGTGTTGCTAGCTCACGAATTAGATCATCGCTAATTTTCGGCATTTTCATCGAGTAATTCATGGTGATGAAACGCATGAACTTACGCGTACCACTTGCAGGGAAGTTATCTAAGAACTTGTGCAGTGCTTCTTCAGCACTTTGCAGTGCAAAGCGTGTTGCATAGTGGAAATACGGCGCAGCTTGCTCGCGTTCACTGCTTGCTACTTTTTGCTCGTAGTACTTAATTGATGCCATGGCAGCGTATAAGAAACTCATTACATCACCTAAGCGTGCAGATAGCATTTCTGCTTGTTTAAGCTTGCCACCTAACACAAGTAACGAAAAATCAGCATAAACAGCTAACTTAGCCGACAGCTTTTGTGCCGCTTTTTCGTAATCACGAACTTCTGGTAACGACGACTTAGCACCTGCTGTAAATGGTAATACACCTAAGCGGAATGCACGTAAGCTGTTCGCGACACTGTAGCCCACTGTTTTACGTAAAATACGGTTAAATTCTTTATCTGCGTTTTTGTCTTCACTATGAATAGACTCAACCATAGATTGCAGATATGGGTGACAACGCATTACACCTTGTCCAAAAATCATTAGGTTACGAGTAAGAATGTTCGCACCTTCAACCGTAATAGCAATCGGTTGAGCAACATAGCCACTGGCTAAAGTATTTTGCGGACCATTTTGAATCGCTTTACCAGCTTGAATGTCCATTGCTGAATCAAGCACATCGCGGCCAATTTCAGTCATGTGGTACTTTGCAATTGCAGTCACAACCGATGGCTTTAAGCCCATGCCTAAACCTTCTGTTGTTAGTACGCGCATAGCTTCTTGTAGGTATGTTTTACCTGCAATATCAGCTAGTTTCTCTTGGATACCTTCAAATTGACCAATCGCTAAACCAAACTGTTCACGAACAGCAGCGTATTCAGAAGCCCCTTTAAATGCCACTTGTGACGAGCTAACACCTAGCGCTGGAAGCGAAATACCACGGCCAGCACCTAAACAGCTCACCAGCATCTGCCAACCACGACCAATATTCTTTTGACCACCAATGATGAAATCCATTGGCACAAATACTTTTTCGCCACGAGTAGTCCCGTTATAAAAACGGATGCCCATTGGGTCATGACGATTACCAAGTTCAACACCTGGGTGATCTTTAGGAATAAGCGCACAGGTAATACCTAGGTTTTCTTTGCCACCTAGTAAACCATCAGGGTCAACAACTTTAAACGCTAAGCCTAATACAGTCGCAATGGGTGCAAGCGTAATGTAACGTTTGTCCCATGTGATCTCTAAGCCTAAAACTTCTTCACCATTAAATTGACCACGTTTAACAACACCAATATCTGGAATGCCACCGGCATCAGAACCCGCTTCAGGGCTCGTTAACGCAAAGCATGGAATGTCACGACCATTCGCAAGGCGAGGTAAGTAATGATCTTGTTGCTCTTTAGTACCAAAGTGCAGTAATAGCTCACCTGGGCCTAATGAATTAGGCACCATAACCGTAACCGCGACCGCAGAACTCTTCGTTGCAATCGTGCCAACAATTGTTGAGTTTGCATAAGGGCTGAACTCTAAACCACCAAATGACTTAGGAATAATAAGCGAGAAAAAACGCTCTTTTTTCAAGAAATCAAGAATGTAATCAGGAAGATGAACGCCATTTTGGATTTTAGAATCATCAATCATCGATAATAATTCTTTAACAGGGCCATCTAAAAACGCTTGCTCTTCGGCGCTCAGCTTTGCAGCGGGTACATCACGAAGTGCATCGAAGTCAGGTTTACCTTGGTAGATTGAACCTTCTAACCAAACATCACCTGCATCTAACGCTTCTTGTTCTGTAATTGAAATACTAGGTAATACTTTTTTTAATTTTGTACGTAAGCTCATAATAAACTCATCCGACCAGACAGTAATACCTACATTACGTCATAAATTGCACAATAGATCAATTGGTCCAACCAGTTTTTTTAACATTTTTTTATATTTATTTTTTCCTTGCACGCTAAGCACTTGAATATATTGAACTTACACGTGTACGCTCAATTTCGATTTTTTATATCAAAATAGTTAAACCTAAAGGATGAAAATAAAAAGCCCAACTAAAAAGTTGGGCTTAGGAATAAATAACGTTAAAGCTCGTCTTCGATAGGAAATAAAGAGATAAACCATACTTGAAAGCGCCGCCAAGACGAGGTTTGTGGCTCTTCATCAAATTGCTGATTACTTATGGTATCAAGCCAAATTAGTTCGTCATCATCTGGGCTTTTTAACTCAACTTTCCACGCATACTCAGGCATCTTTTTATCAACCCAGTGGGCTAAAAAGCCGCTCAACTTTTCACTGTCTATTAGTACGCCCATTTCGGTATTTAAATCAAGTGATCGCGGGTCAAGATTCATGGTACCAACGAATATTTTTTCATCATCAAATGTCATCGTTTTTGCGTGCAGACTTGCCTGTGATGATCCGGTAACCTTTCGGCCTGCTTTTCGTTTAATTGCCACTAAGTCACTTGGTTTTAGTTCCCACAATTTAACACCGCCACGCACTAAATCAGCACGGTATTTTTTATAGCCCGCATGCACAGCAGACACATCCGTAGCAGCCAGCGAATTAGTCAGCACAGTTACATCAACGCCCTTTTTAACCCAGCTGGTTAATAACTGCGTACCTTGCTCGCGAGGGATAAAATACGGCGATACAATAATAGCCTTGCGCTTTGGCTCTCCCATCTTTTTAAACAATGAAGGCGACATATTTGCCGACTTTTCATCGACATCATTCATTACTTTATCTGGGTGATCGTAAAATAAGGTCGACTCCTGCCAGTCAAACTCTATTTCATCGTTAAGCAAACGATTTACAAAGGCACTTTCACGTAATTGTTCAACATAATTGCTTTGCTGATTGTCTGCTACATAATTTTCTAGTGTCTTGGTTATCTCGATAAGTGATTGTTCATCACGCTCACCATGTAAATTTTGAACAGGGTATGAAAGTGTGTGATTCCAATATAAATCAAATGCATCTGAGGCTTCTGGCACAATATCGCCAACACTCATGACGTCTAAATCGATAAATTCTGAATGATCTTCTGCTGAAAAGTAAGCATTACCAATATTACGCCCCCCCGTAATAAAAATACGGTTATCGACGATAAAGCTCTTGTTATGCATGCGCCTAGAAAGTTTGCTGTAGTTAGTTATAAATCCAAGAGCCCTAAACCGTCGATTTGGGAACGGGTTAAACAGCCTAACCTCAACATTAGGATGAACAGCCAGTGCTGCTAAATCAAGCTCACTGTCGGCTTGCGATAAGTCATCAAGCAGTAAGCGAACCCTTACACCTCTCTCTGCCGCTTTCAGCAAAAACGCGGTAAATAAAATGGTGGTTTGTTGTCTATGGTATAAATAATACTGCACATCAATGGTGTGCTCTGCAGAATCAATCAGTGCAAGCCTTGCGACGAAGGCATCGACACCATCTACCAAAGGATAAAACCCTGACAAACCTGGATGATTACTACCCACAGCCTCTCCTATTGTACTCGGTGTATCAGCAGAAATAGCGTAACTTGGTTGAATAGATTCCCTTGAAGGCAGCTGCGCACAGCCCGTTATAGTAAAGATAAGTACTGCACAAAAAGTTGCTTTAAAAGAGTTTATTATCATGGTTCCCTACCAATGATGACCAGGTGATACCAGTTCGCTACATTACATGATGTGTTTTGAGACAAAAAAGCCTTGTTTGTAACAAAGCACACGTTTCGTTATTTAGTCTGATTGTGCAATTGCATATGCCCGTACAGCTACAAGCAGCAACTTTTAACGCTGCACGCATCGGGTTTATCCGCCAAACCGAACAAATAACACGTACGATACACACATAACACTTAGATATAACGTAATAAATGAAAGGCTTAAAAGCAAATAAAAACTGGAATCAAGGGGTAAGGGGCAAAGAAAAGAAGTAATTAAATGAAGAGCAAGTACATTAAGCGACTTGCTCTGTAATGTCAGCGATTTCGATAAGTTTACGATTAAGAATTTTTTTACAGCAACCACAGCACTTGCCGCACTGGCTACCTACCTGCAACTCTTTTGATAGCTCACGCATCGTCATAGCACCGTTATCAATCGTTTGTTCGATTTTTTTATCCGTTACACCATGGCATAAACAAATATACATGAATGCAAACCACTCTCAATTACATTTAATAAATGCATATTAATCTAAACGGTAATAGTTCGCAATAGTATTATGAGCAATATTTGCTGTAATTTTAGCCATAGCCACATTGAAATAAATGCAGCTGCCATTTTCCCTTTATGTTTTACTAGGTTAGCTGCAACTTTGAACAGTGAAAATTTTTATCTTTTTTGTTCGTTGTGGCGATGATTATTTATGTACCGCTCATCATCCAATGCCAGCAATATGTTCATTAACGCAAACAATTTTATATCCGCCGAGATAAGCCAGCATGTCGTTCATAAAGTGAGTGTGTGACATTGATGAAAATTAAGTAAAAAGCATTATTATTTTTACTTTATTGTACTATTTTGATCCTTCTATATTTACTCGCCGTATTCCTAATTGAAATGGACACGTCGTAACGTCCGAACATAAAAAAATATATAAGGAACAACGATGAGATATTTACTCTTATTAAGCAGTATATTGTTCATCAGCGCATGCAGCGATGATGACGACGACAACAACGTAGAAATTATCACTCCCCCTCCTGTTCAGGAATTTAGCCCCAGTAAAACGTATTCCGTGACGCTGAGCGGTAAACAAGAAGTTCCTATGAATGCCTCTATGCAGACAGCAACAGCAACCGTAGAGCTAGATGAAAGCTTAATGCAGTTCCGCGCAACTCTTGATGCGAGTGCAGTCGAAGGGTTTAGTGCTGCTCATATTCATGACGGTGATTTAGGTGCTAATGGCGACGTTGCATTCACTTTTGAATCCACAAGTGAGGGCATGTACGAGGTTGCTATTACTGATCTTGACGAAGCTTTAATAGCCGATTTAATGGATGGTGATTGGTATATCAATGTTCACACCGAAGAATTTGCAAATGGCGAGTTACGCGCCCAAATCGTTCCTGATACAACAAGTATCATTACTTTCGCCTTAAACGGCAGCCAACAAGTACCTATGAATGACACTGATGCCATGGGGTACGGATACGCCTCGTACGACAGTGCAAGCACAGAGTTACGCTTGCGAGCAGTCACCATGGGTGTAGACGACGCCACAGCAGCTCACATTCACACTGGTAAGTTAGGCTCTAATGGTGATGTGTTTGTCACATTAGAACAAGACGATGAAGTGATGACTGATTGGGTTGTACCAGAAGGTACCACTATCGACAGTGACACGTTAGCAGTCCTGCTTGATGGTGGGCATTATGTCAATGTACACACACCTGAATTTGCAGGCGGTGAAATTCGTGGTCAAATACTAACAGATAACTACGCTGTTGCTACCTTTGATTTAAGCGGCTCTCAAGAAGTCCCAATGGTGACCACCACAGCAGAAGGTGATGGCTATGCCCTCGTCGACACCACTGACTACAGTGTGGAACTCACGGTGATAACTTCTGGTTTAGATGACGCAAGCGCAGCGCATATTCACACCGGTCGAATTGGTGAAAATGGCGATGTGTTAGTCGCGTTAGAACAATCAATGGATGATCCAAATGTATGGATGACACCCAGCAACACCATGATCAACGCTGATATTTTTACCGTACTAGCATCAGGCGGCCATTATGTGAATGTTCACACACCAACAAACACAGGTGGCGAATTGCGTGGTCAAATTCTTACTAGTAACTATGCATTTACCAGCTTTAAATTAAATGGTGCTCAAGAAGTACCAGCGGTTGACAGCGATGCCAGCGGCGAAGCGTATGCACTCGTCAACATGAATGATTATAATCTGGAGCTGCGTGTTAACACGACCGGTGTTGATGACGCGACTGGTGCTCACATTCACACAGGTCGAATTGGAACAAACGGCGAAGTACTTGTTGCACTTGAACAATCACCAACCGATTCAAGTAAATGGATGACACCTGAAAACACCCAGATTAACGCAGATATATTCGCAGTGCTTGCGTCTGGTGGTCACTATGTCAATGTTCATACACCAGCAAATGCAAGTGGCGAAATTAGAGGACAAATCCTAACCGATAATTACCAACTTGTGACCTTTCCTTTAAGCGGTATGCAAGAAGTGCCCGCTGTTGATACTACAGCGTCGGGCAGCGGTTATGCTCTTGTCAATATGGATAACTATCACCTTGAGCTACGAGCACTCACCCAAGGCGTGAGCGATGCCACAGCAGCCCATATTCATACAGGCCGTATTGGCATGAATGGTGAGGTGCTTGCAGCACTGGCGCAATCTGCAGATAACGTTAACCTATGGGAAACACCTGAAAACACCATGATTAATGCAGATATATTCGCAATTCTCGCGTCGGGCGGTCATTACGTTAATATTCATACCCCAGCACACCCAAGCGGTGAACTGCGTGGTCAAATTTTAACGGATAACTATGTATTTGTTACCTTCCCATTGAGTGGAGCCCAAGAAGTCCCAGCGGTCACGACTGACGCATTTGGTGATGGCTATGCATTAGTCAACACCACTGATTACAGCGTTGAACTGCAAGTTTTAACCTCCGGTGTGAGCGATGCCTCAGCCGCGCATATTCATACAGGGGTTGCAGGTGAAAATGGCCCTGTTCTTGTTGCCCTAGAGCAAGATGAAAACGATATGAACCGTTGGATGACCAGCACTGGTACGATGATAAATGCTGATATTTTCTCAGTACTCGCCATGGGTGGACACTATGTAAATGTGCATACTCCCGCAAACCCAAGCGGTGAGTTAAGAGGTCAAATTCAATAAGGCTTTATCTTTACATTGCTTACTATTAAGGCCAAGCATAGCTTGGCCTTTCTTTTAGAAAGTGCTAAGGAATTTAGAGAAAGGATTCTAATCAAAGAAGGTCAAGAATCCACTGTTACTGGACCAACTCATTCCAATCACTTTGGACCATTAACCTAAATTATCAAATTAAAGTATATCTTTATAATTAATTTAATATAAATTAAAGAGTTAAGTAATTTGTCAAAAATTGAAAAGATTTTTCCTAACAAAAGATTAATCATTACAGCAAGTGGCAGTTTCTATAATGTGATCGGCAGTGGTGATGTTGCACAGGTGCAATTAAAAGACTTCGAACTCCTTCGACACGGATTTTCACCTGAGCAGATCACCCAATTGAATTTGGCACCAAACGGATTTTTTCAATGAGCCACTAAGCCAACTTTGAATACAAACCCAAGCTACCAAAGCCAGAAAAAACAAAGCCCCGCGAGTGCGAGGCTTTGGATGCAAAAGACCTAGATATTTATTAATTCACTTACTTGAATTTGTATTTATTTTTCGCATTATCCAGTGTTATGCAAATCAAGCTAGGTGCTCCACCGCCATGAGAGCTTGAGTCATCATAGATTAGTTCCCAGAGGCGCCCATCATTTGGATCACGTAGTAACGTTGACCATCCATCATGGGAATAAGCCACTACTGACATTACATTATTCTTTAGATAATCAATTCGCTGTGCTGTTTCATCTGCCACAACCTTTCCGTTTAAAAAAATATGCTTACCGACTAATATGTTTTCATCTTTTTTAAGATTCATGCCTAATCCACCTGCCTAATTGTTGCATTTTCTTGTAATTTTCCGTTAGGGATTACAAATTCAGGAACACCTCCTGCGGTCTGGCCACCTTGTACAAAGCCGGGATTATCACGCGCTATCGGTGATGCAATTCCAGAAACACTGCTAGAAGGAAACTCTATCACACTAAATCCAATTGAACTTTGTGGGATTGTCAAAGCGTCTGCAATTTCATTTGAAGAAAGCCCTTCTAGTGCTTTTGCATCTGTCACAAAAACATCTTTTGATCCCAGCGCTCCCAATGAGTTTAGTGGTATACCATTCGGTACAACTCTCGCCAACATAGCAGGCACTTTACTGGCTACAGCAGTACCCGCGACAATAGCCGCATCTTCAGGCCCTGGAAGCGCCATCAGGGCTGCTCCTGCATAGGTTTCTGCAACCTGCTTACTCATATCTCCGCCAGTTTTGGCGAACTGTTGCATCATCACTGCATCACGTCGAGCAGGGCTTCCCGGTCCATTACCAGTTGAGAGTAATGACTCTATAAATGACTTTTCTTTACCGTCAGGATCTGTGTATTTGTAAGGGTTGTTTCCAACATATGAATATCTATTAAAAGTATCGACTTCACCTGTAAACCCAACAGGATCATTCGAATAAAAACGACCTATGACTGGATCATAGTATCGTGCCTGCATATAAATTAGCTCAATACTGTCTAAGCATTACTCACTATCGGACATTATCTCAACTAATCTGGCAATAACAGCCTTTGGCATCAGAGTTAATAAAACGACTATTAAATCCTGCGCGTAAGTTTGCAATTACTAGCTCCACAAAGCCGTTTTGGCTTGAGCATGCTAAACCTTTTGATAATGGGCCGGCGTAAACAAGCTGTTGCTCTTTTGATACTAGGATAGCTGCAGGTTGTGCTGGTAAGAGTCTGGCAAGGGCTGGGGTAGGCGTTAATTTAACAACATGAATGTCATTATTTAGAGCATATTCTGACAAGCTCTGAATATGAGGCTGTGAACGGGTTGAACATACACAGCTGTTCTCATCAACAATATAGAGTGTATCGGCATGGGTTAACTCGATACCCTTTGATTTTATACCCATCGTAGCGTGAAAAGATTGCAACCAATCAGTTTGAGCCATTTTGTTATCAGGATCAAAAACCTGTGCTTGTTGTTGATAAGCAAGGTACAAAGCGAATACCACCGCGAATACCCACCCTATCGCTGCAATTACAATCCCTAACTTGGCATTATTTAAATTTGGCAATACCTTGCTCCAATACATCGATACTCACGTCAATTAACTGTACGCGCTCAGTTAATTTTTCAATCATTTCATTGTCATTGGCTTGGTTTTCAATCAGTGTTTGAGAGTTTTCTGCAATTGCACGCGTGTTTGCCGCTTGGCTTTGTACTACATGAGCAACTGATTCTGAGCTCGTAGCAGCTAAGCTTACTTGCTCTGTCATAACACTAATCTGTTGTTTCATTTGCGAACTAATTGCGGTCAATTGTTCTATAAGTGCAACACTGCCTTGCATTGAATCCGTAGAAGAGGCACTGTTTTGCAACAGGCTTTCTAGAGTTTGAGTTATTTTATCTGTGGTATTTTTACTCCGTGTGGCAAGATTTCTGACTTCATCTGCAACAACGGCAAAGCCTCTTCCTTGTTCACCTGCCCGCGCAGCTTCAATTGCGGCATTAAGTGCCAGTAAATTTGTCTGCTCTGCTATTGATGAAATTTCATTTAATAAGTCAGATATATGGCTACAAGCACTGACTAATTGAGAAATATTTTTATCGGCTTGATGTAAATTATTTGCGAGTTCAGCAGTTTTACTGTCGGTATTAGCAACTTCATTTAACGCTTCTTTTGCACTTAAATGTAAGTGTTTAAACTGTGTTTGCAGTTCTGTACTTTCATGTTCAACCTGTGAAAACCCCTCTGCTACTCGCTCGCCAGACTCAGCAATATCTAAAGAGAGTCGCTCACGCTTTGTTGCAAGCTCATGCAACTCATCATGTACTTTTACAAGTTGATTAGATTGATCTTTTAATACACTACTTTGGCTTTTAACATCGCCAACAACACGCGAAAAAAACCCTAAGAGTCTATTAAAACCTGCCACAGCTTCACTGTGCCTTTCATCCGCTCTTAAGCCGATGTTAATGCTATTTTCGTTCGCCATGATTTGTTCGGTTGTGTTACTTAACGATAAGCCAGCGCTGCGTTCTCGTTGTAACGTTTTGGCTATGTAACCCGCTACAATTGCTTCAACAATAGCGTAGGCTGCGTGGATAAGTACGGTGCTAAAAAACAGCCTGTCTGGGTCGAATACATAAACGCCCGCATCATTTATTTGCAAATAATAAAAGCTCAAATGATGAACAGCTACAAACGCTAAAGCGGTTATAAACACGCGCCACTCAACAAACATGATAAGAACAGCCATCAATATAAAAATTTCAAAATGAACTTCTATGAGACCAAAGCTTTGTTGAATATGTAAAAATGAAAACATCATACAACCCGCAGCCACTATGTGCGCTGTTAATGCGCTGTCGGGGTGTTTGTGTAACATCCATAAAGGCAGTGAAAGCAAGATAAGGCCAGTGAGCACACCAGATAGCAAAGTAGAAAACACAACCCCTAAAATTAATGACTCTAAAAATAATAGGATGAACAAATAGGTAAAAAGGCGACTAACACTGGTCATAACTAAAGCCTTAAAAATTAAACTAATTCACTAAATAAAACGCAGACTCCGTCTTACGAAGAAACCTGCAACATAGTTCACTTAATTAACTGTAAAACAGTTCTAAACTGCGTTGTTCCCGCTTTTTCTAACCACTGAAATAACACGCTTTCAGCACAGGTAACAATTGCACCCGCTGCACTCAATTGTTTAATGGCTAATGCTTTATGCTGTTTATTACGCGATGCTATTGCATCTTCAACAACAAACACCTGATAACCGGCCGCGATTAAATCAAGACTTGTTTGTAACACACAGACATGTGATTCAGTCCCAGTCACAACAATTTGCGGTCTTTGATACTCAGCTAGCATATGGATAAACCCAGGCTCTACACAGGCACTAAAATGCATTTTTTCATACATATTCGTGCTACAGATAAAGGACTTTAACTCAGGACTCGTTCTCCCTAGTTTGCTTGGATTTTGTTCAGTAAATATAAATGGTATATCCAGTAATGACGCTGTCTTTAATAACTTTGATGTATTTTCAACAACAACGGCAAAGTCTGTAATGACAGGAGCAAGCCCTGCTTGTTCATCAATAACTAATAGAATGGCCTGCTTTTTTTGGCAAATAAACGAATGGCGCATTTCATTCCTTAACGTACTTTAACTAAGGTATTTATAGCACATACACTCATTTTATGTTTCGCGTGTGACTATTTACTAAATTATCTTTTCAGGGGCCTCAATTACATCCATAATTGTGCTATATTTTGTTAAAAGTTTTGCGCAAATAATAATTTAGGGTTAATCAGTCAGTGCCTAAACATTTCCATTTTGTTTTCATTTATCTTTTTTTAGCGCTTATTCCTAACGCGTATGCACAAAACTATGCACTGCAAATGCAACGTATTTCAACAGATGAAGGACTCACACAAGGCAGTGTAACGAAAGTAATTCAAGATGATTTAGGCTTTATTTGGATTGGTACTTACCAAGGCTTAAACCGTTATGATGGCTACCAAATGGCGGCGTTTGCAGGAGAACACATTCTCGATCAGCGCCAGATAAATACGTTAGCCAAAACTCGCGACGGAAGAATATTTGTAAGTACCGAGTTTTCGGGCGCTTTTTTTATCGATCCTAAAACACTCAAGGTAGAAAAAATTTACGCTGGAAAGCTCGACCCAGAAGACGCGTTTTTCTCACCTATACTCGCTTTAACAGAAGACGATAGTTATTTTTATTTTGCTATTGCTCAGCACGTTTACTCTTACCACAAGCAATCAAAAAAGTTCTTACATGAGTTTTCTATAAACAAAGAAGAGCATATTGTACGAGCCCTCATCATACATGATAACTTTTTGTATATGGGTACATCTAATGGCTTGTTTTCTAAAAACTTAGCCGATGACCATATTTCAAATATTCCATTAACAGAGAAACAAAAAGTCACGGATGACAACAAAAACGTAAAATTATTGCGTGTAGATCCCCAGCTAGGGTTACTTGTTGGCACTGTTGAGGGCATGTATGCCATTCCCTTTGATAACAACCGTTTGTTCGCATTTGGTAGCGTTAAGTTATTAATTCCTGAGCTAAATATTTGGGACTACTCGGCAAGCTCTTTTGGTGAGTATATAGTTACAGAAAAAGGGTTATATGAATTCAACCGTCAAACTCTGTCAGTTGAATATATTCTTCGCTTTGATCAAAGTAAATTCAACATGACCGACAACACCATCCCTGACATGATGGTTGATAAAACAGGGTTACTCTGGCTAGCATCTCGCTCACAAGGGGTATTCACATGGTCCACCCTAGCGAGACGGTTTAAGCATATAGAGTTAAAAAACGACACCAATAACTTTAACAATAATGTATGGTCTGTTGTACAAGATAAAGACCACACCATTTGGATCGGGACCGATAATGGTCTAATGAAATACAACCAACTAACCAAACGAGCTCAAGCATATTTAACAAGTGCCGACGAAAAAGCATTCCACGGTGAATATGGTATTTTTGGCGTTGCAGAAGCAGAAATCGAAGATACAAAACGTTATTTGTGGGTTATGAGATACATGGGGTTAGTCCTTTTCGATAAGCTCACAGGCAAGCTGGTTCCATTAAAAGGTGATGAAGAAACAGTACGTATTTTAACAACTTATACAAGTTGGGGGTTTCACGTGATTGGACCCGATCAGTTCGCATTTATTAACGATAATGATTTTTATAGATACGATGGTAAAACGGGTGAACTACGCGTTATAGAAGGCCTAAAAGAACAAGTTGAAATTATTAATGCAAATGGTTTTCTAAAGCCATTGCCAACCCACCCTAATGAGTACTTATTGAGTATGTCGGGCAAGCTTTATCGCTATAACGAAGAAACACAAAAGCTGACATTACTATACCAAGTCGAAAACTATAACCCATCGGCCTTCTTTGTTACCACTGATTGGATTATTGATTACAACAACACACTGTGGCTAGCTTCTTCAGATGAAGGGCTGATAGGTCTTGATGCCGAAAACTATGAAGTAAAATACCGCATAAATACGCAATCAGGTTTAAAAGCTAAATCAATTTTTGGCTTGCAAATTGATCGCTTTGGCTTTTTATGGATGAGCTCTCAAAATGGCTTATACCGTTTAGACTTAAGTTCGTTAGAACTCGACCGCTACTTTATTCGTGATGGCCTTGCCGTTAATGAATTTAATTACGATGCTGATGCAACATTACATAATGGCCAGTTGGCTTTTGGATCTACGCGCGGTGTACTGCTTGTGTCTCCTGAAGATTTCTTATCGTCACCTGTAGAGCCTGGTAATGTAAAAACAGAAATTACTAATGTGTCTTTGCTTTCTCGAGAATTAAATTATCATCCCTATAAATACGTCGATGATCCGCTACAACTGACCGCTGATGATATGGGATTAGAGGTCAATTTTTCTAACTTTGACACTATAAATAAAGACAAAACGGTGTACAAAGTTACGCTTGAAGGCCCTACATCACTTCATTACGACAGACTAACAACAAACAAAGTGTTTTTCACAAAATTACCTCCTGGCGATTATACGTTATCTGTTTCTTCAGCGTCTGACCTTAATAATATTATTTCTGAAAGTAGGCAATTACGCTTTAAAGTTGCCTATGCAACGTGGTCATCCCCCCTTGCTTATACCTGTTATACGATGATAACACTGGCCATTTTGTTTTTTATTTTCTGGCAATATCAAGCCCGTCAAAAAGCGATTCGTAAAGCGCACGATGAAGTATTAAAGTCTCAACAACAAACTGAATTAGCTTTAAGCAGTAATAAAAGTGGCGTATGGGAGGCTAACTTGGCCGAGCAAACCTTTTTTAATAGCCGCTGTGCAGTGGAGCTTGGCTACAGTGAATTTAAAGACAGTCTGCCCATTGCAGATTTCATACAACTTATTCACCCTCTTGACCGCCGATTAGTTATCAGCCAATGGGAATCATTTTCTAAACAATTAAATAATGAACAATGGAATGTAACATACCGATTAAAGCACAAAAATGGAGAGTGGCTTTGGTACCAAGATGTTGGCCGTGTTGTTGAAACAGATGATGATAATAAGCCGTTAAAAATTTCAGGTATTTACACCAATATCACAGAGCAAAGAGCCAATGCACAACAAGCAGCTGTGCTAGGTGAGGCCTTTAGTCAAATTAACGATTGGTTACTTATTTTAGATAGCCAACTTAAACCGTTTTCAGCAAATACGAGCTTTAGCGAAGCCTTTTCAACACCTAAAAATATTACCGAGTTAACAGTTAAAGACTTTATCGGTGCGATTGGCAAATCTCATTATCTCGAATACTTAAATGTACTAAAAACACTTAAACCTAAACAAAACTGGAAAACAGAAGCCTATATTCGCACACTAAAAAGCCCTGCTCATCCAGTGCACATCAGTGTCACTGCGGTGGCCAAAGACAGCCAAAGCATTAACTATTATGTTATTGTTATTTCAGATTTAACAGAGCAAAAACGAGCTGAAGATGAACTTCGCTACTTAGCAAATTACGATCCTTTAACAGGGCTTCCTAATCGCACATTAATGCACTCTAAAATTAATAGTTGTATCAATAGCTCTAAAAAACGTAACAAATTAGCAGCACTGTTGTTTATCGACCTTGATAAGTTTAAACCGGTTAATGATTCATTTGGTCACGCTGTGGGTGACCAATTACTGTGTAATATTACTCAACGCGTAAGCTTAATTTTGCCTGAAAACGCTGTTATTGGCCGCCAAAGTGGTGACGAATTCTTAGTGTTGGTCAAAGATCTACATTCTCCTCAAAGTCTGAGTGAACTGGTTAAAAAGCTAACCGAAGAGCTCGCGAGCAAAGTAATTATCGATGACTTTTCTATTAATATTTCAGCCAGTATCGGGGTTGCACTCTACCCATTTGATGCCAAAACGGCTGACGACTTAATTCGTAATTCTGATATAGCAATGATGCATGCGAAACAATCTGGCAGAAATAACTTTAAGTACTTTACCGAGCAAATGAATAATCAGCTGACAAAAAAACTGTTGCTCGAAAACGCGTTAAAAGATGCCTTTAAAGATGATGAGTTATTTAATAATTATCAGCCTATCGTTAATGCGAAAACGAAAGAAATACATGGGGCTGAATTATTAATGCGATGGAGAAACGAGCAAGGGTTTGTTTCGCCTGCTGAATTTATTCCCATTGCAGAAGAAATTGGTTTAATAGAATTATTAACTGAACAAGCACTCGATCGCGCTCTGACTGAGTTATTGCCACTGCTTCGCGCAAACCCGCACTTTTACTTGTCGTTGAACTTGTCGCCAATGCACATTTTAAAGTCTAACTTAACTGAGCGATTACTCATGATTCTGAGCAATCATTTAATTAAACCTGTTCAGTTACGACTTGAAATAACAGAAAGCACACTACTCGAAGATAAAGAAAAAGCATCAAAACAATTAAAAATGCTAAAAAATGCCGGGTTTAAACTTCTTTTAGATGATTTTGGTACGGGTTACTCATCACTGACTTACTTAAGCCAGTTCCCTATTGATGTGATTAA
Source organism: Pseudoalteromonas sp. MT33b (assembly GCF_014117385.1). Lineage (NCBI taxonomy): Bacteria > Pseudomonadati > Pseudomonadota > Gammaproteobacteria > Alteromonadales > Pseudoalteromonadaceae > Pseudoalteromonas > Pseudoalteromonas sp. MT33b. The sequence continues at coordinate 595,320 of NZ_CP059832.1, read as the reverse complement.
GATAGATCAGAGCTTCGTACGCAACATTGGCTTAGATAAAAGCAACGAATCAATCATTCGTACTATTCATGCACTCTCATCAAACCTTGGCTTATATTGTATTGCTGAAGGGGTGGAAACTCTCGACCAAATAAACTTTTTAAGAAATATGGGCTGTAATGACCTGCAAGGTTATTATTTTGCTAAACCCATGTTAGCCGATGAACTGATTGCACAGCAGACTATTCAAAGTATTGTCGAACGCCTAAACAAACTGTAATACCCAATTTGCTTGATTAAATGAGCTCTTTAGAGCTGAAAAAACCGCGTTGATAACAAGGCAAAAATTTAGTTATTTAGTTGTTCTAAATCAGAAATTTTTAACGCAGGTAGCGACTGGTTTAATCACTCAAAATGATTAAGTATTTTTGCGGAATGGTATATCATGGTGGCATTCATGGCTTTCAATTTGTAGCACGCTTTTTGCGACTTTAAAACGAGACAGTAATAGCTTTTCGACCTTTAAGCGGCAAGCTTCATCATGTTTTTCAACAGTGCAATGTTGCTTTAAAACCACGTGAGCCCCTACAACTAACTCTTTGTCTTGGCGAACCACGGTCACATTATGAACATTTTCAACATGTTCAACTGACGCAATACTTTGCTCTATTTCATTTACGTCTGGGAGCTTTCCGCTGTTTTCAAATAGACCTTTTAAACACCGACTAATAACTTTGACACCCGTGAATAATACAAACATGGCAATCAACATGCTCGAAATAATGTCGACCTCTGCCCACCCTGTTAAATAAATCAGAATACCCGCAAAGAACGTAGAAACGGTTGAAATCAAATCAAAAAATGAATGCAAAAATACTGCATACACATTAATACTGGCTTTTCGGCCTTTATACAGTACCCATGCTGCTGCACCATGAAACAGAAAGCCTATCGCCGATATTACAGACATTAGGTAACTATTGATGTGTAACTCATGGCCATCACTGTGATGAAAGTATCGCTCTCCACCTTCGTATAGAATCACTAAACTGATACTTAAATATAAAATACCATTGATCAACCCACCTGTTAGTTCAGCTCGTTGATAGCCATCATTAAAGTTTTTTGCAAAATAAATTGCCATGCTTGAAGCTATCAAAGCTATAAATAATGAACTGTTATGAACAAACAGATGCCCAGCATCAGCAAGAACAGCAAGCGAATTTGAATAATAGGCGCCAATGATCTGAATAACCATAAACGAGCAGGTTATGGCTAGCGCGATCAATAAACGGCGTCTTGATGCTTGGTGTGTTGTAATATCTGTCATGAAGAAGAGAGTAACCTATTCGCTGGATAAAAAGTAATGATATACAGTCTCAATTGTAATACGTGACGCCTTTAAACGCACTAAAAACTTAATTCATCCTACCTATTAAACTAATTTATGGCTTTCAGAGGACCTGAAAGGAAAATTTTATATCAATTATTTGTTAAAATATGTAAACTTATGCTGTTCGTTTATATAGGGTAAAGTGTACGATGGGTTCAAGTGAGCAAACATGGCAAACGTTATCGGCTCTGCCGCTCGCAATAATCATGTTTAATGAAGAGCAGAATCGCTTTTATTTTAATTCACTTGCGCAATCGTTATTCTCAGTTGAAGAATACGCTAATTTACACGATTTAAATGTTGATCACTTAAGCCTAAGCGATACACACTCGAGCCGTCTGTTATCCTACGATGATTTTTTACCTTGCGCACAAAAAAGCAAACCACTGAGTATTACGCTGGCAAACAGTAAAAACAATACGCTTAAGTTACTTGATTTCAAATTTGCTTCACTCAGTCAGTCTTTATTTATTACTATTTGTGAACCTCGGACATTTAAAAGCCACGATCAAAGGCAAGACTTTGATGAGCTAATTTCACAAATTTCCACAGAACTTATCGATATTCAAAACGAAAGTATGGATAAGCAAATAGGAAAAGCGCTAAAAACCATTGGCTTAAATTGCCAAGCTGATCGCACCTATATATTTGAGTTTAGTGATGATGGCTTATCAATGAGTAACACTTACGAGTGGGTAAATACGGACATTGTTCCTTTTAAGGAGCACTTACAAAATATTCCACGCGACTCCCTGCCTTACTTTTTTCAGCAAATGCAAACTCGTCATGTATTTAATGCATCTAATACCGCTGAGCTGCCCGATGAAGCTGCGGCCGAAAAAGCCGAGTTTACCAATGAAGGCATTCAATCAGTATTATGTATTGGCTTAGTAAGTGAGCAAACACTGTTTGGCTTTATAGGCTGTGATTGCGTAAAACAAGCACGCCAGTGGTCGCAAACAGACTTATTGCGGATCAAATTAGTGGGCGACATGATCGCCAACGCGTTAAAAAGCTGGCAATACAAACATAAACTTGAGCACACTCAGCAATTGCTGATTGCCGCGAATAAAGAGCTGCATCAACAAGCTCACATTGATAGCTTAACAAACATCGCAAACCGCCGGCAGCTCGACCTTGTACTCCAACAAGAGCTCAATCGTTGTGCTCGAAGCGATTTACCACTGAGTTTAATCCTTTGTGATATTGATGCGTTTAAGCTTTATAACGACTCACTTGGTCATCAACAAGGTGATTTAGCATTAAAAGACGTTGCAAGTATTTTAGCAAAACAGTGCCAACGTGAAGGTGATTTAGCCGCACGGTACGGGGGTGAAGAATTTGCCATCGTTTTATCTGCAACCAATAGCCAGCATGCCCTGACATTCTGCCAAAAACTGCAAAAAGCAATTAAGAAGGCCGCTATTGCACACCCAAGCTCGAACATAGATCCTTTGTTAACCATGAGTTTTGGCATTTATACATGCACACCCGATAAACAGACAACAGCAGATTCCGTGCTCGATATAACCGATAAAGCATTGTACAAAGCCAAACAAAATGGTCGAAATAGAATCGAAATGGGCTAAGAGTAACCCGCTTCGATTAATATTCTATATCGTATAATTCAGTTGATTAGATAAGCGCACTTTAAACTGTGCTGAAATTCTCAACTACCTTACAAATTACACTCTAAACTGACTAACCAAACCTTTTAGATGCTGAGCTCGCGATAACAAACTTTGTGTGCCTAGTTGTTGCTGTTGAGCGTTATTATGAATCTCAGTTGCACTCCCTGAAATTTCATGAGCAGATTGGTTTATATGCTCAACAACTGTGCCTTGTTCTTCTGTTGCTGCGGCAACTTGATGGTTGCCTTGACTAATCATTTCAAATTTATGTTGAATAGCTTGCAAAGATGACAACGCAACCTGAGTCAACTCTGTTACTTTTTGACTACTCAACGTACCTTGGGCTATCGCCTCTTGCGATTGTAGCGAAGAGCTTTGCAATCGAGACACTTGCTCACGAATTTCAGATGTTGAGTTTTGTGTGCGCTGTGCAAGTGAACGAACTTCATCTGCAACGACAGCAAACCCTCTACCCTGCTCTCCCGCTCTTGCAGCTTCAATAGCAGCATTCAATGCCAACAAGTTAGTTTGCTCAGAAATTGCATTAATTACTTCTACTACCGAGTTAATTTCAGCTGCTTGAGCTGCGAACTCACCGATACTTTTATCGACATCCATTAAAATATTATTCAGTTCTGTCATGGTCTTAGCTGTGATTGCCATACTTTGAGTGGTCTCAGCCGTTTCTTTAACCGCTTCTTCTGTATCGCTTGCAGTCCGATGAGCAATATCAGAGACCTCATTGATAGTTTGCCCCATTTCAGTGATAGCCGTTGCGACTTGATCGGTTTGCGCTTTTTGATCATCGGTAGCTGCAAACGTTTTATCAGCTGAAACGGCTAGATCATCAATCCCTTTACGCATCGCTTCTTCCGTTATGCTAATTTCATCAACTAGCTCAGCCACTTTTCCTATGATTGCATTAAAACCTTTAGCAAGGTGTCCCAATTCATTATCAACGCTGTCGTCTAGGCGCTTATGTAAGTCACCACCTTGACCAGACATTTCGAGCAGTTCATCACCCACACCACGAATTTTTGCGCTCAACCAATTAGCAAAGTACAGAGTTAGTACGAGGAAAATTGCGGCAAGGACAATACTAACAATGATTGACATGATAACCACTGCATTTATAGCCGATGAAATTTCGTCTTTTGGCTGTATCGCAACCAACGTTAGACCCATGCCTGAAATGGGCATCAAACCGGCGTAAACATCATTGCCATCAAGTTTAATTTGCGAAAGTGTAAAGCTGCTTTTGTTAGCATTCGTAATATTTTTAAATGAACTCAATTCATTAATATTTGATACTTGTTTACCAATGTAAGAATTATTCTCATGCGCAATAACACGGTTACTATCATCTATCAAAAATAAATAACCATGTTCACCTATTTTGCGTGACGTCACAATGCTCGATATGTCTGAAATGTCATACCCAAGGCCTGCAACCCCCACTTTTTCACCATTAATTTGCACTAAAGTATTTACATAAAGTGTAAGTTGCCCTCCTTCTTCACTAACATCTAATGCAAGTGCCTGACGTTCATTAGAGCTTAGGAAATCGAAAAACCAGTTATCGCGTGGTTCGTTTGCCGAAACAGCTTTAAAAAAACCTGCCTGAGTGTAATAACTTAGGGTATTGCGACTAACCCAAAAGACAGAAGAGGCGCCACTTTTAACTTTTAAATCAGCAAAATAATCCATAACACGATGATGGATATTTGAGTTTTTTTCTCCCTCACTCATCCACTGATGTAACATCAAGTTTTCGGCAAATGACTGAGATACTGAAATAGGGTAGCGCATTTGTGCATCAATTTGCGCTGCAACTTTACCCACCGCATCAGGTAACAATTGGGTTTCTGTTTGCTGATAATACAGTTTTGAAAATTGGCTTGTATTTATCAATGCACTTATCGTTGTAACAATAAGCAAAGTACAGAAAACAAAGCTTATAAAAATGGTGCGAAGTGACAAGTTACGCATGTGAGTAGACCTCAGACTTTATATGTAAATTAAATAGTTAAGATCATCCTTGCGTCTTAGGAGTGATTTTAGGCAATAACCCTTTGTTAAGCAATTACTATTTATATTTTTACAATTGTTATTACGTAAATTATCTTCAGTAAACTAATAACCTATTTTCTTATTAAGCAAGGGCTATCATTTGCTCTCGGTACACTTTAGGCGACACACCATACCAGCGGTTAAAAGCATGATGAAATGCACTTAGCTCAGAATAACCACATAAAAAAGCTATTTCAGTCAGTGATAAATCCGTTTCTGTCAGTAAAGACACACTTTTTTGCTTTCTGAGTAACGCCAATTCTTTGCTAAAATTAGTGCCTTCCTTAGCTAACCGACGTTGTAATGTTTTTTCACTCATATTCAATGCTTTAGCGAGCACAGCACAACTAAACTGACCTTGAATTAAATGCTCTTCCAACAGAATACGCAAAATCTGAGTTACTGTACTTTGTGATGCTAACTTTATATTACTCGATAAAAGTACCTGGCTTTGTACTTGCTCGCTAAAAAACAAACTATGTGTTTTCGCAGCGTATTCAATCGGGCAATTAAAGTGTTCGTTGATTTCAGCGTTAGGCTCTTTACGCTGTAAACAAATACGCGTTGGACACCAGTCTTTACCCTTCACTGTACGGGCTATTTTTAAACAAAAAGCCATGGGGGCTTCGTAACTTAATAATGACATATCGCGCTCGCCGTCACTAAAGTTAAAGCGCAGCTCATACTCATCACCATGATCAATTAGCGACACATTATGAGTATCTCCCATCAGTTTTTGATAACGCAATATAAGTCTAAACGCACTGAGTAACTGTGTTGATTGAATAATAGCCATTCCCACAACAGGGATAGCGCGTACGTTCATATTGCTACCAACATATACGCCTAAGTGTGTGTTTGGCAACATGGCTTGCGCTTGCTTCCAAAGCAAACTGACATGAGCTTGCGGATACCGAGCACTTTGACTGCTCAGATCAGTGAGTCGAATATTCGCGTTTTCAAATAACTCGTTAATTGGTAAGCCTTGCCATTTAAAAGACTCGGCCATAGCCCGTAACCACCAGCTTGAAAGAGTACGCACACACTGTCCTAAAAAAACAATTCAATGACCCATATTATCAAGTAATTTAAAAAATAAAAGCCTATTGTTAACCTGTAATTAACAATGGAGAAAGTATTATGGGCACTGTAGCCAGTAAACGTGAATTCACAAGTTTCAAAGAGTTTTATCCCTATTATCTTCAAGAGCATAAAAATAAAGTCTGCCGACGCTTACACTTCGTTGGTAGCTGGTTGGTGTTAGCTATTTTGTTCGCTGCTTTATACCAACAACACTATAGTTGGTTGCTGTTATGCCCTGTTGTTGGATATGGGTTTGCTTGGATTGGTCATTTCTTTTTTGAAAAAAACCGCCCTGCCACTTTTACGCATCCTTTTTATAGCTTTATAGGTGATTGGGTTATGTTTAAAGACATTATCGTTCGTAAAGTGCCATTTTAGGAAATCATCATGACCATGAAACATTCAGTCTCAGAACAAGAATGGCATGCACGTGTAGAACTTGCAGCTGCCTACCGCCTCGTTGCTTTATATGGTTGGGATGACCTAATTTTTACGCATATATCAATGCGCGTACCAGGTACTGAAAACGAGTTTTTAATAAACCCCTATGGCATGATGTTTCACGAAATCACAGCATCAAGCTTAATAAAAGTTGATCAACAATGTAATAAGCTGCACGACAGTGAATACCCCGTTAACCCTGCAGGCTTTAATATTCACAGTTGTATACATATGGCACGTGAAGATGCTCATTGCGTTATTCACACTCACTCATTAAATGGCACAGCAGTGTCTGCGAATAAAGACGGCTTACTGCCCATATCACAGCAAGCTGTGGTTGTTCACTCAGGTCTCAGTTATCACGATTATGAAGGAATAGCACTTAATCCCGCGGAGCAAAGTCGCTTGGTCAATGATTTAGGTAACAATCACTTTTTAATGTTGCGTAATCACGGCTTGTTAACCGTGGGCAGCACAGTTGCCGACGCCTTTTTGTTTATGTATATATTTGAAGCGGCCTGCGCTGTTCAAACCCGTACGACCCAAAATACTGAACACTTAGTACAGGTTCCTAAAGTCATTGTTGATGGCATAAAAGGACAAACAGAAATCGCAACTAAAGGACTTGGCGGTGCAATTGCTTGGCCTGCTCTGCTGCGCTTATTAGATTCTAAAAGTCCAGGTTACGACCAATAAGGGCATACCATGCAAATAGATATTTTGACTAAAGTAGTGCTGCCATTAGCACTGTTTATCATTATGTTTGGTATGGGCTTAGGACTCAAAAAGAAGGATTTTGGGGCTTTATTCTTAAGCCCCAAAGCACTGATTTTAGGCCTAACATGCCAAATGTTATTACTCCCTATGGTGGCTTTTTTACTTGCCATGGGTTTAAAGCTTCCTTCTGAACTTGCGATTGGCTTAATTTTAGTCGCATGTTGTCCAGGCGGCGTAACATCTAATTTATATACTTATCTATTTAAAGGTGACCTGGCCCTATCGATTAGTTTAACCACTTTAGCAACCTTTATATCCCCCTTTACTTTGCCGTTTATTGTACACTTTGCTATGTCATCATTTAGTGTGCCGGGGAATGAATTCACGTTACCAATAGTAAAAACGATTATACAAATGCTGGCTATTACCTTATTGCCCGTCACTGTTGGTATGCTATTCAACAACCTTAAACCCCACCTTAGCAGTAAAATTGAACCATTAATTCGCCGACTTTCGAGCGTATTTTTAGTCATTATTGTCGTGGCAATTATTCATAAAAATGCTGATCTAATGTTTAGTTTTTTTGCCACCAGCGGCCTTGCTACACTTACCTTAAACCTAACCACACTGATGCTAGGGCTGTTCTTTGCCAAAATATCCGGATTATCGCAGCCGCAGCAAATGAGTATTGCAATCGAAGTTGGATTGCAAAATGGAACGCTTGCTATTTTAATTGCTAGCACCCTCATAAATAATCCCACGATGGCCATACCCGGTGCGACATACAGCTTATTTATGTTTCTAACAGGGTATATTTTTTGTTACCTATTTAGCGCCCATAGCAATAAACAAGCACGGCTCATAAAAAACGTTTAATACTCCCTCAACAGCCAGCCACTCACAACTGAGTGTGGGTGCTGGCTGTTCATTTAACAAATTTATGGCGCGACATGCTTCCCAGTGATAATGTAGTTATTGGAAAAAAATAACATTAACAGTCTCTAAGGAAAGTACATGGATCCCCTATCGCAAATTTTCGATTTACTATTGAATGTCGAAGTTTTTATTCTAATTTTCATTTTAGTGCTCTTGAAAAGTAGCGTTAAATTCGTGCCTCAAAACCGTGCTTGGTTAATAGAACGGTTTGGTAAATACCAATCAACAAAAGAAGCCGGCCTTAACTTTATTGTGCCATTTATTGACCGCATAGCCGCTGATCGTAGTTTAAAAGAACAAGCACAAGATGTACCTTCACAGTCAGCTATCACGAAGGATAATATTTCATTGATTGTCGATGGCGTATTGTATTTCCGAGTGTTAGACCCCTACAAAGCAACCTATGGCGTAGATGATTATGTGTTCGCAGTAACTCAGCTTTCACAAACAACAATGCGTTCTGAGCTTGGTAAAATGGAGCTTGATAAAACATTTGAAGAGCGCGACCTATTAAACACCAATATCGTATCAGCCATTAACCAAGCTGCGGAGCCTTGGGGTATTCAGGTTTTACGCTACGAAATTAAAGATATTGTTCCTCCTCAATCCGTTATGGAAGCAATGGAAGCTCAAATGAAAGCTGAACGTGTAAAACGTGCACAAATATTAGAGTCTGAAGGTGATAGACAAGCAAATATCAACGTTGCAGAAGGTAAAAAACAAGCGCAAGTTCTCGCCGCAGAAGCCGATAAAGCAGAGCAAATATTACGAGCCGAAGGTGAAGCAAAAGCCATTATTGCAGTAGCAGAAGCCCAAGCAGATGCATTGCGCAAGGTTGGTGAAGCAGCCGATACCGAGCAAGGTCAAAAAGCAATTCAGCTTGATCTTGCAACCAAAGCCATTGCGGCAAAAGAAGCTATTGCGCGTGAATCATCAGTGGTATTACTCCCTGATAGCGGCACCGATGCCAGTTCATTAGTAGCACAAGGCATGTCTATTATTAACTCTTTGAACCAAAAACAAAAAAGTTAGGTTTCCCTATGGCATTTTTAGATACTTATTTAGCCGAAACACTGATGATTTTAGGTGTGCTTGCGCTAATTATTGAAGTTGCAGTGCTTGGAATGAGCACCTATGTGTTACTTTTTTTAGGTTTGTCTTTATTTGCCAGTGGTCTACTGATGAATATTGGCTTGCTTGATAGCAACTACACTACTGCACTGTGGAGCAATATTGTGTTTACCCTTGGTTTTGCCGTGGTGCTTTGGCAACCACTCAAACGTTTGCAAGATAAAACAGACACTAAACCATTGCACAATGACTTTGCCGACATCACCTTTGTTATTAATTCAGATGTTGATGACAGAGGTTTAACGACACATCCATACTCTGGTATCCAATGGCAGCTTAAAAGCCATACCCCTATTGCAGCAGGTAGTACTGTTAAAGTAACAGAAAAGCAAGTAGGCGTGCTCTGGGTTGAAGCAATTTAACACTTAGAGCCAAAACTCTATTTTGTTTTGTAATCGTGTTTGCTATGGTTTAGTAAACACGATTACAAGGGAAATGGAATACAATGACACAGAACAAAGCGCTGGTTGTAGAAGGCGGCGCAATGCGTGGTATTTTTGCCACAGGCGTACTAGATGCTTTTTTAAAAGCCAGCTATCAGCCGTTTCAACAGTGTTATGGCGTGTCTGCTGGCGCTACCAATATCGCCGCGTATTTATGCTCACAATATAAACGAAACCATGCGGTAATCACCGATTATTCATGTCGCCCCGAATTTATAAATTTTATCCGTTTTGCTAAAGGCGGCCACCTGTTTGATTTAGATTGGTTGTGGCAAGAAACTATTCGGGATATACGCCTCGATTTAGATACATTCAATAATCAAGCGAGTGAGTTTTACATTGTCGCAACCAATATCAAAACCGGTCACGCAGAGTATTTAAAAGCAAATGCTCAATTAATGGAAGAGCAACTTAAAGCGTCATGCGCCTTACCCATTGCCTATCGGCACTACCCCGTTATTAATGATATTCAACTGACCGACGGCGGTGTTGCAGACTCAATCCCCGTGCAAAAAGCATATGAAATGGGTAATAAAGATATCACGGTCGTTTTATCGCAACCGCTGGGTTATAAAAAGAAACCTGCAAAAGCCCCTTGGCTCGTTAAGCGGTTATACAAAGACACGCCCGCCCTTGCTGAAGCAACGTTGCGCCGAGCAAATAACTATAATCAAAGCATTGATTTTATTATGAACCCACCTAATGACTGCAACATAAATATCATTGCCCCACCGCCACAGTTTGCTGTTGGGCGAACAACAAAGTCATTTGCAAAATTATCAGCGGGCTATGACATGGGGGTCGATGCGGGGGCGCAATTTGTTGCTCAGCATTGTTGATATAATTGTGCGATAAACGGAACAAATTTAACGCAGTTTTTTCTTGCTGAGCTACACTTATTTGACGTGTATTCGACAAGGATTGAACATGAAACATGACGCGCCTTTTTATCGTTTTTTCAAATTATTCATCTTATTTAGCAGTGTAATATACTGCTTTCCTAGCAGTGCGATTGAGTGGCCTCAAAAAGTGCATACGACTGAGGGCACTTTGATTGTTTATCAGCCGCAACCAGAAAAGTTAATTGGCAATGCCCTTACTGCCAGAGCAGCCATGTCATTTACACAAAACAAAGAGCCCATATTTGGTGTTTTTTGGTTTACCGCAAAAATTGATACCGACAGAGAAAACGATAGCGTCACCGTACGCGATATGAGCGTCATTGATGTGCGTTGGCCAGAATCTAAAGATGCGGGAGAACAAACCTTTACCACCGTCGTAAACCAAGCGATTAAAACCAGTCAATTTAATACTTCACTGTCGCAACTGACTGCCAGTTTAGAAAACGCAGAAGTTGCAGAGCAAAGCTTAGCGCAATTAAAAACAGACCCTCCGATCATTATTTTTAAAGACAAAATTGCGGTGTTATTAAGCTTTGACGGTGAACCTAAATTTAGTGCTATCAAAGACACACACTATGAACGTGCATTAAATACAGCGATGACCGTTATTAAAGATACAAAAAACAAATCGCTTTACCTAACCGATGGGCACTTTTGGTATCAGGCAAAACAAGCAAAAGGCCCTTATAAACATACCCAATCTGTGCCTGCTGATTTAGCAAACATGCTCCCCAAAAACACAAGTACATCATCACTTTCATCCCCGCCTGAGATTGTTGTTGCTACCAAGCCCACTGAGCTTGTAGTAACCGATGGCGAAGCCAAATGGAAGAGCCTAAGTGGTGGAGAATTAATGTACGTGTTTAATACAGAAACTCCGTGGCTAAGAGAAATGCAAACCAATAACATGTATGTATTGCTTTCTGGACGTTGGTTTAGGGCGCAACAACACACTGGCCCTTGGACATTTGTACGAGCAAACGAGCTGCCTCAAAGCTTCGCAAATATCCCACCAGAATCAGACCTTGGTGGCTTACGTGACTCTGTTGCTGGCACCGAAGAGGCAAATGAAGCGGTGCTTGATGCAAAAGTGCCACAAACAGCAGCGATCAGTCGTAAAGACGCGCGTTTGACCGTGTACTATGATGGTAAGCCTAAATTTGAGCGCATTCCAGGAACTAACGTGTCGTACGCCATCAATACCGATGCACAAGTGCTGCAAATAAAAGGAAAATATTATGCTGTCGATAACGCAGTATGGTTTAAAGCTGATTCAGCGCAAGGGCCGTGGTTAGTGGCTGACAGCATTCCAAAAAATGAAATCGCCAAAATCCCACCCAGTTCACCCGTTTATAACCTTACCTATGTCGAGATTTATGAATCAACCCCAGACGTTGTGTACACAGGTTACTACCCGGGTTATGTATGGTCTTATCCTTATTACGGCGCGCCTGTTTATGGCACTGGGTGGTATTACCCACCATATTGGGGAGGTGGTTACTATTACCCTAGGCCGTCAACATGGGGCTTTAATATTGGCTATAACAACTGGACTGGCTGGTCGTTCGGCGTAAGTTGGAGCAATGGTTTTTTAAGCTTAGGAATGAATTGGGATTTAGGTTGGCCCACACATTACCGTCCTTATCACTGCTGTAATGGTTGGTATGGCGGCGGCTACCGAGGCCCCGTAGTCATTAATACCGGTGATATAAACATTGGCAATAACGTTAATATTGGCAATAAATTAAATAACCTTAACAACAAACGCCCGCTTCATAATATTTATAAACGCGGTCAAATAAAAACACGCCTAGCCTCAAAAACGCAGGTAAAGCGCGATTTAAAAACAGCCATCAGCCAGCGCGATAAAGCAAACAATATATTTGCCGATCGAAATGGGAATGTACTGAAACATGACGACGGAAAGTGGCAACAACGTGTTTCAGATAAGTGGCAAGATGTACCTAGCGATAAACAACAGCAGATTAAAGACCGCATACAAAATACTGACCGACAACATGTGCAGAATAAATTGCAAACCATTGATAAGAGTAAAGCTAAACACACTTTACAGCAGCGCCAGCAATCACATACTCAGCAAACAAATCGCATGCAACAACTAAATCAAGCTAACCGTGCTCGCCAACTTGGCATGCAAAGGCAACAAATGCGTCGTAATTTACCTAAACAAATGCCACGACAAATGCCCAACCGAGGTCACTAATAATACCCCCTTTAAAATGAAGCCCGATTTAATATTCGGGCTTCATTATTATTTAAAACTTAATAATTACACTCACAGAAAAATAAGCTGTTATAGACTCAAGCGTTTATGTGTAACGTTACACACAATGATGTAAATCAACTATTTGCACAAATTCAAGCAAAAGATAACTATAAACTATTGCAAAAACTTGCTTAAATACGTTTCTCTTATTAGCTTTAATATTAAGCCACTATAAAAGTTCATTTTATCATGTTAAATAACTACTCTGTTCGTTCTCGACTCGCTGTGTTAGCGCTGTTACCCGTGTCGATTTTTGTGATCACGTCTATTTTTACCATATCCATGATGCATAGCATGGTAAAAGGTATCGACAGCTTGTATGACGATCGCGTTGTGCCGCTAGAACAAATAAAAACAGTATCGGACAATTACGCCGTAAGTATTGTCGATTTATTTCATAAATACCGAGCAGAACAAATTTCTAAAACAGCATTTCTTCAGTCTGTAAACGAAGCCGAATCCTTAGCAGACAGTAAATGGCAGAGCTACTTAAGCACTAAACTCACCAGCGAAGAGCAACGCTTAGTCAACAATGTTGAAAAGAACTTAGACAATGTTAAATCAGAACTCGATACGCTTCTCACTGCGGTTAAAAATAATCAATTGAAGTCAATTCCAGACGATCAGTTTGTGAAAAGACTCTACGCTGTATTCGATCCCCTTAGCGAGAGTTATCAAGGGTTAATTGAATTACAACTATCAGAGGCTTATAAGTTTAAAAACACGGCAGACAAAAGCTTTGAAAAAGTCAGCATTGCCATGACGGCCTCCGTCATCATTCTCATCATTATTTTGCTAATTGTCGCTTTTATGATTTATCGCTCGATTCATAATCCATTACTTTCATTGAGTGGAACCATTGGCTCAATTTCTAAAAATGCAGATTTAACGCTCAGAGCAAAAACCCATGGTAACGATGAAATAGCCCAAGCAGCCAGCCATTTTAATGCCATGATGGAACGTATTCATACGCTAGTGAATGACGTAACAAGTGCAACACTCACTCTGTCTTCGGCGGCCGAAGAGATGAATTCAATTAGTGATCAAGTCGCCAGTACAGCCACGGAACAAGAGCACCAATCTGCAATGATAGCAACAGCAATTACGCAAATGAGTAGTGCGATTGAGCAAGTAGCAGCTAACGCACTTGCTACTTCAGAAAAAGCCTCACACACCGACAAAACAGCAAAAATGGGGCAGCAATCAGTTCAAGAAAACATTGATTCAATCAATCGTTTGTCACATATCGTTAATGCAAATACGCAGCTAATCAATGAACTTAACACCCAATCGACCGACATAAACCAAGTGGTGATGATGATCCAAGGTGTTGCTGAACAAACAAACTTACTGGCATTAAATGCAGCAATTGAGGCGGCACGTGCTGGCGAATCAGGGCGCGGCTTTGCGGTCGTTGCCGATGAAGTGAGGCAACTTGCGCACAATACACAAAAAGCGACAGCCAGTATCAATGAAATGATTAGTAAACTGCAATCAATGGCACAGCAAGCAGTTACAGCAATGGGCAATGCCGATGAAAGCGCCAAGCAAAGTGTTGAATTTGCTGAACGGTCATCGCAGTTGCTAATTGAAATAACACAAGAAATGGCACAAATCGCCGATATGAACAATCAAGTATCTACTGCAACGGATGAACAAACGACCGTTGCTAATGAACTCAGTTGTAATATTAATGAATTTAGTAGCAGTATTTCACTGGTCAGCGAAAGCTCACAACAAAATGCTCAAGCGAGCCAAGAGCTTGCATCGCTTGCTTCTCGATTACAACAGCAGGTACATGTTTTTAAAGTGTAAACGTAAACACAGTGCACTTAATAGAGAAATACACAGATGAATACCCTAAGACGTGTGTCTTTTATACTATGTGTCATGGTTAGTTTTGCAAATTATGCAGATGAGCAGCTTGTTATAAAACTTGCTCGGCCCGATTACCCTTTAGTTCAAAAAAATGAGTATATTCATGATGTTCTAGAAAAGAGCTTTGCAGTAATGAAAGTAGATGCCTCCCTACTTTACAACGTTAAGCCTATGAATGATAAACGAATAGTAGAGCAGTTGACTCATAATAAAGCCGTTACATTAGCGTGGCTATCGCTTCCTGGCGAAATACCTAACTCTTTGGTTAGAACAACTATTCCCTTGTACAAAGGCTTGCATGGAAAGCGTCTGCTAATTATTCGTGAAGGCGATGAAACGACTTTTCACAAAGTGAATAACCTTGACACTCTAAAACAATTAATCGGATTACAACAACAGAGTTGGTACGATTACACGGTTATGAAAAACAACGGCCTAACTGTTAATGGGGATCTGGACTATTTAGGCATGATCAAGGCGCTAGAAACAGGTTTAGGCGATTACTTCCCACGTTCGGTGTTGGCTATAGAATCTGAACTTGTCAAACTAAAGCAATTTCATTTGATCATTGAACCCTCTCTCATGCTGCAATATCCTAGCAATTACTACTTTTATTTAAGTAAAGAAAACCAACATATCGCGGATTTACTCGAGCAAGGAATGCAAAAACTTCAGCGTTCAGGTGAATTAGAGCGTATTTATTTGCACTATTTTGGCGACGTCGAAAAAAGGCTTAAACTCAAACAACGCCTTACCATTACACTTGAAAAAACGGCACTACAATGATTAAAAAGTTCATTCTCTTGCTTAGCTTTATTGCGGTGTTTATTGCAGGCTTTATGGTGGGTATTTATACCTTACCTATTCTTACGGCGACACCAGCCCCCGCTATCACCACATTACAACAGCATGCTAACCGTGCTTTGTTTAAGGGTGAGTTTAAAACTGATCTAAAAGGCTGACAGCCTGCATTATGGTGATGGGATGGTGTATTTAAGTAATGACGCAATCTCTATGCAAGGTAAACTTGCCCCTGGGCCTGATTATCAACTGTATTTATCTCACCAATTTATTGATAACGAAAAAGACTTCCTTTCCTATAAAGGCACAATGCAACGAATAGCCGAAGTACGCTCATTTAATGGCTTTAAAATACGTGTTCCGCAAGGCGTAAATATTAGCGAATACAACACCGTCATTATTTGGTGCGAAAGCTTTAATGAGTTCATTACCGCAGCGCGCTATCAATAAATAGTATGCAAAACAAAGCCGCCTTTGGAGAGGGCGGCTTTAAAGCGGCAGCTATGGGTGTTGAGCTGCCTAATCAAGAGTCTTTATTTATCCATTTAGGCTGCATTTTCAGTGTGTTGAGCCTCATCACTGTGGCGGATTAAATAATCAAATGCACCTAAACTTGCCGTTGCACCACTGCCCATGGCAATAATGATTTGTTTAAACGGTGTTGTCGTGGCATCACCCGCAGCATACACACCAGGTAAAGAAGTCGCCCCTTTACTGTCGATTTCAATTTCACCAAAGCGAGTCAATGACACATCTGAGTCTTTTAACCACTCAGTGTTTGGTACTAAACCGATTTGAACGAAAATGCCAGCCAGTGCAAGCGACTTTTCATCGCCAGAGACACGATCAATGTAGCTTAAACCTGTTACACGCTTGCCATCGCCAACAACCTCGGTTGTTTGCGCGTTTTTAATGATTGTGATGTTACTTAAGCTTTTCGCTTTACGAATAAGTACCTCATCTGCGCGTAATGTGTCAGCAAATTCAAGCACGGTGACATGCTCAACGATGTTAGCAAGGTCAATAGCTGCTTCAATACCTGAGTTACCCCCCCCGATCACTGCGACTGCTTTGCCTTTAAATAACGGGCCGTCGCAATGCGGACAGTATGCAACACCATGGCCGCGATACTCTTTCTCGCCCGGCACATTCATTTCACGCCAGCGGGCACCCGTTGCCAATACAACCGATTTGGCATTTAATACCGCACCATTTTCTAAGGTAATTTGATAGTTATCCTGTTTAGTTAATGACGCAGCACGTTGGTTTTGCATCACATCAACACCGTATTCTTTAACGTGCTCTTCAAGTTGCGCAACTAACTTAGGGCCTTCAGTTGCTTTTACAGAGATAAAGTTCTCAATGGCTAATGTGTCTGCAACCTGACCACCAAATCGCTCTGCGACCACTCCGGTGTTTAAACCTTTACGCGCTGAGTAAATAGCCGCAGAAGCCCCCGCTGGGCCGCCCCCTACAACTAATACATCGAATAACGCTTTGTCGTTCAGCGCATCAGCCTGTCGTGCTGCAGCTTTGGTGTCTACTTTATTTAAAATGTCGGTTAAGTTCACAGCACCTTGGCTGAACAATTCACCATTTAAATAAACAGCCGGTACCGCCAGAATATTGCGCTCGTTCACTTCATCTTGGAACAAAGCACCATCAATCATTGTGGCTGTTATGTTCTGATTGTGCGCCGCCATTAAGTTAAGTGCTTGTACTACTTGCGGACACGTCTGACAGCTTAATGAAATATATACTTCGAAATTAAGCGGGCCAGTTAATGATTTAATTTGTTCAATTTCAGCGTCTGACGCTTTGCTTGGGTGGCCACCTGTGTGCAGTAATGCAAGAACCAAGCTAGTAAATTCGTGCCCCATTGGCACACCGGCAAAAATAATTTGCGTATTGTTTACAGGTGAAGACACCACCATTGAAGGACGACGTACACCTTGGTCTGGGTTGTCTCGCACCGAAAATTTGTCGCTTAACGATGCTAAATCAGTCGCTAAGCTTTTTAGTTCTGTTGATTTATTGCTGTCATCCAAGGCGATAAGCAGCTCAACAGGGCTGGTAATAGAAGCAAAGTGGCTTGCTAATTGGTTTTTGATATTTGTATCTAACATGGCTTAGCCCTTGAGTTCAGAATAAATAATCTCGAAAAATGACAGGATTAACTGCCCACCACCCGCTAATGTGCTTAATGTGTGTGAGTTGTGATGGGCAATTAAATTCGTATTGCTCGCTTAAGCGAAGCGTGGCTTCGCTTAAGCACTTACGTGCAGTCGCAATTTAGATTTTGCCAACTAGGTCTAGTGAAGGAGCCAATGTTTCTTCACCTGGCTGCCATGATGCAGGGCATACTTCACCGTCGTGGTTCGCGATGTATTGTGCAGCTTGTACTTTACGTACTAACTCTTTTGCACTGCGGCCGATACCTAGGTCATGAGTTTCGATCACTTTGATTTCACCTTCAGGGTTCATTACAAATGTACCGCGAAGAGCAAGACCTTCATCTTCGATCATCACACCGAAATTGCGTGTAATGCGACCTGTTGGGTCACCGATCATTGGGAATTTGATTTTACTAATCGTGTCAGATGTATCGTGCCATGCTTTGTGAGTAAAGTGAGTGTCTGTTGATACTGAGTAAACCTCTACGCCCATTTCTTGAAGTTGTGCGTAGTAGTCTGCAACGTCACCTAACTCTGTTGGGCATACAAACGTAAAATCTGCTGGGTAGAAGAAGAAGATAGACCATTTACCTAGCACATCTTTTTCTGTTAGCTCTACAAACTCACCGTTGTGGTAAGCTGTTGCATTGAATGGTTGTAATTTTGTGTTGATTAATGAAGTGCTCATAGTTTTCCTCATTGATGTATTTAAAAGTTTAATTAACGCAGCCTTGCGTCTGCTTGATTAATACAATAGAGGTCTGAGCGATTAAAATAAAATTGATTGTTTAGATTAAATTAATTGATTTTTTAGATTGCAAACCTAAATTCTTTAAAAAGAATAAAGCCCTCAATCACTTACATGAATGAGGGCTTCTTTTCGTGGGAACGAAATTACTTATTAAAACCGTACAAACTCTTTGGTTTAATATATTTAGGTTCAAAACCTTGTTCTTTTGCAGCCGCTAACATGACTTGTTCAATCCAGCCTGCATCCATAATGTTCATGTAGTTACCATCGGGATCAAAATTAATGTTTGAGCCCATAACCACCATGAACGTATCAGTAACTTCGGTGTTTTCTTCAGGCACTTGGAATTGGTGAATAGAACCACCTGGTTCAAATAAATAGCTACCCGCTTTTTGCACATCATCTGGGTACTCTGTGTAATGCCAGCTACCAGACAAAGTATATAAATGTACAACACCAGTGTGAAAATGCTTTGGTAATACTGTACCGGGTTCAAATAAAACGCGTAATACCCATACCCCGTTTTCAGAATCAAGCATCAATGGGTAAATATGAACACCCGGTAATGCATTTTTTATAAGTTTTTCATCATTGGTATGAATCGTTAATAGAAAGTCTTGATGATTAATAATATCTGGTAATGCCATGTGTGTGTCCTCTTTTCACTTGCTTTAAATGTTGTTAATTGTTTAGTTAACTTTGACAGCAGGCTGTTCTGGAGCCGCTTTACAAAGTCCTTGCTCAAATGCCCATTGCAGTGCGCTCTGCATACCATGCTGCAAACTAAATTCAGGTTTATACCCTAATAAACGTTCTGCTTTTTCATTACTATAAGCGGCACTTTTACGGCTAAGCATGCGCATTGTCGACGGGTTAATATCTGTCGTTTTACCAACTAAGTGATAACACCACTCAATGAAGCCGGTCAGTTTCAATGCCAGCTTTAAATTAACAACCTTCACGTGCTTTTGACCCTGTGCCTGCGCTAAATAGTTAAAATATGTTTGATTTGTTACTTGTTCAGGCCCTGACAAATTAAAAATTTCGCCGCTAGCCTGCTCACTCATCGCACTTAAATAAATTCCTTTAACGAGGTCATCAATATAAACCGGCCCAAACATACCCTGTGGCACCATAAAGGTTCCTTTTGCAATTTCTTGCAAGGGGTAAGCTATCCATGGTTTTGACCCTGGACCATAGACATCGCCAGGTCGAATAATTGTTACATTCAACTTTTTACTGGCGTGATAACTTAAAGATAAGTGTTCACTCATCATTTTAGAATCGTTATAAGCACGCCCATCAGGGAGTAATGGCGCATCTTCGCTGATCGCTGTTTGCCAATCGCTGCCGTACACGGCCGTTGAAGAAATATGAATAAAGCGCATCACCGTGCCAGCATGTACTGCGGCATCAAGTAAATTTTTTGTCCAGCCGACGTTTGCTTGCCATGTTTGCTTGTAACTCAATGCATTAGACACAATAGCCGCAGTGTGAATGACTAAATCGCAGTCTTTGATCAAGTGACTAAAGCTCGCTGGCTCACTTAAATTACCCGACACAATGTTAAATTCATCACACGGCATCAAGTCAACACCGCATACTTGTACGCCTCTATCTTTAAAATACTGCGCAAGTTTGCGGCCAATAAAACCATTACCGCCACTTATAAAGACTTTTGTGTAATTCATTGCGTATTCCTATAAGTACTGTTAATGGCCTAATTTTAAATAGTAGACCATCATCGTTAATACATTGTTAAACTTTAATCGCTGTATTTACTTTACTTTTTACGCAATTTTTTTTACTTTTTACGCCAGCGCACTAAAAAAGAGCACATTATGCCCCGTTCACCCCACACACCTGACCTAATTAGAGTATCGGCTCTACATGGATACATCGAAATAATTGAAAGCAAGCTCATTAACCCTGATGCACTATTATCGCGCGTTGGGTTAGACAGAAAACAATTACAAGAGCCCAACAACTTCATTCAGTATCAGCAATTAATCGAACTGCTAGAAATCACAGCAAAAGAGCTCGACCTTCCTTATTTTGGATTAGAACTTGGTCGCTGGCAGAGTTTGAACATACTCGGCTCGGTTGGGTATTTAATGGGTAACTGTGACAGCTTAGAAATGGCACTAAAAAACTTAACTAAGTATTATCATGTCCATCAAAATAGCGCCGATCTTTTGCTCGAAATCGGCCAAGATTACGTGAAACTGTCGTTTTTAGTACGCAGCAAACTGAAGGTCAGTGTGTATCATGGAGCCGATTTAGCATTAAGTGTTGGCGTTAACTTACTTAAACAGCTTACGGATGATCAGATAAAGTTACACCGCCTCGAGCTCCCTCACAGCGCCAATACAAATACCAGTGTTTATCGTCAAGCACTCGGGCAAGTGCCAGTGTTCAATTGTCCGCACACCGCGCTAATCTTTGACAGAAAATACCTAAAGCTACCCATCAAGAACTCTGATAAACAACTATTTTCAATTTTGAGCCAACAACTTGGTCACCTTAATGACTCAAAAAGAGAAAATATTTCTGATCACGTTGAAGTGTTAATAAAACAGTATTTATTACACGAACAATTTGGCGTTAACTTAATTGCTGAAAAACTGTCTATGAGTTCCCGCAGCCTGCAAAGGCACTTAACTCAGCAAGGGACAACCTTTCGTGAGCTTGTTGATGACATACGCTGTAATCTTGCGCACCAGTACTTAACAGAATCAAGTTTAAGCTTGTCGAATATTTCAGATATTTTAAGCTTTTCGAACTACAGTGAATTTACCCGCGCATTTAAGCGTTGGTATGGCGTATCTCCGAAAGACTACCGTAAGTCATTACTGCATAATGGCGTAAAAAGTTAAAAATAGGTCGCTAAAAGCTAATTATTGCGTTAACAATTTATATATATTGATTCGCTAACTTCACTGATAAGCGGTCGTGCAATGATAAGAAGGGTGTTTATTACGGGTGCAAATAGTGGTTTAGGCTTTGAACTTGCTAAACAATACATAAAGCGTGGTGATGATGTCGCATTATTTGATATACGCTTTAGCCAGCAAAGTAAACATGCGCTTAGAACACTGAGCGATGATTCTCAATACATTGAATTTTTTGCTGTTGATATGGCCGATACGCAAACGTTGGCTGTTCAAGTTAACAATGCGGTCGTGGCCATTGGTGAGCCTGAGGTTGCGATATACTGCCCCAGAACTAAGAATATCGAGTCTTTAGCAAAGCACTCTGACACTAACAATCATTGTAGCCTACAAGCTAATATCATTCGCACTCTTAACTTTAGCGCCGTAATTCGTCAGTACCTCACCATGAATAGCCACCTTGCACTTATCACTTCACATGCCCCCATGACCCCTTTTGAATACGTGCAAGATCAACGTATTGCTGACGATGTAATCTTGAACTTTGCCAAAACACAACGCCAAGAATTAAAACCGGATGGCATTAAAGTCAGTGTAATTTATGCACCAGAGACCCCTTATTTAAGTGAGTGTGACCAACACAACTGCGCACACACAAACACTAAAATCATCAATAAAGTAAGTCGTTACTTAACACAAGACCGTCGCGTCACCAGACTGATGCGTGGATTAGATAAGCAAAAATTTATGGTGATACTCGGCTTTCAATCTAGACTATCTTATAGCTTAAGCCGTTATTTACCTGCTTGGATGATGACCCCTGTAATGAAGCGCATCATCAAACACTCTAATAAGAACAATATGCTAAGGAGTCCGAATGAACACACACGATAATCTCACACAGCTAATTGACCATACCTGTCAAACTTATGCTGACTTACCGGCCTACAACAGTGCTGGTAAAACATTAACTTTTAGTGATGTAGAGCAGCAATCTCGCTATTTGGCACAATGGTTTCAACAACACAGCGGCCTGCAAGTAGGTGACCGTATTGCGATTCAGTTACCCAATATTGTCGACTACCCTATCGTCACCTATGCAGCTCTTCGCGCTGGTTTAATTGTTGTAAACACCAACCCACTTTACACAGCAAGAGAAATGCTGCACCAATTCAATGATGCGGGAGTTAAAGCGATTGTGCTCCTCGACGGCTTAGCAGATAAACTCACGACTATCATTGACCAAACATCCATTAATACCGTCATAGTGACCGCAGCGGTTGGCTTGCCAGCAATCAAAGGCACACAACTCTCTCTCCCTGAGCTTATTGAGCAAGGTGAACAACTAGCCCCCCTTAAAGCACACAACGCAAACCGCGATGATATAGCGGTACTTCAATACACAGGTGGAACCACTGGGGTTGCCAAAGCAGCCATGCTTAGTCACGGTAATATTTTAGCCAACGCAGAACAAATGAATGAGCGTTTTGCTGAGATCATGCAGCCAGGCCAAGAAACGGGAATTTGTCCGTTGCCGCTCTATCACATCTACGCATTCACCGTGAATATGATTGGCTTATTCGCGATGGGTCAGTTTAACGTACTGATCCCGAATCCTCGTGATTTAGATGCTTTAGTTAAACAAGTAGAGCCTCACACCATTAATTACTTTTCAGGAATTAATACGCTATTTATTGGTTTATGCATGCATCCAGGCTTTAAAGCGCTTGATTTTTCACAATTAAAAATGACCGTTTCCGGAGGAGCTGCGCTGACCCATGCTGCTGCAGATGCATGGATGAAGGTCACTGGCTGCACAATTACCGAAGGGTATGGACTGTCAGAAACATCACCCGTTGCGACCTTAAATGATTTCAAGAAAGAAGAAATCGGCAGTATCGGCCGTACATTGTCTAATACCGTTGTAGAGATTTGGGATGAAAACGATCAGCCTGTGGCTGAAGGTCAATCAGGTGAAATTGTTGTGAAAGGCCCACAAGTCATGATGGGCTATTGGCAACGCCAAGATGAAACAGATAAGTGTATGAAAGGTGGTTTTTTCAAAACCGGTGACGTGGGATTACAACTGCCAAGTGGTAATTACAAAATAGTCGACCGTTTGAAAGACATGATTATTGTCTCTGGATTTAATGTCTACCCTAACGAGGTTGAAAACGTACTTTGTCAGCATCCAGCCATTTGTGAAGCGGCTGTGATTGGCGCTCAAGACGAAAAAACAGGTGAGCGAGTGTGTGCCTACATCACCTTAAAAGAGCCAATTGATGAGCAACAAGTAACAGACTATTGCCGTGAAAACTTAAGTGCTTATAAAGTACCCAAGTCGATTATTTTTATGGAAGAATTGCCCAAGTCAACGGTTGGCAAAATATTGCGTCGTGAATTACGTAAATAATAAAGCGATCGTTTTAGGCGCTTAACTGGTATAAAATACAACGAGTTTGATTAAAAGAAAAAGCATACCCGCAGGTATGCTTTTACTTATTTTATGTCGGTTTAAAAGGCAATTATGGAAAAGTTCATCAATCACATTCAACTTGGTTACTTAGGTCTACTTCCGTTTTTAGGCTGCGTAGGCTGGCCGCTGATCACGGGCAGTAGTGCCATTAATTTAGAGTTTTTCACTTTCTACAGCATAGCAATTTTGGCATTTATGGCCGGTAATTTATGGCATGCGGGCCAGCAAACTTATGCCGATGCCATCAAAGCCGTTTTGCCTATTATACCTATTGCCTTTTTGAGCTTTCTACCGCCAGCATGGATTCTGGCTTGGCTCGCAGCCAGCTTTTGGCTGGTGTTATTATTTGAAAAGAGCACACCTCAATGGCAAAACTACCACGTTGACTATCAAAAAATGCGCTTTGTACTTACCGGCGTGGTGTTTGTCTGCCATATATTTGTAATTGGTATTAGCGTCTATCCTGAGTAGCCCTTTCAGTGTGTTTGCGGTAACATCCGCGGCTCAGTTGTTTAAGGACTTGGTATGATAGATCAACTACGCGCTAAACTAGACCATCTTGGTGAGAACTACGTTGAAAAAGGTGCACACTTTAAAATTAAGGTGATCCCTTTTTTTTGTGCAATCCACATAAAGAAAGATCATAAAAATCAGGGGCTCATCACCTTTTACTCGAATCAACTTATCGAAATATTCTTAGCCGTTATGTTTTTATTGTTTGGCTTAATGCTCTTCGATACTGATGCAGGATTTACGCACGGCCCTATTCATATTGTGATTGCGGTGCTGTTAAGTTTTAACCTCATCTTAAAGCAAATCGCTATTGAGGGTTTAAAAACACGTTTAGCCTTGTGCCCTAAACTAGAAAATAGCGACCTCGCTGAGCAAGGTCACTGAGTCCATGTTTTTGGATCCAACGTGGCATATTTTAACGGTCGGTGATGGCGATTTATCGTTTTCGCATGCCATTGCCAAGCATGTAAAACCAGCACAGCTTACTGCTTCAACCTATGATGCAGCACAGACAATAGAACAGAAATACGCCGACAACGCCCTTTCACAACTGCGTACGTTAGGTATTCGTGTGCTCACAGAGTTTGATGTAACGAAACCCAGTGCTTGGCAACGCCTTGACCAACAACGTTTTGATGTGGTTATTTTTCAATTTCCACTCATTCCTGCATTCAAAAGTGAAGCCGCCTTTAAAGCACAAACAGGCTCTGGAAGCATGAATGTGCTGAATCGCGCATTGCTTTATCAATACTTAAAATATGCGCATCGCTTTGCACTTGATAAAAACGGCCCTATGCTGTGTTTTATTACTTCAAAAGACGTTAAACCTTACCGAGAATGGAACATTGAAGGGAGTTTAAACCAAGGTTTACCGTGTCATTATATTGGCCAAATGCCGTTTGATATTAGCCGTTTCCCAGGTTACAAAATTCGCAACGTCGACCGTGATAAGCATGTAAAAGACACCAGCGGCATCACGTATGTGTTTAGCAGTAAAAAAGACAACGACATCTGCTCAATGCTAACGATTCCGCCATACTTGGGTGAAAAACACTGTGCATTGTGTCGTGTGGGTCCCTACATGGCAAAAGAAGACGAAGACAAACATTTGCGCAGCAAAAAACACCTGCAAATGGAAAAGTTTGAACAAGACTGGCAGGCTTGGCTTGCACTTAATAGCGAGGAGTAAACATGAAATTTGTCATTGTGGGTACTAATTTTATCAGCGACACTTTTTTAGACGCAGCAACCCATGTTGAAGAATTCGATTTATACGGCGTATGTTCTCGTCAAGAGAGCACTGCTCGTTCGTTTTTAGCTAAACATACCAGCAATAATGCCAAAGTTTTCACGAGTATCGACGAAGTGTGCCAAGATAATCAGGTTGAAGCTGTTTACATTGCTGCGCCAAATAGTCTGCATAAACACTACGCAGTTATGTGTTTAGCCGCAGGCAAACATGTACTGGGTGAAAAACCATCAGCGGCAAATAGTACTGAGTTAAATGAAATTATTCTCGCGGCAAAAAAGCATCAGCGCCTGTATATGGAAGCGATGATGACCACTCACCTACCTAATTTCGCCATTCTTAAACACGCACTTACCAAAATAGGCACGCCGCGCAAATATATAGGTCAATATAGTCAGTACTCTTCGCGTTACGACAAATACAAAAATGGGGACAGACCCAATACCTTTTTACCTGAATTTGCTAACGGCGCCTTGGTTGATTTAGGGATCTATCCTTTGTATGTTTTGTTAGCTCTTTGGGGCGCCCCACAGAGTGTGCAAGCCAGTGGAGTTTTGCTGGAAACTGGGGTTGATGGTGCAGGTGATGTACTATTAAATTATGCCGATAAACAAGCAGTTATTAGTTATTCTAAAATTTCTCAAGGCGACAACTTTACCGAAATTCAAGGTGAAAAAGGCCGCATTAGAATCGAAGCGGTTTCTTTGTTAAAACGTATGCAGTTTATTGGTAATGATGGCACGGTTGAAGAACTTGCTCAGCCATTTGACGAGCATTTTATGCGCTATGAAGTAAGTCACTTTATAGCAGCAGCCAAAGCCGGACACATTGAGTCTGCTGTAAACACACACACCTTATCAAAACAGGTTATGGACGTGCTGGATACAGCGAGAGCTCAATTAGGTGTCGTGTATCCTGCTGATAATGACTAATAAGTCTGAGGGCAACTACTCTAGTTGCCCTAGCAAACTCAAAATACCCTCTTTTGTAATATTGCGAGCTTGCATGGCAACACTTACTCCCGCTTGCTGAACGATATCGAGTGATATTTTCTCAGCCATGACTTTTGCAAAATCGGTGTCTTCAATACGCTGATTCGCTGAACTTAGCATCAACGACTGGTTTGATTCATTACGGATGGTCGATTCAATCGCATTTATTTTTGCGCCTATTTCAGCCCTAAAGCCGCCAATACGTGACAATGCGGTGTCTATTCTCGTTATTGCATTTTGCGCTAAATTTTCGCTGCTTATGGTAATACCATCAATTGTTAACGAACCCGCACTGGCATCAATATCTTCAAACATAATATACCCCTCTTCGCCAATAGCACGGTCGGTTGATGTAACTAACATCGGGCCATCACTCGACTCAGTTGACGAGGAATTTAAGCTTCCCAACGTGTCCCAGCTAGCAGTAATATTGAAAAAGCCACTACCAATAACAGTTAATAACAATGGCTCAGTCACTGAATCAATGATCACTTCTTCATTTAAATTACTTGGATTGCCGTTTCCTGAATAGGTAAAGTTCATACCATTAATCGTTTGGCTATTTACTGCTGGAAAGTTATAGCCACCCCCCTGAAATAAATTGCCATTACTGTACGTTTCTGTTCCTTGGTAACCATTAGCCGGAGTGAATAAATTTGCCTCTATTCTATCTTGCACAGATGATAAATCTTGCCCAACTAAATGATCACCATTTTGAGTAAAAAGGTTTATATCATCATTAGCGCCATTATCATTTATTCGGATTCTAACGTTCGTTGAACCCGCTGGGATTAGGCCTAAAGAAATATCTCCTGAACCCATTCCTTGTTCAATATTATTCGAGAATACTTCATTTAATACCGGCACATTGTCCAAGTTAGTTTCCTGCTCTGGCTTTGACATTAATGGCTTTTTACCAAAAATTTCAGTGTCGGCTACAACGGTATTTATATGCTCCCTTAATTGCGAAAACTCTTCATTTAGAGCGGCTCTATCAATATCCGTATTAGAGCCATTAGCAGCTTGCAGAGCTAATGTTCGCATTCTTTGAAGCGCATCGGTGAGCGCCGATAAACCCGCATCGGCAACCTGTCCGTAGCTAATACCGTCTTGTAAGTTTCGAAGCGTTTGTTGCTTCACCGCGATTTGCGTTGTTAAGCGGTGGCTTATCTGTAAGCCTGCGGCGTCATCTTTCGCAGAGTTAATGCGTTTACCCGAGGCTAACTTCTCATAAGTCGAGGTAATTGATTGCGTGTTTTGTAGTGAGTTAGGCGTACGTAGTCGTGGCGAATTGATCGTCAACATTTTGTCTTCCTTGGCAAAAAAACTTAAACAATGCAAAACCCATACCAATTTACTAGTATATTATAATTAGAAATGACGCATTGTTCAGACATCGCTTGTTCACGAGTAAATAATCACAATAAATACTACCGGGTACTCTTGAGATAAATTTTTGCGCACCTGACGTGCGTTTTTCAGTCCGTTGTGACTGAGCACCTGAAAATGCACTTTATCTCTGATAATCAATACATTACAGTTATGAATGCCTCACAACTTAGGTTTCATCGAAAATCGGCTACCGTTTAACGAAAAACATTTCTTAATCATCAAAACATCAGTAAAATCGCCCCCAAACTTCAGCTCTTATTTATTCATAAGGACAGTGATGCAGCGTACCATCCCCCCGTTTTTGATTGCTGTTATTTGCGTGTTATTAGCCATGGTCACCATTCAGTCAGGTGCATCTGTTGCTAAGCAATTATTCCCATTGATTGGCCCTGAAGGGACCACTGCATTGCGCCTCGGTTTTTCGGCGGCGATTCTGTGTTTAGTTTTTAAGCCTTGGAGAGCCTTTCCTCCTATTGGTCAGCGCATGCCGATTATTATTTACGGCTTAAGCTTAGGGGGTATGAATATACTTTTTTACTACGCTATCGAGCGTATTCCGCTGGGTATTGGTGTCGCACTGGAATTTACTGGTCCATTAGCGGTCGCACTTTTATCATCTCGTAAAAAGCGCGACTTATTTTGGGTTGCCTGCGCCATAGCAGGTATTGTGCTGTTATTACCTGATATGAAAGGTGAGGAAAGTCTCGACCCTGTTGGGGTCATTTTAGCGCTAGCGGCAGGAGCCTGTTGGGCATTTTATATTTTATTCGGTAAAAAAACGGGCAATCAGGGCTCAGGTGGCATGACCGTCGCTTTAGGTATGAGCATTGCAGCTATTGTACTTGTTCCCTATGGTGCAGCTTCACAAGGCATGGCGCTATTAAGTTGGGACGTTTTACCTTTAGGTATTCTAGTTGCCATTATGTCAAGTGCCCTGCCTTATACACTTGAAATGGTTGCACTTAGAAATATGCCCGCACAGGGTTTCAGTATCATGATGAGTTTGGAGCCTGCGGTAGCAGCCCTCGCTGGCTTTATTATCTTGGCTGAGTTTTTAAGTGTATGGCAATGGTTAGCCATTTTGCTCGTTATCACCGCATCGGTCGGAAGCTCAATGTCGACCTCAAAACAAACAAAAGTTGAAAGTAACGCTTAAAACTTTCACTATAAAGCCCATGAGCAATGGGCTTTATATCAATACACCCGATTCAATAAAATTATTTGTGATAATACTTAACATTTTTGTAAGTTGCGGGGTCAAAACTGGGGTATGCCGCAGTTCGCATTACATCAGCAATGGCCTTAAAAGTAATGACCCATGCTTTTCTGCATTCAGGGGTAAAATCATCCCCCAAGCCTGTTTTTAGCGTATATAACAATGCATTTCCTACCGGTGTGTAATCATCCACGCTTACACCGTAGTCAATATGTTTTCGTGCAAGTTGTTCAAGTACTGGCACGAGCTCATCTAAATTATCGAGCCCTTTAACTGCAATACCTAAGGTCATCATTAATTTTTTTCCTTGTGACCTTAAGTCGCTTTTAAAGAGTGCTTTAAGTTTAGGATCATACTCAAATAATTTGGCATAAAAAATGGCTGCTGCGTCGTCGGCTATGGGGGCTACCTTTTTAAAGCTATTTTGAACTAACTGTTTTTGATAAGCGCTGAGCATGCCTATTCCTTTTATAATGAAGATTGTTATTTCATACTAGTACATAAAGACGATTTTACTCCTCAAATACCCAATTTTTGTATGACCCCACTTTATTAACCTTATAACGCATACTGAATTAACTTTAAAATAGCGACTCTGGACGCCGCACTTTATTTACCTAGCCTACACAACGGCTTCGATTTTATGCCAGTGGCATATTTTATAATGTCATCATTTAGCACACGCAATACCCCCTCTTCCACACGTTGTTCCGCTAACCATTTGGACCAAGAATAAAATGGTGATATCTCCTTAAAATTACTCATAATTTTACATGTTGCTAAGCAGCGATAAGCCACTATTAAAATAGACGGTAAGCACAAAATGAAATACGCCTTATAAGCTGCCCTCTTACAAAATAAACTGACATATTTTGTTACATTTATTTGTATTAACATAACACTTTAGATTTAAATCTTGATGATAATTATTATCAGTTGTGATAAGTTTACCGCGAATTATTTTAATCAAAACAATAATCAACCATTGCCATTTACTGCTCACAACACGCGGAGAAAAGAATGAAATTAACTCAGTTGCCACTTGCAACCGCTATTATTTATGCATTGAATCCACAACTCAGTTTCGCACAGCAAACTGCTGAGGCTGAAGCGAATATTGAAACACTTGAGATTGTGGGTGTTCGCCAAAATCGTATAAGTGAAGGCGCAACTGGCCTTGCACTAGAGATTGATGAAACACCACAATCAATCAGTATCATCTCCGCAGAGCAACTAAAAAACTATTCAGCCTTTAATATCAACGATGCGCTACGTTTAGCCCCAGGCATCAATGTTGAAGAATGGGAAACAAATCGTACTAACTACACGTCGCGTGGCTTTGAAATTAAAAACACCCAAATTGATGGGGTTGGTTTGCCAAATGATTGGGGCATTGTAACCGGGGCTATGGAAGCCTATGGCTACGAAAACATTGAAGTTATCCGTGGAGCAAATGGCCTTTTAACGGGTGTTGGTAATGCATCGGGCACGATTAACTATGTTCGTAAGCGCCCAAAAAATGAAAATGGTGGTGAAGTAGGTGTTTCATTTGGCTCATGGGACTTTAAACGTCTTCAAGCAGATTACTCTTTGCTTTTAACTGATTCGGGTAGCTGGGCAGCCCGCTTTGTTGCGGCTGCTGAAGATAAAGAATCTTACCTTGACGGGCTTGAAAATAACCGTGAGTTTTTCTCTGTTATTGTTGATGGTCAATTAACAGATAACTCCACTGTTACCGCTGGTTATTCTTATCAAGATGCTGATACCGATGGTAATACATGGGGTGGGCTGGTGTATAACTACACTGATGGCAGCCAAGCAAAATGGGATGTGAGCGACACAACCACCCAAGAATGGACAATGTGGGACACCATCAACACTTCTGCATTTATTGAATACAACTATGTTTTTGCAAACGCGTGGCAACTTCAAGCGAGCTACAACTTCCGTGGCTTTGAAGAGCAAGACAAACTATTTTATGCCAGCGGCAGCATTGATAAAGACACAAACCTTGGCCTAAGTGGTTGGCCGGGTCGTTACGACAGCGAAGTAGATGCTGATTTATTTGAAATCAAAGCATTTGGTGCCTTTGAATTGTTTGGTAAAGAGCACCAAGCAAGCTTTGGGGTAAGCCATGCAAAAAGTGATGACGTGATGTATCAACACCCATTTGATTTTGCAAACACACCGGCCTATGGTCCAACCCCAGCATTTCCATATGACTTAGATGCTATACCTGAGCCAGATTGGTTAGCGCCTGTTTTATATTCTGATATCGAACAAAAGCTAACGCGTTACTTTGGCTCTGCTCAGTTAAACATTACTGATAAATTATTTACCGTAGTTGGTTTTAACACTATTGAATTTGAGCGCTCAGGCATGAATGCCGGTGCATCAATTGATAATGACGAGAGCGAGACGAGCCCCTATGTTGGTTTTACTTATAAGTTAAACGACGATTTAAACTTATATGCAAGTTACTCTGATATTTATCAGCCGCAAGAGCAAGCAGATTACAACGGCCAATACTTAGCCCCCACCAAAGGCACTAACTTTGAAACAGGTGTTAAGGCTTCTTGGTTTGACGATGCACTAATGACAACGTTTGCCTATTTTACTGCTGAGCAAGATAACTTTGCTCAATACGCGGGCCTGACAGAAGATGGTATTTATTACTATAAAGGCGTGTCTATTGAGTCAGAAGGCTATGAATTTGAAGTCACTGGAAAGATTACCGACAACATCAATATCGTCGCTTCTTATACACATATTGATGTAACTGATGAAAATGGTGATGATACCAATAAATGGGCGCCTCGTGATGTTGTAGGTGTAACAGTAGATTATGCGGTGACCGATGCGGTGGTTGTGGGCTTAAATGGCCGTTGGCAATCTAAAATCGAAAGCACTGACTACAATGTAAAACAAGGGAGTTATGGCTTACTTAATGCCTTTGCTCGATGGAATATCAACGACAACATTGACATACAAGCAAACGTCAACAACATCACTGACGAGCAGTACATTAATAGTTTACAAACTGTGGGTTATTATGGTGCGCCTACAAACGGCAGCCTAACCTTAACTTATAAGTTTTAACTGGGTGGATGTGTCGCCCATCGGGGCGACACAATTTTATTAATTAGGGCAACTGCCTAACTCGTAATACCCCGCACTAGTTTGCGCTAAGGTGCTGGTATAAAAAGTGTTGTAAAGACCTAAGTTATCACCTGAGCCCAACGCATAAGCGTATGATCCATTCGTCGTCGCACGATTAGCCTGTACATGTGCATAGTTACTTGAAGTCGTCTCTGTACACATATAATCGCCAGTAACCCCAGCATCGATGACAAAACTAATGCTGTCAGTTGATGACTAATCCAATGTGGTAGAGCAATTAAAAAAGCGAACCATAACTATAGTGCTATAAAATTAAGGACAATAAAGCCAAAAGAAGCAACGCGTTTATAATGTCAATATGTGAAATTACACCAAAACCGATTAACAAAACCCAATAAAAAAGCCTCACAATCTTATTGTTAGGCTTTCAGTAAAAAATACAACTTAACGCTCAAATTTAACGCTTTAGGTGTTTAGGGTCTGGCTTCCTAACTTTTGCAACCAAGGGATGATTCATCTTCTTTAATTCTGTTAACACAAGCTGAGCAACCTCTGTTGCACCCAGTTGGTTCAAATGGGTGTCATCTGTTACACCTAACGGGTAATTAGGGTGCAAATCAGGGGCAATATGCATGAAACGTAATGCAGAGCCGTCATCACCTAGCGCTTGAAAGTAGCGTTTAGTAATTGCTTCCATGTCAATAAAATCAACCTTTGTTTGTTTAGCAACATCTCTTACCGCATCTGCATACAGCGGGTGCGTCTCTTTAATCGTTCCGTCTTCATTAAAATAGCGGCGCGTTATCGGTGTCATTAACAGGGGGTGAGCTTGCTTTTCGCGCACATCTTTGATGAAGCCAAGTAAGTTTGCTTTAAAGTCGGGTACGGATGTGTAGCGGTCAACTTTTTGTTTTGATTGATCATTATGACCAAACTGTATGATGACATAGTCGCCTGGCTTAATCTCGTCCATAATCATTTGCCAACGACCTTCTGATTTAAAAGTCCGTGTGCTGCGACCATTTTTAGCCAGGTTAATTACCTGTACTTGATCATTAAAGAAGTATTGAAAAGGCATTCCCCACCCTGTTTCTGGGTAATCTTTCACTTCTTTTATTGACATTGTAGAGTCTCCCGCCATAAAAACGTTGATCTGTTCATCAGCCTGAGCAGTAGACGAAAGCGCAACACCGACGTATAGAAACCTTAAAAAATGTTTAAACATTGAACTCTCACTGTAGAAAATTAACTCAATAAAAATGACCCTAGCACACACTGCCACCGGTGGCAAATAAATAAATAAAATCAACCCACTATTGCACCATCATGTAACTTGCGGCGGTTTTAAAAACGTTAATTTGTAAAGGAAATATTAATATTTTTGGTTTATTTGGTTTGACAGCACGAATTTTTACGTATAATTTCTACCTAAATGCCACCGGTAGCAAAACAAGGATTAAAGTGACATTTTACTCTTTGCGTAATTGAACACACAATCGCATAAAAAAATAACAGGATATGACTTATGCCGTTTGAAAGTCATGTAATTTATAACAATAAACTACAACTGGAACAGCAATGACAACAAGTAAGCAAACATTCAAACTAAGCTGTCTTATGACCTCACTATTACTCAGTGGCGTAATGGGAAGTTATGCTGCTAATGCACAAGAGCAACAAAATAATGCAGTAGAAGATGATGGCATCGAAATTATTCAGGTTAAAGGCTACCGTGGCAGTATTAATGCAGCGCTAATGTCTAAGCGTGAGGCGGTAGGCACACGCGAAACTATCATTGCTGAAGATATTGGTAAGTTTCCAGATCTAAACGTTGCCGACTCCCTGGCTCGAGTACCCGGTATCTCTATTGAAGAAGATGCTGGCGAAGGACGTCAAATAACAATTAGGGGTCTTGGTTCTCGGTTTGTAAAAACAACGATTAATGGCATGGAATCAGCTTCAGCAGGAGCAGCAACCGATGCGGCTGGTGGCTCTAATACTTCACGCGCCTTTGATTATAACGTGTTTGCTTCAGAACTCTTTACACAAATAGACATCGATAAGACCGTGTCTGCAGAAAGAGAAGATGGCGGGATTTCAGGTAATGTCAATTTACAGACTGCGCGCCCTTTCCAATATGAAGGCTTTAAAGGCTCATACAATGTCAATGCCCGCTATAACGATATTTCTGAGGATGTATCGCCGCGCGTGTCATTTATGCTCAGTAATAACTGGGATAATAAATTCGGTGTACTTGCCTCTGTTGCATACAGTGATGGGACCGTCCAAAGTGAAGGTTCATCAACGGTTCGCTGGACCGTCAATAATCCAAACTATGTTGATGGCGGTTCACCCGTTGGTCAAGGAGGTACAAACTACCTATCAGCTGCACCTAAGACCATTTTGTTAGAAAATGGCAATTACACAAACGATAATCTGGATGGTTTATATTTACCCCGTATACCTCGTTATTCTATCTTTTCAAAAGAGCAAAAACGCCTAGGTGCAACCGTCGCCTTCCAGTACGCTCCTACTGATAATCTTTCAATGAACTTAGATATTCTCCATGCAGAGCTAGACACGACAATGGATGAATATCAATACTCTGTATTGTTACGTGATCAAAAAAATATCGTACCTGAAAACATCTATACAGATCCTAACAATACAATTGTTGCTGGTGCGTTTTCAAATGCAATTATACGTTCAGAAGCACGACAAGATTCCTCTGAATCAAACTTTGATCAAGTAAGCTTTACGGGTGATTGGTACATTAATGATCGTTTAAAAATGAGCTTTTTAGTAGGTAAAGGAAAATCTGATTTGGATGTACCTTATCTTCGCACTTTTGCACTTGATGCAGAGGGCTCAACCGTTGCTTACAGTTACGACAGTAATATTGACCCACTTTCTCTAATTAATAATCCCGGTGGTGAAGCGATAGGCAGTGCGCAGTTAAACACAACAATGCCATCATTTGCTTTTGCAGCAGGACAAGCTCCTGGAAACGCGTTTACCAAAGAGCAATTACAAAACACCATGCTAGACGCTAGCAATTACAGTGCTGGGCTCGTTCGTAACCGCGCACAAACTATTGAGAGCGAAAACTCAACCATTAAACTTGATTTTGCCTACGAACTTAATGATGAATACACAGTGAAATTTGGTGTAGGGCAGCGTAGCTTTGAAACTGAACAACACGACTTCCGCAACGCGTGGAAAAACCTAGATATAGAAACGAACAAAACCAGCGGTAAATCAGCTGAAACACAAGTTATTGACTTAGATGCCGATCAAATAACGGGAGACTTATTTTCTACCACGCTTAATGAGACCGGTATTCACTTTGGTAATAATGCCTCAGTACCGAGCACTTCAACACTATTTGGCTCTACATGGCTAACACCTGACTACAATGCCATGATGGATGCATTTTCTAATGCCGCCTTTTTTGAAGCGAAGGAAGAGTACAAACGTGCCTATTATATAAAAGAAGAGGTAAACACAGCCTACCTTCAACTTAACTTTAGAAAAGATATATTCAATTCAGAACTAAGGGGTAATTTAGGTCTTCGCTATGTTGATAACAAAAACACGAGCCGAATTGTAAATCTGGATCATATTTACAAAGATGGCTACACAGCAGGCAAAGGTGATGGCGCTAACTTTGAAAATGGTTATGGTTGGCGAGAATCGATTAGCACAGGTGATGAATGGTTACCTTCGCTTAACCTAGCTTATGATATCACTGAAGATTTAGTCGGTCGTTTTAGTTACTCACACGCTATTACCCGACCAAAACTATCTGACTTACGTTCATCAATAAGTGTTAATACCCCTGATGAGCAAGACCCTACCGCAACAATTAAACGTGGTGCGGGTCCGTCACTTGAGCCGTACAAAGCAAAACAATACGATATAGGTCTAGAATGGTACTTTGCAGATGAATCTCTGGTTGCGGGTTCTGTTTTCTTTAAAAATATCACCGGTATTTCATCTGAAAGTAGTGATGAAGTGTTAAGTCAGGCTGAGTTAGATCGCTTGGGTATCGACATTGGTGATATGAACGCAGAAGATATTACCTGGACCGTAACCCAACTTACTAATACCGACGCTGAAGATATGTGGGGCGCTGAGTTTATTTATCAGCAGCCATTTACGTTCTTGCCTGAGCCCTTTAATAACTTAGGGATCCAAGCAAACTACACATATATCGACTATACCCGCGATATCGAAGACCCTTTTTATGGTAATTCACTAAGCCTAGTTGAAGAAGAAACATCAAAAAATACATATAATTTAACCCTATATTATGAAGTAGATAATTGGTCAGCACGTTTCTCATACAACTATCGTGGTGGTTATAACAAACAATACCTCGATGAATACAAAGATGAATCAACGTTTGTACGTGGCTATGATGACAAAGCAAAACTCAACTTCTCTGCTCGCTATGAACTGACAGAAAATATGAGCTTGTCGTTTGAAGCCGTTAACTTAACTGATGAAAAACAAGAGATGTGGAATGATATTTACACACCTCGCCCATACGAAAGCTTATCATCAGGACGCCAATTTTTAGTCGGCTTGCGCGGATCATTTTAACAAATGACTCCCCTCCAAATAACCAATACTGTGTGGTTGGTTATTTTTTATAAAATCTCTAGCAACAATTGCCACCGGTGGCAATTGTTGCTAGAGTACTTCAACTATAAAAACAATTAGCACACACGTTGTGACTACAGGAACCTTGAGTATGAACAATAATCGCCGATTTTTTCTTAAAGCCTTCGCCTCGAGTAGTTTAGTAGGTACTGCTGCATTAATGGGCTGCAAAAGTGCGAGTGTAAATACCTTACTGACGCCAACAGATAATAATGATTGGTCAGCAGCCGAAGCGATTAAAAAGAACATTAAAGTACCACAGTTCCCCGAGAGTGCTTTTAATATCGTTGACTTTGGCGCTCAAAGTGGCGGTACGTTTAATAATAGCCATGCTATAAAAAAGGCTATTTTAACCTGCCACCAACAAGGTGGTGGAAAAGTTATTATTCCTGAGGGTGTATTTTATACCGGCCCGATTCACTTATTATCGAACGTTAATTTACACCTTGAAAAAAACGCAGTGCTAAGTTTTAGTACTAATCCAGATGACTACCTACCTGCAGTATTCACTCGTTGGGAAGGCCTCGAGATGATGGGGTATTCCCCTTTAATTTATGCGTATGGCCAACAAAATATAGCTATCACTGGCGAAGGTGTACTAGAGGGTAATGCGAATAATACCACTTGGTGGCCATGGAAAGGTCCGCACAAAGAAAAACACTGGGAATTACAATACCAAGAAAATGGTCAATTGATGGATCAAAAACCAGCACGTAAACAATTAATGGTTGATGCTGAAAACGCCTTACCTGTTACTGAGCGAATCTACGCTGATGGTGCATATCTGCGCCCCCCTTTCATTCAACCCTACCGCTGTAATAATGTGTTAATTGAGGGAGTGACTATCAAAAACTCTCCTTTTTGGTTAGTAAACCCCGTGTTATGTAACAGTGTGACAGTCAGTGGTGTCACGTTCTCAAGCCATGGGCCAAATTCCGATGGTTGCGATCCAGAAAGCTGCAATCATGTGCATATAAAAGACTGTACGTTCAATACAGGTGATGACTGTATTGCAATTAAATCGGGGCGAAATGCTGACGGTCGTCGCGTCAACACGCCATCTGCCAATATAGTGATCGAAAACTGTCATATGAAAGAAGGTCACGGTGGTGTCGTCATTGGCAGTGAAATATCAGGCGGTGTGAACAATGTTTACGTACAAGATTGCACGATGGATAGTCCACATTTAGAACGTGCCATCCGTATTAAAACCAATTCTGTCCGCGGTGGATTAATTGAGCATATTCGCATTCGTAATGTTGAAGTTGGCACAGTAAAAAATGCAATTGTTATTAATTTCTTTTACGAAGAAGGTGATGCAGGCCAATTTGACCCCACCGTACGCGATATCGTTATAGACAATCTGCACTGTAATAACGTGCTTGATAAAGCGTTCTATTTAAATGGATTTGAGCGGGCACCTATCAAAGATTTTACAATTATAAATAGCCACTTTGATAACGTCGCAAAACAGTCAATCGTTAAAAATATCACCGATTTCAATGTTGAAAACGTCACCTTGAACAATCAATCAATTAGCGCAAAACAATTATTAGCGGAGTCAATCTAATGGCACAGAGCGCATTTTCTAAATTAATGGCAGGACAACCGATTTTGCCAATCATCCAAGCACATGATCCACAGCAAGGAGTCGCCGTTGCTCGGGCTATGCAAGATGCTGGTATTAATTTAGTCGAAGTTGTACTTCGCACTGAGCAATCATTAGCTGCAATAACAGCGATAAAATCGGCATTACCAAATCTCATCGTGGGTGCGGGGACAATTACCCTTAGTGACACATTAAATAACGCCATCAATGCAGGCGCTGATTACATTGTAACGCCAGCAGTGTCGCCTCGCTTGCTAGATGCTTTAGCAAGTTGTGGCAAACCATGCTTACCAGGCGTATCGAATAATGCCGATATTCTTCTCGCCAGTGAATATGGCTTTACAGAACATAAGTTATTCCCAGCTTCATTGTGTGGCGGAATCGATTTTTTACACACTGTCTCGAGTGTTTTTCAAGAGATACGCTTTTGTCCTACAGGCGGTGTAAATGCTCAAAATTTCAAAGATTTTTTAGCATTAGATAATGTATTTGCTGTGGGTGGAACGTGGGTCGCAAAACCTGATTGGGTGAATACAAAAGACTGGCAAAGTATCACTCAAGCCTGCGCTAACGTACTAACAAAATAAATTGGCCTATTTTGCCACCGGTGGCTAATAAGTAAATGAATAAAGGAAACACTATGACTCGTCAATCACAGTCTCTTAAACTACATCCTGATCGCCTATTTTCAAGCGATCCCGCTGTCGTAAGCATTGCCCGTGAACTTTACAATGAAATTAAAGATCTCCCTATTGTAAGCCCTCATGGCCACACAGACCCTAAATGGTTTAATGAAAACCCTCATTTTGGTAACGCTACTGAGCTTTTCATAAAACCAGATCACTATGTGTTTAGAATGCTCTACAGCCAAGGCATCGACTTAACAACGTTAGGAATTCCTGAGCATGGCTTAGAAGGTGATATGGCACGTTCTAAAAGCGTAGATCCAAAAAAAGCATGG
This sequence comes from Pseudoalteromonas sp. MT33b, assembly GCF_014117385.1. Classification (NCBI taxonomy): domain Bacteria; kingdom Pseudomonadati; phylum Pseudomonadota; class Gammaproteobacteria; order Alteromonadales; family Pseudoalteromonadaceae; genus Pseudoalteromonas; species Pseudoalteromonas sp. MT33b. The sequence goes on along the minus strand of NZ_CP059832.1, from coordinate 555,619 downwards.
CAAATTTTTGCGGACAATTATTACTTGTTCGCAGGCACACCCAGTGGCTATTGGCTAGACGCTGTATTTAGCGATGTTTTTGGTTTTACTGAAAAATTAAATTCAGAAAATGCGCAAGACTATTATGACAAAATCACCGCAGAGCTGGCGACTGATGCCTATAAACCGCATGCGCTAATGGACCGTTTCAATATTGAGCTAATTGCAACCACAGAAGGTGCGCTAGACTCGCTCGAACATCATCGTGGCATGGCTGGCACAAACATGGCAAAGCGAGTTATTACAACGTTTAGACCAGATGATGTAGTTGATGCAAGTCGCGAAGACTTTATCGATAATGTCGCAAAACTAGGGGAGCTAACCGAGCAAGATACCACAACATGGCAAGGGTATTTAGACGCTATACGTATTCGCCGTGAGTACTTTAAAAAAGAAGGTCGCGCAACAGCCACTGACCATGGGCACCCCAGTGCAATAACTGCCGACTTGTCACTGAGTGAATGTGAAGCATTATTCGAAAAATGCCGAACTGGTCACGCAAATGAGCAAGAACAAGAGCTGTTTCGTGGACAAATGCTGACCGAGCTTGCAGGCATGAGTATCGAGGATGGTTTAGTAATGCAAATCCACCCAGGTGCACACCGCAACCATAACCAACCGATTTTCAATCAATTCGGTCGTGATAAAGGGGCAGATATCCCAAGCCAAACAGAATATGTAAACGCGCTTAAACCACTATTGAGTAAATACGGTAATCATCCAAAGTTAAAAATCATCTTATTCACTCTCGATGAAACCACCTATAGCCGCGAGCTTGCGCCACTTGCAGGCCACTACCCTAGCCTAAAACTAGGGCCTGCATGGTGGTTCCATGATAGTCCGGCTGGTATGCTGCGTTTTCGTCAACAAACCACTGAAACAGCGGGCTTCTATAATACTGTTGGTTTTAATGATGATACGCGTGCATTTTTATCTATTCCGGCCCGCCACGATGTCGCGCGTCGTGTGGATTGTCGCTATTTAGCTGAACTTGTTGCTAATCACCAAATTAGTATTGAGTCAGCACATGAACTCGCTTATCAGTTAACCTATGGTTTAGTGAAAAAAGCATACAACTTATAATAAAAACACTTAGGCCAAAGCTATGCTTTGGCCTTTTCAGGGGAGAACAACAATGAAACATTTACCCTCACGTCACCTGATACACACATCAATGATTACTTTCGCTGCTTTGTCTGTTACCGCTTGCCAACAAGCAGAACAACCCCAGCATCACAGCATAAAAGAAGCACAGACAGGTTCTGTTGCCACTGTTGATATTGCTAATCCCAGTCCGTTTAATCGCGAAGATGAAGCTCTTTATTTAAGCTACTACGACTTAGGTGTAGCACCTAATACAACGCTTGCGGTAAATATCGGCGATAATCAAGTTGCCAATCAAGCGATTGATAAAGATTTGGATGGAAAGAACGATGGTATTTTGTTCGTTACTGATCTTTCTAAAGGTGAAAATATACACGCAGAGATAATCTCAACAACACGTCTCGCACCTTCCAAAAAGCGTGTACAAGCAGATTTAGCTCATAAAGTGGGTGGTGAATGGGTACCTCATACTCGCCCACCAAAACACCAACAAAATGCTGGAATGAAAGAATATGTCGGTGGCCAGTTTAAAAATGTTCAATCCATAACCCCTCCTGAATATTACACAGACCATTCAAACTGGATCCGCTATGAAGGACCGGGGATCGAATCAGATAAGGTCGGTTATCGCATTTACCTCGATTGGCGTAATGGTTTTGATATCTTCGGAAAACTGACTCCAGAACCCGTATTGCACAACGTTGGTTTAGATGGTTATAAGTCGTATCATTCGCTGCAAGATTGGGGAATGGACTTATTAAAAGTAGGAGGATCGCTAGGTGCAGGTGGTTTTGCCTATACCAATGAGAAAGGTAAGCTTGAACATGTCAGCAAAGTAGATACTCGTACTGCAAGCATCACTGCGAATGGCGATCTATTCGCCCAAATTCAACTTGATTACCATGGCTGGCAAAACAGCGTACAGCAACAAGACCTCAGTGCATTTATCAGTATGCAAGCGGGTTCTCCACTGGCAGAAGTCACCTTAAAACTCGACAAACCACTTGATAACATCACCGCAGGCCTTGTAAAACATCCCGATACAACCTTTTTAAAAGCCGATTTACAAAGCATGAGCAATTATGGCTATGGGTATATTGCTAGTTGGGGCAAACAAAGTCTCGACGGTAAGGCGCTAGGCATGGTGGTTTTTTTCAAAAAAGGGGATGTAAAAACAGTACGCCAAGATGATAAAAACTACTTAGTAGAATTAACGCCAAAAGGCCAGCAAGGCAGTCAGCAAGTTCACTATTATTTTGCATCTTTATGGCAAGCACAAAGCGGTATTAATACCGTAGAACAATTTGAGCATTATATTAAACAACAAGCGCAAAAGCTGACCATTAAGCCTCGAATTCAGCTCAAAACATCGTTGACACAGAATGCAATGCAAGCGTCTATCTCCGCAGAGTCTGTACTTAAGTGGACACAAGCATTCGCAGATTCTGAACTGGCGCGTAAAACGCTAGGCTACCACTACGATGGATGGGATGTTAACCGTAAGCGATCTCCAAAGTTTGAATATGACATTATTGGTATTCAACCGTATGCTTATTACACACTTGGTGAACTCACAGATAATGCGGAATATAAACAAGTAATTGAAAAAGTGACCGGAAGCTTTATTTCTGAAGATGGCCTTATTTCAGCCTATAAACAAAGCAATTTTAATATTGATAATATTCCGCCTGGTCGCAATTTAATTACGCTATACCAGCAAACAAATGAACAAAAGTATCTAAAAGCAATTCATGCGTTAAGAGAGCAATTACATAAACACCCTCGCACGTCGACAGGGGCATTTTGGCATAAGAAAAAATACCAAGGCCAAGTATGGCTTGATGGTGTGTATATGGGTATGCCTTTTTTAGCTGAGTACGCAGCCTTATTTGAATCGGGTCACCAACAACAAGAAACCTTTGCCGAAGTGGTGAACGAATTTAACTTAACCCGCGAGTTTTTAAAAGATACACAAACAGGGCTTTACTATCACGGCTGGGATGAGCTTAAACAACAGGCATGGGCTAATAAATCAACGGGGCTTTCACACGAGGTATGGGCTCGCGGAATGGGCTGGCTTGCGATGGCCGTTGTCGATGTACTTGATTATATTCCTGAACAAAATAGTCAGCAACGAAAACACTTACTTACCATGGTGCAAGAAATTGCCGACAGTCTAGAAAAAACGCAAGACCCAGCAACCGGCACTTGGTGGCAGGTAATGGATAAACCCAATGCGATAGGTAATTATAGAGAGTCATCAGCAACGGCGATGTTTACCTACTTCTATGCAAAAGCAATAAATAAGGGCTACTTAAGCACCGATTACCTTGCGACTGTATATAAGGCCTACCAGGGATTATTAAACGAATTTACCTTATTGCACCAAGATGGCACTGTGTCTATGACTAACCAATGTTATGTAGCGGGGCTTGGCTTTGGCCGTGATGGGAGCTATGACTACTACATGAGTGAACCTGTTGTTGCAAACGACCCTAAAGGCAACGCGGCGTATATTTTAGCTGGCACAGAAATGGTAAAATTGCTTCGTCAGAAAAGTAAATAATCATGCAAACATTTCGCTATTTATCGATTTTATTAACCTGTATTTTAAGCGTTTTTTGGTCAGTAAACAGCATTGCAAGCAATGTTAAAAAACCCCCTATTAGGTGGTCGATATGGATGGCTGAATCAGAAATGCAACGTCATCCGCATGCCTATTTGATTGACTGGCGCACTGCTGCTCGCTGGGACTATACCCATGGCTTAGAACTTATGGCATTTGCTAAGCTTTATCAAAAAACAGGCGATACACGCTATTTCAATTACATAAAAGAGTATGTTGATAGCCTCGTTATGGACGATGGCACGATTAAGACTTATCAACAGAGTAAATACAACATTGATATGCTCAATGCTGGTAAGTTATTGTTTTTCATGTATGACGAAACAGGCAACAAAAAATATCGACTCGCCATCGACACACTAGTAAAGCAATTAGAAAAGCATCCCCGCACTACAGAGGGGGGATTTTGGCATAAAAAACGCTACACCTCACAAATGTGGCTCGACGGTTTATACATGGGCGCACCATTCTACGCTGAGTACATTCGTCGTTATGGTCAAAAAGAGCAATTTAGCGATGTTATCAAGCAATTCCAACTTATTGAAAAGCATTTATACCGACCTGATACCCAACTCCCTGTTCACGGCTGGGATGAGTCAAAGAGTCAAAAATGGGCTGACCCAATCACAGGACAATCAGCAAATCACTGGTCACGTTCAATAGGTTGGTATGCCATGGCGATGGTTGATGTGTTAGCGCAATTGCCAGATGATTATCCTGAAAAAGCATGGTTATCTCGCCGCTTTAAACACTTAATCGATCGCTTATTACATTATCAAAATGACACTGGAACTTGGTATCAAGTCACAGATAAAGGCGATGAAGCCGGTAATTATCCTGAATCCTCTGGAAGCAGCATGTTTACCTACGCAATCATCAAAGGAGTATTAGATAACGCCTTACCTGCCTACTACTTAGTGTACGCAGAGCAAAGTTATGCTGGATTAATCGATGAATTCATCGCTGTCGACAAAAAAACAAAACGTATTTCAATCACATCAGCCTGTGAAGTCGCAGGGCTTGGCGGCAAGCCATATCGTGATGGTAGCTATGATTATTACTTAAGCGAAAATATCCGAGATAATGACCCTAAAGCAGTTGGGCCTTTTATTTTAGCGAGTCTTTTATTAGGCAGATAAGGAAATCAAGTGAAAGCAATTTATGTCTTAATAAATACCCTTTTTTTTGTCAGTTTTACTTTACCGGCTATTGAACTGATAGAGTTCCCCACTGAAAAAAATAACACGCCGCTCATTTGGCAGGCAGATTTAGAAAATGGGTATTACCAAAACCCTATCATTCATGCTGACTTTTCAGATCCTGATATCGTTGCCCTGGGTGATGATTATTACATGACGGCATCAAGTTTTAACTCTGCGCCGGGGTTGCCTATTTTACATTCAAACGACTTAGTTAACTGGCAACTCATAAATTACGCACTCCCTATTCAACAACCGCGTGAGCACTACAACACGCCACAACATGGTAATGGCGTTTGGGCACCCAATATTCGTTATCATAATGGCTTATTTTGGATTTTTTATCCTGACCCAGATTTTGGGATCTATGTTATTACAGCCAAAGACCCCGCTAAAGCATGGTCAACACCCACATTAATTCTAAAAGGGAAAGGAATTATCGACCCTACACCCTTATGGGACGATGATGGCAAAGCTTACTTGCTCCATGCGTGGGCAAAAAGCAGGGCCGGATTTAACAATGTTCTCTCAATTCGTGAAATGAGTGCTGACGCCAGTTGGGTAAGTGACGAATACCAGCATATCGTCGATGGCAATACCCTGCCCTCATATCGTACCTTAGAAGGTCCTAAGTTTTACAAGCGTAATGGCTTTTATTACATTTTTGCTCCTGCTGGCGGAGTCGATTTAGGTTGGCAGTCAGTTTTTAGAAGTAAACACATACTAGGCCCGTATGAAGACAAAATTGTAATGGCACAAGGAAACTCGCTAACCAACGGCCCACACCAAGGAAGTTGGATCAACACGCCATATGGCCAAGATTGGTTTGTTCATTTTCAATCTAAAAATGCCTACGGCCGTATCGTGCATTTACAACCGCTTCAATGGCTTAATGATTGGCCCGTGATTGGCCGAGATCCCGATAAAGATGGCATCGGCGAGCCGGTTTTAAAGTATCGAAAACCCAAAGCTAAACGGTTCTTAAGCACTCAAATACCCAACAGCGATGAATTTAATGCTGAGCAACTTGGTTTACAATGGCAATGGAACGCAAATCCACAGCCACACTGGTTTTCTTTAACTGACAGTGCTGGCTATTTAACACTATCCCAACAGCAAAAAGTAGCAGACAGTTTGTGGCTTACTCCTTCGCTGTTATTGCAAAAACTACCGGCAGAGCGCTTTTTCGTTGAAACAAAATTAGTCTTTAATCCAGAAACTTACCAGGGCGACAGCGGTCTTTTATTGTTTGGCGAAGACTATGCGTGGATCGGTATATCGCGTTCAGATGAAGGCGCACTCCACCTTGTTTATAGCCAATGCAAAGGAGCACGAAAAGGATGTACAGAACATAAAACAATCATTACAGAGGTCACCACTGAGACAATGTATTTAAGATTACTGGTGCAACCTGGCGCTCATGCGGTATTTAGTTATAAAACGTCAGAAGCCTCACCATATCGGGCCATCGGAGAGCATTTTAGTGCCAAAAAAGGCCGTTGGGTTGGTGCCAAAGTGGGCTTATTCAATGTCAATAAGTTGGTCAGTCGCAATTCTCACTCTGTACATTACGATTATATTCGCTTTTCTAAGGTAGCTGATAAATGAAACACACACTCCCCCTTATCGCTTTTCTATTAAGTGGAATATCAAACCACGTTCATAGTGCGTCTTATACTCTTGAAAACACATATAAAAAGTTAAAACCACGCTACAGCGAGTTGCATCTACCAGATGACAGCCCAATCAGTAATTTAAACGTCGAACAACATACGTACCCAGGTAAATTGCGCTCCCAGTCAATCACTATTATTCGACCTAATAACAACACTGTATTACCACTGATTGTATTGGTGCATGGTGGAGGATGGGGTTCGGGTTCGCCGGCCATTTTACAAACCCTCGCAGCAAAACTTGCCGCTAAGGGCTTTGTTGTGGCAACCCCTGCTTATACACTTTCGGATGAGGCGCAATACCCTGCATCGATTCATGATATTGCACTAGCAACACAGTGGTTAAAAAGTAACGCTTCACGCTTTCACTTAAATGCTGAAAAACTGACCCTTGCAGGCAGTTCAGCAGGCGGGCAAATAGCTGCCCTACTGGCTTATAGTCATGGCAAGTTATTGAATCAAAGTGCCTCATTGGCAGTGAATGCGCGCGTGTTAATCAACATTGATGGCCTGTCTGATTTCACTACCCCTTTGGCACTGCGCTACGAGAATGATAAAAATAAGGCGGTTACATCTGCCAGTAAGTGGCTAGGAGGTCGTTATGAAGAAGTCCCTGCAATTTGGCAACATGCATCCCCAATTAATTACATCTCAAACACAAGCCCTGCGACTTTATTTATCAACGGTGGCTTTGCGCGATTTTATGCAGGAAAAAAAGCAGTTCAAGAACAATTAACTGAGCGTGGCATTACAAACAAGGAGCATGTGTTTAAAGAGGCTCCCCATTGCTTTTGGCTATTTCACCCTTGGCAAAATAACACGGTTGAATTAATCAGTGAGTTTATTAATAAACAATTAGCCGTTGACCCTTCCCGTTGACTCGCGTGTAACGAGGTTAGGTGTCACTGTCTTTTGTAAGGCTAACTTTTCCTGATTATTACGGGATTTATTGATCAGCTTTTGGACTGCCAAACACGCCATATTAAACACTGGCCGTCGGATAGTTGTTAATGAGGGAATAATACGTGATGCCAAAATATTATCGTCGAATCCAGCCACTGAGAGCTCATCGGGCACTCTAATATTTAAGTTGTTTGCAACCCGAAGAACCGCCGCAGCCATTTCATCGTTATTTGCAACGATTGCAGTGGGCCTTGGCAAAGTATTAAGTAATTGCTCAGCACACGCCAAACCACTGTCATAATTGTTTTTACCTTCAACTATGCGGTCTGTTGGTAGCTTAACGTTATATACCTGCAACTCAGCCAAAAAGCCTGCTAAACGTTCAATCGACGAGCGGTAATGTTGAGGGCCCGAAATAAACCCAATATCTGTATGACCTAACTCGACTAAATGTGTCGCCATATCACGCATGGCAGCACGCTCATCAGACACAACAATATTGTCTGCATCATCTAAATCAACTGACGCAAGACGAACATAAGGACAATTAATTTCTCGAAGCGCTGCTGCCAATGCTTTATTTTCAGAGACAGGAGGTAAAATAATCACGCCATCTAGTTTTGAGCGCGAAATAAAACTAAGGCAATCACTAATGAAGTCATCGCGTTTTGATGATCCAGGGTGCACAACAAGCTCATAGCCAAGCTCAGCACAAACACTCAATGCGCCACGTTGCACTTCATCAATATACAGTGCATCGGGGTTATCATAGATTAAGCCCAGTAAGTAAGAACGACTCGACGCCAAACCGCGCGCTTGCTTATCTGGCGAGAACCCTGTTTCTTTAATAATTTCTAACACCCGCTCACGGGTTGCTTTACCGACCGCCGGTGAGCAGTTTATCACTCTCGAAACAGTGCGTTTAGAGACCCCTGATAAACGAGCAATATCGTTGATTGTTACAGACATATAAAATTCCAGAGTCAACTACTTAGCGACAGTAGTGTTCAGCTTTTAATTATTAAAAGTACACAAATTCGTTACATTATAAATGACAAAAGAGGCGACATGCACCTCTTTGGTGATTTTAATCTAATAAACCGAATAAGCGTGGTAAAAATTCACTAATTGCAGGTACATACGTAACCAACATTAGTACCAGAAACATCACTAAATAGAGTGGCATCATGGGTTTTATTATTTTATGTATCGCTGTTTTTGCAACTGCACAACTTACAAATAATACACTCCCCACTGGCGGAGACACTAATCCTATCGATAAATTGAGAACAATCATGATACCAAACTGAACAGGAGACATACCAAATTGCATTGCCACCGGTAAAAATATCGGTGTGAATATCAGTACAGCTGGCGTCATATCAATGAATGCGCCCACAAGTATCAAAATTAAATTAATTAATAACAAAATAATTATTGGGTTATCACTTAATGTTAAAAAGAATTCACTGACCATTTGTGGAATATGCGTATAGGACAAAAGCCACGACATTGCCGAAGATGCCGCAATAATCAGCATCACAATGGCGGTTGTTTCGCAGGCCTTAAGTAATAACTGAGGCATTTCATTTAAACGAATTTCTTTATACACAAACACAGCAAGGACGAGAGCATAAATCACGGCAACGGCCCCGGCTTCTGTCGCCGTAAAAACACCACCAATAATGCCCCCAATCACAATAAAAACAAGTAATAAACTGGGCAATGCTGCGATTATCTTTTCGAACATGACCGAAAAAGGCAGTCGCGCTGTCACAGGGTAATTGTTCTTAATAGAATAAATTGCACACACCATCATCAGTGCTAAACCGAGTAAAATACCCGGCAAATAACCCGCAATAAATAAGGCTGCAATCGATACTCCCCCACTCGCAATAGCGTAAATAATAAGAATATTACTCGGGGGTATTAGCATACCTGTTGTTGCCGCACTTGCTGTGACTGCTGCTGCAAAGTTTTCGCTGTAACCGTGCTTTTTCATTTCTGGCACCATAAAACTACCGATAGCCGACGTAGCAGCAACAGCAGAACCCGAAATAGCACCAAACATCATGCACGACATTACATTCACAAGCGCTAAACCACCGGGTAAGAAGCCAATCATTGCCATAGCACACTCAATTAAACGCTTGGCTATGCCTCCTTGGCCCATAATTAAACCAGACAAAATAAAGAATGGGATGGCTAACAAGGCAAAGCTATCCAGACCACCCATCATCTGTTGGGAAATCGTAATACTTGCTGGCGTAAAATCCATATGTAACGTAAGCGCAATCAGTGTCGATAATGCGATACAAATAGAAATAGGGACATTAATAAACAGTAAGATGAAAAAACACACAATTAGAATTATGGCTGTCATTTCCATTATGATTCCTCCATCACATTCATTAAGCAATTAACAATATTTTCAACGCAGTTAAATACAATTAATAGGCCACTTAACGGCAATACAGCATAAACAAAGCCCATATTAATACCCAGAGCTGCCGAGCTTTGTTCAAGCTCAAAACTCAGCATCATTAACAAACTGCCTCCATACACTAAAATGCAAGATGCGGTTATCAATACCGATAATTCAATAATAAAGGTGCATTTTCTGCGTAGTGTCGGAACCATTTTTTGATAGAACAGATCAAGTCCTAAATGGGCGCGAGTTCTGTATGCGTACGATGCGCCTAAAACCCCAATCCACATTAATAAAAAACGTGCTAACTCTTCTGTGTATGAACTTGGCGAACGCAAAATAAAACGCGAAAACACCTGCCAAGTCACGACAGCCACGATGGCGATCATCGCTACTATCAAAATCCGTTCTATCAATGAGTTAAGATGTGAATTTAGCTTTGTCATTTTGCCTCCCCCATCGCTTTGATAGCCTTGATATGTTGCTCAACAGGCGTACCTGCAAATGATGCATGAAAATCGGCGACTTTATCCTGAAACGCTTTTTTGTCGGGGTAGGTAACTTCAACGCCGGCCTCAATAACCGCTTTAAGCGCTTCATCCGATGCTGATTGCCAGAGTGAACGTTGGTATTCAACAGAATCAGCCATGGCTTTAGTTAGCCATGTTTGCTGTTGTTCACTCAAGGACTCCCACACTTCTTGGCTGGCCAAAATAACATCAGGCACAAAGGTATGTTCATCTAACGAGTAGTACTTCGCAATTTCATAGTGGCGAGATAAGTAATAACTGGGTGGGTTATTTTCAGCGCCGTCAACAACCCCTTGCTGTAGAGCCGAATACAGCTCAGCCCACGCAATAGGTGCTGCAGCACCGCCAAGAGCTTGTACCGTCGCAACGGCCGTGGGGCTATTTAATACACGAATTTTCTGACCAATTAAATCGTCAGGCGTGTGAATGGGTTTTTGGGTCGTATAAAAGCTTCGGCTGCCTGCATCGTAATAACCTAACCCTTTGAGTCTTGCTGAAGATACTTTATCAAGCATGTCTTGACCTAACTGACTGTTTAATACGCGCCAAAAATGCGCACTGTCATTAAACAGATACGGAATACCAAACACCTTCATTTCTGGCACAAAGCCCTCAAGTGGACTCGCAGACACTTTGGTAATAGCAAGACTACCTATTTGTAGCAACTCGATAAGCTCTCGTTCTGACCCTAATTGACCACCGGGATAGATCACTATTTCCATACTTCCGTTGGAATAGTAATCTAAACGTTTTGCCATATACTCCATCGCTTGATGCACCACATGCCGGGTATCCAGCGTGTGGGCAAGCGTCAAGCGTGTGGTTTTGTTGTCATTGCTGCAGCTGGTTATAAAACCAAGCGTAAAAACCACGAAAACGCTGTAAAGAAGATTTCTATTCATTATTATTTCTTCATTGTGTGTTCTGTTAAATGTGGACTATCTCAATTGTTGCGGTTGATACTTGTCCATGTCGTCATAATCTAAGTTTTCACCAGCCATCCCCCAGATAAAGCTGTAATTCTGTGTCCCTGCACCAGAATGGATTGACCACGGTGGCGAGACCACAGCTTGCTCATTATGAATCCATAAATGCCGCGTTTCTGTTGGCTCACCCATAAAGTGGCAGACCGCTTGCTCTTGAGGTATTTCGAAATAAAAATACACTTCGTTACGACGATCATGTTGATGAGCTGGCATGGTATTCCACACACTACCGGGCTTAAGTTCAGTTAAGCCCATTTGCAGTTGACACGTTTGTACCACTGTATTGATAAGCATTTGGTTGATATTACGCTCATTCGATGTCTCTAAACTTCCTAAATGAAGTACATTAGCATCTTGTTTAGTAACGTGTTTATTTGGGTAACTGTGATGCGCAGGTGCTGAATTTAAGTAAAATTTAGCTGGGTTTTTAGCATCATCACTGCGAAAAGACACTGATTTGTTACCCCGACCTAAGTAAAGTGCATCTTTATAGTCTAATGAGTAAGTTTCACCATCCGCTGTAATACTGCCTTTGCCCCCAACATTGATAATGCCCAATTCGCGACCATCAAGAAAATGGGCCGCTTTTAAGTTATCTAATGTTTCAAGCGTTAATGCGTTATTTAAAGGTACTGCACTGCCAACCATAAAACGTTCATAGTGGGTATAAAGCCAATACACTTTGTCTGCTTGCATTAATTTGTCGACTAAAAACTCGTTTCTCAATTGCTCAGTGTCAAACCCCTTTACTTCATTTGGGCCTACTGCGTAACGTGATTCAATTTCTGTGTTCATTGTTTTATTTTCCTACTAACGTGCTAACCATCCGCCATCAACTGCCAAAATATGTCCATTGACATAATCACTGGCTCGTGATGATAAAAAGATTGCGGTACCAATTAAATCTTCAGCTTCTCCCCAGCGCCCTGCTGGGATACGTTTTTCTATTTCGCTATTACGCCCAGGATCATCCTGAAGCGCTTGCGTGTTATCTGTTCTAAAATACCCAGGTGCTATCGCGTTAACCTGAATGTTATATTGTGCCCATTCATTTGCTAAGGCTTTGGTAACGCCTGCAATAGCATGTTTACTTGCTGTGTAAGCGGGCACAGTCATTCCGCCACTGTATGACAGCATGGATGCAATATTGATAATTTTACCTTGACCCTTTTCGATCATTTTCGGTGCAAATGCCTGAGCAAGTAAAAAGCTGGCATCAAGGTTAACCTTTATCACCTTTTGCCATTCATCGTAGGGGTAATCGATAGCGGGACTTCTAAAAATGGTGCCACCCACATTGACCAGAATATCGATGCCATCATTAACCGACAACGCCTGTTCTGCTAATGCTGACACGCTTTTGGCATCGCTCAAATCAGCGGCAATATCCCATGTTTTCGATACGCTTTTAGCTATTTCGCTGCATGTTTCTTCGCAACCATGCTCACGACTACTGCTACAGATCACATCAGCCCCAGCAGCGGCTAATCCCATTGCAATTTGCTTTCCTAAGCCACGGCTCGCGCCTGTTACTAAAGCCGTTTTCCCCTTTAAATTGAATAGCTGTGTTGTCATAAAATTAACCTTTTTATCTGTTAACTCTCTGTATCAGCCTCTTCAAATAAGATGATACAAAAGTTTGAATGCCTGTTTTAACACCACTTTAATAAACAAGTTGTAAAAAACATTCACAAAGTTGTTAATAGTCATTCTTCGCTACCGGTGGCAATTTGTCAAATTTTATTTGCCACCGGTGGCAAATATGTCTAAGATGTAAAAATCAACACGCCAATTAAGGTTAAAAATGGGTCAAATGTATGTACACACTAAATAGAAAAAACGTCAATAAAAACAAATACCCGACGACTATAATGCAATTCGGTGAGGGGAATTTCTTACGCGCTTTTGTGGATTGGCAAATCGACAAATTAAATGAACAAACAGGTTTAAACGCGGGTGTCGCCATTATTAGACCAATTGATTACGACACATTACCGCTACTTAATACTCAAGATGGTCTCTATACCAGTATTATTCGAGGCATTAATGAGCAAGGTGAATCGGTATCTAATGAACGCATTATTAGCTGTGTAAACGAAGAAATTCCTATTTATAAAGAATTCGATAAATATTTACAGCTCGCAGAAAGTGAAGATCTGAAGTTAATTTTTTCTAATACAACCGAAGCAGGCATCGAGTACATTAGCGAAGACTCACTCACTGATAAGCCAGCAAAAGCCTTCCCTGCGAAATTAACTCAATGGTTATTTCACCGCTTTAATCACTTTAACGGTGCAAGTGATCGCGGCATGATCATCATTCCTTGTGAACTAATTGATTATAATGGTGAAAAATTAAAAGAAATTGTCCTCAAGTACTGCCAACTATGGGATTTACCCAGCGAGTTTGTTAGCTGGCTTAACGAGCATAATTATTTTTGCTCATCGTTGGTTGACCGCATCGTGACGGGCTTCCCACGTGATGAACATCAACACTTGCAAGAACAATTTGGCTACTACGACAACTTCATGGTCACAGCTGAATATTTTCATTTATTTGTTATTCAAGGGCCGCAACATTTAGCTGACGTTTTATGTTTAGAAGGCAGTGATGTCAATATTAAAATTGTTGACGATATAGCCCCTTACAAACAACGTAAAGTCGCCATTTTAAACGGTGCACATACTGCGATGGTGCCTTTGGCCTATATGGCAAATATCGACTCTGTGGGCGAAGCGCTCGCCTCACCATTAATCGAGAAATATGTAAGTAAACTGATTTTTGAGGAGATTATTCCAACACTATCTTTACCTAAAGATGAATTGCAGGTATTTGCCAATGATGTGCTTAATCGCTTTAGAAATCCGTATATTTGTCATTTACTTATGTCGATATCACTGAATAGTATGACCAAATTTAAAACGCGATTACTGCCACAGTTAGAGCAATATATTGTCGATAATAAAACCGTTCCAGCACTTATTACGACAGCAATTGCGGGGCAAATTTTGTTTTACCGCGGCGAGCGTAATGGTCAACCCATTGAGCTTTCAGATAGTCCTGAGTGGATCACTTTATTCAAATCTATTTGGCAACAGCACCAAGATGGTGCAATAACATTGAAAGAGCTTGTCAGCAGTGTGCTTGGCGCTAAGTGGCATTGGGATAAGGATCTCAATGAGCTGACAGGACTGACTGACCTTGTAACAGAACAGCTTAACAGCATGCTTACGACCTCTGTTGAAGAGACACTATCAAAACAAGTGGAATTATAATCATGGCACAGTTATTAAGACTTCATAATACTGATGATGTTGCTATTGCCCTAAGCCCAATTAGTGCGGGTGAACACATTGAGTTTGAAGACTTCTCGTTCACCGCATTAGACGACATCGAAAAAGGACATAAAATTGCGTTAAAGCCAATTTCAAAAGATGACCGTGTTATAAAATATGGCGCTCCAATCGGCTTTGCTCTTGAAGATATAAAGCAAGGCGCTTGGGTTCATACGCACAGCATTAGAACGACCCTGCATGATGAGTTAGAGTATCAATATCAGCCTGAATTTGTCAGTCAAGCTCCTGCTGAGCCCTCACCCCCCGTGAATATATACCGCAGAGCGAATGGCGAAATTGGTATACGTAACGAAATTTGGTTGATTCCAACGGTTGGCTGCGTCAACGGTATGATCAAACAAATGAAAGATGAGTTTCTACGAAATCACCCCGATCTTGACATTGACGGGGTTCATATATTTCCTCATCAATTTGGGTGTTCACAGTTAGGTGACGATTTAGAAACCACGAGAATTTTACTGCAAGATATGGCATTACACCCTAATGCCGGTGGTGCATTAGTTGTCGGTTTAGGATGCGAGAATAATCAGCTTGCCGCCTTTAAAGCGGGGTTAGGTGATATTGATGAGAATCGAATAAAATTTTTAATATCTCAACATTCCGATGACGAAGTAGAAGATGGTGTCGCGCTGCTAGAACAAATTTACGATGTAATTAAACATGATAAACGTGAACCCGGTCTGCTGAGTGAAGTAAAGTTTGGTCTTGAGTGTGGTGGCAGTGATGGTTTATCGGGTATCACAGCAAACCCAATGCTAGGTTATTTTTCTGATTACTTAATTGCTCAAGGTGGAACGACCGTACTGACCGAAGTACCCGAAATGTTTGGTGCAGAAACCTTACTAATGTCTCGCTGTAAAGATGAAGACACCTTTAACCAGCTTGTCAGCATGGTAAATAATTTTAAAGGTTACTATAAAGCGCATAACCAACCCATTTATGAAAACCCGTCTCCGGGTAACAAAAAAGGCGGCATAACTACATTAGAAGACAAATCGTTGGGCTGTACTCAAAAAGCAGGTACCAGCAAAGTACAGGCCGTGCTTGATTATGGTGAACGATTAAGTACTCCAGGACTCAATTTACTCAACGCCCCCGGCAATGACCCCATTGCCACCAGCGCACTTGCAGCTGCGGGCTGTCATATTGTGCTCTTTACTACCGGGCGAGGTACGCCTTACGGTGGTTTTGTGCCTACCTTAAAAATAGCCACTAATTCAGAGCTTGCGAAAAAGAAAACCCGCTGGATCGACTTCGATGCTGGTGTGCTGGTGAATGGCAAATCCATGCCTGAAGTTCATCAAGAATTTGTCGATTTGTTGGTGGATGTGGTGAATGGTAAACCGACCTGTAATGAAGTAAATGATATTCGCGAAGTAGCCATCTGGAAAAAAGGAGTAACCCTCTAATGTCAAAAAAGAAAATTGCCATTATTGGGGAATGTATGGTGGAGTTGTCAGGGGCTATTTTTGGCGAAATGCAACAAAGCTTTGGTGGCGATACCATGAATACAGCCATTTACATGAAAAAATTGGCAAGCGAACGCATTGATGTCAATTACGTCACTGTGATGGGTGAGGATGCGTTAAGCCAAGCAATGATTGCTCGCTGGCAAGACTACCAGGTTAACTGTGACACCGTATTAACTGACAGTAACAAGCATGCTGGTTTATACATGATCCAAACTGACGCCCATGGCGAACGCACTTTTCAATATTGGCGCAATGATTCTGCGGCAAAATACCTCGTTCGCCATGCTAAATTTGCTGATATTGTTAGCCAGTTAAAAGCAGTCGATGCAGTTTATTTGTCGGGTATTTCACTCGCAATTTTGCCCATCGATGATTGTAATATTTTACTTAATGTATTGGCTGATCTAAAAGTTCATGGTGTTAAAATTATCTACGATAGTAACCACCGGCCAACGCTTTGGGCATCTCAATCTCATTGCCAACAGAGCAACAACCGTATGTATCAGCTTGCTGATTTAGCCTTGGTGACATTTGAAGATGAAGCCCAAATTTGGGGCTTTAACAACCTCACAGAATGTCGTGAGCACTTGCATCAACAAGGTGTAAGGCAGCTGGTCATTAAAACCGGTGAAAAGGGCTGTCAATACAGTGAAAATAGTCACAGTATTGTCAATCAGTATGATGCCAGACTGGTAGATAATGTTGTTGATACCACTGCAGCAGGTGATTCATTTAATGCAGGGTTTTTAAGTTATTGGTTGCTAGACCATGACATTGCAAGCTGTGCAGAGGCTGGAAATCTCGTTGCAGGACAGGTTATTCAACAACGAGGGGCCATCGTTCCAATAGATAACTCAATACTGAACAGCACACTTTAGGAGACAAGTATGCGTTTATTTTTATCATTGCTCGTTGTGATATCTATTGTGCAGAGTGTTTTTGCTGCGACGCCTGCAATTGGTACCGAGCCTGTCACATTTATGCATGTAGAAAAAAATAATAAGCATGCCTATAACAGCATTCAAGCTGCAATTAATGCGAGTAGCCCCTATAAAGAGGTGGTGATCACTGTTGCAGCTGGTGAGTACAACGAAAAACTGTTTATCACCCGCAGTAACCTCAGTATTGTCGGTGAATCCGCCGCTAATACTATCATTCGTTACGCACAGTTGAGGAATAGTTGGCGAGAACACAATGACAGTGACTGGGGAGCTGCCGTGGTTAATATCACTGGCAGTGACATAACACTTGCCAATATCTCCGTTATCAATGATTACGGAAAAATTCATAACACACTTGAACATCAGTTTGCGATCCGCGGCTTTGAAAACGCATCACGAATCATCTTTCATCAATGTGACGTACAGGCCTATGGTGCTGATACAGTGAGTCTTTGGAACAAAAAAGAGGGTCTTTATTACCACTCTTACTGCTCTTTCACTGGGGCTACAGATATGGTTTGCCCAAGAGGTACCGCCCTCATTGAGCATTCTCAATTTTACAACTTAAAACAAACCGCGACTCTTTGGCATGATGGCGAATTGAGTAGCGAACAAAAGTTTGTTGTTGCTAATAGTGAATTTAATGGCGTAGAAGGCTTTTGGCTTGGCAGACATCATTATGATGCCCAGTTTTATTTATTAGGAAATCAGTTTTCTGATAACTTGGCCGATAAACCTATCTTTAAAAAAACCTATGCGGATAAGCAAAGAGACCAACCAAATCGTTGGGGATCCCGTTATTTCTTCGCCAATAACAAAGCCCCGTATGCTTGGTTAGATGATAACTTCCAACCGAAACAGCTCAATATAGAAGAAAACAACCTTGTTGACTGGGTTTTCAAAGGCGAATGGAAGCCCAAGCAACAATTGCAGATGCTGGAACAACAGCTGGCTACTCAAAATTTTAAAACTGATGCATTTCAGTTGAAATAAGTTGCGTTAACTTTAGAGTGCATGCTTTGGGTTTCAATGTCACTGTAAGTTATATCGTTACTCACCTCTCACAGGTATGCACTCAACCTCGTTCGATAAATATGAGTGTGGCATAATTACGCCACACTCATATTACTCATCACATTTAGAAGTTAACACCCACTGACAACCAGTAGCGACGACCATCTTCTACATAACCATACTCTGCCTCTGATATTTCTTTATCGAATAGGTTATACACACCAAAGCCAAGTGTAATTCGTCGGCTTAAATCATAGTTACCCCCCATGTCTGCCAAAGTGTAGTCTGGCGCAATTAAGCTACTTTGCGATGGACCTGTCGTAGGTTGGCTTTCTTCACCGCGATAATGCACACGCAGCCACGTTCCTAGTTTATCTACTGGGCGCCAATTAAGTGAGGTTTGTAAAATGTGTTTAGGTAATTGATTAAGTGGACTGCCTTTGTATTCACCGGTTTTTTGCTCAGAATCGGTGTAGGTGTAATTAGCACTCACATCAAGCTCGCTGGTAATATCGTAAGAAACCGACAGCTCAAACCCTTGTGTTACTGCTTCATCAACATTGATATAAGTTGTAGGCAGAGAACCAAACTGATTCGGACCATCTGTACATTGCGTTAATGGGCAAGAAATACGCGTAATTTTATCTTTAAACTCGTTGTAGAACACCGTACTTGAGAGCGATAAATCGCGACTGATATCATAATAAATCCCCATTTCGTAGTTTACGGACTTTTCAGGGATTAAGTCTGGGTTACCATAAATATTACCACCACGGCTTACCTGTCCCCACGCTGGAGTAGATTGGCGAATATTCGGTGCTCTAAAGCCTGTTGAAATCCCCCCTTTCACAGTCAGCGACTTAGTGGCATTGTATACACCATATAAACGCGGACTAAAGTGACCCGCAAAGTTACCATCATGATCATAACGAAGCCCAGTGGTCAGTTTAAATTGCTTTGATGCAGACCATTCATCTTCTGCAAACACCGACCATTGCTCGTTTTCCACATGCGTTAAATCACTGATGCTATTACTCGTATAATCATCCAGTTCTTCTTTTAAATACGCCGCACCAACGCTTGCATTATGATTGGTAAAT
Source organism: Pseudoalteromonas sp. MT33b (assembly GCF_014117385.1). NCBI lineage: Bacteria > Pseudomonadati > Pseudomonadota > Gammaproteobacteria > Alteromonadales > Pseudoalteromonadaceae > Pseudoalteromonas > Pseudoalteromonas sp. MT33b. Next base: position 536,248 of record NZ_CP059832.1, on the reverse strand, counting down.
GGCAGTGTCCAGCTTGTTTGCGCGTCGGTATTTTCAACATACATTTCACGCGAGGTGTTATCAAACTTATCGTATTTTAGATAGCTGCGCGATGAGCCAAAATCGTAGAAGCCATTATGGCTAAGCGAATAAGTTTCTTGGTCGTACTCTGTGGTTGACGACTCAGGACACCCCCGTCGGCCACAGCTTTCACCTTGCGCTAAAGGCGCGACGGTTTTACCTAAAGTTTCATCCAGTTTTTGTTTTGCCGAGCCCACCTCAAACATAATTTCGTGATTATCTGATGGCGTTAAAATAAACTTCGCTTTGATATTGCTTTGCTCTTTACCTCGAAAGCCAGCAACAAAGTCATCTTCATCACGCTCAGAGAACTGCCCAGAAAGCTGAACTCCTAGCAACTCTGGAATTAAGCCACCCGCGGTAAAAAAGCTACCTTGATTAATGTTGCCAGATTCGCTTGATTCTTGAATGGTGCTGTCTAAACGCAGTTCGCCATACCACTTTTCGGGTGTTTTACGGGTTATAATATTGATAACCCCACCAATGGCATCAGAGCCATACAGTGATGACATAGGGCCACGAATAACTTCAATTCGGTCAATGGCTGAAATAGGGGGTGTCCATGCCCCTTCAACACCTGGGCCATCACTATTTGGACGAGTTTCGCGAGAGGTTTGACGTTGGCCATCAATTAAAATCAAAGTGTACTGGCTTGCCATACCACGCAAACTGATATCTTTTCTATCACCACCACCGGTCACAACCACACCGGGTACGTCGGTCATGGCATCTGTTAAGTCACGGTAAAAGCGCTTTTCTAGCTGCTCACGATCAATCACGCTAATACTTGCAGGTGCCTCTTTTAGCATTTGCTCATACCCAGATGCAGAAACAACAATCACTTCCATGTCTTGTTTTTTATCATCAGCGTATGCAAAATGAGATAGGCCTGCTAAGACAGCAGCGGTGAGAGGTAAAACAGAAGGAACAACCCTCGTCATAATAATACTCCGTGACTTTTCGTTTATAAATGATAATAATTAGCGTTTGCAATATTAATGAGAAGTCCCCGTTTTAACAATTTACGATTTCTTAAAACTGAATTAAGAAGGCCTGAACAATGAATTCCAAGCTAATCAAAACACTACGCGTATTTTCTCGTACTGTTGAAACAGGCAATATGAGCAGTGCTGCTGCTGAGTTATCAATGACGACATCGGCTGTAAGCCAACATATAAAGCAATTAGAACAGGAAATCGGGTTAAGTTTATTTAATCGCAGCCCGCGAGAGTTGACGCTGACCGAAGCCGGTCATTTGTATTATCAAAGCTGTTTAAAGATGCTGGCACTTGCAGATCAAGCCAGCACGCAATTACAACACTTACAAAGTAAACCCAGTGGCGAATTAAAGTTAGTCGCCCCCGTCGGTTTTGGTGGAGGGCTTTTAAGTGAACCGCTAGAGCGCCTAATAAACGAGTTTGATGATTTACGTATTCAGTTAATTTTAACTGATGAGCCAATCGATATGATAAAAAGTGGCGCAGATTTAGCCATTGCAATAGGCCCATTAACAAACTCAAATTTGATTGCACGAAAGCTCGCAACCTGGCCGTTAAAGCTCTGCGCCCACAGAGATCATCCTATCGCTAAGTTTAAAAAAGTCAGTTGGGATGATTTACATCAGTTCTCCCGTATTTCACATACATACGCCGACAGCAATGCATTTAATCCACTAACGCTTGAAAGTAAACCGCTGCCCAAGGCAAAAATAAACGTCAATAACATGCAAAGTTTAATTGCGCTGGTCTGTGATGGGGTCGGTTATGGCGTGTTGCCAGAGCCTGAAGTGAGGCACTTATTAAGAACAAAAGAACTCATCGAAATCGCGCCCGAATGGGCCATGCCAAACTACACCGTGTATGCAGTTACCCCAGCAAGAGACAGCTTAGCTGCAAAAACCAAAACAGCGATAGAAACCATAAAACACTGTTTTAATGATGTATCGAAACAGGTTGAATTTGTTGATTAAGGCCAGTATGGATAATACCAATTCGCTAAAATAAGCGCGTGGGTATTATCCAAGTGCGAGCCAAACACCTACACACATCATAAGCGCACCGGCAATACGATTTAGCCATTTTAAATTGTCGCCTTTATCTAAAAATAACCTCAAGCTTTTACCACCCGTGGCATAAATTAACATACAGATAAACTCGCTCAGCATAATAATGCTTACTAATACAGCAAGCTGCGGGGCAACGGCTAATTCTACATTTATAAAAGGGGGCAAGAGTGAAATCATAAACGCCCACCCTTTTGGGTTTGCGATGGCAGTGATATAACCTTGTGAAAACAGTTGTCCGCGCCCTATTTGCTGCTCGGTTTCATTTTCGGGCTTAAAACTGGTTTTTGCGCGCCACATATTGACTCCAAGATAAATAAGGTACGCACCGCCAACATATTTTAGTACCGCAAACAACGCAGGATAATTAAGCATAATACTGGCAACCCCCACAACAGCCGCAATTGCCACCGTTGCCACGCCCAGCACTTCACCCACCATCATCCACAATGTGCGCCTTACCCCCACACTCATACCCAGAGTCATCGCTAAAGTCATGCACATACCTGGTGTAATAGACACAAAAAAGAAGGTAGGAATAAAAACCGCAAGTACTGCTAAATCGAGCATAAACCAATCACATCATGAATACTGAAAAATAGGAAAGCGATTTAAACACATTCAATTAAATAAGCAAACAAACACGCGATTACTCACATTTCAATGCGCTAAAGCTCATGAAAACTGGTAATGCAATATTAATATAGGGAGCTAGTTATCCCACGATCTTCGTTACTAAAATATAAGCTACCAAAAAGCCTATATCATTAGCTTGGGCAACACATTCTATTGCAGCAAATAATCAAGCCAGATCATTATTACATACAGCGCGACCACGAGTAGTCATTGTATCGGACTCCATTTCTTGGGATAGCGATGGCTATTGCACAAGCGCTTCATCTTCAGTCAACTAAACTCAGCTCTACTTTATAGCTTCGATAAGTACAGACACTATAACTAATTTTCCGCGTGAAACTGAATTTAGTATTTTACCTAAACAGCAATGACACCTGTGATCACTGCAAACTTGTTGCGCTGAGCTTTTACCTTCTCTGTAAAATACCTATGAGTGCTCTGTAGCTTTATCTGACGGGATAATTTAATTGAAGAAAGACTCGAATGTGCAGTTTGAGAGAACAATTAAAAAAACTCATCACCTAAAAAAGACCATTGCCTGATGAGCAATTCCGTAAGCACGACTAACGACTCACAAAAACAATATACACGTTGGTCAATCTCATTATTTAGCATGTAAAAATAAACAAAAAGACATAATTAATTCCAGAATAAAAACCAATTAGAAAAACAATTCCCCAAAAAAGGGTTAAATAGATTGAACAATACCAATATTTAAATTAACGTCGTTAATAGAATATCAACAAAAAAAACACTGGGAACATCAATGAAAAACACTCTATTAACAAAACAAACTATTTTAACCACTGTGATTTTAGGTCATTTATATGCAGTTCCAGCAATAGCCATGGATACAGAAGATAAAATTGAAAAAGAGGAAAATCTAGAAGTAATAACGGTTACTTCGCGTAAAAAACTTGAAACAATCCTAGAAATACCTATGAGTATTTCAGCGGTATCTGCAGTTGAGATTGCCAATCGAAACTACCTTGATGCATCTGATATTTACCGTACTTTAGCTGGTGCTGCAGCACCTCGTGGTCAGTTAATTTTAAGAGGGTTAAGCGGAGGGAATAGCGCATCGCCAGATACAACAGCCATATTCACTGATGATATCCCGTATGAATTTACAAACCTCACAGATGTTGAGCGAGTTGAAGTATTACGCGGCCCACAAGGTACATTATACGGTTCGAATGCAATCGGTGGTACGGTTCGCGTTATCACTAAAAAACCACAATTAGATGAATTTGAGTTATTTGGTACGATTGAAGGCTCAAGTGAAAATAATGTAGATGGTTTTGACAGCAGCTTATCTTTAGGTGTTAATGTACCTCTATTAGACGATACCCTTGCATTAAGAGTGACAGGTAATATAACCAACGATGTCCGTCCTTATGTCAATCAAGCAACAGGCCAACAGAGTAAAAGTCAAAGTAGTTTTATTCGAAGTCAATTATTATGGCAACCAATTGATAATTTAGCACTTAACTTCACCTATGTGCATGATGAGTATTCTGCTAATGGCGCAACATTGGGAGATACCTCAAAGCCAGGATATTACTATGAATTATCTTATGATGAAGATGCTTCAGCTAAGTACGGTTATGATATCTCAGACACTAAAATAACATGTGATCCGACATTTAATCGCCCAGATTGTATTCAAGGTGGTGGATTTATTCATGGTGCTGATGATAAATATGCTCTCTATAATTTACTCGATGGTTGGGATAAAGAGTCTACAAATTTATATAGCATAACTGTTGATGTTGATAATATAGCCGACGTTGCTTCATTAACTTATGCTGGTTCATACCGAAAAGTAAAATCTGATTCGCTGGATGATTGGTCTCGTTTAGATGCTTCTGATATGTTTAAAACATGGATAATAAACGATCAAGAGCTGTCCCGCGTTACCCATGAAATTAGGCTTCAGAACTTCGATTTAAATAGCAATTTAAGTTGGACTGTCGGTGCTTATTGGGATAAATCATGGCGACCTGACTCTCCAGGTCATCAATGGCAATATATTGAAAGCGGTGACAGGACAGCAGCTGCTGCACTTTACTGGTGGGGGGACGATGCCCAGCAAATCGGTTTAGATAACTTTGACGATCCTAATAAAATTTGGAATTATCATGTGTTCAGCGAGTGGGCAAAAGAGTTTGCGCTGTTTGCAGATGTAGCGTACCAAATTGAAACAGACGATTTTGGCAATATTGAGTTAAATGCGGGTATTCGCCATTTCAATTTAGAAGATTTTGAACGCACTGAAGAAATTGGTGTGTGGTCAAACGATAAAACACTGATAGGCGGTGAAGAACAAGGAAATCGCTTTAAATTTAGCGCTTCTTGGCAACCTACTGATGATTATTCAATTTATGCTCTTTACTCTGAAGGATACCGCCCAGGTGGTAACAATAGCCCACTAGCCGCAGCGTGAATAAATGATGTTAACGCTAAGAATCGTAAAGCTCGCTTCACATCTGATTCAATCGATAACTATGAAGTTGGCTTAAAGGGCTCATTATTCGATGGTAAGTTCAACTTTAGCTCTGCTATTTATCAAATAAACTGGAGTGATATTAAGACGAGTATTTACATGGATTCTTGTGGGTTCTCTTATACCGCAAATGCAGGAAAAGCACGTTCAAGAGGGCTTGAGTTTGAGTCAAAAGCAAGCTTAACAGATACTTTAGCATTAATTGTAAATGCCTCTTATACCAACTCTGAACTTACTGAAGATAATGAAACAATCGGTGGCGTTAAAGGTCAAGAAATGACGATGGTGCCTAAATATAATGCTTATATCGCAATTGATAAGGAATTTGACATTAATAACAAGCCATTCTTTATTCGTGGTGACGTCTCAGCATATGGTAAATACAACACGCACTTTGATACCAAACCTGGAGATGAAGTGCCTGGTTATGAAGTATTTAACTTATCAGCTCGTTATGAGGTCAACGAAAACGTGAAATTAAGCGTTCACTTAAATAATGTCTTCGATAATGATGCGATTAAGTATAAAAGAGATCGAAGTCGTAGTAATAGAACAACCGCTCAAAAATACATAGATTTTTTACCCGAGCGTAGCATTGGCATACGTTTAGATTACAACTTTATGTAAATAACAATTAAAGAGTCAATGCCGCTTTCTAAGCGGCATTATTTTTTCAACACGCTATTAACCAATTTATTTTTTAGCTCAGATAAGTTCGCCAAAAATATAAAACGACCGTTATATAAATTGTATTAATTAAGTTAGCGACTTTAAAAATATCTCGTTGATAAAAATTAAAAAATTAGTGATTAATTTTTTCAACAATTAATTCTATGCAGCTCAAAATCGTTAAATCGTTAAATCGTAATACTGACCACCATTAACTTCAGCTTTAGCCGCTCAAAAAAATCCCCGCTAAAAGGCGGGGATTCTTAATATACGTATTTTGCTAATTACTGAGTGACACCTTCAGCAGCAACTGGCTTGGCTTCCTTTTCATCACTTAATAAGTATTTATCTAGCCATTGCTCTTGCTCCCAAAGCACATGCAATAAGCTCTTACGGGCACGGTAGCCGTGGGCCTCATAAGGCAACATAACTAAACGAGCCTCTTTGCCAAGGCCTTTTAATGCGGCGTACATGCGCTCGCTTTGCATTGGAAACGTGCCTGAATTTGGATCTTCTTGGCCGTGTATCATCAACATAGGTTCATTGATTTTCTCAGCATGGAAAAATGGCGACATTGCGGCATATACATCTTGAGCTTGCCAAAAATCGCGTTCTTCACCTTGAAAACCAAATGGCGTTAATGTGCGATTGTAAGCACCACTGCGGGCAATACCCGTTTTAAATAAGTCGCTGTGTGCTAGTAAATTAGCCACCATAAAAGCACCATACGAGTGACCAGCAATCGCTATTTTGTCTTTATCGGCAATGCCTTTTTCAACCAATACATCAACAGCGGCTTGCGCACTCGATACGAGCTGAGTACGGAAAAGGTCATTCGGCTCTTTACCATCGACACCTACAATTGGCATTTTAGGGTCATCAAATACCGCAATCCCTTTTGCAAGGTACGGCATAGGCCCCCAATACCCAATGTAAGTAAACTCATACGGTGATTCGCGCACTTGCGATGCCACCGCTTTATCTTTGTATTCAAGCGGGTAAGCCCACATCAGTACAGGTAACGTTCCTTGGGTTTTGTCATAGCCCGGCGGCAAGTAAAGTGTGCCACTCAGTTCAACACCATCCTCTCTCTTATAACGAATAAGCTCTTTAGTTACGCCTTTAAATTCAGGGTAAGGATGCTCAAACGTTGTTAATTGAGTGAGTTTGTCGTTATCTAAATCACGAATAAAGAAATTTGGTTGCTCCGTTTTTGATTCACGTATGGTGATCAAACGCTCGCCTTCATCGTCTAACATCGCACGCACACGCTCGTAATAAGGTGCAGCTGATTGCCAAACACGGGTTGTTGAGTTTGTTTTTACATCGTAACGGTCTAAGAATGGGATATTTCCTTGCTCAGACGCCCCATTACCACGGAAATAAATATAACGACCGCCAACCACTTTGATGACACTTTCACCTAAGTCGTTTTTCTCGTAGATTGGGTAACCTGGATCTTTATAAGCATCATTGTAACTGCGCTCAGAAAAGAGCACGCGATTTTTATCGGCATTTCGAGGTTGTATAACAAATGTGCGTATTTGTCTGTCGCTAAAACGCCATTCAGATAATAAAGCAACATTGTTACTGCCCCACTCTATTGAGTCGAAGCGACGCTCAACTTTAGCAAATAGCTTAGGTTCACGTTTAAACGGAGCGCGCAAACTATAAAGGTAATCATGGTGCGCTACGTCTGTTTTCATATCGCCACCGTCTTGTGCTTCTGCCCAAATGACTTCGGCACCTTGGTCTGAACGCCACTGAAAATCTCGACGGCCAGTACGAACGCTGTCGTAACCTTGGGGAATATTGTCGGCTAGCGGCTGTTTTGCCAGCTCAGCCAAGGTGTAACCGCGCATTCCCCAAATTTGCCATGTAGCAGCAAAGCGTTGGTATGGAACTTGGTACGAAAAAGGCTCATCGATCATACCCACCAAAATATTGGTTGAATCGGGCGATACTGAAAACGACTTAATTAACCCAGCTTGACCAATTGGCTGCGCTTGGCCGCTCAATGGAATATAAGTAAGCTGACTTTGACCAAAAAACTTAAACTGCGCTTCATCGAAGGGGCTGCTTAATAAATTTTGATAAGTGCGCGCAGGTGCTTTTTCACCTGTACTTTGTTGAATTACCGGAACGACAGCCGTGCTGTCATTGGTTAAACGGGTTTTACCTAAATTAACAGCCGCATTTGCAACGATAGCACTGCTATCGGGTAACCACATGTAAGGAGTACGCGTTAATACTGAGTTTAACGGCGTATCACTGAGTTGCCTTGCTTGTTTTGTACTGACGTTATAAACCCATAAATTGGCACTATTTTTTTGTTCAATCACAAAGGCTAAGTATTGACTATCGCTTGACCAACTGGGCGAGCGAATTAAACCATTGGGTAAACCCGATACCGTAATTTTACTCCCTGTTTCAACATGCTTTAGCACCAGAGACGTAAATATAGCGCGCTCACGTGAGCGCGAAAAATTGGCAGGATTGAGTTTAATTCCGGCGAGTTTTAGTTCTTCTTTCGCAAGATCTTGTAGGGTATCAATACGTTTTCTATCAAATAATGCCAACCACTCGGCATCATTTGATAAATAACTACTGGGTGCTAATTTAGCATCGACAACCGAAGCCAAGGCAGGTGAAGGTGTTTGATACCCTTCATTGGCAAAACTTGAAGTACAAACTGACACGCCAATCATCAGCGTAAAAAGCAATTTTAATGCTTTCATGTTAGTTCCTTTTTTCGTTTTTATTTCCGACTAAGAAAATAGTTTAAGACATTTTATAAAGAGTTTCGACTCTTTTGGCAGCTAATCAGTGACTTAAATCACTAAATTACGCTAATATAAGCACACTATATTCGCTACTTTTCGCTAGACAAAAATGAAAAAATCAACGGGCAAAGTCACTATTTGGGACGTAGCCAAAGAAGCGCAAGTATCAAAATCTACCGTGTCTTTGGTTCTCACTAACAGTGATAAAGTCAGTAATAAAAGTAAAGAAAAAGTGCTGACTGCCATCGATAAGCTTGGTTATGTATATAACCGAGACGCCGCAGCACTTCGAAGTAAGCGCTCGAATCTTGTCGCACTGGTAATTAATGACCTAACCAACCCCTACTCAGCGCAACTAGCAGTAGGCTTGGAGAAGCATATTTACGATTTAGGAATGCTGCCTATGTTGGTAAATATTGCCGAATGTGTAGAAAGACAAAAGCAAGTTGTAAAAACTCTAAAAGAATACAATGTGTCTGCTTTTATTATGTGCCCGGCCCCTGGCACCGAACAAAGCTGGCAAGATGACCTGATTAATAGCGGCTTTCCTGTAATTAATATAATGCGTGAGGTTCCCTTTTCGGCAGCACCGTGCGTTTTACCCGACAACAAAAAAGGCACTCATATTGCTACCAGCCATATCCTGTCGCAAGGTATTGAAGAAATTGCTTTTTTAGGTGGTGTAGATGAAATATCAGACTACCATGAGCGACTGAGTGGTTTTTTATCGGCGCTTAAACAATTTAATATAAGCGAAGACAAACGTGTTATTCAGGCACAAACAAATCGTCAAGGTGGCCGCGAAGCCTTCAACAGTTTGATCAAAAAATCCCCGCATATCAAAGCGATTATTTGCTTTAACGATGTGATTGCTTATGGTGCCATTGAAGCAATGCGCCAACATGGATTAGAACCGGGCAAAGACATTAAAGTTGTTGGCTTTGATGATCTTGAAGATTCGCGATTAATGCTACCATCGCTCTCAACCATTGCAATAAATGCCGATGAAATTGGTAAGCGCACTTGCCAAGTTTTAAAAGAACTTCTTAATCAATCGACACCACCTGTCCGCACTTTGGTGGATGTCAATTTACAAATACGAGACTCAAGTCAATGAAAAAAGTGTTAGTGATCGGCTATGTATGGCCAGAGCCAAACTCCTCTGCCGCCGGCACCCACATGATGTCGCTATTGCGCGCCTTTCGAGCACAAAACTGGCAGGTCGAGTTTGCCAGCCCAGCGCAAAAAACAGAGCACATGATTGACCTTGCAAACGAAGGCATAACCAGCCAAGTCATTGCCCTAAACTGCGCCAGCTTTGATCAGTATGTACAAGCTTATAATCCCGATATCGTGATGTTTGATCGCTTCATGATGGAAGAGCAATTTGGTTGGCGTGTAGATAAATACTGTCCCAATGCTTTAAAAATCCTCGACACAGAAGACTTGCAATGCTTAAGAAACGCTCGCCACGAGGCACATAAAGCAGGACGTGCATTCAGCTTTGCAGACTTACACAGTGATATTGCCAAACGTGAAATAGCCGCTATTTTGCGCTCAGATATTAGTTTGATCATCTCGCACTATGAAATGCAATTACTAAACGATGTATTCAACGTTGATAGTGCGTTATTGCATCACTTGCCATTTTTAGTCGACTTAAAAGCGCTTCCGACCAACACAAAACCCTTTAATGAGCGCCAGCATTTTATGACGATTGGTAACTTTCGCCATGCCCCAAATTGGGATGCAGTCCTTTACTTACAACAAATCTGGCCGTTGATCCGCAAGCAGTTACCTGACGCCGAATTACATATTTATGGCTCTTACCCACCGCCTAAAGCAACGGCACTTAATAACCCTAAAACAGGATTTTTAATAAAAGGCTGGGCAGATGATGCCTATAAAGTGATGGAAGATGCTCGCGTATGCTTATCGCCACTGCGCTTTGGTGCCGGTATTAAAGGTAAGTTACTGGAAGCGATGATCATGCAAACGCCGAGTGTCACCACCCCAATTGGCAGTGAAGGCATGCACCTAAACGAGCCGTGGCCAGGTACAGTTTGCGAAAATGCAGAGCAATTTGCCGACGCCGCCGTAGCACTTTACAAAGATGAATCTGCGTTTATTCAAGCTCAGCAATATGGCAAACAGTTATTGCAAAAATATTATGATAAATCAAAACTTGAAGCGCAATTAATGGCTAAAATTGAACACGTCAGTGAGTCACTGATAAGCCATAGACAGAACAATTTCACAGGGCAAATGCTGAAACATCACACAATGCGTTCAACACAATATATGGCGCAATGGATTGAAGCAAAAAATAAGTAAATTACCCCTAAATAACACTAGACATAGTAGCGTTTGTCGCTAAAATCGCGCTGGTAAATTTAAGCTTTATAGTCTGCTTTGCAGACTATATCTTATTGAAATTTGGTCTATCCTTAACTGAACAATTTAACCTTTGGTTCAAAACGCCTTTGAAAAACGCAACGTTTACTGAAAAACGAAAATTTATCGTTAAGCTGGGTAAAATGCTCCATAAATATGGCACACCAGCATATCGACTTGAAGCGCACTTAATGGAAGTCGCAACATATCTTGGCCTAAAATCCTCCTTCGTCATGTCGCCTACTTCAGTGACGTTTGTGATCTGGACAGATGGCCACGAAGAAGAGTACACCCATGTTGCACGCGTTGATCCGGGTGATCATGACTTAGGCTCGCTTGCTGATACCGATGATCTGGTAAATAAAATGCTCAATGGCGATTTAACCTTGCAAGAGGTTGATAAACAGCTCGACATTATTTACACCATGCCAAACCCTTACAACAAATTTACCACTGGCGTTGCGTTTGCAACATCAGGTGGTGCATTTGCAATGCTAATGGGCACCAGTTGGAATGATGTATTTTGGTCTGCACTGCTGACTTTAGTGGTGTATTTATTTGTTCTTTGGTCAACACGTTCTAAACGCGTTGCTCATATGCTTGAACCATTAGTGGCCATTGTTTCCGCTATTTTAGCGTGTGCAGTGAGTGTGTACCTCGATGCCGAAATTAATATTCGGTTAGTTGTTCTCTCTGCCATTATTGTGTTTATACCGGGGCTTGCTTTAGCGTTAGGCTTTGCCGAACTTGCAGCGAGGCATTTGGTGTCGGGAACAGCCAGAGTCATGGATTCCTTTATGTTGCTGTTTAAACTCTATTTTGGTGCTTTTATTGGTATTGGTATCGGGTTTGCGATTTTCGGACAAGCCGATTTTGTGCAACCAGAACCATTACCCAAGTGGACCGCATGGCTGGCTATTTTCATGTTATGTAGCAGCTTAATCGTGATATTTAGAACCAAGCTTAAACATGCGCTATGGTCAATTGCATCAGGTTTTATTGCATATGGTACAAGCATTGGCTCAGCAATGTATCTTGACTACACCTTGGGTACATTTGTAGGGGCATTATCGGTTGGTATTTTTAGTAACCTGTTTAACCGTGTTGCGAATGCACCTGCTTCTATCGTCGCCATGCAAGGATTAATCGTGTTAGTCCCGGGAAGCAAGACCTACATTGGCCTAAACTCGCTGATTGAAGGTCAAGATTTTGTGTACGCCGAGCACATAGGTCAGCAAACATTCTTGATTTTTATGTCGTTAGTAGCGGGTTTAATTTTCGCCAACGTTGCGCTGCCACCGAAAAAGAGTTTGTAATTTATATAAGCCCGAGTTTACTCGGGCTTTTTGGTTATTGGCAGCCGTAAGCAAGCGTGTAAAGTCAAGAAAACACCCCTTCTAAAGAAAACCAAATTCGCCAAGGATTAAAGCTTCGCATTAAAAACGAGGTTACTGCATAACTGATACAAACAAAATATGTAGGTGCCCCGCGACAATTTAAAATTTCCTTCTTTGTGTTTATTCTCAGCTTCTTTTAATCAGTATCGAATCGTTTTTAAATTTGCCAACTTTTTCATCTTAAAGTTGTGAATGTCCGCTATTTAATTATCTAAAAAACAATAAGTAAATTTAACTCATTAAAATAACCAACAAAAATAAAAATAAAAAACACTAATAAATCAAAACATTAAACAGAACAAAAGTCTAAATTTAATTGATTTTTAACATTTCACAACTTTTCATTCAAATTCAAGACTCCCCAATCAAGAAAAGCGTTTAATAACCACTCAAACTTTATGACAGCGCTGCCTTTTGGCAGAGCAAGAAAAATAAGCACGCTATACGTTGCGTTAGTTTGACACCAGTTAAGTGCTCTGTGTATGCCGCTAAGCACTTAAACCTAAATGATAAAACACAAGTTCGAATTCAAGGGGATCGACAATGTTGAACTTAAACAAGAATAAACTCAGTTTAGCGATCAGTTTGTCATTATTAAGTGCGGGCGTAGCTTCACCTGTATTTGCTAATGAAACTGGCCAAGCCACCACTGATGAAGTAGAAGTAATTCAAGTTCGCGGTATTCGTGGCAGTGTCGTCAAATCACTAAATACTAAACGCTTTGCAAACTCTATCGTCGATGCTGTGACATCAGAGGATATTGGTAAGTTTCCAGACCAAAACGTTGCAGAATCACTGCAACGTATTACTGGTGTATCGATGAGTCGTGCCTTTGGCGAAGGTGAGCGTATAAGTATTCGCGGTACATCAGAAAACCAAAACCGTACTCTTTTAAATGGCCAAGCCGTTGGCTCTGCTGATTGGTGGGTTGATTCTTCAGCAAGCCGAGGCTTTAACTACACGATGCTTCCTTCTGAAATTGTCTCTGGATTAGAAGTGTATAAATCACCTGAGGCTGATATTGATGAAGGCTCTATTGGTGGGACGGTGATTGTTCGTACCCGTAAGCCTCTTGATCTTGAAGCAAATAGAATCGCAGGTTCGATTTTAATGCAACACAGTGAAATTTCGGGTGAAACAGACCCACAATTAGCAGGCCTTTATAGTTGGAAAAATGATAACGAAACTCTCGGTGCGCTTGTTTCTGTATTTAAACAAAAACGTAACCTGCGCCGCGATGGTATTGAAGCATGGAGCTGGACGCATCGTGATATTACTCTAGAAGATGGCACTGAGATTGAAAATGTATACACACCTGGTGGTGGCGGTTCTGCCATGTTTACTCAAGAGCGTATTAGAACGGGTTTCAACTTAACTTTACAGTATCGCCCTACCGACAATATTGACATTACATTCAACGCGCTAGACTCAACAATGAAAGCCAATAATGCTAACCAAAACTTCCTTTGGTTACCTGGTTATGGCGGCTCGCACTATACTTCTTTAGATATTGTAGCGCATGATAAAGTGGGACGTTTTGCCCAAGCGGGCACGCTTGGTTTATCACTAACAGGTAATAACATCCTAGATGAAACAAAAGTACGTAACTCAGAACTTAAAACGAATTCGTATGATTTAAAACTGACCCATGAAGGTGAAACGTGGAAATCGTCTTATCATGTTGGTGTGACCGAAGGCTCTGGCGGTACACAAACTGACCGAAGTGTCGGCTGGGAAGGAAATGCTGTGCATAGTTACAATGCGGCGAATGTTGAAAGTATAGAAACTAGTTATGCAAAAGACCCAGCCGATGGCGATGCGTGGAACCTAGGGTTTTTACGCTATGATTCAAATGATGCGCTAGATAAAGAATATTATGCTCAAACAGATTTTGAGCGTGCTATTGATGTCGCTGTCTTCAGTAAAATTAAATTTGGTCTAAAGTACCGTGATCATAAACGTGAGAATGTGCGCTTACAATCACAAACACGCACTGATTTAAACTGGAGCTTGGCCGATTACTCAAACCCAGCACCCCGTGATTTTTTATCGGGTATTGGATCGAGTGGCACACTTCGTAACTACGCGATGACTGACTTAGCTAAAGTACGCCGTGATGGTGATGCGCTTGATTGGCAATATAATTTATTATTTGATAGTAACTTTGCAATCGAAGAAAACATTTTCGCAGGCTATGTAAAAGCAGATATCGACGTTGAAGGCATGCGCGGTAATGTCGGAGTTCGTTTAGTGGAAACAAAACAGACAACAGGCGCATACGTTGGCCCTGCAGATGCAAAAACATGGCAAGAAGAAGAGACCAGCTACTTTGATATTCTTCCTAGTTTAAATCTCGCTATAGACTTAAACGACGACATGTTACTGCGTATTGGTGCAGCCCGAGTGATGACCCGCCCTGATTATGCGGCAATGACCAATGCAACCACCTACAATACCGAAACACGTGTAGGCACGGGTGGTAATTCAAATATCGACCCGTATCGTGCCACTCAGTTTGACGTAGGTTATGAATGGTATTTTGCTGATGCAGGCATTTTTTCGGCTGCACTATTCTATAAAGACTTACAATCAACATTGGGCAATAACACACAAACCGAAGTATTCAATGGTGTCGAAATTGAAATCAGCCGCCCTATTAATGGCCCATCAGGCACATTAAAAGGATTAGAGCTTGGTTTACAAACGGAGATAGTTGAAGGATTTGGTGTTGCAGCTAATTACACCTTTGTCGATGGTGAGTCTAAAGACTTAGATGGCAATGACGTACTAATCCCAGGTATTTCAAAGCATACTTATAACATCAGTACCTATTATGAAACTGAGCGTTTTGGTGGTCGTCTGTCTTATAACTATCGCACAGGATACGACACAGGTCGTGCTTGGCCAGGGTATCAAGATGCCTATGGCCAAGTTGATGCGACATTCAACTTTAATGTCACTGAGAACATTACCGCTGTTTTTGAAGCGACTAACTTAACTGATGAGCATACATTCAGCTACCAAGAGGAAGGTGTTAAGCAGGCACTAACGGGTGTGTATGCCGATGGACGACGCTTTTCTGCAGGTATTCGTTTTAACTTCTAGTCGACACACTTGCTAACACAGGTACACGACTATTGCCATGGAAGGCAAGCCTCATCGCCCTGAGGTGTTTTAAGCGGTGAACCTACTTTCACCGCTTTTTTTCAACTAGCAATCATGCTTAAAACAAGTACAATCAAATGCTAAACGGTTTAAAAATCTTAAAATATAAAATTCGTGTCGGCTAATACCACCCACTACAAATTATACAAAAGCGTTATTAAATCCTTGCAGGCAATAGCCTGTTTATTTGTGTGCGTGTTGTATTCTACCACCAGCCATGCTGACCTCTTAAGTGCGACACTTGATTATCACAAGGGTAATTACAATGAAGCACAGCAGCAGTTTTATGAGTTAGCGCAATTAGGAAATGTCGATGCAATTTATAATATTGGGGTCATGTATTTACATGGCCAAGGGCGAGAAAAAAACCGTGCCAAAGCGTATGCATGGTTTAATTTAGCCGCCGACTTTGGTCTCGTCGAAGCACGCGATACCGCCAGGCTAATTGCAGAGCAAAGTGAACAGCAACAACAAGCACTTGAAGATGCCTATGCCGCGTTGTTAACGCATATAAGTTTTGAAAAATACGACAAAGAATTGCGCCCTGAGCTCACAGCTTCCCCTGTTCACACCCTAAATATAAACCGCAGTTACACCGTAGAACCACTCTACCCCGAACATGCTTACAACAATGGCCTTGAAGGCTGGGTATGGCTTGAATTTGATATCGATAAAAATGGCGCGGTGGGGGATATTACTTTAGTCGATTCTTACCCAGAAAAAACCTTTGATAAAGCACTTATAAATGCTGTTAAACGTTGGCAATACAAGGCCGACGATAATGCTTTACCCCATTATAATCGTTCTTTGCTATACCATTTTACTACTTTTAAAGGGGAGCAGTATCAGCACAGTTTCCAACGCCAAAAAAAGAGTTATCAAAACGAAATAAGTGAACTCATCGATGCCGCAGAACAAGGCAATGCAGTCGTGCAATATTACATTGCTAATTGGTTAAGTTCAGATAAATACAATGCCAGTAAACTTTTGAAATATCACTGGCAAAAAAACACCGCGAGTAGTGAGTTATTACTTACCTCTGCACGCAATGGTTACGCTAATTCTCAATATAGAATTGGGGCTAATTTACTGCGTGGGGATTATGGTCAGGTAGACAGGCAAAAAGGCCTAAATTGGATTTTGCTTGCTGCACAAAATGGCTTTGCCAATGCGCAATATCGCCTTGGTCGCGAATTATTAAACCAACGCTATGTTGATTATGCCCCGAATAAAGCGCAAAAGTGGTTAACTGCCGCGGCCAAACAAGGGCATTTTAGAGCCAAACGAGATTTAGCACAGTTATTGTTTGAGTTAAACCAACCTACTACTGCTATTCAAACCGCGCTAAACGATGCCCTTAATCATGATAATAATCATCCCCAACTCTTGCTGCTACAAGCAAAGCTACAGCAACAACAGAAGCAGCTACAACTCGCCAAAGAATCTGCTCAAGCAGCTTTCAAAGAAGCCCAAGACAGAAACTGGAATACCCAGTCTATTTCTGCGTTTTTAACGACACTTAATTAATCACTTGATGAACTAAAATATCGGTTTCAATCCCCTCAACCTGACTAAATACTAATTGTGTTCCATCCACTGAGCTGCTCATTGTTAATTCAACTCCGATGTCTAAACCATACACACTCAGTGGTTTTATAAATAAATTCTCTTTAGAAGCAATTAAGTAACAATATAAAGATAACTGACGACCTTCACGCAACACGTAATACATGCCTCCTTCAAAGAAGGCAGGCTTGTACAACGCCATAGACGGCAGTAATTGTGACAAAGGAATATGCTGCTCAAGTGCAGCCGATAAATAAAACCGCAATGTTTGTTCATAATCTGAATACGAGGGGTTCAATTGCCAAAGTGGTTGCTCTGCTGACAACCTGAACAGTGACACATTATTCGCAAGTAATGAGTTACTGCTCTGTTGTAAATCATAACGCCAGTCTTGCCACTCATCTTGAGCCGATTTTGCTTGATACAACACGCTTTGGCTATCGGCTGACCAGCGAACCGCATTTAATTGCTCAAAACCTGAAATAATGGGCACTAAGCGCCGTGAAAACGTGTTAATCAAGTACACTTTTTGCGTTTCATCCATAAGCAATAAAGTGTCGCCATTTGGTGAAAATTGCAGATATTTTGGCATTATATTGCTTGGAAGATGAGCCACTAGATTAGCTGATTTTCTACGTTGATGCTTAACCCACACCTCAGCGCGCGAAAACGCTGTAACACTCGGGCGCTGCATAGAAATAAACGCAACCTGCTTACCATCATGTGACAATGTCGGCATAAAATCCATTTGAGTTGACGAGGCAAGTTGTGCAACTTTATCAACCAGAATACCTTGAGGTGATTTACTTAAACTTAACTGATAAGCGTTGATCTGTGCCGCCCCTTCAGCATGGGCTATATCACCCGTAGCGGGGTTAACAGCAAGGCTGGCAATAACCCCCCTCGATTTATGTAAGGTATAGGGCTCGCCTTCTAATGAGCTGCGTTTAAGATCTTCTTCAACATACAAAATATGCTGACCTGTTTGATCATACATAACAGGATGTTGCTTATATAACTGGCGGCTAATAACACGCCGCGTTGATAAATCATGCAGGCTGACTTCAAAAAGACTGTACCAAATGCCCTGCTTTTCAAGAATAAGCATATTACCGTCATGATTAATATCAAAAGCGAGCGGCTTGAACTCGCCGACAAGTGTTGTATCGAGAACTTTAACAAAGCCGTCAGTACTGAGTGTGTACTTTATTAAGCGAGGTTGATTATCATGCCAAGTTATCCCAAACAGTGCGTTAGGCTGATACCACTTTAGACGCGTAGGTGCACTGTAAGGGTTGCATTTGGTAAGCGTATATTCAGGGCTCAATCGCCATGTTTCAATCGCGTTATTAACGCCAATCATGCGTATGTCACAACGTAGAGGGTCATAACGATAATACGCTAACCATTTACCATCAGGTGACCAAACAGGGGCTTCTTCAGAATAGCCCGAGCTTTTGACACTGTGTACAGTTTTACTTTGTTGATCAAACACAGCAAGATCAAACTGGTTTTGCATTTCATCTGACTGACTAAAAGCTAAATAACGTCCGTCGGGTGAGTAACGTAAAAACGACTCAGTACCAGGCGCAGAAGTTACACGAGTACGATAATTAAACTCGACTGCTTTAGTATCAACCGCAAAAAAATATTGTAAAAACAGGGTTGAAAATACACCAATCAGCCCTCCTGCAAGACCCCAAAACACCATTTTTTTAGAGGTACTCGGCGCTACTTGCTCCAGTAATGTCGGGGGCTCACTAACTTGAGCGATTAATTGATATCCAATACGCGGGACGGTTCGAATAATCTGTTGTGGTGTTTTTGTATCATGCAGACTTTTGCGCAGTTGAGTGACTAACTGGCTTACCGAGTTGTCACTCACAATCACCTCGCCCCAAACAGCATCCATTATCTGTTCTCGCGATACAGCCTTTCCTTGGTTTTCTAATAATAAGGAAAGCAACAGTAACTGTTTTGACTCCACATCAACCCAGGTGCCCTGCACTTTTGCTTTTAAGCTTATAAAGTCAACGATGACATCGTTAAGCATTACTTTTTGTTGGGTTGACATCGACATTTGTTTAATTGTTACACGCGTTAATATATGGTTAAATAATTCAAGAGAGCGTAAAGTATAAATTGGGCACAAACAACAGCCCCAAGCGCTTGATCACATTGTTAGGCAGCGAGTCTTTGAACACATTAACCGCTTAGTTGGATTTAGCATGGCTTTTAAAACGCTCAATTTTATGACCCTATTTACCTATTCTAGTTTTATGTTATGTCTATCCGGCTCGAAGTTGGCTACTGCTCAATCAAACAATGATGCAACGAACGGATTAGAAACTATTCAAATTCGGGGCTTTCATGACAGCGCTGTCAAGTCACTCCATGATAAACGAAATAGTCACTCAATTATAGACACAATTAGTGCGCAAGATATCGGTAAATTTCCTGATAAAAATGTCGCTGAGGCACTCCAACGTGTGACCGGAATTTCACTTTCTCGGATCCAAGGAGAAGGTGAGCGAGTCGGCGTTCGCGGGACCACACCCGAGCAAAACCGCACTTACCTCAATGGACAATCTATCGCTTCTGCCGATTGGTGGATATCGTCTCAGCCAAACCGTGGGTTTAATTACACGCTACTACCAGCAGACTTAGTTGCCTCACTTGAAGTGTATAAAACCCCACAAGCAGATCATGATGAAGGATCGCTAGGTGGCGCCGTTAATATCAAAACAATGCGACCCTTACAAACGCCTAATAAACACTTTGTGATTAATTCTCAACTGCAATATAACGACCTTTCTGGCGAGTTCGACCCGCAGTTTGCTAGTTTTTATAATTGGAAAAACAAGTCTGAACAAAGTGGTTTATTACTCACTTTTACCCGCAATGACCGATTGCTGCGCCGCGATGGATTAGAGTCATGGGGGTGGCATGAACAACACTTTCAGAAGAATGACGACCTTAGTCTAAGCCCAAGCGATAACATGGCCGATATCAATCATATTTGGACACCAGGCGGCGGCGGTTCAGCACTCTTTCAACAACGTCGTGTATTAACAACCGCAACATTTGCCTTTGAGCATCAAATGAATTTTGATTGGAATATTCAACTCAACGGGTTGTATTCTGTACTTGATGCCAATAACAGTAACCAAAACTTTTTATGGCAACCAAGCAGCGTATTCGCCAGAGGAGGACGCGTTTATAATGCTGACATTATCGACAACACCTTAGCCTTTGCTCGTTATTCAACAGTAACCGATGAGTCCAAGCCACACAGTACCGCGATGGAAGCCATCTGGCGCGAGTCACAAATTGATACCAGTAGTATGCAGTTGATTGTTTCACAGCAAGCCGATTTATGGCAAAACACCTACCAGATTGGTTTTACACATGGTGGCGGCGGTTCAAAACAAGATTACACATCACAGTTTTCAGCCAATACAGCCTACACGGTTGATACTCGACAACGTAAAAACATCATTGCTGAATACGCAACCTCCCCACTCGATGCTCAACAATGGCAATTGACAGAAGCAAGAAACGATAGCCAAGATTCAACCGATCAAGAGCTGTATCTGCAAGGCGACTTTGAACGTGCGATTGATCACTCAATTATTTCTTCGGTCAAGTTTGGCGTGAAATACCGTGACCATCAACGTGATTTTATTCGTCTGCGTTCTATAAATGGCTCTTATGATGCGCTGACAGAGCAACTTGGGTGGACCTTAGCTGATTTTCCCGCAACCATACCTACTGACTTTTTAGCGGGGATTGGCGATCAACACACCTTAAAAAAATACAGCTATGCAGATATTGATTCTCTCGCCAAGCAATTCAATACGCTTGAATTCGAACAACAAGAAGAAAAAGCCAGTCGGTTTGATATCCAAGAAAGAACAACGGCGGGTTATGTTAAATTAAACTTATCGGGTGACTCTTATAGCGCAAATCTAGGACTTCGAGCAGTAAACACGCAGCAAGACGCTGCTGCCTATCAACGAATTGCATCGCCGATTGAACTCCCAGACAGCTATCAATGGCAAACACATCAAAAAAATTACACCGATCTATTACCCAGTGTAAATTTAAACATTAATATTAACGACGATATTGTCACCCGCTTTAGTGTTGCTAGAGTTATGTCACGCCCACAATATAATCACTTAATGCCTTCTACTAACTACAACGTAACACAAGCTCAAGGCCAAGGCGGTAACCCTAATCTAGACCCTTATAGAGCCAACCAATTTGATGCTAGCCTAGAATGGTACTTTGCAGATGCGGGGCTTTTATCAGCCGCACTATTTAATAAAGATGTTGAATCGTTTGTTGAGTTTAAAAGAAGCATTGAGGAGCATGAAAATATCGCCATGACCATTGATAGGCCCATAAATGGAAGCGGCGGCACGATTCGTGGACTTGAATTGGGTTATCAGCAAGAGCTGTTTTATGGGTTTGGTGTCATTGCTAATTACACCTTCGTAGATGGAGAGCGTAGTAAGCGCAATGCATCCAGCATTAATGCAATACCCGGTACTTCAAAACACACAATAAATTTAACTAGTTACTATGAGAATGAACTCATCAGTAGTCGCCTTGCCTATAACTACCGTACAGAATTCGCCACCGGCGTTGGCGAGACCATGATGGACAATTTTGGGCAACTCGATGGTAACTTAACGATTAAGCTGACAACACAGTTTGATATTATTTTTGATGCTATCAATCTCACCAATGAAACAACCTATACCTATGAGCGCAATCAGTATGCTCCAACAGGCATATACAAAAATGGTCGTCGCTTCTATTTAGGCATTCGGTATAGTCATTAACCGCATTCGTTACTAATCCTGTTTCATATTGCTATAATCGGTGACAATAATAAAACAAGCGAAGGAAAACACTATGCTAAAGTCAGTTTTAGCCTTAGCCGTTGGTTTGTCTAGCACATTTGCTGTAGCCAACGATACTATCACGATTGATGATATCCCATTGATTCAATCTGTCGTTCAAACCAGTGTCAGCCCAGATGGCGATAATGTTGCCTTTACACGCTCGGTCCCGCGCACATTATATAAAGATAAAAATGGCCACAATTACAGTGAGCTTTTCATTGTTGACGACAAAGGCGTTGAACGTCCTTACATTACAGGTAAGGTCAATATCAAAAGCATTCAATGGTCTAACGACAGCAAAACGGTGTACTTTTTAGCTAAATTGAATGATGACGAATACACTTCACTGTACCAAATCCCTGTTGATGGTGGCCAAGCGCAAAAAGTGTTGTCGTTAAAAGGCACATCTATTTCAAGCTATAAATTAGGCCCAAATAACCAACATGTGGCTATTTTGGCATTACCAGCAAAAGACAAGTCTGAAAAAGAACTGAAAAAACTTGGTTTTATGGCTGAAGTTTATGAGTTAGGTCTGGATAATAAAGCGCTATTTATTGTCGATTTAGCGAACTCTAACACCCCATTAAAGCCTACAGCACTGAATGTAAATGACTACGTCAGTGATATGAATTGGTCTGCAAATGGTCAAAAATTACTTGTTAAAACCCAACCAACAGCGCTTATTGATGATAAATACACTAAATCAATGTGGCACTTGTATGATATAGCAAGCAATGAAGTCACTCTGTCTTTTAAAACAGAAGGCAAGCTAGGCGATGCTGAGCTGTCTGCCGATGGTAAATATATTGCTATTTTAGGGGCCGAAGACAAACACGACCCAGCCACAGGTCGCTTATTTATAGCCGACACTGATACAGCCGAAATCACTGAATGGCTGCCAAACTTTATGGGGCATGTTGTTGACTTTGAGTGGTCTCATAAACGCAATACACTTAATTTTATAGCCAATGTGGGCACTGAAAGCTTTATTGCGAGTATTAAAACTGGTAGCAATAAGTACAAAAAGATTATCCAAGAAGGCAAATTTATTGCCACAAACCTAAGCGTATCTGACTCAGACAAAACACTTGCTGTTCGCGCTAATACGGCGCAGCACCCGAACGAAGTCTTTATTATTCGCGGTAATAAAGCCACCCGCTTAACCGATTCAAACAGCTGGTTAAGCGATAAACGCTTTGCAAAGCAAGAGACTATCTCGCTAAAAGCGCGCGACGGTGTAGACATTGAAGGGGTACTAATTTACCCACTAGATTACCAAGAAGGAACCCGTTACCCACTCATTATGTCGGTGCATGGTGGGCCTGAAAGTCATGACAAAAATGGCTGGTTAACCAATTACTCTCGCCCAGGGCAAATGGGTGCAGCACGCGGCTATGCAGTGTTTTATCCAAACTACCGCGGTTCAACAGGTAAAGGGGTTGACTACTCTAAGCTTGGCCAAAACGACTATGCAGGTAAAGAGTTTGATGACCTTGTCGACTTTAAAAACCATTTAGTTGAAATGGGGTTAGTTGATAGCAAACGTGTGGGTATTACCGGTGGCTCTTACGGTGGTTATGCCTCTGCATGGGCTGCAACTAAGCTCACCGAGCACTTTGCTGCCAGCGTCATGTTTGTGGGTGTTTCAAATCAACTCTCTAAGTTTGGTACAACTGATATTTCGAATGAAATGAACCTTGTTCACGCGCGTTCTTACCCGTGGGATAAATGGCAGTGGTACTTAGAGCGCAGCCCAATATATTGGGCTGGTCAATCTAAAACACCGCTACTTATTATGCACGGTAAAGATGATCCTCGCGTACACCCTGCTCAATCAATGGAGCTATATCGCTACATGAAAGTACAAGGTAAAGATGTGCGTTTGGTGTATTACCCAGGCGAAGGCCACGGCAACCGAAAAGTGGCTGCTCAATACGATTACAGCTTACGATTAATGCGCTGGATGGATAACTATTTAATGAAGGGTAATAAAGACATGCCTGAATTTGAAATTGACCATGCTGCAAAATTAAAAGCACGTAAACAAGCAGCAGAATAAAGCACTTCCCTAAACGCCCTGTCCTTAAAAAGCAGGGCGTTTTTAATTTAATACTGTACTTTGATTATGCAGCTCAAACTGATATAACTCATTAATAGGTTTACTAAAAAAATAAAAAGGAATTGTTCAGTGATGCGCCTAATCTGGATTTTTATCAGTCTCGTTGCTGTGAAAGTGTTCGCAGAACCTGCGTGTATTAATTGTCATCAAAGTCAGGTCGAGGATTGGCAAACATCACACCATTTTCATGCAATGGAAAAAGCCACACCGGCCACAGTGCTTGGCAACTTTGATGATCAAACACTTGAATACCAAGATCAAAAAGCACGCTTTTATACACGCGACCAACAGCTATTTATTGCTATGCCAAATCTTAACGGCACACTGACTGACTATCCCGTTTTATATACATTTGGTTACGAGCCACTGCA
Source organism: Pseudoalteromonas sp. MT33b (assembly GCF_014117385.1). NCBI lineage: Bacteria > Pseudomonadati > Pseudomonadota > Gammaproteobacteria > Alteromonadales > Pseudoalteromonadaceae > Pseudoalteromonas > Pseudoalteromonas sp. MT33b. The sequence continues at coordinate 511,607 of NZ_CP059832.1, read as the reverse complement.
GCAATATATGTTTGATATGGGAGGAGGCCACATTCAGCTTTTTCCGTTTGCGTGGGATTCTCGTAGTAAGGAAAACGGCGGGCAGCGCTGGTTTGTGCTTCATCCTGAGCAAAAACAACATGATTTATTTCACTGGTCACAAAAAGGACAAAACTGGAATCACATGTGTGCCGATTGCCATTCAACTGAATTTAAAAAGCAATTCGATCTTAACACCAACCGCTTTAATTCAACCTACAGCGCTATCAACGTCAGCTGTAAAGCGTGCCATGGCGATACAACTGAACACTTAAAATGGGCAAATGGTGATAAAAAAAGAACAGATAAAGGCTTTGCTAACAATATAAATACACAAACGCCGTTGTTCACTACCCAAAAAGACGGCAGCATGAAAAGCGTGCAACCTCTCGTAAAAAGCGACCAAGTTCAAGTCTGTGCAACGTGTCATGCTCGTCGTTCGCAACTTAACGACCGAAGTGATCCCCATAGCTTTTTACAGGATTTTCGCGGATCGCTGCTTACGCCTGAGCTCTATCATGTTGATGGCCAAGTGTGGGATGAAAATTATGTGTGGGGCTCATTCTTACAAAGTAAAATGTTTAATGCAGGCGTAACCTGTAGTAATTGCCATAACCCGCATTCAGGAAAGCTAAAACTACCCGGCAACCAAACCTGTACACAGTGTCACAGCCAAGTCGATTTCGATACACCCGAGCACCACGGTCATAAACTCGAAAGTGAAGGTAGCCAATGTGTTGATTGTCATATGCCCGCTACTACGTACATGCAAGTTGATGCCAGACGCGATCATAGTTTTCGCGTACCTCGTCCAGACCTAACTCTTAAAACCAATGCACCCAATGCCTGTAATAGCTGCCATGAAGATAAAACACCTCAGTGGGCAGTAAAGCAGATACGAAACTGGCACCCAAATTCAGCACATTTAGGCAAAGAGCACTTTTCACAGGCGTTCCATGTCGCTGATAATGGGTTACCCAATGCATCAGCCATGCTGACAAAAATTGTGCAAGACAAATCATTTCCTGACATTATTCGCGCATCGGCACTGAGCCGTTTAGCAAGCAGCCCCGATAACAATGCCGTAGTTGCGATTGCGCGATCAGTAAAAGATCCTGAGCCGCTGAAACGCCAAGCAGCAATAGAAGCGGCAATGCCTTTTGACATCAACCAACGCTGGCGAATGCTCAATCCACTGCTTGATGACACACACCTTCCCATAAGAGCAGAAGCAGCCCGCGCCTTAGCGCCTATGCTAATGGAGGCTTTTCCAAGTGGATTGAATGAACCAGACTCTGAGCGCCTGAATAAAGCCCTTAATGAATATAAACAAACCCAGCTGTATCAAGCTGAGCGCGGGTACGCACATACCAACTTAGGTAATCTCGCCCTTACTCTACAAAAACCAGAGGAAGCCAAAGCACATTATCTGCAAGCAATCAGCATTGAGCCAATTTTTGCACCTGCCTATGTTAACTTAGCCGACTTATATCGGAATCAAGGAGATGAGGAGGCCGCCCAGAAAACCTTGAAACAAGGCTTAGCTGTAAATAATGAAAGTGCCGATTTGCATTATGCATTGGCAATGAGCTTAATTCGCACCAAGCAAAAAGAGGCTGCGTTAGGTCACTTAAAAAATGCCGCTAATTTTGCAAAAAACAATGCCAATTACTCTTTTACTTATGCGTTGTTGTTGCAAGACTTGGGTGACATGCCACATGCCATTTCAGCCCTTGAACATGCATTCACACTCGCACCAAATAACCCAGACATCAGTTACAGTTTAGCCCAGTGGTATGCTGGTGAAGAAAACTACGCTCAAGCACTCTTCTATGCACGAAACTTAGCGCGCCTTGTACCGGGCAATCAGCAAGTTCAACAGTTTATTCAACAACTAGAAATGATGAACAGTATTGGTAAATAAACACGCCATAAAAAGGGCCTAAAAAGGCCCTATTTATTACAGACTCTGTTTGGCTTTAGTGGCCATAATTTAATGACTTCGCTTTTTCTATTGCTTCGTTTACATTCAGTGAGGCTGCTTCTTGGCGAGGCGGGAACTCAACAAACGTTTTTACATGCTCATTTAACTTGGCAATAATAGGTTGCAATAACCAACTCTTACGCATGATTTGGTGAAAACCCGTTACCCCGTCGTAATGCTCTAAAGGGTCTTTACGTAAGTTAAATAGTTTGGGCATACTGTGAGTGATCATATCATCGTAGTAAATCCCGGTTGGCTTCGTTGCAAAGTGCATTTTCCAAGGGCCAAAACGAACAGCAGTTAACTGCGACTCATAGTAATAAAAGAAAAAGTTACGCGCAGATTTATCAGCCTTACCAGTCCAGTAATCAAGGTTATTTTCACCATCGATATAAACTTTATCTGATTTTTTCAGTTTCTCACGTAAGTTCTTCTCACCGAGCGCAGCGGCAATAGTCGGAAAAACATCTTCATGTGATGAAATACCGTTGAGCTTTAAGCCTTTCGGAATTTTGTTAGGCCAACGAACCAAAAATGGGACGCGAACACCCCCTTCCCAGGTTGTCATTTTTTCACCACGGAACGAGGTAGTGCCTGCATCAGGCCAGCTTGATTGCTCTGGACCATTGTCACTGGTGTAAATAACAATGGTGTTATCTGCAATTTTTAGCTCATCCAGTTTGTCCAGCAGTTTGCCAACATGCCCATCATGCTCCATTAAACCACTACCAAAAATATCTTCTTCCGAGCTAATATCGGTTGCTAAATGACGGCTTTCTGGTTTTAAGTGCGTATAAACATGCATACGGCTAGTGGCATGCCAAATAAAGAATGGTTTTTTAGCTTTAACAGCGCGTTCCATAAAATTGAGCGAACGCTCTAACACTTCTTCATCAAACGTTTCCATTCGTTTACGCGTCAGTGGTCCTGTATCCGTAATTTTACCATTAGCATATGACTCAATAACCCCTCGTGGCCCAAACTGTTTTATAAACTTCGGATCTTTAGGGTAATCAGCTTGTTCTGGCTCTTCAGAAACATTTAAATGATACAAGTTACCGTAAAACTCATCAAAGCCATGCTTAGTTGGTAAGTGTTCATCCAAATCGCCTAAATGATTTTTACCATACTGAGCAGTCATGTAACCACGGTCTTTTAAGAATTCAGCCAATGTAGGATCGGCTTCTTTAATTCCTAACGGGTTACCGGGCTGGCCTACCGTTGTTAAACCTGTACGAATTGGTAACTGACCCATTAAAAATGCCGCTCGCCCTGCTGTACAACTGGGTTGCGCATAATGATCTGTGAAAAGCGCACCCTCATTAGCAATTCGGTCGATGTTTGGGGTCGGGTAAGTCATACCATGCGAATATGCACTAAGTGAAATTGGGGCAACGTCATCAACCATAATGGCCAACACGTTTGGTTTATCTGCAGCAAGGCTTACGGTGGACACCAAGCTGCAAATAGCCGCCGCGAGTAGTTTTTTCATAAACCATCCTTTTTCATTGTTAATAACATCATAGTCTCATGATGAATCAACAATCAGTATAGATGAAAAAGCCACCATTTCTAGTTTCTAAATTAGGCAAACACGATTTAAATCAACTTTTCTTTTACCCACACAGCCCTTATTAATAAGTTGATTTTATTAACTTTTAAATATTTAGAAATGCCTATTCAGCAACCAAATAAGCAATCAAGTATGAAATGAAGGAGACAGCACAGTGGATATCGCTGCTAGCAGCCCTTATTTGTAAATTTATAAACGGCTAAACGTGCACTTAAGGCTCTGGTGTAGGCAGTGTGGTGAGGGGATTTTTTACTGGTTTTTTTACACTCTTTACATGAATAAATTGCCCTAAATTGATCTAGTCCATGCTTCGCTTGTAACCGACTAACTTTATCAGCTCGATTATTGAACTCATCGAGCAAATAGACTATAAGTACTTAAACTACCTATTTTTTATCTCTATTTTGTGTAAGGACAACACATGAACTCACAGTACTTTTCTGTTCTTTTATGCTCATTGAGTGTGCCACTTAGCGTGGTTGCTGCTGAAGAAAAAGCAGTACAGGATATGTCGGATCCACTCGCTGTATATACACAGGTGGGTATAGGTGCTACCAATAAAGGCCTTAACCTTAAAATTGGTCAAGCATACGACACCGGTATTGCAACTACCGCGGGAATGAATGTCATTGAAGTAAAAGGGATCTACGGAGATACATTAGGTTGGGACAGTGATAGCAAAACCACAGACTCAATCGATTCATTTCGTTTCCGTAATTTTGCTGTTGATTTAACCACCATGAGTGCCACTCAAATAGACGCAACCTATAATCTGAATGCGAATTTGGTTGCCGACGAAAGTATGGATGTATCTTACAGCTATATTAAGGCACTCAAACCTATGGGACGTTTCTCGTTTTATCCATTAGCTGGGGTTGGTGCGTCGTTGGGTGAAAATGCACGTGAGGACGATGGTTCTCGAGACAGTGGCTACTCAATTATGGGAGCGTATGGGTTAATAGGTATGTACGCGAAAGTTACTATCTCCGACAAAATCTGGCTGAACTACAACCCCTTCTGGTTAACAACCATTGGAGGAAGTGATACCTACAAAGACCATTATTATGGCCTTGATCAAAGTCATATCCTAACCCACGAATTTGCTGCAAGTTACCAAATTAATCCACGCATGAATCTGCGGTATTTTGCAAACTGGAATGAAAATGTCGATTTCATGGACGGTGACCATCGCTTGGAGTTTAACTACCAGCTATAAAAACATTGATAACCGAACGCCAAGGAAGCAAAACACAAAACTGAGGTAAAAAAGAAGTGAGAAACGTTGTACTAATAAATTTAGCGGCTGCATGGTTCGTGAGTACCCATAGTGTTGCTTCCAGCTATGATGACTACGCGATAAAGCCAGCAGAAACGCAATTAAGTAATCAGCAACAAAAAGTGGATGAACCGATTTCTTTTTTACCTATTCCAACTTTTATTACAGAGCCTGCCGTCGGGCCTGGATTAGGTGTCGTTGGGCTATTTTTTCACGATAACGAAAAGAAGAAAAAAAAGCAGAAAAAAGAAGGGTCGACCTTGCCACAAAGCATCAGCTTAGTGGGTCTTATGGGCACAAAAAATGGCACCAAAGGAGCCGCTGTTGGGCATATTACCTTTTGGGATGAAGACCGTATTCGCTACCAAGGTATTATTGGTTGGGCGAGTATAAACCTCGACTTTTACACCTTTGATGAAATAAAACTACTTACACCACTTTCTCTCAATATTGAAGGCCCTGCCCTATTTCAAAATTTAAAACTTCGGTATCAAGACAGCAACTTTTTTTATGGCTTCAAACAAATTTACCGTCAGGTGGACATTAGCTTGGCAGAGAACCCCATTGAAGATTTTTTGCTTGAGAATGGCATCATCAAAGAACACCTTTCACTCGATGTAAATACTTCAGGTATTGGCCCCTTATTAGAGTACGATAGCCGAGATAACCCGCTTAACCCTGAGCGTGGCTTTAACTATAAAGCCGAGTACTTATATTTCGATGAGGCGATTGGCAGTAAAGTCGATTACACCAGTTTAAAATTAACCGCTCTTAATTACTGGCGTTATACCGATAAGTTTAACTTTGCATTACGTATGCAATACGATTCGGTTAATAACCGAGGCGAAAAACGCTTACCCGTATATATTCCACCCAGTATTAGTTTGCGCGGTGTATCGGCTACGCGTTACCAAGGACTTAATGTATTTGTCACTGAAGCAGAAGCCAGTTATAAGGTCACTCATAAAATAAAATTAAATGCATTTACGGGTATGGGTTGGGCTGCCGATAATTTTTCTGACTTATCAAAAGCAGACACCGTTAATACAGTAGGCGCGGGCTTTCGTTACTTAATTGACGAGCATTATGGTATCAGTATTGGCTTAGATGTAGCGCATGGCCCAGAACAAAATGCTATCTATATTCAGGCGGGTTCAACATGGTAGTTATACCTAATATTTAAATCTAACGTTTTAAAATTGTGCAATCACAAAGGTTGAAGTTGGATAATTAACTGCTACTATCAATAAACTAATAATAAATCAGTATATTCGTGTTTCAGGGATTGAATTTATGCGCAGCACAGCCTCGACCAAACATTTTCCGTATAAAAACTTTAAACCTCATGGATTAGTTGAGTTTTATCAACATCAGCACACGCTCTTTGCAACAGCGACTGGACCGTTTAACGAAGAAATTATCGACGCGCATTCATTTATTCAACAAGCCTACATTACTAAATTGATTGATACCTACGGAGGCTGGTATGAATTGGTTGAATTTGAAAACTCATGTATGGCAACACCGGGGGCACTTGAAAAACTGATGGTGTATTTATCAGAACTAAAACGTAAAGGTGTCGCCTCAAAAAAAACCGCGTTGGTGATTTCAGATGAACTTGAAGGCGCAAACCTGCTCCGAGAAACGTACCGCAACTTATATAAAAAAGCCGGAATGACAATGAGCATATTCAAATCAAAAACGGCTGCCTTAAATTGGTTATCCGAAGAGCCAACACCCGAAGTGTCGTTCTAACTTAGGCGATTTAAAAAGTGTTGCTCTTCTTCACGTAAGGTCAACACCTCCACACCAGCAGATGTCACCGCCAAAGTATGCTCCCACTGTGCAGAAAGTTTTTTATCGCGAGTAACAACCGTCCACCCATCGGGTTTGGTTTTTATTTTAGCCGTTCCCTGATTTATCATAGGTTCGATGGTGAATGTCATACCTTCTTTAAGCACTAATCCGGTATTTTTTTTACCATAGTGGAGCACATCGGGTCCTTCATGCATTTCTTGCCCTATGCCATGTCCACAGTATTCTTTCACCACGCTATAGCCTTGTTGGTGAGCAAAATTTGCAATGGCGTTACCAATATCACCAAGCCGCACACCTGGTTTTACCATGTTGATTGCATGCCACAGCGCCTCTTGAGTTTTATTAACCAGACGCGTTGCCAGCGGTGAAACCGTCCCAATCATGTACATTTTACTGGAGTCTGCCAAAAAGCCATTTTTTTCAAGTGTGATATCTATATTGACGATATCTCCCTCTTTTAAAACGCACTTTTCATTTGGAAAACCATGACATACCACCTCGTTAACAGAGGCATTTAGCACATAAGGATAATCGTACTGGCCTTTGCTCGACGGCCTTGCCTGCAATTCATCAACAATATAGCGCTCAACAAGGTTATTAATTTGCATTGTAGTTACCCCCGCTTTGACATGAGGGTCTAAATACGCGAACACCTTGGCTAATAAGCGCCCCGATTCACGCATGAGCGCCAGCTCGTCCTGTGTTTTAATTACCACTTTTTTCATCGATTCCTTCCTTAACGGCAACATCCGCTAGCTGTAACTGTTCTTTAATAATGTCACTGTAGGTCATGGTTGGATTGAGCTCGGCTAACATACCTATTTTAATCCAGTACTCTGATTGCGAGTTTATTGAACGCACCATCGCCGTGCTTGCTTTACGGATTTCTTCATGCAGTTCATCACTAATTTTAACAATACCCATCACATCACCAATATATGAAACATATACGGATCGTATATTTAAAATATGAAATTGCAAGCGATATTTATTTCACCTTTAAATCAAACACACTCAAGTCGCTCGCCCTTTTACACAAACAGGCTATGAGTTAAAAAAATTCATCTATCAGGTTTATTTTAATCGTTTGTCGGTTTAGATGGATTACTCTAAAGTTAACTCATCAGCAAACGATGCTGCGATTAACGAGGAAACTAACCATGTTTAAACCACTTTTAAAACGACTTGCCCTTAGCTCATTACTTACTTGTTCAGCTTTCGCAATCGCTGATCAGAGTGACTATAAATTAATGGTTATCAATGACTCAGATTCATCGCAAGCCATTATGCAAGGCCAGTATGATGCTGTGTTAGCAAACACAACACAATCAACTGACTTAAATCGTCAATATGAACTTGCATTTAATCGTTGTGCAGCAAGCGTGAAGTCAAAGAACTTCAGTCACGCAGAATCACTTTGCACAGAAGCAATTGAGCTTCTTAACAAAAGCGAAGTACGCGGCTATAAGCGCCGTGAACTTACATCATTCGCTTTAAGTAACCGTGGTATTGCGCGCATTATGTCGAAAAACGACACGGCTGCTCTAGCAGATTTTTATGAAGCGGTGAAAATCTCAGGTAATGATTTAGTTAATCACAACCTAAACCGCGCTAAGCAAAACTTAGCTCTTTAACCGAATTGTTGTCACAAAAGCCTAGTTTGTGTGTTCTCTGGGCTTTTTTATACCGAGTCAGTGCATACGCGGTGACTCAACCATATTGTTGTCAAAAGCTTAGCTTGTGTGTTCTCTAAGCTTTTTTATACCGAGTCAGTGCATACGCGGTGACTCAACCATATTGTTGTCGAAAGCTTAGCTTGTGTGTTCTCTAAGCTTTTTTATTCCGGGTGACTGCACACGTGGTCACTCAACCATATTGTTGTCGAAAGCTTAGCTTGTGTGTTCTCTAAGCTTTTTTATTCCGGGTGACTGCACACGTGGTCACTCAACCATATTGTTGTCGAAAGCTTAGCTTGTGTGTTCTCTAAGCTTTTTTATTGTGAGTGACTGCACACGTGGTCACTCAACCATATTGTTGTCGAAAGCTTAGCTTGTGTGTTCTCTAAGCTTTTTTATTGTGAGTGACTGCACACGTGGTCACTCAACCATATTGTTGTCGAAAGCTTAGCTTGTGTGTTCTCTAAGCTTTTTTATTGTGAGTGACTGCACACGTGGTCACTCAGCCGTATTGTTGTCGAAAGCCTAGCTTGTGTGTTCGCTGGGCTTTTTTATGTCAGCTAAAATAACCTGCCAATATGCAACATCAATCCAATCATCAAATTTTTTTCCAACTTGTTGAAAATGTGCAACCTTTTTCATACTAAACTTTTCGTGTAATGCAATACTGGCAGCATTAGGTAGTGCAATACCTGCCATAACAGCATGCAGATTACGCGTCTTTAAATGTGTGAAAAGTGCAGTGTAAAGTTGTGTACCCACTCCCTGTGCCTGACACTGCGCATCTAAATAAATCGAGACTTCAACGGAGTGTTGATATGCTTTACGCGCTTTCCACGGTGTTGCATAACAATAGCCAATGATCTTGCCGTTAACCTCAGCAACCAACCATGGTAAATGAGAATCAAGACTGGCCTGTATACGTTTTGCAATTTCGACCCCAGTAACCGGCTCAACTTCAAAGGTCACGGTGCTATTAAGAACATAAAAATTATAAATTTCAGCAATCGCTTCGCTATCATCTATTGTCGTATTTCTTATCATTATTAACTTACTCCCTGCTATTAATAATTGATTAATAGCAGAAAAAGCGCATTACAAATAGATAAAAAAACGCCACTAACTAAAAGTGGCGTTTGGGTAGTTTCGACAACAATAAGAAATTGCTTTTAAAAGAAGCCCAGTGGATTTTCACTGTAACTTACTAATAGATTTTTAGTTTGTTGGTAGTGGTCAAGCGCTAACTTATGTGTTTCGCGACCAATCCCTGACTTTTTATACCCACCAAATGCCGCATGTGCCGGGTACATGTGATAACAATTTGTCCAAACACGGCCAGCTTCAATCTTGCGGCCAAAATGATAAGCCCGGTTCATATTTCGGCTCCAAACACCAGCTCCTAAACCAAATTCAGAACTATTGGCCAGCGCTAATGCTTCATCTTCATCTTTAAAAGTAGACATAGAAATCACCGGTCCAAAAATCTCCTCTTGGAATACGCGCATATCATTGGTGCCTTTTAATAGCGTTGGCTGAATATAATAGCCCCCGTTAAGCTCGTCTGATAACTGCTCTACTTCACCACCGGTAAGTACTTCGGCGCCTTCCTTTTTACCAATTTCAATATAGCTTAAAATTTTATCAAACTGCGCTTGTGATGCTTGCGCCCCTACCATGGTCTCGGTATCAAGCGGGTTACCCCGTTTAATTTGTAATGTGCGCGCCAGTACACGTTCAATAAATTGCTCGTAAATATCTTCTTGGATAAACAAACGTGATGGGCATGTACACACCTCACCTTGGTTAAAGTAAGCAAGTACAGCCCCTTCAATGGCTTTACTTAAAAATGCATCATCTTTTTCCATCACATCATTAAAGAAAATGTTGGGCGATTTACCACCGAGCTCTACAGTCGAAGGGATAATGTTCTCGGCGGCGCATTTTAAAATATGTGAACCAACAGGCGTTGATCCAGTAAAAGCAATTTTTGCAATGCGTGTGCTGGTTGCCAGCGCTTCACCCGCTTCTTTACCATAGCCATTCACAACATTTAATACACCTGCTGGTAATAAGTCACCAATCACTTCGAGCAAAACAAGGATTGATGCGGGTGTTTGCTCGGCAGGTTTTAAAATAACACAGTTGCCCGCCGCAAGTGCTGGAGCGAGTTTCCACGCAGCCATTAATAGTGGAAAGTTCCATGGAATAATCTGCCCGACAACCCCTAAAGGCTCATGAAAATGATACGCTACTGTGGTTTCATCAATTTCACCAATTGATCCTTCTTGAGCACGCACACACCCCGCAAAATAGCGAAAGTGATCCGCCGCTAGTGGAACATCTGCAGCAAGGGTTTCGCGAATAGCTTTACCATTATCCCACGTTTCAGCCACTGCGAGCATTTCGAGGTTTTGCTCAATACGGTCCGCAATTTTTAACAAAATATTACTACGCTCTGTCACCGATGTTGTGCCCCATGCTGCTTTTGCGTCGTGGGCTTTATCAAGTGCAAGTTCTATGTCTTCTTTACTTGAACGAGGTACTTTACAAAATACCTTTCCGTTTACTGGGCTAATATTGTCAAAGTATTCACCGTTAACGGGGGCGACCCACTGGCCTCCAATATAGTTCTCATATTGCGCTTTAAAACTAACTTTGGCACCTTCACTGCCTGGATTTGCATAGATCATAATGTGTTCTCTCTTCAAATTGTTGTATTTTATTTAGGCGGTAGGTTATTGTTTATTTAACCGCTAACTAGTGAAGTTAGCCTAGTTCAACAAAACACATTTGATTCCCAGTCCAGATTTTTTGACTATTTGTCCAAATTTAAGGGAAAACACGAGGTAACAATGAACACATCACTAATCAACAGTCGCTTAGATAAAAAACGCCAACGTATTGATGTGCTAATTGAAAATAAGGTAAGTTTTGCCGGTGAGCATGCCGAATTAAGCATTTACGACACCTACCTTGATGCACAAAAAGTCGCGCTGCATTCCAGCGAACTATTATTTTGCGGCATGATCAGCGGTAAAAAAATTATGCATGTTGCCGACAGTGACTACCACAAAGAGTTTTTACCACACCAGTCGTTTGTACTTGCGCCAAAGCAAGGGGTATTAATTGATTTTCCAAACGCATCTCTCAATCAGCCTACGACCTGTTTAGCTATTGAAATTAGTACCGACAAAATTAGCCAAGTGGTTGATGCATTGAATGTTGAGCAACAAATTAGCCATGATGATTTTTTTCATTATGAACCTAAGTTAGTCCATGCAGAGCACAATATTCAAACCCAACAACTACTCGAACGCATGATCAATTTATTTAGTGAAAATGAGCAGCACAGAGACTACTTAATCGATCTTTCACTGAATGAACTTATCACTCGACTATTACAACAACAAAGCCGTGATTTAATGATTGCGAGTTGCAAACAGGGCAAGCTTGCAACACCACTGAGCCATGTTATCCAGTATATTGAGCAACATTTAGCGCACACTATCGACATTGATGTACTGTGTAAAATTGCCTGTATGAGTCGCAGTAAATTTTATCAACAATTTAAGCTAGCCTTTGGCTCTACTCCCGCACTTTGGCAACAGCAGCTGCGATTACAAAAGGCTTATAAACGCATAGAAAAAGGTGAGTCTATTAGTAGTGTGTGTTATCAACTTGGTTTTAATAACCTTAGTCACTTTAGCAGGCTGTTTAAACAAACCTTTGGGGCAACACCTAAAAGCATTGCCAGCCATTAAGTTACTCTGTAATACGGTGCGAATATACTCGGTAAGTCACTGCCAACAAAATACAAATCGTACTCGGCACCAGCAAAGCTAAAAAGGCAAACTGGATAAAAAACCAGGCCCCTAAACAGCCGCCGATGATAAAACCTGCGATGATCAGCAAAAACAGTTTGGCTTTTCGTTTATCTAACGGCTCCCCCCGAAAAAAGCGCCCAAACATAATACCTAAATCAGTAAAAATTCCCGTAACATGGGTCGTACGAACAATAGCCCCACTGTAAGTGGTCGCTAGTGCGTTTTGCAAACCACACGCCGCCGAAGCCAAAAAGTGCCCATAGCCAGATCCCTCTGACAACAACCATAACACTCCCAATAATAAAAAAGCTTCAATAAATAGCGCGGTGTCGTAATGACGCCCTAACTTTAATGCCGAGCTGTTCAGTAAAAAACCAGCAATGCATGATCCGACTAAAAAAGACACAAGCACGCCGAGCACATGTACAAGACCCAATACACTGCCCTTAATCATACCTACACCAAGTAAGGTGGCCGTACCCGATAAATGCGAGACTGCCTGATGTTCAAAACTAAGCAACCCAATCGCATTGACAAACCCCGCGACTAACGCAAGGATCAATGCGCCAACTTCTACCCATTTTGGTAATTTTGAAATCAAACCTCATCACCTTCGTAAACAAAAAGTCAGTTAATCTGTATGTTACGCTTATTTTTATCGTTAAAAACACTTTTTTTCGGGTCTTTCTATGGTAATTTACTGATAAGTAAATCGATTAAGTTGCCACCATGTCAAAACCTAAAAGCTGGACCTTAAAAAGTATTGCCAATGAATTAGGGGTTTCAAATGCCACCGTATCAAATGCGTTTAATCGTCCAGATCAACTGTCGAAAGCACGCCGAGAAGAAATCTTAGCTGCGTGTAAAAAACTCGGGTATTTCGGGCCAAATAAAGCCGCGCAATCATTGCGCCGTGGCACCTTTAATATTGTTGCCTTAGTGCTACCTGATAGCGTTGAGTATATGGTGTCAGATCCAGTGGCGAGTAGTTTTATGCGCGGTGTGTCATCGGTACTCGAGAAAAATGGCATTAACTTGCTGCTATTTTCTGGCAACAGCGACAACCTTAACAGCGTCGTTGACTTTGTTGACGGCTTTATTTGTTATGGTAGACCCCGAAATAAACAGCTAGTCGAACAGTTAAAAAAAGTACCAAAACATGTCGTTACTGTAGACTTTGACATTGGCCGTGAAGCGTCGGTCAATGTGAATAATCAACAAGCAAGTTTTGATATTGCCATGCATGCCCTCGAAAATAGTGATGATCGGGTGGCAATTTTAGGGCTCAGACTCCTTAATGATAATGTGTTGTGCCGAGTATATGAACATCATGAGTTTGAAGCAGGGCAATCTATCGCGCACCAACGTTTGCGGGGTTATCACCAAGCGATTAACGAAGCGGGCGTCACACTTAGCGATGATAGAACGTGGAATATTCCTGAAAGCAGTGAACGCTTCGCCAGTATTGCAGCTAAAGAGGCATTAAGCAGCACTCCCCGACCTAATGTCTTATTATGCATGAGTGATTTAATTGCTTTAGCAGCCATGCGTGAGGCTATCAAAATGGGACTTTCTATTCCAAACGATGTCAGAATTGTCGGGTTTGATGGTATTGATGAAGGCCAGCGATTTGTGCCAAAACTTACAACAATACATCAAAATAGCGAAGAAAAAGGCCGCTTAGCAGCGACCTTATTTTTATCAAAAGAACAGCAAGTAGCGCAGATTGACTACCAGCTGCAAATAGGCCAAAGCGGTTAAGCGATAAAGTCAGCCAGAGAAATTAAAACTTGCTCATTATCATGCTGATCAATAATGAGGACTTCTCGGCTGGCAAAATTCACTTTAAGTTCAATTGAACTATCATCTTTATGCCAGTTTAAACAGCAACTAGTGCCTTCGCCTTTAACATTAAACTCACCATTAAATGCAGGATGTTCGTTACGCAGCTTAATCAGTTTGATCAGTCCGTTAACAACCGGTTTAGCGAGTGCTTTATCAATATCAGCCGCGCTCAGATATGGGCGATTAATATCACGGCCTACATTGGTGTTAGCCAATAAATCCATGTCATTTTCACACGCAAATAATCCGCCATAGTAAACCTGTGGAATACCCGGCGCAAAAAACTGTATGGCACGTGCGAGTAAATAATCAAAATCGTCTGCGCCAAGTGCGTTGTAATAAGTACAATTCACTTGATACAAGTCAACATTACTTGCAGCCGCACCGGTTGCTAAGCGACTTTGACCCTTGCTTTTTTCATGTATCGTTTCAACAAGATTATCAATTTGTTCAGCATCTAATAGCCCTGGCTTTTCACCCATTGGACCCGCATCAATAATGCCAATACCGTCATGTGTATCAAGCACGGTTAAACAATTACGCGGTGAAATAGCCAACCAGTCTACGAGTGCATTAGCGTTGTTACTGAATAAACTATGTAAAATCAAAGGAGGAAGAGCAAAGTCATATACCATATTGACACGTTTAGCGACTTCAACCTGTGTTTGATAATGGCTGTGGATTTCAGCAATGGTTTCCATGCCTAAATCATTTGCCTGAGCAGACAACTTGTCTAAATAAGCAAACGTTTCATCGAGCATAAAGCAGTTTGTGCCAGCTTGTTTAATTGCATAGCCTGCAGCGTCTAAACGAATGATATTGACGTTGTTTTCTGAAAACTTAGTTAATACATTATTTAAGTATTCAATACCTGCTAATGACTTAACATTTATATCAATTTGGTTATCGGTAAACGTGGTCCAAAAGTCATACGTATTACCGTCACCACACTTAATAGGTGTGAAACAGCTACCAGGGCGTGGACGATAAATGGCTTTTTGTTCTGTTTCAGACATTCCATTTGGGAAAACATCGTCTTTGGTTAAGAACAAATCCCAAAATTCAGACTCTTTGCCTTTCGCTAATACATCTTTAAATTGATATGACTGAGCAGACACATGATTGACGATTAGGTCAGCCATTAAGTCATAATTTGCACCTAATGCTTGAATGTCTTGCCAACTGCCAAGGCGTGAATCCACTTCACTATGATCAATGGGATCAAAACCAGCATCACTGCCGTCAATCGGGTTATAAAATGGCAATAAGTGTACACCTGCAAACACATCTTTAAGTGGGCCATTTAATAAATTACTTAATTCATCAATACCTTGACCAGTAATCCGGTCTGCGTAGGTGATTAATTGCACTTTATTGTTGATCATAATTGTTAATACCAAGTTGAAACTTAATCGATTAAGTTATATCTTTAACCACGACAGCAAATTATTCAAGCAGTTTTTATAACTTTTATACACTAAGATACATAGTAAAGGCGCAAGCCTTCATGTGAGGATACAACCATGAATAGAACACACGATCCTTTGCAAACGATTAGATGGCTGACATATATGATGTTTTTTATGTTTGCTATGACATCAGATGCCGTCGGTATGATCATTCCAGAGCTTATTAAAGAGTTTGATCTCAGTATGACGCAAGCCAGTGCTTTTCATTATGCACCGATGGCTTTAATTGCGTTTAGCGGACTGTTTTTAGGTTTTCTTGCCGACAGTTTAGGCCGTAAACAAACAATTATGCTAGGACTGGGTTTGTTTACAATTAGCTGCTTTTTATTTGCAGTGAGCAGTAGTTTCATGGTGTTTGTCCTGTTGTTAAGCTGTATTGGCCTTGCTATAGGCTTATTTAAAACAGGTGCACTGGCTTTATTAGGTGATATTTCTAAAAATAATTTAGAACACACCAAAACAATGAATTTAGTCGAAGGTTTCTTTGGTGTTGGCGCCATTGTCGGCCCTGCGTTAGTTAGCTTTTTAATCACCCAGAAAGTCAGTTGGACCTACCTATACCTTATCGCGGGTATAATGTGCTTAATACTCACGATTACCGCTTGGCGAGCTGACTACCCTAAACCTAAAAAGCAAGACAAGCATGCAAAGCCAGCCTCACTTGCCACAACCATGGAAATGATGAAAAACCCATACGCGCTAGGATTTTCGCTAGCGATTGCACTTTATGTTGCAACCGAGGTGGCGATTTACGTTTGGATGCCGACACTTTTAGGTGACTATCAGGGTCCATGGCAATTGTTAGCGACCTATGCACTTACATTGTTCTTTATTTTGCGTGCCGCAGGGCGCTTTATGGCAGTGTGGTTATTAAATCATTTTAGCTGGCAAGCAGTAATGCTGTACTTAAGCTTAGGGATAGCACTGTGTTACATAGGGCTAATTTTAGGCGGCGTTGAGTGGGCTGTGTTTTTATTACCACTATCAGGCCTGTTTATGTCAATGATCTACCCTACTTTAAACTCTAAGGGAATTTCATGTTTTGCAGTGCAGCAGCATGGAGCTGTGGCTGGCGTTATTTTATTCTTTACCGCCCTATCAGCCGCCGCAGCCCCCTTTTAATGGGCATGATCAGTGATTACTTCGGGCATATCCGCTATGGCTTTTACTTAGCGACAGGGTTCGCATGTTTACTATTTTTAGCCATGCTCTATAACTATTTACGCAACCCTGCAGAGCACGCTTTAACTCAACACAGCGCGTTGAGCCATTAAAAAGTTATTTAAAATCAACGTTTGAATAGAAAACGTGCAACTTTTTGTTTAAAAATACTGGCACTATGTAAATTAATTGCTATCTTAACTTAATCGATTAAGATTAAATTTTAAGACAACAAAGTCACCTTTGGATTGAGATGAGGCACATTATGACAACACACAAACACGCCCTATACACTCTAAGCGCCTTAGCGCTTGCTATCAGCCACAATCTGTATGCTGAAGAGCAACAAGCACCGCAGGAAGCAAAAAAAACAGGCCTTGAAACAATTGTTGTGACGGGTGTACCCCGCCGCACAACCATCATGGCATCTAGCTCTTCGGTCAGCAGTGTTTCATTGGCTGAAATTGAAGTATCAACACCTCGCTCAACAGCAGAAGCATTTAGAACCATTCCGGGTGTGCGCTCTGAATCAACGGGTGGCGAAGGTAATGCAAATATCGCAGTTCGCGGCTTACCTGTCGCATCGGGGGGTGCTAAGTTCTTACAACTACAAGAAGATGGCTTACCCGTTATGCAGTTTGGCGATATTGCCTTTGGTAACGCAGACATTTTCATGCGCTTAGATTCTACCGTACAAAGCGTTGAATCTATCCGTGGTGGCTCAGCCTCTACCGCTGCAAGTGACGCCCCTGGCGGTATTATTAACTTTATTTCTAAAACAGGTGAAAATGAGTCAGGCAGCGTGTCAACGACAGTGGGCCTTGATTTCGACTCAATTCGCACAGACTTTGAATACGGTACTTATCTAAGTGACAGTGTCCGCTATCATATTGGTGGTTTTATTCGCCAAGGTGAAGGTCCGCGAGAAACTGGCTACACATCAAACAAAGGCGGTCAAATCAAGGCTAACCTAACCAAAGAGTTTGATACAGGGTACGTGCGTGTATACTTTAAGCACTTAGATGATAAAAGCGTGGGTTACCTGCCAATGCCAATGTATTCAAATGGCGACTCAATCCCAGGCTTTGACGCACAATCAGACACACCACATTCAGCATTATTTACACAAACCTTGCGCCTAAATGGTGATAACCAAATTAGCACCGGTGACATGACAAATGGTATGAACCCTGAAGTAACATCGCTAGGGTTTGAAGCTGCATTCGATTTAGAAAACGATTGGCGTATTGAAAATCGCTTTAGAAAATCATCTGTTAGCGGTAACTTTATTTCTCTTATTCCTGCCGAAGTTGCCAGCGCAAGCTCAATCGCTTCAAGCATTGCAGGCGACGGTGCATCACTGATTTATGCTAATGGTGGCTCAGCTGGTCAAAACTATGGTGATAATCTGGCCATGCGTATCCACACATTTGATGTAACGCTTAACGACATGGGCTCTATCGTTAATGACCTAAAACTAACGAAGTCATTCTCTGATGACACCAGTGTTACTTTTGGTTACTTTGCATCTAGCCAGTCAATTGACATGTCGTGGCTTTGGAACTCATATGTTATGGAGCTTAAAGGCGATAATGCAGCCCTGCTTGATGTGGTAGCAGCCAATGGCGACAATTACTCAGAAAACGGGTTATACGCATACGGGACACCCTATTGGGGAAATTGCTGCCAACGTAATTACGATACCGAGTACGAAACACGTGCTCCTTATATAAACGTTGCTACCAAGTTCGGTGATTTAAGTATTGACGCAAGCGCTCGTTATGACAGCGGTGAAGCTCGTGGTAACTATGCCGGCGCTGTAACATCTACTGTCGATATGAATAATGACGGCGTTATTTCGATTCCAGAACAAAATGTAGCGGGTATCGATAACGCAAACCCAAGCATCGTTAACTATGACTGGAATTACAGCTCATATTCTGTCGGTGCGAACTATCAAATTGATCCAAGTTTTGCGACTTTTGCCCGCCTGAGCAAAGGCGGACGTGCGAATGCTGACCGTCTACTATTTGGTAAGGTTCAAGCTGATGGTTCAGTTGCAAAAGAAGACGCGATTGATGAAGTAAACCAGTACGAAATCGGTGTTAAAAAACGTTTTGATTCACTGTCAATCTTTGCAACCGCTTTCTATGCTGAAACCGAAGAGCAAAACTTTGAAGCAACATCACAAAAGTTCTTTGACCGCGAATACGAGGCTAAAGGGATTGAGATTGAATCGACTTACTTTATCGATGCATGGGATTTCCGTGGTAATTTAACTTGGACTGATGCCGAAATTGCAAAAGACGCGCTTTCGCCAGAACTTGTTGGTAATACACCACGTCGCCAGGCAGATCTAATTTACTCTTTAATGGCGCGTTATAACTTTGATAAAGGTTCTGCTGGCTTAAGCTTTATCGGCACAACGGATGCGTACGCACAAGATAATAACGACCTGAAGTTTGATGGATACACGCAAGTAAATGGCTTTGTAAGCTATGACTTATCTGAAAACTTAAACTTATCGCTAAATGTAAATAACCTATTTGATACAGTGGGTATTACCGAAGCAGAAGAAGGGTCAGTGCCTGATAACGACATTATTCGTGCTCGTACAATCAATGGCCGTACAACATCACTAACATTAAAATATTTATTTAATTAATAAACACTCCCTTGTTTTAGCCCAGTATTTACTGGGCTTTTTCAGTTTAATACCATGACGCTTAACTAAATTGCTGAGTGTTCAACAAACCGCTTTTCGGTCTGCGCTTCTTTTTGTTTCAGCAACCTAAAAAGCGCTAGGCATAACATAGCAAACAATGCGGTTGTAATGGAGCCAAGTGTTGCAAACCGGAAGCTATAAAACTGTGCAATAATACCTGTAGCACCCGCCCCGCACATTACCCCGAGCTTAATTGCATTGGTATAAAATGCAGATGTAAAGCCAATACGATCTGGTAATTGGTCTTGTAAAACCGTTAAACCAATCCCCGCAAAAATACCGTAAAACACACCATTTAACAGTTGCAAAGCGATTAAGTGCCATACTTCAAAGGCAAAAAATACACCGACATAAAACACGATCGCACAGCAAAAAGCCCCAGCAAGCAATGTTATTTTATTGTGTGTTCTAGCAAGTTTAGCGCTATACAACATAATTGGAATTTCTAAAAAAGCCACCACCCCCATAAATATGCCTGGTGTGTGCTGTGCAAAACCCAGTTCATTAATACTGTAAAGAGGCAGCGCTGAGGAATACATTATGTTGCCTGTAGAACCCAACATAATGGCTAAACCTAAACACCAAAACGAACTGGGGGTCACTGGTGCTTGCTCACCAAGGCCGGTGCGCTTTTTGTTGTTGTAGTCTGGAATAAATAGAAAAGCAAAAATGAGTGCGAGTAATGCACACCCAGCAGCAAAATAAAAAGACAAACTAAATTGCCCACCCGACGCTAACAAATAACCTAAGGGCGGCCCACCGACCCAAGCAAATGAAATGGCAGCACGCAGACGCGAATTAAAGCTTGTTATATCAATGTTATCTTGTCGAGCTGCCCATTGCCTAGCGACTGTCATCATTTGCGGTATTGCAGCATTACCCATCGCTAAAAACAGCACTCCAGCAAGCATTACTTGCCAAAATGCAGTTGCATTGGCAAACGTAATGAGCGCACACACCATTCCTGAAACAGCCACCATAAACAGTGAACGTGCGCTTGTGCCTTTATCAGCCAAACCGCCCAGCCATTGGCTAATCACTATACCCGTTAAGGTAACCGCAACCATGTAAACACCTAAATATATAGGGGGCGAATTAAGGCCTTCAACAATAAATAAACTCATTAATGGGTTTACAAACGCGCCCATTAAGCCAGTTAACATACTGAGAAGAATAAAAATAACACCATGCTGCTTGAGCAACGTTTTCACGAAAAGACCCCATATAATGAAAAACCCACTATGACGTTACACAAGCCACAGAGGTTATTTAAAGGGCGCAAATTATACATGGCTTTTAGGTGAATTTCATTTTGTATTACAAATAAATTAAGAACCTTATGGCCACATTATTGAATAAAGAACGACTGTTACTAAAGAGCACGCTCACGAAATTACTACGTAACCATCGTTTCGTTAAGCCTCTCGTATTACGTATTATTAGCTAACAAAGTGTAAAATCGAGACGTTACTCCATTTGTCCAACCAAAGCCTTGCTGTACGGAGTATTCCCCGCCACCAGCACGGCTTACTAAATCACACACATTGTACTTTTCGAGCAAACATTTATCTTCAGCAAAGCGCATTTCAATCATGTTTAACCACTGTTTCATTATTGTTTGTGCGTCGTTGTGGTAGCCATAATCAATCAGTCCTTTTACTGCAAACCACTGCAACGGTGCCCAGCCATTTGGGCTATCCCACTGCTGTGATGTTGTACATAACGTGGTAACTAAACCACCCGATTTTAAAAACTCATTCATCAATTTTTGCTTTACATGTGCGGCTTGCTGTTTAGATGCAGCACCAACAAATAAAGGCACAGCCATCGCTAAAGAGTCCACTTGGTTTTGGCGTTTTAATCGAATATTAAAATCTCTGTATACGCCTGCTGACTCATTCCAACAATACTCATTTATCGCATTTAAACGTCGCGCTGCAAAATCAATATAATATTCACTCTGTTGATGTTGCCCTAATAAGTCATGATAATGCGCAAGCGTCTTCTCCAAATTATACAGTAAGCTATTCAAATCAACGGGGAGAATATTGCTCGTTTCTATACTTGTTAAATCATCACCGTGTTTAAGCCAACGACTGCTAAAATCCCAGCCCGATTCACAGGCTGCTCGAATATGTTGAAAGTAGTTTCGCTGCTGATTAGAACCAAGCGTTTTAGCGTCATGTAAATCTTCTTTTAATGACTCAGGGCGAGGAGTGGCAGCGCTATCCCAATAGCGATTCAAATAAGCACCATTAGGCATTCGCACCACACGCTTAGAAACCAAATGTTCTGATGAAAGCTTGTCACGATCACGCATCCAAAACTGATACTCTAATTCAAGTGCGGTCACCCCCTTTGCTAACCAAACAAAATCAGCATTTTGTCGGTACTTTGCTTGCCACAGCATATGTATCATTAACGCTAGAACCGGTGGTTGAGAGCGAGAACTGTAGTAACTTCTATTGCCATTGGGAATACAACCAATGCGATTTTGCAAATCAATAAAGTTATTTACCATTGCTTCAATTGTAGCTAAGTCACCAATATCTTCTAAGCCAAGCGCTGTAAAGTAACTATCCCAATAGTAAATTTCCTGAAAACGCCCGCCCGGGACAATGTAGTCATAGTTAAGCGGTAACAATGAACTTGATTCATTAGTATCTGCAGCACGGTGTAAGTGGGGCCAAAGATCTGCAATATACTGCTTCACTGAAAGAGAATCTAACTTAGCAGATGGCAGAGTTTGGTCGGCGAACGTAAAATGTGTCATTACAAACGCATGTAATTCCTCACCTTTTAATGGGCCTATCTGTTGATAACGATCACAAGCAACTTGCCATGATTGATACGGTATAGCATCGGCGAACATCTTTGAATCAGCAAACACTTCTGCCAGCTGAACATCATTAAATAATTGGCTGTTTACAAAGCTCATAATCATCCTTTAGCAGGCGTTAGACGCTGCTAGATACTGCGGTTTTAACGTTAATTTTTTGAAAATTGCGACACTGACTAGTAATAAAGCAATAGGAACAAGAGTTAGGTAGAAGGCGTGCTGACCGCTAAATTTATCAAACACAAAGCCTGTAATAATCGAGCCAGTTGTCCCCCCAAGTGCTGAGAAAACAACAATTAATCCTGTCATTGCTGCATGCTGGTGTTTAGCTAAAGAACTTAGCATCACAGAATTAAGTAATGGGTAGATAGGCGCCATAAAAAAGCCAATCAAGGGCAACATATACGCGGCAAAAGGCACATCAAACACACTGCTTATTTTACTGCCATCAACATCGTGTGTTAGCGGTAAAATCAATAACACCAGTACCGCCATAGCAATTAAACAACTCAGTAATAATTTAAACCAACCAATAAAACGCAATAATTGCCCAGCGACTAACCTGCCGAGTGCTAAGGCGGCGGCAAATAAACTGGCAAGCTGAATACTGACATCAACAGGGAGTTTTAACACTTGATTATTAAAAGTGGGTAGCCAGGTTCCAACCCCCTGCTCAACTAAAACATATAAAAAAGCACTCACAATGAAAATAAGCACCAAAGGCTGATAAGTGAGCTGTAGCATGTCAATAAATGCGTGCACTTGAGACTGCGATTGATTACTACGTGGCGGCGATTTTATGGGGGCTGTGGCTACGGCTAACACTGCAATAGCAATAATAAGTGCTAGCAGATAATACACATTTAACCAGTGACTACTTTGCGGGTTATTAGCATCAATAAAGAGAGCAAAAATCCAGTAACCCGATAACACCCCCAGCATAAAAATACCTTCGATAGTGTTCAGTAACGCTGAATGTTTATTTGCAGTGTCTGTTACTTGACCAATAACAGAGTAAACAGCAATTTTCATTACTGCAAAACTACACCCAATCGCTGCAAATAATGCTTTTAAAGCCCAAAACTCTGCAATGCTCGGTACAATTAAACAGAGCATAGCCACTAATATTAACGCACCTAGCATCGCGACTTTGTAGCCTAATCGTGGAATGAATGACGCCACAACAAAAGACACAATCGCGATTGTGAGATCCTTGTATCCTTCTAAAACTGATGCGTTTGTTTTACTGACATCTAAACTGTTTATTGCCTGTAAAATAACAGTGCCGACACTATTGAGCATAATAGCAAACACAAAATAGCTGCATGCCAATGCAATCGTTATTCTTATTGGGGTCATTCGCTCTAGCCTGTGATTATTTTTATTCAGTCTAGTTTAGTGCAAAATAAAATGCAAACGTTTGCAAAATCAAAATAAAGCGATATATAAGTATAAAAGTTGGCTAACGTTGGCTTGATTGCCTATTAATTAATTCAATTTCAATAACTTGAGATTCTACTTTTTGACCAGCGAGCTGTGCTAATAATTTTTCAACCAAGATAACAGAGGCTCGTTGCGTGTTTTGTTTAACACTAGAAAGCGAAGGGTGGCTAATATCTGCCATTGCAATATCGTCAAAACCAACGAGGGCAACATCGGTAGGAATACTAATATAACGCTCTTTTAGTGCTTTCATTGCACCTAATGCCACCATATCACTACACGCCATAATGCCATCAAAGCATAGCCCTTTTTCAACCAATAATTGGTTTATCCCTTTGTAAGCTGCACTACTCGTAATATCAATAGAAACCACGTGCGGTATTGCTTTAGCAGCATTAAGTGCATCCATATAACCCCGATATCGCTCACCTATTTCGGCATGATCAGGATCCCCTAAGAATAAGATGTTCTTAGCCCCCTTTTCGAGCAAGTGCTCCGTAGCAAGACGCCCGCCCAAGTAGTTATCGCTGCCCACTATAGGGTAATTACTGGGTGTTTTTGGGTCACCCCAAACAACTAAAGGCACACCAGCTCGTGCTGCAGCTTCAATGTTTACTTGGCTTTTACCTTGTCCTACAACAATAATTCCATCAGCACGACGACTATTAATAAAATAATTAGCCCAATCATCATTAGCCATAAATGAATTTGATAGCAACAATTCTAAGCCGTGGTTATTAAGTGCAAGATTAATCTCGCCGACAACTTTTAGTAAAAAAGGGTCATTGATAGATTGTTCGGTATCGCCATCAAGGTTGATTATGACTGCAACAACATTCGTTTTTTGCGTACGTAAACGACTAGCGGCAGTATTTAAACTAAAGTTATGCTTTTTAGCTAGTTGCTGAAGCTTGTCACGAGTTTCCTTTTTAATCAAAGGGTTATCATTTAACGCACGGGATACTGTCGACGTAGATACACCCGCTAACTTAGCAAGATCAGCTAACTTTAATTTTCTATCGTTCATGATGTTAAAACACTGCCTTCCTTATTACTTGAGTGTTCAATATATCATTATTTAGCATAAATCGCTGCGCGGCTATAGATAATATTTTTTCAATAGATACATCAACAAACAGACTCTGTGTTCAAAAATAAAGCAAAACTTGCAAAAAATAATTGCAAACGTTTGCATAACATTCTAAGGTTTAAAAAAGCATCGCATTAACATTTCCATAAATACTGTTAGTGCTGTGGATTCAACAATACAAAAAATAGGAACACACAATGACAACAACACACACTCGCAGTGCAGTTGCCTGCGCTATACTGTTTGCAATTAGTGGCCAAACTGCAATGGCTGCGGAACAAACTGAAAAACAAACAAAAGAAAAAGTAGAACGCATTGTTGTATCAGGCACACCTGCGGGTGTAGGCGTACGTAAAATTGATGCTGGCTATGCAGTTACAAATATTGATGCAGAGCAAATAATTAAACTATCACCAAAAAGCACGGCAGATTTATTTAAAGCTGTACCTGGTGTGTGGGTAGAAAGCTCGGGTGGTGAGTCTGGTGCAAACGTATTTGTGCGTGGTTTTCCTGGAGGAGGTGATGCGCCATTTTTAACCTTAAGCCTTGATGGTTCACCTATTTACCCAGCTCCAACCTTGTCATTCCTTGAGAACTCGTCGTTATTTCGTATCGACGAAACCATTGAAACAATGGAGGCATTGCGTGGCGGTCCAAACCCTGTTGTATCGAATGGACAGCCTGGCCTAACCACTAACTTTCGTCTTAAGCGAGGTCATGAAGATACCGAAGGTATGTTCAAATACACAACATCAGACTACGATTTACAAAGAGTTGATGCAGTCATAAGTGGTGAAATTTCTGATGATTTATATTTCATGGTGGGTGGTTATGTAAAAAGCTCGCCAGGTATTCGTGACGCAGGTTTTACTTCAGAAAAAGGTAACCAATTCACTATTAACATCACAAAAGTGCTGGAAAAAGGCGAAATCAATGTATATACACGCCAAACAGATGACCACGGTGCATGGTACTTACCAACACCTCTTAATGTTGATGGCATTGACGCCAAATACACGCAGCTAGGCACTCTTAATCGCCAAGCGATTATATACACAGGACCCAATAACGAAGCACATCAAGTAGATATTGGTGATGGTCGGGGTTGGAAAGGTCATGTATCGGGCGGTAGCATCAAACTTGAATTTGACAACGGCTGGAACTTCACAGATCGCTTTAATATCACCAAAGGTGATGCAAACACCTACGGTTTAGTACCGAGTGGCTCGGCAACAACTGTTGCTGACGTTGCCGATAATGGTGAATTTGCAACGGGAGCGGCAACAGGCACGGTGTATGACGCAGACACCCCTATACAACAACTCGGTCGCTGGGTCGTTTTAAAAGAGATTAGCTCATTTACTAATGACTTAGCTTTTTCTAAAAAGTTTGGTGATCTTTCTACTGCATTTGGCTACTACACAGCAAATACTTCAGCCAATGATTGGTGGAGCTTAGGTAATACTGCTTATCATGTGCTTGAAGCTGGCGGCGAAATGCTAGATGGAATAGCGTGTAATGCAAGTGTTGAAGGTTGTGATTTTAATTACGACATAAACTCAACAGGTGATGCACGCACCAATGCTTTCTACACCACTGCTCAGTTTACACTTAATGAAGCATTTACACTTGATGCGGGTATTCGCTTTGAAAACCATGAAGTTGAATACAGTGTTGATGAGGGACTAGATGGTGTGATCAACAAAACCGTGCAATATGACGAAAGCAAAACGTCATGGACAACCGGCATAAATTACTCAATTAACGACGATATGGGCGTATTTGCGCGCGTGAACCGTGGTTACAAAATGCCTTACTTCGATGATTTTCGTGATAACTTTGGAGCTTACGAGGGAGGAGAAAAGTTAATAAAAGAGGTAACCCAAGCAGAGTTTGGTTATAAGTTACTGACTGATAGCACTGATTTCTATGCAACTCTTTTCACCAATGAAGTAAAAGGTGACACGTTTGTTCGTCGCCCAGGTGTTCCCGCTGAAATCTTAACGAACGAAGCATACGGTATTGAGCTTGATTACAACTATAACCACGAGTCTGGTTTCTCAGTCAACTTAAACTCTACTCTTCAAGAAACTGAGATCACTGAAAGCCCCAGCAATGAAGGTAACGAGAGCCAGCGTCAGCCCAAATGGCAAGTGCGTGTAACACCAAGCTATGACTTTGAAGTAAGTGGCATGTATGCAACGCTATACGGCACAATATCAGCAGTTGATGACCGCTTCGGCAACAACGAAAATACCGTTGTGTTAGAAGGCTACGAAAAAGTTGACCTAGGTTTAATTGTAGAGCCGATGGAAGGTATAAAAATACAATTAGCCGTAGATAATTTAACAGATGAACAAGGTATCACTGAGGGGGATCCCCGCAATGCTGATGCACCAAATGGTCGTTACATTATGCCTCGCACTACACGTTTAAGTGTAAGTTACGCATTTTAAAATAACCTCCCAAACCCTTGATTAAAAGGTTAAAGCCCAAGCCACCGTGTTTCATTACCTGTGGCTTTTTTGCTCACAAAGCAAATAATGTAATTTATGTGCCAATTGTTTATGAGACTCATCGGTTAAATGTAAACCCTCTTTCTTACATGGCGCTATATTCTCAGTAATATCTAAAAACACACAACCGTGATGCCCACATACTTTAGAAAAAGCATCTAACAATACGGGTATTTTAGCACTCGCCCCTGCATAAATAGACTGATAAGCCCCTACCTCGTAAATCTTTGGCGGACTCAACACCACAATTTTTGGCAATTCACGGTGCAGATAGTGGTTTTTTATTTCGATAATTAGCGTGTCGAGTGCGTTTGCAATATCAGCAACCGACAATGCAAATCGGCGCTTTAAATCGTTCGTACCTAGTTGAATAATAAGCGTATCAACATGATAGGCTCGTAGGTAAGGTTCTAAATATTTCACACCTAATTTATCACCACTAAACGGGGGCTCATTGGTCAGTGTACGGTTAGGTTGTCCGGCTTCGATAACCTGATACCCCGCCCCTAATTTAATGCCCAGCAAACTTGGCCAGCGCTCATTATCGTTGAAACGCTTGCCATCTACAGGCGAGATCCCATACGTATTTGAGTCACCAAAACAGAGAATATTCATTAGAATGGATTCAAGGTATAACCCTGTTGCTGTAAGAGTGCATGCGCTGTCATGGCTGATAGTGCCATTTGTACACCGGGGATCAGCTGCTCTTGTTTAACTTTCATATGGGTTGCCGACTGGCCGCATACATAGACAACCGTATTATGCGCTAATAATTGTGAAATCAATTGCTGGTTTTTATTGTCGCTATTAAAACGCTGCTTGTAAAAACTGTTCTCGAGTAGATCGACACTTGCCCCGCCATGTACAACTAAAGCCAGTTGAATATTTTCAGGTTTTACACCATGGGCAATATGCATATTAATAAAGCGTGCTAACGAGTTAATACTATTATTTTGCTTACCCTTTTGTGCAGCATCGGCCACATCAAACACGACTTTGAAGGTCGCTTGCTCTGCGATAGGCGCATGATTTAGTACGTCATAATAAAAACCAAAACCTTCAATTGCAGGCTTAGTTTGCTCGGCATGGCTAAACGTGGTTAACAAGGTAAGCGATAAGCCTAATAGCGTTGATTTCATAAAGAATCCTGTTACTTTTTTACTCTAGCCTACCCTGTTTATCTGCGTTTAACTAGCCTCAATATGTTGATGTGCTTTAAAGCTCATGCCTAAATAATTAAAGGTGTTTTTAAACATGTCAATAAACGCATTCGGCGCTTTGGCAGAGCCTGCATTTGATAACAGTGAAAACTGTTTTTCACGCAGTGTTCTCAGTTTTGGTCTGAGTGTTTCGTCATCCATATAATCGGTTATACGGTCTAAAAATGCTTTGAACTGGGGTGTCGTGTTATACCAGTAAACAGGCGATGCAAGTACCCAATGCTCGTACCCTAATAACGCCTCGAACACCGCATAAAAATCATCATTTTTGTACTGCTTGTCATAGCAATATGGCGAGATACTATAATCATCAAGGCAAACCACATCGCCACCATATTGTGTTTTATAATCATTTACTTGCAAACTTGTATTACCTTGTTTTCGGGCACTTGAATAGATAATTACCGTGTTTGTAGTCGGTTTTTGTTGCATTACTGTCACTCCTTTTTTTATGATGGGTGCAGCGTAAAACCTCAAGCTAACTTTAGGTCAATACTTAGGAGTAAAATATGTCAGGGTGTGAGAAAAAACTTGTTGAAGCGAACCTATCCGTTGGCTTTGTAGCAAAACGCAGCGGTGTAAAAGTATCGACTTTGCATTTTTATGAATCAAAAGGACTTATTCGCAGCTGGCGAAATAATGGAAATCAACGCCGCTATAAGCCCGATGTACTGCGCCGAATTGCGGTTATTAAAGCAGCGCAAACCATGGGGATTACTCTTGAAGACATCAAGCAAACATTAAGCACTCTACCTGAACAACGCACGCCAACAAAGCAAGATTGGGCTGCACTTTCTAAAGTCTGGCAAACTCAATTAGATGAAAAAATTCAATACATGCAGCGGTTACGCGAACGCGTTAATGGCTGCATCGGCTGCGGCTGCTTATCAATGGCCAAATGCCCTATCTACAACAAAGATGATTATTTAGGCGAAGAGCACAGCGGTGCAGTGCTGTTAGAAAGAGATTAAAGTTTTTAACGCCAATGGTCTTTCTCTAGGCTGACTATTTAAATTAACTGTAAATAATACAGTGAAAACAGCGCACTACAGTTAACGATGATAGTTAACCACAGTTCGGCGATAAAGCTGCGCTTTTTTGATTTATGCCTGAACCATTGTTGCGCAATTAATGATCCAGGCCAGCCGCCAAACACACCTAAGAGGTGTAATGTGCGTTCAGGTACACGGATCACATCTTCACCATGTTGCACTGCTAATCGTTTATCCCAGCCATACACTAAAAAGCTAATTAAGCTTATACCGCTGTAAATCCCAGCGATAAGGTATGGCATATTTAACAGCCAACAGGCGAGCCATAACAAAGCTAAAAACAACAATGAAAATGTAATTAATGTTTTCTTAATCAATGAACTATCGCCTATACTCAGCTAAACGAACGAAATTTATTAGGCTGTATTATGGCATATATAAAATCATTTTTACTATCACTGTGCTTTTGCTCTTTAACAGCACTTGCAACAGAGCAACCTCTCGATGAAAAACTAAAAGTATTTGAGCCTTACTTAGGCACTTGGCAATCAGACTTCAACGTAACAGCAGGCAAACCAGCAGTACAAGATGTAAGTACGTGGCAACGAGCACTAAACGGCACCGCCATTAAAACACTTCACTCAATTAACGAGGGTGAATACGGTGGCGAATCGATGATTTTCTGGGATAGCAAGAAACAATCGCTGGTTTTTTATTACTTCACCACCGCAGGTTTTTACACGCAAGGTACGATGAATGTTTTGAGCCCGACACAGTTTGTTGCCTACGAGAATGTGACTGGCAATAAAGAGGGAATTACAAAAGTTAAATCAACCAGCGAATTTAAAGATAACCAGTTTGTGGTGTCGACATCGTATCTTAAGAAAGGGCAATGGACTAAACCTGAAACACGCACTTATACCCGTAGTAATAAACAGGTGGTATTTAAGTAACGCGTATTTAAGTATTTAAAAGAAACTAGGGTAAGGCGACTTAGCCTTACCCCGTAAGTCAGTTAGTGTCTAAAATCAGCCATTAATGCAGGGATCCCAGGCAACATTCCTACAAGAGCCATAACCCCCGTTAAAATAATAAACATCACTAATGGAATAATCCAACGACTCATTTGGCTTAATTCAGCGCTTCGTTCTTTACAACCAATTAAACCTAAATTATCGAGCAACATCGTTAATGACCAGCCAAATGCTGGATTAACTAAGGTTGATGAAAACACCACTATGGCTGCTGATTGCGTGGTTTTACCTTCTCGGGTCATTTCCATGCCTGCTTCAAGTAAGGGAATAAATACCCCAACAATCAAGGCTACACACAATACGGGTTGCCAAATAGCTAAATCCATTGGGTAACCCCAAATACTGGCAATAATACAAAATAATGCAGTTAAAACTGCACCCGCTGGAATTGGCCGTTTCGCAATGGCTGCTGGCACAATATAGGTGCCCCATGAGGAGGTAAAGTTTGAACCACCGAGAAGTGAGCCAAACGTTTGACGAATTGACGCACTGAACATTGTGTCGTCAATGTTCATTTGTACTTTTTCAGTACGTTCTGGGTAACTAATTTTTTGGAACACTTGATGACCTAAAAAGTCGGGAGACCACATCGCCACAGCCAGTACAGCAAATGGCAATACCACCACAAAACTTTCGAGTGTGGGTAGACCTAACATCCAGCCTGTATTTTCACCCCACCAATACATTGGGTTCATATTCGGCAAGCCCGGCGCTGTTTTAAATTCAAAAGGTGCGCCAAGTGAAAAAGCAAGTAACCCCCCTAATAAACAGCTTAATGGCACAGCAAGCCAACGCTTTTTATAATGCTCAAGTAATGCATAAAGCACAATGGTTGATAAGATCACGATAAATGCGATATGAGTCATATCAATGCCTTCGGCCCACGCAAACAGCTTTTTAACCTGTGAAATAGTGCCAATAAAACCAAGGTAAAGAAGCAAACCACCACACACACCGCGACTGGTTAACCCAGCAAGTAAACTCCCCCCTTTACTGAGCGCTAATAGCAAGCCAAACGCCCCAATTAGTAAACCAAATGCCATGGGATGACCTCCCGCAGCAACAACAATTGGAATTAAAGGAATAAGTGGTCCATGCGTTCCAGCTAAGTTTGCCGTTGGTAAAAAGAATCCTGAAAACAATAAAATAAAGATGGATACAATTAATAGCTCGTAGCGCACATTTTCTAATATAAAACCTTCGCCAAGACCAAGTGGTGCTGCAAACGTAGCTGCAATGGCTCCCACCATCACTACTTTACCGATTGTACCGGCCATTGCTGGAATTGAATCTTCGAGCTCAAAGCGATAATCCCTAAAGGGTAAGTTAGGACGCCAACGCTTTGGCTGCATAATTTGTAGTTCGTGTTCTAGGTATTCATCGCGACTTGAAAATTCACTGCTGGGTTTATGAAGTGCTTGATAGCTTTTTTGTCCACTAAGCGTCTCTGATTCCTGATCAGCAGGCGTTTTTGACGCTTCATGCTGCCTCATATTCATGACTTCTCCTACTACTTATCTTGAAAAATTGTGTGAGTATTTATTTTGTACTTAGGGTAAAGCAGCAAGACACAAAACACGATTAGGCAAAAGGTAGGGTATGAATTTTGAAAAACACCTTTCAAGCAAAAAGCATAACAGGAAAATAAAATATAAGCAATTGATTTAAAATAAATTAAATTAATATGGGACAGTATTTTTTAATTTTAATACCCAGTAAAAAAGTCAGAATTGAACGCATTAACTATTAGTCTAATAAATTGCCTAAATAGTAAACGCTAAAGTACGGTATAAAAACAAAAGCCGTCAGTTACTCAGTAATCTGACGGCTTGAAGTGTGCGACTCAAACGCTATTTGGTTTTAAGTTTATTAAGCTCATCATCCTGCTGTGCCACGAGCGCATTGAGCGTTTGACTACCGTCGCCGGCTTGAGTCGAGAGCTCGGCTAGTTGCGATGCAGCATCTGAGATTAGGGTTAGATTACGGTTAATCTCCTCGGTTACTGAGCTTTGCTCTTCAGCTGCTGTCGCAATGTGGGTGATCTGTTGCGTAATTTCATCCACTTTAACAACTACTTCATGCAGCGCATCAAATGCAACAGACGTTTCGTCTACCGCAGTTTGAGCACGCACAACCCCTTGCTCAATGACTTTTGATGCATTACCGACCTCTAGCTGTAAGCTGTCGATTAAACCACTAATATCGTCAGTTGATGCGCGTGTTTTTGACGCAAGTGCACGCACTTCATCCGCAACAACAGCAAAGCCTCGACCTTGCTCACCCGCTCTCGCAGCCTCAATTGCGGCATTGAGCGCTAATAAGTTGGTTTGCTCTGCAATGGTTCTGATCACATCGAGTATTTGTGTAATGTCATTACTTCGCGCAGCCACTTTTTCAACGGCTTGGTTCGCTTGTTTAATCTCACTCGACATCGTTTTAACTTGAGTTACCGCCGACGATAAGCTCGACTCACTGTTTACAACAAGGCTATTAATTTCGTCTGCTTGCAGTGCCGATTGCTCAGAAGCTCGTGCCACTTCAAGGGCAGTCGCACTCATTTCGTTCATGGCTGTAACCACGCTTTCAATCTCTTGGAACTGTGATTGAACATTGTGTTTTGTATCTACCGACACATGCGTCGCTAATTCAGCTTGTTGTTTTGTCTGCGCAGAAACATTTTTCAGTTCACAGATAAGATCTCTTAATTTAGCTAAGAAAGCATTAAACCCTGTTGCCAACGCAATCAATTCTTCATGGGTATCAACATGCAATGTTTGTGTTAAATCGCCCTCTGAACTTGCCAAATTATCAACCCGTTGCTGTATCTGCTGAAGAGGAGCGACGATAGTACGGATCACCAGCAACATGATCACAAAAGCAGCGCCTGCGATAATAATTCCGGTGACTAAAATCAATCCTCCAAGCGTATTAGCATTTTCGCTCATGCTGTCAGCTAATGCTTGCGGCCCTTCAAGAGCAAGTTCAGTCGGCACTTCGATTAATAAATTCCACTGCTTTTTAGCAAGCTTAATGGTGATGGGGTAGTTAACTAAATACTCGTCCTCGACCTTAAAAATTCCGTTTTGTTTTTTTAATCTGTTGTAGTTATCAAGCATATTTTTAGGCACGACTTCTTTAAGTGGTCGGCCTAATTTATCTTTGTAATGACTGCTCCCTACAACCAAATCAAGCGAGCTTAATAAGGTTACGCGCGCTTTTCCGTTATACAGCTCTTTTGACAGTTTTTCTGTCATTGTTTGGAACACGGGTAACGTTAAATCAACCCCTGCAACACCAATGAACTCACTATTTCTAATAATAGGCACCGTAAGTGAGGTCATCATTTCTGAATAACCTGGCGAAATTTCGTATAGGTACGGCTCCATAATGCACGGGACTTTCGTGTCTTTTGCACAAAGGTACCATTCGGCTTCTCGTTGACCGAATTCACTCAGTTTATCTACATATTTTTCTTCTACGTCTTCAACCACTTGCTGCTCAATAGCACCATCACGATTACGCGTAAAATAAATTTCTAGGGTACCTGCCCCTGCAACTGAATGATCATAACCACTTATAAAATTCGCATCACGGCCATCAAAACCATTGCGTTCGAATTGGGTATAGATAGATGAAAGAAGTGTATTTTTTTCTAATAATGCGCGGTTTAATTCAACCACAGCATCACGCGTAATGGCATTTGCAGCTTGTTCATCACCGAGGATAGCTGCAAATGAATAAGGCACACGGTAAGCTTCATTTATAAAGCCAGCGACTTGTTCGCCATATGCTGCCGCATTGGAAGAAAGTTTATCTTCAACCTCTGCAACAATTAATTTTTCAGACTGCCCAGCAAGTTGCTCATTACTTTGTGAAAGCTGCCACCAGAGCACACTAGAAAGTACAAACACTGTAATAAAAATGCTTCCTACGGTAAGCCATAAAAGCTTTTTTGCTAATGCTAACTGCCGCATTGAATATTCCCGTTTTTATTGTTTATTTGATAATAGTTTAGACTATCTTGCTAAACTAACAGCAACAAACATAAAAAAAAGTATGAGTTTTTACTTTTTATTCAACGACCAGGTCGTAACAGATGCCATTGCTAATAAAGCCACACTCACCCATAAACACGCAACCAGCCCGAACACCTGAAACACCCAACCAGAGAGCACCGTTCCCACTAGTCGTCCTAACGCATTTGCCATGTAATAAAAGCCCACGTCGAGCGACACGCCATCGTTGTCTGCGAAACTAACAATTAAGTAGCTATGCAACGATGAATTGACCGCAAAAATGAAGCCAAAAATCAATAAACCAATCAATAAGCTTAGTTGCATAAACACGTTTAATGTCAGTGCTGTAGCCAACAAACAGGTGAATAGTGTTAATGCCGTTACCCACATTGCAGCTTGGCGTGTTGGCAAAAAACCTACTTTTTTATGGCCTGTGATACGCGGTGCCTGAGTTTGCACTAAACCGTAGCCAATTACCCAACACGCTAAAAAGCCACTCACCCACCAGTGTTGCCAACCAAACTGCGTTGCCAAATACACAGGCAGTGCCACTACAAACCACACATCTCGCGAAGCAAATAAGCACATTCGGGCTAAGCTGAGTAAATTAATTGCCCGCGATTTTGAGAATAAGGTTTTGAATTTTGGCTTATTCTTAGCTTTTCCGATATCAGCATTAAGCGTAAGCAGGCTTAAAATCCAAACCACTCCTAGCATCACTAACATGGCAAAAATAGCGCCTGTGAAACCAAATAATGTGAGTAACACGCCGCCTAAAAAGAAGCCGAGTCCTTTCAACGCATTTTTAGAGCCAGTTAGAATAGCAACCCATTTATACAGGGTTGACTCTCCCTCATGACCTTTAGGTACCAAATACTTAATCGCACTTTTAGCACTCATTTTATTCAAGTCTTTAGCAATACCACTCAGCGCTTGTGCAGTCATGACAAACCCGACCGTTAACCAGTGACTGGGCGCACACAACATGGCGAGCGCAACAAGTTGCAACAATAATCCCAAATTCATGGTTTTATTGAGCCCCAAACGTGCCCCGAGCCAGCCACCGACTAAGTTGGTAATTACACCAAATACTTCATAAAACAAAAACAGCATGGCAATTGCTAATGCTTCATACCCAAGCTGATGAAAATACAGCACCACCAGCATTCTGAGCGCCCCATCGGTGAGGGTAAACGCCCAGTAGTTACCGGTTATTATTAGGTATTGTTTTAATTCGTTTGGCAAAGCTGCCAATTGTTCACGCATCAAAATACCTTAAGACAATGCCACTTTACGAACCAGCTCAGCAGTGCGATTTGCATAACCCCACTCGTTGTCGTACCAAACGTAAAGCTTTAATTGGGTATCGTTAACAACCATTGTTGAGAGCGCATCGATAATGCCACTGCGAGGATCGGTTTTATAATCAATAGACACTAATGGCTTTTCTTCGTAACCTAAAATGCCTTTTAACTCACCATCGGCGGCTTCTTTAAACCACGCATTGACTTGTTTTTCAGTCACGCTTTCTTTTAATTCAAACACACAGTCGGTGATTGACGCATTGGTCAGTGGCACTCGCACTGCATGACCATTTAATTTTCCTTTTAATTCAGGGAAAATATGGGTGATTGCAGTAGCGCTGCCTGTTGTGGTGGGGATCAAACTTGTGCCGCAAGAACGCGCACGACGCAAGTCCTTATGAGGCGCATCAATAATGGTTTGCGTGTTGGTTATGTCATGAATAGTGGTCATTGAGCCGTGCTTAATACCAACCTTTTCCTGTAGTACTTTTACAACAGGCGCTAAACAGTTAGTAGTACACGACGCCGCTGTAACAAGTTGATGCTGTTGTGGATTATAAAGATGATCGTTCACCCCCATCACAATATTTAACACGCCGTCTTCTTTAACCGGCGCAGTGACAACAACCCGCTTTACACCTTGCGCTAAGTATTCATCGAGTAAGGCTTTGGTTTTCATTTTACCGCTGGCTTCAATCACGATATCGCAGTTTGACCAGTCAGTTTCTGCAATGGTTTTGTTGTTAGACACAGCAATTGTATGATGAGCAACACGAATGGTATCGTGCTCCACCGTGACAGGCGTCTGTAATCGGCCGTGCACCGAATCAAACTCGAATAAATGAGCGTGCGTAATTGCATCACCGGCAGGGTCGTTAATTTGAACGCATTCAAGTTCAGGCCAATTAAGTGCTGCTCTAAGTGTTAAGCGTCCCATGCGGCCAAAACCATTAATACCTATTTTAATTGTCATTGTGCTGTCCTCTTTAACAACAGTGCGCTTGACGTTCGGGGCGATTCCCCATCGTTTCAAGTCGGATTAAGTCAGTGTCGATTAGCTGAAAATTTGAGTCTAACGTCGCTTTTAGAATTTGCTGCGCCCAGTTAGGTAAATCTGAGTTTAGTTGGTAGTAAACCCACTGGCTTTGTTTTCTATCTGATAATAGCCCTGACTTTCGAAGTAGTGCCAAATGGCGAGAAATCTTCGGTTGGCTCAATGCCAAAGCCGCCACTAATTCACACACACACAATTCTTGTTGATGCATGATCAGCAACAACGTTTTTAAGCGTGTTTCATCCGCTAAGCATTTAAAAAAAGCGGTAGGTTCTAAGTTATTCATAGCATCACCTTCGTTAGATAACGCTACTATATATGGAAAAACGAATATAAAAAACTCATATATGAAAAAACATATATTAAAGTTTTATGACACCCCGTGCTGTGTTTGCCATTGTGTTGGTGATACCCCAAACCAGGCCTTAAAACGACGACTAAAAATAGACAATTCTGCATAACCTAACCGCAAGGCTAAATCGGTCATACTTACATTACCGTGTTGAAGTAGTCGAACGGCTTCTGACTTTCTAACATCATCAAGCAGTTGTCGATAAGTCGTTTCATGCATAGTTAAAATACGCTGTAACTTTTTAGGGTGAACACCCATACTTAATGCCGTGTTTTCTTTACTACAGTCCCCTGTTGCCAATAGCATTTTCATGGCGCTTTCAATATGCAGCATTTCATCTGGGAGCTTATTTATACGCTGCATCTCAAGCTGATCTGCAATGAGGGTATCGAGAATGGCATCATTGAGTTTTGGTTTATACGTTAAAAACGCACTCGAAAAATAAATAGCATCAGTATCAGCATTAAATTCAACCTCACAGCCAAGCACCTTGGTAAACAAGGCTGTGTGTTCACTCACTGGCGACTGCCGAAGGCATACTTTATCGGCTCGCCACTTGGGACCCACCAGCTCTTTCATTACTTTATTGACTAAACACACGGCCAATTGCGCTTTTTGAACAAATTCCTGCTTTTCATCAGACAAACGTACAAATCGTACTTCGCAGCTATTTTGCCCATATAAAGCAAGGTTAAGCACAATGCCCTCTGCATGTAGATAAATATATTTTTGGGCTACGTTTAACGCATCAAGAATCGTTGGCTGGCGCGACATATACGCCCCAATAAGGCCCACGGTGCTCATACTTTGTTGACTCCCTAATTTTAAGCCAAAGCATGGTTCGTCGCAGGCTGCTGCAGCGAGTTCTAAAAGCTGTAAATAGTGGCTATAAACAACAAAGCTGTCGGGGTCACGTAATTGTGCAGGTAAAATGCCCGCGTGTTCCAATAGCGTATTTGGGTTTACCCCGTAACGCCTGACTAAACCTTCAAAGCCCGCCAAGCTTGATGAGCGTATTAAACTTTCCACAAAAATACCATATGTCCCAAAGAGTCATTTTAGTGTCCTAAAAAGTCAAATTAACTGCAAGTATTTTATTTAAGCTATCAGTTACCTTTGCTATTAGAGCACCGACATGAACATTGCAAAACATCCAGTCATTATCGACGACATTCTGCACACCACACTTGCAAAGCAACGCGCTTTTGCAAAAGCCCAAGGGATAGAAAGCTATGAACAACGTCGTGAGCACTTACTTGCTTTAAAAGCCTTAATTACCAATAACCAAGAACGTATTATTAAGGCTATTAATCTCGACTATGGTAATCGGTCACGTCACGAAACGCTGCTTGCAGAGATCATCAATGCCTGTGCCGATATTAACAGTACACTCAAGCAACTAAAAAAGTGGATGAAAGTACAAAAACGTCATGTAGATCATCGCATGTACTTTGGAGCTAAAAACCGAGTGATACCACAGCCACTAGGGGTGGTTGGGTTAATCATTCCCTGGAACTTCCCAATAAATTTGGCATTTAGTCAGTTGGCAGCAGCCTTTGCCGCGGGTAATAAAGCCATGGTTAAAATGTCAGAGAATTCCCGTCATTTAAGTGCCCTACTCGCTGAGCTTGTTGGTCATTATTTCAAACCCGAAAAATTAGCCTTTTTTTGTGAAACAGGTGAAGTAGGGATTGCCTTTTCAAAGTTGCCATTTGATCACTTAATGTTTACCGGTTCCGGCGAAACGGGTAAAAAAGTAATGGCAGCGGCGGCAAAAAACTTGACCCCAGTTACCTTAGAGTTAGGTGGTAAGTCGCCTGCTGTCATCGCAAAGGATTACCCAATGCAAAAGGCTGTAGAACGAATAATGTATGTTAAACAGCTTAATGCCGGGCAAATTTGCACTAATGTTGATTATGTATTTGTGCATCAATCGCAATGTGAGCACTTTATAGAAACAGCGACCCATTGGGCAAAAAAACACCTACCCGATATTCACAGTGAAGACTACACAGCCATTATTGATGACCGCGCATTTAAGCGTTTAGTTGATTGCGTTGCTGACGCTCAGCAACTCGGTGCCAAAGTAATCACACTGGGTAAACAAGCTGCCGATGCAAAAACACGAAAGTTCCCGCTCACGATCATTATGCATAGTAATGACAATATGCACATTGATACTCGCGAAACTTTCGGCCCTATTTTAATGCTCAAAACTTACCACTCTCCCCAACAGGTGGTTGATTACGTCAGCGAACGAGATAGACCGCTGGCCTTTTACCCGTTTAGCTACGACAAGTCATTAATCAACTACTATATTGATAACATTATGTCTGGTGGTGTTAGCGTCAACGACGCGTTATTTCATGTTGGGCAACATGACTTACCTTTTGGGGGAGTCGGTGCCAGTGGTATGGGGCATTATCATGGCTACGAAGGGTTTTTAACGTTCTCAAAATTACGCCCGGTGTTTTATCAAGCCAGATTTACTAGCATTAAGTTTTTAACACCTCCGTACGGTAAATTTGCTGACCGGCTATTAGCCTTTTTAACCCGAATAAACTCATAACAATAAACCCCAACAGGTGACAACAATGCAGCAAGATAATTTTGATTTTGACCAAATAGTTATTGGTTCAGGCTTTGGTGGCTCTGTGAGTGCCTTGCGTTTAAGTGAAAAAGGCAATCGGGTTTTAGTACTCGAAAAAGGCCTACGCCGAGATGATAAAGCGTTCCCCAAAACCAATTTAGATATTAAAAACTACATGTGGCAACCCGAAATTGGTTTAAAAGGCTGTATTCAATTTTCGTTTACCAATAAAGTCACCGTGTTACACGGTGTGGGTGTCGGGGGAGGTTCGCAAATTTATGCTAATGTGCATTTAATACCGGATGACGAAGTATTTCAATCTCCCGCATGGACACGCATAAAGCCAGACTGGAAAGAAAGCTTAATGCCCTATTATGGGCTTGCTCAGCGTATGCTCGGCAGTGCCAAAAACACCTACACCAATGTCGCCGATGACACACTCAAACATGTGGCAGAAGAAATGGGCCAAGGCAGCTCATTTAAAACCGTCAATACGGGAGTACTATTTGCCAAGCCCGGTGAAGCGTACAATAAAGAAGTACCCGATCCTTACTTTAATGGCGATGGCCCACGTCGTCACACCTGCAACTACTGTGGCAGTTGTATGATTGGCTGTCGTAACAATGCCAAAAATACGCTAATGAAAAACTACCTCTTTTTTGCACAGCGAAACGGGGTTGAAATTAGACCTAGCTCCGAAGTCATTAAAATCACGCCTCTTAATGACGATGGCAGTGCAGGCTACAAAATTAAAATAAAAGATACGAGCCATAAAAACAGCCATATCTACACCCTAAAAACCCGCGGAGTAGTGCTAAGTGCAGGCGTAATGGGCACAGTACCGTTGCTATTGAAAATGCGCGACCAAGATAAAACACTTCCCCATATTTCGCCATGGCTTGGGCAACAAATTCGCACTAACTCAGAAACGCTCACAACCGCAAACAATACAACTAAAAAAGTGGATGACGGCGTTGCAATCAGTTCATTTATTTCTGTAGATAAAGACACCAATATTGAGATTTGTCGTTTTCGAGAAGGCTCAGATGGTACTTGGCTCTATTTGCCTTACGTGCCAATGGTGACAGGCACAGGAGTTAAACGTATTGCAAAATTTTTACTAAACACAGTACGCCATCCAATTAAAACCGCCAAAGTACTCAGACCGAAGGGAAAAGCTCGCAGCTCTATTTTGTTCTTAGTGATGCAAAAATCAGAAGCTTTTATCCACCTTGAGTGGCGTCGAAAATGGTATCGATTATTTAAAAAAGGTATCACCGCAGTACAAAAAGCCGAAGATACCCCACTGACAGTCTCATTTCCAAAAGCAGAAGAAGCCACCAAACGCTATGCCGAGAAACTGGGCGGCGTACCCGGCTCAGCATTAACCGAAGTGTTATTTGGAGCCCCCATGACGGCACATATCATGAGCGGTGTAGCTATGGGTGCCGATGCGCAAACAGGCGTGGTCGACACCTCTGGTGAAGTTTTCGGTTACAAAAACCTACGCGTTATCGACGGTTCAATTATTCCGGGTAACTTAGGTGTTAACCCTTCTTTAACCATTACTGCCCTCTCTGAGTTTGCGATGAGCCAAATACCTGTTTTTGATGAGCAACGCGCAAAAACAATCAAGCCCATTTCGTTTAGCGAACCTTTAGCCGGTCAAACATCATCACTCACAGGCTCGGGTGATTTATTGGCACAAATAAAAAATGTATAAAAAGAACCACACCAAGGACACAAAAATGATAACAAAATTAATAAATCTCAGCCTATTAGCGTGTGTAATGTGTACTCATTACACACAAGCAGAAAGTGACCTAACGAGTAAACCTGCAAGTAAATTCACCGTTCAAAAAAACCAACAGTTGTTACAAACACTCCCTTTTAATGATAAAACTGACTTTGCACTTGCCAGTAAAGGGCTCATTGCTAAACCCCAAAATAAGCACATATTAAATGCAAATGGTGAGGTTATTTGGGACTTCAATCAATTTGATTTTTTAAAAGAACACGACTTTATCCCCTCCATAAACCCAAGCCTTCATCGCCAAGCTTTACTTAATCTAAATTACGGGCTTTTTAAAGTTTCTGAGCATATATATCAAGTAAGAGGCTTTGATTTAGCGAATGTCACTTATGTAAAAGGCGATACCGGATGGATTATATTTGACCCCCTTACCGTTCCTGAAACAGCCAAAGCAGCACACGATTTAATAACAAAGCACCTAGGTGATAGACCCATTAAAGCCATTGTTTACAGTCATGCACATGCCGATCATTTTGGCGGGGTAAAAGGCATTATTAGTCAACAACAAGTCGATAATAACGACGTACAGGTAATTGCCCCCGCGCACTTTATGGAACACGTTGTAAAAGAGTCTGTTTTGGCTGGCAATGCAGCGTCGCGCTGGGTATCAATATGGAAGTATTATTGGTAAAAATGAACTATCTACAGTTGATAGTGCGCTAGGTAAAGGGATTGCGTTTGGCTATGTTAGCTTAATCGCGCCTACCCGTATTATTGAACAGCCTCAAGAAACCATAGTTGTCGACGGCATTGAAATGGTAATGAAAAACACACCGCACACCGAATCGCCTTCAGAAATGAATACTTGGTTTCCTCAATTTAAAACTTTATGGATGGCCGAAAACACGGTCGCAGGCATGCACAACATCTATACAATACGCGGGGCAGAAACGAGGGATGCATCACAATGGAGCAAAAAAATAAACCAAACTTTACAACAGTTTGCTCAGCAAGCCGACATACTAATTGCTTCACACCATTGGCCTCGATGGGGTAATAAGAATATTGTTCATTACCTTGAAAAACAACGTGATATGTACGGATACATGCATGATCAGGCTCTCAATTTAGCCAATCAAGGGGTTACGATAAACGAAATCCATAACCAATTTACAGTACCGGAAAGTTTATCGAACGAATGGTTTAACCGCGGCTATCATGGCTCTGTTAGCCACAACGTAAGAGGCATTATTAATAAGTATCTTGGCTTTTTTGATATGAACCCTGCCACACTTAATAAACTCAGCCCTGCCGATTCCGCAAAACGATACGTAAAACTCGCAGGCGGTAGCAAGGCAATGCTAAACGTGGCACAAACGGCATTTAATAATGGTGAATATAGATGGGTAGCAGAACTGCTAAATCACTTAGTTTATGCGGAACCTGAGAATCAAGCAGCCATTGCATTACAAGCTGATACATTAGAACAATTAGGCTACCAAGCTGAAAATGCAGGTTGGAGAAATGCATACTTATCTGCAGCTTATGAGCTTAGAAATGGCATGCCAAGCAGTGTAAATAAAACAGAAATTGGGCCAGACATCATCAAAGCAATGAGTACTGAACTCGTCTTTGACTATTTAGGTGTGCGATTAAATGCCGAAAAAGCGGCTCAACATCAGTTTATTATCAATATTCAGCTGCCCGATACCCAAGAACAGTTCGTTATTGAGTTAAACAACGCCCACTTAAACAACTTAGCAAACACACAAAGTGAGCATGCTGATTTAACGCTAACCCTTAATCGTGCAGATTTAGATTTACTTTTAATGAAACAGGTCGACTTTAAGCGCTTACTTGAAAGCAATAAAGCCAGTTTCAAAGGTGATATCCAAAAATTTGCCTTATTGATTAGCTTAATTGACAACTTTGACTATTGGTTTGAAATAGTAAAGCCTTAACGAAGGAGGTGGGCTATTTAAGCCCACCTATCAGCATACTAAATCACTGATAATTCAACAGCAATGTTGCCGCGCGTTGCATT
This sequence comes from Pseudoalteromonas sp. MT33b, assembly GCF_014117385.1. Classification (NCBI taxonomy): domain Bacteria; kingdom Pseudomonadati; phylum Pseudomonadota; class Gammaproteobacteria; order Alteromonadales; family Pseudoalteromonadaceae; genus Pseudoalteromonas; species Pseudoalteromonas sp. MT33b. The sequence goes on along the minus strand of NZ_CP059832.1, from coordinate 467,991 downwards.
TGAGTAAGGGCACACTTCGTGTGCTTTATTGACTAATGTTTGCGCAGTTTCTTTGTCTAAATCGCCCACTGACACCGCCAATTTAACAGCAATACCAAACCCGCCCTCGATTGGACCAATTGATACTTCAGAGTTGATATGTGTATCACTCGGTAGTTTAACTTTAGCTTGGCCTGCCACTAATTTTAGTGCACCAATAAAGCATGCAGCATAGCCCGCTGCGAATAATTGCTCTGGGTTTGTGCCTTGACCGTCATCACCACCTAACCCTTTAGGTGTTGATAATGCGACATCTAAACGACCGTCATCTGATTTTGCAGTACCTTCACGGCCACCTGTTGCTGTGGCTTTTGCAGTATAGGCAACGCTTTGTAGTTCTTTCATGATTACTCTCCTTTGTGAGTGAATATATTTTGCATGCAAAATATATTAGAACAGCTTTTTGAATATTGCAAATATTTTGTATGCAAATTAAAATACACTCACTGATCATAAGGAATCCACTATGAAGTACCCGCAATTAAAACTCGATAACCAACTTTGCCATCGCTTATATATGGCATCGAATAGCATTGCTCGCGCGTACCGTGATTCACTCAACCAGTTAAATTTGACCTACCCACAGTACGTCGTGATGATGGCATTATGGGAAAAAGACAAGATCAGCATAGCTGAATTACTCGAAAAAACAGCCATTGATGGCGGTGCTATGACGCAAATTTTAAAAAAGATGAGCGAAAAGTCGTTATTGAGTATTTACCAAGACAGCCAAGATAAACGTAAACGCCTAGTCCAACTCGAAGCCAAGGGTAAGGCCTTACAAGATGACGCTGCCAGTATTCCTGAACAAATTCGTTGTCGCTTTCCTAGCATCAATGAGCAACAGGCTTTGCAACTTATTCAGCTTCTCGATTTGGTAAATAGCGATCTTGATTAACAAAAATTATTTGAAAGTGAATTTCGATTACACCGCTTTTTAATAGATTTAAATGCGTTATAGTGGGTAAAACCCACTAAAACGGACACGATTATGAAAGCATTTGGTTATAGCAAAGCCACCCCAACGCTTGGTGAACATTCCTTACAAGCAATTGAATTACCAGATCCAGTTGCAACGGGCAGCGATATTTTAGTTGCTGTTGAGGCTATTTCAGTCAACCCTGTTGACACTAAAATCCGCGCAAACGTTTCTCCCCAAAGCGGCTATAAAGTCATTGGCTGGGATGCAGTAGGCACAGTAAAAGCCGTTGGTGAAAACGTGTCATTATTTAACGTTGGCGACCGAGTCTATTATGCTGGCGATTTAACTCGCCAAGGCAGTAATGCGCAGTTGCAACTAGTTGACGAACGCATTGTTGGTAAAGCACCCGCAAGCTTAACCAATGCAGAAGCCGCCGCCCTCCCTCTAACCAGTATTACAGCATGGGAATTGTTATTTGACCGTCTGCAAATTACGCAATCAAAAGACAGCAAACCCGCCTCAGTATTGGTAATTGGTGCAGCGGGTGGGGTTGGCTCAATTTTAGTGCAGCTTGCTAAACAGCTAACAAACTTAACAGTTGTTGGCACAGCGGCACGTCAGCAAAGTGTACAATGGCTAACTGACTTAGGCGTAGATTATGTGCTAGATCACAGCCAAGATCTCAATCAACAACGTATTGACGCAGAACTTGATGAATTTGATTATGTAATCAGTTTAACGCATACCGATAAGCACCTTGACAGTATTGTAGAGGTAATTAAACCACAGGGTAAATTAGCACTGATTGATGACCCCGCAAGCTTCGATATTTTAAAGCTTAAGCGCAAAAGTATTTCGCTTCATTGGGAGTTTATGTATACCCGCTCAATGTTTCAAACCGACGATATGATTGCTCAACATCAACTACTAACAACACTTTCAGAGCTTGTTGATAAAGGCATCATTAAAACCACCTTGGGTGAGCATTTAGGAAAAATAAATGTCGAGAACATACTCAAAGCCCATGCTATTTTAGAATCGCATCAAGCTCGCGGTAAGTTAGTGCTTGAAGGATTTTAGCGTTACCAGCTTTCGTTAACATAGCCATTAATTAGCGCTAACGAGTTAGCGCTAATTATGTTCTTCTCATTTTTTATTTTGTCGATATTCATAACGCACTGCCTTAATAAAACCCACCGCATCATAAAAGTGCAGTTTTTAAGACTTGCTTCACTATTTTAGTGCTTAGAGATTGCTACAAATATTCCCACAAAAAATAAATCACTGATTTTAAATAATTTAAAATAAAAATAAAGAGTGGCACAGTTCTTCCAATAGTGAAAAAGGAACTTGCACCTAAAAGGAGACGAACGTGACTAACTTTTATCACACTCTTTACTTACTTTGGCGTTTAGATATTAGCACATGGCATGTGCATGAACCGAACGATCCACATACCACTGCAGATAAGGAGCGTCGCTATGTTAAATAACGATCCTGAATTTATAGAAGCACTGCAAAAGGTATCTGTTCATCATCTTACAATTACCGAAGCCGCTGAACAGTATGACATTCCCAAAAGAACGCTTTATAACGCTGTAAGGCAACAGCACGCAAAATTAAATAAGCAAAAAGCTTATTTAATTGCGACACAAAAACGGCTTAAACAACACCTTCGTAATGTTGAAATGGAGTTGGCTCGCTTCGTTTAAAAAAAATCTGTATGGTTTAAAAACACGCATTTAACAAATTGGAATGAGTATGCACGCAGTAGAAGTAAACTTTGATGGCTTAGTGGGGCCAACACACAATTACGCGGGATTATCGTATGGCAATGTTGCCTCATTAAGTCATGCCTCATCACATTCAAACCCTAGAGAAGCCGTATTGCAAGGGTTAGAAAAAATGAAGGCAATGCATGAGCTCGGCTTAGAACAAGGTATTTTTGCACCCCATGCTCGTCCTGATATCAACGTATTAAAACGTTTGGGATTTACTGGCAGCGACAGGCAAATTATTGAAAAAGCATTTAAAGCCGATCCCATTTTACTGCGAGCCTGTTACAGTGCGTCTGCTATGTGGACTGCAAACGCAGCAACCGTGTCTCCCTCTGCTGATACGCTTGATGGCAAAGTGCATTTTACAGCTGCAAACTTAAACAACAAATTTCACCGCTCATTAGAACCGACAACGACAACAGCGTTGTTGAAAGCCATGTTTAACAACGACCACTATTTTAGCCATCACTGTCACTTGCCTGACCAAGGTTTTTTCGGTGATGAAGGTGCTGCCAATCATAATCGTTTATGCGATAGCCATGCAGATACAGGGTTAGAGGTATTTGTATTTGGTGCGAGTAGCTTTAATAATACACTCCCCAAGCCAAGTAAATTTCCTGCACGGCAAACTCTCGAGGCATCACAGGCTGTTGCTCGTTTGCACCAATTAAAACCCCACAGCCAGCTATTTATTCAACAAAACCCTGTTGTGATTGACCAAGGTGTGTTTCATAACGATGTAATTGCAGTCGCAAATGGCAATGTTTTACTGTGCCATGAGCAAGCTTTTTTAAACCAAGCACATGCCTTAGATGAAATAAAAAAAGCCTATACCGGTGAAAAAACCCTGCATATTATTGAAGTACCGACCCAAAAAGTAAGTATTACCGATGCTGTAAGCAGCTACTTATTTAATAGCCAACTTATTACACTTGCCGATGGCAGCATGCTGTTAGTCGCTCCACAAGAATGCCAACGTAACTCCGCTGTGCATCAATATATTCAAGAATTAATTTTGTCGGATAATCCGATACAACATGTCCGTTTTTTTGATTTACGGCAGAGCATGCAAAATGGCGGAGGCCCTGCGTGCTTACGCTTGCGTGTTGCATTAAACACCAACGAGCTTAATGCGGTAAACCCTGCCGTGCGCTTTAGTCACGACAAATATGACCAACTAGTCAATTGGGCTAACACACATTATCGCGATTCATTAACGAGCAATGACTTTGCTGATCCTCAGCTTTTAACTGAAAGCTATCAGGCACTTGATGAGCTTACCTCGTTACTTAATTTAGGCTCTGTTTATCCATTTCAACAACAATAACGTCATGAAAATTAAAGCAGTACATTCAATAAAAGGGGCCGCCAGTCCGTTAAATACCCTGCTCATTAATAGTGTAGAAAGTGGTGCATCCATCGGGTTTATTGCACCGTTATCATTACACGCAGCTCATGACTATTGGCAGGACGTTAATACTGACTTAGCCACGCCATATCGACGCCTTTATTTAGCTATGGAAGGTGAGCAAGTGATTGGCTCTGTTCAATTATCTTTGTGTTCAAAAGCAAACGGAATGCACCGAGGTGAAGTAGAAAAACTGATGGTGCACACTGACTATCAAGGCCAAGGCATTGCAAAACAATTAATGAACACCCTAGAAACCGACGCTAACGCAATGGGGATTAGTTTATTAGTACTTGATACCCGTATGGGGGATATCGCATCCACTCTATATCGTAAGCTTAACTACATTGAAGCGGGCTCAATCCCAGGTTTTGCAAAAAGTTCCGCGGGTACGTTTGATGCAACAGTTTATTTCTATAAGCAAATCGGCTCTCGTTGATGGGGCCGAATTCAATCACTGATGACATAATTTTTCATTGTTATCCTGGGTAAGCATGTTCACTTTTTTTCAATAATAGTAAAAAATACGCACACTATAAGTTTAGCGAAAGCAGAAAAGCCATTATACGTTGTTAAATTAATATACTGTATATGTAAGATAGCTGCATATTTCATCCTGCTTTTTTGATAAACGCAACGAGTTAATAACAATTCAAGTTCTATTAAGTTTTCGTTACTTATACTTCCTAGCATACACATAACACACTAAAGGAATGAATCATGAACTTTAAGTCAACAATGCTTAGCAGCGCTATCTTACTTGCTCTCGTTGGTTGTGGCTCAGACAACGACAAAAATGACAACATAGCTCAGCCGCAAATGGCTAAATTCACTCTGGGTGTATCTGATGCGCCAGTAACAGGCTTAAAAGCTGTCAATGTCGTATTTGATTCAATCACACTGAGAACGCAAGGCGGTGAAGATATCACTTTTGAAACGCGTGAAGACGATGATGAAACAAAACCTGAAATGGTCAACTTACTTGACTACACAGGCGACGATGTTTTCGCTCTTTTAGAAGATGAAGAAGTGCCTGCAGGCGAGTATCAGTGGATCCGTGCTGATGTTATCAATGGTGATACAAACGACTTAACAATGACATCACATGTTGTGTATGAAGATGACAGCATTGAACCATTAATCGTTAAACGTAAAGGCAACGACGGTGTGGGTGAAATTCAACTTGATGGCTTCACACTTAATCAAGCTGGTAACGAATTTGTTATTGAATTTGACCTTAAAAAATCATTAGTTGACCCGCAAAATAGTTCTGAAATTGTGCTTAAGCCTCGTGGTGTTCGTTTAGAGAACTTGGCTGAATCGCAAGATATTGAAGGCACAGTAAGCGACGTATTAATTGCTAACTGCGAAACCGATAATATTGCTATTGCTGCTGAAGATGGCTCGTTTGGCCACGCGGTTTACCTATACAGCAGTGACGTAGAAACGCCAATGGACAACTACGAAGTAAATGAGAACGAAACACCGGCTGATGCACCACTCGCAACGGCTAATGTGGTTTTTGATAGTGAAGATAATCAATACGAGTTCGAACTTGCGTTCATTCAACCTGGTGATTACCAACTTGCTTACACATGCGCTGCACACATCGATGATGCAGAGGCAGAAGACCAAGAATTTACGCTTCATCAAATTAAACCTGTTACCGTTACATCGGGTGAAGACCTAACAGTGTCATTCACATTACCTGAGTAATAAAGGTTAATCCCCCACTTAAAAGCCCGCTTTGCGCGGGCTTTTCTATTCTTTATCATATGAAACAGCCAAAGACTAAACCAGCATAGTCTTTCCCTTGTTGCTGTGCTGGTTTTCTCGTTGTGACTATTTGAATATGTTAATATTATAAGCCTTACCAAAACAGTCTGGGCTATGTTATGACATCGCGTATTTTAAAATCGATTTTCTATTCCTCTCTTATGTTAGGCTCAGCCCTGTTTCTACAAGGCTGCCAAGACCAACCACAATCCGACCATGTAGCAGTGAGTGGCGGCCTTATTCAAGGACAACAGCAAGGGCGAGTTATTGCCTATAAAGGCATTCCCTATGCAGCGCCCCCTGTGGGAAACTTACGCTGGCGAGCCCCTCAACCGGTTACTAAATGGCAAGGTGTCAAGGTATTGGAAAATTATGCCCCCGATTGCATGCAAAAACCATTTGCTGGTGATGCTGCGCCATTAGCAACCACGCCATCAGAAGACTGTTTGTATTTGAATGTGTTTAAACCCGCCAAGCACAGTGATAGCCCTTACCCTGTTGTAGTTTGGATCCATGGTGGCGGCTTTGTAAACGGTGGGGCTTCACCAGCAGTATACTCTGGCGAAAGCTTTGCTAAACAAGGTGTTATTTTTGTCAGCTTTAATTATCGTTTAGGTCGATTCGGCTTTTTTGCGCACCCTGCCCTCACACGATTTGAAAATGATGCACTGGGTAACTACGCATTAATGGACCAAATTGCAGCGCTTGAATGGGTGAAAAAAAATATCGCTCAATTTGGTGGCGATGCATCAAAGGTGACATTAATGGGTGAATCTGCAGGTGGTGCATCAGTGCATGCGATGATGCAAACGCCGGCTGCTAATAATTTATTTCAGCAAGCAATTATTATGTCTGCTGGTGGCCGAGACCTATTTAAACAACGGCCTTTACACAGTAATGACGACACGGTGTTAAGCGCAGAACAAATCGGTGAAAACTTTGCTAAGCAGCATACAATTTTAGGCAGCGATGAAAACGCGCTGGCTGCACTTCGTGAGTTACCTGCCGAAGATATTATCGATGACCTCAACTTAAGCACGCTACACCAACAAAATACCGACGTACCAAACTATGTTGGAGGCCCCATTATTGATGGCACCATTATTAGTGCATCAACCGAAACGCGTTTAAGAAAAGGGACATTTAGCCACATACCAGCCATGGTTGGCACTACAGACAGGGATTTAGGGTTTGCAGGATTTGCTTCAAAAGACGCTTTATTCGACAGCTTTGCTGGGCACAGCACACAAGCAAGAATGACATACGACGCCAATGGCGACACTCCACTGCCCGTGCTTAATTATCAGATTGGTCAAGATGCACAAATGCAAGAACCTGCTCGATTTGTTGCTAAACGCATTTCAGATATGGGCAAGCAGGCTTATTTGTACCGCTTTGGCTATGTGGCGCAAACTTTAGATAAACCAGGAGCTGAGCATGCCAGCGAGATTCCGTATTTCTTTAATACGGTGCAAGCAAAATACGGTCATGTTACCACCGAACAAGACAAGCAAGCGGCTAAAATTATGCACCGTTATGTTACTAACTTTATTAAATTAGGCACGCCAAATGGCCCGGGACTCCCGAAGTGGTCTGCGTTTAAACATGATGAGCCATTTTTACTGCAAATGAATAAAACAGGTACCGCAGAGTTTTTACCTGACCCATTACAAGCTCGGTTAAACATCACCGAAGCAAAAGCAGAACAACAATAATCAATAGACGAGGCGCGTAATATAAGCGCCTCGTTAGCTTTTAACCTTGCTGCTGTACGTACTCAAGTGCCGTCATTTTTTTGTAGGTCACATTAGGATGAAACACATGCGTGGGTTCTGGGTCTACCACTTCGATAGGCGTTCCCTGACTTCGTGCAATATTAAGTGCCATTTGCGTAATATTGACACTAAACGAGGTGCCTATAAATACAATTTTATTAGCATCGAGCATACGTTGCTGCGCCTCAGAAATACGATAAAGTTCGGTGTAATACTCATCGAATAACAACACATACGGCTTAAACGATTGATTAACAATAGGACTTTCATTACTAATGTTGAACACCTCAAGTAATGAATGGTGTAAGTTATCTTCGTTTACTTTATCCCATGGAGCGTTGAAGGCCATCACTTCATCACCTTGATTGTGAAAGACCGTCATTTGATCTAAACGACCGTGAATCGCAATGTAATCGGTGTTACCCGCCTTTCCATCAAGGCCATCAATGTTTTGTGTTATAAGGTTTTTATCGCTCAACCAATGATGAACTTCGTTCGGACCATGATGTCGGTACGTTGCAAAGCGATGGTAATACCACGCTAAAAATTCGCGTGGGTTGTTTTGATACATCGCACGTGTTGCCATTTCCATCGGCGTGTAGTTTTTGCTGCCAATGGTCCAAAATCCATCTTCGCCACGAAAAGTTGGGATCCCGCTTGCGGCACTCACCCCTGCGCCTGTGATATAGAGTGTATTCATAATGATAACTGTACCTTGTAGCCTAGCGCATCGGGTGTTACTTGCTGGTTATTGTTCATGCCCCCAATGCGATACAAACTGCCTTGATGTTCTAATAATCCGCGGTGATCCATACTGGCGGTATTTGCCTTTGGCATCGCGTGCCAATCATTGCTGTCGACATCAAAACGCCACACATGATCGCTTGCAGGGGCTGGTTTACCATCGTAACCCATGCCATTGTAATTATAGGGATTCGCTGAACCACCCATCATATATATATCGCCATTAAAGCTGGTTGCTGCCATGCGATAATGTGCCACGCCAGTGGGATGAGGAATCGTTCGCCAATCAATTTTTAAGGGGTTATTAGCATCAATGGTTCCTTTTAGGCACTGTGGAACCGCAGCAAACGAGCGACGTTTATCAGCATTCGCTTTGGTTTCTACGCCATCACAAACCAACATAGTATTGCCGCTAATGGCAGCCGCTTGACCAAACACCGGTTTCCCTAAAAATGGTGAAGCCTGTTGCCATGTATCCGTTTTAATATCGTAAACTTGCACTAAGTTTACGTTACCATCGTTATGCCAACCACTGACTAAATAAATATAACGTTGTTTATATGCCAAAGCGACACTGTCATCTACCGGCACTGGCATGCTGGTAAGTGGGGTGTATGAATTAGTAATCACATCATAACGATACACATCTGGGGTCGATACCTCTTGATGATCATGGCTTACTGTATAGCCACCAAACACATAAGCGTGTTCACCATCCTACCGCGGTACTTGCTAAACGACCCGTTAAAGGTTGAGTGCTCGGTACCTCTTTAGCTGCGTGCCAAGAATCATCACCAACTTTGAGTACCCATACTTTATTGTGAATATCATGATGTGCTTTACCCTTACCTAGTCCCATAAAACTTAAAAAGTAAGCTTGTTCATGAATAACTACTTTAGCAACCGCATTATTGGCTACCGGTTCTGGTAAGGCTGGAATTGTTGCAAGTGCAATAGAAAATAGCAGGCTCATAAGATGAATAAACGACTAAAAACAGACGTTAAGAATACCATTTTATGAGCCCGAGGAAAGGCCTAGTAAGCAATACTAATACGTTGATTTAAATGTGCTGCAGATTGCGCTTCATCAAGCATGGCTTTAGCATAATCGGTTACTGATATTTTGCTTTCGCCGTTTGAGTCAGTAAAGAAGCTGTCGCCTCCTACACGATAAGGGCCCTCTGAATCACCAGGATAAATTACCGCAGCAGGGGATACAAAGGTCCAAGGTGTATCTGCTGTTGATGTTCTAAACACCTCAAGCGCTTCACCTTGCGCACGTGCTTCATCTTTATATTCAGCTGGAAAATCAGGGCTAGAGATCAACGTGACACCCGGTGCAACCTCTAAACTACCGGCGCCCCCTACCCATAAAATACGTATGCCAGTGCCAGCCAATGCACTCAGTAATTGTTGAGCACTGTTAGCCACAATCTCATGATTACCAAGAGCACGACCACCAATAGCCACAATTACTACATCGCTGCCTGCTGCGGCGTTTGCTATATCGTCTTTTGTTAAATCAAATTCAGTTACCGTGACATTATCTTGGGTTACTTTACCTGCGTCTCTTACTAACACATTAACTTGGTGACCGCGTGTTAATGCTTCTGAAGTAATGTGGCTACCAATCCAGCCTGATGCGCCTAATACTGCTAATTTCATGAGGAATACTCCGTTGTTTGTTTCATTAACAGCAGTTTACTTGTTCACCATTTACTGATAAATACACTACATAGATACACATTGTTTCATATTAAGATACCAATGGATAAACTCAATTCAATTACAAGCTTTGTCGAAGTGGCGCGCACAGGGAGTTTTACACAGGCCGCTGAACACTTAGGTTTAAGCCGACTACAAGTATCAAGACATATTCAAGATATTGAAAAGTGGCTTAATTTAAGATTGTTTCATCGAACAACGCGTAAAGTCAGTTTAACTATTCAAGGCGAAGAAGCGCTAAGCTATTGCCAGCAAATATTAAATCAAGTGTCTGACTTACAAAGCCGTGCTCACAGTCATAACAATGAATTAGTCGGTACAATTCGACTCGCATCTCCCATTGGTCTTGGGCAACATAAACTGTTTGAGGCCATTGAAGCATTTACCAAGCGCCATCCACAAACTCGGTTTGAGTTATTACTGTCCGATAGTCTATCGCAGCTTGTTGATGACCGCGTAGATATTGCCCTGCGCTATATCCACCAGCCTGATGAAGGGTTAATTGCTCGCAAGCTTATGTATATAGCAACAGCGGTATGCGCATCGAAGGCGTATTTAGCACAGCACAATACAATAAGCGACCCCAATGACTTAGCTACGCATAATTGCCTTGTCCATAAAAAACACAGCGTGTGGCAGTTTCAACGTAACGGTAATACACAAAAGGTCACCGTTAAGGGCAACATAGTCGCCAATGATATGGGCGTATTACTCAAAGCAGCTAAACAAGGAATGGGGATTGCTCACTTACCCTGCGATTTAGCGAATGATCATTTGTTATCCGGTGAGCTTATAAAAGTGCTGCCAGAGTATACAACCGTTGGTTCACATATATGGGCAGTGTATTTATCGCGAAATTTTCAACAAAATGTAGTGCGAGCCTTTATCGACTTTTTAGCAGAGCAGTGGCATCACGATATTTTGTAATCTAAATGCGCTGCAGGCACGTACAACTAGCAAAAAGGAGTCGTAATGCAGCACTTAGACCACGAAATATCACGCATCATTGAAATGGCGTGGGAAGACAGAACCCCGTTCGAAGCAATAAAGCAACAATTTGGCTTAAATGAAAAAAGCGTGATCGCTTTAATGCGCCAGCAGCTAACAAACTCAAGCTTTAGACTCTGGCGAAAACGCGCAACAGGCAGGCAAACCAAACATTTAAAACTTCGCCACCCCGATATCTCAAGAGGTTACTGTAAGACCCAATATAAGCACAGGTAAACCTGTAGACATATCGGTTTAGTACAAAGGCGATTCGTTGTTAAAAAACGCCAAACAGACTTAGCTATGATGCCTCTGTTGTTAGCTGTACATATTTTTCAGCAAGCTCATCGAGTGACTCGCGGTGATTTGGATCAGGCTTAATACAATCAATAGGACACACACTAACACAGGTCGGGTTATCATAATGCCCGACACACTCAGTGCATTTATTAGGATCAATTTGATAAATCTTTGCGCCCATGTAAATAGCTTCGTTCGGACATTCTGGATCACACATATCACAATTAATACATTTGTTATTGATGAGTAATGCCATATCTATGTTTTTCCTATAAAAACTCTTTATTTACTAGGGCTGTAGTACGATTAAGTCTCAAAAAATAAAGCTCAATAAAACTCGATTAGCTCAATAAAACTCGTTGAGGTTCAGCTCCCGTAACACAAAAATGTAACACAAAAAAATAAGTTACATTTTCAAAAATCTTAAAATTTGTTACCAGATGAACCTATTTTATCATTCTTGCTGACATGTGTATGCACATCTTTCAAATAACACTAACTTACTGTTAATAAATAGGTTTAAATTAAATGAGTAAATTTTTGAATGAGGTAACAATGGATGAGTACTCGAAGGCACAAGAAAAATGGAAAGCAATCGAAGCACCTTTTACAGCAACCACTCTCAGATCTTGTGTTACAGCTGCAAAGTCAATAATAAACTACCGATTAAATGAGCATAAAAACTCAAAAAGCAGTAAGTCTCCAGAAAAACGCATGACTAAATATGAACCTAGCAATAACTTACGAATTGTTATTAACGTAAATGGAAATGTTTCTATCTATGCGCACTTCCCACGAAACCCTGGTTTAAAAGGTCAAAAGCTTGGTGAGTTTCCTCAACTCCAATTAGATGTAGCTCGTCAAAAAGCTAATAATATTAAAAATGATACTTTCGATGAGTTCAGCATAGAGTATGTATTTAGGGCATTTGAGCAGCAACTTAAAGACAGAACCAAGAGAAACCCTGAAGGGTTCCGAGAAAATTCGTGCAATACCTATTTAGCGAGAGTTAAGAAGTTAAGGTCCTATTTCAAAATCGATGGACCATTTTCAAATCTAACTGCAGGTGAGTTAGAAACTATTTTAGATGAGATTATCGAAAAAGAATCTAAAGGGTATGCAAACGAGCTATATGCAGCTATGAAAAATATATGGCGCTTTGCTGCAAACAAGTACAATTACGGTCAAAACCCATTGCTCAACATTGATAAAAGCTACGTAACTAAAGCAGCTGGCCTACCCTCACCTTGTAATGCATATACCGATATAGATTCAATTGCAGAGCTGTGGATTAACTTAGAGAACTGTCGAAGTATTCACCAAAAGAATATTGTTAGATTTATGATTCTAACAGGTGTCAGACCTATAAATGCAAGATTACTTCGGTGGGAGTGGTTCGACTCACCTACTTTTCCAACACTCATTACATTTCCAGCCGATGCTATGAAGGGAAAAAAAGAATTTAAGTTACCTGTTAGTAAAGAAATGAGGGCCATTTTTTTAGAGCAGCATAATTGGATGCAACAAAATAAAAACAAGTGCAATGATGAATTTGTTTTTTTGCGGCCAACGAACCCCAAATTACCATTCGCCAAAAGGTCAGTTGATAAAATAATAAAGGACTATAGCCCCATAGATGCTATAAAAGGCAATGTTGAAAAAATCAATGTAAAAGGAAGTAATGGGGCTTTCTGCACAATGTGCAGAAGTTTTGCGAAATCTAATATCAAAGATATTCTAATCAAAGATGGTTATCGAAAATTAGAAGCAGAGGCAATCTCACGCTCGCTTCTTCATCATATAAGAAAAACAGATGACCCTAATGGTGAGAGCTATGATAAGTCTGATGAGCTATATCAAACAGATACAAAACTAAAATTTAATGCACTAAAACTTCACATCTACAGCATTATGTCTAAGGTCAAATCATTGAGTGATCAAGCACTTCGGGAAACTCGTTTAGAAAAAGAGCAAGCTGAAAGAAAAATAGCTAATAATGCTAAAGATAAAATTCGCTTAAAAATTCGCTCCAAATACAATAAAAGCGAATATTCGCAGTTTATGAGCCGCTATATTGGAAATGATACAATTAAAAACTTAATACTGACAAATGTTGGGCGAACTCAAGTAGAGCAATATCTTGATGAGCTGGGCTTGTAGTTGTAATTTACAAAACAAAGAGCCACTAAACTAAGTAAGTGGCTCTAATTTAAAGTGTTATGATTGAAATAAAATTTATTAACTTACTTCAGCTTTATTAGCATATTTAAAAGCCAATACAGACTTTTTGCAGTAAGTAACATTTTTATGCGAGTAACGATACACAACAAATGTACCTCTATTTTTATGCTTTTTAACATATCGCTTAAATGTTGATGTACCTATATTTAGGAGCTCAGCAGCTTCAGCTGCCCTTATTTCTTCAGTCATTTAAAACCTAAAAACTATAAGCTAAAAACAATGCCTAAATATGCTTTTTAAAGCAAATCTAAGCCGCTCTCATGTTTGAATTATCTACCCGAGAAAAAGGTTACATTTAAAAAACTACTGTGTATACAGGTAATTACGATACCAATCGGAAGCTGGTGATTTTAAATGGAAAAAAATAAATCTATGAATAAATCGGTACTGGTCAGATCAGTTTAAAGCTTAAATATCAAGCAAAACCAGTTCAAACGCACATTATTTAACCTTTTTTGATTTATAAAAATAGTTACATCATACATAATAGTGGGTTGGCTTTAATGTCCACCATATTTATTACTCACTAAACATAAAAATAGATGAATAAAAAACGAACCGAAGGGTTCACAAGCTCTCTTAACGTGACTGAAGAAAGTTGTCGGGTTAGTCAAAAATAACGCTTCTTACGAATTTACCTCATCTTCGGTTATGCACATAAATTACTCTCAAAAAGCAAAGCCACTATCAAGATAAGTCCTTTTTTCAAAACACTCCTCGCTGGTACATAACGCCGCATTCTGCTGCAATTTTGGAGCGCAGCGGACAATTTTTCCAACAGCAGTGCTTTATTAGCTTTTCTTTGGTTTGCACTTTTTAGTCTTTAACCAATTTTGGTCAATATCTATTCTAGATAGTGAAATATTGTAATTTAGCGCCCGCAGAGTTTTTAAAGAATTCTTTAATGTCACCTTTGAGAAAAATGGGAGCTCTTTCGGTATATCTTTGGTTGTAGCAATTGCATAAACCACCCTATATTCACTTGGATCAGGCCTTGGTTTTGGGTCAGCCAATTTGATTGATGCTGGCAATTTGGGGTTCAACTTTTCTCTGTAATCAGAGTCTTTTATAAACGCTTCCGCTGCAACAAACCCTTGAGAGAATAAGTGACTTAGTGTGCTCGAGCTTCTGTATAACTTGACATGAACAAATTCATTTCCATCCTTTATCAAATCACAGTGCTCTAACTTGTCATATGGGCCACCAATCTGAATATTCTTTTTATCCATCAAGCAAAAAACGCTGTTTGCCTTTGCAACCTGCTCGTTGTAGTCGCCCTCGTCGTCATGAGAATATATGGGAAAAGTGAATGGATGAATGTCAATATCGCTGAGGTAGTCATCCACTGCTGATACAAAATCACAGTTTACTTTGTACCATACTCCATTTCTTAAAATATAATGATCGTTTCCAAATTTAATTTCAGCATACAAGCAGCGGTAGACAGGCCAACTTTTAATAGACTGATACTCATTGTTGTTTAAGTGAACAACGTTACTCTTCATTAACTCAACTGTGGGGGGAACATCATTCAGGTATGCTATATAGTCATCGAAAGATAAAACCACATGTCGGAGAGTTTTCTGATACATATCAAATGAATAGCCGATTTGACCTTCCCAGTCTACTATTTCTGGCTCCCCTAACCAGAAATTAGCAACATTGTTACTACTCAAGTATTGATCTAGTTCCAAATCTAGTATTTCAATCTCGTCATAATCCCGAACCCTATTGATATTTTCTACCCAGCTAAATTTATCTGGAAGATTAGAACGATATTGCTTGATGGACTTTGAAAGAATCGCGGGTATATCTGAAAGGTTAGTTTCTACTGCTATTGTCAGAGCATCCCTGCCAGTTACATGACTACCAAACTCTTTTACAAGTGATGTGCCTGTTACCGCATAAAGCATCTCCATCTCAGAATCCAGATGAAGATTAAATATATCTACATCCCGTGTGCTTTGAGTTCTTGAATTCAATGGATTGTGGTCATAACTGGCTTTGTCTAGGCTTCTAAGTTTGTCAGGATCTACCGAGTTCAGCGTCACTTTTAGACCGAAATCACGCTCAATAGACTCTTGTTTTAAAAGGTGAAAACCAGTGCCAAAAGACAGTACAAATGTAGCTCCTGATATTCTTACAACAAATACAGCCCCTACATTTGAAGATGTACCAAATTCAGACACGTCAACTTGGGCATCTGTTGTAAACAATCTAGTCCAAGGAGGAGAATTTTTTGGTGGCTGCTTTTTGATGTAAAGACGGGCTGATTCAGTTTCTGGTAAGTACAGCTCAATAGGTTGCTTAGTATTTTCTAACTTTATAACATCAGAGTCTGGCTTGCTCCCATCTCTCGCCAAGTAGATAGAAAGTTTTTCTTTTCTGTTTTGCTTTACTTTTTCCATAACTCCCTTCCCGGATAAGTAAGATTAAACTAGTACTCTCATAGATTAGACAAAATAGCTGATTTAATTGCGTAAACTGTCCGTAATCCTTTGTTGTTTATCCTGTCGGCCTGCTGGTATAACAACTCATAATTGAACAAAAATGAGTCAGATCCGTCGGACGGCTCTATACAATTTCATAAGGTGGTAACGCTCTTTTAAGATATTAGACCTCGCCTCTTTTAGGCTTAAGCTGAGTTTACTTGTTAGAAGTTGTACTTTTTTTAACATCCTCTACTAACCTAGGTATCATTTGTTCAACAGAGGCTAGATGAGTGCCTATATCCAAATTACCTTTCTCTGCTATCACCTCCATATCAGAGAATAACTCTCTTAACTTATTAGCGCTGATTTCACCACACATCCCTTTTAACGCATGCGCTATTTGACGGACTTCTTCACTATTACCCTGTTTGTGTTGCTCTATTAGTTCCTGCACTTTAATAGGTGCTTTAACAACAAACACTTCACAAATTTTGTTTAGTAAGACTTCTTTATTTAATAATCGTGCAAGGGCTTGTTCTCGGTCCCACAGCTTTTCTTCTTTGAGTTCATTTACAACAAGAGGAATTGCTTTAGATTGCCCATCGTAGCTTGATAACGACCATTTGATGACCTTTTCTAATACCTTAACTGCCTCAATTGGCTTACTCACATAATCACTCATCCCCACAGCTAAGCATTTTTCCTTTTCACCAGCCATAGCGCTTGCGGTCATTGCAATGATAGGAATATCAATAAACGACTCTCCTGCTTTTCCTGTGCGTATTTTTTCACATACTTGATAACCATCTAAAATTGGCATTTGGCAATCCATCAGTATGCAGTTTATTTGCTTCTCATTTGTGTTGAAGTGATTTAAAAGTTCAATTGCATCTTGTCCATTACTTGCTGTTAAAATATTTATAGGCAGCTCATCTAATGCGCCTTTAGCAACTTCAATGTTGATTTCGTTATCATCGACAATCAATACCGTACAATCTTTTAATTGCTCAGTGACATCATCTGTAACTTCAAAGGTACTGGTTTCAGAAAGTAGATATAATGGCTCACTTTTTGGCACTTCGTAGCCAGCTACTTGCACCAGCTCTGTTTGGGTTATAGGTTTGGTGATTTGAGATACTTTTGATGCAATACCTTTAGGGAGTGGATTTCCTGGTTGATGAAGTGTTATAAACTGAGCACTTTGGTTATAATCGCTTAAAACTTCAATGATTGAACCTATGTTATTCGTTGTATCATCTTCATAGTCTAAGAACACGTAATCAAAAGCTTTGTTTTTATGTGCTCCAAGCTCTGCCATAGAGCATGTGCTGACAATACCGCCTAGCAAACTAATTGTCTTATCCAAGACTTCCCAAATATTCTGATTACTGCTCGCCACCAAAATAGCTTTATTCTCGTAGCATTTTTCAGTAACTTGAAAGTTCTCTCCATTGCAGCGAACTTTAATATTGAAGGTGAAAGTACTGCCCTGATTTAAAGTTGAACTGACAGAAATGTCTCCATCCATTAATTGACATAATTGTTTACAAATAGACAAGCCAAGTCCGCTCCCCCCAAACTTTTCTGATATTGCCGTACTTGCCTGCTGAAACGCATCAAATAATTGTCCTTGCGTACTAGGCGCTATCCCTATTCCCGTATCTTGGACCTTCACTTTTAAATCATGTAACTTTTCCGATATGCGCTCAGAACTAACAGTGACTTTTATATAGCCTTTGTCAGTAAATTTTATCGCGTTACTGATTAAGTTATTTAAAATTTGGCTGAGTCTGAGCGGATCTGTTTTAATATTCTCACAGTTTAAGTCACTGGTATCTAAATATACATTTAACCCTTTATCAAAGGCTCGAATAGCACTTGATTCAACTAGTCTTTCAATTAGTAGTTGTAGATTGATTGTTTTAAGATTTAGATCCAGTTTACCTGCTTCAATCTTAGATAAATCAAGTATGTCATTAATTAATAGATTTAAATTTGATGCACTTAGATCCATCATTTCAACAAGGTTTCGTGATTTATCAGACAACTCTTCTCGTTTTAAAATATTTAAAGTGCCAATGACCCCATTCAATGGAGTTCGAAGCTCATGACTTATGTTCGATATAAATGCGCTTTTAATATCGCTATGCTTGATCGCATCATCTTTAGCCTCTGCAAGTGCCTGAGTACGCTTTCTAACTTTCGCTTCTAGCTCTGTATTTAATCGTTTTACTTTTATTTCAGCTTCTTTTTCTTTTGTTATATCTCTAATAATTAAAGCAAGTCCAATTAAAGTACTTTGTTCAGAAAATACGGGACTAACAGATATCGCAAAATGAAACGTTGTTTCGCCAAATTGTTCGGAGAATTCATCTTTAATTTGTGATTTTGAGCTTTGTATATCATTAATGTAGGTCTGGGTGGGTAATTTTGAGAGAAACTCAATGTCTATTGCTGGTTTCCCTAATGCTGTCACTTTAGAAATTGATAACAAACGCTCCGCTGTATTATTTATACTTGTTAACTCACCCTCTAGATTTAACCCAACGATTGCATCGATTGACCCATCAACTATTGCAGATGCTTCTCTGCGAGCTTCCGCTAATAACTGACTCCTCGTTGCATTTCTATAAAACATTATAAGTAATATGGAAGTGAAAACACCAATAGCCGCTAGGAAGCCATAAGTGATTTCACGTTTCTCATTAACTAACATTTCTACGTATTTTTCAGGTACTAAAAGATTAAAGTTAATATATCCATATTTATTCCTAGGTCTTGTTTTCACTTTTGTAGAATGTACATAAAACTGCAAGTTAGGGTTAAGTTTTGATGTTACCGTGTAGAGCCCTTGATATTGAACTTTCTGACTATAAACTTTTTCCCACGTTAGGTCTGGGTTTAAATCTCGTGAAAATTGATAGTCTTCTACAGGATGGTAAATAAAGTCACCTTCAGAGCTACTAATAATTAAATCAGAGTAGTTAAAAACGGTTCGTTTAAGATTATCAATGAGTGCATTAGCATTTACATTCATAATTAAAAATGCATACCGCTTTCCTTTATCACTAAAGACGGGAATAGAAAAACGTAACATTGGCTGGTAAGGAAAAACCACTTCACCAAATTCTTTATTTAAAGTGAGTGGTGACATGTAAATTTGATTCGTTTCAAGTTGAGAGCTTGGTAAAAAATATGGCTCACCACTTTTAGCCTGCAATGAGTAGTCAGGCACAGCCTCTACAGATGCGCCTACTCTTTGCACGCGTATTAACTCTCTACCCTCGGCAGTAACAGCAATAACACGAAGTTGCTCAACTGCAAGGTTATTTTCCATAAAACCAATAAATATGGTTTCTAGACGCTCTTTCCACTGGTTGTATGTAGTACCATCGTATGGATCAATTCCATCATTAAATTCAGCTCTTGGTAATCCCGATATAGGGGGAGTTGAGTATAAAAAGCGGAGATCTGATTTTGACTCAGCAATTGAACTAGTTACTATTTCTTTTAAGCGCTCTTGTGTCTCAGTAAACTCTTGATCAATTGACCCTAAAACATCACTTTTAACGTGTCCTTCAAAAAAATAAACTGCAAATAAGGCAAAAATAAAAAACACAAAGGAAACTATTGTTAAAAATACCTTCGAACCAACTAAACTTGCACCACCTTTATTATAAATATCCATACTATGTCCGCTTAATATTTGTTCTACACCACTTTAGCAAGATAGACCTCAAAGCGTCATACTCGAGTGGCTTTGCGATATAATCATCCATTCCGGCATCAAAACAGCGCTGCTTATCTGCACTTAATACATTAGCAGTTAAAGCAATAATTGGTGTATGTTTGAAAGCAGAAAACTCTCTAATTTTTACAGTGGCTTGCGGACCATCTAATACTGGCATTTGCATATCCATAAAGATAATATCAAATACACCTAGTTCACATTGTTCAACAGCTTCCTGACCATTGTTTGCCATATTTATAGAGGTAATATTAAATTCATTGAGCATCGCTTCAATCACTATCTGATTAATGTCATTATCTTCAACAACAAGCGCATTAATATTCGATAAATCTATATCTTCTTTAGGTGTAGTTAATGAAGCATCTTTATGATCTAAGTCCATTGAAGATAGTGTGCGCTTTGCTAACAGAGAAAAATAAAAATGAGATCCTTCTCCTAGTGTACTTTCGACTTGTAGAGGTGCTTCCATCAAATCTAATAATTTGTTTGATATAGTGAGGCCCAACCCTGTACCACCAAAACGCCTTGTAATAGAAGTATCTGCCTGAGAAAATGCTTCAAATAGTGTATTCAAGTGTTCACTTGCAATCCCGATCCCTGTGTCTGATACATTAAACGTAAGCTTTACTTCATCAAGCCCAATCTCTTGTATGTTTACAGTTAGCGAAACGCTTCCTCTCTCTGTGAACTTAACAGCGTTACCCAGTAAATTTATCAATACCTGCTTTAAGCGCGTTTCATCGGCCAAAAAAGCCAGTTTTTCAACTTCCGGAGTTGTAGAGATATAAAGCTGAATATTCTTACTATCTGCTTGCTCCTGAAATAGGTGTTTAAGCTCCTCTAAAAGATAGCTTAAATCTACTGGTTCAGACTCAAGCTCAATTTTTGAAGCCTCAATTTTACTCAAATCAAGAATATCGTTGATAATAACTAATAAGCTAGCGCCAGAAGACTGTATGAGGTGTAGCATTTTGCTTTGTTCTGGTGTGAGAGTCGTGCGGCTTAGCTGGCGAGCCATTCCTAAAATACCATTCATAGGTGTTCTAATTTCATGGCTCATGTTTGCTAGAAACTCTGACTTAACTTTTGTTGTATGCTCAGCACTTTGCTTCGCTTCAGATAGATCTTTACTTAGTTCTCTAAACTTATTAGCCGCCTTGGCTAAAATACCAATTTCATCCTTTCGTTTTAAATCATAAATCGGTGCTTCCAAATCTCCATCTAAGAAATGTGTGAAGCTATTTGTTAAGCGTTTTATCCCACGTGTAATTTGCAGGTGAAAAAATAAAGATAGAACGACAATGTATATAACAACCATTAAAGCAAGTACATTTAAAATACTCTCTGTCATTGTAACCGCTTGTTGTGCATTCCGTTTTATTTGTTTTAGTTGAGTTAACGAATCTTCCCTTAAGCTATTTGCAAGCGTACTAAATTCAATTGCATCGCCTGCCATAACAACATTAACTAAGCTCAAATAGTTTCGATTAGCTTGAACACTTTTTGAAAAAACCACCCGATAATGGCTTACGAAATTGAGCATTTTTTCAAATTTAGTATTATCAGCTCCATTTTCAGATAACGTATCCAGTATTTTTTCAACGGATGCTCTTTTGGCATACTCTTTTTTTGTTAAAAATTGAATTGCATCATGATGCAGCACATGCCAAAGATTAAGGTATTCGGCAATTAGCAACTTATCATTTGTATTAATCGTCTTTGTTTTCAAATCGTCAAGAAGTAAAACTGCATTCAGATAAATTTGGGGTAACTCTTTTTCAATTAAGTTATTTCGTTGTGTAAAGCGAAGTTTCAATACTTTTAAATTATCACCATAACGACTTACTAGCTGCGTCATTCCATTTATGTGAGCTTTCGTTCTTCCTACAGTATTTTTTAAAGTAATTTCAGCTAATCGACTTTCAATACTTTCAAAATTTACCATTATTTTTTTAAAAACGGGGGCACTACCTGATGCTCCGTAAACTGAGATATCCCTTTGCATCTCAACAATATCTTTATTGATTTTTAAAATATCTACCGAATAATTACTAATGCTAGCGATATCATTGAAAGAGTCTTCGATGGTTTTCAGCCTTTGATTCATAATCAAATAACTAACACTCATGGCGATTAAGACAAGTGCCATCGCTAGTGACATTTTGGCAGCAAGAGATTTTGAAAAAAAGCTCAACAAATTAATTCCTTATGCATTAAGTAGCTCATACCACTTATCTAAACTGTAGTCATAATTTGGCATCACGGTATTCCAAACAGCGATGTTTGAAAAGCGTTTAATATAGCTGCCACCATCCCTTACTTCGCCAGCTTTAACAGATACTTTACCATCCGTTCCCTTCAAGTCAGTTGATGCTTCTTGTCCTTCATACCAATAGTTCCACTCAGGTTTCGACATAAGCGGTTGGCTTCGGCTAGGGTTAGAAATGTAATATCCTTGCCTTGCTATAAATGCGCCTGGGTAGCCGGATAACCACCAGTTCATATACTCATACGCTGCATCTTTAACATGCCCATGGGTATTTTTTGATAAACACATAACTCCATGCCATGCTCTGTACCCTTCTTTTGGCGATGCATAAGTTACTGGAATGCCTAGCCCATTTAGCGCACTGACCCCTGGTGAGAACATACTTTGAATGGTCACTCGGTTCATTTTCATAAAATCAACAGATTGCGGAACCGAAGTCCAAAAACCTGAAAAATGACCTTGCCGTTTCTTTTCAAATAAAATGGCAAATAATTGGTCAATCTCGGCAATAGTCATATTGCCGAAATCATTAAATTTCATTAATCCTTTAGCTTGAGCAGCTAGAGCAGCGTCAAAAATACCTATTGTTGGTGCATTAACTAAGGCTACTTTCCCTTTATTCTTTTCATCTAATAACCATGCCCAAGATTCTGTTTCGTAAGGGATACCTTTTTCAATAACATTCGTGTTATAGCCAAATGAATCGACATTATGTACATATGGCATGAAGCTAATTAATTTGGATGGTGTTGCTCCTAACGAACCATCTGCCTGTGCATAAAGCAGCTTGTTTGGTGAATCGCCTGCGCCTAACTTTGCATCCGGTACAATTTTGCCAGTCTTGGTAAGTGGGTTTATTTCATCCCAATAAACGAGTCTATCAACCTCGATTGGCTGAATTGCATCTGCTTGCCACAAAATATTAATAGAGTCAGACCATTGCTCAAACAAATCAAAAGAACTAGGGTCTGCTGCTGCTTTTTGTAAAACGGCGGCACTCCCCATAGGCGTAAACTCGATGTTTATACCTAGCTCGCGCATTGCTCTCTGTCTAAGCTCTTCTTGCAATGTAACATGTGTTCCCATCACACGAAGGGTTACTTTGTTCTTTGCAAAAACATAAGGAGCTTTAAACGCAAGTGTTGATGCCGCAGCACCAACACCGAGTGTTTTTAGAAAATCTCGACGCTTTTGGGAATGTTTCATCGTATATCTTGGTAAGTTAACAGTCTCAAAAGTATAGGCTATGTTCCTGAGGTTTCTACAAAAAGTAATAAGAAAAACCCAAAATCAATCACAAAAGCTTAGCCTAAAACAGTTTCGCCCATCAGCCTTAGCCGTATAAAGCGCTTTATCTGCGCAACTAATCAACTCGCCTAAGCTCACCTTATTTTGGTGCTCATAGATAACCCCACCGATACTAACTGTAGCGCGGCCCCATAAAGACTTAAAATGTGGGATATTAATTGCCTCAAGCTCTGCTGAAATACGATCACATATGAATTTAACGCCGTCGAAGTCAGTGAATGGCAGTATGACAAGAAACTCCTCGCCACCATATCGTATTGCTATATCTTGAGGTCTTTGAATAGATCGCTCAATAACATCAGCAATTATTTTTAGGCAAGCATCTCCCTGCGGATGCCCGTATTGATCGTTGTATAATTTAAAGAAGTCGATATCCAGCATTAGCAAGCTGAACGGTTTCCTCTCTCTTGAAGTTTGTTTAAAAACGTTTGCAACTTCTAAATCCAAATAGTGACGGTTAAATAAGCCTGTCAACGAATCTTTATAAGTAAGCTGTAATAGTTTTTCTAATCGAAGCTTATTCTCTAAATGATTTTTCGTGCGGTGTATCAATGTCGATGCAGTAATAGGTTTACCAATAAAATCAGAAGCACCAGCTTCCCAGCATGCATTTTGGTATTCCGTGTCGTAAGTCGAAGTGATGAAAATTATTGGGATATTTTCGAATGTAGCTTTAGCCTTAAGTCGCCTACAAATATCCAGACCACTTATATCCGGTAAATTAATATCTAGTAAAATCAAATCAGGAAGTAAATCCTCACAGGCTTCTAAAACAGCCTGACCTGAAGAGTATGCATCCACGGAAAAATGATCTTCTAAAATAACTCCTAAACTTAGCCTTACCATCTCATCATCGTCAACGATGAATACTTTACATTGTGATAAGGGCTTTAAACTTAAGGACATAATATTCCTTCAGCTATACTGGTTTGAATTAGCTTATCAACGTTGTTGAAACTCAATGGTTTACTAAGTAAATAACCTTGACCAATTTGACAACCAAGCTCTTGCAGTCTGCCTTTTTGCTCCAAAGTTTCAAGCCCTTCAGCCACAATTTGCAGTCCTAGTGAATGAGCTAATTCAATTATAGTAGTAACAATATTAAATGCTTGAGCATCATCAAGCATATCACGAACAAAAGACTGATCTATTTTCAGCACATCTAATGGGAATAATCTTAGATATGAAAGGCTTGAGTATCCAGTACCAAAGTCATCAAGAGCAATACTCACCCCCATTCCAGAAATAAGCTTTAATTGACTTACAGTATAATCAAAATTTTCAATCAAGGCCGATTCTGTCACTTCTAATTCTAAATAACGGCTAGGTAATTGCGTTCTTTCAAGAATCTCAGCAACAGTATCTACAAGTTTAGTATCTGTGAACTGTTTAGCAGATATGTTTACTGCAACTTTAATAGGGAGACCTTTATCGAGCCAATTTTTTGCAGCAATACAGCTTTTTTCTAGAACCTGTTCTCCTAAGCGAAAAATAAGCCCTGTCTCCTCGGCATATTCAATAAAATGAACTGGAGAAATAAAGCCGCCTTGCCCATCTTTTAAACGGACTAAGCTTTCTACACCAATAAGTGTGTCAGTGTTTAAATCATATTTAGGTTGATAATGAACGTCGAGATCATTTTCTTCTAGTGCCTTTCTTAGCTTATTTCCAACCTCAAGGCGTCTATTCATTTCAATCTGTAAATCGTCACTAAAGTAAAAGTAACTATTTGCAGATTCATTCTTTGCTTTATACATTGCAGAGTCTGCATGACGAAGCATCTCTTCAACGCTTGAAGCATCGTCGGGATACACACTTATACCTAAACTTGCTGTAAGCACATGTTGTTCACCACCAGACCTGAAAGGCTTGCTAATAACATTGAGAACTTGATTAACAAGAGGCTCTAGGCTTAATGAGTTAGCTGAATGAGGAACAACGAGTGCAAACTCATCCCCGCCAACACGTGCGACAGTAATATCGTTACATGCAAATAAATCTAAACTATGACCAATATGGGCAATTATCTCATCACCAACGTGATGACCTAATGCATCATTAATAAACTTGAACTTATCTAAATCAAGTAACATTAAACTTAATTTAGAGTCATTAAATTCTGCTCTGGCTATGCCTTGCGTGAGTCTATCATGCAGTAACACTCGATTTGGTAGTGCGGTCAATTGATCATGATGAGATAAATAAGTCATCTGCATTGACATAGCTAAAGCTTCGCTTACATCTTGAAACACCATAACAGCGCCGCATTGATTATGGTTTTTATCAAGGATAGGAGCTGCGCTGTCTTCAACTCGATGTTCAATTCCTTGCTTACTTATTAGTTGCGTATTTAAAGCCATAGCAACAGGTCTATTTTCATTTAATGCAACGACTAATGGGTTAATTGATGAAGCTTTGGTCGTAGCATCGACTAACTTCATGACTTCTTCAATATGGCGACCTTTCGCTGCTGTTTGTGACCACCCTGTAAGTCTTTGCGCTACAGGGTTCATATACACAATATTTGCCTTTTTATCAGTAGAAATAACAGCATCAGCAATCGAGTCAAGAGTGATTCTCAACTGCTCTTTTTCAGCAAATAGTTCTGCTTGAGTCTGTTGCAATATCTTTTCTTGCGACCTGATTTTTATATGATTTTCAATACGAATTCGACATAGTCTGAGGTTTAAGGGTTTTGAAATAAAGTCTATCGCGCCTAAAGATAAGGCTTTTTCTTCAATCGCAGGATCGCTGTGAGACGTAATAACAACAGTTCTAATATGTGCCAGAGTAGACTTTTTCTGTATGACTTCTAAAATATCAAAACCACTGACTGTAGGCATTTCTAAGTCAAGAACTAAGATATCAGGCTTAATTTTTTCTATAAGTTGTATAGCCTCGGAGCTATTGTTAGAAGTTGTAATCTTACCAACATCCTCTAGGGCATGCTCTAACTGTAAGGTATTAATTTCTTCATCATCAATGATAAGAACGCTGCAATTGTCCATTTAAGTTTCCCGCAATACTTTGTACCTACTTACAATAACGCTAAAACAGTAAATTTGCGACACACTTTTTTATTAGTCTTAAAATATTATTTTTAGTTTTTTAAGTAGTTTTTGAGGTTGATTTACTTTGCCAGAAAACAGCATATTCAGAGCATAAGAAAATATTAAAGTCGCAATCACCTTCAACAGTTTCTAACTTAGAGCTAAAGAAATTAAAGAAAGAAGCAGATTTCACAAAGTTTTCGCTCAAAACAGAGCTTTACAATATTAGGTTAACTCCTTTTGAATCAGAGGTTTATTAGCAAAACGTCAGCTTTATAGAATTAGAGTCAATCCTACCAAGTTGCTTTGGTTTGCTTTAGGTATCTTCGAGTCACCTTTAGTTATATTCGTTTTGAGGAATAAACTAGCAAGAATTTACAGTTAAATCTGGGCGAAGTCTTAAATACATATAAAACAGACCTTATTGGAATTTGAACACAGAAAAGCCCACTGATGTGGGCTTTGGTAAGGACATTAACTAAAACTAACGAGAATTTGATTACCAACTTTTTGTATTAGCTGAGAAGAATTTTGCTCAAACCTAAACTGACAGTCACCAATTGAAAAGCGGGTAACTATCAGATCTAGTGCAAACCATTTCTTATTTGAAGTGTATTTTCTTTTCAAAATTTCTTTGATCAGATAAAAAACCACTGCGAATAAGATGATTGTTGCTACACCTGCCCAAAATGCTATCCACCACATCTCTTCCTTGGCTAACCTAAAAATCTGTATTATCACTGATACCTGCATCATCAAATCCCCAGTCTGACGCACCGTGGTCGTCATCAAACGTTATGATCCCGCCTTCATCCGATAACATAAAGCTATGATCTGTGTGGTTTACATGGCACTCATCAGTACTCGATATTGACTCTGACAAAGCTAAGTTGTCATTAATATCAATTAACGATACAGGCTCTATAAAGGGCTCTGAAATATCACTTTCATCTGTAAGCACGCAAGAAGTTGCAGCAGCCATATCTGTCTGCGCTGAGAGGTTTAAAGGATTGGTCAGAATGTCATCACATACATCAATTGGGGTGATTTGTGTATCTATATCTTCTTCTAAAAATGGCTCTACAGAACAATGGCCGAATAGTTTTAAACTTAGTAAGTCTGTCATAATTGCACCTTAATTTTCGTTTTGGCGCTATTTGACTTTAAGAATTTAAAACTCATTTGCAAACATATTTTTAAAAAACTTTTATCGACTAAAAAGTTTTCAAAGATAAAAAGTGTTGACTGCTTTTATCTATGGCTTTGTTTCTCGTGCAGCGCTAAACACCAGCCTGTTTACGGTTTAATCACAGCTAATGCTGTGCAGGCAAACCATCTTATCTATCTCATAATTCGTTCTCCTTGGCTCTTTGTAGAGCTTGATTATTAATAAAAGCAAAGATACTCATCCCGCTACAATTCGAGGTTCTGTATCTGTTTTTTGTCAACGAGATAATCGTATACGCATTATCAAAGATTAATAAAAGTAGATTATGCAGAAAGTGTTCTGGTGTTAATTACAAAGCGAAGCGTCATCTCGCATCAAAGCAACCGCTTTGACTGCAACAAAAAGCAGTTATGAAACAACTCAATAAATCGCGTAGTAAGAATAATTGCGAAGCCAATTTTCGAGCGCAGCAGCGCATGTCCGACCGTGGCGGACTAACCCCGCTTTTGTTTTTGTGGAGCAAAAATTTACTGTGAAATAGCGAAGCAATGAAACAGTAAACCTAAAAGTGAGGATACGAACGACTGCCAGCGTTACAAGCAACAAGATTTATCAATGCGCAGCCTGGCATGGCAAAAGGGGGGTTAGTGCGGCGCAAGCCGGACATGCGCTAAGCGTCAACCCTAGAAGCGAACGCTTCGTAGAGCCAGCTCGTTGACGAATGTCAACATTAGAGCTGGTGTGGGTTGTAAGCGTTTAATCGCAAAGTGAAACCTTTGCGATTAATGAAGTGAAACTTCATATTTAGTTTATTTATAAGTAGTTTCATCAGGTGCAGTGAAGCGAATGCTTCTCCTAATGAAAAACCGATAGTTCATCGCTATTTGAACAAAATTCGTATCACTCAAACCTTCATATCTCCAAGTAAACAAATCACGATGGAGATAAAAAATGACGATAGATAAAGATACCTCAGGTATTACCAACAGTAATGTATATCTGCCTTACTTTGACATCGATATGCATTACAAAAAATATAAAAACCGACGACAACAAGGCCAGGTAAAACTAGAGTGGACAATAAAACATGCAATGCGGTTTGGATTTGTATCAGCGATTGTATGTGCAGAGGTATGGCAAACGAACAGAGCGAAGACGTTAGAGTTTTTAAACAAGCTCGTCGATATGGGGTTACTTCAAGCAGCTAGAACAATCCGCGCGGCAGATGGGCGCATCTATGTATTATCATATACAGGCGCACAATATGCGCGTGAGTTAACACAAATCGACTGCCCTTTTCGCTCAACATCAGAGCCAATACACCAGGTGAATCAAAACTCAATTATGCATGACAGCATTTTAAGTTTAGTTCTTGCGCTTGGCATTCAAAATAGTAATACAGACGGTACTCCCAATCCGCTATGGAAAGCCTATTTGACTGAGTTAGAGTTTAAACGCCTTTTTCCAGCAAATGATGTAAAAAACGTTGATGCGCTAGTATTACTGAACAATAACGAAGTCGCTGCAATTGAAATAGAGCACTCATTCAAGCGAAAACAACAGCACGAACAAAGCATTTTAAAATTTAAAAGCGCATTATTTGGAGAGCAGAAGTTGTATGACAAAGTCTTTCTTATTGTGGCATCAACAAAAATTCAGCATGACACAAAACGCTTCTATAAGCAGCTACTCAATGAAATGCCAACTCGGTTTGACAAGAAATCAAAGCTGCCACTACTGACGGAGGCAGAAGCTGAGATAATGAATGAAAAAACAATTATAAGAACAAAATTTATCAGTGTGATTACTGATAAATTTTATTCTTGATTAAATAAATATAACTATTTAAAAAATTTAGCTGTAATGGTATAGCTTAACGGCGCGATAGTGTTCCTAAGCAAAAAACACAATTCCCTATGGTTTATTATAGCCCGGAGCTAACAGAGCATTTTCTACATCGTATAAGGTTTCTGGGTTTTTCAAGTAAAGCTGATATTGCTTTCCATCTAAACTATGATCTGTTGAAGAATCAACATTCCACATTCTTAACCAATACCCAGCAACAGCGGCCCTAACCTGTATGGTTAATTGCCCATTTTCCATTCCATACTCATACTCTAGCGCTTTTTTATTATTTAAATTCTTTAGACTTGGATGAGGTATCAGTTCTAATCTAACCATGCGGTTCCATTGATAATCAGCATCGTAAGTCTCTTCTGGAAGTACCTTACTATCAATATGCTTAATACTCATTATTCGACCAATAACGAAGTCCCAGAACCGACCTCTTGCTTTATCGTAAGAACGAATGTGCCACCTAGTACCATTATCAACAAATGAGTGTGGAACTATTTCTGTAGTTTCTACTCCTCTAGAAGCTGCACAATATTCAATAAGCACAGCCTCACCATTTGCAACTGCTCTAGTTAGGTGGGCTAATACATCAATGGAAGGCGCTGAAATGCGCGGCACCCCTAGCACACCACCAGAGTGAGTTATACCGATACTTTGTGCAAATTCTGAATTTCTGAGTATCGATAATGCAGTATTTCGCTCAATTGGAAAAATAGGGTTAAAACCTCCCAGCTCGATAACCCACTTCTTAGTACTCTTATCCAAACTCATATTTCCAGGGGCTAAGTCGTTATATGCTTTTAGATCTCTCGTGGCCGCAGGCATGCTAGTTTCAAATTTATCAACAATATCTTTACGAATAATCCAACCTCTAAACAAAAGAGTAAGCTCAATAAACCTTAACCTCTCTTTCACTGAGTGAGATTTTGTTTCTAATTCTGACATGTTCCTCTCCCTTTCAAAATTATAATTATCATGATAACTGATATTTTTTATATCGCAAATCAACTTAAAGGATCATTTGACATGATCAAAATGATCATGTAGTTTATTTAATGATCAATAATGATCTAAATTAGTACTCAATAGATGAGAGGTAATATTACTATGGCAAAAAATGGAAAATCTGGCGATAACCGACGTCATGGAGCTGTCCGGAGCAGATCTCAAACTCAAACACCGAGCGGGCATTGGGTAAAGAGAGATTCTGCGACAGGTCAATTTATGGATGTGAAAACATCTGACAAGACACCTTTTCGAGGTGTTAGAAAAGAAAAATAGGCAATGGTAAAAACCATTGCCTATTTTCTGTGAAACGTGAAACAAAGTATCCGTTTAATACTTGTTTCGGGCACTAGATAAGAGGACTCATGCCTCATAATTATGCCATTACATCCTGCAAGATGTCGTAAAAGCATAACGACTGTCGTTTCACATTACAAGAGATTCCTCTCAAATCAACTTGGAGGACTTCGCATGGCTAAACAAAAATTAGTTCATGTAATGTCTTATCCTCGATTTCGTTTTGGGCGCTGGGAGCAAGTTTGCTCTCACTGGCGCTCAAGATAATCGTGGATAGAACTTGTATGGGAGACAGTGCCAGCCCTGAATGGCACTCTTATTTAATTTAAATTAATTGGAGTAATTGTTATGCCTAACAATAACCCGAACCATGATATTCATGGACAAAATAAAGAGTTTGTGGTCATCGTAAATGGTCGACCAAAAACTGTTACCGAAAAATTCCTGTCATTTGTTGACGTTGTAAAACTAGCCTTTGGAGATTTTGTTGATAATAGCAGCAGAATTTATACCATGACCTTTAAAAAGGGAGTCGATAAAAGAGAAGGTTCTATGGTCATGGGTGATGATGTCAGAATTAAGAGCGGGGTGATCTTCAATGTCACAGCAACTGATAAATCTTAGTTCCGACTTAAAACGCCTTCAAAATGAAGGTTACGAGTTAACAATTCAAAATGGTCATGTCCTATTAAGTAATGTGCCATACGTGAATAGTCAAAAAGAAGTTAAGTTCGGCACTCTTGTGTCGGACTTAACCTTAAATGGCAATGTTACCAAAAGACCATCAACTCACGTTATACACTTTATTGGAGAACAGCCATGCAATGCTGACGGATCCGAGATTCAACAGATCATCCATATAAAGAACAATACGCCATTAACGGGCAATTTAGTCGCAAATCGTTCATTCTCAAATAAACCAAATGGCGGGTATAGCGATTACTATCACAAGTTTACACAATATGTATCTATATTACAGAACCCAGCACAGGCAATATCGCCAGCAGTGTCTGCACAAACCTATAAACCCATTGAGTCTTACTGTGATGATGACATTTTCAAGTACATTGACACCAACTCTTGCAGAGCAGGTATAACAGCTGTATCTGCAAAGCTTGAAAGTCAGCGTATCGGAATTGTTGGGTTGGGTGGCACAGGGTCTTACATTTTAGATTTCGTATCTAAAACTCCAGTGAGTGAAATTCACCTTATTGATGGAGATGAATACTGCCAGCACAATGCATTTCGTTCACCTGGCTCTACATCTTTAGATGAATTGAATCTGCTCAGGTTTAAAGTAGAGCATCACAAACAACGCTATGATTCAATGCGTAATGGCATTTTTGCTCACCCAGATTATCTTACAGAGCAAAACCTGCACCTTATAGAAGAGTTGGATTTTGTGTTTATTTGTATTGATAGTGGTTCAGCCAAAAAAGAAATTTTTAAGTTCCTTAAATCTAAATCGATTCCCTTTATTGATGTTGGTTTAGGAATTCAGTTAGTTGACGAAAAACTAACAGGGATAGTTAGAACGACTCTCTGCACTACTGACAGACACGAGCATCTTTCAAGTATTGTGTCACTCAGTGATGCAAACGAAGATGATTACTCCAGCAATATCCAAATTGCAGAGCTAAATGGGCTTAACGCAGCCTTTGCTGTGATAAGGTGGAAGAAATTACTAGGCTTCTATCATGATCATAATGGAGAGCATAATTCAACCTACACGATTAATGCGAATATGCTTTTAGGAGATGAAGAAGATGAAGATGCAGCATAAATTTGTTGATTATGTGCCGGAAAATATACAATCCACCACAGTGTATATTTCATTGGAGTACGGTACAGCCGTCCATAAATGTTGCTGCGGATGCGGTGAGGAAGTGGTTACGCCACTTTCTCCTTCTGACTGGAAACTTATTTTTGACGGTAATAGTATTTCTTTAAAGCCTTCAATTGGTAATTGGTCTTTTAAGTGCCGATCACATTACTTCATTACAAAAAGCCGTGTAGTTTGGTGTAACGATACAGGCTTACAAATGATTGAAAATACCTGCAACTCAACTATTAATGAAAACTCTAAATTATCCTTATTTGATAAACTTAAAAATTGGTGGAGTAACCTTAAACGATAAGCTGCTTTATCAATCTTCATAAGAAAAGCGCCCATTGGGCGCTGAGTATTACAAGTACTTCTCTCTTAAGCTCGACTCTACATAACCTAAGATTTCTGCAAATATGAATGCGATAATAAGTCGTGCGTATCCATCGATACCCGAGAATGAGTAACCTGGTGCAGCTCTGTAGATTGAAAAATAATCCACGACCCAAAACCCAACTGCAATAACCACAAATATATAAATTACATTCACGATAACTCGAACTAAATCTAGAACGAACTTTAAGCGTAATGTCTTCACACAGTTTCTCCTGTTTTATGTACTGTGCAAATACATAAGTTTGGTCGATGAGAAATCTAAAGAGAAAAGCAGGCACACTGTGCCTGCTTTTCTCTTTTATTGCTCTGCCATTCATCTGAGTTTGTTGCAACGCATTCGTGCAACTCACACAGCTAACTCTCCCTACAGTTAACTCTTATCGCAAACCGCTTATATATGCGAGCTGACTTCCTAAAGAAGCCAAATCTAGGTCCTCCGCCAGGGTGCGGTGGTAACGACATTTGCTAAGTGATGATTGAGCGTCCTGCTTATTTCAGTCTGTCTCGCACTATTAAGTAAGAAATAAACAAGCAAAATAAGTGTGTTTATTACCAGTTTAGTAAAGTGAATTTTGGTTTACTATCTTAATAGCGCCGCTATTTTGTACTTGAGAAAGCATGTCATGAATAGTAGAAATGACATTTATATTGCTCTAGGCCGTATAGTGAAATCATGCTGAGATTGCTATATGTTATAGTTAATTACTAGCAAATGTAGCGAGCTCTATTTTTACTCGCTTTGAATTGGAGAAGTACTATGAACTTTCAGATTGAATACTTAACTTTTCTGGTCCCCCTATCAATGATGATTGGCGGCGCTATTTGGGTATATCTAGATAATAAAAAAGTGAATGCCAACGAATAGTGTCATTGCAAGTAAGGGCATGACGCTATCTGACAGTAATTTGCTCAATAAAAGCGACTCTTTCGAGTCGCTTCAATTAACCATCTTTTTCAATGATTGTGTTCCAATGCCACTGCGCTAATTCGAAAAACAAATCAGGCGGCAGTAGAAAGAATTGTTCAAATTCATCAGCCCAGAGCTCGCAGAAATCTTTGATTTGGTCAATGTAAAAGATGAGTATGCGGTACATACCGCTCCCTTCAAGATACTGACTTTCAAGGCTATGCTCTCGAGCAATAGACTTGCTAACACTGACCCCGACGACTTTTCCAACATCATCACGATGAACGTAAATGTATTGTGAAAAGTCTAACTCAAGCCCGTCTTCGTTAGTGACACTTGCAAGCCAAAGGCTCGTCGATGCGTCTTTAAAAGGTGACTTAGATTCTCTTGTGTACTTTCTGACAATTTGAAGTTTTGTTTGGTCCATGTTTATCTCCTATATGTACTTAAAGATAAACATGTTCACTGCAAGCGAATTAATGCGAGTTATCGAAGTCAAATTCTAACTGACGTTCATCAACAAAGCCTTCAGTATCACCAGCGTCATTACTCATTAATAAGTTAGTGTTGCTGAAAAGCAGTAATAATAGTGACCTTAGAAGAGATAACTGTTCATAACTAAAACTAATTTTGTAGCTACTCGAAAAGCAGTGAAATAACAGCTTCTCTATATCAAAATTATCTTCCGTAAAGTTTAAGTCATAAATAGCGTCATATTCTTGATAGAGGCACTGGCTAACTTTCTCTAAAAAATCGGCTGCTACAGCTGCATTAAATTTGTCATTATCCATTTCATTTACTCCATGTTATTAAAATCAAAAATAAGAAGCGGCAGACAATGCAAATTTTGCATAAGTAGCTCGCATTTATTTTCGAAGACAAACTTTTTGGAGATGAATATGACTAACTCAAACGTTGTGGAACCATTTCAGAAACGACCTGCAATAGCTAATGATGGCTACATATATTACGTAAGAAATCATGTAGCACATCGAGAGTTCTAATACTTTAATCAAATACCTTTGAATGTGCAAAAACGACCTCACTATCTGCGTAGCGAGTTATAAAGTCACTTTCATCAAAATCAAAATCATAAAAGCAAGATGTAGTTATTGGTTTTTCATTCTCGAGTAAAATTTCAAATTCGGCCTGTAGTACTTCAGAAGCGCGTATAGGCTTATCAAAGTACACGTAACATTTCGAATTACCACCTAATGAATGAGTTTTTCCATCAATATTTATTTTATTACCCTCAATTACAATTTCATTGGGTGTAATAGCTAGATAAGAGAAATAGTAGACTGCACATAAATAAAATACTGGAGATACAAACAGTGCGGCTTTTATCTTTATGGATTCCGTATCATGAAAGTAATATGTAGATACCAAAGATACCAATGAGAAAAGAAGTGTTATGACAAACATTGGTGTAAGCCAGTTTTTTTTAAATTTGAAGTTCAATATTGATTACCATTTTAAAGCTTAAGTTGACTCAACTGCATTGAACCAATTAAGGAAAGTAATTTTAAGGCTCTCGCCTATTTCCGCAAGCATCATTTCGATAAGCATATGCTGAATAAGTCTTAACTTGATCTGCCAGATTTGATTTATAGAGTTGAATTAAATCTGACAGTGAATAGCCGATTTGTGCCATGAGCAGTCATTCATGATCAACTCGTTTCTGCCCCAAAACAACTTAGCTCGAGATTCCTAACCACTTTCTCATGCCTGTTCTTGACCAACTTTCCCAAATGACAGACTATAAGCTAAGTTGAGCATCCACGACTATACAGCCAAATTCTGCTAAAAAGACACTGTTATATCCTAAGGAAAGTTATGGTAATTAGAAACTTGGTGAGGTGTAATTCATGCAAAGAAACGCAGTGGTTAAGAATTGACCGCCCTGAATTAAAGAAGGATACATATCTCTATTCTTGCCCAACGTGTTCAACTGAAATATTTATAGATACGAAAAAAACAAGCAAAGGAATATCTATTGAATCGGATGAATGTGAAACAATAGATTTTGATGAATATCATAATCAAAATCTACCAACAGGAATAGTTACATTATCTTCGCATTACCCCATCTTTACGGATGTTCACCACAAAGAATTGCTCGAAGGTGGATCACCTAAATTATATTACTTTTCAAGAGACATACGTGGTGCTAAAAAATATGATGATGTAATTACTTTTTTCTCTTTGATAAAAGAGCATATGTATGGTGAGCACTCTAGGGTACTAAATGCACTTGAGTCAGGTAATCTTAGCTTAGTTAGAGAACTTTTATCTGCTTCTAAGTTTGAGGCTAACTCAGATATTTTGAAGGCAAACAACGCACAATTAATTTATGAGGTTTACTCGTATTTATCGGTAATATTTTTTACATCCCTAGAAATTGATGATAGGCAAAAAGTCTATTCTGAGTATTATGATGAATTAAATAACTGTATCGATAAAAGCTTAGTCAAATATTCTGGATTGTTAATGGACCTTCATCATAAACATGAATATCTAGAAAATAGATCGAAATTATTTAACTTGCACAAGCGTTTATTTCGCCAAATTGAATCATATATGGCAGGTTTTATATATGAGTATGCATCAGATGATTTTAAAAATGACA
Source organism: Pseudoalteromonas sp. MT33b (assembly GCF_014117385.1). Lineage (NCBI taxonomy): Bacteria > Pseudomonadati > Pseudomonadota > Gammaproteobacteria > Alteromonadales > Pseudoalteromonadaceae > Pseudoalteromonas > Pseudoalteromonas sp. MT33b. The sequence goes on along the minus strand of NZ_CP059832.1, from coordinate 431,405 downwards.
TTGATAAGTGTCGACTTTATAGAGCTGACTTTGATACTGTAAAATCCCTATATGTTGATATATTTGAATTAATCTCCAAAACATCTACTTATATCGTTCTGATTGCCAACCTTTCAAAACGAGGTGACATTAATCTATTTTCTGATGGTTCTATGTCAGTCAGTAAATTCAAAAAGCTAACTTCTTTTAAAAAACTTCAGTTTCTTAGTGAGTTGCCGCTAGTTAGTTCTCTATTTCAATCCGTTAGCAGAAAAATGAGAAATGAAATAGGACACTTTAGTGCGAGATATGATGTTAAAAGTGGCAATGTGATTTTTGACTCAGGTAAAACTGAAAACTACTTAATATTTTTAAACAACTTACTTCAAGCTATAAAGGCATTGAAAATCGTTTATACGATTTATTCCAAGGTGGATTTGGATATGGAGCAGTACAAAAGCCTAACAAACGAATAAGGTGTACTAGCTCAGACTTAATTTGACAGTAACGTATTAGACCATCAGATCTAACTCATTTTTGTCCAAAAATGAGTTTATCGACCGTCTTCTCCTCGCTCATAGCAGCCTGTCAGATGAAGTCTAAACCTATTCATCGAAACTGTAAGATCAGATATGAGCTACTACACATATCACAAGCCATATTATTCATACAATCTCTTACTTATGGTTGAGTCTAAAAGAAACCGTTCGTTTAATTGATAATCCTCTCAGCTCCTCCCTTTACGGCCAAATCCTCTGCAGCGTTAAGTTTTTTATTTTTCATCAAGTTTGTTTCCTTCTTAGCCGATCGATCAATAAATAATAAATCAGCAGACAATGTAAATTTTGCATAAGTAGCTCGTATTTATTTTCGAAGACAAATTTTTTGGAGATGAATATGACTAACTCAAACGTAGTGGAACTATTTCAGAAGCGACCTGCAGTTGCTAATGATGAAGAATATATTGCTTTATATGAACAAAATGATGGCTACATATATTACGTAAGAAATTATGTAGCTCAGCAAGAGTTTATAGTCGTTAGCGACTCTTTTATGCAAGCGTTGCCTGAAGAGATGCGCCCTGCTACGAACGTGTTTTTCAGTTGTAATTTCTACTTATTGAAACAGTTCAAGCGAGATGTGCAATCGCATATTCAAAACACTGGACAATTTTTATATTTTTATCACTTGTTTGATAAATCAGTTAACGGGTTTTTTGACTCGTTATAACCTAAAGCCAGCTCTGCTGGCTTTTTACTTCAATGATTGCTACTAAAACAGGTTGATTTCTATCCATATAAACATTAATTTTGGTTACTGCTTTAGAATTAATTAGGGCAAATACACGAAGATGGAAAACACAGAAAAAACACAAAGAATTTAAGCCAATGATTTTTATGCGCTAATTGGGTAGATGCATTACATATCACAGTTAATACATTTGTTATTGATGAGTAATGCCATGACAAACCTTACAGGAAGATAAAGAAGTTACGCTTTTAAAACCTTCACCGAAAATTTCAAAACATAACAAAAATTGCAGCCGCGTAATATAGTTTGCAATGAGCAAACATTCTTTGATCTAGATCAAGCTCTACACCCGCATCACGCTCTAATCATTCAAGATTGAATGATTAACTTTAGTCAGGAGCCATCAACCGAACATAAATTGCGTAAAGAGATTAGTGAGCTGTTTTATAACATTTAGAATTGGCTTATCCCTACCAGCGTTGTTAGCAAACTCCACATAAGAAACAAATTTTTCGCAGAAATGTGGCTATGAGGAAGGGTTCTAAATTGGACTTAACCGAGTAATGTCGGGAGATATAATTTTAGGAGTCCTATATGAATAGCAAAGTTGGTATTTTTTGGTTCGTTGAAAACACATTAGTCTATAAAGCTCAAAATGCTATCGACTTAAAGGCAGATCAACTTGGTTTTATCGATAGCCCACTGCAACACCAAGTCGAATGGGAGGAGAATAATATTTACCAATTGTTTGGGTTAACACTATTCAACAGTGACTACTACAACTTTCCCAGAGGCCGAGTTATTTTTAATACAAAGCTCAATACATCGTATGTCTATTTAGACAAAAAATTGTTTAAAAAGTATATAGTTAAAAAGATAAAAGCTAATTTTTTTTGGCGCATACAAACATCAAGTTCTTTACAGATCCTCATTACCATTGCTTTGGTAGTATTTAGTAAAAGTTAAATATTATCTAAATCTGAGCGCTGATACACAGTGTATAAGCGCTTAAAAGTTACAAAGCTATTTACCTGAAGGTGCGGGAGATTGGCTACGTATAAATGCTGGAATATCAAAAATATCATTTTTAGTAGATACAACTCGTTTAGGCGCTTTTTCTGGCTCGGCTTGAGGTGGCGTTTCTTCCCATGAATTAGATTTAATAAGCTTACTTTTTGCACCTGTAGCAATCACTAATATTTCAAAATTATTAGCAAGACTAGTTATTTTGGAAGCACCGCAAATAACCACCGCATTCGGGCTCACTTGTTGGCGTACTGTATCCATAATGGTGTTGTAACTGCCTAATGAAATCTCATCGACACAATTAATTTGTACAATAACACCTGTGCTTGTACTCATATCAACACTACAAACCAGAGGGTTGCTCAGAGCTTGCGTAAGAGCTGTTTGTAAATCGCTTTCATCGGCGCATTTACCTACCCCCAAGACAGCATCGCCTTGTGCATCCATTACTCTTTGAAAGTCGCGAAGATCTACGTTAATTAATCCCTGATAACACAACATATCAATAAGAGACGTAATTAAAGAATGTAAAATTTGATTGCTGTGTTTAAAGGCATCAAATAAGCCTATGTCATTGCCTAGCACTTCAATAAGTTGATCATTTGGCAAAGTAACTACAGCATTAGCATATTGCTTTAATTCATCAAGCCCTTGCTCGGCTACTTTTCGCCTAAAGTCCCCCTCACTGGTAAAGGGTAAAGTGGCAATACAGATTACGGGCTTATTTAGATCTTTGGCTAACTTAGCTATGTATGGGCTTGCGCCTGTACCTGTGCCTCCGCCTAAGCCAGTTGCGCATAAAAGAATATCGCAGCTTTTAATAAGCGTTAATAATTGCTCTTCACTTTCTTGTGCGGCGAGTAGCCCTATTGCTGGGTCTGCACCAGCACCATAGCCGTTTGTAAGCTCTGCACCTATCAACACAAAGTCATCACTTTGAGAGTGTTCTAATACAACCTTATCGGTATTAACGTTATAAAACTTCGTTTGTGGATTTTGAACCTCATTAAAAATGGTATTAACTGTGTTACAGCCACAGCCGCCAATACCAAACACGCCAATAGACAAGCCATCTAACTTTTCAACTAATTCAAACATTGCAGCTCCTTATTTTTTAAAGAGCATAGCAACAAGGTGCGTCAATATTTGACGCACCTAAACTTACTGATTATAAATATTAGCGGCAGCCTTTATTTTTTTAATGACTCTGTTACGAATAACCACAGGCTCGATGACCTCTAACCAATGAGCTAATTTAAACAATTCATCAATTAATTGTTGAGTATCATCTACTTTAAAAGTGAGTAAGGAGGTTTGTGCGTCTAATTGCTGCTTTTCGATTAGCTCTCCAAGCTCTATAAACCCTTGATTAATTGCCGATTGAGTAGGCACTTTGATGACCAAGTTAATTGGCTCTTGGCGTTTACCTTTATTAATTGCCAATCGTAATGAGCTTAACTGCTCAAGATTTGGTTCACGCCGTGTTTTTTGGAGTACCTTAACATTACGAATCCGATATACTGGCATTTGATAGCATTTATCGTGAAGCTCACCCACCATAAACTGCGCCATTAAAATACCATTGTCTTCCTCAAGCCCATAAAAACTGAGTTCAGAAAAGGCCAACCAGTGCGCTTGGTCATATAAAACGCGATAAATCTCAGCACTAACAACGCGCTTATGTTTTATTGCATGTTCGATTTGTTTAACAACCTTGCTGTCAAGATTTACCTTTATTGAAGAACCATGTTCTTGATTCAACCACTCGGGCTTATGGCCATTTAAACGCTGTAACGCAACATCTGCTTTTGCATGAATTGATTGTTTAATATCTACAGGAATATTTTGCGGCAGTAACTGCTCAAGCAATAAATAATGCTGAGCAAGCTCTGTGCTCATCACTGTCGAATTTCCACGCCATTCCTTACTTATAGACCAACCATAAGGCTTTGTTCGCGTGTCTTTTTCAAGGCCAAAACAGCCTTGCTCGTATAAAGATTGCAGGTCGCGTTGTAGCATGCGAGTAGAGAGGCTAACGCCATTTTGTGACAAAAGAACTTGAAGGCTCTTCACTGAAATACTTTTGGGGCAAGAAGGTATAAAGTCTAAAATTGAATTATGTCGGGCAGTCTTCATAATTTACATTTCATACAACTCTTGATTTAAAATATAAAGTTCTTAATTAATTTTTTTAATAACTAAAAAGTTTGCTGCAATATGAAGTACACTAACAATGATGACACATTTAATTCTAGAAAACTGTTGAAGATAACTTCTCTACTGCCAGCAATATTTATTCAAAATTTCTTTTTCCTGCTTGAGTTTATGGCTTTAACTAAGTTCTTACCAGGTACCTCGCGCGCTTTATGTTCTCTTTCCTTAGATGAAGTAAGACCATATTTAATAGCTAAATTAATAGCAAGCTCATAACCACAATCAGCAGACTTAATCACCCAACCTTCTCCATCACGCTTTAAAGTAGGAGAGCTGTTAGGGTTATTAATAATATTCATTCCTAAGAGATACATTGCTTCTGGGTTTCCTTTATTAGCGGATTTATGTAAATAAGTCTCGTATACATGCTTATTACCGTCCAATAAAGCATTTTTAGCTATAGCTAAATCACGATAGCTTTTTTTAACTAAAGGTGAAACCTTTGAGTATTTTTCAGTTTTTTCTTCTTCATTCCAAAACCTTTCATTCCACTCAATTATACGACTTTGCCGCTTCATCAAGCTTTCTTCAGTTGGCTTTGCCATACCGTATTGATGATCGTATTTACCTATACTCTTTGGTAACCCAAAGAAGTGAGTAATATCTGAATTAGGAGTAATATTCAGTTTGGTCCTGAGCAGCTTTTCAAATGCGTACTGCCATAAGTACTCATGATCATGTACATATCCATAAGTCATGTTTCGAATATCTTTCAAAGATAAGTTTTTATTTTCTAATAACCTTATAATATTTCGTTGAGAACGCTCAAAAACTCTAATTTCACTCGCTTGTCCTCGCAAAATTTCTACAATAATATGCTCACCAATTTCAAAAATACATGCTTCAGAATTTTCATTTCGCTCTTCAGGTAGTATTATCAAATTTCGAGAATTTACAACCAAACCTTCACTAATTACTTGATATGTATGCTTAGGTAAAAGTATTTTTATTTGATTAAATTTTTGACTGTAATTTTTCCAAAATACAGAGCGAGCTCTTAATTGATTACCTTGGGTTTCATCAATATTAAGAGCTGAGCTATTGATATCCTTGCTAAGTAACTTAACCAGCAATTCAAACAAGAAATAATTACTTATTTCATACTTTTCCTCTAACACCTTTCGCGATGCTGGTTCTAATTCATACCAGAGGCTTTGCTCCTCACTTGGTAGGCAATTTTCTTTTAACCATGTATCTAATATATTAGAAAAATGAATGTCGCTTTGGACCAGCTCATTGGTTACAGATAACAGTTCAAATCGAGTCAATGGCGAAAATGAAGAAATTAACCATTCAGAACTAATATTATCGAGTGTTTTAGGTAAACTATTAATAAGATTATTAATTAAACCTTTCCTTGTTGCGTTCGGTTTTGCAAGTTTAAGTTTATTAATAAAATTCAACGTTGGACTATTATTAGCCAACGCTAGCTTATTGCAGGAAATGTAATCTGCTTTATAAATATTTGAAAGCCACTCAACTCTCCGGTGATGTCTTTCATGTAGAAATGGCTTCACGATCGATAAAGTATCAAGTAACAACACAGGGTAAGATTTACGTTCTTTTTCAATGAACTGACTGGCTAAAAAGAAAGCCATATTTGCTACTACATCATAGTTATTTATACACTTCCAAAGCAGTATGCTTATTTCTTGCTTTTCCAGTTCATCATCAATATAAATATCATTACAAAAAAGCATTAACCATTCACTTAACGTAATAGCATCTGCCATATCATTTTTGATAACGTTTATTATTTGAGTATATGTTAGAGGGGGAAAGTTAGGCTCTATATTTGATACACCACTGTTTTCAAGATTTGAACTAGCAGATACATTATTCAAGCTATTTTCATTAGGTATGATAGGTGCCCTAAATTTAATACCGCTACTCAACATTTTTTAGACCACTCTGCTCAAATGACCCTAATAACTCCTGACCTTTAAACTGGAACCTAAACATTACTTTTCTATCAGCAGCATTATCAGAGTGTTTATCTGCATCAAGCGGCCCTCTACCTGCTAGTAATGTTTTGTCAAAAAACTCCTGCTTCTTATCAAAATCCATATTATAAATATAATATGAAACACTATTAGCTCTCTTGACACTCAGCTCCATATTATAGCTAAATCCACCTTCACGGCTTGAATGGCCCTCCACAATAATTCGAGAAACTTCATCAGCTATATCTTCACTTTGAAAAACAACATTACTGTATATAGGAATAAATTTATCTAAAAACCTTTTACCACTACCTTTTAACGTATAGTCGCCTTGCTCAAAAAGTACGGAGTCTAAAATTGAAATATCACCAGTTACAGGGTCTGCTTCTACCTCGATATTTGCTTCACTAAGTGCTTTATTAATCCCCTGAATAATTAGGATTCTTTTATTCTTGCTACTTTCTTGAGACTCTGAAATTTGCACAAGCGCACTTATTAATAATAGTGCAAATATCATCAACAAAGCAGACATTAAATCACCTATAGATAACCATGCGCCACTGTCATCAACTTCATCAACTTGTTGGGTACGCATACTAGAAAGCATATTAAGCCTCACTCTCTACAACTGACTTCTCTAGTGCTTTAGCCTCAATTAAAAAGTCTGCAGCCTGAGCTAATCTGTTGTGTATTTTACTAGCCGCTTCATCAAAACCTTTAAAGTAAAGCTCTGTACTTTGGTTAGCTTGCTCATAATATTGATGCATAGCTTTTGGCAAACCTTCAGTTATTTCTTTAAACACAGCACTTGCTTCTGTATATTGCTTTTTAAGCTCACCCACTTGAATACCCGTGTTTCTAGCTATATCTTCAAGCTGAGAGAATGTTGATGATTCGGTCAGTCCAATAGCCTTAACCAGCCTTTCAATCGTTACAACGCTACTTTGTAGGTGTTGGTATTGTGCAGTAAGCTCTTGTAGTAAATTGTGACGGGTTTGATACTCTTGCTCAAACACACCTTTAAACCTATCTACCACCTCTATTAGGTTGTTACGTTGCTTACCAAGTGTATCCTCTAACAAGTTATTTTGTTGATTAAAGAAATCGTTCAAGTTTTCTTGATACTGAGCTCTAAATGTCTCAAGCTCACTTTGAACTGCCCTAGACATATTGAGAACTTTTGTATCTATATCACCTAAACCGATTTGTAATTGCTCTCTAGCGTTATTCATTAGTAGGCTAGCACTTTCAACTGTTTGACTAATCACCTTTGTTTGTTCTTCAAACGAAGCGTTTGTTTTATCTAATAATGCCCCTAATCTATTTTCAACTTCTAAATATAGTTTAGCTTCTTTTTCTGCTCTAGAGTCTAATGATGCTTCTAAATTTTCACCCATTTTTTCAAAAGCATTACCTGCTTTTTCAGTACTACTATCAAATGCAATCCTTTGCTCTTGCATTCCTTTGAGTGCAAGAGATAATATAGAATCAACTTGAGTCGTTATTTCTGTCATGGCAACCTGAGTTTCAGATTTAAATGATGACAAAACATCTTTTAGAGACAGTGCAAATTGTTGAAGCTTTTCCATTGTATTTTGGTTAAAAGTATCAATTGTGGAAACAGTATTAGCTACTTCTGCTAAGGTTTTTTCAACATTTGTATTTAGCTGCTGATTAATTTCATTGCTATGTTTAACAGTATTAGCCGTATCACTAAGTTGCTCTGTAACTGGCTTAATAAGCTTCGTTTCCATTTCATTTACCAAAGACTCGACTAACTGCTTATGATTTAATTCATTGTCAGTTTTCAAAGCTTTTAACTCTGTAGTTAAATCGTTAAATACCGGAACTATATTCTCGACCAATGAGTTATTAACTGCAGAAGATATTTTTTCAGAAATAATATTTCCATTAAACGACTCAGCTAATTGTTCAAACTGCGTTAATTGCTTGGACATATTTTCATTTAACTTATTAAAAGCACTACTTAAATCGACTTGCTCACCAGTATTGGTATTGCTGGCGATCTCATGTAAAACATCTAAAGGAGTAGCTTCTAAGCAATTTTTAGAAAGGAAGTGAGCTACATTTTTACGAGCTATATTAGTACTTGAAATACGCCATTTAAGTATTACGATCATGAAAGCTGATGTAACAAGGCCAGCTAACGAAGTCGCAAAAGCAGTTTTCATACCTGTAAGTAAAACAGCTGCAGAATGAAGTAAGGCTGTAGAGTCATTACCTACATTTCCTAAATCAAATTCTGAAAGCCCTAAGGTAATACCTAAAAATGTACCTGCAACACCTATGCTTGTTAAGAGTGCTGGTATTGTTTTATTAGACGAGTCATATAAGTCACCTGCAATATGGTTTAGTGGTACATTTGTAACCAATAAATTATTGCGTTCTAACAATTTCCCGTTGTCATGTACAAAGCAGTTCTTTAACCATGACCCATTATCAAAGCTTTTTGAGTTTACTAATCCTCTTAACTCTTCAAGCTTACTATTTTGGTTATTAATATAGTTATTACTTTTAAGCACTTCGGATACAGCTACATAAAGAAAAAGAAAAACTATGCATGCACTAAAAATAGCTGTTAGAGGGTCTTGAATAAAGAGCGACAAAAAGCTCATATTTTATACATCCTTATTAAAATATTTGTTTAACTCTTGGTTTGTAAATAATGATTCAGCCAATCTTTTAGGGATATGCTCTGCATCATTTTTAAGGCCAATACTTGTTTTAACTGGCTTATTAAGCCTGACACTGTACAGGTCTTCATCGTGTGCACCAGAATCTGTTGCAAGAGCTAAATAGCTAGCCTCAGGATAAAACCTGAGTAAGTTAGCTTGCCAAGATGATTTTTGCTCTCTGAGCGATATAGTAATCGGGCTATTTTTACCAAAGTCATCCCGAGCCAGTTTCCATGCGTGATTAATAGAAATAATACGCTCAATAATTTGTTCGAACTTCATAGATCAACCCCCTTTTTAAAAGAGGGCTCCTTCTTAAACCAAAATAACTGTCAAAGTAATTCGGTATTTATTTTACTGGGCTAACTGTTAACCACGTTTCCCAATTAGCGCTGTTCACAATACGAGCTTTCCCTAAAACCTCAGCCAGCTTGACTAACTGTTGTTGGGGGTCTTGGTTAAAATCTAACTTATGTAAGCCTCGTTCAGCTACTACTCGCCAATAACCAACGCCTTGATCAAAGGTGATTGTTGATTTATGTCCCCCATCAAACTGTAATGTTAAGCTTCTTCGATGAGGAACTTCATGCTTGTTTACAAGGTTCAGCTTCGCTTTTTCAGAGCAATTGTATTGTAACCACGCGGTGAAAATACCTTTATAGTCATCTTCATAAACCCAATCATGTTGAATAGCATAACCAGGAGGTGCTTTCTTATCCGTGAAACAAGTAATAATATCGATGTCAACATGGTTACTACCTGGTATTGCAGACAACAATTCAGACAACATCATCATACTTGTTGGACTTTGAATATAGCGATCAGTATAGGTCATTGACTGTAAAGTCTTTGTTGTTAATAGCTTTTCCAAGTCTGAATTGGCAGCCATTAAATGAGTTAATAATCTTTTACCAAACCCGATAAGTGGACCGTTTAATTCATCAAGTACTGAAATCTCAGCAACACCAGCTTCCTTTTCAGCATTAAATGTAACTTGCTGACCGGTAACCTCTGGATACTTTTCTGTTTGTATTGTTATGTCATTACTAACTAACCAACTGTCTCCAGGTAGTTGAGCTAATTTATCTAAGTTAGCAATCGTAATACATTGCTGATCACTGATAGCCTGAAATGCTATTGGGTAATTATTTTTTGTCGAAAAGATTTCAACACCAATACCTTCTAATTCAGATAAAAAAGCAGAAACCTCTTTGTTGAAATGTGCATCAGGCACTATAACTTGAACTTTAATTTGATCAGCTAAATAACTATGGAAAAGAGACTTATATTGACCTACAGAGGTATCCCATTCATCTACATTTTCTGTGAAAATAAATTTAATAACGCTAGGTTTGCCCCTAACTAATTCACTAAGTTTTTCTTTTAATGTACCGGCAACATATTTAACTGGAACACCATGACCTAACATTTGATGGTACTCGTCAGGTAAGGCAATGTATTTTTGAATATTGCCTAACCACTCTAATCCAGCTTTTCGGTTTAATAAGTCTATGTCATGTCGAGAATCTGATTCTAAAAGGCACTTATGACAAAAACGCTCACAACCTTCATCACAATCTAAAATATTTCTAGCTTTTCGAAGTAGAGTTTCAATGCTATCTTTTGCAGATATTGAAAAGCCTGCACCTCCGCTTACCATATCGAATAATTGAATTGCATAGCCTTTAGCACTTTTATCAATTAGGGTAGGTCGACTACCATATCCGACCTCATTAACGGCAATACCCAGCTCATTGACAAGTGCTTTGCGTAACGCAACTGCAAGCGTGATTGCAATAGACGTATCATCGAGATATTCATTAGTCATTGGATTACGCAAAACTAACTCAAATACATCTGTCGTGGTGTTATAACCTAGATGAATTTCCTGTAAAATTTTTCCCGTGGCGGTACATTCAGGTTTTCCTTTCTCATCACGCTGAAATTTAGTCGGCATTGGTGGCCTATGTTCTTTTTCAAGTGAAAGGGTTTTAGGCAATTCAGACGTTGACGTCATCGATTCGGCTTTACCACAGCTTAAACACACACCATACCCTTTCCCATGTAAGCCTGAGCTATGGTGAAATACATTCCCTGATGAATCACTTACCATAAAGCCTATTTCGGGATTAGGTAATGGAATGTGTGTTCCTTTACCCATTACCCAGGGGGCTTTTACAGGGACATAATGTGTATTCGCAACGTTATTTGTGGGCTCTCGATAAAAGTCCACCACAAACCCTGTGGGCTGAATGACTTTTCGCTGATTTTCTGGTTTTATTGGTTCACCACATTTGACGTTAGAGCACAAAATATTATTCTGTTTGCTTAAATCTGCTTCGTAACCTGTTTGCCCGCAACTATCGCAGCGCCATGCTACATCAAACTTTTGAGAGTCTGTTCCGCCTTCCACATGAATATTTTGCCAATTAAGTGAAATACCTGCTGACCTATGAACTCGGCCATCCAAGACTAATTCAGTTCCAGGCGCAAACTCACGAATAGCAACCGCTAAGTTGCGGCTGGGCATGCCACGACTAACCGAAACATTATCTTCTCGTTCCATACCTTTTTCTTGACGATTGTTGGGTTTATCTTCTTCTTTTCGCTTCCAATCTATCCATGAGTCAACTTTGATATTTACAACATCAGTCGGGAACCCATAACCAGGTAAAAAGCCACGAGTTGCTAAATCCCTTAATAAGTATTCCTTTATCAATCTGTTTTTATCATTTTTTAATCTGTATCCATAAGGTCCTTCAGGATCAGTGTTAGTTAATTCATTTTCAATATAGGTATACTCACCAACCCACCGAGCGGCTAAATCTTCTATTTTGGTAATAGTATCGTTACATAACGATTTCACCGAAGCACTCGTAAGTACAGTCCCTTGAACCAGTAATTTAATTTCATCCAGTAACGTCGTCCTCAAGCCATTAATCCAATCTACAAACTTTTTATATACAGGCTTTTCAGCCTCGCCTTTGAAATAAAACCATTGCAGATTTAAAAATAATTTTTCTTTATTAGTTGTGCCAATTTCTTCTCGCAAGAATGTACCTAATAAAAATGAATTTACATGACGCTGTACAATTTTTTTAGAACTAAATGTCACTGTAGGAGCGGCTATCTCTGTTGTAAACGGCCACTTAGGATTATTAAATACAGATTGGTCATGAGGATTGCTTTTACATATAGTAAAACCAATTGCCCGTGATTCACTCGACCGCCCAGCACGACCTGCTCTTTGCAAATAATTTGCTGGGTGCGGTGGCACGTTATTCATAACAACTGCACTAATGCCGCCAATATCAACCCCCATCTCCATTGTGGTGGAACAGTTTAAAACATTTTTATGCCCGTTTTTAAAACGTTCTTCGTAACGCTCTAGATTGTCAGATGATTGCTGCGCAGAGTGCTCTGCCGTTGTATAGTAAAAGCCTCCTTCTACCGCACTATCGTTAATATCTGTCCAAAGGTTCTGCTCTCGTAAAAAGTTAACTTTTTCATCGTTAGCAATGTTTTTACGAATTTCAGCAATATATCTAGAGTTATCTGAGCTAGTATCAAACTCCCAAATTGAAGGCAATACCACGGGTTTACAAATATAATCGTCAGAACTTTTATTGGCCGGCATGTAGGGCGATAAATCAGCAAACACAGTATCGATGATTTTATTCGTAACAGGGCAAATATATGCATTTTTCAATAAACTAAATTCAACCGTATTTAAGTTTAATTGGTATTGTTTACCTGCATATTCATTAAGGGTGCGAGTTTTGACTAAGTCATGCCAGGCCGACTTTAACCAGATATTTAGTTGGTCCTCTTCTCTTTTACCAACGTTTTTGAACTTAGCGGCTTTTATAAGCAAGTTCACTATACGCTGCTGCCGAGAACTCTTTGCATTAAATAACGGCCAAGACTTAACTCTGTCTTCATTATCATCTTTGGAATCTGGGCTAATTAAAAACTTGGGGTAAAAGTGCATGCCTACCCATCGTGATATTTCGTCTGGAATGCCCACAAATGTATTTTCCCGTACATAAAAGTCCATACAAACCTTTAAGTAGTTTTTCCAATCTTGTAGGTTAAAATTATTCTCAACCCAGTGCTCTGGAACTTGCGTGATAGTTTCAATACCAGGATAAATTAACTTGACTAAACCTTGAGTCTCGACGTTATTTCTATTTTTAGGGCGGCGTGCAACTTCACGAGTTAAAATCATCTCTGAAAGCTTAGTTGCATCATTTAAAGAAAAAATTTCACGTGCAAGATAATGATTTTCGTAGGTCATGGAATGCGCAATATTTGCATCCCCTTTTAAAACCTCAATCATTTCCTTCCAAGCTACAGCAATTGGTGTCAAACTTGGCTGTGTTTGAGACTGAATTGCAGTTATATACTGCTCAAGAGCTATAGCATCATCAGGTTTAACTTGCTTAATCGAAGGCAGTATTACTTTTAGCGTGTCAATTGACATGGATTGATACTCTTTGACTTTAGCTAAAAGACTAGAATCTATATCCATTTTTTCTTCAAGGTGTTTTTTGAGTTCTCTAACTAACGCACCTCTAAAATACGACCTCTCTGCTTCTTGCTGCATACTCACTGATATCTTAGCTGTACCTTGGCGGCTATCGGTAAAAGTAATTAGTCTACGGCCACGTGCAGGCAATTCATTTGGACCAAATTGTGTAGTGTCGCTATCTTTATCTGGTTCAAAATCTGGGCAATACTCTAAAATTGTTGGAACAACATTTGTTGTATAAAATGGTGACCCAAGCAGTGCACGCCTAAAGGCTTTTGCGCTTTTACCTCTACCTGTATAACCACAACTTACACACTCTTGGGTATCTTGATTTCTTTCAAATAAAGTAATTTCGCCATCCCCCATTAGGCCAGATTGGTCGAAATTAATTTTTTCACAGTAACCATGCTCTTCATTTTCTTTAGCGCTAAATACAACTGCAGGTGACGTTTTATAGATTGAACTCCTAGCTTCGTTTTCACCATCTTGCGATTCGTCTTCCCTATCACCTTCAGCTAATGAAAATTCATCATTATGGCTATTTATCCACTGTTGAATATGAGAATGGCTATCATAAGCCCCGAGTAAATGCGGCTCATTACAGTCTTCACAAAACGACAACTCAAGCACGGGTGCTGTGCATTCACAACGCATTCTATGATTAGAGTAAACATTGCCAAACGGCCAATTTTCTTTAAGCTCAGAATTTTGTTTGTAGCTACAATTTTTATCTATGCACGCCCATAAACCATTTAAAGTTCTCTGAAAATAATGAGCTCTTAGTTTTAAAAAGGCTTCATCATTTTCATTAGGTTTGGTTGCAGTGCAAACATCAATCCAATGATAAATTTCATCTTCGCTTAATTTGAAATTACTCAACCTTTGCTGAATTTCTTTAATTGTTTTTGGTGCAGATTTAGGCTCAGTTAACATCGAACGCAAGGCTACAGCAATTTCACTACTCTCGAGTGCCTCATAGCGTAGCTTTGATACATCAGGGTTCTGTTTACCCTTTTTATTCTCTGACGGTTGCCCGTCAGGCTCTATTTGCATTATATGATCTAAGGTTAATACACGCTTGGCTCTTTTTTCTAATGGCGGTACAACACGCTGCCCACCAATAACATCAACTTGATCAACCGAAATATTAGCTAAACTGGCGAGATACGTTTTTAACTTTTCTTCCGCTTCAGCACCAGCTATGGTTGCAGATGTAGCTACAAATCGAATGTTTTCTGGTTTTACCTCAAAAGATTGCATTACACGTCGTAGTTGCAAAGCTAACTCGGCGGCTTGTGAACCAACATAGGTGTGTGCTTCGTCAAGCACTATCCAGCGAAGTTTGCCCTTAGATTTATTAATAATAGGAGCATCTGTTTGCCTTACCAGCATATACTCAAGCATCGTGCCATTTGTTACTAGAATGGGAGCTGGGCTCTCTCGTAAACCGTTTCGACACATTACCTCTTGCGGCGTTTCTTTTTGCCTTTGTTTTTGTTTGCTATTCAAATGTTCAGGTGTTTTGCCATTAAACAAACAGAAGCGTATATCTCCGTTAAAATGCTGAGTCCATGCATTTAAGCGCTCTTGTTGTGAGTTGATCAATGCATTTAAAGGATACAAAAAAATCGCTCTAACCCCCTCTAATTGCTGTTTAGTGTGTGCCAATTCACGATATAAGTCCTCTAGCACCGGCACCATAAAACACTCAGTTTTACCGGAGCCCGTACCACTGGTAATAATTCGCGACTGTACGTTTTTAGCTAACAGGTCATTCCAAGCTTTATATTGATGAGCAAATGGGCTCCAGCTCTTCTTGAATGCATATCGTTTGTTTATATCAGAGTCCAGAGCGTCGACAACAACCTGAGATAACAAATCTTCATTTACTAAATCCTGCATCTGAAATTTAGTATTTCGTTCCCAACTGAACATTTGCTCAAAAACAGGGCCGTGAACAAAAGGCTCATCCGTTTGCATTTTATTATTTAAGTGATTCCTCAAACTTGGGTTATTAATGCCTAATACACTCAACGTAGCTTCTTTAGCTTTAGCATTTGCTTGTTTTTTTAGTGTTGAGAAAAAATCATTCATATTTATTGTTCCGAAATAAAAAAGCACAATGCACATTGATAAACGGCATCAAACCAACTTCTGTCAAACTCTATTAATTGGCGTAGTAAAAAATAATTAACTTCTTTACACCTAAGGACTTCTTCCCACTCTATATTCGTTGAAGCAACTGCGGCAGCTGCAATAGGAAAATACATAACTGAATGTTGAAAACCATTAGGTACATCAAAGAGAGCAAGCTCTGAATAATTAGTGTTAACCCAGTTACTTAACTGATTATTAAAGTGTTGTGGCCAGCGCACTGTTTCGCCTGAATTATCTCTCAACAGCTCATCACGCCAAATACCAACCAGTGCTGGGTACATCAATTTATTGTGAGCACTTAATGTGAATAAGTCAGGTAATGACAAATAATTGCAGATAGCTTCTAATTTTTCTTCGATATATTTAGTAACTAGGAGTTTTGGTAATCCCAGTTTTTCCAAGTTTAATTTGTATAATTTTTTACCTGCTTGCCACATGCTTAAAGGAAGTAACTCCCACACTACGTTAAATTCTGTCTGTAAAACTTGTAAAACATGAGCAACATTTAATTTTGTTGCAAAAGGTAAAATAGCAAGACACTTAGGATTTCTCGCTAGAGCTTTAAATGCTTCAAATGTAAGCATTGGTAAGTGTGTGTTATTTTCAAGCAAACTATCAAAATAACGCCACCCTGAGTGCTCAATGTCCATTGACATTAAGTTTAAAACCTCGTCAAACGCAAACTTATTAAACACTGGGTGAAACATTTCAGCTGCTTTACCTAAAGATCTTATCTTATCAGATGAACTTGCTTGTTTAGTTGGTGGAATAAATACAGGCCTAAATTGCACGCTTGATTTTTGTGCAGGTACCGCAAGTTTTGGAGTATCAATTAAAAAAGGTAACTCAAAGGAGCCAATATGGGCACCACCAGATGTTCTTTGTACTAAAGGAAGTGGTTTTTCTTCTGGATTGGCTAAATTAATTAATTCAACTTTTAAGCTTGAAAAAGCAATATCAGAATTTGCATCGAACGTTAGTATGTTTTGTTCTCGTCTGCCCGTTAATGCAAACCAACCGATAGTATATTGTTTAGTCTTCATCCCAGGCGCGCTAATCAGCATTCTTACCACTTCATCAAGCTCTGAAGATTGAGCCGTAGCTAGTAACTCTTTGATTTTCTCTCGCAATTCAAAAAGGTTTACTTCTTCAACAAACTTATCAACCTGATAATTAAATACATAGCTTGCCTTACCATGTGCACTTGTTGGTGCTTTTAACTCAATTTCAAATGTTGTGCTTACGTTGTGCGGCTCTTTATATAAGTTGATTCTCGCACCTAACAAATTATCAACCGAAAAATGGAGAGGTAACTCTTTACCATTGCCATCAAATAATAATGCCCCTCTACTTGGGAATGGTATTTTTAAATCTATAGGTTCGGCTAGTAAATTTGCTTGTACAGCAATATTAAAATATGGTGGTGGGGTTTTATTGGCCAATAAGTTAACACGCTTACCATCGTTAATCTCTACTGACTTAGCACTTAAATCACCGGTTACTTTATAAATAAACTTGTGTTCACTAGTGATAAAAACACTACCTTCATTCGAGTTTTTACCAGCTTGTAAATTCAAATCAAAGTCAGTGGGCAGAATAGCTAGTTTGCGCCTATAAAGTGTTTTGTTACCATGCTTTACCCTTAAAATTTGGCGACCATAGAAACCAGCGCTATAACTAACTTTTCCTAACTCGTGTTCACCCAAGTATATTTGCGATTGTGGTAAGTCACAGCTTATTTTTGGTAAGCCTTTATATACTGGATAACCTTTTTCTGTTGTAAATTGAATCTCTTCACCAGCAATATTTAATAACTCTTTGTGGAAGCTATCTTCTTTTGTTGATATTTCATAAATATCACTATGTTCATCAAAAGCATACTTTACTGTTAGCTCACCACTAAAATTCAATAATCGATAATCTAATTTTTCAGAATCCTCAAGCAATGTGGCATGTCCAAGGTCTATTTGTGCCTTTTTTGAAGTGACCGTAGTAAGTGAATTTGCCTTTTTACTTTTACTACCCATGCTATAAACAAGTTGTTTATCGCTATCCGTAGTTAATATAATGGGCATTTCTTCGTGTTGAATTGCAGACGATGGAATTTCCTCAATATAACGAACACTCCCCGCTTGCATAATGACTAACTTTAACTCTGCGTCATTTAAGCTACGCCTAAATTGAGCGGATAGTTTACGCATACGTAAAACAACATGGTCATTAACAGGCTCGGCGCGAGCCATACCTAAATCAGCTATTTGGTTATGCCCTTCATAAATTAAAACTTCAACCATCGGTGCAGCTAAATCTTGCTTGTTAAGGGCAACCGTAAATTTGTTGCTTACAGTGACTGAGGCCGCAAATGTTAATTCGTCTCCAGGCACTAACCACTGTATCAATTTTAAGCGTTCAGTTTTTTTCCTATACTCTTTTCGTTGCTCAGCCGCTGAGTTAAGTAAACCTGATAGAAAGTCATCTCCCGTTTTATTGTCAAATGGTATAGGAAAACTTACCCGCCATTGGGGTAAAGTTGAGTCTAAAAATTGAGTTGGGTTTGACTGTTTCTCAAGTTCGTAAGTATCTATTAACCCATATAAATTACTTACCATGTCATGCAAGAGTTCAATGGTACTGAGTTCTTTAAAAGCATCTGGCATTCTCATCAATTGTTGTTCAATTAATGGAATGGGGGATTGCCCAAAGGTTTTAGCCTTGTCATAGTCACTAAGTAAACGCTTAAATAAGCTTTGGAAGCGACTACCCTGCTCAGCTAGCAACCCAAAAGGTAACCCACCTTCAGAATATACTGAGCCTAAATAATCATTTCTATCGCTGCTATGTTTATTTATTGGGCGCTTCCAAAAAGTTAGCCCTTTTATAACGACAGTTGACCTATGATTAGCATCTAGTTCATAACCAAGTTGCTCAAAAATACCCAACCAAGCCCAACCAGATTTATACTCCCGGCGATACCATTCTGCACCAAACAAACAAAAACAAGCACACCAGTCTCTATCTTTAAAGGTTACTGTTGATGGTTTTCGGTATTTTAAAAATGACTTTAAATTAAAATATTCATTTTCAGATACGTGGAGCGTAAACAAGGGCCCGCCAGTAACTGAGTCTAAATTACGAGAAGAAAGAAACTGAGAAAGCCATTGAGATGGAGTTAAAGATTTATTTTGCACAGGGGACTCCCTCATCAATTGATGTATTAGCTGTATATAGAGCTAGGGGTAATAGGATGATTGGCTCGTTTGATATTTTTATTATCCGAGCAGAGCTATAAATAGAGGGGTAACGCTGAGGTATCGTCACTGCAAATCCTTTTCACTACTTCCCAACCTTGGGGTAACCAATACTACAATCGTTAATCTACCATTCATTTAATTAAGATCAAATAGTTATGCGACTAATAAATCTTTTCTGTTAGTTAAGAGCAGTATGCTCTTAACTAACTTGGGGCTATTATTCAAGTGCGCCTATCTCACCCAACATTGGCATACCACCATGCGAGAGGCCCTGCAGCTCACCACAAATCGACATCATTTGCGATGTAATACCTGTTATTTGCCCTTCACGCTTTTTCCATATTCTTTGCATCGCATTTCGTTCTTTCTCAAGTTCACTTTTCATTTGTTCTTGGTGATCAACAACAGCCTTTATTCGTTGAACAAATTGAGGACTGCATATGTAATCATAAATAGCTTCCATTTGTT
The DNA here is from genome assembly GCF_014117385.1 of Pseudoalteromonas sp. MT33b. Taxonomy (NCBI): domain Bacteria; kingdom Pseudomonadati; phylum Pseudomonadota; class Gammaproteobacteria; order Alteromonadales; family Pseudoalteromonadaceae; genus Pseudoalteromonas; species Pseudoalteromonas sp. MT33b. The sequence goes on along the minus strand of NZ_CP059832.1, from coordinate 411,889 downwards.
CATTTTTACCCGCACTAACCGTTTTTTGGCGCTGTGATTCTAAAAGTACGATTCTAAGCGCCTCACTAAGCCCTTTTGCTAAAGCAGGTTTAACTAACCAAACCCCATCAATCATTATCATGGGTTCATTATTATTAGCAGGAAATACTGTTGTCACTAGTACTCCAATATCACCGGCAGCATTTTGTACATCTGTTTTAAGTTTGCTAACCCAAGTGTTTGACCAGTTTTCAGCTCGCTTTGTTTCCCACACTATTTTTCCACATACAGTTCCTGAGCGCATGCAAACTGTTTGAATAACATCAGCACCTTTAGCACCTTTTTTTACAGGTTCAATAAAATCAAGCGGATATAACTGTGCTAGTGTAGTCTCTAGCTCAAGTTCTAAAACTTCACCTTGTAGTTGTTGTGATCCCTGCTCTAGCTTGCGTTTAAGTTCGTTATTAGCTTTGGAAGCATCATCAATTTTTTTACGATACTCTGCTTCTTTTAATTTAAACTCATTAGCAGCATCATCACGCAGTAACTGCTTTTGCTCCTCAACTTTGCGAGCTAATTCTAGCTCATAGTTTTTTTGTTTATCTTCAAGCTCTGCTTTGGCCTTTCTGAGTTTAAGCTCTTCATCTCTAAATCGATCTAATTGTTCATCTTTAGATTTTATTGATTCCTCAAGGCTTTGCTTCTCCAGCTTCACCTTTTCAAGCACGCGTTGCTCTGCTTTAATTTTTTCAGATTCAATCTTTGTTTTAAGTACCTCTTGGCTTTGCTTGCTGTCTTCTAGCTGTTCATTTAATTGAGCTAGTTGCTGCTGAAATACTTTTGACGCTGATTTTTCTGCATCTTTTGTGGCTTGGGCTTTAATAGCCATTAATTGCTGGTTTAGTAGTTGCTCATACTCACTTTCGTGCTGCTCAATTAAATGCTTTGCTATCGCATCTTTTACATGAAAATCAGTATCACAATGAGGACAGGTTATTGAATCGTTTGCATTAAGGATAATTTTGGAAGTCATGGCTGAGCCTTATAATAGTTAAACACAAATAAACTATTACAAGCTTAGTGCCAATGTATAACTCACTGTTTTTCATATAATTTAAACTTACAACCAAATTTAAAATGGGAATAATATTACTTTTATGTAAATAAAATCACTATCAAATAAGACCTTAACTTAAACTGCTCAAATCTATTCTATTTTCACATTCAACTTTTATATCAAAAGGAACAACCCAAAGCTTTAATGTACCACCTTCATAGTTAAAGCTATGTGGGAGTGTTGTACTAAACGCATCTGTTTTTGGGTAAATAAGGACTAAGCGCCCTTTACCATTTAAGTAGGTATGACCATAGCCAAGCATCTGATAAAAGTCAGCCTGAGAAAGCCCAAACTTGTCTTTTCGTTTAGAATTTTTCTCGTTTATTAATTTCCATTTTGTATCAAGCACAATGTCATTACTTTTATCAATATTACTTTTGCGTGAGATATATAAGTCCGGTTTTAATAAAAAATATGGTGTATTACCATAATCAACTAAAGACTTTGTGCTCACCTGGGCAGATATCTCACCCAAACCTGTAATATGCTTTTTTATATACTGAGCAACAAAGCTCTCAAACACCGCTTCCATAGGAAACAACAACGAAAATGCATTGCGCTTGCCTTGCAAAGTTAACGGAGAAAACCCATCAATAATTAGCCTTGCCCACGCCAGTGGGGCTTCGTAATACTTCATTCCTCTATCTAACTTAACGCTGGCAAAGTCATTTTTAACATTATTACTTAGTGGTATATCTGCAAAAGCAAATAACAACTCTTGCAGTAGCTTTTGGTTATTAGCACTTCGGCTATAGCCTTTCACCTTTACAAGTGCAGTGTATATTAGTCGATTAACCGGCCTATTTTGTAAGTAATCTTCGTACTCAACATAAAACTTATGTTTATTAATAAAGTTATGCTTAACTTGCTTTCCTACCAAAAGTTTACCTTTTAAAAAGGCAACGTTATCTTCTTTTAGTACATAGTCACTTTTAAGCCCGCGCTTTATTAAGGTATTTACAGAGGCTAAAAACTGGCTAATAAAAACCTCTAGTAAAGGTATTTTATTTTCAGCTAAATTCGCATTATTAGTTTGTAAGTGCCTAAACTGCTTAAGTGATTTAAGCATCATTAGCAATGACGCACGCGAGGAGCTGTCATCACTATTCTTAGCTACTTTAGGCAATACCTCTATTTGGGTTCCATCGGGAGTAAAAATAACACCAGCATAGTTTTTAACTTGTAATACTTCACAGCTATCAACTTGCCTTAGGCGCATAAATCGGCTTTCTGAGTCATCACATAAACATAACTTTTTTAAATAATTATATGCATCTCTAGAAATAGGCTCTATCTGGGGTGATGCTTGTACTTTGTCACTTTCATCATCACCATTACCCAAATACCCAAACTCAAAAACAGTAGTTTGCTTTTTAACTTCCAACATTAGTGAGCACTCGAAGATGTAACTTCACCTGCATCATCACTAGTGTTCGCTGGGCTTTTAAGCAATGTGTCGTCATAAATAGCTTGATAAGCTTTCGGACTATTCCATACTGAATCTAGAGCGTTAAAATCAGCTAAGGTGTATGTGGTTTTCGTGTCTTCGTAGGTTTCTAAACCATGATTTTCACCAAAAATATCGTTATATTTTTCACTTTCCGATTTCACAAAAATATATTGTTCTAATTCACTTTTTTCTTTTCGGTTGTCACCTAATACTAAGCGAATTTTATTCCAGTCTTCAAAAAAGTACTCTTCAAGTAGAGGTATAATTTTATTTTTAAACGTGCTTTTAAGTTCAGTAAATGCGCTTGCCTCTGCATCGTCCTCACCACTATCTAAAGCGTTTAAAACAGGGATTAAAAAAGCATGCCCCAATGTATGCTCTCGGTCGTAGAGCACCTCAATACGTTTATTCATTGTCTCAAGTAGCTTCTCTAGATTAATCCCCTTAACTACTTTGCCTTTAAACAATTCAAGTTGAGGCATCATTTCAACAAAATCAAAACGACGGCGCAGTGCCGTGTCCATCATGGCTAATGAGCGATCAGCTGTGTTCATAGTGCCAATGATATAAAGATTATCAGGAACTGAAAATGGGTTTCCTGAATGAGGTAAAGTTACTTTTAATGTTTCTAGGTTATTTTTTCCGGCTCGCTTAGATGGCTCAATTAGCGTAATAAGTTCACCAAATATTTTTGAAATATTACCTCGATTAATCTCATCAATAATTAAAACATAATTATCTTTAGTCTCTGGAAGTGATTTCTGGCCAAGTGATATTTCATTTTTTTCCATAAGCTGAAAAAAGTCAGCCTCTGTAAACCTATCAAGCTCGTAAACTGTTTTTTGAACTAGGTTGGTATTATCATTTAAAGAATGAATATCAAGGTCAAGATCCGTTTTCAACCATTCAACAGGTAAAGTATGGCGAAAGTCATTTCTATCTAATATCCCTTGTTCTTTATATTCGTAATCCCCCTTAACAACACCAACAGCCTGAATAGTCTTCGCACTACTTATACATAATAATAAGTCACCTTCATTAATCTCAGAGCAAAACTGAGTAATAGTATTTTTATTTTGGCTAGTTAGCCCTTCAAAGTAAGCATTCTCTTCAGGAGAGCGCTCATCTTGTGCCATATCACCGGTATGCCCCCAACCAATAGCAGCCACATTATTTTTAAAACAATAGTTTTTAATCGTACTAGGCTTTACACCATCAATAGATATCTTCCAAATTCTCGGGTTTGCATTAAGTTCGAGGCTTTTCTTAATATTTGTGTTAGCAGCATCATCACTGATTTTTTTAAATACACCTGGTAGAACTTTATATTCTATTTGCTTTTCTTCATTTGTAAGGGCACGCAACCCCTCTACAAACTCTTCATAACCATAACTTTGGTGGAATGTTACAAAACGAATACGATCATCATCTACTAGAGATTTATAGAGTTTTATAAGCTCTTCCCTTTGATCTTTTGATGCACCTAGTGATGGTTTAATTTCTAGCGTTTTGTATTTTTCAGGCTCAGCAGCTTTTACTGCAGCTTCAATTGTATGGTAAGTCTTACCTGTTCCTGGAGGGCCATATAGAATTTGATTTAAAGGAGAAGGCTGTATCTCGTTAGCACATTTATGCATATCATTTTTTATAACCATATCTGAACTCTTTTCACCTTTAAAATAACTAATTGGAGTATTTTTACTACCTTCCATTTTATGTCTGAGTTTACTTTTTATGCTCTCTAAAATAGAGCGAAGCTGATCAATAGTTACTGGATTTAAGACCCTATTTTCTTCTTTTACAACATCTTCCTTTAAAGAAACTCTTAAAGCATCTTTAGTAAATTTTATTGTGATTTGTGGAGTCCCATCACTTTCTTTTGAAGTCTTGATCCCAAACCTAAAGGCATGTTTATAACTACCTTTTTCATTATTAATTGTGTAACAATCGCATTGTGGAAAATATTCACGAATCAAATTAAAAGAATCAACAAACAATTTTTTTTGTTGATCGCTTTTAGATAATAAAAATATCTTACTGTTGTCATCCATATTTGCTGTTAAAAACTCTTTAAATTCCATTTTTACCCTTTTCTTTTGCATAAGCTGTACAGGAAATACATCCACAAAAATAATAATGTATGTAATACATCGTTATTTTTGTATATTACGTCCTATAAAATACTCTTAAACGATTAACCATAACGTTTCAAATTCTGAAATTTAGTTGGCCTTTAAGCACTCGTAAGTACCCGGCAAAGCACTCTTCTATTTTCATTAACTTTGGTATATCAAACTCTTTAGTGTTGCCAGTACCATATAATGCATCATCTTCTTCGTCAGGTTCTATCCCATGCACTACTTCACTGTGCAATTGGTCAAGCATATCTCTATTAAGGTAAGGTTCTACATTGCAGAAAGCTTCAACGGTATCAATTAAATCAGCATGAAATTCGTCAAACGTACCGCGCTTTAAATTCTCTGGAAACTCAACTAAAGAGTCATAATAATCTTCTAGTTCACAGGCTAATCTATCTAGCTCGGTTGCATCAAAAATAAATTTTTCAGAACCGTTATAACAAGTAACGTGTAATCCATTATGATCTTCTAACTCAGCTAACAAGCTTTGCAAACATGAAACCATAACGGCTTCATCAACTAAGGCTTGTGAATAAGAAATGTCTAGCTTTTCATAATCTGCTTTAATTTCTTGCTCAATTTCTTTTTTATTTATATTTAATTCATTTTCAATGGTCGACATATTTAGTACCTATTGAACTTTAATTTTATAAAAATTAATCTACTCAAAAGCTAACTAGCAACTTGTGCTAGTTAGCCGAGGTACTGACCGGCGCATACTCTAAGTTTTTCTTCATATTTCCGATTAATATCGCTTGGTTAATTTCAGAATCAAAAAGTTGTTTTAACAAGTCTTTCTGATTGTTTATTAACTGGGCATGCTGAGGAGTTTGACCGCTAATGACTTCACGTGCTTTTGTATTACACCAAGTCTTATAATTAGATAAAATTAGGTTGTAATTTTTTGATGAAGTCTCAAGAATATGATCAGCCATTTTATATTTACCGAAGCGTTCATAAAGTTGGCTTTCTAAGCAAATAGTCTTCGGAAGCAAGTCCATCATCATATTTACAAAATCAAACATCAACTTTGCATGTTGTGCGCTTGCAGAGTCTACATATCCAACTAAGTTATCAATAAGCGATAAAAGTTCATTTCTTTTAACTGCAAGTTGAGCCATGTATTGCACTGCAATCTCATGTGACTCCTCTACAAGTGACTTGTCTAATAACAGCACTCTTGCCGATTCAATTAATCCAAAATATTCAGATAGTTGACTCATAAAATATATAACATTTTGTGAGTGCACATCTTGCGAAACCAAATCAATCTGATCCTGCAACTTGTCAATTTTATTAGCTAAGTATTTTGTTTGTGCAACAATAGCACCTAATAAAAGCCCAGTAGACAACCCCGTTGCAGCAAGTTGAATCGTTTGAGCAGATTGTATTTGTTTTAAAATAGAACCAAGCCCTTCAGAAGACTCTATTGTTTTTTCTACTAAAGGAAGCCACTGCTCTACTCCTTTATTGCTTACAGCAACACCATCTCTTAGGCGCATAGTCCCTCTATGTAGGCCCTCAATTACTTCAGGCTTTACTTTGGACCAATCAATGATCAAAACTTTTTCATACATTTAAAAAAAATCCTTATTTTCTAATTGCTGGCGCATAGCAGCTACTTGAATAACCGCTGGAAGAGTAACCCTAAATGCAGGGCCTGTAATCGCAGGAACTGTTATTAAAACATTAATAGCCCAACCTATTGGGCCAGCAAAAATACCAATCGTTCGAGCAATACCTGCATTAGCAGCTAATTGTAACCCTTTACCCATAATCATTCTTGCAATAGAGTTAGCAACAATTAATGCAATTTTATAGCTTGCAAAACCGCCAAGTTTTATTGCAGCAATTATCGCTGCCATTGCTGCAGGCCCTGCTAATTTAGGATCAACTTGCAGCTCTTTTGTTAACTCCTTTTTCTGCTCATCGGTCATCTTTTCCCAAGAAGATTCAATTAGCTTAGCAAACATCGCTTTTTCTATTTCAATAGTAGCTGCATCAAAATCTGTTTTCACTTTCATACGCTCGCAAACGTCAATTAATATCTCACGATATGTAACACCGGTTCGTCGAATAAGGTTAACCAACGTATCACCACCATAATGCTGAAGCTCTGCAGCTATACTCTTCCATATTTTGCTGTAGTCACCTTTAGCATCAATAAATGCTTTATCTCCAGATAAAGATTCTGTGTTTCGCTTTTCACCATCCTTATCAAATATCAAATGCTTAACGAGTACTTCTAACATCTCTGTATCTGCATAGTGTAAAAATGCTAAATCTTTATCTTCTCTATATTTATGTGACATCTGTATTCCCTGTTTATACTAATGGTTAATCATATTGATTTATTATGTGCTTATTTATAATAGACATTATATTAGTAATGCCTATTATAATTAGCTGCTTCTGGTATTTATAGGTCGTTCTTTTGCCCAACAATGGTTGTTTATAGCTAACCATGTCGGCATAAATGCAGACCTAAAAATAGCGTGTTATTTTTTACTGGCTTTTGCTGCTTTTTTAGCGGCTTTTTCTAGCTTTTCGGCTTCAAGTCGGGCGGCTTTTATACGCGCTAATAACTTATCGGCGGGTTCGTCGTTTGGGTCTTGTGGTACAAGTTCACCACGAAAGGCTTTGGCTAATATCGATTGCGTTAAGTTATCAACACGCTGTTTGGCATTCGCGAGGTTTTTTTCTAAAGTATCAGCTAAAGCGAAGTATTGTTCGACTAGACGGACGATTTCGGTTTGTTCCTCTATAGTGGGGACTGAGATATTAAACTTTTTAATATCTCCAAGATTTAATAATGGTTGATTTGCCCCAGTTCTAGCATTTTGAATTTGTTTCTGAACAAAGTCAGATTTAAACTGCCAATATATAAATTTTTGTTGCAGCTCTTTTTTAGGAGCTATAACAGCCAGATTCCTATGAACATTCATACCTGAGAATTCCTTTGTAACAAGCCCTATTCTCCCTATTGTTCCAACAAGAGATATTAGAATTTCTCCTCCTTTCAAAAGCGTTCTTTTATATTGTTTAGATAGTTCTGAGCTAATTTTATGAGACTCATCTGTGCTTATTCTAGTATCCAAAATATCTTTGATTCTCAGAAGAGTAACTCCCCCACTTACAAATGGACCTGGCTTTAAAACACCATAAGATATAGGTCTTTCTGGTTGAATTAAATCAACCATCCTTTGTGGTAATTCATACGAGTTAACCAATATTCCGTTATCTTTTCGCCATTGTTCGGTGAGTTTTCCTGAGACGGCGGCGGCAAGGACAGATTGGCGGAAGCGTTTGATGATATCCGGTAAGTTGTTTAGGCGCTGTTGTATGGTATCGACCTGCGCCAATAAGCTATCAAGCTTTTCAACAATGCGTTTTTGTTCTGTAGCGGGAGGCGCAATAAAAGGTAAAGCTTTAGTTGCAGTACCTGACAGCTCTTTAAAAGTAGTACCTGTGGCATTGGCCTCAGCGATGTGCTTAATTGATTTTAAGTAATAATATAGATATTCGCTATCTATCCCTTTATCAGGGATAAAACTTTTAAACCCTTGGTTTGTTGAAATTTCGTTTTCAGCTATAACAACATAACCAATTGGTGCCCTGCTACTATATAGAACGCTTCCTTTAGGCATTTTCTTTGCCGAGCAACTTAGGTAGCCTTTATCAGTAAGGTTTCTTTTTCCTTTACTAATTGTTTTTGCCTTATAACCACTAAGATCAGCTGGAGTAAGCCATGCTATGCCACCTGTTTCACAAAAATTATCTTCCACTGTGGATTTTGGTGTTCCGCCACTGACTATCCTAGCTATATCCTCTAGTGTGCAGCTTTGCCAGGTCTTTGGTAGAGTTATCATTATTCAGCACCCTCAATGACTTTCTTCTTAAGTCCAAACTCTTCAGCTAATAACGCCACTTGACCTTCAGCTTGATCAATTGCGCCAAGGTCTATCATCAGCTGGTTCATCTCTCGTAGAGCTTCGGTAAGCTCTGTCATTGCTTGTGTTGCTAATACATCAGGCTCAGGCAAGTTTGCAGCATCGGTTACTGAGTTATCTTTAAGCCATGTTATATCTAAGCTGTCGTTTTTAGCTCTAATAAACTCACGTGAGAATTTGCGCCAGCGAGCATTTTCTATTAGCCCAGTATTGTCAGTGTTTTTAATATCTTCTTCGTTTACAGGAGTAGTACAACCTAAAATATTGTAAACGCCTTCTTCTCGTTCTGCTTGGCCGTTAGCATCATCGCCGTAAACCGCTTCAAAGCTTTCGAGGTATTTATGAGTAAATGGGCTGCGCTTACCAAAGGTTTGCATGTTGGTACGTAAGTCGTACACCCAGGTGTGTGTTGTACAGTCTTTATCTTGATTTGGGTTATCAACCGTGCCTTTTTGAAAAAACAATACGTTAGTTTTAACACCTGCGGCGTAAAATATACCGGTAGGTAGGCGTAATATAGTATGTAGATTACATTTGTGCATTAAGTCGGTGCGTATTTCAGCGCCTCTGCCGCCTTCAAATAATACGTTATCGGGTATGACCACGGCAGCACGGCCACCTGGCTCAAGGCTATTGTATATGTGCTGCATAAAACACAGTTGCTTGTTTGATGTTGGGTATACAAAGGTACGGGTGATATTAGTGCTGCTTGCCGAGCCAAACGGTGGGTTTGTAAGTATTACGTTGGCTTTTGGCAGGTTTTCGCCATCGTTACCTAAGCTGTTACCAAGGCGTATAGCACCGCCAAGCTCGTCATTGCCTTCAATGTCGTGTAATAAGCAGTTCATTAATGCAAGGCGGCGAGTTTCGGGTACTAGCTCAAGCCCGACAAAGGCACGCTTCATTTGGAATTCTTGCGTATCGTCGTCTAGGTCGTCTAAATCGTTGGTTTGGCTTTTAATGTATTTGTCGGCCTCGATTAAAAAGCCTGCGGTGCCCGCTGCGGGGTCTTGAATAATTTCGCGCGGTTGTGGCTTTAGTAAACGTACCATCGTTTCTATTAGTGGCCTTGGCGTAAAGTACTGGCCGGCGCCCGATTTAGTTTCGTTGGCGTTTTTTTGTAATAAACCTTCGTACATGTCGCCAAAGTCGTCACGGGTTTTAACAACATTCTCGCCATCGCCGCTTTCGTACCAATCTAAGCTGTCCATTGTGGTTACAAGCTCTGTAAGCTGCCCTGCATTGGTAATAGTGGTATTTACGTTTTGAAATATAGCACGCACAATAGCGTGCTCGTCGTTACCTAACTGTACGAGCATGTTGCGGTAAAACTGTAATTGGTCGAGCCCTATTTTACCTTTCAGGTCGTTCCAACGCATACCTTGTGGTAGTAGGTCTGTTTCGGTGCCAGTTTGCTCGGTCATTTTTAAAAACAGCAATGTGGCCAGCTCATTTACGTAGTTTTGATACGACACGCCGCCATCGCGCAGGGTGTCACACATTTTCCAAAGTTTGGCTACTAAATCATTGTTGTTCATAGTGTCTCTTCATTTGTAGGGTGGCATTAAGGCCAACATTTAATTTTGCTTAATAATTTGTCGGGCTAAAGCCCGGCCTACATCGTTTATTTGTAGGTTGGCCTTTAGGCTAACATTTTAATATTGTTTAATAGCTTGTCGGGCTAAAGCCCGACCTGCATCGTTTATTTGTAGGTTGGCCTTTAGGCTAACATTTTAATATTGTTTAATAGCTTGTCGGGCTAAAGCCCGACCTGCATCGTTTATTTGTAGGTTGGCCTTTAGGCTAACATTTTAATATTGTTTAATAGCTTGTCGGGCTAAAGCCCGACCTACATTAATTAAGCAGGTTGTTCCCACATATAGTTATTAAATTGTTCTAGCACTTGGTTAAGCTCGTTATTAAAAATAGCATCGAGCTTGCGCTTACCACCTCGGCGGCGGTAATTACCGGTTTTAAAGGTGTCGTCGTCAATGGCTACTTGCTCTTTTAAGCTATTGGCTAAGCGCTCTAACCACTGTAGCTGCTCGTTACTCCAGGGTTTTTGCTGCTTTATTTTAGCCAGTGCGTTATTTACACGCTCATCAAACGGGAGTAATGCATCGCCGAGTGCTGCGCGGCGAATATGCCCTATTAACCGTGCGGCAATATCTTGGTTGGTGGTTTTTTTCCATGCAACTCTGAGTGTTGACTCGTCAAACGATTGTGCATCAAACCACTCTTGCAGCTCTATTAATGCTTTACGGGTTAAGTCTTTAGGTTTGGTTATAACGGTTTGTAGCGCGGCTTGGCTGTTTTCGCTTTGCTCTACGAGTTTGTCAAACGCGTCTAAAAAGTCTTCGGCATTGTCGTAATCGCCATAGCCTTCTTTAAATTCTATTAGCTCGTCTTCTATGTCGGTAAAAATAGGCTCATGGCGTAGCTCGTTTATTTGCTTTTTAAGGTGCTCTAGATTTTCGACCAGCTTTGGTAGTTGAGTAAAAATTTCGGCGCTTTGCTCTGGCCCTTTAGTTTTTAGGGTTTGAGCAAGGCTTGCAAAGTCGCAACCTGCAGCACCGGCTAATACGGTATCTAGGCGTTTTATTGATTGGTCTATTTGGGCTGATTTATCTTGATTAAATATACCATGACCGACAATGCGTTGTACTTTAGCAACGAGTTGCTCGTGGCTATGGTGTGCAAACGAGCGGCCATCGGCCTCTAATGTTTTATAAGTTTGTGAGTCGGTTATTTCGTTTACTAAGGTGTTTAACTCTACTTTTGGACGCACAACGACTGGGCGCATTGTATCTACCGATTCGAGCGAGTCGTATAAGTCGACGGCATCGTAAATAGTAAAGTTAACTTTGCCAACCTCTGGGCATAAACGTGTGGCGCGCCCTTTCATTTGCTCGTACAAAATACGGCTTTTTACTTTACGTAAAAATACGAGGTTACAAATGCTGGGTACGTCTATCCCTGTAGTGAGTAGGTCTACCGTTACCACAATATTAGGTAATCGCTCTTTGTTGTAGCGGGTGATCATACTTTGTATTTTTTTAGGATCTTTATCGCTTTCGCCGGTTATTTTAATAATGGCGTCGTGCTCAAGATTGGGATATTGCTTTTTAAAAGCCTCACGCAGTTCAATCACCATGTTATCGGCATGGGTGTTGTTTACACAAAATATGAGTGTTTTTTGTTTACCTGTTGGGTCGAGCTTTGTTGCTAGTGATTCGGCAACTATTTTATTGAAGTTTGATGCAATAATATCGCGGTTAAAGCTGGCTACTTCAAAGTCGCGCTCGTCTTCAAGGGTGTCTTGAATTAGCTCCCCTTGAGAGGTTAAGCGCGTTACCTCTGAGCCTTTATCGATATAAATACCATTTTGGTTAAGCTTAGTAATTATTTTTATAGGGGGCGCTTGGTCTATTAAGTAGCCGTCTATCACCGCTTTGCGGTAGCTATAACGGTACACAGGTAAACCAAAAATGTCGGTTGTGTGTAATGCAGGTGTTGCAGTAAGCCCTATTTTTACTGCATCAAAATGGTCAAGTATTCTGCGGTACGTTGATACGTAGTCGAGCTGGTTTCTAAACTCCATTTCGCCATCGGTTTGTTCTTTATCAAGAATATAACCACGGTGTGCCTCGTCTGCTATTATACAGTCGTAGCGCTCTACTGGCATAAATTCATCGCTTTGTAGCGTGCGCTTAACTAGCGATTGAATTGTTGATACATGTATTTTAGTTGCGTCTGACGGAAACTTATCGGTCAGGCCCTTTATATTAAATATGGTATTAAAAGGCACATCGTTTATGCGTGTGTCATCAAACGAGTTTAATGCTTGCTCACCCAATGAGCGCCTATCGACCAAAAACAAAATACGATTAAATCGGCGTGACTGAATTAACCTGTACATTAGCGCAATAGCGGTACGGGTTTTACCTGTACCGGTTGCCATAGCAAGTAGTATATTTTGCTGACCTTTTTTAATGGCTTGCTCAGTGGCTGTTATTGCTTCTTTTTGAAAATAACGAAGGCCTAAGCCTGTTGGTTCGTTAGTTTCGAGCCATTGCTGCGCGGCATCTATGTTGCCATCGAGCTTAGCTTTTAGTTCGCCTGGTGTATGCCATGCAGGTAATGCTTTAGCTTGGTTACTCACTTTACGAACATCACGATACCAAATACCGCTTTTACTTAATAACTGGCGGCGGTACTCTCGCCCGTTTGTTGAAAATACAAACGGTATTTTATAGCTTCGTGCGTTTGGCTCTTTGGATTCTTTCCACGTAATTTGGTAGCTGTTTTGAGTTTGTAGTTGCTCTGCTACTTTTTGATGTTCTGCATCGTTTGCAGCTCGCGCTTGAATTTCGGCATTTAAATGCTCAAGGTTAAAGTAAATACTGTAACGCTCTGCCTCAGCTAATTTGCCGCATACGTCGGTATTTATTTTTTTAGCCTCAACAACCCCTACCGGTTGTAAACCCACAAACAATACATAGTCGGCAAAGCCTGTTTTACCTGCTTCGTCGGTATCGGTTGGCCACTCTGCTATAGCTAGGTTTTTACCTATTTGTGGGCGCGTACCGTTTGCATAATTTAGCACTGGCGTGTCGGCAGCCCAGCCTGCGTCACGCAGTTGCTGATCGATAAGAAAGCGCGTTTCTTTTTCTGATAAATCTAAGCGGCGCGCTGCTGCACGTTGCGTGATTTCTTGCTTGTATGCTTTGCGCTCTGCTTGTGTTTTTTGTGCAAGCTCTGCTTCTTTGGCTTGTAACTGTGCTTCAAGCGCGTTTACTCGATCTTGTGTTTGTTGCTCGGTTTCTTGCTGCTTACCTTCTAAAATAGCAATATAGCCACTTAGCGCGGTAAGTTGATTTTTGTTTTGAGCAAGTTCAGTGTCGGTTTGCGCGTTACTATTTAATGCTTGTTGTAGTGCTGCTTTTAGCTCTGTTACTTGGTGTTGGTATTCGTTTTCTTGTTGACCGTCTGGTAGTACAAATATAGGCGCTGCAAAATCAACGTCTTTATTAATTAGTCGGTAGTACCAAATACTTAAACGAAATGCTAAACGCAGTGCCATTTCGGCATCATCTAAATCGTTGTGGTAGTCGTGAACAGCTTGATTACCTACTTTACGCAGCATATGGAAAATATTGATTATAGAGTCATCAACCCACGATATTTTTGCAAGCTCTCTGATTAGATCAACTTGTGTGGGGGGGAGTTCTAAATCAAGAAGTTTAGCAATGTGTTTGGCTGACGCTTCTCCAAACATGCGCAGTTTTACTAATGTGGTATTAGGATCGTCAGGAAAATTCTTTTCCGCAGCAAACGCTATGCGATAAAGAATATCGTTCACACCTTTTAAGAATTCAAAGTTTGATTTTTTCACTGGCTACTTCTCCTTTTACTCAATAGCTATTGGCAACTTATATACCAACACTATTGTCCTTTTTATTTTTCGTGTTTGATATTTAGCTTCTTCATCCAATTGCTAAGCGTTTGGTGATCTTTTAAATTAAGCATTTGGGCAGCGTGGCTTTTAACATTTCCACTTGCTTTTAAAGCAGCTAAAACATAAGATTTTTTATATTTATCAACTAATTGCGTAATATCTATTTTATCGTCGTATGACAGTGTAATATCTGTAAAGCTTTCATTTTTAGCGCGATTAATCATGGCACTTGATAAGTCATTTTCAGTTATTGTTTGTGAATCAGACCATAAAAAAGCACGATTTAATGTACTCCACAGCTCTCTAATATTCCCTTGCCACGGCTGAGATAAAATAAACTTTATTCCCTTTTCGGAAATATTTTTACTTGTGTAGTCGGGATGTTTGCTACCTGCTTTATTTATTTGCTCTACAAGTTGATTAACAATAACTGTAATATCTTCAATGCGCTCTCGTAGCGCTGGTATTTGTATAATGCCCACTGCTAAGCGGTAAAATAAGTCTTCGCGAAACTTACCCTCTTCTACTAGTTTTGATAAATCTTTATGTGTGGCTGCAATAACTCGAACATCGACATTAGTGGTTTGGGTATCACCTAAACGGTTGATCTCGCCTTGTTGTAATGCTCTTAAAAGCTTTACTTGAATTTCGAGGGTTAATTCACCAACCTCATCTAAAAATAAAGTACCGCCGTCGGCCTGTTCAAAAAGCCCTGGGTGGTCTTTTTCTGCTCCAGTGAAGGCCCCTTTTTTATGGCCGAACAAGGTTGAATCAACAAGGTTTTCTGCAAATGCTCCGCAGTTAATTACTTTTAATGGCTTGCTTGCTCGTAAGCTTCCTTTGTGAATGGCTGTTGCCATTAGCTCTTTACCGGTTCCGGTTTCGCCAAGGATAAGTGCGGGTACTTCTGAAGCTGCAATTTTTTTAGCTTTGTTGACTACATTTTGCATTTGCACTGATTTTGCAGTGAGTGCTGAAAAAGCTTGCTCAATTTTAGGCTCAGAGGTTGCCGTATTCGCTATGTTTTTAGATGCCGACTTTACATATTCCTTGCCAAAATCAATTGGGATATCAACATGTAGCAACTCATTTTTTGGGGTTGCTTGAAGGAATTGAACGTTCGCTTTACCTTTACCGATAAGAACCGATAAAGTGGTCATTGCTGGCGTGCCTGAGGTCAGGTTTATTGATAACAAATCTGCCTCTTCACTTAATTTATTGATCCAAAGCGCTGTTACTTGGTGAATAGACTCATAATCAATTGGGCTGGCTATATTGGCTTTGTGTACCTGAATATCATGATATGGCCTTACTAGCGTAGCCATCCGCTTTTTTACAAAATTTTCAAATTTTTCCCAATGCTCATGCTGATGATTTGAGAGTATTACAATTTTATCAAAAGGTGTTTGAGATTTTATAGCGAGAGTTGATATAGAGGCATTTTTCTCACTATCGAGCATGTTTTCAATATCTTTGGTGCCTAGCCAAGAAAGAAGTATATTCACAGTCCATTTGCTCATATTTTTACTTTGTGAACTATATTACAGTAAATAATATAATTTACCTATAAAAAGTAATAAGTTAGACCCTTATTCATCACTAAAATTTTCCAAACAAGATTAGTTTATGTTGTATTTTTATACAAGCCTAAGTCTTTATCTAAGCTAATAAAGTTTGTAAGATGGTTGTTGCAAAATGATGGATAATTTTTTTGTGATCGTCCATCAACTTCCTAATCATCATATACAACAGTTAAAAATGGCATTTGATGTACTATTTGTTTTTTGCAGGAAAGAAGTTAGATAAACAACCTTATTAAGATGGTGTTTATAAGATTTGTTTTTATGTAGAAAGGAACATTTTGCAAGTTTTAGTGTTCTTTGTGGTTCATTACGCTTTTAATTAAAAAAGGAGTAGCACGCTACTCCTTTATTGCCCTTAAGCCTCGCCCTACATTATCGTTGGTAATACGCCTTTGCATTACCACAATGGAAAGTATATTTGCGTACAATTCCCTCACTAGTATTATCAGAGTGAACTCTGGCTACCCAAACATTGAGTAGTGAGCCGGCAAATAACGTCTCGTGGCGTATTTAGTGAGTTATGATTAGGCTGCTATTTTTAAATGCAAAAATAGCTTTATTTATTCTATGAATGCGTTTGTTTGATTTGCAATATGGTCTCTTTTATGGAGTTTTGAATGTGCTCGTTTTCAAGCTCAGGCTCGAACTCACGCTCAATTTATTCTTTTTATTCATAGCTGTCTTCGAATTCACTCTTTAAATCAGTATCGAATAAGTCAGCAAAGCGCTCTAGATGAGAATGTAATTATAATTTTACGTTCGCATTACGAAACCACTTTAGGTTTATAGCTTTAAAGCGCTAATCTACCTATTTTTAAACAACAGCTTCGTTCATGCATATTCAGTGCTTAGCTACTACAGCAGCAGGAGTGAAAATTTATCATTTTCTGACCTACACAGCTTTTAGGCACATTGGTGCCTAAAGACTGGTTCTAAACTGCCCGACGGCCTCAACAACTTCCTTAGCCCCTTTTTGAATATCATTAATAACAGAGCCTGATTTATTCGATAACTCCAAGGCATCTTTGGCCTCTGCTAAACTCGACTCAATTTCGGTTACCGCATCTTGAGTAAGCGCTTTATTCTCAGACACGACGTTGATTATTTGCTCTGTGGCCAAACTCGTTCTTGATGCCAGTTGCCTAACTTCATCTGCAACAACGGAGAAACCTCGTCCTTGGTCACCCGCCCTCGCGGCTTCGATAGCAGCGTTTAATGCCAGCAAATTAGTTTGATCAGCAATACCTTTAATACTTTCGACTAATTGAGCAATCTTAGACGACTGTACGTCGAGGTTATTAACACTTTCGCTGGCTACTTCGAGTTTCTTTGATAAGTTATTCACTGTAACAATTGTTTGCTTTACGACACCTAACCCTATTTCAGCGTCGGCATCTGTTCGTTTAGAAATGTCATAAGCAATACCAGCCGTTTCAGATATTGCAAATTCTCTTTGCATCTGGTCAGTTATTACTGTTGCAAACTTTACGACTTTATAGAGTTCTCCGTCATCGTTATGAATTGGATTGTACGAGGCTTCTAACCATACTTCGTTACCGTAACTATCTAATCTTTTAAAACGATCAGAAATAAACCGTCCGTGTTTTAATTCAGACCAAAACTGTTTATAAGCGTTCGATTTAGCTTCTTCAGGGTCGCAAAACATACTGTGGTGTTTACCCAATATTTGGCTTTTGGAGTAACCCATAGAGCTCAGAAAGTTATCATTGGCGTTTAAAATAATACCATCTAAGCTGAATTCGATAACCGCAGATGAACGACTCAAAGCCGCAAGCATATCTTCTTTTTCTCTTGATTGAGAAATAGTACGCGTGAGCTCTGCCGAGTAAACAGCTAACTCATTATTAATTGGTTGTACAATACTTCTAAGCCATAACTCACGCCCAGACTGCGTTACGAGGTGCAAAGCGCCATGCCAATGGCTCACTTTTTTTATGGCTGAAAGCATTCTTTGCGAGTGAGGTTTTTTGAGCGACTTTTTAACAATCAGGTCATTGAAATTTAAACCAATAAGCTCACTTTCTTTGTATTCTATCGCGGTTGCAAATTGTTGATTAACTTCGAGAATACGGCCATCTTTGCTTAGCAAAAAGTACAGCATTTCCTCTTTCAATTCTTGCTTTATATTTTCAAACTCAACTGTTTGCTTTTTTAATTCAGCAATTTCAGACAGCAACTTGCGATTAGTGAACCACATAAACTGGTTTCCTTTAGGTTATATACGCAAAAAGTAGAGCACTCAGAATCAAGTGTCTAGAAAGATTGCGTTTTTTCAATAACTGTATTTAGTAAAAGTAAGGCATGACTACATAAGTGGTCGGGTGAAATAAGGTCATACGTGCAAAACACGACCCCATGTGGTTATCACTGTTTTATACATTGAGAAATTAATTAACTTTAACGATTAATAAAAGTGTTGTACGAAGAACTGGAGGGTTTTGATCACGACTGATTACAGTATTTTACTCTTGCTTTTATTTTTACAATAGCGTTTTTACAGTGAGCGCTGCGTTTTAATATCCTCAGATAGGTGCGCTCACGTTAATTTAGCTGACTTTAAACACACACTAAAACACGTTTCGTGCTCGTCGGAGTAAACTTTTATCGCGCCATCATTGGCCTCTGCGAGCGCTTTAACAATGGCTAAACCGAGCCCCACACCATCACTGTGTTTTTGTCTTGATTTATCCGGCCGATAAAAACGGTCGAACAAATACGGTAAATGTTCAGCGGGTATTTTCTCACCGGGATTCACAACCGAAATACACACTGTATCTGCGCTTACTATTTCGCTTTTAACTGAAATTGAAGCCCCTTTTGGGGTATACCGAATAGCGTTAGAGAGTAAGTTTGATAACAGCTGTCTAAAATGTAACTGATCACAGTAAAAACGCAGGTTTTCACCCTCTGTTTTAAAACAAATACCTGCTTCTTCCGCCAACGCATCAAAGTAGTCAAATAGCGATGCTATCTCGTCATGACTATGCAAAATTTGTTGTTTTGGCTTTATTAAACCGTTCTGAGTTTTTGCAAGCCACAGCATGTCATTGACCATTTTTGTTAATCTTTCTAACTCTTCAAGATTTGAGAATAACAGTTCTTGATAGTCAACAACCGCTCTTGATTTTGATAAGCCCACCTGCGTTTGGGTAATGATATTTGTTAAGGGGGTTCTTAACTCATGAGCTATATCGCTGGAAAAGTTAGATAAGCGAATAAACTCACTTTGCAGCCTATCTAACATCACATTAAAAGACTGCACCATGTTTTCAAGCTCAACAGGAACATTATTATGATCTAACCTGACATCCATTTTATTGGTTTGTATATCAAGCATTTTTTGAGTTAACCCACGTAAAGGGTTAAGACCTTGATGTATAGCAATCCATGCGACAAGCAACACTAACACAGCCGAGCCTAACATAATGACCCATAAACTCTGTTTAAACTGGGTTAAAAAGCGCAGATGGAAGCTCATATCAATCGCAACGGCTATTTTATAATGCTGTTTAGATGTCTCTAGCTCACTGACTAATGCACGATACGCCTTACTGCCTGTATGCCATGTAATTATGTTCTCCTTTTTAAACCCCTGAGAAGCTTTCGCGCGCATTGCTAATTCAGTAAAATCATTATGGGAGCTTTGATATATAAGCTCTCCCTCTAACGTATTTACTTGGTAGTACACCCCATGATGCCCAACAACAGCAATCGACAATGCGTTTTCAAGCTGTTTTTGTGATTGAAAAGGCTGTGATAATACAGACTCAACTGATTGCGTAATAACCTGTAACTCGCCACTGTCTTGTTGCAAAAAATGATGCTCTATTGAGCTATTTATGAGTGAGGCCACAAAGGTGAAACAGCCAATAATTGTTATTGCTACAAATAACAAAACTCGCATCGTTAATGACAAGGGTCGCGTGCTAACTCGCATTAGACATTGCCTCTAACTTGTATCCCATCCCTCTTACGGTGTGTATAAGTTTTATAGGAAAATTGTCATCCACTTTGCTGCGAAGCCTTCTTATTGCAACATCAATCACGTTGGTATCACTATCAAAATTCATGTCCCACACTTGTGAAGCGATTAATGAACGAGGCAGCACCTCCCCTTCACGGCGCAGTAATAGCTCAAGTAAACTAAACTCTTTATTACTTAAGGTAATGCGTTGGCCTGCACGTTGAACTTTTCTTTTTGGAATATTCATTTCTAGGTCGGCTATTTTTAAGACATCTTCTACTTTTTGTGTGCCGCCTCGCCTAAGTAAAGTGCGCACTCTTGCTAACACTTCAGAAAATGCGAATGGTTTAATTAAATAATCATCAGCCCCTAGTTCAAGCCCTTTAACTCTGTCATCGACACTGTCTCGCGCTGATAAAAAAAGAACAGGGGTCTGTTTTTTAGCTTCGCGAAGTGATTGTAAAATTCGCCACCCAGAGACATCAGGTAACATCACATCGAGAATTATTACGTCAAATAACTCTGTCATGGCTAAATGATGACCATCGAGTCCATTTCGCGCTAGTGACACTTGAAAACCGGCTTCAGTTAAACCTTGTTTTAGGTAATTTCCTGTTTTTAATTCGTCTTCAACTATTAGTAAGCGCATTTCAATCCTTCATCAAAATCATAGCCGTTATCATTATGGTGTTTTAATCACAACAGCAACATGACACCAAGATTACAACTTTGTCATGTTCACGTCATGCTGAAGACAGGTCAACTTTCTAAACTTATGGCATGTTTTTCT
Organism: Pseudoalteromonas sp. MT33b; assembly: GCF_014117385.1. NCBI lineage: Bacteria > Pseudomonadati > Pseudomonadota > Gammaproteobacteria > Alteromonadales > Pseudoalteromonadaceae > Pseudoalteromonas > Pseudoalteromonas sp. MT33b. The sequence continues at coordinate 391,439 of NZ_CP059832.1, read as the reverse complement.
ATTTATTAACAGAGTCAGTAATCGTTTATTACGTCACACTTTGTTGCAATCTGTTTGATTTTTAATAACAAGTAAGAAGGTAATTATGAAATTTTTTAAGTATGTCGCACTCATGTTCGTACTAACAATGCCATTTATGGCATCGGCTCATGTCTCAGTAACACACACTCTGCCACAAGATAAAGCAATGTTAATGAGTAGCCCTGAGCAGCTATCGCTCGCGTTTAGCGGAAAAGTAAGATTAGCAAAAATAGTCGTTCAAGATGCACATAAACAACCTATCGACTTCGATTTTAAGCCTACAGCAGCTCCAAGTAGTGATTTTAGTTGGCCTCTGCCACACTTAAAGCAAGGCAATTACACGGTAAAATGGATCGCACTCGGTGGTGATGGCCATAAAATGACAGGGGAATTCACTTTCATGATCCATGGTACAAAGCATAGTAATAAAACAAAAATGCCAGAAAATGGCCACGGTAACCATAATCACTAGCCTTAGGTCATGACAATGCAATTTAGTGAGTGGTCGCTGCTTTTACTGTTAATGAAACTAGCAAACTATACGGCTATAGCAGCACTTGCAGGTACATTACTGATACGTTTTATTAGCCATTTTCACCTTAATGGAAACCAGCATACTGCGTTTTTATATTTCTTGAAGCACTGGCAAATCAAATGCTTAATGGTTGGTTTAATAGCGGCTATTTTGCAAACACCAATAGAGACAGGTGCCATTGCCGAATCAGGTTTTATGGGAATGTTAGATCGCCCAATGCTCGAGATTGTTTGGTACTCGGTAATTGGCGAGCAAGCGCGTTTAAGGATTGTTAGTTTCTTAGTCGCACTTATGGTTGCCTCCTTGTGGAATGTGAAGGCAGAAAATAACAACGCAGAAAAATTCAACTTTGCTCTTATGCTAATCATAGCGGCTCTTATTGCGTTTAGTTTTTCTATTACTGGTCACAGTGCCAATGAAAATGGCCTAGTAAAAAGTATTTTGACATTTCATCTTGCGGCTTTAGCCTGTTGGATTGGCGCATTATGGCCATTGCTTAAAAGCTGCACCTTGCTTATCAAAACCGACGTTGAAAAAATAATGCATCACTTTGGACAAATGGCCATCATTATTGTGGTTGTATTGCTTGTGTCTGGCTTGGCGCTTTTACAACAGTATCTGCACTCATTTTCTGCATTATTTACTTCAACTTATGGCCAATTAATTTTACTGAAGTTACTGCTTGTCAGCGCCATGCTTTTGCTTGGCGCATGGCATAAACTATTTTTAGTCCCTAATATTAACCGGCAACGGTATTTTGAAACCTTAAAAGGCTCTATCGCTGTTGAAATGGTCATAGCGCTTTTTGTACTTATCACAACAAGTGTTTTTACCACACTTGTTGGCCCTCCTATTTAACTATGAAGTAGAGAAAAAACGCATGCTAAAAAACACATCACAATTAAAAATGATATCACTGCTACTTTTAGGTGCACTCAGCTCGTTTGCTGTTAACGCACACGGTGATGAAGCTCATCCAAACAAAAGCACCTTATTTGTTGGTATCGACAGTGAACCCGCACACACTGTTACCGCGTTTAAAAAAGCACTAAAACAGGGTGATCAAGTCACAGCTCGTAAACTACTCGCTGACAATGTTATTATTTTTGAAGGAGGCGGTATTGAACGCTCAGCAGATGAATACGCAAATCACCATATGCATGCAGATATGGCATTTTTAAAAGCCGTTGAAAGCACATTATTAGAGCATCAGGTATTCACGCAGGGCGATATAGCTTTCTCAATTGCCAGAAGCTCAACCGAAGGCAGCTACAAAGGGAAAGAAATAAAGAGTATTGGAATGGAAACAATAACACTCAAAATTACCGACAATGGATGGAAAATCACTCATATCCACTGGTCTAATTAAGGAGTACAACATGCGAACAGCTTACCTTGCTTCATTACTACTTTTTATGAGCAATTTGCCAGTGATGGCAACAACTAGTAATCAACCCTTAACCCATAACAGCAATCAACACACACATGATTTAAATAGTGAACTCACTGTGTATAAAAGTAAAAATTGTGGCTGTTGCAAAGAGTGGGTCACACACATGAACAAAAATGGCTTTAACACAACAGCCATTGATGTTGTTGATATGGGCACCATAAAAAATAACTATCAGATAAAACCAAATCAGCGCTCATGCCACACGGCGGTGTCAGCCGATGGCTTTATTTTTGAGGGGCATGTTCCCGCTAAATTTGTTAAGCAATTCTTATCAGAGCAACACCCTGAAGGTACGATAGGCTTAAGTGTTCCTGCCATGCCCGTGGGTACGCCAGGGATGGAAATGGGGAAGGTATTCCATAAATACAACATTAATTTACTAACAATAGATTCACCCGCTGTAAGTTATCAATATATTGAACAATATGCCGAGCAATTTTAATGAATTAGGCATACGCTATAACTAGGTGATTACAAAAATAGTACCTCACTTCATCATTTTTACGACACTGTAAAATTAATGAAAATAAAGCCCAAAGCAACCATCTCACTAAGCTAAGGGCTTTAAGAAAAAAGGAACACCGCATGAGTAAAGCCGGAACAGAGCAGCAGCTAATCATTGAGGGCGCAGGCTGCGCCAGTTGCGTAGGGAAAATTGAAGCAGCACTGCAAAACACACCTGGCGTGAACAGCGCAGAGATGAATTTTGCAGACCGAACCGTACTCGTCAGTGGGACAGCCAATACCCAAGACCTAGTTAAAGCCATTGAATCTGCTGGATACAATGCCAAACCGTTCAATGACAGTTCGCACACAGACTCCCTTGATGAAAAAGAAGCAGCCGATTGGGCATATTATAAAAAGCTGATGCGCGACACCATTATCGCACTCTCCTTGGGTGTGCCTCTTATGTTCTATGGTATTGCTATTGGTGAGATGACCGTAGCAACAAATACTGAGCGGGTCGCGTGGTTAATTGTTGGTCTTTTAACGCTTGCGGTTATGTTTTTCTCTGGTAAACATTTTTATATTGGCGCATGGAAAAGCTTTAAAAATCATTCTGCCAATATGGATACCCTCATTGCACTGGGGACCGGTACAGCATGGGTCTACTCAATGCTGGTTGTCTTTATTCCCGATGCTATTCCGCTAATGGCAAGGCATGTATATTTTGAAGCCACCGCCATGATTATTGGCTTAATCAACCTTGGTTTAGCGTTAGAGCTAAAAGCACGAGGAAAAACCTCAGAAGCAATCAAACGCTTAATCGGCTTACAGGCCAAAACCGCCACTGTTGTTAGGGATAACAAAGACGTTCAAATAAATATCGACCAAGTGTTGCTCAATGACATTATCAAAGTCAGACCGGGTGAGAAAATCCCCGTTGATGGTGAAGTAATCGAAGGCCACACCAGCGTTGATGAATCAATGCTAACAGGCGAACCCATGCCTGTTGAAAAATCAGAAAAAGACGACGTCACCGCGGGTACGCTCAATAAATCTGGCATGATCCTATTTAAAGCAACACGGGTAGGAAAAGACACCGCGCTTGCACAAATTATTGCGATGGTAAAACGTGCCCAAAACTCAAAACCCCCAATAGGGCGACTAGCCGATGTTATATCTGCGTATTTTGTGCCGGTTGTCATGATTATATCTATCGTCAGTGCACTAGCATGGTTAAACTTTGGCCCTGAGCCCACTCTTGCCTTTGCAATTGTGTCTGCGACAACGGTGCTTATCATCGCGTGTCCGTGTGCGTTAGGACTTGCTACGCCAATGTCGGTTATGGTCGGTGTGGGCAAAGCAGCTGAGGCCGGTGTTCTTATTCGAAATGGTGAAGCACTGCAAACAGCTTCCAAAATTACAGCCATGATTTTAGATAAAACGGGCACCATTACCGAAGGCTCCCCCAAAGTCACTGACGTTATTTTAGCAAATGACAGTGATGAAAAAACCATATTACAGCTAGCAGCCAGTTTAGAAAGTGGCTCAGAGCACCCTCTTGCGCAAGCAATTGTCGACAGTGCCATGGAGCAAGAAATCGAGCTGCTGAAAATAGACGCCTTTAACGCAATTACTGGCTATGGTGTCGAAGCCACGTGTAATGGTAAGTCGCTGCTATTTGGCAATAGTAAATTAATGAAAATGAAAGAAATTGAACTCTCTGACTTCACAACGAAAGCACAGGCCTTAGCGAAAGAAGCAAAAACGCCAATGTATTTTGCTGTAGATGGGCAGCTAGCCGCAATTATCGCGGTAGCGGACCCGATGAAGTCTGATTCACTTTGTGCAATCAAGCGTCTTCAAGCCAATGGTATCCGCGTTATTATGCTTACTGGCGATAATAAAGAAACCGCCTCGGCGATAGCAAAAAAAGCACAAATTACTGAATTCTTTGCTGACGTTCTACCTGAAGACAAAGCCAATAAAGTGCGCGAACTCCAACAACAAGGCGAAATTGTCGGTATGACAGGCGATGGGATCAATGATGCCCCCGCACTTGCCCTCGCCGATGTTGGTTTTGCGATTGGAACAGGCACTGATGTTGCCATTGAAAGTGCCGACATCACACTCATGCGAGGCTCTCTTCATGGCTTAGCTGATGCCATTGCGGTGAGCAAAGCCACGTTACGCAATATAAAACAAAACTTATTTGGTGCATTTATCTATAACGTGGCAGGTATTCCAGTGGCGGCAGGTATTCTGTATCCATTTTTTGGTCTACTGCTGAGCCCTGTTATCGCGGGTGCTGCGATGGCTTTTTCTTCGCTTACCGTGGTGACGAATGCAAACAGGCTTCGTTTATTTAAAGCACAAGATCACTAAGGAGCCACATTATGATGATTATTAACTTTATCGGTATTTCACTCATCGCGCTGATCATTTGGTGGTTTTGGCTTTATAAACCAAACAACGTTGTTGCAACTAGTACCGACGTACTCATTGAGGTAAAAGAAGGGGTTTATTCGCCTGCTTCTCTACAAGTTACAGCTAACCACGCAATAACCTTATCTTTTTTGCGAAAAGATCCGTCACCTTGCTCCGAAACACTGCTCATTCCCTCCTTAGATATAAGTGAGCAACTGACCCTAAACAAAGTGACAAAAATACACCTGCAAAATATCCCACCGGGAGAACATGTTTTCCACTGCCAAATGCAAATGTACAAAGGTGTTATCACTGCAGTCGAATGAGATTGTGAAGTGAAAATAAAACAGCTTGGAGAGATTATTATGAGTGATTTAGAACATAGAGTCGGCGTAAAAGAAGCAAACTTAGTCGTTCGCAATCTGCGGCTGTGTAAAGTGACAGATGAAAATTGTGATGCACTCATTGAAGAGATTGATAGTCTCTTTGGCATCGATGAAGTGAGCTATAATATTCGTGAAAACGTAATACACTTGGCCTATGACGCAACCCACCTAAACTTAGAAGGGATCGAAACCGTTATTCGCAAACACAGTGCCGATCTTCACAATGACTGGTGGACACACACCAAAGAAAGTTACTACCAATTTGTCGATCAAAATATAAAAGATAACGTCACTCACAAACCCTGGAGTTGCCATGCAACCCCACCAAATAGGCACAATAAACATAAAGAGTAAGGTTCCCTATGGCAGGAAACCTGTGAGTACTTTACATGTTGTTAAATGAGTAACCGTTACTCATTGAGTAAGCCTTGATCTGGTCTGTCAAATTCGAAAATGGGGTTTAGTCACATCTGACCGTCGCAAATGTGCAAAAAGCGAACCTTCAGTCATAACTCGTTTATGCCCCAAAATGAGTTTCGAGAGTCAAGACGGTAGATTATTTAATTATTAAGTCGTTCACACATCTTTTAATTGAATGATCAGTTGATTCTCTTTTAGTACATTAGGCATATTCTTTATTTTATGAGTTTTTGCAATGTCCCGAAGTCAACGCCTTCTAGATCTTCTTCAACTACTACGACGCTATAAATACCCAATCTCAGCTGAGAAACTGGCTAGTCAGCTTAATGTAAGTGTTAGGACTATCTATCGTGATATTGTCACTTTACAAGCTCAAGGAGCAGATCTCGAAGGAGAAGCTGGGCTGGGTTATATCTTAAAGCCGAGCTTTGATTTACCACCTATGATGTTTAGCTTTGAAGAGCTTGAAGCCCTCAGATTAGGAGCAGAATGGGTGGCGAAGCAAGCTAATGGAGAATTTAGCGAGGCTGCCATTGATGCACTTGCTAAAATCTCAGCAGTGTTACCCTCTGAGCACAGAGCTAAGCGTACTGAGAGTGTCGTTAGAGTTGCTTCAGCTCTCAAAGTTCCGAAGCTAATGATCTCGCTAACAGAGTTGAAAGCAACAATTCAAAAAGCGCATAAAGCTGAAATTGTTTATGAAGATGCCAAAGGGGTTATCAGAAAAAGGGTTGTGTGGCCAATACTTATAGGTATGTTTGAGCAATACAATATTTTGGTTGCATGGTGCGAAACACGAAGCGATTACCGTAACTTCCGGGTGGATAAAATTCACTCTTTTTCTCAACTTAATTCTCGATACGAACGTTCTCGCAATGAATTGCTAACTGAGTGGGAGGCTTTAGAGGGAATCGAACATAAGCATTTTTTCTACTGACAAAAACTGTCAGTGCTTTTGTTTATACTTAATTTAGTATTCAACAAATGCAGGTATATTAATATGTTCGCTATTGACTCTATAGTTCTTTACGTAGAAAACATCAAACTTAGCATGGCTTTTTATGAGGAAGTATTTGAATGTCAGCCAAAGCTCTTATCGCCAACTTTTGCAGTATTAGAGTTTGCTGAAAATGTGAAGATTACTCTGAAACAAGTTAATGCACTTACACCAAGTAGCTCAGTTAGAGGCGGTGGTACCGAACTTTCAATCCCTGCAACGAGCCGCGTCGATCTAGATAACTTGTTCAAGCAGTGGAAGCAACTAGGTGTGGAATTTGCTCAGGAACGCGAAGAGTCTGTATATGGCGTTAACTTTGTTGCATTAGACCCAGATAGACACCGCTTACGAGTGTTTGCGTAACGGCACCTTATTTTTTAAGCCGCATCTTTGCTGGCACACTTTTGTCCATCGAAGAGTTATGAATATAACTCGCCTTTGCCCCAAGACGTGTTTAGGCCAATTTCTCAAAAAAGCGAACTTCGGTCGTTCACAATTGCTTCTCAATTTCGTCAAAGTATATTGCTGTATAGTCAGGAAAACGACCCAATCGCTCGTTTTTGTAATGAAACAGAAGCTAGAACCACTGCATTTTAGTAGTATTGGCAATTAGTCAAGAAGTTTGTTAGAAATGAGCGACGTTGTGGCAGAAAAACGTGCGATTCGCTCGCTATAAAACGTTATTTTTCAAAAGTTGAGCTATGTGGAATCAAACTGATAATGGAGAAACCATCGGAACAATAGGTTCTGAAAGTGGTGAGGTAATTAAGGATATGGAGCATTCCAAAGGTGCTCGCCTAACTTTGGAAAAAGGCGGTGATATTGCACCATACTCCATAACAAGTGGAGTGTACGGTTACTTCTTCCATACAACTTACTTATCAACTCTAGAAGAGGGTATAAGCGAATTAGAATCAATGAAAGCTGAAATATCTGAGTTCTTTGATACTAAAACAACAAGTGATGAAGAGCATGATTGGATTAGGGAGTTTGTTGGTAGGCATTGAAAACTAACAAGTTTCTCAAATGGACGTAAAACGCTTGGCTTGTGCTCCTTCGTCGCTAATTTTAGCCAAGCATTTTACGCCCATTAGCAAGGCGTTGGTATCTTCGCTTTTGTGAGATATTACGATTATGAATAAATTAGAAACTATTGCGAAATTACTAGAGAAGCATGGCCTTTCACACATATTAGGCAGTCCTTTTGATAACGCTTTTGACGTCTTTGATAACAAAAAAGAAGATATCAATCTCATCTTGTTGGGCACTAATGGGAACATGACCGATGCGATAAAAACCAATGTAGAGTGGGTGAAAGAGAGAGCTAGAAATCCACAATACAGTCACCTTTTATCTGGTGATTGGGGAGTATCGCCTTTGCGAAAAGAGCTAATCAAGCTCCCTGATGTCCTTAATGAGTGCTTTGGAAATTCTAAGTTTTCAGTGTCAAATATGATTTTAACTAATGGGCTTTTGTTGGCATCCAACGGTGTTGGTGATATCAAAAATCAATTTGAGATATTAAGAAGTGAAACGGACACGTTTACTAATTTGAAAGGCTTACTTAATGCATCAATGGGTTTTTTTGATGACTTCGTAGTGAAAAATTCTAGCCCTAAAGTAATTTTCGCCTATGGTAATGCCGACCAGGGGCATTCAGCGTGGAAGTATTTGCAAGATTATTATCCGAGGTTGAAAGAAACTGTGATTGTTCCTATCAATTCGACTAGCTATAAATTTTGTTCACTAGATATGCATGGAGACGAGGTGTTTGTTATTGGCTCTCCGCATCCTTGTTTTCATTACAACAAACTAAGCAAAGATTTAATCAAAGAGGGACTTGAGCAGATTGGTGCTATACCACACGTATAACAATGCGTTTAAGACAGATTCGCAACGCTCGGCATTTTCGGTTTGCTTTGAATTTAGTGATTACGGCACAATGGGCTAAGTCTGGTGGTAAGCGTTGCTCACTACTTAACGCGGCGTTACCAAGGCCTTTCTTTTATACAGAGCCGTCCTTAGGCTCTAACTAATGTATGTCCAAAAGTGAGTTATTGTCTCTTGGACGCTCACTTGAGACTTTTGTACTCTAAAGTTCAGTCACTTACTTTTTAATAGGTCACATACTTGCAATATGCATCACTGCCTTCATCTTCGTATATTTGATATTACAGTAGCAGTTCAATCTCAATCTCACTCTAAATAAGAACCAAATTGATGATACGTTTTCTGTCACTTTTTGGCTTATTTATTATCTATGCATGAAATGAAAACAAGGTAAAAACATCATTTTCAATAAAAATATTGAAATGTATTGCTCCCCACCTCTCCACTGTATACCTGAAAGTAGCCCCGTTACACTTATCTAAATTAAGGTCATGTTTATTGATAGATGAATTGCACAGCAAGTTATCAGAGTGGCTCATTTATATTACACGCTGATGGCTTTCAGCTATTCAAAATCATGATTGGACTTCACATCTAACAATTCGCCAGTCTTAGCTATCTTAAAGAAGATATTTTTCTCATTTTGGTTATTTTCTGCTTTGACAACATAATAGCCCTCTTCAACATGGACTATTGAGAGCTTATCGTTTGCTACCTCTTTCCATGAAGCATCAAGTTTACCAACTTCAAACCCATAATCCTTAAAAGTCATTTTCTTGATTGACTTGGCAGCAATATTCATTGCTTTTTGGTCATTAATAAGGTCATGGCCACTGTGCGCCAACGCCCCAACACTCACTAATGCAATGCAGATTAACGCTGTTGTAATTAATCGATTCATTACTTTTCTCTCCTGGTTCTTACTTTTACCATGTGTTTAATTATGCCGTTTATTTTTTTAAGCCAATCACTTCATATTCACCCTTAACAAGGAGCTGTACGGCAATTGGGCTATCTGTTTTATTTTTCCAGTACCAACCGTGTGAACCGGCAAAGGGAGCTGTGAAGCTTCCTTTCATTTCATTACTCGTGGCAATCGTATAGCTTTCAAAATACCCCGTTGTGTCACCTTTTGGTTCACCATGCAAATCGAAATACAATGGCTCACCCTCTGTTAACCATTCATAGGTCATTTTGGCATGTTGGGGCATTGCAAACTTATATTCAACTCCTCTACCTGCAGGAACTATTACTTCAATGATCTGAAATTCATCGTCGGTGCCTTTATTCCCTGTCGGTGATTGATTTGGTTGTGCGTCTGTCTCTGCAGCTATCGCAATGCTGGTTAGGCCAAGCTTATGGCCAAGACCCGTTGGGTCAATGTTATATTCGGCCGGAAGAATTAAAGTCACCAGAGCAATGGCCGCAACAACCGTTGACGATACGCTCGCTATAATTAAGGTCTTTAAACTCACTGTGTGTTGCATACTCATCTCTTATTTATGTGTTAACTAACGAAATAACCCGTTAATTGAAAACCAACTAACATCACACCAGCACTCATGAGTGCTGTATTTGTTAAGGTCGAAAAACGTTGGAATGATGGAAAATGTCGCCACGCATTTATGGCAATTAAAATAAAGATAAGCGCTGCAAATTGCCCCAATTCAACACCAATATTAAACGCAATTAAGTTAACTAATAAACCATCCTCTGGTAATTGAAACTCTTGTAACTTCGTCGCTAGACCAAAACCATGAAACAAGCCAAAAATCAGCACCGCTGCTTTTGTATTGGGTTGCCAGTTAAAGCAGCGTTTAAACCCACCTAGGTTATCAAACCCTTTGTAAATAACAGAAAAACCGATAATCGCGTCAATTAAGTAAGCATTAACGTTAATATCACCCAGTACACCGAGCAAAAGCGTAGTACTGTGACCAAGAGTGAACATCGTCACATAGAGCAACACATCTTTGCTGCGATATAAAAAGAAAATCACACCGACTAAAAATAATAAATGGTCATAGCCTGTGATCATATGTTTTGCACCAATATACAAAAACGGGACAAATTGTATTCCCTGATTTTGCTCTAAAAATGCACGGGTGTTGTCATCTACACCATGTGCCAACACATCAATACTGACGAGCCCAAGCACCGCAATCAAAAAGAGTAAGCTCATTTTTAATAGCTTATTTTGCATTCCAACTTCCTGTACATCTAATTCTTTCAAGTAATACGCCTTTCAATTTTTATCACATGTTATAAAGCGCAGATAAACCTGCTTGGCCAACTAAACTGTTAACTATACTTAAGTGGTTTAACATTAATTGCAACGTTTGATTTACGTTTTCTCCTTTATAACGTTATCTTCATCATTTGCAGTAATGACTGTTAATTCAACCGACTTAGAAATAATTTCCTTCATCAAACAAAAGTTCAGCACTCCTTATTCGTGCAAAAAAAAAGCCGCTTTCGATGGTTCTTTTTCGCAAAGCCTGCTATTTTTTAATCAGTTAGTATCTAAAAAATATACATCACCACATTTACTGCGAGGAGTGCTCAAAATGTGTGCACGGATTTCACTTATATCTACAACTATTTCAATCGCTTTAGCCTGCTCTTTGCCGTTAGCTTTTTCTGCAAAAGCCGAACAAAAACCTAACAATGCCAAGGTCTACCCATTAAAAGAAGCGTTCTTCGGTGAGCAACATGTCCATACAGGTGTGTCGATGGATGCGTTTATTGCGGGTAATAGACTAACGCCTGATGACGCTTATCGCTTTGCTAAAGGCGAAGAAATGATGGTGAATGGCAGTCTCCACAAAATAAAACGACCACTTGATTTTGTTGCTGTTACAGATCACTCAGAGTTTATGGGAGAAGCCTTTAGCCTAATGAATGAAGGGGCACCTGGTTACGACCACGAAATAGCCGTTGCTTTTCGTGAAGCTCCAGATTTAGAAACGGCATTAAAACTTTATAATAAGTACGTATTAGCCCCATTAGCAGGCGGTGGAGAACCTCACCCTGCATTTTTTCAAGGCCAAGAAGCCATTAAATCTACATGGCAAAAAAATATAGAAGCCACTGAAAAGCATTATCAACCAGGTAAATTCACCACTATACATGCCTACGAGTGGACATCTGCTCCTGGGGGGGCAAACCAACATCGCAATGTTTTCTTTAGAGATAACAATGTCCCTGATATGCCTTTTTCATCAAACGAAGGGGCCGATCCTGAGCAGTTATGGGCATGGATGCAAACACAACGCGACAGTGGCAAAAAAGTGTTCGCAATACCACATAACTCAAATGAATCGAAAGGCTTATTATTTGCTGAAGCAAGTCTTTCAGGCGTACCCGTAAACAAAGAATATGCTGAAAAACGGGCCAGTATGGAGCCACTCATTGAAATGATGCAAGTTAAGGGTAATTCAGAAGTTATACCCAACTTTTGGCCCAATGACGAATTTGCAGACTTTGAAAATGCAGTGTCAATTCAAAAGTTTAATGGTCGTGCGTTCATAAAAGAAAACTATGTGCGTTATGGACTAGGACGCGGCATTAAATATCATGCAGTGCTTGGAGTTAACCCTTTTAAATATGGGTTTGTTGGCGGAACAGACAGCCATAATGGCACACCAAGTAACGTTGAAGAAGACAATTACGCTGTCGGTAGTCATGGCTATGCCGACCAAACAGCCGATGTACGTTCTAAGGCAATGCTTGAAGGCGAAATGCTGATTGCAGACTCCAGTCCTGGCGCGTTGACTGCTGTGTGGGCTAATTCAAATACGCGCAGTGCGATTTGGGATTCAATGCAAGCAAAAGAAACCTTTGCCACCAGCGGCCCACGTATGAAAGTCCGTTTTTTTGCAGGCCAAGGGTTCAATAAAAGTTACAAAAATTACACCGACCTTGTAAAAGATGGTTATGAAAAGGGCGTGCCGATGGGCGGCGACTACAAAGGTAAAAAAGCCCCTGAGTTTTTAGTATGGGCAATCAAAGATCCTATTGGCCCAAACTTAGATCGTATCCAAATTATTAAAGGGTGGTACGAAAACGGTGAAATGAAAGACCACGTTTATGACGTTGTAGCCTCGGGAGATCGCCTAAAAGCAGATGGAAGTGTTACCCCTATTGATGCCCCTATAAATCTTAAAACGGGTGAATTCAATCAAGTAAAAGGGGCTGTTGAACTTATGTCAGTATGGACAGACCCTGACTGGGACCCAAATCAAGAAGCATTTTATTATGTGCGTGTTTTGCAACTGCCAACAGCACGTTGGACGTTATATGACGAAATAAATGCCGGTGTAAAATACCCTGATGATGTAAAACGTCAAATTGTAGAACGCGCATGGGCCTCACCTATTTGGTACGAAGTAGAGTAAGTATAATTAATGATTAAACGTATTTTAAAAGAGCCTATTACTCATTTTCTGGTATTAGGCTCACTCTTATTTGCAGCATGGAATTACCTTGCACCTTCGCAAGAATCAGAAAACAATGAGTATGTAATAGTGGTCGATCAAGCTAAGTTTGATCACCTAAAAACCCTTTGGAAAGCGCAGTGGAAACATGAACCTTCGAATGAGGATATTGCTGCCATTCTTGAGCGACATATTCGCAAAGAGGTATTTTACCGTGAAGCGTTAACCATGGGTCTTGATCAAAGTGATGAAATAATTCGTACGCGACTTGCACAGAAAATGGAAGCAGTTGCCAGCGATCTCAGCAATTTAATGCAGCTCCCTTCTGAGCAACAGCTTAAAGAGTTTCATCAAGCTCGCCCAGAACTGTTTACCATTGCGCAATCATTCGCGTTTGAGCAAGTTATATTAACGCCACAAGAGGCTCAAGAGCCAAAACTGAGTGAAATTCGCGCCCAACTAATAGCAAATCCAAATACACTAAACAGTTTTGAGAATCGCCGTTCAGTGCCTAACAACTGGCCTCTCATGCCTGAAAACACCCTCAAGAATGCATTTGGAGGCACCTTTGTTGAGCAACTCGCTAAGCAGCCAACAGAGCAATGGGTTGGGCCCATTGAGTCTGGTTTTGGTTTGCACCTCGTTAAAATTGCCAATAATACCCCCGAACATTTAGCTCCTTTCAGTGATATTAAAGACTATGTTTTAGAGCAGTATAAATACTATGCAGTCATCGACTCACAGCAAAAAATGTTCGAAACGTTGCTTAAAAAGTATCGCGTTCGATTGGAAGCTGACACCATTCCGACGGAAATAGAGCAAGAGTTTGCCGCATTATGAGAATGAAAGTATTTTGTTTTGCCTTGCTATTAATATGGGGAAGTTCAGGGTTTGCACATGAAATTCGCCCCGCGTATTTACAAATTAATCAAGTGACTGAACACAAGTATAATTTACTTTGGAAAGTACCCACTAACAATAACTTAGTGCAGAATATACGCCCTGTTTTCGAGCCTCAGTTTTCACTTTCTCCATTACCGAATCACATGGTAATAAATGGATTTGTATTGTTTCAATATCGGTTAAATGCCGATACAGAACTTGCAGGAACAACACTGACAATTGAAAACCTAAACCGCACCACTATCGATACTTTAATCAACATAAAATTGTTGAACGGGAGTCAATATAGTTTATTAATGAAGCCGAATGAAAATACGCTTTCGATTCCAAGCGAAGGCAGTATTTGGCAAATCATCACCTCTTATACAAAACTCGGAATTGAGCATATTTTAGAGGGCTGGGATCACCTAGCATTTGTTGCAGCATTGATGCTAATTGTTAGAGGCTGGGTCACGTTATTTAAAACAATCACCGCGTTTACATTAGCACATTCAATCACGCTCGGGTTAGCAACATTTGGTTATGTATCACTGCCACCTCCTCCCGTTGAGGCACTCATCGCATTGAGTATTTTACTGATTGCAGCTGAATCAATACGTATTAGACACAATCAACACAGCCTAACAACAAAATGGCCTTGGTTAGTCGCATTTATATTTGGTTTATTGCATGGCTTTGGTTTTGCGGGAGCACTAAAAGACATTGGCTTACCACAAGTCGATGTGCCTGCAGCTCTCTTGTTTTTTAACTTAGGGGTTGAGCTTGGCCAATTGTTTTTCATTACCGCTATTTTAGGCACCGTTGCCATTACTAAGCACCTTATTAAAGTGCCAAAACCCGCGGCTACGTTTGCGGCATACGGTATTGGTAGCCTTGCCTGTTTTTGGCTTATTGAGCGCATTGAAGGTATGTTTTTTTAATCGTGTTTAACGTAAGGCATGTTATTTGCCACTCTCTCAGCGAGAATAAATAAAATGCCTTACGTGCACTCATCAATCATTATTCACGGTGGTTAAAACTTTGTGGCTTACCTAATAGATAACCTTGGAAAAACTGACACCCTAAACGTTTTAAGTATTGAAATTGCTCTTCTGATTCAACCCCCTCGGCTATCACATTTTTTCCTAAGCTTGTCGCTAAGGTGAGAATCGCTTTCACAACCGACTCGTCTTCGGAGCTAATCAGCATTTTATCGATGAATGACTTATCGATTTTTAACGTATCAATCGGAAACCGCGTTAAGTAGCTAAGCGAAGAATAACCGGTTCCAAAATCATCTAAAGAGAGGTTGATACCCAAGTTTTTTAGATCCTTCATTCGCTTTATGAGCATCTCGGTGCCCATTAAAATAACCCCTTCGGTTAACTCTAGTTTTAACCGTGAAGGTTGTATTGAAAATCGATTAATTGTCTCAAGCACTTGCGGAACAAAGTTAGGGTCTTGAAATTGCAGCGCGCTGACGTTAACAGCCACACTTAAATTAGGGTTTGAATACGCATCATTTTTGCTCATTTCTTCACACACTTGCTCAAGAACCCACTGCCCTATTTGATTAATTTGTTTTGTTTCTTCTGCTATAGGTATAAAAACATCTGGTGAAACGCTCCCTAATTTAGGGCTATCCCATCGCAGTAATGCTTCATAACCAATGAGTTCTTTGCTGGTGTTATGAATAGGTTGATACACAACGTTTAACTCTTTTTTGGCAATGGCATTGATCAACCCTTGGTTTATTTCATTTCGCTCTAAAATAGATGCTTGTAATTTCGGGTCATAAAAACTAATCATATTTCGCCCTCGCTCCTTAGAGTGATACATCGCAATATCAGCCTGCTTCAGTGCCTCTGACAATTCAAAGTCGCATGCATTAATGATTGTGAGGCCAATGCTAGGTGTTGTATGAACTTCATACCCATCAAGGTAAAAAACACGCGAAATCGTTTCACGTATGTTTTGCGCAAAGCTATCCACAGAATGAAAGTCACCATCTTTTATGCACGTAGGATCATCCAGTAAAATAACGAATTCATCGCCCCCTAATCTGGCAATTAAATTAGGCGATAAAACAATACTTTCTAAACGGCGCGAGACTTCTTTTAACAGTAAGTCACCAATACTGTGCCCTAAAGTGTCATTGATCATTTTAAAATTATCTAAATCAATCAGCAGTAAGGCGTAACTGTGGCCTTGGGTATGATGCTTTGATTTAGCCAATGACTTTGCTTTGTCGATAAGATGACGTCGGTTAGGTAAATTAGTTAACTCGTCATACATTGCTAAGCGATGAACATTTTGCTCTGCAAGTTTACGGTCGGTAATATCAGCTCTAATAGCAATGTACTTATACGGCTTGTTATTTTCATCAATAAAAGGAACGACGGTTGAGTTAACCCAATATAAGCTGCCATCTTTGGCACGGTTACAGACTTCTCCTGACCACACTTGACCACTGCGAATTGTTTGCCACATAGTTTTAAAAAAGCGCGGGGGATGCGTCCCAGAATTGACTAACGCATGGGTTTTTCCGATAAGCTCTGCAGCAGAAAATTGCGATATGTTGCAAAACTTTTCATTCACACTCGTGATTACTCCCTTGCTATTGGTGGTCGCGACAATCGCATGCTGATCAAGGGCCTTTTTTAGTTCTGCTCGACTTCTATTGAGCTCTTCATTTTCTTTTTCGGCGAGCTTCATTTCGGTCATGTTTTCAATCAAACATAACAGGCTAATTACTTTTTCTGACTTATCATTTTCTGGGATCACATTAACATCAAGAAACAACGTTTCCTCATCGAGCCCTTTGAGGTTTATCGAAAACTTAACTTGTTCTCCCTTTAATGCCGTCCTTAAAAAAGGCAATACTTTATCGATAACATCGGGAGGGAAAACATCATGAATATACTTACCCTGAGTCGGTGTACGTAAATAAAAGTAGGTTTTTAGCGCATTCTGATTGTAATAACTCAACTTAAAATCAGCGCTTAATCTGAGCACACCTATGTTCATATTATCTAAGATTGTTTTCAGCTCATTTTTCTTTTTAGATGCATACAGCTCAGCCTTGTTCACCATTGAATAAGGATATAAAACCCCCTCAATAAATACGCTTTTATAGATAAATAACGCACCACATAACTTCACCAAATGCGCAATGACAAGGTAGGTATCAGACAGGGTTTGATACTGGGTAACCAACAATGAAAACAACGCCATACAAACTGATGATAATGCAAAATGAAGGTACCTTTTTTCACCATCTACGTTATGTTTCTTGTAAAACAAATAAGCCACGACGACATAACCAATTAATAGAACATTTTCTAAGGTTATTTTTACAATGGACACGCCTTCGCCATAAATAAAGAGAGACGGTAGGTTATAAGCAAACAAGGTGCCGAACGCGATTAAAATAACTGAAACAATTAACCCACAGCTTAGCCATACCATTTTCCTGCCATGAAAAGTCAGTGAGGCCGCAATGGCTGCAAACGTCAGTAATTCAAACATTCGCGCAGCTAAAGAAAAGAAAATCGACTTTTGACTTGAGCTGGGCGTAATAAACGCTGGCATACCAGCAAACGAAATCGCGTTCATGTAGTCCATCATTAGGACAATACTAAATCCGAATATGATGATATTCGTTTGTTCTGCGTAGCGGCCGTCAAGGCGCTGAAATTCAAGCAGTACCACTGATGAGAAAACAAAAACTGACAATAGCTCCGTTGTTAAATGCAGTATTTCAGTATTTTTTTGTGAAAATATATCGATACTTTCAAGCACAAAAAAGCATATTAAAGCCCCAATAATTAAGCTCGAAAACAAAACAAAATAATGGTTATTTACACCCTGACACTTAAAACCCGCTTTAGAGATGTACATTGTCTATTCTCCTTGCCAAATTACAGCAAACATAGGCGTAGCTAAAGCGTCTTCATCATGCTTACTTTGAGCAACAGCATGACTTTTTAAAACCTTTAAATTCAAGGTTTTTAATTGTTTTTTCATTGTATAAAACACAGCTTTTGAAAACTCAAAGCAGCATAAAAAATTAAAATCTTTACCAATTAACTGTTCTTCATGAACACCTACTTTTTGTGAAAGAAACAGTGAACTATTTAAAGTCGAGAGTATTTTTTCTAAATTATTTATTGGTAAATCACTTCGCATGATATCTGTTCCATTTACAGTCTTTTAATGGATTTAAAAATTAAATGCACAACATTTACTGGCTCATTTAAAAATGCCAGTTCAATATAAAGGGTTTTATTTAGCTAGATTAAAAATAAAAATAGAGGCGTGTTATATAAACCACAGACATTTAGCTATATTAACTTTGTCAACAATTGATTTTTCAACTGTGTGGCTATCAGCTAACTCAACGGTGCCATTCGCGAGATCTTTATTAACAATAGCCTGCGACCTATCATTTAATTCAACCTTTGCACCTTTTGGATAAAGACGAATAAAGTTAATAAATTTAGTCGTTAATATATGATCAAACTTACCAATTTGAGCGGCGTGATAAACTTTCTCAATCGCTTCTACACGTGAGAATTTTTCGCGATAATGACGCTGTGAAGTTAAAGCAACGTATGTATCAATAATACGAATTATGCGTGCTTCAAGGGGGATTTCAGGTTTTATTAGGCCATGAGGGTAACCAGAGCCATCACAATTTTCATGGTGGCACTTGATAATCTTGATCACATTGTCTTCAATGCCGCGGCTTTGCAACTCGCGGCAGCCCAACACAACGTGCTCATGAACACTGTCAATTGCTTTCGCGCTTAACTGCTTACTTTGCTTGTAATCAGGCGGGATCAAAGACATGCCAATGTCTTTTAAGAATGCTGACTTTGCAAAAGGGATGAGTTTGTCTTTTCTTAATTTTATTTCTTTTGAGAATAAAGTAATTAACACCAATAACCGCACAGACTCTCGAAATGATTGGGAGTCTTCGCTAATTTTTTCGTATATTAAATCCAGACGACTGGCATCATTAAGCACAAATAAAACAATATTTGTAACGGCTTGAGTTATCGCCTTGTTGTTTAATACATCTGATTGGCCACAGTCTTCAAGTGCCACTTTAAGGATTGATAACCCTTTATTCAGCGCACCAACCGATTTGTCTTCAGAGACATATAACGATCCCTCAAATTGCTTGAGTTTGTGCTTATCGCCTTCAGACTTAATTTTAACTTTATTTGTAAAAAAAGGAGTTTTTAGCCAGTGTTCATTGACCCTAACTAACATACCTTTCTTTAATTGATTGGATTGTATTTTTTTCAATCTAAGTAACCTTGTAATAAAAAAACATTAGTTACTCATCGTCTTCCCATTGACAATTCATCCTTTAGTCGTTCTATTTTACTTAAAAAGTTAAATTACATCAATATAAATCAGAAACAAGCTAAGACTATGAATCAAAAAAGATAATTGCAATTTAATTTAAAAAAACACTTTTTATAATACAATACTATACAGCAAATAATTTGATGAAATACCTAATAAAGGTAATTAAATATTAAATTAAACAACCCAAAATAATACCTAATAAAGGTAATTAGTTTCTTAATAAATAATCGTCAATTCTTATCGCGTTCATGAGTAGCGTATGTATAAAACGCATCAATTGGCATTGGTTTACTGTGGTAATAACCTTGGATCTGAATGCAGCCTAACTCTTTTAGGGTTTGTAATTGTTTTTCTGACTCAACGCCTTCTGCTATCGACTCCATATCAAGTGCTTTCGCCAGATCAATCATGGCTTTTACAATAGCAATATCTGCTTTAGTCGGATGTTCTAAATTATCAATAAATGACTTATCAATTTTTAACTTATCAAGTGCAAATTCCTTAAGGTAACCCATTGATGAGTAACCCGTCCCAAAATCATCAATCGACATTTTAAATCCAGCTTCACGCAGTTTAGTTATCGTGTTTAATGCAAACTGTGGATTACCAATCGCAATCGTCTCAGTCAGCTCAAGTTCAATACAGCACGGCTCAATGGAATATTTTTGCAGTACCGTGGTCAAACTACGTAGCAAGTTCTTTTTAACAAATTTGGTAGCCGATAAATTGATGGCAAAAGTGAGCGCTGGCATCCCATTATCGCGCCATTGACGAATCGTTTTTACGGTATTTTCAAAAACCCAATCATCAATGTCACTAATTCGGCCACAACGTTCTGCAATCGGAATAAACTCAGCGGGTGAAACACAGCCTAACGAAGCTGAATGCCAGCGCAATAAAACCTCAGCGGCTACCATTTTGTTTGTTGCTAGTTCTATTTGAGGATGAAATACGAGTGAAAATTCGTTATTTTTTAGTGCGTAATTGATAGCATTAATGATCTGAGCGTGCCTCACACCTGCTTTATTCATTTCTTCAGCATAAAACAAGACATTATTACGGCCTAGTTTCTTCACCTCAAACATAGCCGACTCAGCCATCTGCAATAAAGATTCAAAGTCACTGGCATCCAGCGGGCACAGGGCAACCCCTATCGAGGCCGTTACAACAATTAACTCGTCGTTAATTGATAAGGGTTCTCTGATCACTTTGAGTAAGATATGAGCACACTTATCAATCTCTTCTGTCGATGTATAGGGGGTAATAAATGCAAAGCGGTCACCTTGTAAACGCGCAACCATGACTTGTTCACCCATAAAATTACTCATTCTTGCACTCAAGTTCTGCAGTATTAAGTTGCAATTCCCTATTCCCAGAGCCTTATTAAGAATTTTAAAGTTGTCTAAGCCAATTAAGATAAAGGCTGATTTAATACCGACATGCGCTTTTATGACCTGCTCAAATTCCATTTGTAACTTCACTTGATTGGCAAGCCCTGTTTGCTGATCAAAGTAAGAAAGCTGATGTATTAAGCTTTCACTTTCGACTTGCTTAGTCATATCATGTTGAAAAGAAATGTAATTACTGATTGCTCCTTGCTTATCAAAAATGGGGTATATGGTTGTTTGCTCTACAATAGCATCTCCGTGTTTAGTTTTATTAACCAATGAACCAACCCACGCTTGTTTATTATTTAGCTGTTGCCACATCCCCTGATAAACACCTAAATCCGTTTGACCTGCGCTGATCATGTTCGGACTTTGGCCTATAAGTTCATCGTAACCATACTGACACATGTCTAAGTACGCCCGATTCATATATTCAATTTTGGCATCCGTATTCGTAAACATAATAGGGTGCGGATTTTGCTCTACAGCTTGAGATAAAATATGCATGCGTTTATTCAACGTGATTTTATTAAACCACTGCCACACTGATTCGGCCCACACGGTGAGCATGTTTTTATCATGAACTGAAAATGTTTTTTCTGTGTGTTGCAAAATAATCGCTAACTGACATTTGCCATGACGCACAACCGGCACCACCAGCAAAGAGCTGGCATTACTTGGCAAGCCAAACTCTTTTGCTTGCTTGCGATTAACAATGATTGCTTCTCCAACAGCGACTTTTTCTTGCAACTTACTGGTACATACATCCAGTTTTGAGCCATGCACCGCACGGTAAGCGAGCTGCTTATGTTCATTACAAATATAGAGCGATGCACCATCACAATTTGCAATTTCACGGGCTTGCTCAACGGCATAATTAAGCAAGGTTTCTTGATCTTCCTGAAACGAAATTTCGGTCAATGTAAGCAATCCCTTATTAAACTTACTTTGTTGAAGCAGTGCTGCCATTTGCCCTATTTTTTCTGTTACGTCACGCGCGACAACTAAATAAGTTTCATGCTCATTTTCATAAGTAAACAACGTCACAGAGAATTCAAAATGATGCGTACGTCCATTAATTAAGAGAGGTAATGCATCGATAGTAAATAATCCAAATAAATGATTTTGTTGCAGTGAGTGTATAAACTGCAGTGCATGTTGAGGAGCAAAAAGCTGGCAAATATTGTGACCTAACACATTGTTCGAAAAGACACGATTCGGCGAATTGTCACTGTAAATAGCTTTAAACGTGCCATCTCGCTCAAGCTCAAAAACAGAATCAGGTAAAGCGGTGAGCGTTGCAGATAACTGCTCTGTTGAATTTTCAAGATCAGCGTAGGGTTTGGTGACGGTTTCAACAAACACGATTTTATATAATAAAAAGTAGGTCAAACCTTTATAAATATGACCAAAGAAGTTAAGTGTATCGGTTACATGCGAGGCATCATTATAGAGCGTAAAACACGCCTCACTTAATATCGCCAACAAACAAACAAGCGTTTTCCCGGCGATATTTAGAGTGTTTCTTGGTTTTCTTAATTGCGATGCAAACATACACGCAGCAAGGCTGTAGAGCGTAATCAGTGTTATTTCTATCAGCCACTTTTGTTGACTGCTGCCACCTCCTTCAATGTACAACGTGGGCAACCAATCGGGTAA
Organism: Pseudoalteromonas sp. MT33b; assembly: GCF_014117385.1. NCBI lineage: Bacteria > Pseudomonadati > Pseudomonadota > Gammaproteobacteria > Alteromonadales > Pseudoalteromonadaceae > Pseudoalteromonas > Pseudoalteromonas sp. MT33b. The sequence goes on along the minus strand of NZ_CP059832.1, from coordinate 369,122 downwards.
ATAAAATACAACAGCCACAATACACGCGGTCACACTAAGTAAAGTACTCAACACAACACGCGCATTAAACAGCTTATAATTCACCCAAATAGCGGTTGCAATCACTAAAAATGCAGCGGCATTAAAAAACCGGGCAAACAGCCAAAAAGCAAACACTTGCTCCATGTTTTTCTCGTGATCACTGACACTTGAAAAACTCAAAAAGTGCAACGCATCAAAAATAGCAACACACAGCATAAGACAAGATAGCAACAATAACTTGCTATTCCGGGTGAAGTGCCATGTATTCCATCCAATAGCAAAAATTAAGAATGAAATAACAACTGAGAAAAGCTCAACACTGGTGTGCATGCCTACATAAAAAGGTTCAGTAGCAATTAAACCGACCTTTTCTAGCAGTAATACGATGGCTAATAGCAACACACCGACACCAATGTAAGGTAAGGTATTTACAAGTTCTTTATGATGAGAAGTATGTACAAACTGTTTCACTAAGCTTTTAACTATTTTTATAAGTATTACTAAAAAGGATAGTAAAAATAACAGTTAAGTGTAGATAAATAATGAAAAAATCTGTCGGTGTTGCGCTAACTATTGCTTAGCGCAACAGAATGAAAACTAACCTTTATTAAAAGGATTCCGTGTATCTTGATTAGCATCGAGGTTACGCATCAAAATTGCGTGGTCTAAATCAATATCTTCCGGTAGAGGGATTTTTACAATATGGCCTGAGCCTTTTGCATCGCTGATTGACTCGCCCTTTTTGTTTTCCATAAACTCAAGGTTAAAGTTGATATTGCCTTTAGGTGTCATTAACTCAAGCGAGTGACCCGTACAAAATTTATTTTTAACATCAATTTCAACCAACCCATTGCTAGTACGCCCCAGCACTTCACCAACAAACTGTTGTTTATCTGATACCGAATGACCGTACTCATAGTTTTGATAGTCTTGGTGTGCATGGCGCTTTAAAAAGCCTTCGGTGTAACCTCGGTGTGCTAAGTTCTCAAGCGTTTTAAATAAGTTTGCATCAAAAGGACGCCCAGCAACGGCATCATCAATTGCTTTACGGTAAACTTGTGCGGTACGCGCCACATAATAGAAAGACTTTGTGCGCCCTTCAATTTTTAGGCTATGTACGCCCATTTTTGTAAGCTGATCAACATATTGTACGGCGCGTAAGTCTTTTGAATTCATGATGTAAGTGCCATGCTCGTCTTCAAATGCAGGCATGTATTCACCAGGGCGACCTTGCTCTTCCAGCATATAGACTTCATTACTTGGCGCGCCTTCACCGAGTGTGGGGATCACTGATTTAGGATCAATTTTATGAACCATTTCGCCCGTTTCGTTTTCGGTGCCCGGTTTTACATCGTAATTCCAACGGCATGCATTCGTACACGTGCCTTGGTTAGGATCGCGCTTATTAATATAACCCGACAACAAACAGCGTCCAGAGTACGCCATACATAATGCCCCATGAACAAAGACTTCAAGCTCTGTGCTTGGGCATAATTCGCGTATTTCTGCAATTTCTTCAAGTGATAATTCACGCGACAAAATAACACGTTCAATGCCTTGTTTTGCCCAGAAATTTACCGTGGCATAGTTAACTGCGTTAGCTTGTACAGATAAGTGAATTGGCATGTCTGGCCATTTTTCACGGACCAGCATAATTAAGCCCGGATCTGACATAATCAGCGCATCTGGCTGCATTGCGATCACAGGTTCAATATCGCGTAAATACGACTTTACTTTGGCATTGTGGGGAGCAATGTTCGACACAACGTACAACTTTTTATTTTGTGCATGTGCCTCATTAATACCGATTTGCAAGTTATCTAAATCAAACTCGTTGTTACGAACACGAAGGCTATAACGAGGCTGACCTGCATAAACGGCATCTGCGCCATAAGCAAAAGCATAACGCATATTTTTTAAACTACCTGCGGGTGATAACAACTCAGGCGTAAAAGGGCGAGGGGTCAAAATAGGTGACGACATGAATGCTCCACACATCGAACCGAGTACAAGTCGGTTGCATGAATTAATATGATTAACGAGCGCGGGAGTATAATAATCTGTGACTATATTTTATTGATCTAGATCATAATTGCAGGTAACTAAGCCGCTAATTAACGCCAAACATTGCTGCTTGCGAAACACAACGAAAAAAAGCGCCTTTTGGCGCTTTGGTATCAATAACAATGTATCTTATAACTCGTGAATTAATGAGCCGAGCCATCGCCCCCGCGTAACACGCCTTTTGGCGCACTACAGCCATGCTCAGAAATATAATCAACGGCGGCTTTTGCTTGAACAACCCCCCAGCCATAAGCATGATCATACCCAGCCTCGCCCTGATCATCCGCTGACGCACGAAGCGCTAAGCGAATACCATTTGCAGTGCATTCAGGGAAATTACTCCACACCACAGCAGCCACGCCAGATACATGAGGTGTGGCCATTGAAGTGCCTGACTTGAAGTCATGATCTGTAAACTCGGCAACACTTATTGTGGTTTCTTGCCCTAGTTGCTCCATTAAATGAAGCCCCTCATTCATCATTACCGCGCCCACAACCAGTGTCGTTGGATTAATATTACCCACAAGCTGGCCTTCGATGTTATTACGAATAATAACCCCCACCCCGCCATCGGCTTCGCATTGCTCAACCTTGCTATAAAACGGGCTATCACCACGCTCAACTAAACAAATTTTGCCTGTTACATCACCACAGCTTTCGGTGCCGCGTCCACAATCGACAAGCTCACCTGTGACCGAGCCAAAACGTGATCCATCCAATGCATAGTGCTGAAAGTTCACATCATCCTGCATTACACTAAATTTTGAAAAACGTCCTTTACCAACAGGAATTGTTGAGAACACCCCAACCCCTGGCGCTGATAACTCAACCTGTGAACTGCGCTGTGAAAAGCTTGCATGTTGCTTAACACTATCCACGGCGGCAACTGAAACCACACTATCGTAAGACGCAGGATAACTGTGTGATGCATCGCCTGAGTTACCTGCTGCTGCAATCATTAAAATATTATTACGCGCCACTTTATTAATTGCTCTTTCTTCAATCGGACTTGAATATTTGCCCCCTAAGCTCATGGAGATCACTGTTGAACCCGCTTGCTGACACTCATCAATGGCCCCAGCTAAATCAGAGGCATAAGCCCAACTACCGTTGCCTGCAAATACACGCACAATGTGCATATCCAGAGAGTGGTCACCCACAATACCGGCACTGCCTTTGTTGTCATCAATTGCAGCAATCGTGCCCGCAACATGCGTGCCATGACCAAATGGGTCTTCATACCAAACACCCGCGCCACCATCCGCTGAGCCGGTCACGCCCGCACTCGGTAAATCAGGGTGACTTAATCCATAACCACTATCAATGACACACACCTTTTGACCGCCTTGATACTGCACTTTATCTGCCTGAACCATCGTATAGCCATAAGGTAAGAACTGCATCGGCTCTTCTGACATCAGTTTACGAGGTACATCGGGGTAAAACGCTTTAATATTGGATAAACCTGCTATCTCTGCCAATTGCGCTTTATTAATAGTGACTGCAAAACTCTCGAGTGACTTAATTTCTTTTTCTATTTTGACATTTTTAGCCTGAAGTGCCGATTTCACAATTGACGCTTTATTATTGTTCGCTTCAACCACTATGCGAAACGTCTGTTCTGCAAAACTGGGGAAACTACATGCGAGAGCCACACTTGCAGCAAGTACTGTTTTTTTATTAATCATCGTTGGGCTCCTTGTTATTGTGCAGTATTATCGTTTTTGCTCGCTGGGCAATCATGCAACTGAACGTTACCACTGATTGTTCCTGCATTGCTGTAACCTTGATATGGCCCAGACTCAAGCAACATCACATTTAAGAGCCCGTTTGCACCAATCCCTGTTTTAACGCCTTCTGAAATATCCATCATACAGGCAAAGCCAACGCCCTCTCCCGGCGCTGTTGGGTTGGTTGAGCTATAATTAAACTCCACCTGATACATTCCCTCAGTGCAAATATCTTGCTTACAGTACAAACGCTCATCACCCGACTCTGCGCCCTCAGGATCAACGGGCTCTTCGCTGCATAATCCAGCACCATACACGTTTGCATTAAACGCTACACCGCCCATTTGCTGCCAATCAATTGCTGTTAAATCCTTATAATTAACCTGTCCAGATACATCACCATCGCATCGCGCAGCATGCGCAGTAAAGACAGCTTTGCCCGCTCCGCCTTTTGAATTAAGCGTTCCACCAGCTGACACTCGTGCATCTATTTTTGCACAGCCACTCAATATAGCGGCTGTTGCAATTAACAACCCTAACTGTGTTAGTTTCATATTTTTTTCCTTGTAGTTTGTTTTCATTATCGTTTTATCCACTGTGACGCAAACTAATATTTCTAGTATATACATCTAGTTAAGAGCGACAGCACAGTATTAGAGCAACCAATAAGAGAATTCAATACGCAGAAATAAGCAAAAATGAACAGCACAAATGTAAGCAGAAAAAACGCCTTTATTTACAACTTGTTAAAATTAAATTCACACAGCGTTCATATGTACCAGTTTGTACCAAAGTGTAATCAAGCACCAAATAGCACATTAAAAGATCTTAATTAAACACTGTTGCACTGTGGTTATAGTGCATTGTGATACCCATTCGCTTAATGAGATGAGTGGCTTTGAAACACGAAAAACTAACAGAGAAAAGAAAAAAAGGTGACCAATCCTATGGCCACCTTTTTTAGATCAAACGCAATTAACTATCCAGGATAATTGGTTTTGATTTAGTTATGTTAACAGCAAAGCCATTCTCATAAAAATTTTTACACGCCTGTTAAGCGTTCGCGGCGCTTTTTCCACAACAGAAATTGATAGCCAAGCAAGCCTTCAGCTTGAATGTTAATTCGCCCGCCCGCCGCTTTTTCAACTTTCAAATGACCTTGCTTGTCATCATGCTGAAAGTTAAATAAAAACGTTGTAAGGGTTTGTTTATTTAAGGTAATCGCTATTTTCTGTTTAGTGTCTTCGAGTACACTCACCAGCTCATTTTCATTAAAACGATATTTTATTTGCTTATTCGTCGCTATGAGTTTAGGCAGTAACTTTGCGATATTATCATTCCAGTACACAGAGCGCTTTGCGTACTCAATTGATGCAGCCTCATCAAGTTCCCATGTTGTCTCAAGTTCAGTTGGAAACTCAGCCTCTACAGTGTTCGATTCTTGATTGATTTGTGCATGTAGGTTTTCAGCTGTGCCAATCACAGATAATAAGCACATTATTTTTATTATATTTTTAAACATAAACAATTCTTTGTTGTAACAATAAAATGGCCCACATTTTGAGTGGGCCATCCACTAACCTAGCAAAATACTAGTCATCTATGTGGGCACAGCGACCAAACTCTGCTCCGCCTTTCACCGCTTCAACAACCTGTTTCGGGAAACTTAGTTCTTGGTTTATGCCATCTTTACATACAAAGGCTTTGTTGGCATCGACTTCAATGGTCACTGGTGTGGGAAGCCCGACAATACCAGCCATCATTTCGGAGCCGTTGGCACTGACACCGAAAATGCCATTGGTCATGAAGTTTTTCGCTTCTACGACACCTTGCTTACCAAAGAACTCCTGACCTGTCATCCAACCAATACCTTCCATATAGATGGTCGAACCAGCAGGCATGCCATTGATAAGCAGGCGGCCTGTGATAACAGATAAATCATCATTGGCATCAAGTACCATGTTCAATGGTAAACCAGCAATTTCAGCAATTTCTTCATGGCTCATATTATAAGGTGCCGCACATAGGTTGTAGATGAACTGATAGTATGGAACATCTTCGCACCAACGTAGACCACCGAGATTAGTCACTTCATCTGTTTTAGCATTCCAGACTTTCACCCCCTCACCGAACGCTCGACGACCAAATCCACGTTGTGCACCAAAGGCGATACGCTCACCATCATAAGAAATTACAGAAGAGTTGAGTGCTCCGAAGTCCTTGTAGAGGTCTCGTAACTTACCATCCACCCACGCAAGCTGAGAGTTATTGTTGTTGCCTGAGCCGGTCACTGTTTTACCGTTACCAGAGATTTTATCTGCACGCACCCATGCTTCGGTTCGCTCACCATTAATACGTACTTCATAGCCATCTCCCCAAGAGCGAGGAATAAACTCTAAGCCATCGGTTAATGGTGTTGCTTTGCCTGTTTTAACATCCCAGACTGTTGGAACGCCATATGAACTTGACGCCTTGTCTGGTGCACACTCTACGCCACCAGTATTGGGGCGGCGAGAATTACCAACAACGGTTTTACCAGCATCATCCATATCCCAAATAGAGTGCGAACTCACACCTGACTGACTTGCCAGCGCACAGGTGTTATTGCTTGGGTCTTCAAGCACAGAGAGGTGGCCTGAACTGATATCCCATACTGCACCTTGACCAATGCCGTTACCGTCAAGATCAGCAATAACTGCCGCCTTTGTGGCTGTTTTACTCATCGCAGCAGAAGTGGCTTTTAAAGGCGCAAAACCTTGCGGCGTCTCCAGTGTTTCAAAAGTATTCTGTGTGCTGTTATAAATAAATGGTGTACCACCCTGAGTAGTACCTAATGCTTTCTTGCCATTTTTTGCATGATCGCTTACCCAGGCTGCCACAAGCGGGGTGTATTGAATACCATCTTGATAGCCATTGAAGTACATTTCAACTTCTTTAGTTTCACCTCCAGCGACAATGATTTCGGTCATGTTACACGCATTGTCAAGCGCTGGCGAAGTGCCTTCATCTTCATTCCAATATTCATTTTCAGAAATGATATCGGTTGGTGTCGTGGGGTAGCCGCCAGCACGAATTGGATCCATATACAGCGCATAGCGGCCACCAGGCGTTAAGCCGTTGATTGTGAATGAGCCATCAGGGCCTATACGCCCTTGGGTCATATTCCCACTTTGTTGGGTGATTACGTCTTGCAATGGATTATCGAGGTTACGGGCAACCATATTCATGCCTGCATACTCAACACCTTCTTTGGTGTAAAGTTTTCCTTTAATGGTTCCGTATTTGGTTTTGTAATCCGCAGTTGGATATAAATCAGAGATATTGACGATATCATCGCGTACATTGACCGTACCCTGTGCTTCGCCCTCGATACCACGTACATTAATAAATGGAAACATTGTTTCGATACTGTCGACAGGCGCACTATTCCGCCCAGTGTACGAATTCGTACCCGCACAACCAGCAACACCATCATACATAAGGTAGTTTGGGTTAGCTATATAGGTAAAGTGACCATTTGCCTGTGAGTGTGACATATTCATCGCGTGGCCAAACTCATGAGTAAATACGCCTTGTATCATCTTACCCTCGGTGTCGTTGATATCGACATACCATCCATTCATCAGCGCAGTTGCTTCTAGAATTTCACCCGTTTCTTCATCTGCCCATTCAGGAAAAGCAATACCGAGCACAGATGAACGAGGAACTCCAAAGTAATTTTCGAGGATCGCACCGTCAGTATCATAGTTAACCCAAAAACCGTAGCCGTTTTCGGCGCCATATATTTGGTCAACATTAGAAGCGTTAACGTCGCTAATACCGGTTTGACTTTCAATTGTGCCTGCAAGTGCCATGTCTAAGGTTGAGGTTTCAACATTTGACCACTGTGCGACAGCATCTGCTGTGACTGCATTCGCCTGCTCAATCGTTAGAAAAGTGTAATCTCGGTCTAAAGGAACGTATTTTGGTAACACAGTGCCATCTGGTAAAGTTATATCGACATTGAATGTCGTGCCTTGCTCTAATATGGTAAAAGCCTGAACGTCGTTACCGTCTTTGTCTTTAATAACTTGACCACCATCCGTCCATACAGGAATAGTGCCTTTGGAGGTGTCCCATTTATACGGTGCCATGGTTTTATCATGAATATATAAAGGGCCGCCAGCGAGTGAACTGGCTGAAAGAGTGGCTAAGGCAAGGGCTGCTGTAATTTTTGAAAATTTCATTATTGTTGTACTCCAGTCAGTTTACCCACCAAATTTATAAATACATCGGCCTTAACTGCTCCCGGACTGGTGAGCATATTGCGTTCTTCATTTGAAAAATTAGATGTATCCATGTCTTCAAATAGACCGGCATTTGCAAATTCGTTTACGACTTTGCCATCGCGTACAACAAACTTACCTTGTGCCATGCCCGCAGTTGTTTGAAAACCGGTAATAGAAGCTGGTTTGTACATAAAAGCAATGACGTTTTCACCTTCATGCCACTTTGCGAAACCATCTGGAGTAACCCCTAAATACACTTTGCCATTGCCCATTGAGCGAGGCTTAATTAAACCAAATTGACGAAAAGTGTAGGTCGAGTTTTCTTTTAATTTGCCTTTTGCATCAGACCCAACTTGAATAGTGACTTCAGTGTAAGGACGCTTGTTGTCAAACCCATCGGTTACTTTAATAACCTCGCCAGTAATAATACTTTGAGATGCTTGCGTTAGTTCTTGTAAGTTTTGTTGCTTTAATTTCATTGCATTGGCAGCTGGCGACAATGCCATCGCAGTGCCTAGTGCAAAAATAGATGCACATGACAGCTTGGTTAATGACCTGCGTAGTTTCATTCTTATCTCCTATCATTCTTTAATTCGTGTATTTATTGTTTTAAATCAGGATTTATAACTACAAAAAACCTAATCACTAATTATTTATGGTTGAATAAAGACAAGAGTTCACGCAAAAACATGTAGCCTTTTGTACACTTAAATTTAACATTTAGGTTACAATTTAAAAGGTGCTTATTTTTTATTTTAAGGTAGGGTAAAAAGAAGAAAAGTGAATTTAAAACCTATATATTCAGAAAGTTAAAGTTATAGCAGCATAACACATTGGTATACGTTAACAGTGCAAAAGTGAATGAAAGGTTAACAAAAATAAGGTTGTAAAAAGGAATGTTCCACCTAGATAAGTAAAGTAGCGATATGCAAAGTAACTTCACTTATCTAGTTCTAGTGCCTTTTATGATTGCCTAAAAAAGCGCAACTTCTTCTGTTTCGAGTGTGAACGTTTTACCATTTGCAAAATAAATATCTATATAAAAAATATGACTGCTTTGCAGTTCAGGCGCTTGATTTGGTTTTAGTTCAATAAACACAGGTGCTGTAGTAGGTAATATGTCAGCAAAATCAGCGACACTGGCATAGCCTCCCTCATTAAAGTAGTCAAAGTCATTCACATACATCTCTGTGACATTGAAGATACTATTCAAGCTCATACCAGCCGTTAGTTCGCTGCTATAATCGGCGCTTGAATAAACATTAATTGCAGTGATGCTATTAATACTACCAAGCACCACAGCCGCCACTGGGCAATCAGCGTATTCTTTATTAGGATCTGGTTCGTTACCGTCTTGATAAACACCGTCACCCATTCCGCTTAGCTTGATTTTATAGGTGTCAAAGGCAATGGGTGTAAGTGTATTTGCGCTATCCTGTTCAGCTACCACAGCGTAGTTAGCAATATCGATGGCTACAGGTGAAGGCGGACATGTTAATTCATCATTTGAATCTGAATTACAGCCAGCTAAAACACTAGCAAGTAAACCTATTAAAAGAAGTTTTTTCATTGTTTTTCCTTATTTTAGTACTCTATTTTCCTTGCTGAAAATGATAGCTCAAAATCCCTCTGCAGTAACAACTTTGCAGTCATAATTGAATTAAAGGCAGCCTTTTAGGGCAATCGCCAAAAGGATCATAAAAATGCCATCTATGCTCTATTTAATAAAATTAGGAATTTTAGCGTAAAGCGCGTATAATTCGCGCCCGTTAATATTTAACCTTTTATATATAAAATTATTGGAGCACAAAGATGGCTTTAGAGCGTACTTTTTCAATCGTAAAACCTGATGCAGTTGCTAAAAACCACATCGGCGCTATCTACAACCGTTTCGAAACTGCAGGTCTTAAGATCGTTGCAGCTAAAATGGTTCACCTTTCAAAAGAAAAAGCTGAAGGCTTCTACGCTGAGCACAGCGAGCGTCCTTTCTTCGGTGCTTTAGTTGAGTTCATGACATCTGGTCCAGTAATGGTTACTGTTCTTGAAGGTGAGAACGCTGTACTTAAAAACCGTGAAATCATGGGTGCTACTAACCCAGCTGAAGCGCTAGCAGGTACATTACGTGCTGACTACGCTGACAGCATCGACGAAAATGCTGTTCACGGTTCAGACGCTGTTGAATCAGCTGCACGTGAAATCGCATACTTCTTCGCTGACGAAGAAATCTGCCCACGTACTCGTTAATATCGAGTTCACAGCTAAGTCTGTGATGCAGAAGAAAAAGGGCTTTCGAGCCCTTTTTTAGTCATTAGCTAAGCTTATTATTCGTCTGTTTAGCTAATGACTAAGTCGATTAAATAATATACAATCGCGCACCCTAAATACTTATACCACCGTCACTGATTGAGGTTGTTTCATGACCACAGAAAAAAAGATTAATTTATTAGATTTAAACCGAGATGCAATGCGTGAGCTTTTTGTATCCTTCGGCGAAAAGCCGTTCCGTGGCGATCAGGTGATGAAATGGATTTATCATTTTGGTGTAGATAATTTTGACGACATGAGCAACGTCAATAAAAAGTTAAAAGAAAAGCTTAAAGCTGAATGTGAAATTGTTGCACCCGAGATCTCAGTAAAACAAGTAGCAAGTGATGGCACAATTAAATATGCCTTATTGCTACAAGGTGGCCAAGAAGTTGAAGCTGTGTGGATCCCTGAAAAAGACCGTGCAACCTTATGTGTATCGTCACAAGTAGGCTGTGCGCTAGAATGTACTTTCTGCTCAACAGCGCAGCAAGGCTTTAACCGTAACCTAACGGTATCTGAAATTATTGGCCAAGTATGGCGTGTTGCTAAAGATATTGGCCTTGATGGCGATAGCACCAAACGCCCTGTTACTAATGTTGTAATGATGGGTATGGGTGAGCCACTTTTAAACCTTAAGAATGTTGTGCCAGCAATGGAACTGATGATGGATGACTGGGGTTTTGGTCTATCAAAGCGTCGCGTTACACTGAGCACATCTGGTGTTGTTCCTGCTCTTGATTTACTAAAAGAAAAAATCGACGTTGCGTTGGCCATCTCTCTTCACGCGCCAAACAACGAGCTGCGTGACGTGCTAGTGCCTATCAATAAAAAGTACCCAATTGAAGAGTTTTTAGCGGCGTGTCGTCGTTACATCGATGGCTCAAAAGCGAATAAAGATGTCACTATTGAGTACGTCATGTTGCAAGGCATTAACGACAGCACCGACCAAGCCCATGAACTGGTTAAAACATTAAAAGGGACACCGTCTAAAGTAAACCTTATTCCGTTTAACCCATTCCCTGGCAACGAATATGGTCGCTCAAGTAATAGCCGTATTGACCGTTTTTCTAAAGTACTACAAGCGGCAGGCATTACCTGTATTGTTCGACGTACTCGTGGTGACGATATTGATGCAGCCTGCGGTCAATTAGTGGGCGATGTGGTTGACAGAACAAAGCGTTTAGCGAAAAAGAAAATGCGCGATGACAACGCAATTGCTGTTAATATTCATCAAGCATAATCGTTAAATCCAAGACAAGCCTTTGTGTTAAGCAGCTTATTTTTAAAATAATAGATGCAAGACAAAGGCTTTTCGGTAAGATAGGCATACGGAATCAAACAAGAGATTAGGTAATGCGATCTTTACTTGCCATAACTGTTAGTGCTTTAGCATTAGCTGGGTGTGTCACAGAAAACAGCTACAACGGAAGTAACAAACCTGTTGTTGAAAATAAAATCAATAATACTGGTGCCGCGCGTACTCGTATAGCCCTTGCTTTACAGTACTTAAAAACAGGCAATAACTCGCAAGCAAAGTATAATTTGGAGCGTGCAGCTGACTTCGCACCGCAACTACCTGAAGTACACTATTCTCTGGCATATTATTATCAGCAAGTTGATGAAAATGAGTTGGCCGACAGGGCCTATCAACAAGCATTAAAACTTGATCCCGACGATCCTAATACCTTAAATAACTATGGGGTCTTTTTATGTGGTATCGGTGAATATGACCGCGCCGCAGAAGAACTCCTTAAAGCCATTGCGATTCCAAGCTATATTCGTGTAGCCGAAAGTTACGAAAACTTAGCGTTATGTGCCGTTGAGTTTAATGATTTTGAAAATGCTGAAAAATATTTTAAATCAGCATTAAGTCACAGCTCACAACGCCCATCATCATTAATAAACCTTGCAGGTTTATATTATGCTAAAAGCGACTTACATAAAGCACAGGAAGTCGTGGAGCAATTTGAATCTACAGGCCGTGTCACTCCTCGCGCTTTAATGCTAAGTTACCTAATTCAACAACGCATGGGCCACATTGAAAAAGCAGAAACCACGGCGGCCATTATTTTACAAACTTACCCCGGCTCAAGTGAAGCTAAAGCCATCTCCTCTCAGCAGTTAAAGAACACTGAATTTGAGATTTTACAAGAAAAATACCGCCTTTCTCAGTTAGAAGAACTGCTCATTTCAAGCGATTACTCGTCGGTAAGTAAAGATCAGCCAAAAATCCGTATCGTAAAGAAAAAGGCACCGCCTAAGCCACAACAACCCAGTTCGGCGAGCACAACAGTAGCTGCAAACACAACAATAGAGCCTGTCGCGACAATTAAACCTGTCGCAACTGAAGAATCAGCAGCGGTGTCTGTCGCTGCAGAACCAACAGACACACAACCTGTGGCAACCATGCCAACGCCAGCAGACTCATTACCAGAAGTAAAATCTGTTGAAGTTGCGCAAGCTGATATTGAGCACGTTGACGCAGTCGAAGAAAAGGCCGCAGTCGAAGAAGAGGCCGCTGTCACGGCACCTAAACAACAGCCAGTGGCAACCGTACAAAAAACGCAGCCTAAAATAGGCGGTTTTACCACCGTGTCATCACGCCCAGTAGTAAAAACCGCGGTGGCTAACGATACCTCAGCAGTTATGAATGCACTTGGTTCATCACAAACCACAACGCCAGCAGTTGAGCCCACACAAACAAACAGTGATGACGTAAAAATTGTTTCATTTGGTGCTCCACAAACACCTGAAATAAAACAGCAAATTGAGCCATCTACAAACGCGGTGAAAAAAGACACTGGCACCGTAGTTTTTTACGAAGCAGAAAAAGATGCCGATGTATTTAACACCCGTTCTTCTCGTTCTGCGCAAACAAGTAACACGCGCTACAGCGTCAGCACAGAGCAATTACAACTGCCCATGCTGAACCCCAGTGTCGCCGCATTAAATATTCCTTACCATGTTATTCAAAATGGTGAAAACCTATTTAGCATTTCGGTGCGATACAATGTTAAACTACAGAAGATTTTGCAATGGAATGGCTTAAAAGAATCGGATCGTGTGCAAAACGGCACAAAAATCTATTTAAATGATCCGCACATTTACCATGACATTAACGCTGGCGATACTCTTTATGGCATAGCCACCCAGCATAGCGTATTGATCGATCAATTAATGCGCTGGAACAAATTGAGCCCAGATGTAGCCCTAAAACCTGGGCATAGACTCTTATTGGTAGACCCAGACTCATACGCATTATGAATGAAGAAAACACGTTAGAACAACCGCAAGAAACGCTCGGCCAAGCGCTAAAAAAGCACCGCGAAAATGCGGGAGTGAGCCTTGAGCAACTTGCCGGAGCATTAAAATTATCTGTTTTACAATTACAGAGACTAGAAAACGACGAACACGAGTTACTTGGCCCTGCCACGTTTGTTAAAGGCTATATTAAAAGTTATTGCCGAGAGCTTAAAATTGACAGTCAAGCCATGCTTGCATTACTGCCTGAGCAGATAGAACCTGCGAAAAAGTCAAAAATGCAAAGTTTCTCTCGTCGTACTGAAAAAGAAGCACATGACAGCCGCTTAATGTTGTTCAGCTACTTTATTTTAGCTGTAATCATTGGCTCGTCTGTTTTTTGGTGGTGGCAAAATAGCGCACCAGCGATTGAAGAGCCCATTAAGACAATTCAGCCAAATCAACTTGAAACAAGTGAACTTTCGTCCCCTGTTCAAGAGCCTCCCGTTGGCCAAGAACACACTGAAAGTGCAGCACCAATCAGTACTGATTTAGCTGTTGCAGAGTCTGAACCAGCTTCTGCGACAACACCACCTGTGACACCAGAGCAAGCAAGCTCAAGCGATCCTGAACAAAGCACCATTGTCATGCACTTTAATGAAGACAGCTGGGTTGAAATTCACGATGGCAACGGTGACCGCGTAGCATTTGGCGTAAAAAAAGCCGGCTACGTCATGACTGTCACAGGTCCACAGCCATTTAATGTCGTGCTAGGCAAACACCAAATGGTTGATATTACGTTTGAAGGTCAACCTGTCGACACCTCACATTTTGCCAAAAACCGATTAGCTAAATTTACTTTACCGTTATCAGAGTAACCGCAATGTTTTCAGAATCTCCTATTAAACGCAGAAAATCGACACGCATTAACGTAGGCAATGTCCCCATTGGTGATGGTGCACCGATTGCTGTTCAGTCGATGACTAACACCAACACATTAGATGTCGATGCAACGGTTGCACAAATTCAAGCCATTCAAGACGCTGGAGCCGATATCGTTCGTGTTTCAGTGCCTACCATGGAAGCGGCTGAAGCATTTAAAAGCATAAAAGAACAGGTCACTATTCCACTGGTGACTGATATTCACTTTGACTACCGCATTGCACTAAAAGTAGCGCAGTATGGCGCAGATTGTTTACGTATAAACCCTGGTAATATTGGCAGTGAAGAACGTATTCGTGCAGTGGTAGACTCTGCACGCGAGCACAATATTCCCATTCGTATTGGTGTAAATGGCGGCTCATTAGAGCGCGATTTACAAGAGAAATACGGCGAGCCAACGCCCGAAGCATTACTAGAATCAGCAATGCGCCATGTTGAGATTTTGCAACGTTTAGACTTTGATCAATTTAAAGTCTCGGTTAAAGCATCAGACGTATTCTTAGCAGTCGGTGCGTACCGGCTCCTTGCTAAAGAAATTGATCAGCCTCTGCATTTAGGTATTACGGAAGCTGGCGGTATGCGTTCTGGCTCAGTCAAGTCTGCAGTGGGTTTAGGTATGCTGCTTGCCGAAGGTATTGGAGACACATTACGTGTGTCACTTGCGGCTGATCCAGTGCAAGAGATCAAAGTTGGCTTCGATATATTAAAATCGTTGCGTATTCGCTCGCGTGGTATCAACTTTATTGCGTGTCCAAGCTGTTCGCGTCAAGAGTTTGATGTTGTTAGCACGATGAACCAACTCGAAGAACGCCTTGAAGACGTTGTTGAACCCATGTCAGTGTCTGTCATTGGGTGTGTGGTTAATGGTCCCGGTGAAGCCCTCGTGAGTGATATTGGCCTTGCGGGTGCAAACCGTCGTTCAGGCCTTTACATTAATGGCGAGCGTCAAAAAGCACGTATCGATAACGACAACATTGTTGACCAGCTCGAAGGCTATGTGCGCGACTTTATCGCTAAAAAAGAGAAAGAAACGCCAATCGACATCAAAATAGTTGAATAATACGAATATAGTCGGCAAACCCAGCGGTTTGCCGTTTACCTTTACCGCTCAGACGTTATAATAGCGGGTCAATTTTTAGTTTTCTTGATGCGTAATGATTATTTACGCAAGTACAGTATTTAGGATTTATCAGTGGCAAAACAAATTCAGGCAGTTCGTGGTATGAACGATTGTCTGCCAGGCGACACGCAGATTTGGCAGAAAGTAGAAAATATCTTACGTGATACCGTTTCATCGTTTGGTTATCAAGAAATTCGTTTTCCAATTGTTGAGTCAACCGATCTATTTAAACGCTCTATTGGTGAAGTTACTGATATCGTTGAAAAAGAAATGTACACATTTGCTGACCGTAATGGCGATAACCTAACACTTCGCCCTGAAGGAACCGCGGTGTGTGTACGTGCAGGTAACCAAAATGGCTTACTGTACAATCAAGAGCAACGTTTATGGTACATGGGACCGATGTTCCGCCATGAACGTCCACAAAAAGGCCGTTATCGCCAATTCCACCAATTTGGTTTAGAAACATTCGGCATTGCCACTGCCGATATTGATGCAGAAGTTATTTTGCTTACAGCCCAATTATGGAAAGAATTTGGTATTAGCGAACACGTTCGTCTAGAGCTTAACTCATTAGGCTCTAATGAAGCACGTGCTGACTATCGCGATGCCCTTGTTGCCTACTTAGAGCAACATGTTGATGTGCTAGATGAAGACTCAAAACGTCGCATGTATTCTAACCCATTACGTGTTTTAGACAGTAAAAATCCAGATGTACAAGCAATCTTAACTGATGCACCAAAACTGTCTGAGCATTTAGATGCTGAATCAAAAGAACATTTTGAAAATTTATGTGAACGTTTAGACGCAGCTGGCGTCGAATACACGGTAAACGAAAAGCTTGTACGTGGCCTTGACTATTACAATCGCACAGTTTTTGAGTGGGTGACAGATAGTCTGGGCGCACAAGGAACCGTATGTGCCGGTGGTCGCTACGACGGCCTAGTTGAGCAACTAGGTGGTAAAGCAACCCCAGCCGTTGGTTTTGCAATGGGTCTTGAACGTTTAGTTCTGCTACTACAAGCATTAGAATGTGTAGGTGACATTCGTCGCAGTGCTGATGTATATTTGGCAGCCATGGGCGACAAAGCCAGTATTCAAGCGCCTATCATCGCAGCTCAACTTCGCAAAGATGTGGCGGGTCTTCGAGTGATGGTTCACGCTGGCGGCGGCAATTTTAAAAAGCAATTAAAACGCGCTGATAAAAGCGATGCATTAGTTGCGCTCATTATCGGCGAAGATGAATTAGAACAAGGCGTTGTGACTGTAAAATATTTACGTGAGCGTAAAGAACAAGTCACCTTAAAACTAGAAGAAGCGAAAACGCTACTAGCTGAACTTATTTAAGTTCAGTTAGCAACAGAGGTAAGCATGGAAATTTATTCAACAGAAGAACAACAAGCAGAAGCGATTAAACGCTTTTTTCGTGAAAACGGTGTCGCACTGGCAGTGGGTATTATCGCAGGCCTAGGTGGTTTGTATGGCTGGAAAACATATAATCAACACCAAATCACCAGTGCTGAAAATGCATCAGACTCATTCACTCAACTTGTTGATAGCGGTGCCGTGCTAGACAAAGCAGAAACGTTTATCAAAGATAATAATGAATCAAGCTACAGTACCTTAGTTGCTTTCGTTGCAGCTAAAGAAGCCGTAGAAAAAAATGATCTTGATGCGGCAAGTGAAAAACTTAATTGGATTATCACGCACGAGAAAAACACCGAGTTAAAAGCCACAGCTGCAACGCGTCTTGCTCGTGTTCATCTTGCACAAAAGCAGTATGAGCAAGCATTAGCAACATTAAACTCAACGTTACCAGAATCATTTGCTGCAACGGTTGCGGAATTAAAAGGCGATGTGTTTGCTGCACAAGGTGACAAAGACCAAGCGCGCAGCCAATATCAAGCTGCGGCTGATAAAGGTGGCCTTGAAAATAACCCGTTATTACAAATTAAACTTGATGACTTAGCACAAACTAGCCCAGCGGCATAAGGGGTTAAGATGAAGAAGTTAACAGCGGCAACACTTGCTCTGTGTATTGCGACCCTAACGGGGTGTTCATCAAGTGATGACGAAGATGAATTAGTATTACCAGAAATTGTTAATCAGTTTGAAACAAAGGTTGTTTGGCAAGAGTCGATTGGTGATGGTGTTCAGCACTATTTTTCTCGCCTCACTCCAGCGGTATATAACGACGTTGTGTATGTTGCCAACCGTGAAGGTGAAGTAGAAGCCTTATCGCTTGAAAATGGCGATACTCTTTGGCATACCGATGTACGTGAAAACCCCGCTTTTTGGCCTTGGGAAACATCTGAGAGCGCTAAATTATCAGGCGGTATTTTACAAGCTTATGGTAAAATATTCGTTGGCTCTGAGCACGGCTATTTAACTGCTCTTGACCGCGAAACGGGTGAAATTATTTGGCGCAAAACAGTGCCGGGCGAAGTACTTTCAAAACCCGCTGCGGGCGATGGCCTAATATTCGTTAATTTGGGTTCTGGTAAATTACTCGCCATTCACCCAGACACAGGTGAAGAACGCTGGCGTTATGAGCAAGAAGTACCGCCACTAACACTGCGTGGCCAAAGCTCACCAACGGTTGCGAATGGTGGGGTATTAATAGGCCTTGAAACAGGCAAGCTCAACGTATTAATTTCAGAAAACGGTTATTCTGCTTGGAGCGCTGAAATTGCGTCACCAAAAGGGGCTTCTGAGTTTGAGCGTTTAGTTGATGTCGATACACAAGCTTTAATTAGCGGCCCATATGCTTATGCTATCGCCTATAATGGTAACTTAGCAGCCGTGGATATTCGCTCTGGTAATGTTGTATGGAAACGTGAGTACAGCAGCTACCGTGATTTATCGATGGACAGCCAATATATCTATATTGTTGACAGCAACGGTGTGGTATACGGCTTAGATAAAGTGTCTGGTATTGAACGTTGGAGCCAACCTGCTCTACGTGGCTGGTACTTAACAGGCCCAACAGTTGCTGGAAAATATTTAGCATTGGGTGACCAAGAAGGTAACCTACACTGGTTAGATAAAGAGTCGGGCGAGCTTGTATCGCGTGAAGACTTTGACAGCTCAGGTTTCTTTATTGAGCCTGTTGTTGCCGGTGACAAGTTAATTTTATACACCCGAGATGGTGAAGTTAGCGCGGTTAAAATTCCAGACTAACTTACTAATAGTAAACGTTATTTTTCTAAGGCTTCGCTTGGCGAAGCCTTTTGTTGTTTTTTAAAGAGGTAGTTTATGCTTCCCGTGATCGCTCTTGTTGGGCGACCCAATGTGGGCAAATCCACATTATTTAACCGTTTAACACGTACTCGTGACGCCCTCGTTGCCGATTTTCCAGGCTTAACACGAGATAGAAAATATGGCCAAGCTGACTATGATGGCTATGAATTTATCGTGGTAGACACGGGCGGTATTGACGGCTCTGAGCAAGGTATCGAAACTGAAATGGCCGAGCAATCGTTACTCGCGATTGAAGAAGCCGATATCGTATTATTTTTAGTTGATGCGCGCGCAGGCATGACAGCCGCAGACCAAGCAATTGCTAATCACCTACGTAAACAGCAAAAGAAATGCTTTGTTGTCGCAAACAAAGTAGATGGTATTGATGCTGACTCATACTGTGCAGAGTTTTTTCAATTAAGCTTAGGTGATATTCACCACATTGCCGCGGCTCACGGTCGTGGTATTACGCAGTTACTTGAAACAACACTTCAACCAGTTATCGCTGAAATGGCTGCACAAAACGATGACGTTGAAGAAAGTGATGACGAATTAATTGATCTTTACAGTGAAGACGACGACAGCGAAGAGAACCAACAAGCATTTGCAGATAAACCTGTAAAACTCGCAATCATTGGTCGCCCAAATGTGGGTAAGTCTACGCTGACTAACCGTATTTTAGGTGAAGAACGCGTTATCGTTTACGATATGCCAGGTACTACGCGCGACTCTATCTACATTCCGATGACGCGTAATGACAAAGAGTACATCCTTATTGATACCGCTGGTGTTCGTAAGCGTAAAAAAGTAAGCGACGTTGTTGAGAAATTTTCTGTTATCAAAACGCTGCAAGCTATTGAAGATGCAAACGTTGTATTACTGGTTGTTGATGCTCGCGAAGGCATTTCAGATCAAGACTTAAGCTTATTAGGGTTTGCCTTAAATGCAGGTCGTTCGCTCGTTGTAGCCGTAAACAAATGGGACGGCTTAGACGATTACGTTAAAGAACGAATCAAATCTGAGCTTGACCGTCGTTTAGGCTTTATTGACTTTGCACGTTTACACTTTATCTCTGCGTTACACGGCACCGGTGTGGGTCACTTATTTGAATCAGTTGATGAAGCATATGAGTCTGCGACTAAGCGTATTAGTACTGCAATGCTACGTCGTATCATGGACATGGCTCAAGCGGATCATCAGCCTCCTCTCGTTCGTGGCCGTCGTGTTAAGCTTAAATATGCGCATGCCGGTGGTTATAACCCACCACGTATCGTTATTCACGGTAACCAAGTTCATGACTTACCTGATAGCTATAAACGCTACCTAATGAACTACTATCGTAAAGCATTGAATATCATGGGCACACCTATCAAAATTGAATTTAGAGAAGGTGATAACCCATACGCAGGCCGCACCAATAAAGTGACCTTATCGCAAAAACGTAAAATACGTGCATTTGCGAAAGAAAACCGCAATAAGTCATAAACTTCATTCGGTCATGAAAAAACCTTGTACGCATTTGCCTACAAGGTTTTTACTAGTAACTTAAGCTTTGATCAACATATAAATCACCTATTATCTTCCCCATCTCTTTTTTCATTTGACTTACTTGGCTCTTATGTAGCTTCCTTGATTCATTGACACTAGAGCTTGCGACGGCAACGAGAGAATCAAGTGCTCGATTCCTTCCTTCAATAGCCTTTCTCCGACTAACAACATCTACATTCTTAATATAGTGTTCTTTTAAATCAACAAAGTGGAGATAAACTAAAGATAAATCTTGTTCCTCTGGGTATGTTTCATCAGCGCACCAACAACTCAGCTGTATATCAATCTTATGAGTAATAAAATCTAAAAATTTAGGTGTATATATTTCCTTTTTTTCTATTGGATGAATGATCTGGAGAACTCCTCCATCAGCTAAAATACTTAAGTAATTTATCGTGTCTATTGTTACAGTATTATCCGTCGTTATTGACTGAGTAATTATATTTTTTATCGATGACCTGGATTAAGTAGCCATTTTCAGTATTTTTTGAAATTAAAAAAAATTTTATTAGGTGCGCATCCCCCACAAGCTTAGTGACATAACCTGGTTGGGTTTGATAAAGTTGGTAGTAAGAAAAGCTTTCTTTATCTAGGCCTAGCATTGAAAAATAAACTGCTTCTGTAATACGTGGGTGGCTGGTATTGGGCTGGTATTGGTATCGTGCGCTACACAATTAAATACCATTACCGCCCCAAAAAGCAGTGCAGCTTTACGCTTATAATCCTTCATATTCAGCTTCCCTTGGCTTTAAAATTTGCTTTCTACATTTAACCATACTCCAACAATCCGTTTCGGGTACACCGTAATACCACGCTCTAAAAATCGGTTGATACTTTTCAATTACCCGTTGTTGCATACGTTTTGAAAAATGAGGTAAGTACATAGTTTTGATCACCGTAATGTGCCTTGTGATCATATCTCCTAAATTAAAGCGCGCTTGGCGATACAGAATGTCTGCTTTTTTATATTCCCTGCTATCAGGTGTAAAGTTTTGCATGTCTTGCTTAGGGCCAGTCGCCCAGCCAGCTACTTTTTTCATTTGTTCAGTAAACGGCTTAACGGTAAACGTGATATGAGTGGGGTCATCAGCATCAGTGGGCCCAAAGCCTCGCGTAAATACATTGTAGTGATAATTAGGATGAGTAACCTTAAAAAGAATTGTTGCATAGGCGTTGGGCTGTAATAAATCCAAACGCTCCCGTGGGAAGGTAATTGGCTCATTAGCATGCGTGGTTTTAAAGTATCTATAACCGGAGTCTATGCCACAACTACTGTGACCGCATGACTCTGTGTACACGGACTCTATCAAAAAAGGGAATTCTGGCACTGAGCCATCCTCTGTTTCAATCGTCACAACAATAGGCCCACGATAGCCATGAGCCTTATCGAATACCGTAGTGCAACTTGTTGTCAAAAAACACGCCAGTAGCACACAGTAAAATTGCAGTGCAGTTTTACGCTTATAATCCTTCATATTCAGCTTCCCTTGGCTTTAAAATATGTTCTTGGCAAGTCATTTTGTTCCAACAATCCGTTTCGGGTACACCGTAATACCACGCTCTAAAAATCGGTTGATACTTTTCAATTACGCGTTGTTGCATACGTTTTGAAAAATGGGGTAAGTACATAGTTTTGATCACCGTAATGTGCCTTTTAATCATCGCCCCCAAATTAAAGCGCGCTTGGCGATACCTAATGTCTGCTTTTTTATATTCCCTGCTATCAGGTGTAAAGTTTTGCATGTCTTGTTTAGGGGCAGTCGCCCACCCAGCTACTTTTTTCATTTGTTCAGTAAACGGCTTAACGGTAAACGTGATATGAGTGGGGTCATCAGCATCAGTGGGCCCAAAGCCCCGCGTAAATACATTGTAGTGATAATTAGGATGAGTAACCTTAAAAAGAATTGTTGCATAGGCATTGGGTTGTAATAAATCCAAACGCTCCCGTGGGAAGGTAATTGGCTCATTAGCATGCGTGGTTTTAAAGTATCTATAACCGGAGTCTATGCCACAACTACTATGACCGCATGACTCTGTGTACACGGACTCTATCAAAAAAGGGAATTCTGGCACTGAGCCATCCTCTGTTTCAATCGTCACAACAATAGGCCCACGATAGCCATGAGCCTTATCGAATACCGTAGTGCAACTTGTTGTCAAAAAACACGCCAGTAGCACACAGTAAAATTGCAGTGCAGTTTTACGCTTATAATCCTTCATATTCAGCTTCCCTTGGCTTTAAAATTTGCTTTCTACATTTAACCATACTCCAACAATCCGTTTCAGGTACGCCGTAATACCACGCTCTAAAAATCGGTTGATACTTTTCAATTACACGTTGTTGCATACGTTTTGAAAAATGAGGTAAGTACATAGTTTTGATCACCGTAATGTGCCTTTTAATCATCGCCCCCAAATTAAAGCGCGCTTGGCGATACCTAATGTCTGCTTTTTTATATTCCCTGCTATCAGGTGCAAAGTTTTGCATGTCTTGTTTAGGGGCAGTCGCCCACCCAGCTACTTTTTTCATTTGTTCAGTAAACGGCTTAACGGTAAACGTGATATGAATAGGGTCATCAGCATCGGTGGGCCCAAAGCCTCGCGGAAATCCGCGGTGGTGATAATTAGGATGGGTAACAGTAAACTCAATCGATGCATAGGCGTTGGGCTGTAATAAATCCAAACGCTCGCGTGGGAAGGTAATTGGCTCATTAGCATAGGCAGTTTTAAAATATTTATAACCAAATTCAATACCACAACTACTGTGACCACATGACTCTGAATAGGCCGACTTTATCAAAAAAGGGAACTCTGGCACTGAGCCATCTTCTGTTTCAATCGTCACAACAATGGGTCCACGATAGCCATGAGCCTTATCGAATACCGTAGTGCAACTTGTTGTCAAAAAACACGCCAGTAGCACACAGTAAAATTGCAGTGCAGTTTTACGCTTATAATCCTTCATATTCAGCTTCCCTTGGCTTTAAAATATGTTCTTGGCAAGTCATTTTGTTCCAACAATCCGTTTCGGGTACACCGTAATACCACGCTCTAAAAATCGGTTGATACTTTTCAATTACGCGTTGTTGCATACGTTTTGAAAAATGGGGTAAGTACATAGTTTTGATCACCGTAATGTGCCTTGTAATCGTCGCCCCCAAATTAAAGCGCTCTTGCCAAAGCTGCATTTTCCCATTGAAATGCTCATTACTATCTGGTGCCGCGTTCTGCATCATCACTTTGCCTTGCTCGGCCCACCCAGCTACTTTATTCATTTGTTCAGCAAACGGCTTAACGGTAAACGTAATATGAATAGGATCATCAGCATCGGTAGGCCCAAAACCTCGCGGAAATCCGCCTTGGTGATAATTAGGATGGGTAACCGTAAACTCAATCGATGCATAGGCGTTGGGCTGTAATAAATCCAAACGCTCACGAGGGAAGGTAATTGGCTCATTAGCATAGGCAGTTTTAAAATATTTATAACCAAATTCAATACCACAACTACTGTGACCACACGATTCCGAATAGCCCGACTCTATTAAAAAAGGAAATTCTGGCACTGAGCCATCCTCTGTTTCAATCGTCACAACAATGGGCCCACGATAACCATGTGCTTTATCAAATAAAAAATCACAGCCTGATGTCAAAAAACACGCCAGTAGCACACAGTACATTACTAAATTTTTCACACTATTAACCTTCTATTTTAATAATTATTTAGCGCTAATAATGGGGTTGTCGGCACTGCCACTAATTTGGTAGCCATAAATATTTGCAAGTTGCGCCAGCTCAGGCGATAAAACAAGGCCGTTGTCTGTATCAAACAATAGCCCTAACTCTTTTAATAAATCAGCTTTATTGTTTTTTAAAATATAACCAAGCGCTTCATCTCTTTCATAGCGAGTCATGCTTTTATTTGTACCTACCATTAACATTATTAGCTATTGATTAAGAACACCATATAAACAACTCTCATTTACATGCTTTAATAAGGCCAGTTTATTTTTCAAAATAAAATCAAGATAAGAAATTTTTTCATTGTTTAACACACGTTCTTTATTTAGATTAATCTCAACATTATTGAGCTGTATAACTAAATTTTGAATATAACTTAAACCATAACCAGCTTACGTTCTAAGATCTTCTATTTCAGACTCTATTTGATTGACATCATTTAAATTAACAGCGAGTAATTTAGAGCTAAAAAGCAGCAAACCAACCAAAAAAACAAGATACAAAACTACTAGGCCTAATTTCCATAACTATTCCTTATCATTAAAACTCCCCCTTTATTAAAACAAACATTACATCAATTCAATAATGTATCAAACAAAATAAATATTAAAAAACAGAAAGCATAATAAATCACTACATTAAAATAAAAACAAACAAAATATAACTACAAAAAGAAAAAACAACAATTAGCTATTAAACAACTCAAATAACATTGAAAATAAAAAACAGCTTAATTTATTCAACTAACAAGGACGTTTATTTATCTATGTATATTTTTCTCCTCATGCTTTTTCATAATTTTTAATTTCTGAGCATATAAAAAGAGTCAATTTAAGAGCTCAGGCAACATCATCATCTGAACTTGTTGGCAACATAAATGCAGGTGATAAATATGCAGTTATCGGTACAAGAAGCACCGGTAGCGGGTTAAATATTTAGCACAACGATGCATCATACCAGGCTTATGGCAATGGATATTTCGGTCAAACTCAGGGCTCTTATATTGAGTTATCTCAAGATCAAGATGGGAATGATATAGGCTCTGTTCCAAGTAATTCGCGAATAGTGGTCTTACAGGAAGTAGGCGAGAGTATTTTAACCTGGTTTGATGGTAAGCTAAGCCGTTTGAATAAATCAGATGTTGATCTAGACATTCCTGTTAGTGATTATGAGTTTACCTCAACCCCTTCCACCCAAGTTATGATTGAAGAGATATTTTCATATTCCATTACTGTTAATTATGTTGGAGGCGTTGAATATAGCCTTGTTAAAGCACCTAGTGGCATGGTAATTAACCAAAATGAAATAACGTGGATGCCTTCTGATTCAGATATTGGGCAATCCACGGTTATTATTCGTGCAATAATTGATGACCAAGTCATATTGCAATCATTTACTATCGATATTTCAGCACCATTTCCATTGTGTAATAATTTAAGTGATATAAATACCAAATTCATAAGACAGAAGAGCTAGGCAAGAACTCTAACAACTATAAAAACCTTGTACGCATTTGCCTACAAGGTTTTTTTATCCCTGCAAAACAGCAAAAACTGTGCTTTATTTATAGGACGAATAAAAACAAGAGCACAATGAATGGAGTTTATAAGTCAGGTTATTTACGTCGATAACGTAGAAGAAGTACTCGACTTTTATTATCAAGCATTTGGTTTTAATACCATATATGGACTCTCTCCGATTGCAAGACAGTAATTGATAGAATTTCAAAGTTCATTGCTGCCATATATTCGGCTTTTTTATGAGCGGATTTATCCGCTCTAGCCCTGATGGATATCCGCCCCTATCACCTTATCAATCTCGACGGCTTCTAACAGCCTTTGGTATTATCAGGTTTAAATAGGACGGCTATGAACCGTTTTCCGTCAATCTCAATCTTTGCAATTTTTGCTATTGAACTTTTGTCTTTTAATTGCGGTTAATGTTTTTATACAAATTTGTACCTCTCTTGTTTTACGGTCATCGCCCATGCCATTCGCGCCATTTTATTCGCTAATGCAACCACTGCTTTATTAAATGGCAGCCGCTCCCGCAGGTTATTTGCCCATAAGCTTACCTTGTCAGCTTTACTCCCCGATTTGACTAACGCAGCTCTGGCACCATTAATCAGCTGAGTTCGCAAATAAGTATTTCCTCGTTTACTTATTCCCTTTAACTTGGGGTTATCGCCAGTCGTATGCTGTTTGGCAACTAGTCCCAGCCAGGCTGCCATATGACGTCCACTTTTAAAGGTTTTACCATCACCTATTGCACTATACAAAGCTGTTGCGATGATGGGACCTATTCCTGTCATTGTTTCTAATTTCTGGCACTGCTCTATCTGATGGCTTAAAGCTTTTATCTCGCTATCCAAATCCGTGATTAACTTATCTACCTCAATTAATTCATCATACAAACTGGCTATATATCGACGAGACAATGGCGTTAACATGTTACTCGCATCTTCTAAAATATCGGGGATAGACTTTCTCACTTGATTAACGCCTTGCGAGAGGCTAATACCATATTCGGCTAAGAGGCCTCTGGTTTGATTCACTAAGGCCGTTCTACATTTTATTCGCCGCTCTCTTATACGGTGCAACAGTTGAATGTCTTGTTGCTCTACACTTTTTATTGGCACAAATCGCATATTCACTCGTTGTGAAGCTTCAGCTATCGCTTCTGCATCATTGAAATCATTTTTATTTCCTTTTCGGTAAGGGACTACATATTGTGGAGCGATAACTTTCACTTCATGACCATAGTTTTGAATACTTTGTGCCCAGTAGTTTGATGAGCCACACGCTTCCATGACGACAATTGCGGGCTCTAAATTACAAAAATACTCTTTCATGTTAGTGCGTTTGAGCTTTTTCTTTTTGAGCACTTTTCCCGAGTTTGATAACCAAACTAAATGAAAAATGTTCTTGGCGATATCTAATCCAATTGTTATTTTATTCATGTGACTCTCTCTACTTTGTTTACGCTAAAACTTACCCTAAACTACTATGGCGCATTATGACGCCGTTGGGGAGTGGAGAGAGTCCATTCCATTAATCATATTAGTGACGATGCAGAGTACGGCGAGCTCGTAACGGGCACGGTGAAATTAGCGTTTGCCACTCACCCACACGCGCAATCTTATTTTAAGCAAGGCTACATTCGCGCGCACCCGAAGCAACCCGCATTGGGATTTGAATTAAGATTTAGTTGTGAAAACCTAGCACAAAGCTACGATAAAGCCGTACTTGCAGGTGCTGAACCTTTATGCCCACCGACAAAAAAAGACGCCCAACATTATGCCTATTTAAGGGCCATTGAAGGTACATTGGTGTGCCTCATTGAGATTTAACTTTTTGTCAGCTCGGTATGCAGCTCTAGTGTCAGCACGCGAAGTTCCTCAAGGCGATCTAAGCTCATATTAGAGCGTGCCATTAACTTAGCCGTTAATTCTTCCGCGTCTGTTTTAAGCTGTATGCCCTGCTCTGTTAACGAGATCACTTTTTTGCGTTCATCTTCACTAGAGACTTGGCGAGTTAACAAGCCTTTTGCTTCTAACCGTTTCACAATAGGGGTCAGTGTGCCTGAGTCTAAATGCGTATCAAAAGAAAGCTCTTTTAAGCTTACTTGATTTCTGTACCACAAAGAATGCATCACGATGTATTGCGGATAGGTTAAGTCATACGCTTCGAGTAAAGGGCGAAACGCTCTTATTAGCGCATTAGTCGCACTGTAAAGCGTAAAACACACATTGTCTGATAAGTTTTGAGTCATTGCAGTGCCTTAAAGATAATTACTGCGGCTATTATTACGTTAATTTACTTTGCGCGCAAATTATTTTCGAATAACACTTGCCATTTGCCTAAAAGATCATTAAATTGATCACAAATAGTTTGCGCGCAAATGTTTTGCGTAAATCTTAGTTTGTTATTTCACTAGCATTGCTAGATTAAAAAATACGAGGTTTTTATGGCTACAAGTCAACAGATTCATTTAGTATCACGCCCTACAGGCATGCCGACCCACAATAACTTCAAGCAAGTAGAAATAACATTGCCTGAACTACAAGACGGTGAAGTCTTAATTAAAAACACCTGGATGTCAGTCGACCCTTACATGCGCCCACGTATGATAGATCGTGAATCTTACATCGAACCCTTTAAATTAAACGACGTTATGGATGGCGGTGCCATTGGCGAAGTAATTGAATCACGTAACAACCAATTTCCTGTTGGCAGTAAAGTAACTCACCTTAGTGGCTGGCGCACTGCACACATTAGCGATGGCAGCGACTTAACCTTATTACCTGATGTTCCACTGCCTGATCAATTATTTTTAAGCACCATGGGTATGACAGGTTTAACTGCATGGGCAGGCCTTACAAAAGTTATCACTCTAAAAGAAACAGACACTGTGTTTGTGTCTGCTGCATCTGGCGCAGTCGGCAGTGTTGTGTGCCAAATTGCTAAGCTAAAAGGCTGTAAAGTTATCGCCTCGGTGGGTTCAGATGAAAAAGCACGCATGGTTAAAGACTTAGGGGTTGATGCTGTAATCAACTACAAAACCGTTGAAAACCTTACTCAAGCACTTCAGCAAGCCGCTCCACAAGGGATTGATGTTTACTTTGAAAATGTCGGTGGCGACCACCTTGAAGCAGCATTAAATGTGATCAACGATTACGGCCGCATTCCTGTTTGTGGCATGATCTCAGGTTACAACAACGACACGGCGCAACCTGGGCCAAATAACTTATTCTTCATTAACTCTAAAAAGTTAACCGTACAGGGCTTTATTGTTATTGATTATTTTGACCAATTCCCTGAATTTATCGAGCAAATGGGCGCATGGCTCAGTGAAGGTAAAGTTAAGTCTGAAGAAACAGTATACGAAGGCATAGAAAATGCCGTAAATGCTTTTCTTGGTTTATTCGAAGGTAAGAATAAGGGCAAAATGCTGGTTAAGCTATAACACGCTAAACGTGTAATAAACAGCCTGTGTCTTCGCTGACACAGGCTTTTTAATAGTGAAAAAATTTAAAAAATACCATTCTCAAAACCAGAAACACATATGAAACAAAAACACAGCATAACGATGTTTTATACCACTGTGCTTAATTAAGTGGTCTATTTTTAGGCAATAAAACCGCGTTGATAACAAAGCAAAAATGTCGTTATTTAGTTGTGCTCGGCAATTGCTCCTGCATTGCTCTACCTGCATCCATGCAGTCGTAAATCAGACATGTTTAACGCAGGTAGCGACTGGTTTAATCACTCACAATGATTAAGTATTATTGCACAATGGTATTAGCAATGGCTCGCACAGTTTCGTTTTTTGCGTTATTGAACAGTTTATTTAAAAATACATAAATTCAACCCACTAAATTACTTAATCAGCACGGTAGAGCGAACCACCGTATTGATTCCTAATCAAGTGTCCCTTACTTAGCCCTGCTTCAATAAATGTCATCATTAAACCAACCAAGGGGACAAACCAAAGTAAGCAGTTCCAGCCTGATTTTCCAATATCATGCCAACGTTTAGTCTGGGACGCCATGAGTGGCCATTGAAATAAAATAAAGACACCAATAAATAAAAACACATCAATGACAGCAATGGTCTGAGTCAATAGATAAAACCCATGTACAAACCAGAACTGTTTACGATTTAAACGCCCTTGAAAAGAAAACAGTACATCACAAATAGCTAAATCTCGAGGTTTCGAGAGGTACATAGCTTTGCGAGTTAGCTCAGCCTCAGGGGCTTTATATAGGTTATCAGCCATTCAAAAGCGATAAGTATGCCAGCTGTGCCAGTTTTTCTAATGATGAGCTTGCCTTAGATTCTGGTTTTTCAGCATCAACAGAATAACGCCTTTTTGGGATCTTAACTTGAATAAAGCCATGGTTGTTTGCCATATCGAGACGGAATAGTTCACGTTCTTTTGGGGTTAGGTGATTTTCATGAATTTTTTCAAGTTCACCATTATCAAGCCAAATCGCGGCACAGTTGGGGCACTCATCTAACTCAACTACTTTAAGCGGGGTAAAAAAACGCCGCATCATCACGATATCAGGGCACTTAGGGCAATTAATCCGCTTGGTAAGATCAATGCATTCTGTCGGTAATGTTTGTAAGTGTGCGACCAGCACCTGTGCTGTTTTTAAATTGGGATCGCTGAAGTGAAATATTTGCCGATTATCAAAAAACACGCCACCCGTTGATGAAAAATACACCTTAGTATCGCCAATACTCACCTCATTAAGGGGTGTATTTGTGCGTGGACAATCCATAAAACATCCTTGTTTTTAATATTAGTTAAGCGCTTTTAAAATAAGCGGTTTTAATGGTTCTGGCAATGCGATTTGCCCAGCTAAAACAAACTCATGTGCTTCACTCGACATTTTTTGCCATGTTTTACGAATGATCCCCAGCCATTTCGCCTCGTCGTAATCAGGTTTACTCATTGCAAAATCAAGCATGTAATGCTCAATAAATACCAAACTTGCAATATCTTCTATCAGCTGGCTGTCAGGGTTATGTTTAATGTTCTTTTTAGCAACCGCAGCATACACACGCTCACAATCAGCTATTGAATAGCCCGCAGTTTTCATTAGCGCAGTCACTCGCTCAGCATGAAAATCGTATAACGCGCCTCGCCACTGATAATAACCCTGCTTACCTAAAGGGAAATCACTGCGAGGTGAGCGCCAACGTTCAATATGCTGACCTCGTGCAGCAATGTGCATTAACTCATCAGCGTCAGGTTTAAAACGCGTTAGCATGTCTGTCATACGCATCGCATAAAGGAATTCTTTTGCATATGACTGCCCCTCGAACTTCACACTATTTGGATCAGCATTATTTGCATTATCTATTGCTTTTATTACAGCTTGGTACATAGGAGTTCTTTCTTAAGTATTTGCAAGTTATTGTAATCTGGTCTGTTACATTTTGCTATTTTGTTGAAATTGATGAGTAATTATTGAGCTTTGCTAGACAATAAAGCAACCCTAAACTAGTATTTTTCAGTAAGTAATTTCATACTTTAATTGCCTAAGAGTTTAGGGATGCCCTTGCTGAAGAAAAATAAAATCTCTCAATCGTTACTTTCCTTTATCATTAGTTTCGGCTTATTTTCAACGATTGCATTCAAGGTGTATTTTGATAGGCAAGAAATGCATGAGCTGGAACAAAAAACGATTCTGAATAGTTACAGTAGCGATGTTGAAAAGGCCATTCTCAATGCCCTTCAAGGCCCTTATTTAGTGCGCGCAGCAATGCGTGACTATTCATACACACAAGAGCAGTTCGAAACACTCGCCAAACAAATCCTTAATCACAGCGATGGCAGCCAAACGATCCAGTTGGCGCCAAACGGAATTATTGCCTACAGCTATCCATTACTAAGCCATGAAAGTGTCATCAATGCAGACTTATTCAAAAATAAAACCATCCAAGATTCTTTGCAAAAAACGATACAAACCAAACAAATGCAACTTGATGGGCCTAAAGAGCTCTCACAAGGTGGACAAGGGTTAGTCGCACGCCTACCTATTTTTAAACAAGACACCCTTTGGGGCTTTAGTATTGCTGTGCTGCGCTTTCCTGAATTTATAAGCAATATTAAACCTAAACTTGCCTCTGCATCTCATCGTTTTGAAGTCTGGCAAAAACAAGACACCAATTACCGGCCTTTACTCGCTAATCAGACGTTTGATGAAAGTGAATGGCTAACTCAGCCGATCATGATAAAAAATCAGCAATGGGTAGTCGGCATTAAAGACCAATTTATATTGCGTAGTCACACCGAAATTGCTGTTTTACTGCTGTTCTCACTGCTGTTGTCATCTATCAGCTGTTATTTGTTTTTTATCACGGCGCGTCTTCGCGAGCACGAGCATAATTTAGAAGAATTAGTACAAAAGCAAACAGTCGAACTTTCAGAACAAGCGTTAGCACTCAAACAAGCACAATCATTGAGTGGTGTGGGGAGCTGGCACTTATCACCCGATACGGGAACGCGTCATTTATCAGCCCAAGCCAAAGTGCTTTTTAACTCAGATTCGGCAGAACAAACGATCAACGCTATCTGTAACAGCATCGACAGTTTTTATAAAAATGCCTTTTTAAATTTTATCAATTCACGCCCAAATACGCCTATAGAGCTTGAGTACACCATAAAAATTAATGGCGAAAAGCGCTGGTTTCACGAACTTGCAGAGTGGAACTTTAAAACCAACACTTTAGTGGGGACTGTCGAAGACGTCAGTGACGAAAAACACCAGCAACATGAACTCTATCGGCAGGCTAATTTTGATCCAATGACCGGACTGGCTAATCGCCATTACACTGAAAAATACATCACCAGCTTATGTCCTCAAAATCAATATAACTCAGGACTTACCTTGTTATGCGTTGAAATAAAAGGCTTTCGACAACTCGAAGATATCTATGGTCATAATTTCATAAACGAATTACAAATAATCATTGCCAATCGTTTAATAGAGTTTGCAGAGCACTACCACGCATTTTGCGCCCATATTAAACCCGGGTGTTTTCTACTGCTGTTAAAAGAAGCTATTTTTGATGAAAAGCTTGCAACCTTTGTTGATAAACTTCAACACCAAGTTGCTGGTTTAATTGAAACCGCAGGCACGGCCCACTTTTATCATTTTTATATTGGTGTGGGTTATCCTCATTTACAAAGTCTCGATGCAAGAGAGCAAATTAATACGGCACTTATTGCAATGAATGAGTGCCATAGCTTAGAAAAAACATTCACTATTTACAGCCAGTCTCTAAAAGATAAGCTGATAGCAAAGAGCGACTTAGAAAGTGATTTGCGTCACGCCCTCTCTACCGGTAAGCAATTGAGTATGGTTTACCAACCCATTCTTAATACCAAAACAGGGGCGTTGGTTGCATGCGAGGCATTAGTTAGGTGGCAGCATCCTGTTAGGGGCTATGTGTCACCAAACGAATTTATCGCCATTGCAGAGCAGTCTGCGTTGATCAACTTATTATCGCGGTGGATCATTGCCAAAGTCGCTGAAGACTGTCACCGATTAGTGGAAAATAACATTCATATAAGAATGTCGATAAACCTGTCTCGTAAACAGTTTTCAGATGCGCATCTCGTAAAACGTTTAAGCCAAGAAAAAATGACCTTGTTCCCGGCAGATCAAGAAATAAACCTTGAGATCACTGAGTCTGCTCTTTTTCAAAACACACAATATGCCATTAGCTTAATGCACAAACTAAAAACAGCGGGCTTTGATTTATCGCTTGATGACTTTGGAACGGGTTATTCATCGCTTGCGTCCATACAGCAATTCCCCCTTGATAACGTGAAAATAGATCGCGCGTTTATTTGTAATTGCGTTGAAAACCCGCGTGACGGTCTTTTTTTACAAACCATGAGTGACTTGGCGCATCATTTAAACTTAACCATCACTGCCGAGGGGGTCGAAAGCTCAGAACAATGGCAACTGGTCAGTGATAAAGGCATTGATTACATTCAAGGGTATTTAATTTCAATGCCATTACCAATCGAAAAGTTTATTGAATTTGATCCTGCCCCGTAAGATCGCGGGCAATACTTTGCTGAGGCTTTTCAATCATTCGGGTAAGTTCTGTGCCATCATCACTGATAATGATGGTAGGGGTGTAACGTAAGTCATGCTTCTTTGCGAGGCCGTTAGGG
The DNA here is from genome assembly GCF_014117385.1 of Pseudoalteromonas sp. MT33b. Taxonomy (NCBI): domain Bacteria; kingdom Pseudomonadati; phylum Pseudomonadota; class Gammaproteobacteria; order Alteromonadales; family Pseudoalteromonadaceae; genus Pseudoalteromonas; species Pseudoalteromonas sp. MT33b. Next base: position 335,205 of record NZ_CP059832.1, on the reverse strand, counting down.
TCGAGTTTGTCGTAGCCAACCGCAACTAAACGCAATGAACCAAGTTGCACTTTAGCCATATCAAGCAATTTTAAAAAGCGCGGTACTTCGCGTTTTGAATCATGGCACCACGTACCTAAAAAAACTAAAGCTTGCTTGCCTTGCAGTGCTTTTATTGTGTTTAGGTCATTTTCGCTTGGCGAATAGTCTTCATATTCTTCGCTAAATTCAGCGTAGTTTTTAAGTAAGTCTGCAACCGTTATATCGCCAGCATAGGGCGCTTCAGCGGCAAACAGCGTCGTTGACAAAAGCACCACAAAGGCACTCAATACATATTTCATAATTATTATTCTCTACGCTATTAAAGTCCCACAATAACTAATTGCGCTTATTTACACCAGTTTTAGGTGCGTTCAAAACAACATAAAACGTTCTTAAATAAACCTCTACGATGAATAGGGTTAAATCAACATCCCTACTTTCAATTCGGCCTATGAACACACGCTATTCGCAAAATCTTAAAATCTACCCTATTATATTAGTTATAACTAATATAATGAGAATCACCATGGTCACAGCAAAAAGAGTCAGCGGTCTTTTAGTACTTTTCAGTTCAATGAGCTATGCACAAACAACACCGCCAAATATCGCGAGTTTGGAGAGCGAAGCCGTTGAGCGCATTGCATTATTTGCAAACACACTCAAATCTGAACTTGGTGAGGCAATACAGCAAGGTGGGCTTGTTGCAGGGATTGATGTGTGCCAAATGAAGGCGCCCGCTATCGCTGAAAGTTTGTCAATCAATGGCTGGAAAGTCGCTCGTAAAAGCAGCAAACACCGCAACCCGAACAATAAACCTGATGGTTGGGAGGCCGAGAAAATAGCCGAACTTCTGGACATGCTACGAAACAGCGAAAGCATCGAGAATGTCACATTTTCAACCACCCGCGATGGTCAGTTTCGCTTTGCCAAAGCCATAAAAGTTGCCCCGATGTGTTTAGCCTGTCACGGTGAAAAAATATCACCAGAGGTAAAACAAGCGCTCAATAATCATTACCCTAACGACTTAGCAACTGGGTATAAACTAGGCGATTTAAGAGGCATTTTTTCTGTGAGCAAAACACTGGAAACCCCCTAATACAATGCCATGATGGTGTATTTGTAAGTAACTTAGGCTCGCATAGTGCACCATTAGCCATTAATATAAGCGCAAATAAAATTAACCTAGGTGTAGTTTATGTCGACCCCTCCTTGCCCAAAGTGTCAATCGGAATACGTATACCCAGATCAAAACAACCTCATATGCCCTGAATGTGGGCATGAATGGAATCCAACAGCTGTAAATAGCGATGACGTGATCACAGTAAAAGATGCCAACGGCACTTTATTGGTAGATGGCGATAAAGTGACAGTTGCTAAAGATTTAAAAATCAAAGGCAGCTCACAAGTCATTAAAATTGGCACCAAAGCTGTTATTCGAAGAGTGCTCGATAAAAAAGACCACGAGCTCGACTGTAAAGTAGACGGTATCGGCGAAATGATGGTCACCGCAAAATTTGTAAAGAAAGCTTAAGCTTGCGCGTCCTCAGCCAGCCATGACAACATGGCGCTGCGGACAACTTCAACATGCTCGCCGCCCACAGTCCAGTGACAAACACCTTCAAGCTCAATAAACTGAGCCTTATTTCGGGCATATTTTTTTGCCATTGCTCGCTGTGCTTTGATGGGGGTGATCCTGTCTTTATTGCCCGCAATGATAAGTATTGGGCAGCGAATTGATGCACTATTAACGCGTGAATAACCCGTTGGAAAAAAGCCACTTACCCCCATTTGAAATGTAGCCCGCCCCGACTCATAAGTCGCATGCTGATATATTAGCTGCTGAACCGGCTCAGGTTGCGTATTCGCAATACCATAACGAATCTGCGCAAGCGTAATATGTGTTACCCGCCGCCATAGCGGAAATAAAAATAAATTACGTCCAAATGTGCGAATAACAGACCAACTCCATGCATTGATCCCCCCCGGTGCGGCTGATGAAAGTAAAATAAGCTTGGCAACATGCGTCCTTGCAGCAACCAATTGAGCCAGTAACCCACCCATCGAATGACCAACAATAATGGCAGGCCTATCAAGCTTGGCTATTTCTGCCATAATAAACGCAACATAATCTTGTAAGCGCAGCTTCGCTAATGTCTGTTTATCTGCCGTTGTATAACTTGATTTGTCAAAATGCATTGGCAACGTTAATGCATGAACTTCAAAGCCCTGTTGCGTAAATACTGCCGCCACGTCTTGCATAGCCACCGCGGTGCTCCACATACCATGAATAAGGACAACGGGTGGTTTATTTTTAAACTGTGTATTCATGCCGTTCATACCATTTATTAACCCATCGAAACGGCAGGTTATGTGTGCTGATGTCGATGTTTGTCGTTTTTAAATTGTAAAACATCATTGGCAATTGGGTCCTGAGTGAGCGTTTGTTTATCTTTACCATAATGCATTGTTACCACCCATGGTGGTTAAACAATAAAAGCCACAATTGTGGCTTTTATTTCACACAGGCTCGCTTTTAGTAACAAGCCGTTCGGGTATGTGTAAGGTACGCTGCGGAAATGGAATCGTTAAGCCTGCGTCTTCGATTGACTCTTTAACGCGCTTATTTAAATCCCAATACGTTTGCCAATAATCGTCATTTTTAGCCCACGCTCTAAGCTGTATATTAACTGCACTTTCGGCCATAGCCGATACCATAACGTGAGGTGCAGGCTCTAAAAGTAAGCGAGGTTCACTGGCAGCAATACGTTTTAAAACATCGAACCCTTCATCAATCGAATCGGCATACGAAATACCCACAACAATATCCATGCGGCGTTTACCATTTCGAGTAAAGTTTTTAATATTGTTGCCCCACACAATCCCGTTCGGTGATGCGATATATAAGCCATCGATGGTTTGAAAAATAGTGGTGAACAAATTAACTTCAGAAACTGTTCCTTGCATTGAACCTATTTCAACAAAGTCACCCACTTTAAAGGGCCTTAAAATAAGTAACATCATGCCAGCAGCAATATTACTTAAAGTATCTTTAAGCGCTAAACCAATCGCGAGGCCTGCGGCCCCCACTAACGCAATCAAACTTGCGGTATTTACGCCAAAAATATCTAAAATAAACACACCACCAATCACATATACCGTATAGCCTGTAACCGATGACAAAATAGGCAAGAGTGTGTCGTCTACTTTATTCAGTTTTGAATGAGAGTTTTTAATCGCCTTTTTCACAGACTTGGCGATAAGCGCACTGGCAATCAAAATTACAATCGCCAACACCAATTTGTAGCCCAGCGCAATAATAGTCTGTGAGTGATTAAGCCAAAAATCGCTAACCGTTTGTTTCATACTATGTCCTGTATAATATATTTATATTTCAATTCGTTAACTTAATTGCTTACTGAAAACAGTAACCACGTATTATAGGCACAGTACACAAGCAGTAGCCCAACCCCTTCAACTCTGTTTATTCTGCCAGTCCTGCGATAACCATAAGCAAACACTAATAAACATAGCGTTAAAGAGAACATCGCTAACCAATCACGCATTAATAAATCACTTGAAAGATTAACGGCAGGCGCAATAACACCAGCAATGCCTGTCACCGCTAAAATATTAAACATGTTAGAGCCAATCACGTTACCAATGGCAATATCGTGTTCACCTTTTCGCGCTGCGACAACTGAGGCGGCAAGTTCAGGTAACGACGTACCCAGTGCCACAATAGTTAAGCCAATAATTAAATCGCTTATTCCCATAAGTTCAGCAATATTTACCGCCCCCCACACAAGTAAACGAGAGCTGGAAATGAGTACAATAAGCCCGATGACTAACCAAGTAATAGCCGCCTTAAGCGACATAGGTTGGGCACTCAGTTCCTGCTCAACATCGTTTTGTAAGGTATCGTTTTTGCTTTTTAGCGCAGCAAAAATACTCCAGCCAATAAAGGCTAGAAACCCAAGTAATAATACAATGGCATCAAAACGCGTTAGGCTGTTGTCCCATATCAACACAGCAAGCAAAATACTAACAAGCAGTAATAGTGGCAGCTCTTTTTTAACAATCGTTGAATGAACGACAATCGGCGAGATAATAGCTGTAAGGCCCAAGATCAGCCCTATATTTACGATATTTGACCCAACGGCATTCCCTAATGCAAGCTCGGGGCTGCCGTCTGCCGCTGCCATAGCTGACACCAACATTTCTGGCGCAGACGTGCCAAAGCCAACAACGATCATGCCAATTAAAAGAGTTGGCATACCCGCATATTTAGCACTGACAGCGGCACCATCAACAAATCGATCGGCACTCCAAATCAGCAATGCAAAACCGCATAAAATAGCGAGGACAAAAGTAATCATATGAACTCCCGGCGCATCAGTGGTAACAAAATGACCGACTTGAACATTGCGTAGTCACCCAGACGACACGCTAGAAAAGTAATAAACACGAGCAGACCCCTTAGGGCGGAATACAATAAGGCATGCACTATGCCCGCCCGGAACACAGTAGATGCCTTAAGTCTTGTCAATCCATACTACGGACATGAACGCCACGAACGAATGTTCGGAGACTGTTGACGTTCATCTTAGTAACTAAGCGACTACTCCCCTAAGGTTAGGCGTAGACTATATAACCAAAAGTCACAAGTACAAAGTAAAATCTACACCTTTTTTACTTGTTTTTTTTACCACGATTCGACTTCTTAAACAGAGTAACGTTCGACGACAATACCCGCCACATCACATGCTTTACAGTGCAATTCCCAACCACCAGCCCAAGTTCGAGCATGAAGACTTGCATGGCAAAGTGGACACACTTCATCAGCAAATGTACTTGGAGTTAGCGCTTTTGCACGCTTAGAAAAAAACCTTAAAAACCACAAAATGTTATCATCGATGTTTATCGCAAGATCGCGACGTAAGGTATCGCAAAATGCGTTAAAGACTGCCTGCTTGTATTCCCGTTCATGTTCAGGCGATTTTGCAGCATACAGACCAAGATAGTGATCGATTTCTTTAACACGTTCAGGCCATGCGTGTGCGTCTATATGATGTTGGCAATCAATCAGTTCTGCCAATGTATAATTTGCGTAATCTGGTTTTATCATCGTAAATTTCCTCCTTAAAACTCACTCGGATAAAGCGAGCCATTTTTATTTATCTCTGCTAACCACTGCTCAAACAAGGTATTAGCATCTGCAAGCTCATTCTGTGACAAGCGTGGGGAGTGCTTTTGCTCAAACCAAGCATAGCGATTATATAAATCATTATTTTGCGTCATTTCCATAAGCAAACGATTAATCGCATAGGCTTTAGCCGCACTGTTTACGCCCACTTGTTCATCGACAAACATATACGTGCTTTTTCATTTCCCTGCATCGCTGCGCGCTCTATGAATTCTGCCCTTGCAAGTTTAGTAGGAAATTGCGAACGCACATAAAATTCAGGTGTTAAACGTAAACATAGCATCCCACGATAAAATGCAAATTGCTAGATTACGCTAGCCCAAAAAACTTGAATGCAAGACATAGCTGCCCAACAGGTGCCTTACATTCAAGCATTAAAAATATGCTAGCGAGTCAGCATATTAACGGTCATTATAATAAGCAAAGTGGCAAATATTTTTTTGATCAATGACACTGGCCATGTCTGCGTTGCTAAGGCCCCCCAAGGCGCAGTAAACCAAGACGTACAAACAATACCCAACAGAGCCGGTAAATAAACAAACCCTGCAAAACCGTCTTGCAATGCAAAGTACTGACTACCCGCACTGATGTAACCTACCGAACCAAAGAGCGCAATAACAATGCCACAAGCCGATGCACAGCCAATGGCTTTTTTCATATCGACTGAAAAAAACGTTAATAATGGCACAAGCACCGCACCGCCCCCAATACCTATCATGGCCGATAAGCCACCGGTGATTGTGGTTAAAAATGTAAGCAGGCCTTTATTAGGTAATTGGCGCGCAGTGGATGTATCTCCCCTGCCCCCAAAAATCATTTTAAGCGCAATGAGCACAACGCAAATAGCGAATACTAACCTCACCACATTTTCTGGTAATAACGCCGCAATAAACCCACTGATGAGCGCACCAAGTGCCACACCAACCATCACCCAAGGCGCAATTTCCCATGGCACATTACCATTTTTATGATGCGCTATTGCTGACGACGTTGAAGTAAAAAGTATGGATGCCAATGAGGTTGCAATAGCCACTACCACGACCTGCTCTGCGGGTAAGACATTAAAGTGCAGTAATATAATGCTGAGTATTGGCACAATCACTAAACCGCCACCAATCCCTAATAAACCGGCTAAAAACCCAACGCCACTGCCAAGTAAAGCGCAGTAAAGCACCAACACGATTAATTCACTCATTCCCTTTATCTCTGTTATTCGTTTAGATTTCGAGTATATCAATTAAAGGAACAATAGTTGCGGCGTTAAGTATTGAATATTACTCACGTTTCACATGAAAAAACCACATCATAGCCTCACCCATTTAGCCATCTAGACTTTCAAAGTATGTTTAAGTACTTTGCACCCATATTAAATACACACCACAAGAGTACGTCCCTTTAATGTATGAATCGCATTCATGTTTTACCTGAAATAAAAACGTTTTTCTTCATGCTCCAGAGCACGTATAAATTTATTAACGCTGCAAAGGTTACTAAAGCTAATTGAGTAGCCTGTTATGACTAACACAGCGATAAATAATTAAACAGCAGTCACGTTTTCGGATTAAACATTGGATACCTACAGCCATGAAAAATGATTTTACATTTACTATTAAGCGCATTTGCTTGGATGAAAACTACCATCCATCAAACAGCACGCGTATCACTACCAACTTTGCAAACTTAGCAAGAGGCGAAAGCCGTAAACAGAACCTACGCAATGCTTTAAAAATGATTAATAATCGTTTTAATGCCTTAGCAAATTGGGATAACCCACAAGGCACTCGCTACTCTGTTGAACTGGAAATTATTTCTGTTGATATCGATATTGCGAACAGTGGCGACGTTTTTCCCTCTATTGAAGTGTTAAAAACGAATATTATTGATCACCAGACCGATGAACGAATCGAAGGCATTGTGGGTAACAACTTCTCATCTTATGTTCGCGACTATGACTTTAGTGTGTTGCTGCTTGATCATAATAAAAGTAAAAGCCAATTTAGCATCCCCGATAACTTTGGCGACTTACACGGCAAGTTGTTTCAACACTTTGTAAGCTCTGATACTTACAAAAGCCACTTTAAAAAACCACCGGTTATTTGCTTAAGCGTGTCAGACAACAAAACCTATCACCGCACTGAAAACCAGCATCCAATTTTAGGGGTAGAGTATCAGCCAAATGAAACATCATTAACCGAACAATACTTCAAAAAAATGGGCTTACAAGTGCGTTACTTTATGCCTCCTAACAGTGTGGCTCCTCTGGCATTCTATTTTTTTGGTGATTTGCTTAACGATTACACTAACCTTGAGCTTATCAGCACCATTAGCACCATGGAGACCTTTCAAAAGATCTACAGGCCAGAAATTTATAACGCCAATGCAGTCGCAGGGAGCCGTTATAAACCAAACTTAAAGAACCAAGATCATTCATTAACACAGATTATTTATGACCGTGAAGAGCGCAGTCAGTTAGCTGTTGCACAAGGCAAATTTGCCGAACAATACTTTATAAAGCCCTATAAAACAGTGCTTGAGCAATGGTCTAGCAATCTGGCCTAATAACAAGATAACTAAGCGATTATTATGAAAAAATTATTACCTACTTCAACCGCTGGCAGCTTACCAAAACCGTCTTGGTTGGCACAGCCACAAACACTTTGGTCACCCTGGAAATTACAAGGAAGTGAACTTAGCGATGGCAAGCATGATGCTCTGCGTGTTTCGTTACATGAACAACAGTTAGCAGGTGTTGATATTGTGAGTGATGGCGAACAAACCCGCCAGCACTTTGTCACCACCTTTATTGAACACTTAACAGGGGTTGATTTCGAAAACCGTAAAACCGTTAAAATACGTGACCGTTACGATGCCAGTGTGCCGTGTGTTGTTGGGCCTGTATCACGTACCAAACCGGTGTTTGTTGACGATGCCAAATTTTTGCGCGCACAAACCAAGCAGCCAATCAAATGGGCGTTGCCGGGTCCGATGACCATGATCGACACCCTGTACGATGACCATTATCACAGCCGCGAAAAGCTCGCCTGGGAATTTGCTAAAATTCTTAATCAAGAGGCCAAAGAGCTTGAAGCTGAAGGTGTCGATATAATTCAATTTGATGAGCCCGCTTTTAATGTGTTTTTTGACGACGTTAACGACTGGGGTATTGCCTGCCTTGAAAGAGCAATCGAAGGGCTGCAATGCGAAACCGCCGTTCATATTTGTTACGGTTACGGCATTAAAGCCAATACCGATTGGAAACAAACATTGGGCAACGAGTGGCGCCAATACGAGGAAATATTTCCTAAGCTACAAAAATCGAATATCGATATAATTTCGCTCGAATGTCATAACTCGCGTGTACCAATTGAGTTACTTGAGCTGATCCGTGGGAAAAAAGTGATGGTAGGCGCCATTGATGTCGCACGCAATGAAATAGAAACCCCAGAAGAGGTTGCCGCAACACTGCGTGAAGCACTCAAATATGTTGATGCCGATAAGCTCTACCCTTGCACCAACTGCGGCATGGCCCCATTACCCCGAGATATCGCAAATGACAAATTAAAAGCCCTCAGCGCAGGGGCTGAGCTTGTACGAAAAGAGCTGCTAGCTAATTAATCCTCACGAAAAACAACGACATTACAGATAAACAAGCAGGTAGCGTGCTAAACGACACCTGCTTTTTTACTTCACGCTATTCAAAAAATCGTAATTCCTTAATTTTAAGCAATTTCTGAATGTTTAATCACCCTTTCCGACTGGCTAACATAACTACGTTCACCAATACTGTAACGGCAATAAACACAACCCAATAAAAAATAAGGAACCATGATGCTGTCGAATATACCGCGCTTTAAAATTGACGATATTTTGATGGCCATCAAAAACAACGAGTTCTTTTTAGTCGCACAGCCACAAGTCAACCTCGACACATACGAACTGGTCGGGTTTGAATTTCTGGCACGCTGGAACCATCCTAAATATGGTGTCATCGCACCATTTCATTTTATTGATCTACTTGAAATAAATGAACAATGTTATTTATTAACACTCACACTGTTTGAGCGAATGCTGCAGACCATTCAGCCCCTTGATAATACGAAAACGGCTATTCACTATTCATTAAATATGTCAGCTAATGACCTCACCATTGAAGGCTTCGCCAAACAAATCGGTCATTTAATCAATCAATACCAGATAAATGCAGATTCGATTGTACTCGAAGTCACCGAAACCGCAGGCATTTTCAGCAACCAAAGCGTGGCAAACCTAAGACAACTCAGTCAATTGGGTATTCAACTTGCTATTGATGATTTCTGGACGGGCTTTTCGACACTCGAAACGATTCGGTTAAATGTGTTTAGCGAAGTAAAAATTGACTACTCCTTAACCTCGCAGCTTATTAATGACAAAGCAAGCATGGCAGGCATGAATGCTATTCTTCAACTGTGCAGTGATTTAGAGCTGCGTTGTGTAATCGAAGGCATAGAAACCTGCATGGCACGAGGCATTCTTATTGAAGCCGGTGCCAAAATTGGTCAGGGCTTTTTATTTGACAAAGGGGTTGAAGAGCACGCTCTTAAAGAGTGGATTACTAATTATACTCACAGTCAATACAGCGCAAAATGTGATAACGCTACATTGTTACTCAGTGAAAAAGAGCTTCGTTTACTAGAGCTTCGCCCACATCCTTCTTGGCTATGGGATTTCAACACCAATAAAGTCATTTGGGCAAATCGTTCTGGGGTTAAATTTTGGGGAGTAGAGAGCCTCAAAAACTTACAAGCAAAAACATTCAACTTAATGAGTTACTCAGTTAAAACACGGCTAAAAAGCTATTATCGACGCTTTGTTTCAGGAGAAGCCGAAATAAGTTCTGAATGGGATTTTTACCCAAATGGTCGGCACAAAAAAGTCTTTTGTATTCAAATCCCCCGCGTTTCACAAGAAGGTAACTACGTTATGATGGTGCATGCGTTTGAAGGGTTTCATTCGCGCCTCCCCAATAAAAAGCACTTCGATTCAACAAACCAGTTCCCTGCCCCTTTTATCATTGTTAATGAGCAAGGAGCGCTAACACGCATTAATAAACACGCCCATATTGAGATTGATATTCAAACAGACCAAATTAGCGAAATAATTGCCCCTGATGATTTTCAAAATATAAAATCAGCCTGCCGAGGTGGGCATTTGGTGCAAACATTTGTAAAAAACCAAAAGAGTGATTGCCAAGACGTACTCTACATTCGTGCTTTAATGGTGCCGGATCAAAATACGTCTGAACAATGTGTTTACCACATAGTGTTAGTGCCTATCAGCGATTTACTCGCCAACGAGATACCCGCGCTAAAACCTGTTGACAATTAAAATTAACACCAATAGGAAGAACAAAACACATTACATTGACCATAGAATAAACGTAATAACAATATTCAATAACTTACTCAATGTTCTAACCCCTCATAACAAAACGGCATTAAGGTTGAAAATGTTCTAGAAATTTACTGTCTTGTTGTAATCTAACAAATACCCGCAAACTATCCCTCATAAGCAAAGAAGCCTACCGAAAGGAAAAGTGACAATGTATTTTTCATGGTATCCAGTATTTTACCCATATGGACTTAACCTAATTTCATTGTTATTTCAGTCGAATACTTCATTTCTATCCCGCATAAGCGCGCACGGATAATGATAATCACTGCTTCATCAATGAAAACCCGTATTCATTTTCACTGTGCTTGAGGACTCAAGTTACTTCATGATTTTCTCAAACCTGAAAAAGTCTTCTTCGTTGATGCCAGAATCATCAATATCCTGAACCACAGAATCACCGTCAAGATCGTGTTTATTAAAGAATTCAACAATATGAAAACCACACTTATTTACGTAAAAGTTAATATTTCTTTTTTCAAAATAAGGCGTGACTGTTGTCCAAACTTTAGTATCTGGGTACGCAGCTTCAATGGCTTTCCATGTCGCCAGCCCTAAACCTTTGTTATGATTTTCTGGGTAAATAAAAAACAAATCGAGGCTGTTATATTGGCTATCTGTATTAATATTCAACACAACACCCCCCACCCTCTTTTGTTCATATACTATATGAGATACAACAGCGCCTTTTGCGTTAAAAGACGTCGTTATATCCTCATCTGATGGTATGGGTTCACTGTGTGAAACTCCAAATTGCTCGACTAACGCATCGGTGAAAGTCTGCTGTAATTTGATTTTAAAATCAGATAGTTCTTCTTTTGTTACCGGTACAAAGCGTACAGTTTTTTTATTCATAATCTAAGTTGGCCTTTTGAAAATACATTCCCAATTTTTCTCTATGTGAATTATGTTTTATCTCGAATGCAGTCATTCCATTGTTTAAACGGAAATTTTCTATTTCAGATACAACAGAATCACTCTCTATCACACAATGTTTTCTCGTAATTTTGGAATAAGAAAACACCCAGAAATAAGCGAATAACTAATCTTCAAGCTGCCTGTTTGATTTCTTACTAATCTGTAGCCAAGTCTGCAAGCGCTCTTGAATATTCATGACAAACACAAAAAAAGCAGGTACGAAATAAATGGCAAGTACGGTTGCACTAACCATTCCGCCAAACACCCCGGTACCTATGGCGCGTTGAGTCTCTGCACTTGCGCCTTCCGCTAGCATCAGAGGCACAACCCCAAGACCAAATGCAAGAGAGGTCATTAATATAGGTCTTAATCTCAACTTCGCAGCTTGAACCGCAGACTGAACCAATCCGTGGCCTTGCTCTCTCAACTGCTTAGCAAACTCAACGATTAAAATTGCATTTTTCGCCGAAAGACCAATGACGGTGATCATCCCCACTTTGAAGAAAACGTCGTTCGGCATATCACGTAGTACAACAGCAAGTACCGCACCCAATAACCCCAGTGGCACAACCAACATGACGGATAATGGAATAGCCCAACTCTCATGAAGTGCAGCTAATACTAAAAAGACGACTAACATCGATAGCGCCATAAGCATTGGTGCTTGTTTGGCTGAGTGAAGCTCTTGCAATGCCTGTCCTGTCCAAGCGATGGTGAAACCTGCAGGGAGTTGCTTAGCCATGTTTTCTATCTGAGCCATCGCTTCGCCACTGGAGACGCCAGACGATGCACTACCCGAAATCCGGACCGCAGGATAACCTTGAAAACGAATAAATTGCGGCGCTGACTCAGTCCACGTTGGGATCACCATTTCTGATAACGGCACCATGCCACCGTTGATATTTCGTACGTGCAGTTTAAGTACATCCTCTATCTGCATCCTAGATGACGCCTCAGCTTGCATGATGACTTGCTGCATCCTGCCTTCATTAGGAAAGTCATTAATGTACAACGAGCCTATCGCCGTTGATAACGTCTCACTAATACTTGTAAATGAAACACCGAGTGCTTCTGCTTTTTGGCGATCAATATCTAAATGAATACTTATGCCCACAGGAAGTCCATCAGCGTAAACATCACTAAATGACTTACTATCTCTAGCCAACGCTAGCATCGTCGCCTCAACAGCTTTCAATGCTTCGTATCCCTGATTGCCACGATCTTGCAAGAAAAACGTAATATCAGAACTCGTTCCTAACTCATCAATCGAAGGGGGCAACATATGCATAACAGTGCCTTCTTTAACATCTGTCATCGCCTCCTCAGCAAGCCTTAACTCATCTATTGTTGAGGTGTTGTTGCGATCGTCCCAATCTTTCAACATCGTAAAACTTTGTGCGGTGTTAGTGCCTGAGCCCGAAAAACCAAAACCAATGACTGTCATTGTTGACTCTATAGAAGGTCGGCTTAACACATATTGTTCAAATTTTTTCACAACATCCAATGTGCGAACGGTGGTTGCGTCTGCAGGAAGTTGGATATTAGTGATAAAATAACCTTGGTCTTCTTCTGGCAAAAACGAGGAAGGCAGCTGTCTATACACTAAAACGAGAACAGCACACAGAAAGACAAAAACAAGCATTATTCGCCCTTTGCGATTCACACATGCGTTGACCTGAACTTCGTAGCGACTATTAATTCGGTTAAAACCCCGATTAAACCATTTGGCAAATCGAGTCTGTGTGTGCTGATTACCTTTCACTGGTTTTAATAACGTGGCGCAAAGAGCGGGCGTGAGTGTCAGTGCTAAAAATGCGGAGATCAAAATGGATACGGCCATTGATAATGTAAACTGTTTATAAATTACACCAACCGAATCACTGGCAAATGCCATTGGAATGAACACCGCCGTCAACACAAGCGTGATACCAATAATAGCGCCTGTAATTTCTTTCATCGCCTTAGATGTCGCTTCTTTCAAGGATAAACCCTTTTGCGACATGAGACGTTCTACATTTTCTACAACGACAATCGCATCATCGACAATAATGCCAATCGCCAAAACCATACCGAACATCGTTAATACGTTTATCGAAAAGCCGGTTAACAACATCACCGTGAATGTTCCCAACAGCGCAATTGGCGCTACGATAGCTGGAATTAATGTGTAGCGAATGTTTTGTAAAAACAAAAACATAACAAAAAAAACCAACACCATGGCTTCAACTAACGTATAAATAACCTTATTGATTGAAACCTTTACAAAAGGTGCCGTATTAAACGGGATTGAATAGGTCATCCCAGAGGGCAAGCTTTGGCTCAATTCTGCCAAACGTTTTTGGACAGCATCAGCAGTTTTAACAGCATTCGCTCCCGGTGTGAGCTGAATAGCCGCAGCCGTTGCCGTTTTACCATTTTCCCGATTTAAATAACCATATGATTGAGAACCAATTTCTACACGTGCAACATCACTTAAAACGACTTTTGACCCCTGGTTATTTGCGCGGAGAATAATATGAGAGAATTCTTCAACACTCGTTAACTGACCTTGCACAGTTAATGGGACTGATACTCTTTGTCCAGATACTGTAGGCGCAGCACCGATACTGCCTGGCGCAATTTGCGTATTTTGCTGAGCAATAGCCACGCTAATATCATTCATCGTCAAGCCCAATGCATTGAGTTTACTCGGGTCAACCCAAATCCGCATTGCTTTCTCTGCGCCAAATGACTGAACGTGCCCTACCCCTTCTATTCGGCGTAGTTCATCTACAATGTTACGAGCTAAATAGTCATTCAATGTTATTTCATCAAAGCGGTTATCATCCGATCTTAATCCAACAATCATCAAAAAATTTGATGATGCAGACTCCACCGATAAGCCATTTTGACGCACAGCTTGAGGCAAACGAGATTCAACCGCTTTTAGTTGATTTTGTACGTCAACTTGCGCTAAGTCTGGGTCTGTTCCTGGCTTAAATGTTGCCGTGATAGATGCAGAGCCAGAGTTGTCAGCTGATGACTCGAAATACAATAAGTTTTTAACGTTCGACAGCTCTCCCTCGATAAGGCTAAGCACACCATCATTCATTTCCTTAGGACTCGCTCCAGGATACGTCGCCATAATACTAACCGTCGGTGGTGCAACAGAGGGGTAACGAGAAATAGGTAATTTCGGAATCGAAATACATCCAAATAAAATAATGAAAAGCGCAATAACCCAAGCAAATACAGGGCGATGAATAAAAAACTGAGACATAAAAGAGGCTCTCTAACTTTAATCAGTGTGTCATAGATGTGATAAAAACCTCAGGTTCTTGCCACTGCTGTTGGTCTACTAGAATACCGTCCTCAAGTCTTTCTTTACCTTCGACTACGATATTTTCATCTTTTTCAACGCCCGATTTGATGCGGTACTGACCATCGATTAATTCCCCAAGTTTTACTGGTTTTAGGTGTGCATGCCCTTCCAAATCAATACTCCAAAGATGAGGAGAGCCAGCAACATACAAAACAGCCTGCTGTGGAACAGTGAGTGCATTGCTATAACGCGAACGAAGCACCTTTGTTTTAACGAACATACCCGGCAGTAAAAGACGCTGGGAGTTATCTACAAGCACACGAAGCAACACATCACCGGTGCCTTCATCAATATTGATCCCTGAAAACAAAATGTGCCCTTTGACAGGGTAAGGAAGCCCATTGCTGCGTAAAATTTCAATCTTTGTTTCATTAACACTGGGGTTGTCGCCAGAATTTCCCGCTAGAGCCTCACGAGTAGCCTCTAGTGAAGACGCGGGTCGACGAATATCAACAAACACGTTATCGATCTGCTGTATACGCGCCATCGAAGTGGCATCTGTGCTACTAACCAAAGCGCCCTCAGTCACCAACGTTTGTTCAATCAATCCAGATATTGGCGCTGTAACACGTGCGAACTGTAAATCAAGTTCACGTCGTGCAAGCGTTGCTTTAGCCACAGCGACTTCTGCTGCAGCTTGATCACGCTGTAAGACAATATCGTCAAACTCTTGTTGGCTAATCGTATTGGCTTTTACAAGGGGGCGTAATCGTAACTCTTTGTCCTGAGCACGCTTATAAGTCACCTCCGCTCTTAATAAATTTGCTTTTGCTGTGTCGACATCTGCTTCAAATGGCGCAGGCTCAATTTGGAAGAGCGGTTGACCCGCTTTCACTTCAGTGCCTTGTTTGAACAAGCGATGCTTTACGATCCCAACAACTTGTGGGCGAATCTCTGCCACTCTTACAGCCCTCACTCTTCCTGGCAGTTCTTCATAGACATCTACATGTTGCGGCTTCAACTTTATAGTTGACACTAAAGGGGAAGACTCTTGTAGCTCAATGGCATTTTCGTCTTTATTAGATTGATAACAGCCAACTAAAAAGAACAGTATCAATATATGTAAGCTGCTAAATGCACATATATTTATCTTTTTCACTGAGGTATCCTCTGAACAAGTTAAAGCGGGCTATCCGCCGTAGATAGTGTTGAGTGTAATCGCTATGTATGGAGGTCACGCTGAGCTAATATGGAGATTTGATGGAGATGAATAATTTGTACGTTGAAAGACAGAAACTAGCTGCGTATTCAGATCAAGATACAGAGTCAGTTTCTCACCATCAGCCTTTAATCCTGATTGTTGAGGACGAGTCTGAAATTGTCGATATACTTTCCGCTTACCTTTCTCGTAATAATTTGCGCACCATTCATGCCTCAGACGGGCAAAAAGCACTTGAACTTCATTCATCCATGAAGCCTGATCTTATATTGCTCGATATCCAGATGCCAAAAATGGATGGGTGGAATGTCTTATCTCAACTTCGTCAGAAAAGTAACACGCCCGTCATTATGCTTACAGCAATGGACCAAGATTTAGACAAACTAATGGCGCTCAGAATTGGCGCTGATGATTATGTTGTTAAACCCTTTAATCCGGCAGAAGTCGTTGCGAGAGTGCAAGCTGTTCTAAGGCGTACCTTAGGAGTTAATCAACCTAAGCAGCAAAACATACTGCGAACGGATCCCTTTGAAGTTGATTTAGAAAGCCATGAAATTACTGTCAATGTGGATGGACAGCGTCATGCCATAACAACGCTAACCCTCACTGAATTTAAACTTTTAACACATTTCATAAATTCACCAAAACGAGTGTTTAGCCGAATAGAGCTATTAAATTCCTGCTTACCAGAGGGAGATACCCTCGAAAGGACGATCGACAGTCATATCAGTAAGATCCGTAAAAAACTTGAAACCTTTGGAATTCATGGCATTCCCGCTGGCGTGCGTGGGGTTGGTTATCGCTTCAAGGGGGAACAATGAAATCAAGTGGTTTGAGCCGTCAAATTGCGTTTTCCATGATGAAGATAGCGATAGGCTCTGCATTAATTACAATTGTTGGTTCGTTCATTTTTTATTACCTTTGGGATAAATATTGGCCCAACTACATACCTAGTGATGTCTATATTACTCCCTCTTGGCCAGAGTGGATTTGGATTGTGTTGACATGCATCATAGTCATATTGCTCGCTGCAAGTCTTGCTCTTAAGTTATCCCAACGTATTTTAGAACCGCTTAGTGCCGTTGCCGAAGGAATGCATAGAATCGCGGAAGGCGAACTGCATTTTAGGGCTAATGTCGGAGATCGTTCCTTAGGCGAGGCAGCATTACTGGTGGACGATTTTAACCTCCTCGCTGAAAAACTTCAGCGAATGACAGAAGAGCATGCTTTTTGGAATGCAGCTATCGCCCATGAACTAAGAACCCCAGTGACTATTTTACGAGGCCGTTTACAAGGATTAGCAGAGGGCGTGTTCACTCCCGATAAAACCCAGTTCACCAAACTATTAGTGCAAATTGAAGGGTTGTCTCGATTAATAGAAGATCTTCGTGTCATTAGTTTAATGAATAGTGGTGAACTAAGAATAAATGTACAAAAAACGAATCTCTCCACAGAAATAAAATTACTCACCGATTTATCGGTAAACATGCTTCATGAGGCAAATCAATACGTAGTACTGAACCTAACGACAGAGCCAGTCATGTGCGACCCGACCCGAATCAGGCAAGCTCTTTTAGCAATACTCGAAAATGCGAGTAAATATGCTCATTCTGGCGCAATAAAAATTACCACTAAGCTTAAAGGAGACTTTTGCTACCTGAGCGTGGAAGACAGTGGTCCAGGTATTTCGCCTGATCTTATCCCACATATTTTCTGCGCATTTCACAGCGCAAAAGATAACCCCAAAAGTGGTAGCGGATTAGGGTTAGCAGTTGTTGCTGCTATTGCTAACGCGCATAAAGGCAATGTTAGTTGTCGTATAAGTGATACCGGCGGAACCATAATTGAAATCTGTTGGCCCGCCTAAAAGCGCGTATACATAACATTATAGTGGCTCATAAATCTGTAGTTGCGCGAGCGAGGTTCTTTAATCCAAAATCAACGGCTACATCTATAAAATATAAGCGGTTTACTATATTTTGATTACCGAATATTCTCAATTTGCTTAGAACTTCCTGAGCATCCCCAATGCAAAAACGGCAAGCATATTTATGAGGTGACTCAGCAATGAAATTTACAGCTATGTAGCACAAGCAAAAATATAAAATACCGTAATTTAGCCAAGGTAATTTAAGCCTGCCCAACGCTTTGAGCAGGCTGTCAAAGAGCATTAAAGTTAGAAAATATAAATGAAACCGACGCCGATTTCACTTTCATAATTACTACGCGCGATGGGGCTTTTCCTTACATCACTGCTGAAGTACTCAAAAAGAGCTTCCGCGTAAATCTGCCAATTATCATTCATAATATGTCGGTAACTGTAATCCACGCCAAACGAGCGTAATCCCCCACTCAAAGAGGTCGTTTCTAAGCCTGATGCCGCAGATTGCATTTCGTCTATACCAAACCCTTTGTTGGCATAGTCACTATCATGAAAAACAGCCACTAGATTAACTTCAGAACCCGACCCATCTGTGTGGGTTCCAAAGCGTCTGCCCACCCCAAACAAACCTAAATTTCCATCTTCACTCGCCACAACACGGCTCACTAGCCAGTAACGCCAATCAGGTGTGAAAGAACGACGAGCCTGAAACACCAGTTCAAACCCTTCTTCTTGATCACCTAACCCATCTAATCGGCCATCATCTGAATCGCTTTCTTCTCGCCCCTCATCAAAACCTACCGATGCCTCTAACAACCAATCATTGTTTCGAAGACCACGCCAACCGAATGCTTCTCCAGCAAAATAAAATATATTATCGCCCTTACGCCATTGCACCGCTCCCGCAGGCTGTAATTCAAACCCAAATTCGTCTGAACCTTCGTAAGCCGTTTCATATTCAACACCTGCGCCAAGCCCAAAGCTCCAGCCGTCTTTCCCTTTAGTGAAATCATCTAATGAAGGTAAAGGAACCAGTGCTTCTCTATCCTCTAAAGCCAGTACTGAAGGGGTTGCCAACCCATAAATACAAGAAAGAAAAATTGGTAAAAACTTTTTCATCTATTTCATCCTCTCAAAATTTATTGTGGGGTCTGCATGGCAGATCCTATTCTTGTAGAGAGATCGACCAACAACGGCAGTATGCGCATGCTATTGCATCGTATAAGTGTAGCAATAGAGACTCTTACATTCTTAAGATCATCTATCCGCATAAAAATACGAATGAATTTTTTAACTAGATCAGTAAATAACCCCGTTGAGAGAGGTTAGTTAGTTGGTATATATAAATAGTTTAGGGAGTTTTTTGGGGGATAATCACTCGTCGTCTTGAACGCTAAAACCCTCTACCGTTATTTTTTATCAAAACTAAGCGTTGAAAATTGCATTCGACCCTAATACAGGCTTTAAAAGGCCGTAACTTCTTTTAAATATAGCGAGGCTATAGCTGCCAATACAAAGGGGACCCAAACACGTCTATGTAGTAGTCAATAATGGCTCTTGCATTAAGTGATGGGTGACGGGCATTCGGGTATATTGCAGCAATAGTTTGAGTTTCAGTATTAATTGATGAATCAATCTCTGTAAAAAGCTTCACAAGTTTCCCCTCAGATAGACTGTCAGCAATGAGCCAATCTGGAAACAATACTATTCCCATACCATTTAAAGCGGCGGTGAGCAGAGACTCGGCGTTGTTCGAACTTAAAGTCGGAGTGATCGGGCAGTGAACCCATAAACCTTCGGGTTGCCTGAAATACCAACGATTTGGACCTGATGAGCCACTATAGACAAGACATTTATGTGTAACTAAGTCTTCAGGTTTTTTAGGCACACCATATTTTTGAATGTACTTGGGTGATGCAGTGAGATGATAACTCTGCTCTCCCACAATACGTGCTCGTAATGAGGAGTCGTTAAGCGTACCAATCCGAAATATGACATCTGACGCATCTTTCATCGGATCAATGTAATCATCAGTAAGAGTTAGCTCTATATCTAATTCTGGATACCTTTCGCTCAGATTAGCAAGGGCTGGAGCTATATGCTTTTGACCAAAAAATACTGGCGCGTTTATCCGGGCAAGTCCCGAGGGTTCTAGTAATCTTTCACTTAACGCTTGTTGTGCATCATGAAAATTTAAAGCCATTGCACGCGCATGATTTATGAATAGGTTACCACTTTCAGTGGGTATTATCGCACGCGTATTCCGATAAAATAATTGATGTCCAAGTGCATCTTCAAGATTGTGTATAACACGAGACACTTGAGAAGCAGACACCCCTTCCCGTCTCGCTACCAACGAAAAATTCTTTAGCTCATACACATTGATGAAAATCAGTAAGCTCTTTAGATTTATAGATTCAAAATTACTCATATATGCATATTGTGCAAAGGTGTTCACACAATAATGGCATTTTCTCATCAATCGAAAAGCGTATTCTTCTTCACCTTAAAAAATGGAGAAAGTTTTATATGCAACTCTTTTTAATTTTGATTGTTATCGCTGGTGGTATGGGGCTTTCCGTTGAAGCCGGGTTACTAGGGCCTTTGGGAATGCAAGTTGGCGATTTATGGGCAACATTTAGTATTTTCGCAGTTGGGGCTGCATTAACATTTTTGTTGATGTTGTTTTTTAGCCCTCGTAATAGTGCATCTTTTTTCTCTCAGCCATCATGGCAACTGTCAGGGGGAGTATTAGGTGTCGTTTATGTCGTTATTCTCACTGTGGCGACGCCTAAAATAGGTATTGCAATGACGATGATTGGTATTTTAGCTGGGCAAATCTCTAAAAGTTTAATTATCGATCACTTTGGCCTATTTGGTACCCCTCATAGAAGAATCGACAATAGACGAATTATTGCACTCATTTTCATCATTATCGCGTTAGCGATGGTTGCACAAGGTTAGGATCTATTATGACATTTATAATGATTTTATTAGCGATACTCGGTGGCGTTATGCTCAGTATTCAAGCAGCAATTAATGGTCAACTTGGAAGTAAATTAGGCGTTTTTAAGACCGCATTCCTTACATTTTCAGTGGGTGCATTAATCACAGCTTTATTGATCTTCTACTTTGAGCCCAAGCATTCAATCACGTTGCTGGATGTACCCAAATGGCAATTACTGGGAGCCATGTGTGGTGTTCCATATATAGTCATAATGGTACTCGCTGTGCAACGTATCGGTACCGCTGTCGAGACGGTTGCGGTTATTTTCGGGCAGCTAACAATGAGTATGTTAATTGATAATTTTGGCTGGCTGGGGAATGAGCCAATACCTTTTTCAATTTATAGGGTAATTGCAATTATTTGTCTTGGTGTTGCCTTATATTTTATATATTCAAGCAATAAGACTACAAATAGCTCAAGTGAACAAAAATTAACGAGAACATTTACTTCAGATTAGTGTGTTTAAGTTATCTAATGTTTAAATATTCTTACCCCAATGAGCTAGGTGCCTAGCTCATTGACTAATTAAAACGACGCTACATGCGCTTTTACTTGCTTACAAAGTCTCATCAAAACATTCATAACGCAAAGTTACAAACAGTCTTCAACCAATGAATACGACTCTTAAAGCTGCTTAATGGTTATCTTGCGGTGCCTAGTTGAGATCCATATCATTTATCGGATTTTAATTTATTACTATTCTAGTTTTGGAACAGAAAGAACACAATTTTAGTTGTTCATAAAATAAATAATCCCCCTTATGACAATAGTCATAATTCTGTCATTTAATTGATCAATAATTGGCGCTAATTTAATCAACTAACGTAATGAAGAAGTAATGAACAGTGCTTTGGTGCAACTTTCGTTTGCACTCCCCTCTAGTGATGATCCCTTATGTGCGGCACTTGAGCATACAATGGAATACGAACAACTGCATTTTGTTGCTAACGAGCAAAAGCAGGTTTTGTTTTATTGTGTGCTACCCGAAGATGCGCATGAGGGCGATGTGATCTCTATTAGTGCGACCTATCCTAATGCGCGTGAATCAGCGTATTTTACTGCGCGCACACTGACGCAACATGACCTAGATCAGCAGCTTATTATGCTTACGTTAGAAAACGTGACACAAAGTGGTGAATTTGTATTGCAGCTAATGCTTCATGGTAAGCATGCAACATTGAAAGACAGCGCGCAATTCGACGTCGGTATCGCTGCCAACGCATCGCCACAATTAGCGCCGACAAACCACGCTAAAAATCAGGGTTTTCGGCACTATATCAGTAATCTTGGGGCAAGTTTCTTAGCGTTTTTCTAATCGCAAAAGCTTATTTTACCCATGGTAATATCGGGGATCCCTTGCTCGGTATTACCAAAACGCTGTTGACCCCCCGACAAACACTCATTTGCCAGAATCGCAAACAATACCGCCTCTTTCGCATCTGGATTAATGCCTAAGCTATCGGTGTTTTTAATAGCTGAAAGCTGCGGGCAATTCGCTAAGATCATATTCATTAGCAGCGGGTTATGCACTCCACCGCCACTGGCATACACTGCAATATCGGTCAGTTTTTCACTGCATTGGTTGATTGCTTTAGCAATCATTAAAGCCGAAAACGTGACTAAAGTGGCCATAACGTCGTAATGAGACAGATCGCTCGTGTTAGAACGTGCTTGAGCCGACGCTAAATAATCTAGGTTAAATACTTCTGGCCCTGTTGTCTTTGGAAAATCTAAACTAAAGAATGCATCACTACATAACGCCGCTAACAAAGCGTCGTTTGCGGTGCCTTTACTGGCGATTAATGCATCTTTATCATACTGAAGCGGAGCAAAATGACGCTGTACATACGCGTCCATAATGGTATTGCCTGGGCCAATGTCTGAACTAAAAACAGCTCGCGCATCGGCAGATTTTGGTAAATAGGTAAGATTAGCAATCCCCCCCATATTTAACAAAATACGGTTTTCTTGATGACTTGTGAAATACAAATAATCACCGTATACCGCCAAAGGAGCACCTTCTCCACCCGCAGCAATATGCTTTTGTCTAAAGTCGCCAATAGTGGTGATCCCTGCTGTAACCGCGAGATGATCACTGTCGCCAATTTGTAACGTTGCATTACCGTATTCAGGGCGTTTGTGCTGAGTTTTAGGGCAATGATAAATAGTTTGTCCAT
The DNA here is from genome assembly GCF_014117385.1 of Pseudoalteromonas sp. MT33b. Taxonomy (NCBI): domain Bacteria; kingdom Pseudomonadati; phylum Pseudomonadota; class Gammaproteobacteria; order Alteromonadales; family Pseudoalteromonadaceae; genus Pseudoalteromonas; species Pseudoalteromonas sp. MT33b. The sequence goes on along the minus strand of NZ_CP059832.1, from coordinate 312,050 downwards.
GGCTTGCTATTACATCGATATGCTCTTTATCTATACCCCAGCTCGCTAAAGTATGTGCAACCATCTCGCCATGAAGCTGACCTATCCATGGGTTAAGTAAGGTTACTTCTTCAAGGTCGCATTCACGCTTTGCAAACACGCGCTTAACGCGTGATTTATAATTATCGTCGTAATCAACGGTAGTAAACTTAATAACATCAACATGGGTATTCATGCCTTGCCCAGAGACCTCACACAGCGCAATATCAAGGCCATCTAATGAGGTGCCACTCATCAGACCAATAATTAATTTTTTTTCTTTTTTTGCACTTAAATACAGTTTTTCAATATGTTGATGCATAAATAAATCACTTAAAATCAGCTTGTTATATAATAATAAGCCGCTTGATGAATTGGAATAGTTTATATTTTAAAACAATACATTTAAAGAATAATTATTGCAAAGATTTTTAATTTGCTTTAAAACTGTACGGGTGAGCTCCCCAAAAGGAGAACACAACAGCCATCATAACAAAAAGTATGACGCATTAAATTAACTAAATGGTCTTGGTCGCATACCAACCAGCGTTGATTTAAATGATAAAACGCTAGGGAATCAACATGAAAGCAAAGACAACTCACACAAAACGTTCGCTACTGCTGCTCTCACCACTTGCTATTGCTGTAAGCTCGGTTATGGGGGTGGCGCACGCTGCAGATACCGAACAAGCCAAAAAGCCTGAAGTAATCACTGTAACAGGCTCACGTATTCAACGAACCGAATTAGTTTCAAGCAGCCCTGTTGTCAGCGTTGATGAAGCACAAATTCACCTAGACCGTGCGGTAAACGTTGAAGATATTACGGCTAAACTGCCACAAGCGGCAGCAGGTGCAAATAGCACAGGCGCAACCGTTGGCGACTCGTTTGGCTCATCGACGATTGATTTACGTGGCCTAGGACAAAACAGAACACTTGTGCTTATTGATGGTACACGCGCTGTACCTTTTAGTTTTCGAAACTCAGTTGACGTAAATACGATTCCGGCAGGTTTAATTAAGCGTGTTGACGTGCTTACCGGCGGTGCTGCTGCGGTATACGGTGCTGATGCCGTTGCAGGGGTTGTAAACTTTGTATTAGATGATGATTTTACCGGTGCTGAATTCTCGACGAGTTATGAAAGTGCTGATGGCGGGAATGAAAAACTCAATTTTGAAGCAATTTTCGGGGGTGATATCGCCGAGGGTCGCGGCCACGTTACCGGATATTTGGGCTACACCGAACGTAAAGAACTTTTAGCAGGCGAGCGAAGCTATGCCCTTGATAACTCAACACCGCTGATTAATAGTGGTGGTTACTATACCGATGTTGCATCAGGCAATAGCCTTGCTATTACAGATGCAGGAAGTGTTTCAAATGAGCGTCAAACAACTGATTTTACAGCCGATCGTTACTTAACCCAACCAATGGATCGCTTTTCAACCGGCTTGTTATTCGATGTTGATGTAAGCAACAGCGCCGTTGCATATGGGCGTGCCATGTATTCGAAAGTGACTGTAAAGGGAGCGGGTGCCAGTGGTCAAACACCTATTTTTGTGAACGAGCAAGTCACTCTTACCAGTAATAACCCGTATATTCCTAGCGAGTTACGTGACCAACTAACGTTTGATAGCGAAGGTAATGCACGTGTAAATGTAGAGCGAAACCTTGGTTTAGGTGTGCAACATACAGAAGCCGTTCGCGATTCAATGCAATTTCAATTAGGTTTAAAAGGCGATTTAACCGATTACTTACGCTACGATGTGTATGGTCAATACGGTAAAACCGACGAAGTAGCAACCATTTATAACAATGCCTATCGCAATGACAACAGTGGCAACAGCCGCTTTGCAGCGCTTGCTAACTCAGTGGACATTTTTGATCCCAACCTCGACTTAACTGATTTCAGCGACCCACTAATTTATACCACTCGCGACCGTACACAAAGTGTGATTTCAGCAACCTTATCGGGTGATTCAGGGTTCTTGTTTGAGCTTCCTGCTGGCCCTGTCGACTTTGCCGTTGGTTACGAATACCGTAAAGAAACCGGTAAACAAACACCGGGCGATGCGTTTAGAAATGGCACCAGCTTTGCGTCAATTAGTGCATTTGATATGGACGCAAGCTTCAGCTCAGAAGAGTTTTATGCTGAGGTATTAGTGCCTATTTTAATTGATCAGCCCTTTGCCGAAGAGCTTAGCTTTGAAGGTGCTTATCGCATTTCTGACTACTCAAACACTGAAGCAGAAGATACCTATAAACTGGGTATAAACTGGGCAATTAACAGCGATATTCGTATTCGTGCAAACCGCTTAACGGCGTTTAGAGCACCTAACTTAGGTGAATTTGCCAGCCCTATTACGGCACTTTCGCTGTCGTTATTTGATCAAAACAGTGATCAATTTGTCCCTCGATTAGCGGGCCGTTATAACGGCGATCCTTGTTTGCTAGGTACGGGCGATGCAAGCCAATGTGCTGCATTTGGTGCGCCGCCAGTTGGCACTGAGTTTGACTCAAGCACAGCAAAATACACGTACGGCGGAAACCCAAATATTAAACCAGAGCAAGCTGAATCTGATACTTTGGGCATTGTTTACACTCCTAGCTATTTAGAAGGCTTTGATTTATCGTTAGATTATTACAGCATTCGCGTAACGGATGCGGTAAGTCAAATTCAACCAGGTGCGGCACTGCAAAGCTGTTACATTGACGATCCTAACCCGAATAACCCATTGTGTGGTGCAGTACTTCGCGATCCGAATACCGGGTTTATTAGCACAGCTATTGTCAACGACTTTAACTTAGCAGCAATTGAGCAAGCAGGTATTGATGTTGCGGCTAACTACGTTATTGATGCCCCAGCTCAAATGGGCGGTCGCTTTAGATTCTCGTACCAAGGTAACTTTGTTACTAAACAAACTCGCCAAAATAACAGTACCGTGGCAGAAGTAGACTGTAAAGGCACCTATGGCAGTGCGTGTTCTGGTGACTTTGCGAGTATTTTACAAGCAGACTATAAACACCGTGCAAGCATTGATTGGCAATTAGATAACATGAATTTCCAACTTGGCTGGCGCAGAATCGGGGAAGTAGAGTATGCTGTAGACCGTTCAGAAACAATCTCAGCACAAAATTATCTTGATTTCGCAGCAGCATGGCAAGTTAATGAGGAACTTGCTGTTAATTTTGGTGTCGATAACTTATTAGACCGTGAACCACCAACACCTGAAATCGGTGCAAACCACTTTAATACCGTAAGTGATTATAGTGTGATTGGCCGCTCTGTCGGTGTTTCACTGAGATACGCTCCGAGTTTTAATTAGTCCTACTGTTTTAGCTACACAGGATTAATCCCCTCAAGCGCACCCTGCCCGGTGCGCTTTTTTATTGCCTCAAGATAGACCACTTAATTAAGCGAATTAGTATAATATTTAATTTTAACGCCTTAATAATTAGGTCAAAGTACCTAAATAAAAACTGATAAACAGGGAATGTATACATGCCATTTAGTGAACAAGAACGCGCGGCTTTATTAGCGCTTAAAGGGGTCGGCCCCACAGTGGTAAAACGCTTTGAAGAAATAGGGATTGACTCATTTGATCAGTTAGCAGGGTTCGATGCAAACACAATTGCTGAGCGAGTTGCCTCAATGCTGCATTCAAGCTGTTGGAAAAATAGCCCGCAGGCAAAAGCGGCGATTAACGCCGCTATCACACGCGCTAAGCAAGGCTAATTTAAAGTTTAATGACCTCTATCGCACCGCGCTTTTGCATAGTAACAAAGAGAGTATCCTGCTCGTCGTTAAAGGTTAGGTTTGTGGGGTGCTGGCCTTTAAGCGTGTAGGTTTTTAAAACCTTACCTTCAGGTGAAACCTCCAGCACTTTACCCGCTCCGTAACGGGTAATAAAAATATGCCCTTGGTTATTCACGCGCATGCCATCTAGGCCATGATCATCAAAGCGTATCAACACGCGTTTATTACTAATATTCAGTGCATCGTCAAGGTCATACTGCCATACAACGCGTTGCACACTTTCATTTACATACAGCTTGCTGTTGTCGTTATTCACGGCAACCCCGTTAGTGGTTCCCATGTTTTTTTCGAGAAGGTGTGTGCTACCGTCTGCGTTTATGCGCCACAGCTGTCCGGTGCTTTTTGCCCAATTAGGATCGCTGGCAAAAAAGCTGCCTCCTTGCGTAATCGCAATATCATTAGGTTGATTCATTTCACTGTTGTGGGCAAATACTTCGACTTGTTGGCTGTTCGCAGGCACTTTTAAAATACGGTGATTAACGTAATCGGCAATATAAAGGTTACCATGTTGATCGAATTGCAAACCATTACCAACGCTGTCATTTGGTAAGCGCACAAATAATGACGACTTGCCCATGTTATCGACTCGGCCTATCGTCCCTTGCTCTGCATAGTTAACGGCATACAAAGTGCCGTTGAACATGGTAGGTCCTTCAATGCCTTGCGTAAACACATTGTCTTTTACAAAGTCTTGGCTATCAACGGCCATAACGGTTTGTGAGCTAACAAGCGCAACGGCAGCTGCTAAAGTGCGAAATTTCATGATCATCCTTTTATTTATCTAGGCTGGTATAGACAGCTAAAATTGGGTACTCATTTTCACCAAACGAAAGTGTAAGGGAGCGTTTTTCTCCATCATCAAGCTTAATGCCTTCATCGAAAGTGAGAGGGTTTAATCGGCTGCCATCTGCAAACAACGCCATAATATGGTCGGCTTGCAAAATACGAGAGCCAGATGCTTTGTTTTCGATAGTAACCACGGCGAGACGTCGGCCACTTTCGCTACTCATCATCACACTATGCAAAATACTAAATTGGCTTTGTTTGGGATAACGTTTGGCGTCGTTTTCAAATGCAAACGCACCGCCCGAAAGCGAGACAGGGTCAACCGATAATACCTCATCATTCGCGTTAGCCTGAGCGCTAAACGCGCCAGTTAAAAGCGCCGTCGTTAACAATAAAATACGTTTCATATCAATCCTTTTGACTTATCTGTTGCATTTGAGCATACACCTTTCTGTGCCCTCTGCAAAATCGATTATTGCGTGACTGAAATTGTGTTTATTTTCACAGTGACAATTTAATCATTGAATTTTATGAATGCGCCCGCACTTCATCTATATGCACCACTTCATAAACCTAGTAATAGGAACAAAGTATGTCTGATATTCAAAATCGTCAATATATTCTTGAGTCTCGCCCAAATGGCGTCGCAAATGAAAGCAATATCGTATTAAAAACACACTCAGTACCCGCACCAAAAAACGGTGAGGTACTGCTTAGAACTATTTATTTATCACTCGACCCCTATATGCGTGGGCGAATGAGCGATGCAGAGTCATATGCTGACCCTGTCGAAATTGGTGATGTGATGGTGGGCGCAACCGTATGCCAAGTTGAGCAATCAAACCACCCTGACTACCAAGAAGGTGAATGGGTGTTGGCCTACACGGGCTGGCAAGAATACGCAATCAGCGACACAAAAGGCTTAATGAAGCTGGGTAAGAACCCTGAAAACCCTTCTTATGCGTTAGGTATTATGGGTATGCCTGGGTTTACGGCGTACATGGGGCTTTTGGATATTGGTGAACCAAAACCAGGCGAAACGGTCGTTGTTGCTGCGGCCACAGGACCTGTCGGTGCAACGGTAGGGCAAATAGCTAAATTAAAAGGCTGTAAGGTCGTTGGCGTAGCTGGCGGTAAAGAAAAATGCCAACATGCAGTTGAAAACCTTGGGTTCGATGCTTGTATTGACCACAAAGCGGATGATTTTGCAGAACAGTTAAGCGCAGCCTGTAATAAAGGCATTGATGTCTATTATGAAAATGTCGGTGGTCATGTACTCGACGCCGTATTACCACTGTTAAATACCAAAGCGCGCATTCCATTATGTGGTTTAGTATCACAGTACAATGCAACCGAGCTGCCACCGGGCCCAGACCGCTTGTCTATGCTTATGGGCTTAATTTTAAAGAAACGTATTAAAGTGCAAGGTTTCATTATTTTTGATGACTACGCTCATCGTTATGAGGAGTTCGCAAAAGACATGCAAGCATGGCTAAGCGAAGGAAAAATCAAATATAAAGAGCACCTTGAAGCTAATTTCGAAAATACACTTAACGCCTTTAATGCTATGTTGAATGGTGAGAATTTTGGCAAAACTGTCGTGCAAGTTCAGCAGCCAATATAAATTTTTTAGGCGTAGCAACCCATGCTGCGCCACTATTAAGGATAACGAATGATTAAGTTACACCATTTAAATAAATCACGTTCTAAACGTATTATTTGGTTACTGGAAGAGCTTGGTGTCGATTACGACATTGTTGCCTATCAACGCAATAAAGAAACGTTTTTAGCACCTGATGAACTAAAACAAATTCATCCGCTGGGTAAATCGCCCGTTATTGAAGATAACGGTAAAGTAATTACCGAGTCTGGTGCAATTACTGATTATCTAATTAGCCAGTACGGGCAAGGCAAGTTTATGCCAAGTCAGCAAAGCGACAGCTATGTTGATTACCAGCAATGGCTGCATTTTGCTGAAAGCTCTGCCATGGTGCCTCTTCTACTAAAACTCTTTATTACTAAAGATGGCTGTCAAACTAACTTTATTGCCGACTATGCCGACCATGAAATTGCTAAAATACTGAGCTATGTTAATCAGCAATTACAAGGTAAGCAGTACTTAGTCGATGACACATTGACAGGCGCTGATTTCATGATGTCTTTTGTTGTAGAGCAGGTTGCTCAGGCGGGTAAGCTGTCGCACTTCCCTGAAATCGAACGCTACTTTGAGCAGCTAAAAACTCACGAAAGCTATCACACAGCCAATGAGCTAGAAGCAAAATACGATTAGCGTAAAAAGTAAGGGCACTGTTTTGTGCCTTTACTGCCTCTATATTATTACGATGGAGGGCATAGCCGTGGTTTTACTGGGCATTTTTAAAATAGTAAATAAGTAATGTTTGTACCTATTCACGAATTATCTAACGATTTAAACATCGCCATATTAGTACCAAACCTAACCGCCTCAGAGCATGCAACATTGCTATGCCCACAGACATTTCAAGCAACAGATTTTGCTCAATTCGATGCCGTATTTGTTGGCGGGCTTGATTGCTCTAACACAAAAGAGCTTACTGATTATTGTGCATCGTATGGCACACCACTCATTAAAATAACCCACCCAAGCAACGACACAAGCGTGATACAAAATGTCATTTTAAATATTGTTGCCAAGCTTTACAGTCATGAAATGCCGAGCAATATAGACCTTGCAGATATCATAAACCTTAATAATGAAGCAGACACATTATGTTGCTTTGATTCCTTTCAAGCAGCGGTGACATTTTTAAACACCGTAAATAACGCTATCGTTAGCAATGGCCTGTACTTAGCATCGACTCACCTTGATTTAGAAACTTTCACAAAACACTCACAACAACTTTCTACCTATATCGCTGATAGCGGCTATTTATGTGCCAGTTTGTTTAGTTCACGTAATGCAAAGTCGTCTGTGTTGATTGGGCTCAAGGTAAAGTAAGCATGGCCATGTTCATCGCCAAAAATAATCAGTAAAGAAGAGGCAAGCGTCGCTAATATCCTTACGTCACGCAGACTCTGTTGCGGCCAGACTTTTTAGCTTGATACATCGCGTGATCTGCTCTTTCAATTGCCTGCTCAATATCATCGTTAACACTGACAGAGGCAATACCAAACGAGCCTGTCACATTTATAGGCGTGTTGGTCCCAATATTAATGTTTAACTCTTCGACACTCGCTCTTAAACGCTCAGAAAATGACTTGGCCCCTTCAAGCTCGGTCTCTGGCAGACACACTAAAAATTCCTCCCCCCCATAACGATACAGTTGATCGTACTCTCGTAAATGCGATTGAATACATTTTACTAAGGCAACCAATACCTTATCGCCAGCTGCGTGACCATGCTCATCATTTACGCGTTTAAAATGATCAAGATCTATCATGATAATTGCACATTCAAGCGAGTGACGTTTACAGCGTTCGTGCTCTTTGCGCAGGTGACTCAGTAAGTTGGTGCGATCAGTTGCCCCAGTAAGTGGATCACGGGTATGCAAAACGTCGGAAAACTCATCGCTCACCGCTTCAAATAAATCTCTGAGCGTGTCTAAATCAGCATGAAATTGATCGAGTAAGCTCACTGGAATAGCCGATTTAGCTTCATTTAACGACAAAAGCACTTTAGCACCTTGATGCATTTTTTGATGCGCAGTGCCCATCTCAGAAAAATGAGGATGCAACTTTTTAGTGTCGGTTGGTAACTTATTAAACCACTGACCAAACTCGCAAAAATTATGCGCATTGTCGCTAAGGTCATGCTTATTGGCAGGGACATTTGAGATTAGGCTGCGTAGTAACTGCTTATACCAAGATTGGTGCCATTCAATTGCTTGATCAATTTCTGCAATAATACGCTCTAGCTGCTTATTAGACAGCGTATTAAGCCCTTTGCTGCCCTTTGAATTAGACGTCAATCAAATACCCCAATTTATTGTTTTTAATATTAAAAGAGTAGTCAATAAATGGGGTATGCCTAACGAAAAAGACATAAAACTTAATCAACTAGCCGATAACCCACGGCGGGCTCGGTAAGTATGTGTTTAGGGTTTGCTGCATTATCTTCGAGTTTTTGTCTTAACTGGCCTATGTGAACACGCACGTATTCAGGGCGATTTATATATTGCTCCCCCCATACTTGAGATAAAATAGCGTTATGCGTTAATACTTTATCTTTTTGTTGAAAGAGTAACAGTAAAATAGCGTATTCTTTTTTAGTTAACTTGATGCTCTGCCCGTCTTTTTTAACAACATGTTTGTGGGGATCAATATGAATATCACCACATTGCAATGTCATATTTGGCGAAGATTGGGCGCGTAATAAAACCCGTATTCTGGCAAGAAGTTCGTTGGCACTAAAGGGCTTCGTTATGTAATCGTTTGCGCCATTATCCAGTGCGGTTACTTTTTCTGTTTCGCCATCACGCGCAGATAAAACCAATACCGGTAATAAACTCCATTGCCTAAACTCAAGCAGCCAATTTTGTCCATCCATATCGAGTAAGCCTAAATCAAGTAGCACTAAATCAAACTGTTGCTCACTTAACAGTGCAAAGCCATCTAAGCCCTTTGCGCATAGGCTGACTTCATAGCCACTGGCTTTAAGCAGCGTTTTTAAAAAACTTTGCAGTGGAGGTGAGTCTTCTAACACTAAAATGTTAGCCATGCTGTTTACTCCAAATCAACTGGGCTTTCGCCTGCCCTGTTTGCTCATTAATGGTTAACTCAAATTGACCTTGATGACACTTAGCAACCACATCGCAGATAATACTGCCAAGACCAACGCCTTCGTCTTGACTGGTTTCATTATTGCGATTAATCGAGTTTATTAGCACGAGTTGATACTCATTTTCTCGTTCAATAAATTGCATATCCGCCGTTCCGTCACCATAACGCGCTGCGTTCTCGAGCATATTAGCACAGGCAATTTCTAGCAGTGTTTCATCACCATAGCAGGCACTATTTTGTGCAGCATTAATGGTTAATTTAAAGTCGCTTAATTGCTGTTGCCTACGCGCTTTTGCTTCGCTAATGAGGCTCGAAACGTTGAGTTTTTGCCATGTAATATTCTCACCTAACTTATTGACTTTGCTTAGCTCCATTACCTTATCAAAATGCTGATTAAGTATTTTACTTTGCTCAAAAATATTACTGGCTTGTTCTTTAACCACGTCACGACTTAATTCGATCTCTTCATCAGCCAGCATACTTGATGCCCCCATAATGGTTGCCAAAGGAGTTCGCAAGTCATGCGATAAACTGCGCAGCAAGGTATTCTTTGACCGCTCAAGTTCCGCTTGTACTGCAATGGCCGCAGACTGTTGACGCAATAACGTTTTTTCGTGAACTTGATACAATAAAGAGCACGCCGTATCTGCCAGCGCTTGTTGCTCACTCGTCAAGGGTTTTGCAAACGCGATCCCCCCTAATTCAGGCTGCTGCTCATTTAAATACATAACATTGTTTGTCTGCGATACATGCCAATCACATTTAACCTTTAAATGTGCCGTCATCGCGGCTATAAATAATTGCTTTTGCTCATCTAAACTGTCGAGTTCATTTAATTTTTTCGCAAGCTCGTAGAGCAGTCGGCTATTGCTGGCGTGTTCTTGCACATCGCGCACTTTAGTATTGAGCTCACCGGCTAAATGGCTTATCACTAGGCCAACAATAAGCATCACCACAAATGTCACCACATATTCAATGTTTTCAATGTGAAAGGTAAAGTACGGCACCACATAAAACCAGTCGGTGCAGGCTACACTCACTAGGGTTGTCAGCGCTGCAACACGGCGATTACTTCGTACAGCCACCCACGTCACCCACAACAGCTGTAACATCACAATATCGGTGGTAGTAAACAGTTCTCTAAACGGAAAAATAGCAAGCACCACCACAAGTGGCATCAATACACTTAAAAATATGGCCTTAAATAACGGGGGTTTGAATACTGACTGCATCATCTGTTTATGCTCATCTAACGAATTGTCATTAGATTAAAGTGTTTTTATTTTTGTCACTATAAAGTTTTTATAAAGTTTTTTTATCTCGGCATAAAATCTTTATAAAGCTTCCACTCTCTCTAAAGACATATACGTCTATTTCAATAGCATGCTGATTTAAGAGCCGTTCATTAAATCAGTAGACGTATGATCAATTGGAAAATCACATTTCGATTACTCGCTTTCCCTATTTTGTGGATGAGTATAGTGCAATTGATATTTGCAGCTTTATCTGCATTTTTATTTAAAGATAATGTATCCGTGTCATTCCTATTGCCTGCGTCAATAATGCTTTTTACAGCAAGTGTCATACTGTTAAAAACCCAGCATGTTGATTCATCACTGGCCAACTTTAGGGATGCACTGATTTACGCGACAGCCACGTGGGTGATTGCTGGCTTTTTGGGGGCAATTCCAATCATTTTAGTCACCAAAGTGAGCTTTACAGATGGCATGTTTGAATCAATAAGCGCATTAACCACCACCGGCGCCACAATACTGTCGGGCTTAGATGATATGCCGCGTACGTTTTTATTATACCGCCAGTTTTTACAATGGATGGGAGGGCTCGGCATTGTTATTTTCGTGGTGGCTATTTTACCCATGCTAAATATAGGTGGCATGAAGCTCTTAAAAGCCGAAACACCTGGGCCAATTAAAGATGAAAAGCTATCACCTCGTATTGCAAACACGGCGCATTACCTTTGGAGTGTATACTTAAGCATAACCGTGTTGTGTACTGTTTCTTACTATTTTGCAGGCATGACTTTTTACGATGCACTGGCTCATTCACTGACAACCGTTTCAACGGGAGGGTTCTCGACCCACGATGCCAGTATGTGGTTTTACAAAAGTCATTTAATTTTATGGGTCGCCAACTTATTTATGATTGCAGGTGCTATTAATTTTGCACTGCACTTTAGAGTCGTCCACAAACGAGCGCTCGGTAGTTACTATGCTGATGAAGAAACGCGTTATTTTATATACATCATTACAACCCTTGCAGTGTTGTCGGGCGTTATTTTGTACAGTCACGACACCTACTCCTCTTTTTTTGAGTCATTGAGTTTTTCAACTTTTCATATAGTGTCGTTTATAACCAGCACCGGATTTGGTGCAGCAAGCTTTACTGAATGGCCCGAAGCTGTCGGATTTTTACTTATTATCACCGGCTATTTAGGGGGATGCGCGGGCTCAACGGCTGGCGGAAATAAAATCATCAGAAATATTCTAGTGGTTAAAATGCTCAATAATAACTTTAAACAACTTCTTCATCCCCGCGCTATATTCACCATTAAGTACCAAGGCAGCCCTGTAAAAGATGATGTACTTCATGCCGTTATGGCATTTATGACTTTTGCCGCAGGATCAAGCATGCTGTTTACATTATTACTCATGTTTACTGGGCTGGATTTTTGGAGTGCGTTTTCAGCAGTCGCCGCATGTGTCAATGTGCTCGGACCGGGGTTTGGTGAAGTAGGCGCGAACTTTGCACCAGTTTCAGACGCAGGAACCTGGATATTAACCAGCGCAATGCTTGTGGGTCGTTTGGAATATTTTACTGTTTTTGCCCTTTTTACGCGTACGTTTTGGAAGCAATAAAAAGAAGCTCTTAAATACTCAGCCCTAAAACTGATAAGTGGCACGTTGCAATAGTTACCACTCTACAAAGAAAACTTTCAGTTGTCCTTACAAAATACACTGACAGAGTTATACAAGACAGGTTCGTCAAAAATGGTTACCTAAGCTACCGAAGCTTAAACACATGCGTTTAAAATTTAAAGCGATACTACAACTGCTGTAGCACTGCTTTAATATCGCTATAACGCTGGTGTTCACACACCCCAAAACCTGAAAGCTGCCTAACTTTATTGCGGGTAAACAGTGGCACGCTCATCCCCGCTAAAAAGCGGCATTGAGTATCAATACTGATTTCAGTTACCCCTTTAGTGGCTAAGTGCTCTTTTAGCTGTGTAACTTTAGCTGCAATAACCGCAGTGTCTGGCATGGTGTGCTCAAGTGAATAACTAAGTTTTACAGACTGGCCTCGACACACAGAACAATGGCCACACTCTTTTGGGGCATTGTGATCATCAAAATAACGTGCAAGGTTATAACTCAAACAGCTATTAAGCTCAAAAAAGCGCACCAATGCGGCAATGCGTTTTATTTCTGCCTGCTCTTTTTCAATAAAGTACTGATGTAATTGCGACGCTAAATTGTCTGCATTAATGACTTCGTTATTCACCTCATACACTTGTGTAATGCGTTTAGTTTCAAGGGCTATGTGACCTTTTTCGGCCAAATAATCGAGCGCAGCAACCACCCGTTTTCTATCGACTTGCGTGGCATGTGTTAAGGCGTCAAAGTTGAGAGTGCCCCAAATTTTCTTAAACTCAGTATGATTAAATACCTGCTGTAGAAATGCTTGGCGCTGCTCATCAAATTGCTGAAGAAGTGTGCCTTTGTCTGTTAAAAACTTATATTTAAAGTCAGCATAATAGGCATACAACGGCGTGATAGCGCCATGAATTTCAAGCTGTACTAATAACGTTTTTAAGGCTAATGCACGAATATTACTGTCACTCGACAAACTGTATTCTTGCATTTCCCACTGACCATTCGTTTGCTCCGTGCGAATATTGTTGATCACATATTCAATACCACTTTGCTCGGGGGTGTCGGCATAGACAAAGTTTTCAACTGTGTTCAGGCCATCTAGATTTGCTAAGGTATAACAATTTGATTGCTTAGAATCTCGCCCTGCGCGGCCTATTTCTTGACTGTAGTTTTCAATTGATTTAGGTAAATCATAATGAATAACAAAGCGAATATCCGACTTATCAATGCCCATGCCAAACGCAATGGTGGCAACCACAATATTAATGTTACCCGCCATAAAGTCATCTTGAATTTGCCAGCGCTTATCATCGTCAAGACCCGCATGATACGCCACTGCATTAAGTCCTGTCTGCGCTAACGCTGCGGCCACTTGCTCAGCAGTGTGTTGCAGTGTCACATACACGATGCCTGCGCCCTGCTGCTCAGCAATAACGCGTGTTAAGTGCGATTGTTTGTCTTGGCTCGCCACACTTAACACCGATAAATCAAGGTTCGCACGATAAAACCCTGTTTGCACAACGCATTCAGGTGCAATGGCAAACCGCTCACACATGTCACGTTTTACTTTTTTGGTTGCCGTTGCAGTTAATAGCAACACCAGAGGAATATTAAGCTCATCGCGATAACGCGGCAGTTTTAAATAGTCGGGTCTAAAGTTATGCCCCCATTCAGAAATACAGTGCGCCTCATCAACCACCAGCATTGAAATCGGCACTTGCTTGATGAACTCGCGAAAGCGTTCGTTCTTAAAACGCTCCACCGACACCATTAAAATTTTAACCTTCCCGGTTCGCACATCACTCATCACGGTATGGCTTTGTTCGCTCGTTTGACTCGAATCTAAGCTGGCCGCGTAAATACCTTTGCTATTCAAAAAGCTGATTTGATCTTTCATCAGCGCTAACAAGGGTGAAACCACCAAGGTCAAATTAGGCAAATGCAATGCAGTTAATTGATAACACAACGACTTGCCCGACCCTGTCGGAAAGATAGCCAATGATGATTGTTGATTTAACAGTTGTTCAATCGTTTGTTGCTGACCCTGGCGAAATTCAGTAAAGCCAAAGTATTGATTTAGCGAAGTGTGGAGTGCTGTAGTCATCCTGATCCCTTGTTTCATTTCCCTGTATTAGGTAATGATAGGTGCCTTAGTGCGAATTAGCCATGTTAACGTGTTTAGGCTCATCACCCAAGGCCATTAATATCACTAAACACACTATATTGTTCGTAAGCTTTACTGACAAAACCAGCAAAAAGGCGCACAATAGACCCGTTGCCATGGGGTATTGAAGAATGGATTTGCAATACCTAAGCGCTTATAAATCGAGAGTGTTTAGGTATTATACTTTTGAGGGCAACGTAATGACTAACCAACCTCCTAAAATCGTGATAGTCGGTGGTGGCGCAGGCGGCTTAGAGCTTGCAACACAATTAGGACATAAACTCGGGAAAAAACGCCAAGCAGATATTTTATTAATCGATAAAAACCGTAGCCATATTTGGAAACCGTTACTTCATGAAGTAGCGACGGGGTCGATTGATGCCGATTTAGACGGCGTTGTGTACTCTGCTCATGCAGCAAAACACCATTATAATTTTCAACTCGGCAGTTTTTGCCACTTAGATTCAACCAACAAAACCATTACCTTAAGCGAGTTAAAAGACGAGCTTGGCCATCGCATTTTGCCACAGCGACATGTCAGCTATGACTACCTAGTGCTCGCCATCGGCAGTGTGAGTAACGACTTTAATACCCCCGGCGTAAAAGATCATTGCTTTTACCTTGATTCAAACCAACAAGCCGAGCGTTTTCAACATGCATTACTCGATAACTTTACTCGCTTGCACCAAGATGACGATCCACAGCAGGCTCTAACAATTGCCATTGTTGGCGGTGGAGCGACGGGCGTTGAGCTTTCGGCTGAGCTGTATCATGTATCCGACATGCTAAAAATGTATGGCCTAGATAAAATGACAGCCAAGCGCCTACACATTGATTTAATCGAAGCAGGTCCTCGTATTTTGCCTGCCTTGCCTGAACGCATAGCCAACTCGGCAAAACGAGAACTGGTAAAATTAGGGGTCACGGTGCGCGAAGGCACACAAGTAAAAGAAGCCACAGAAAACAGCTTTATCACTAACAATGACGCCATTATAAAGGCCGATATCATGGTATGGGCAGCAGGTGTAAAAGCCCCCGATTTTATCAAAGATATTGGTATTTTTGAGCTTACACGTAACAACCAAATTAAGGTAAATCAATACCTACAAAGCAGTGTTGATGAGACTATTTTTGTGATTGGTGATTGCTGCGCGTTTACTCAAGACGATGGCTCACAGGTTCCACCACGCGCACAATCAGCGCATCAAATGGCACAATGCGTAGAAAAAAACCTACTAGCCACTCTCAAAAACAACCCGTTAAGCGTGTTTACCTATAGTGATCATGGCTCTTTGGTGAATTTGTCACGTTACAGCACCGTGGGCAGCTTAATGGGTAACTTAACCAGTAATAGCTTTTTTATCGAAGGGAAAATAGCGCGGTTCATGTATATTTCTCTTTATCGCATGCACCAGCGCGCCATTCATGGCAGCGCCAAAACCTTTGCATTGTGGATCAGCGAAAAAGTACTCCGCGTGGTAAGACCCAAAATGAAACTGCATTAACAAACAGCGCGACTCACCCTAAGCCGTAAATTACTCTACCTGTTTACGGCTTATACGCGTATAATGCGCACTTTTTGTGGGGCGCAAAAATTGAATATTATTACTCTCAGCGTATTGTCGCTTGCAATGTCAACCGACGCGTTTGCTGCATCAATCACCAAAGGCAGTTCACTTAAAAACCCACGTATTCTTAGTGCCATTAAATTAGGTTTAATTTTTGGCTGCATTGAAGCAATTGCCCCTGTTTTAGGTTGGTTAATTGGCAGTGCGGGTGCCGAGTACGTTGAAGCCTATGATCACTGGATTGCGTTTGTATTATTGGTGGGCCTTGGCATACACATGATCATTGAAAGTCGTAAAGACGACGATGACGACGCCGACGAAGTGCCAAGCAATAAGCGCTCATTAATGGCAACCCTGCTGACCGCAGTAGGCACCAGTATTGATGCAATGACCGTGGGCATAAGCCTTGCGTTTATGAAAGTTAATATCTATGTTGCTGCCGCAATGATAGGTCTCGCCACAACCGTAATGGTGACTATCGGCTCATTACTGGGGAATGTGATGAGTGGCTGGGTTGGCAAAAAAGCTGAAGCCATTGGCGGTATTGCCCTTATCTTAATTGGCTCAGGCATTCTATACAGCCACACTTACGCTTAATTTTAGCTGTTCAAACGGCTATTTTGGGCAAGGTTAACCACACACCTTGCCCAAATCTCTCTCCTGTCTTCTGTGTTCTCATAAAAAGCCTGATATAAAAAGCCTGATATAAAAAGAGTGCCATCACGCATAATTTGTCTTCAAATTTTAATAAATGCCTTGTATGTTATGACAAACCACTAAAGGAATGACGCTATGACCCCTAAAACGCTGATTTTCAACTTTGATGGCACAGGCAGTGAGCCACGTGATGCAGAACAATTTAGTGCCGCTCATTTCAAAGAAGACGCCAGTATTTCCAATATTCTTAAACTTCACTTGTTATTTGGCGGCACACTCAACAGTGAACCCGAAACGCCATTCCCAAGCCAACTTAGTTTTTATTATCAAGGCATAGGCACTCAAGGAAGCCGCTTCAGACGTTTATTCAATCAAGCATTAGCCCCAAGAGGCGACGATGTCGCCAGTATTTTAAACCGCGCAATAAACGACTTTAAACAATATTACGCTGTGGGTGATCGGGTTTTGCTAACGGGTTTTAGTCGTGGTGCAGCATTGGCAAGGCGTTTTGCAAAATGCCTTGAGCCCTTAATAAGCGACAATGTTTTTTTATGCGTATTTGATACCGTGGCATCCATTGGTTTTTCAAAAGTGACCAAAGCAACACGTGGCGCTGAACACGTTATTTTTGAAAACTACACCCTAGCCAGTAATATTAACGCAGCCCTGCATTGTGTTGCGCTGGATGAAAAGCGCCGCGCGTTTGAGCCAACACTCATAAACAAAGCGCCTCATGTAGAAGAGGTATGGTTTGCGGGCGCACACTCTGACGTGGGTGGCGGGTATTACCGTGATGGCTTAGCCGACATTTGTCTGCGTTATGCTATTGAGTGGTTAATAGAACAAACAATTTCACTTAACCTTCTGACCAGTGCTGATATTAATTACCATAGCTTATTGCCCGATGAGCACCGTAATTTAATTGCCCAAGACGATGTCACTGTCACCCCCGATCCGTTGGCGCTTAGTCACCAACAAAATTACTTTTGGTTTAATCCTTTATTTAAGCTTGTTGACCGAGAGTGCTGCGTATTGGTTGATAATGAGCAAAGTGAACATCCTCCCACAATTCATTACACCGTGGCAGAGCGTATTAACCGTTTAACCAGTTATCGTCCTGAGTCGCTAAAAAGCCTTACGTATGATGTGCTCTACAATGATGAAAGCCGCTTAACCTTCAACGGCTTAAGCCCACATATTGCGCTTGATAAACAAAACATGACCGTACTCAGTATTGGTCAAAGTAAAGATGTATTTGTTTATGGCGCCGAAAAATATAACCACACCGGATTAATGTTAGCGCAAGGGGCGACCTATCGGTTTACGCCTTATCCTGATCAAACTTGGTATGACGATGGCATTAGTTGCGGCCCCGCGGGTTGGCATCGTGATAACGTGCAATTAGGTGTAAAAGAAATTCCCATGGCTGTGCTTGAGCCATTTAGACGCTTAGCGCATGCACAGTGGTTTGCACTTATTGGCGCGATTGATGACAACGATGAGCATTTATTTGAAATTGCTGAAGGTGCCGATATTCGCATTACAAAGTCAGGCGAGTTTTGCCCATTTGCGAATGACTTAAATCGTTTTTATGGTGCCAATGCCGGACGTATCAAGTTGCGTGTTACGCGGTTAGGCTAACTCACTGTGTTTTATAGGAACTGATTATATCGGTTATTGCTTGCTTGTTGAATTGAATCGCGTGGTTAATAGCCTGTCGTTCCTCCTCGGAGAGGCTCAAGTCGCTTAACATAAAATAAATATAATCATTATTAATAATATACGGATGAATTTTTACGTTGTTAGCCTGATGTTGTTGAATCAAGCTTAAGCCTGCTAGTTCATCGTCAATAAAAAAATCAACGCGTTTGGCCACCAGCATTGCTAAGCGCTGTCGTAATGATGGGACAGTAACAAACTGATCTTTATATTTTTTATTCGCACTTAAACGTGTCAATTCATCGCCATAATAACTGCCGCTATTGGTAAGAATAGTTTGTTTATGGTCGAGTAAACCTTTTAAGTCTTGTGATTCCAAATGGCTGTGCGGATACCAAAAAAGACGCATAACTTCGTTACGATAAGGCACTGAAAAAGTACTAAAATCATCTCGCTGTTGGCTGTAGCTGGCTGCGGGAAGTAAATCAACAGTGCCATGTTTTAATTCAGCAAATCCACGTTTTGACGAAGGCATTGCGATAAATTGACTGCAAAACCCTGCTTCTTTTAACACCAAGTCAGTAATCTCTATATCAATCCCAGTGAGCTGATCATTTTGGCTAAAAACATAGGGTCGCCACGATTGGCTCACCCCGACTTTTAAAACCCTATCGCAGCCAAACGCTTCAGTGCTTAACGCAGCAAAAACCAATAAGAAAAGCACTTTCATCGTCATCAACACACCTGTAGTTTAAGAGCCTAAACTCATCACTCTTTTAGTATGGTTCATAATAGGTGAAACACAAAAACTAAGCGAGGAGGAAAGTGAGCAATTAAAATAAGGAAAAGTTAGAGATTAGACACTAAAAAAGCAGCCCGAAGGCTGCTTTGTAGGGAAATCACATTTTAATAAAATACACTACATGTAGCTAGGTAGGTTTAAAGTGCTTTCCATACATCCACAACGCCTGGCTCTTCTCCTTGAGTCCACCACTTCGCTTCGTATTTTGTACCTTGGTGAACGACTTGGTCGCCCCCGTTGTAGATACCAGCAGCTTGCCAAACCACATCACCATTACCGTCTGTTGGTTTTGAGCTTGCTTCCCACGGGCCACCTAAATCAGGACGGTTTCCTTGTGTCCACCATTTTGCAGTATATTCAACACCGTTATAGATTACCGTGTCACCGCCCACATAAATGGCGGCTTCATCCCATGTTGTATCGCCACCCGGTGGGTTTGTTGTGCCAGAGTCAGTCACTGTCACGTTGAAGCTTACCGATGTCGTAGCTTGTGTGTCAGATACCTCTACCGTTACAACATAGCTTGTATCGGCATCAACGCTGCCCGCTTGCAAACTAATATTTGCACCTGAACCCACCAATGTTAAGCCCGCAGGCACTGTCCAGTTATAGCTAAGTGCATCATTATCTGCATCCGTAGCAGACACTGATACCGCAACGCTTGCATCTTCAGCAACGGTTTTATCTGAAATTGCAGCCACGACAGGCGCTGAATTGCCGCCCGTACTTGGCGCCACAACATTCACTGTTACATTACGGCTCACCACAGCTTTACCGTCGGTGACCGATACCGTTGCTAGGTATTGCGCATCACTTGTCACTGATGGCGCAGCAATAACCAGTGTATTTGAGTTTTCACCCGTTACAGACAGCGCGGCGTCTGCTGTCCAGCTGTAAGTCAGTGCATCGTTATCGGCATCGGTTGCTGATGCGACAACTGAAACAGACTCACCGGCGTTTACAGTTACGGTGCTTGATACTGACAGCACAGGCGCTCTGTTGCTAGGCTCTGTAACCGCACCACCTAAACCTTCGTGCATCGCATTCAGGATATCACCATTATCGGCATCGATTTCCCATGCAAATAATCCCCCTAAGTCATGTTGATTAACATAGTTACCCTTCGCAATAACTGAGGCAGGGCTGTCATACGTAATCAGTTTACCTGTAGAGCGATTCCAGACATATGCGCCTTTTGCTTGCTCATCGTAGCCCACTTCAAAGCCATTAATACCGGTGCCTGCTGCGCCGATCATATGTGCTTTTATGCCTTTATAATCAATAACACCGTCTTCCCAGACGCCTTGCGCAGTGCTGCCTTTTAAAGGACCCGACCCTGTTGCAGTCATAGGGTTACCATCAATAGTCGTGCCTGCTGGGTAAACCCCTTCCCAACCACGACCATACATCGCTGTGCCCACAACAATTTTCTTCGATGGAACATTTTGCGCAAGTAATAGCTGCACTGCGTTATCGGTGGTGTAAGCAGGTCCTTTGTATGGTACGCCTTGGGCGTCAACACCTGTGCCATCACATTGGCCAGGGCGGAAATGCGATGAACAGTACAGGGCGGTTTGATGGCCTGTTACTCCACTCCACGCGCCGTAAAAATCGTACGTCATAGCAAAAATGTAATCCATATATTGGCTTGCTGCTTGGTAATCAACATCTTCAATTTTGTCGTAGCCTGCACCAATCGCTGATGTTAGCTCATATTGACGACCAGTCTCGGCTTCAAGCTCATCAAGCATAGCTCGCAGCTCTTGCATTAATGCCACATAAGCAGGGCCATCTGCAATTGGGTCACCTAGCGCCGGATTAGCACCGTCGCCACCAGGGAATTCCCAGTCAATATCGACACCATCATAGAATTTCCATGTTTTTAAGAACTCTTTCATTGATGCGACAAACGTGTCGCGGTTTGCTTTATTAGTAAAATATGCGAATGGGTCAGATAACGTCCAACCGCCCACAGATGGCAATATTTTTAAATCAGGGTAGCGTTGTTTTAGCGCCATTAATTGTGAGTAAGTACCACGGATTGGATCGTCTGCACTCACACCCGGAAGGGCTTTTTGAATCGCCGCCCACGGATCATGAATAACGACTTCAAAATCTTCTGAGCCCGCACACGCAGTATTTAGCGCGTTTTTAGGGCCTCCAGTCAGTGAATCATTCGGACCACAAATTGGAATGAAACCATATAAAATGTGACTTAAGTTTTGTGCAGGAATATTTGTGACATCGTAGTCACGCCCATAAATACCCCATTCAACGAAATAAGCCCCTGTTACCAACCCTTCTTTTGTACCAATGTCTTTATTATTGGGATCGTAATCCATGGGTAATGGGGCTAAGTGCGCACCGTCGGTGTCGGCAATAACAATGGGTTTGCCTTCACTGCGCGCGCACGTTGTGCCACCTTCACAAAGCTCAACATACAAAGTGTGGCGACCCGCTTTATCATAAGGGAAACTAATTACTCCGCTTTTAGTGCCCGCAGCCAAAGGGCCTTCGTTTACCAGCATATTGTCAAAATACACTTTGTAGCTATCGCCACCATCACCGCTCCATGCATTCCACTCAATGTTAATCGTTACTTGATCAACACGTTTAACGAGGCTTTTATACGAGCCCGTTCCTTCAAGGTTTACTTCAACAAACGAGTACTCTTGCGGTTCCCAAATAATGGTCGGTGTCGATGGTGCAGCATTTGCTGCACTGGCACATAATGCAACACCAATGGCTGCGCTTAATTGTTTTATATTCATGATTCTCTCTTATCTATTTTTATTTAGCTGTTTGCTGTTATTGATAAAGTTTGAACTACAAAACTTTAGATTTTTGCCCATACTTGGCTGGTACTCGGTGTATCGCCCTGAGTCCACCACTGCGCACGATAGCGCTGTCCTTGATAGGTCACCTCGTCACCGCCTTGGTAGGCTTTGCCGATGTTCCATTCGCTCGATGCCGAACCTGATTCAAGCTGCCATGCATCACTGCTGTCGGGTTGTGCGCCTTGGTTCCACCATTTCGCACTGTAGATCCCGCCGTTAAAGCTCACTTTATCGCCGGTGTTATATTGCGCGCTGTTATCCCACGCAGGCGCATCGGGGTTTGGCTCAACCACACTGCTATTTAGTACCGTGACCGTAAAGCTGGCTTCGCTGGTAAGCATGCTGTCAGATACTGAGGCCGTGACAGTAAAAGAGGTATCTGCATCGACTTCTGGTGCTATTAACGTGATGTCGGCACCCGCCCCTGTAAAGCGAAGAGGAGCCGGTACATTCCAGCGGTATGTTAATGCGGTTTGCTGATCGTCAAAGGCATGTAAGTGCACATCTGCCGTGCTATTTTCATTCAGGGTGATATCTTCAGGTTGATGGATAATAGGGGCAGTATTTTCAGGTGCGGCTTTTACGCTCAGTGCAAAACTGTAGTTGGCGTTTGTTGCAAACACCTGATTGGTTAATATATCGCTGGCATTAAAAGCGATTGTGCCACCAGCATCTTGCACACCAATGCGTAGTAAATGGCTGTAATTCAGATTAAGCAGCTGAGCAAACTCTGCTTGCCAATTAGCCTGATTATCGCTGGTGACTTGCATTTGTTGCGTAAACAGCTCTTGCCCCGTTTCATCAAACAAACGCGCAGACACACTGTCACCCACTTCGGCATTTTGACCTTGGCGCACAAAATACGTCAGTGCAGACCATTCACTCGGATCCGTCGGTGCAGTGTCTGTGACAATGGTAATATCGCTACAATTATAAAAGCCCTCGCCACCTGCATCATCACGCTGCCAGCGAGTATATAAAATAGCGTCGCCACTGCGCTCAGCAGGAATAGACACGCTCATTTCATAGTAACGGTCGTTATTATCACCAATCACAAAATCAAGATTGCCGTATTCCTCAACCAGCTCTAAATCGTCCCACGTGAGAACGTCTGTGGCGCTATCAAATCCAGGCTTTGTCAGGTAAAACTGCCAAAAACTTGGGTTATGAGGCGTACTTGCTAAAAAACGCACTAAAATATCGCCATTCGCGTTGGGCACCACCTCGGTACGTTGCCAATGAGCCGAAGGTAAATCCATGCCTCGTTTTTCACTGTCGCCTGCCGCACATAAACGGCCATCGGGCACACTGTCTTTTACCGCTGCTAGGTTGGTGTAATCAATCGTGTTCGCTGAATATTCAATATCTTGCACAAACTGCACATGCCCTGCCTCTGCAAATGCTGCACGGCAAGCAAGGTTAGGAATAGCGCTACCATCAGCGGGCCACCAATAACCGCCGTCTGCCTGACAAAATGCTTGGCGAGCTTTAGGGCTTTCTAAAAATCCGTGGGCATTCACATGGCTTGATGCACAGGCAAGCAGCATGCTGGTTGCCACTGCCGATAAAGACAATGCCTTTGATTTAGTTGTTTTCATTGTTGTATTCTCGCTGTAGAAATGCGGAGCACATTGCGTGCCCCGCTTTGTTGAGTTAAAGCGTGCAGCTCACAGTCCAATCAGCTGATGTGCCTGGCTCTGTGCTTGTCCACCACTTAGCTTCGTAAATCACATTGTTGTGATTCATCAGATCACCGCCAACGGCATGGCTTGGGTTACCAGCCCAGTCTGTTTGCGGCCAATTTGGATAGACCGCAATGCTGGCGACATCGACACCGTCACACGTTGCATCGTTACCCCCTGTGTCACCGCCATTATCACCACCATTGTCACCGCCTGGATTTGTGGTGCCCGGCACGGCATCAGGCAACATTGGGTACTCATATTTAAATGCGTAGGTTTTGCCCTCTTTTTCAATAGTGAAATTAGTTGGGCCAGTAATAGGCATGTAATACATGACTTGTGCATCAACGGTGTCACCGGTGTTAAAGGCTTTTTCAATTCCACCCCACTCATTTACAAGAGTGATTGAAAAGCGATGGAATTCATTCTCATAACCACCAATATTGTTGCCCGCAGCATTCGAGCCATTTGCCTCAACCGCCATACCGAGCTTTTCTTGCGCATTCCAGTTCGACTTGAAAATGGCTGATGTCGATACCGGCACATCAAAGCTAATTTTCGCGCCGCTTAAATCAATATTTGAGTTATTAGTAAATGAGAAAGTCGGTGAAATTGGGTAGTTATCATCACCAATCGGGAAGTCTTTAACCGTAAAGCTCACATCTACAGCTTCGCTGGGCACGGTAAAATCAACATTGCCTTGATGTGTGTCGTATGCCACACCGCTTTGATTAAACTTATCGTAAGCCAGCGTCGTTAAACTTGACCCCATAAAGTACTCGCCTTTTGCCGAGTCGTAATCAAAGTCACCCGCCAGTTCCCAAAACATGATGCCACCCAAGCCATTGTTGATAACGTAATCAACTTTGGTTGCCATCGACTGTTCATCTTCAATTGATAAGAACACCTTTTTATCTGCGTTCCATAACCAAGGCGCCACGGCAACATCATCGTAATAACGTGTATAAGTGCCTGTTAAAACATCATCTGTGTCGGTATCTGGCGTTAAGCCGTAGATTTCAAGGTAAGACGGATTAATCCCGTTTTCTAAGTTTTTCGCATGCCATAAAGGATTAGAACCTGCAGGCATTTCTTCACCTACATCGTTCTTGTCATGCCACAGGTTATCAATGCCTAGCGCACCATTGCCGCATAGGTTTTTCTCACCGACTCCAGTGCCTTTTGCACAGTTAGATTGATCAGGTAACGCAGCTTGTCCCCACAGGCCATGTGTGCCACCCGACACATCTTTAAAGCCACGCGTGTAATAAGGAATACCAATATTGATGCGACCCGCAGACACCGCGCCACGGAAATAACGTACAGCCCAATCGGTATTTAAGTAACCAATGCCTTCGAACTCAGCTGTTGTATACACGCCCCATTGTGCAAGCTCTGAATCAAGGCCAGTGTCATACAATGCTGCGTTGTGACCTACGTGTGAGTTCCATGCGCCATGTAAGTCGTACGACATAATGTTCACGTAATCTAGGTACTTCACGCTTTGGAAAGTTTCCATACCACGCAGTAAGTAACCCGAAGACGGTGATGCAATCGTGAGTAGGTAATGCTTACCGGCTTTTTCACCCGCAATATCAAGCTCTTCACGCAATTTTTGCATCAGCACACGATACGAGGCATTTAAGCCTGCTCGACGCGCATTCGAAATAGCAAAATCATCAGGATGGCCCGAATCATTCATCGACGATGGGTATTCATAGTCAATATCAACCCCATCAAAACCATACGTTTCAATGAATTCAACGGCGCTTTTCGCAAACGCATCAATACCAGCTTGGTTTACCGAGCCATCGGCATTCGTTGTCATTGTGTAAAAACCACCGCTGTTTACGCGCGTGTCATCTGCACCAAAATAACCACCGGTTTCGGCCCAGCCACCCACAGAGATTAATGTTTTTACATCTGGATGCTGTTTTTTAAATTTATTCAGTAGATTAAAGTGACCTGTGTAGCTAAAGCTAGGATCCATTTCGGCCCCTGTTACCCCCGGCCAAGTCATATTTGTTGCGGGGTTGCCCGCAGCATTCGGATCGCCTATCGACACCTTGTTATTGGCATCAACGTGCGCAAAGGCATAGTTAATATGGGTAATTTTGTCCCACGGAATATCATTCACTAAATAACTCGGTTGACCATTTGCACCATTGCGCCAGCTAGTGAAATAACCAATCACACGACGCGGATGATCAGCGCCCATTTTTTCACGGCCATTGCTGTCATAAACTGTACAATACGGTGTATTCACACCCGGTGTTTGGTATAAACCGTGGGGCTTACAATCAGCACCTGGCGGCGTCGCTTCAACCACATTCACAACGTGAGTGGCAGTGCCAGTTGCGCCTTCATTGTCTGTCACGGTTAACGTAAAGGTAAATTGACCCAGTGCCGGTGCTTGCCATGTATAGCTTGATGACGCGCTACTTGCCTGATAAACAGCGCTGTCATTTTCTGCCAAACTAAGCCCAGTCACCTGACCATCGCTATCACTGCCCGAAAGTGCAAATACAATATCTGTACCCACGGTAACTTGACTCGCCACAGTGCTAAATTCAATGCTTGCTGTCGGCGCTTGATTACCCGGTTCGACAGCATCAGACACACTCACCGAATGTGCCACCGCTGTTGATGTAAGCCCTAACTCATCCGTTGCAACCGCACTTATTACATGACTTCCCACGGTTGCCTGCCAACTTGTTGAATATGGCGCACTGCTTGTAACAGCCACCGATGTTCCATCAACAAAAAATTCAACACTCGCAACTGTGCCATCAGTATCAATGGCGTCAGCCTCTATGACAACGCTGTCACCAGTAGTAAACAAAGAACCCTCAGCAGGGTTTAAGCTTGTTACTTGTGGTGCTTGGTTTTCACTGACAGCGCTGTCACAAGCGCCCAATAAACGCCACTCTTGATCAACACCCGATGTCTCCACGGGGTTAGTCTGTGTCCACCATTTAGCTTCATAGGCACTGTCTTGTGCTTGCACCTGATCGCCACCGACATGTGTTTGGCCTTGCTGCCATACTTCTAAGTTACTGCAATCAATTGCAGCCTGTGCTGTAAAGCCAAATACACTGAGTGACAGCGCACTTAGTTTAAAGGCATTTTTTATTAATTGATGTGAGCTCATTCGCTCCCTCCGCCCAAGGTTGTTATAACAATTATTTTACATTTCCAACCTAAAAGTAACATAAAAAATAATCAGGTCAACCTCTAATTTACCCAATAAAGGTAAATGCATTCTTATTTTTACTGAAAAATACCGTTAATCTCTGTCAAAACTGATAAAAATTATTGAGCTACGACTAAAACTTGCTCGATTCTACAGCGTAAAAATGAACACAAAATTAACAAGTTTTTAACCTTGAAGCGTACGGCTTACAAGGCATTTAGAATTTGGCGAGGGAAAATAGCGGTAAATAGCGTTAATAAAAAATGTATCTTTTTTGGGTATATAGCGAATAAATTAGTTTTATTGTAAAAACATATATAAAAATTGTGTAAAAAGTAAACGCGGTGACTTTTTTAGAAGATGTTTGAGATAAAAAAAGCAAACAGCGGGTGTTTGCTTTTATAAAAAACCCTATTTGATCACAACTCAATTAAGCAGCGATTAAATAGGACTCTCGTCCTGCATGTTTTGCCTTACGCTGATATGCACCTTTGCCTTTTTTAGCTTTTTCAACTTTAGCCTGAAACAGCTTAGAGGTAACCAATGCAGCATAGGCATTGTCGTTAATTACGCCTCGGCCAATATCAACTTGGCTTTGGTTTTTTTGTTTCTTTTTGCTCATTTTTTACTCCTCATGAATGTGTCGCGATTGTATACCGTTAATACTGCTACGCAAGTAGTTTTATTAAAAATATGGCTCTTTTTTCACCCTTATTTTGTCGTAATTTAAATCAATTGCTGCCATGCATTTTTGCCATTTTTATGGTTAAGCGTGTTTTTTATTTGCATTCACATACCAACAGCTGGCAATACTGATTAAAACAACCATAGTTATTAAAAAATAATGACTAAGAATCAAAAAGAACAACAGGATCATAATGACTGACTTACTGTTAATAGCCTATATTTTCCTCATTGCAGGCATTATTGCCGTGCCAATAGCCACCAAGCTGGGACTCGGGTCTGTACTGGGTTACCTACTGGCTGGTATTGCCATTTCTCCTTTGCTAACCACCTTAAATGTGGATGTGATTGCCATTCAGCATTTTGCCGAATTTGGTGTGGTGATGATGCTGTTTATTGTTGGTCTTGAGCTTGAACCTAAAACACTGTGGTCAATGCGCAAACAGCTAATAGGTCTTGGCGGAGGGCAAGTTTTATTAACCAGTGCAGCATTTACTGCACTGGCTATGATGTTGGATCACCCGTGGCAAACAGCTCTCACTATTGGCTTAATTTTATCGCTTTCTTCCACGGCGATTGTGCTGCAAACCCTGTCAGAGCGTGGGTTATTAAAATCAGACGGCGGCCAAGCATCATTTAGCGTGTTACTCACGCAAGATATTGCGGTTATTCCCATGCTCGCATTTATTCCATTATTAGCCCTACCAGAGCTGGCAACAGGAATAACAAGCACCAGCAATAACAGTCATACAGGGCTTAGCCTCGTAGCAGGGCTTGAAAGCTGGCAAGCAGCCTTAGTTACATTAGGTATGATTGCGCTTGTGGTGTTTGGCGGAAGCCACCTCACAGCCCCACTTTTTAGGTTTGTAGCACAAGCACGGCTTCGTGAACTCTTTACCGCCACGGCGCTATTTTTTGTTATTGGCATAGCATTGATGATGTCGTTAGTGGGCCTTTCACCCGCATTGGGCACATTTTTAGCAGGCGTGGTGCTTGCAAACTCCCCCTATAAGCACGAGCTCGAAAGTAATATCGATCCTTTCAAAGGATTACTGTTAGGGCTCTTTTTTATCACGGTTGGCGCCAGTATTAATTTTCAGTTATTAACTGATAACCTCGCGACCATTGTGCTTTTAACGGCGATACTGATCCTTACTAAAACAGCGGCGTTATTAATACTTGGGCGACTGTTTGGCTTAAAAGGAGCCGCCCTATGGTTACTGGCGCTAGGGCTTGCTCAAGCCGGTGAGTTTGGGTTTGTGCTATTAAGCTACAGCGTGGGCAATCATGTGCTTCCATCGGCTTTAGCCGACCAACTGTTATTGGTTGTCACACTCTCTATGTTGTTATCACCGGTATTATACATTGTGTATCAACGTTTCATTGCCCCTCGTTATATTGGCGAGCAAGCTCACCGAGAAGAAACCTTTCCTGAAGATAGCCACGTCATCATTGCTGGCTCTGGTCGTGTTGGAGGGGTTGTCGATTTAATCTTAAAAGCGGGCGGCTTTAACACCACCGTAATTGATTACAATTACAAACAGCTTGATCGATTAGAGCGTGTCGGGATCCGCAATTTTTTTGGTGATGCAACAAGACCCGACTTACTCAGCGCCGCCGGAATAGACAATGCAAAATTACTGGTTGTTACACTCGATGATGCCGAGCAAATAACCAAACTGGTTCGCTATGCAATGCAAAACTATCCGCACCTTCATGTTGTTGCGCGTGCTGTAGACCGCCATCATGTTTATGACTTGTGGGCATACGGGTGTCGCGACATTATAAGAGAAACCTACGACAGCTCCCTTCGCATGGGTCGCAGCGCATTTGAAGCACTCGGCATTGAGCAACAAAAAGCACAAGAGCTGGTTAATATCTTCAGCGAATTTGACAAAGAAATGCTGCGCTTAGCCGCAGACGCCTACGAAATAGGTGTGCCATTTGAAGAAAACCACGCGTATATCGACTGCATTAGTAAACTACTCAACGAAAAAGAGCCTGAAATTAAACAGCGAATGCGCGACATATGCGAACGGGCTGCTAGTAGTTCAAAGCAATAAAGGCTTACACGTAATAGCGACTTTATGCGGTATAACTCAAAGTGAATTAAACCGCTGCTATACGCTTTGCTTTACCCCAGCTGCGTTTTATAAATGCAGGGCGCTATACGTATACCATTGTGCTTAATTAAGTATTATTGCCGATAGGTATTCACCTTCGCAAAGACAAAAAAATAGCGCCTTTCGGCGCTATTTAAACTTCATTTCAATATAGGAATTAAAAGCTAAAACTAAGTTTTGCATAGTAGGTCATGCCATCAAAGCCATAAGGCAAGGCACGTACAGGGTACTTAAACGCTTGGTTAGTGATAAAATCAAGTGCTTCATCTTCGCCTAACTCATCAGGGGTTACGTCGAAGATATTATCAATACCTGCCGACAGCATAAGCTCATCAGTTAACTGATAACCCACGTTAATATCAACTAAAACCGCAGACTCTACCGTACTGGTATCTTTAAATTCGCCTGTAGGTGAAAGCTCATCTGGTAAGCCTATGTGGTCATTACCAAAGTACTTAACGTCTGTTTCGCCATAATAATTAAAGCGCAACATACTGTTAAAGTCGCCACGATCATATTCAAACGTAAGCGTTGCACGCTCACCAGGTTGACCATCTGTTAAAAAGCTACGCTGCAAATCATCCAGTGCAATCGACTCAGGGATCCCCTCTGGGGCATTAACATTATCAATTTCGGTGTCGTTAATGTTACCAGCAAACGTTGCTGAGAAATTACCGTCGTACAAATCAGTACGGTACGAGGCAATAATATCAACCCCTTTCGTGGTTGAGTCTACCGAGTTTGAAAAGTAGTTCGCTTGCTGTGCGCCAGTGGCGTTCAATGCAGCCACAGCCGCAGGGCTAAAGGCAACATCATCCGCAGACATTAAGCTGCCAAGCGTAATGCGGTCTTTAATTTCAACATGATAAAAATCAACGGTTAACGACAGTTCACTGCTCACGTTATAAACAAAACCTGCGCTTAGGTTCTCTGAGCTTTCAAGGCCAAGATTATCAACGCCCAGTGCTGAAGGAAAATCAGATCCTGCCGTTGCAGTAAATGACTGCAATAATACCCCACCCGCACCTAAGTTAGTGGTGTAAGCCGTGTAAGCACTTTGCTGTAATGAAGGCGCTCTGAAACCCGATGAGATTGCACCACGCACTGCAAAATCATCAGAGATTTCATAGCGTGTCGCTAATTTACCAATGATGTCGTCACCTGCATCAGAGAAATCTTCATAGCGCAGTGCCGTACTCACTTGCCATGCATCTGTCAGCAAGGTTTCAGCATTGACATAAAATGCATAGCTGTCGCGGCTTTCTTTGTTTGATGCCTCAGGACGAAGGCCGTTATAAGCCTGAAAACCACATTCAGCAAATACGCTGTCATCGTTTACCGCTGGGTAAGAAGTGTCTGTATTAGCAAGGCCGCACGCATAGGATGCTTCTTCGCCTGGGACAATTTGATAGTTTTCTTTGCGGTACTCAGCCCCCACCGACACATACACAGGCTCACTGCGGCCAATATTAACAACGCCGTTTAAATCGGCATTAACGGTGGCTTGATCAAATCTAAATCCGCCCGAATACCCGCCTCGTGGGCCCGCATTAGCAGCAATATCTGCATCACTCGCACTTGGGTTATTAGCTACATATTCAGCAGCATAAGAAGCATTTAAGGTATTTTTTGAGGTGAAATCATAGCTATTTTCACCGTACACAGCAGACACATCATAACCCCAGTCAGGGTTTAGCTCGCCACGCAGACCCACTGCAAATGAAATATCTTCGGCTTCGTTGTCTATACGAGGTAAAAAGCCATCGCTGTATACTTGCACCACATTCTTTGCGGCCTGATTATAGTTACGGTAAAAACCATTCCCTAATGCTGTTCGGTTTGAATAGCCACCAAATGAGTAAAGTTCTGTGTCACCCAGCGGGAGTGCCATATTATAAAAAAGTGACGTAAACTCACTGTCAGCATTACCTTGCCCCCAGCGGACATCGTCAGATAATGTGCCAGCAGGGACATCTAACGACCCACCCGTATCACGCTCGGCTCTATTAGTGCCATCAGCATTACGGTATTCAGCCGAAAAATTAATAAACCCCCCTTCGTCGCCTAAATCAAAACCACGATTTAAACCAATCGAAATCGTATCGCCGTCGCCTTCGCCCGTACTACCTGCTTGCACATAGCCCGTTGTCACACCGGTAGAATCGTTAAGTGATAAGTTAATCACCCCTGCAATTGCATCAGAGCCATATTGCGCCGCTGCGCCATCACGCAATACTTCAACCCCTTTTAATGCGCTAAGCGGAATAGCGTTCATGTCGGTTCCCGCTGCACCCGCGCCCACTGTGCCGTTTAGGCCAAAAATAGACTGATTATGACGACGTTTACCATTAATAAGCACCAACGTTTGATCTGGCTGTAAACCGCGCAGAGTCGCGGGTCTAAATAAATCAGACCCATCTGACACTTGCGTACGAGAAAAGTTAAAAGACGGTGCGGTCGCTTGTAAACTTTGGCCAAGTTCAGTGAAGCCCCCTTTATTCAGAGTATCAGCATCAATTAAATCAATAGGAGAGCTTGATTCGGTTGCAGTGCGGTTTGCTACTCGCGATCCCAAAACTGAAATTTGTTCAATATTTTTATCAGCTTGAACGTCTGTTGCTTGCTCAGCAGCCTGCAATGAAGTCGCCGACACAGCGACGCTGACGGCAATAGCCAGCATACTAAAAGAATGTGTTGTCATGTGAATCCTGTTGATATTCTGGCTTTTCCAAAGCTAAAAAATAAAGCGCCTCACAGGGAGAAACAAAGGAAAAGCATTAAGCACGTGTTATAGATTTATAAAATCTTAATTTTGAAAGCTAACTCAAGCCTGCGAGTTAACCTTTATAAAACATCCTATCAACAAAAAAATGAAAAGAAAGAAAAATTAGCTACGACTTAGGTATAATTATACCTATTTGTACTATTAAGTGATTAAAGAAAGGGGGTTTGACTATTTAATAAGCAGAAATAAGCAAGAAAATGCAACTACACACTTATCTCTGCTATTAACAGGGGGAGGTTATTCTTGCTCTATCATCGCGAGTTTTTCATCTTCAAGCATCAGCGCCATCGTTGCAATCTCAGACAAGCTTTCATCTAACGCAGTAAAAAAGGTCGCAAAACCTTCTCCTAACTTATCAGGCTCGGGGTGATTTGCAAGCGCCTGATCCCACATTGCTAAGGTTGTGAGTAAATCAAGCGTTGCTTCAAAATTATCAATAAACAGCTGACCATCACCTGCGTTGTCATTCTGTTCATCGGCTTTCAACAAAAATTGTAAATCACTATGCCAGATATCTTGGTTAACAATATAGGCTGCAATGTAGCCAATGCAAAAATCTTGCAATGCTTGGCTTGGCTCGTTGGCTTTCACTTCATCTGGGTATAAATGTACGAGTAATTTTTTTTGCTCAACTTGTGCTTCCGTTACATTATCAAGCAGCTCAATCATCGCATCACGAGGGGCTGACTCAGTCATTAACGTGTTAAACACCGTTTCGTCGCCGTCGGCTATGTAATTAGCCAATTCAGACTCGCCAAAAAACTCAGAACACGCTAACAAGCCACTCATAAAACCGATTACTTGGTCTAAACTAACCTGCTGTGTTTCGCTTTGACTTGCGAGATAATTTTTAAATACATCTGCACTTTCTTTATTAAGCATATTGAGCCTTTATATTTTGCCTTTGTTAGGGTGTATTCCTACACTAGCGAAACCACATTTTTTTGCAACAACTTAGATATTGTCAACAACTTGCCTTACATGACTGAGGATCGGAAACACACAGCTAATACGCGTTCCCATACCTTGTGTACTTTGAATATCAATCCGGCCTTGATGCTCATGCACAATAGCGTATGCCATGGTCATGCCCATACCGGTTCCCTCGCCTACAGGTTTAGTGGTGTAAAAGGGATCATAAATTTTAGCCATTGTTTGCTCCGACATTCCCTCGCCATTGTCTTCAATATCAATGTAAATATGATGCTCAATCTCATACACCGACACCGTAATCTGTGCCTCTGAGCGATTACTGTCACATGCTTGCTTGGCATTTATTAAAATATTAACGACAACTTGGCTTATCGCAGGCAAATTACACCAGCTAATCGAAATAGGACTGTAGTGGGTGTGTAAGTGGTAATCGTTTAACTGATTTGCTAACAGTTTTACGGCACTTTTCACCGCGTCAGTCATATCGGCAAATTGCTTTTCGTGCCCTTTAGGCCGCGAAAAATCGAGCAAATTTGCAACTATTTTACGGATCCGTTGTAAGCCTTGGGCAGTGTCGCTAATTAGCTCGGGCAAGTCGTTGGCTACATAATTAAATTCATGTTTTTTATTCAGTTGCGTCAATTGCTCAGAAAAAACATCTCTTTCAATGTGTCGCTTGGCAAACTTGTCACATGCACTAAGCAACTCACTAAAAAAATCACAGTAATCTTTTAAACAGTCAACATTACTAATACTGTAAGCCAGTGGATTATTAATTTCATGCGCAACACCCGCGCAAAGCGTGCCAAGTGTTGCCATTTTCTCGGCCTGAATAAACATCGCCTGATGATGCTCTAAATCAGCAATTTTTTGTTCAAGTTCACTGTTTAATGCAACCAACAGCCGGCTTTTATCTGCTAACAATTGCTCCGCTTGTTCACGCGCCGCTTTTTCTAGTAAATAGGCTTGTTTAAAATCACCCATTTTAGCCTCAAACTTAGCTCATCTCTTATAAAACCTAGCACAAGCCCTAATTTAAGGCTATGTTATTGATTAAAGATGATTCAAAGCAATGTGGTATGGCAAAACAACTTAATAAAGAACATATTCAGGTTTTATGCATTGATGACGATGAAATTGTTTTACGCACCTTAGTTAGGTTGTTAACGGCAAATAATCTTTCGGTTAAAACCAGCCTTTCGCCCATTGAAGCACTAAAACTTTTAGACAGTTTCACCTTTGATGTGATCATTTGTGACATGCGCATGCCCGGTATGGATGGCGCAGACTTTTTTGCACAAGCAATCAACATTGCCCCCGATACACAGCGTATTTTATTAACCGGCTATTCCGATATCGACAATACCATTGCCGCTGTAAATAAAGGAAAAATTCACGCTTATATTCAAAAACCTTGGCAAAATGAGCTGTTGTTACGCAACATTCATGACGGTATCGAAAAAACCTCTTTAAAACGTAAAAATAAGCAACTTGAGCAAAAAATTAAAGCCCAAAACAGCCAACTAAAAGAGCTCAATAATAACCTTGAGCAGATGGTTGAAAAACGCACCCAACAAATACGTAAAGTGCTTAAACAGCTTGAAGAAGCAAACGAACGTGAAAAACACGAACACCGCACAACTTTCGAGATTTTATATAATTTTATCAACGCCAACCCATACCTAGATGGTATTCAAGCGCAAAATATAGCGAACACCTGCAAGCAAATTGCGCAGGCACTTGGGTTAGATAAAAAACACATAGAAATGGCCGAAATGGCAGGCTATTTAGCGCAAATTGGCTTATTGGCAATGGAGCCAGCCCTGTATAAAAAGCCCACGCGTGAATTAAACGAAAATCAAAAAAAGCTTTTTTATACGCACCCAAGCACGGCGCAACTTATGTTAATGCCCGCAACCCATTTACACGATGTATCCGAAGCCATTTATTACCAATTTGAGCAATACAATGGCAATGGTATTCCAAAAGGATTAAAAGGCGCCGATATCCCGATAACCGCCATGATTTTGGCTATTTCTCGCGATTTTTGGCAAGCCGTGGCTCAAGTCAGTTCGCTGGGAAACAGCAAGTTCGAAAATGCACTGGGGCAATTACAACTTTACAGTGGCACCTACTACCATCCTAAATTGCTCGAGATTTTAAGCGGATTAAAAATTAGCTGCGCCAGTAACCAAGTCGTTGGCAGCATGAAAATCATTAATGCAAACGAGTTAAAAAACGGCATGGTGCTTGGGCATGCCCTGAGAAACTACGACGGAATTTTGCTCTTACCTAAAGGGCATGTATTTGGCCCTAAATCGATAAGTAAGTTACAGCAGCTCGAAGCGAAAAAACCGAATCCTTTCAGGATCATGATCAAAAATTAACGAATAAAGTGATCACTTATTATCGCTACTTCGTTACAATGTGATTTATATTACTTTTACTTCTAAAGGAGCGATCAGTGTCGCGATTTTCCGCTATAACAGATAAGCCTCATGATGGCCGATTTAATAAAAAAACCGGTATCTTATTGACCAACTTAGGCAGCCCTGATGCCCCAACCACAGCGGCACTCAGAACCTACTTACGCGAATTTTTATCTGATCCACGCATTGTCGAAATCCCGCGCTTCATTTGGATGATCATCCTGTATTGCTTTGTACTCACGCTTCGCCCAAAGCGCTCTGCTGCACTTTATAAAAGTATATGGACAGAAAACGGCTCGCCATTAACGCATATCACACGCCAACAAAGCGAAAAACTCGCCGCAATTTTAAAAGAGAAAGGCCATCAAGATACCGACGTTGTTATGGCAATGCGTTATGGTAATCCATCGATTGAAGCGGGGCTTGAAGCACTGCGCGAAAAAGGCATTACCCGCGTTATTGTGCTGCCGCTTTATCCGCAATACTCAAGTACAACGATTGGTTCAACGTTTGATGCTGTGTCGAACGTATTACGAAAATGGCGCTGGGTACCCGAGCTTCACTTTATAAGCGGCTACCACGACCACCCTATTTACATTGATGCGTTAGCAGCCAGTATCAGCGAAGATTTAAATGCCCATGGCACACCACAAAAACTGGTATTTTCGTATCATGGTATGCCAAAACTATTTTTAGAAAATGGCGACCCTTACTACTGTTTTTGTATGCAAACCACGCGTTTAGTGTCAGAAAAGCTAGGCTTAGACAAAGACTTAGCGGTGACCACGTTCCAAAGCCGTTTTGGTAAAGCAGAATGGTTAAAACCATACACCGATGCCACGCTTGAGAGTTACCCCGCACAAGGCATTAAAGATATTGCCATAATTAGCCCTGCGTTTAGCGCCGATTGCTTAGAAACATTAGAAGAGATAGAAGGCGAAAATCGCGAAATATTCGAGCATGCAGGCGGTGAAAAATACCGTTATATTCCTGCACTTAATACGCGCGACGACCACATTAACGCCATGTACGAAGTTATTAAGCCTTTGCTTAAGTAATTGTAGTTAGGCCCTAGTTACTAGGGCCTAATTGATACTCACACGCTGCCTTGTGTCTCAACCACCAAAATACGCGCTTCACCTTTTGGGTGAGCCACATGCTCAGTGCCAACACTGGCATAAAAGATATCTCCGGCATTTAACAGCTCAGCGCATACTTCACCCTGTTGCTTATAAAGCATCTCAACCTGACCACTTAACACCACAAACACTTCTTCACCATCGTTGGTGTGCCACTTGTAAGGCTCATTCGTCCAGTGCAAACGGGTTGTAATGCCGTTCATTGTGGCGATATCTAATGCGCCCCATGCACGGTCGGCAGTAAATTCATGACTTCGTATTACTTTCATTTGTTACTTTCACCTTTAATACTAATTTGCTTAATTAAGTGATCTATTTTGGGCAATATAAGCTCGTTGATAACTGGGCAAACATGTCGTTATTGAGGTGTTCTCGGCAATTACTCCCGCATTGCTCTGCCTCCAGCCTCCTGCATCCATGCAGTCGTAAATCAGACATTTTTAACGCAGCCTGCGACAGGTTTAATCCCTCAAAATGATCAAGCATCATTGCGGATTAGTTTAAATAGCCCCTAATCTTTGCGTGTCATCACTAAGGTTATTACCCCTGCAACAATCCCCCAAAATGCCGAACCAACCGTGAACAAGGTCAGGTTTGAAGCCGTCACTAAAAATGTCACTATGGCTGCCTCGGTATAGTAAGCCTCTGTTAACGCTTGCTGTAAACTACTGGCAATCGTGGCAAACAAGGCTATACCCGCTAATGCTAAAATAAGTGCTTGCGGTAAACTGGCGACTAAACCAACTAATGTCGCAGCCAGTAACGCCATAATGATATAAAACACACCACCAGCAATACTTGCCCAATAACGCTTATCGGGATTTTTATCGGCTTCGGGGCTCATACAAATTGCCGCAGTGATCGCCGCAAGGTTAATCGAATACCCACCAAATGGCGCGATAAACACATTTAAAAGCCCCGTAACATTTAAAGCAGCCGAGACCGGAGCCTTATAATGATGTGCTTTTAACACAGCGATGCCCGGTAAGTTTTGCGATGTCATCGTCACAATAAACAGCGGTAAGCCCACACTGACCATGGCATTTAAATCAAACTCTGGCGCAATAAATGTAAACTCGCTTAATTTCCATTGCCAACTACTTGTATCAATTTGTCCGGTCATTGCTGCCATTAAAAAGCCAACCACAACAACGGCTAACATCGCAAAACGGGGGAAATAACGTTTACCACATAAATAAACAGCCACCATCACGCCAATCACTAAGGGCAATTCGTTCATAAAATTGAACACATCAATGCCAAAATTCACCAAGACACCCGCCAACATAGCACAGGCCAATTGACTGGGAATTTTGTTCATCATTTTTTCGAAAATACCGGTGATACCGCATAAAAACACCAACACCGCCGAAAACATAAACGCCCCAACAGCTTGGTTTAAGGTGTAGCCTTGCGCGCTTGAAATAAGTAATGCAGCGCCCGTGGTCGACCACGCAACCAAAATGGGCACTTTATAGTAATACGACAATGCAATAGAGCTTACTCCCATCGCAAGCCCCAGCATTAATACCCAACTGGCCACTAAATCAGGGGTACCGCCTAGCACCATCACTAATTGATATATCAATGCAATTGAGCTGGTAAAGCCAATAATCACCGCCACTAAGCCCGCGGTTGCTCGACTGATCAGTTGACTCATAAAGGGGAGACTCCTTGCAAAACATGCAGATAAAAACCTACCTTATCGCAAGAAGCACACGTTGACACTGTACACTTTTGTAGTATTTGAAGAGTAATTTACTATACAGAAGGCCACCTAGTCGCGGTGGCCGTATTTGTGCATCTTTCGGTTAAGTAATCACTAAGCGGCAGTTTGATCAACCACTTCTTCGTTTACTTCTTTCGCTACGGGCTTGTCAAAAATACCTAAGCGGATACGAATAAAGTGCAAAATTTCTTTTGCGACATCAATGCCCAATGCACCTTCTAGGCCTTCAAAGCCAGGGCTTGAGTTTGCTTCACATATTTTAAAATGCTGCTCGTCAAATAATAAATCAATGCCCGCTACATCGAGCTTTAAAACGTTGGCCGTTTGTGTTGCAAGCCACTCAATTTCAGGGGTAATTGGGAATGACTTACCTGTACCACCCGCACTGACATTTGCTTTAAAGTTTTTACCCTGCGAGTTGCGTTCCATACATGCAACGGCACGTCCACCGATAGTAAGTACACGCAAATCACGACCGTGGCTCGACTTAACAAACTGCTGCAAAATAATGTTTGCTTGTGGGTTTGCAGCCTCGATTAACTGCATAAGATCATCAAACTCTTCTTTCGACTTTGATAAAAAGACACCACTGCCCTGCGACCCCGATAACGTTTTGATCACCACCGGGAAACCAATTTGTTTTTCAACTAAATCAATATTTACCGGAAACTTTACGAGCATTGTATTAGGGGTTGGTAAATTACACTCAGCTAAAATTTGCTGTGCAAATAACTTGTCTTTCACCGTTTCGATTGACTGCGAGCTATTCACGCAATACACACCTAAACGCTCAAGGTGGCGAATAATAGCCAAAGCAAAATACGTTGTGCTCGCGCCCATACGTGGAATAACAAAATCAGGTAGTGCAACTGATTGACCATCAATCAAAATGCTTTTGCCATCTTCGCGGGTAATGGTTAAATCAAATTGATCAGGCGAAAAAACTTGTAAATCAATGCCCTCTTCTTTGGCAGCTGCAAGTAAACGCTCAACTTCATAGGTTTCTTGCTTTAACAAGCCCGAACTGTCTTTATAAATGATCCACCCACGCATGGTTAGTACCTCTAGTCTTGGGGTTTAAGTGACAAAAAAACGCGGATTATGCGCAGCATTGCAGCCCGAGTAAAACAAATAAATTTTATCGTCACGATTACCAAAAGCAGCATTGATAGAACAACTATTGACCATTAAGTTAATTTAAGGTAAAAACTTACATTAAGTTAACATTAAAACCCGTAAGAGAAACATGTGAACAGGACGCTTGCATTAATCTTCATTCTTCCAATCAGTGCATTTGCGCTTAACGAATGGCATATTCAAAGCGATGGCTTTATCTCTACGCCAAGCGCTGAAAAGCCTGTTATTGCATACAAATCAGATGAGCAATTTATTGCACCTCAGCCTATTGTTAACTTAACCGCGCCCCTTAATCAGCTTTCAAACAAAGCGCACGACTACTTATACAAACAAAGGCGCTTACCTAAAACGCTGAGCGATACCGCATTTAGTGAATTTGATATTGAAACACTAAAAACCTTAAAAACCGGTGATCAGTATATTTTGAAGGTAGACGAATACCTAAGCTACACCGTCGAAATTACCGACATTATTGAAGCCAGCAACGGTGATCGCAGTGTGTTTGGTAAGCTAAATGATCACGCACAAAACGACCATCAAGCCGTTATGACCCTGACAGAAAATACCTTACACGGGCAGTTTAATGCGGGTAACGAAAACTACCAATTTGAAAGTTATGGCAAGTATGGCTGGGTAACCAAGCTGTAAGTGACAAGATTCAAGCAACAAAGGGCGAGTTTGTAGCCGCGGTTTTACATCGCACTACACGCTCGCTCTTTGCTTTTAAGCCGCGTATTACTTGTTTAACACTGGCCATAAAGTCGCGCCATCGCTGTCGATAGGGCTTAAAATTTTCAGGCCTAATATATTTGCAATAAGCGGATACACATCTAAGTTACTCACTTCATCAAGTTGCATACCGTTTTTAAACGCAGGGCCGGTGGCAATAAATGTGGCGGCCATATCATCGGTGTATGCGTAACCATGGGTGCCTAAATAAGGCGCCATTTTGCTGTCGGTGAATACGCGCGGTGCAGTCGTTTGTAAAATAATATCCCCCACACGCGGGCCTTTATCGTAATGATAATCACGCTTTTGTTGATCATTTAAAACGATGTATCGGCCATCTGCCGCCTGAGCAAGCTTTTTGCTAAACCCCGCAATATCGGCTTGGCTATCTGGTTTG
This sequence comes from Pseudoalteromonas sp. MT33b, assembly GCF_014117385.1. NCBI lineage: Bacteria > Pseudomonadati > Pseudomonadota > Gammaproteobacteria > Alteromonadales > Pseudoalteromonadaceae > Pseudoalteromonas > Pseudoalteromonas sp. MT33b. Next base: position 271,135 of record NZ_CP059832.1, on the reverse strand, counting down.
GCGTAATAAAGCACGCGCGGACCGGTGTTTTTAACAATGAAGTTATCATCCTCTGGTAGCTGACTAATTTTGATGCTCTGTTGGGGATCAACTGTCGACATGCCATGATCAGAAACAATCACCAAATTAATATTCTCATCAAGCGCTTTTAAGCGTGTGTGCAAGTCTGCCATTAAGGCATCTAAGGTTTGTACTGCATCAAAGGTTTGCTTTGCATCAGGGCCATACTCATGCCCCATACTGTCTACCAACGAAAAGTAACTCACCACCAAACGTGGGCGCTTTTCTTTTGGTAAGCTTAACCATTGAATAATTTGATCAACACGTTTTTGGTAATCACTGTGCTTAGAATAGTGATAAAAGTAATCTGGCAACATGCCGTTAAAGCGCGCATCAGACTCTGGCCAAAAATAGGTTGCCGCTTTAACCCCCTGCATTTGTGCAAGGTTCCAAAGCGGAATACCATTTAGCCAAGTGCTGTCGTCTTTGCCTTTGCCCATGCTGTAACACTCATTGCGCTGTGTATCGCAAAAACGGTTATCAACAATACCGTGGTTTACTGGCAACAACCCCGTAATAATCGACACGTGATTAGGAAAAGTTTTAGTTGGATAAACAGGGCGCATTTTGGTTGCCCTTACACCCTGTTCACTGATTGCTTTTAACGCAGATGCACGGTGTTTTTCAATGTAATCCCAGCGAAACCCATCAATCGAAATAAGCACAACAGACTGCTCACTATCGGCTTTTACCGTTCCACTTATGATTAACAAACCTGCTAAAAGTAACTGAAAAATACGCATACAAAACCCTTGTTAGTTTAATTTTTTGATTCGTTCGAGTATGTTACCGTACTCTTTTGAAAATTTTGTGATCGTGCTTTCAAGCTTTTTCACACTGCGTTTTAAACGTGTACCATTTGCTAAGCTATACATAAATCCCCACAGCCCAGTAACCACACTCAACACAATAAATACCACAACAGGAAAGCCATCTAAATGCTCCACGACTTGCGGGTATTGATCAAGTAACTCAATGCCTGCGTCTGGCACAAGCGCATTCACCAGTGGATAAAAATCTTGCGGGTCTAAATACCAAGCCAAGCCAATTGATGTAAGGCCTAGCATTACCATACGGTTAAAACCATGCACCATACCAAAGCGTTTAACTGATGAGTAATCATATTTAATATCTTTACTCACATTCACCGCATACTCACGGAAGTACTTTGAATAACGCTGTGTTTCTACATCACTGTAGGCATAGTAAACCCAATCACCGACATCGACAGACCCTAATAAGTCTTCACCGGCTTTAAAAATATACGGCTCGCCCGAGGCTGTTTCGAGCATGATCTCACCTTTTAGGGTCGTGCTACGATTACGGTATACCTGAACGCGCTCTGTCACATCGGTGCCAACATAATTACCGCCACGGTAGGTGGTGGTGGTTTCTGTTGTAGTGACTGTTTCACGGGTTTCATTGGCGTGCGCGCTTTGTGCTTTGTCTAATACTTTACCTAGCACGGCTCGGTGACGAATAGTGCCCTTTTCATTACGCGCCCACACGTTTTTATGCACATAGTTTGTTTTGTAGTCTAGGCTGTATTCACCCATTATGGCGTGTTCAAGATCAGCAATAGTGGTTGGTTTAACTAAATGTGATTCAGCCTTTCGCTCTGCACTCACCGTTTGGTTTTCTGTGCTTTGCTCGTCATCTGCCAAAACCGATGCTACCGGCTCAACATGCTGCTTAACACCACAACAATAACAGTGTGCGGCATCTTTACTAATACGCTGCTGACACGAAATACAAATTACATCGGACTTACTCGGCAAGCGAGCAAGCATGTGATACCCCAATTGATTTTGACTGGTTGATAACATGACATCGGTGGCCGCTAAAATCGCATCGTAGTGTGCTTCCTTTTTGGCCTTGGCTTTTTTATGGTATTTATGTTCTGCAATAAATACCCCGATAGCGACAGGCAAGGTTGCTAATAATGCCGGCACAAACTCAAGTTTGGCAGCAAATAGCATCACTAAAAATGTAATAAAGCCCAATACAAGCCATAGCACAGTCCCGCCGGTGTAGGCTCGGTTAATGCTGCTATCCCAACTGCGGTATTGTTGATCAGCAAAGTGCACAATCACAATTGGCATAAAGCGGTTATTCTTCACGACTTTAATCGCGTCGTTGTTTGCTATTCGGTAATTTAGTGTCAAAGGGCTTGGCTGAAATGCAGTGATCACATTGCCCTTTTGTAAATTAGCAATCACCTCTTTTTCAGCATCCACGCTAAACTCGTGAATCTGGCCGTGTTTGTCTTCAACTTCTAACCACCAATAGCCATATAACATATCGTCATTATTGGTTTTATAACGGCGCTTATAGTAGTACATCGATTTAACAACACCGGTAATAGTGCAGGCTTGTGGCGAGTAGTGTTTTACTTCAGCAAGCAAGTCTGGGTTGAGCTCTTCAACCGTGTGCATTTGTCTTTTTTGCTCAAGAGCTTCACCACAATCACAACAGTGAAGATCGGTAGCATACACCGTATTTTGGCAATGTTGCATAGTCATTCCTTGCTTAATTATTTACTTAAATCAATTGTTAATGTTTGCTCGCCAGCCTCTATTTGATGCCAACGACGATACGTTTTATACCCCGGTGCCGACACCTGAATATCGTACGCGCCCGTTTTTAAAGTCATTCCTGGGCGGTACTTAGGGCCTATATTCATAATACGAACCGTGGCATTAGGTGCATTGGTGGCAATGGTCAGTTTGGTTTTTTGCTCAACCAAATATTGTCTGCGAGATTGTTGCTCGGCGCTTAAATTTGCCGTGTCGTGACGTAAAATATCAACCTGTGCCAGCGCATGGCTCATCGGGCTAAAACGCTCGTATATATGCAGTTTTTCTTCAAAGGCTAAGCCTAAAGGATGCAGTACTGGCTGGGCATGAAGAGTCCAACGAATCGCGTAGCTAAATACCGGATTACTCGACTCATCCACTTTGTCTAAAAAGTAGTTAACCGGGCTTTGCTCATCTTCGGTAAAGCTATTATGAATAAAGAGCACTGGGGCAATTAAAATCACGGCAGGCATTATCAGTTTTTGCAGTACGCTCAGCCATGTTGTTGGCTGCTTTTCTTGGGCAGGTTTAATAAGTTGCCATAATTTCAACGGCAGCTTGCTAAACGTTAAACAAATTAAAAATAACGATAACGACATTGAAATAGGCGGAATAATCACCGAACGCAACGCCTGTTTACCGTACTGCGCGTACTCACCGCCATCGGCAAATTTACCTTCAGCGCTATTAAGCATGGCTACGTACTTGTCGGTACGTTTTTCAATATTGGGATCAAGCACCTGATCTTTAAAGTTCTTTTTATTCCAGTCTGCGCGAATGTTTTTCACGTATAAGTCGCCCATACGGTCGGCGATTTTGGCTTGAATTTCTGGGTGTAGCTGAAACTCAACCCAGCTTAAGTTAGGCTGTAAGCTCATACCCCGTTTGCGCATTTCACTTTGCCATTGGTTTGTCGCTTCTTGAGTGACTTTAGTCGCAACGGCATTAGCAAATACCTGACGTTGATTCACATTCCACGTGCTATCAAGCTCAAGGCCTTTGCTTGCAAAATGAGCACGCAGCTTTTGTTGCGTGGTGTCGTGTGCACGAAACGCCATTAAGTTTTCAAGGGTAAACGGGTAACCCGTTTCTTTAGCAAACATTTTATGAAAATTAGGATGCTGTAAAAAACGTAGTTGATAATGATCAGGGTCGTCGGTGTATTTATACCGCTTATCTTTAAAACCGCCGTCGCCACCGGTCGCTAAACTTGCCGCTTGCAATGCAGTGTAAACACCGCCCGTTAGCACGCCCATTAAAATAGTGCCTGCGGCGTTTTCTGCCACCGAGACATCTTCTTCAATTAACCAATAGTCTGGCTCAATGTAACCAATACCGGCTTTTAAAATGGTGCTTCTGTAATCGGCCGCTTCACGTTCGTAACAGCGATTACGGCGGTCTTTTTCGCTGCTTTTATCGTAGCGCTCACGGCACTTCGCAATACTATTGTGGTAATCGTATATTTTCGGGCCGTACTTTTGTGCACGCGCAGAGGCTTTAGCAATATGGGCTTTTTGCGCTTGTTGATACTTATTCCACCCGCTGTTGATTTCTTGCTCAACCTGTTGCCAATAACCTTGTTCGCGCTCACCAATGCTGGCTAACGTGTGGTTATATTTTTTACTGCCCTGTGCGTAGGCTTTGTACTTAACCACCAGCTCATCGTACAACTGGCTGTAATTTTTATAATGTTTATCAAAGTCTTGATACGCCTTCTTTTGCACGAAAGAGGCAATAATTTTACGCTTATCTTGCTCAAGGTTATCAGACAGTGCCGCATCGCTATAAAGTAGGCCACCAAACAACGCCAAAAAAGTCAGGTTTTCTGAGCTATGCAACTGTTCAGGGTTATAATCAAGGTCGTTTACTTTAATTGAGTTAATTGCCAAGGCATCACGCAGCGCTGCGCTATAGGTTGCAAACTGGCGTTGCTCAGCCGTTGAGGGTTCTATTAACGTTTTTTCGATGGCGTACTTTTGCCCAAAAAACACCACCGGCCACACAAGGCAAAGTAGCGCAATAAACGAAACAACACCGCGGCCAACTTTAGCAACCATGGCTTTGGGTAAAAAGTCGGCTAATAACAGTGCGACACCAACGCCCGACACCGCACGCCCATAAATTTCGAGGTGCTCTAAATCGGCCGCAGAAGGGGTGCCTAACCCCACGAGCGACACAAGTTGCGCATTAAAAATAGCTTCGGGTAATAAATATAAAGTAGCTAAAACAAGCAGCAGACAGCGCCACCAAAACGGCTTTATTATTGTAGTCATAGTATTGTTCTTTATTGCTTTTTACGTAGTTCTAATTCAACCGCTGGGTCGGTTTCCAAGCTAAAGTCTTCATCGGCTTGGCGTGTGCCAATTTCGAGATTGGGTGCTTTAGGCGTCTGTGTAACCTGAGGAACATAGCTCACTGCTTGAGTCGATTTAAGCGTGCCTCCAACAGCTGGATAAAGCTTGTTACTTTGATACGCTTTAAGCTCGTCTAGGCGCTCTAAATCAAGATCATCGGGCATGCTTGCTATTAACTTAGCGTCGGCTTCATCGCTAAAATAAGGGGTCACGTTTGGCAGCTCAAACACCGAGCAAAAGCCATACACCGTGTCGTCAATAATCACAGAGTCGGGACGCACCGAGCGCGACTGCGCTAGTAAACTGCGCTCATGATAGTCGTGACCGTTAATTGAATAAGTCGCAATCATAATGCCACGCGCCTTGGCACTGGGCTTTAAACGAGCAGCGGTTTGCTTGTAGTGTCGAATATCAAGCACGTAGCCAAAGTTACGCTTCAGCTGTTTTGCTAATTTGTCGAGCTGCAACGGGCTGTCGTAACGCTTTTCACGGTGATAACGATTACCTAACGCTTGCAAGCTTTCGAGCTGTTCTTTGTTGCGCTCATAAATAGGGTCACTCCCTGCACCGCGTTTTAAGTCACTGGCCAGCTTGTTCATAGACGCTTTAGCTGGCGACTGAATAAACGCTAAATAAATGTCGGGGTTAATGTCACGCATACGCGTTAAATTGCGCATTTCTAAACTGCTAAAAAAGTAATTACCGCCACCAATGTATTCGTACGCCAGGTAGTCGAGCATTTTAAGATCGTTGATCGAAGCGTTTGATTTAATTTCAATATTAAGCTTTTGATGCGGTTTACGATAACGCGCAAAGCTCGACGCTAACTCACGAAAAGAGGCAGGCAAGTCATCACTCAGTAAGCCTGTATCTTGATTGCGCAGGCGTAAATACCCCCACTCTTTTTTATAACTCATCGACTCAATTTTGCGACGCTTGTTGTCGACCGTGCCCGTTTCGCGGCCGGTACGCGCATCGTGGTGTACAACCCACACATCGTCGCGGGTAATACGCACGTCAATTTCAATCACGTCAAAGTTATTATCAATGGCATCAATCACTGCATTAACTGAGTTTTCGGCGTAACGAATCGAACCTCGGTGGCTTTGCAGGTTAAATCCACTGCATTGTCGCGCCGACACATAGTTAATATTGCCAAGTTGGCTCTCAAAGAAGCCTCGGGCAAACAGTGCTTCTTGCTTGGCTTTCACTGCTTGCTTTTGTGCAACAGTGAGCGTGCTTTCGGGAGTCGCTTCTGGGGTACTTTTACAGGCCGTTAAGCCAACACAAATAAGTAAAATGCCGACCAGCAGCAAAGGTTTAGTAAACGAAGTTTGCATCATTGCATTTACAGCCAAAAGGCTTTCCTTTTTTATTAGAGCTCATAAAGAAGTGTGTAAAGCTGAATAATATATGAATAGAGGTCCCGATTTAAAGTAATAACTTTAATTAATCCAAATATTTTAATTTAAGATACAAGCTGTTAGATTAAATTTAATAACTATCGCAGTTTTGATAACAACACTGAGCAGCCTAATAGGAAGCGCCTCGTGGGAATGAAACATGATCGACTTTCGTAAAAAAATTACCCCTGCGCGCGAAATGCGCTCAACCAACACGTTACACACTGCCCTTGAAAGTGATCGGGGGCGCATTATTAACAGTGCCGCCATTCGTCGTTTACAACAAAAAACCCAAGTTTTCCCACTCGAACGCAATGCAGCGGTGCGCTCGCGGCTAACCCACTCTCTTGAAGTACAACAAGTGGGGCGCTTTATAGTGCAAACAATTTTTAATAAGTTAAGCGACGCCCAACAAAAAGAGTATGGCCTTGCAGGCCTAGAAAGGCCCTTAGAGAGCCTTGTTGAAATGGCGTGTTTGATGCACGACATTGGCAACCCGCCATTTGGTCACTTTGGCGAAGCCGCCATAAACCAATGGTTTGAAAAACACCTAGAGTCGCTCACGCCAGAGCGCTGCAAAGCCAGTGGCATACATGTTATTTTTAAGCACCTTGCACAAGACATCAAAAATTTTGAAGGCAATGCGCAAGGTATTCGCATTATTCATTCTTTGCTTTCACTCAACCTAACATACAGCCAAAGCGCCGGCATATTAAAGTACACCCGCCCTGCCAGCATGGCTAAAAAAGACATCCCACAAGACAAAAATTACTTAATGAAAAAAGTGGGTTATTACTTTAGCGAAAAACCCTTTATTGAGGCACTGCAAACCGAGCTTGATATAGAGCAATATTGCCGCCATCCCGCAAGTTACATAATGGAAGCAGCCGACGACATTTCGTATTGCCTTGCCGACATAGAAGACGCTGTAGAAAAAGGCATTATAAACGTTGAACTACTGTGCGAAAAATTAAAAGAGCAATACACGCGCACCTTAACAAACCTCACGCTTAACGACACCAAGCACAGTGACTTTGCCGAAAAAGCCATTGATTACGCACTGAGTAAAGCCGCCGAGCAGCCCTATAACTATAATAGCGAGTTTTTTATTTACCTACGCGTGACCTTGCTACACCCGTTGGTAAATTATGCCGCAGAGCGTTTTGTTGGCAATATTGAAGCCATTTACCACGGCGACTTTAACCAAGCCTTACTGGAAGATCGCAGTCACTTACATGCAGTCACACTCACGTTAAAACAAGTGGCCATTAAACATGTATTTTGCCACAAAGAAGTAGAGCGCCTAGAACTGCAAGGTTATCGGATCATTAGCGGTTTGCTCGATTGCTACAAACCGTTACTCGCCCTTGACCACGACGCCTTTAAACGGGTTTTAAAAGGCGACCCTCAGTATTTAATTGAAACACGGCTCGTTAAAAAGCTCTCAAATAAACACATAAACAGCTACCAAAAAGCCATTGATGCCTTAAAAGCAGAGCCCGATCACTTTGCAGCCTATGAGTTTTATTACCGTTGCAGACTTGTTCAAGATTACATTAGCGGTATGACCGACCAATTTGCTTACGACGAGTACCGCGCTTTAATGGTTATTGATTGATTCATTTAGCTATTTATTTTAATTTGTTAACAAAATGTGGATAAAAAACCCATCAAGGCTTAGAATTAAGTCATTGTTTGGGTCACCAGATTAACCTTACTGGTCAGGAAACTATGCCAATTATAAAAACAACACTTTTACTGATACTTGCTAGTGTAAGTTTCACCAGCGAAGCGCAGTATAATGAGGCCATGTGCATTTTGTTAAAACAACAAATGCATGAATTTCGTAATAATACGAGTAATCGCAATTATCGCTCTGCAGCTCGTAACTATGAAAAGAACTGTAAAAATCCGACGCCTGTCCACAATGTCGAAGCATTTGAAAAGTTAACCGCGCAATCGGCAGAATCAACCCCCATAACCCCCAACAAATCAGTAAGCCCAACAGAGCACTCGGCTGCCATTCAAGGTATTGCTGACGATACTCCAGCACCTGAGCCACAAAACCTCGACGTAACGCAATTAGAGCAAGCAACTCAAGATACGCCGCCTACATCAGAGCCAGAACTCATTTCTGATGCAGCCGCCATTGAACCTGTTGCCAATGCATCAGCGCTCGAAACAACAGAGCCAGTGCAGAGCGTACCGCAGCCGCAAAACGAGACTAACGAAGCGCTAACAGCGGCGCAGACAGCAACGCCGCAAGTAACAGCATCACAAACAACAGCGCCGCAGACAAATAATTTAACTGATAACCTTGAAAGCGAGCCCGCATCTGATACACCCCCTGTGTCAGCAACAGAGGCAGAAAAACCAGTCGATGCCGCGCCAATACCTGCAGAGCCTGCACCAACACCACAACCAGCCCCGGTGCAAAGCGCCGCGCCTAGTTCGTCAACGTCACTGCTTATGCCCAGCTTAATCGTGCTATTAGTGCTGCTTGTGGCGGGTTTGTTTATTGTACGATTACGCAAAAGTAAACAACAAGACACACATCCTGAACTTGAACACAGCTTACTAGAAGCGCAAGCACTAAAAGCCGCCGCAAACGCAAATAAAGAAGCCGAAGAACTTAAATCGGCCACCACCGCGATACTTGCAGAGCAAAGCACAGAACAAGCCCCCGACATAGAGAGTGAATTAGAGCAAAATCGTTCGTTTACAGCCACAGACAACGAAGACAGCAACGATGAGCTTTCGGAACTTGCCCGCTTTAGTGCTGAACGCGACTTTCACGAGCAACACACTGATTTTGCCGATGCGGATCAGTTTAATGAGCTCGAACTCGACAACGACGAGGCTGAGCCCAAAGATGAAACTGAGCCCAAAGATACTGAGCCCAAAATTATAGCCGAGCCCACACAAGCTGAAACCTTGTTAAGCAGTTCATCATTCGGCTTCGACGAGTACGCAAAGCAAGAGCTGCTTACAGACGACGAGCCATTAGCCAATGAGCTTATAAGTGATGACCTTGAAAGTAACAGTTTTGAAAGTAGCGATTTTGAAAGCGATGCTCTTGAAAGAGACAACCTTGAAAGCAGTGTTCTTGAAGGTAACGAGCTTTCAAATAACGAGCTCGAACAAGCGCCTGCTTTTACTACCAGTTCATCATTCGGCTTCGACGAGTACGCAAAGCAAGAGCCACTTACAGACGACGAGCCATTGACCAATGAGCTTATAAATGACGACCTTGAAAGTAACGTTCTTGAAAACGATAGTTTTGAAAGCAGTGCTCTTGAAAGTAACGATCTTGAAAGTAACGAGCTTGAAAATGACGAGCTCGAACAAGCGCCTGCTTTTACTAGCAGTTCATCATTCGGCTTCGACGAGTACGCAAAGCAAGAGCCGCTTTCAGACGACGAGCCTGTAAAAGATGACGTACCAGAGTACGACTTATCATCGTTAATGGGTGACGATTTATCATTTGCCGATCAATTTAGCGACCAGCCATCGCTAGTTACAGAACCTAAGCCATCAAACACCGACGACGATATTAGCGACGACGATCTGGCAAAAGCGTTACAAGCACTTGAGCAAGAACTGTACGAAGAGCCTAAGCACACTCAGGTTGAATATACAGAGCAAAACGATGATGCAACACTAACCGAAACCGAGCAAGAGCCAGCACAGCAAGATGATAACGACGAGCATACCGACAGTAAGCCACACAATCCGTTTGCTAACTTGTCGCTAGACCCTGCGTGGGATCCAAACTCATCAGAAAAACCCTCGTTAGAGAGCAAAGCTAAACAGCCGAAATCTCAAGCCTTAATCGACGCCGAAGAACGCGCCAAACAACTCAAAACCGACGACTAGCGACTAAGGTTTTTTAAATAAAGATTTTTTAATCAATAAAGATTTTAAAAAAAGGGAAAGCACCGTGCTTTCCCTTTTTATTTCAGTGTGGTGCGCGGGCGCATTAACCAATGAAAAACAAATATCAACGAAAAGAAAACAGCCACGGCCAGCACACACAAAAGAATAATGTTTTTTGGCAAAAACGAGTCACTCTTGTAGGTGTGGCGCTTTATTTCACGCTCTGCACTTAACTTTGTTCTTTCGGCTTTACTGGGTAATTTAAACTCATGAAATGAGTCGTTAGATGTTACTTCTGAACGCACCGTTTGGGTGCTCTTTTGCTGCCATAGCATATCAAACTGCTGAAACTGCACTTGCTTATTCTCAATACACCACTCTAAATATTGCACTGACAATGGCTTATTAAGGCAACGAGACGGGATCACATAAAAACGGTCCCATGCGGCCTGCTTGCTAATATATGCTTGTTCTGACAAGGGTTTAGCTAACGAATTTTCAAGGTAAGCAATATCATGGTTATAAAATGCGAACTTGCGCTCAGCTATTTGCGCTTCGGTTAAACAATTCGATGCAATGCGATCAGATAAGTTTTGAATGCGCTGTTTGTAATCATCAACTTCGTCGAGCAGGTGAGTTTTACGCAGTGCCGATTGCAGTTCACTGCGTTCAGCTTCCATAGCGTGGCATTCAACTGAAGGTGCTGTTGTTTGCGCCCATGACACACACGGCGACAATAACAGAGAGAATAAAATCCGTTTAATCATTAATTTACGTCACTGTAAAATAGAGAGGAACAGAGTACCATTTTTAGCTAAAAATTCAATACGGTTGCGTTAAATCTCCGCGCTTCTTTATCCGCTCTTCTTTAAATAATGGCTAAGGTGAATACGCTCCTCGTATTCATTATTTACCTACTGGGCGCTGCCACTATTAAATCATTCTTGCTACAACAGACTGTACTACCTATTCATTTAATTAAGTGAGCAATCTTGGGGCAATAAAATCCCGTTGATAACACGGCAAACATGTCGTTATTGAGTTGTTCTCGGCAATTGCTCCTGCATTGCGCTACCTCCTGCATCCATGTAGTCATAAACCAGACATTTTAAGCACCGCTAGCGACAGGTTTAATCCCTCAAAATAATTAAGTATTCTTGAATTAATATAATGCCGCTTAGTTATTAAAGTGACTGCTGATGCTTATAAAATTGCTCGTCGTCAAGCTCAAATTGGCGCATTAACCAGTCTTTAAAAACCTGCACCTTGTGCCATGTAAAATGCTCTGCTGGCCCCGCTAAATAGTATTTAAATTGGCATGGGTATTCAAAGTCGGGGTAAATTTCAAGCTGCCCAAGTTGTAATTGCGTTTCTATTAGGCGTCGGCGAACGATAGCAATACCTTGCCCTGCAAGGGTTGCTTGTATAACCAATGCCGCATTGTCTATTTCGAGCGAAGGTAACGCATCGGCGTTCATGCCTAATTGCTCTGCAAACGTTAACCAACCTCGTTCGGCATCGGGGCAAATATCTTTTATTAGTTTTTGCGCCATTACTTGCGGCTTAAGCGTTTTAGTTACATCAATTAAACCCGGTTTGTAAGCTAAAAATAAGCTGTCGTCGGTTAAAAGCTCACTTTGTAAGTCTGGGTAATTACCAAGACCAAAGCGGATACCTAAATCAACTTGCCCCGTTGAAAAGTCGGCCAATTGATCGCTAGGCTCAATACGTACTTTTATGTTTGGGTATTGGTGTTGAAAATCGCTGATACGCCCCAGTAACCAGCCACTAGCAAACGAAGGCAGCACCGATAAATTTAACGTATTTGGGTGACTGTCTTGGCTTAATGACTGCACACCCGTATGCAAATGATCAAACCCCTTGAGTACATGAGGCAATAATTGCTCGCCCTGACGCGTTAGTTCAACGTAACGCGTATGACGGGTAAATAAAGCACAACCCAGTTGCTGTTCGAGTAGCCGAATTTGTTGGCTCACAGCAGCTTGGCTTACAAATAACTGCTCAGCGGCCAGCTTAAAGCTGCCAAGCTTTGCAGCATGCTTAAAATACCAAAGGCTCTTTAAAGGAGGAAGTTTCATATGCGCTTATGGTTAATAAAAACTTAAGCATAGGCAATTTTTAATCGTTTGTCAGCATTGTTCTCTCACGTAATACTCATACAGCCAACCGCCATCAATTAAGGATAACTGTTATGAAATACTGCATCATTTTACTCTTTATTTGCCTATCGAGTGCAAGCTATGCAAACCAACCCGCTGTAACTCAGCTTGATACCGACGAAGGCTACCCCTATAAAAACTTAATTCAAAAAGTAGAACGCGTTGAAATTCGCTACGTTGAAAACCAATACACCGTAACGTGCCGCGTGAATGTGCAAACACTGCAAAATCAATACAATGGCAAAGAGCACACCGTGTCTGCAAAATTATTTGCCAAACGCCCCATGGCCGCTTGCCTCACACGTGACAAAGCCAAACAAATTTTAACCATGCTTTAACCTGTTTCAACCTTGTAAAACTAGGCTACGAATAGCAGTACTTCCCCAGTAGCCTAGTTTTTTAGCGCCCAAAACTTCTAATTTCTAACGTCTAATTTCTAACGTCTAACTTCTAGTTTATAACTTCTTCTACTTTCTCAACTTCAACCGGCTCTGCCAACGCATTCTCATAAAACGCGAACACCGCTTTGGTATAAGGCTGAGCATAATGCGCATCAAGCGCAGCTTGCGATACAAACTGCTCCACCAAAAACAAACAGCGCTGCTCCTTACTTGCAAACAACTCGAATCGGTTGCATCCAGGCTCTGCGCGAGTGGCAGCTAAAATGCACTGTAAACGCCCTTTACACTCTTCGAATAACGCCGCTTTAGGGGTGATTTTTGCAACTATATTTATCATACTGATTCCTTACTAAATAACTTTAAAACCCATGTTCTAATAGGCGGTGCCACCGTAAATGCCACCACAAACGCAGCCGGCCACGCATTAGCAAAGGCCTTCATCCAACTTGCTATAAACGTATCGCTTAGGCCTAAATTCACGTATGTAACCCATGCCGATAATAAAAACGACATTAAGAACGAAAACGCCGCAGTAAAAATAAAATGAATTTTCATATGTCCTCCTTGGCGTTACTATATTTGTACAGGGCAAGTGACAACAGTCACGAAAATGCAAACTAAGATTGAGGGAGTCGTATGCTGGATGATCTGCATTTGTTTATTGAGATAGCGCGCCGTAAAAGCATGAGTCAAACAGCAAAAGATCTCGGCTTAAATCTTTCAACCCTTTCTAGGCGCATACAGGCATTAGAAGACAAACTTGGCGAACCATTGCTGCAACGCACCGCCAGAGGCATTGTACTCACAGCCAAAGGTGAAACCCTTTACGATGAACTCGGTCAGCAAGTGCTTGCACTTAATAGCCAATTAAAACAATTAAATGACTCGTCGGGAGCAAAAGACTTTTACCTTTTGTGCCCACAAAATATCATTGCTGGCCCACTCATGAGCGCAATAAATCAGTTTGCCTTAGCCAACCCTGCGCTTAATCTCCACATTTACCCAAGTAATGCCAATAGCCAACTAAGCCAAAAGCGTTTTGATCTAGCGATTAGAGTGGGCGAACAACAAGATTCAAGCTATTTTCAAAAACGCCTAGGGGCGATTGCCATAAAGCTGATAGTAAAGAAAGGGGCGCCAACATCACGCCTAGTGCTGCCCTATTCAGAGTCGCAGCTGCCTAGCGGATTATTAACCGCTTTAAAAAATGAATTTGAACAAATAAGCTTTTGTTTTGATATTACAATCGCCAGAAAAATGATCGAAGCAGGCTACGGTGTAGGCATACTGCCCATGAGTGAAATTAGCTGCATAAAAGACACCCGCAACTTTAGTTATATAGAAACGCCCCACAGCATTCCAGCAAGGCCAATTTACGCCCTGTGGGCTCACTCGCGCACACCCTCTGCGAATGCGCAGTTATTAATAGCGCAACTACAAACCAGTATTGCGGGTTCACCAAGCTTACAGGGGGAAATATTAGCGCTTTAATACTTGCTGCTTATGTTGTGAGGGAGCCTGTCGCAGCGATTTAACATCGCGTATTCGCTCTAGGCTTGGCTCTTTAAGATAGCTAATCTAAGATCGACTCTCTAAGCTCGCACATCGCACATCGCACATCGCACCTTGGCGCTATTCCGCTCTTGTAGGCATGAAATTTATTTCGCGCGTTTTTCAATCGCCACAATATCCAAATACACCGCCATACCTAAAAGCCACCACCCGTAGGAGCCGTTTTAACGGCGAATCTGTCGCAGCGATTTATAGTGCGTATTCGCTCTAGGCTTGGCTCTTTAATATTGAATATCTAAGCTCGCACATCGCATCTCGCATCTCGCATCTCGCATCTCAAATCTCGCACCTCGGCGCTATTCCGCTCTTGTAGGCGTGAAATTTATTTCGCGCGTTTTTCAATCGCCACAATATCCAAATACACCGCCATACCTAAAAGCCACCACCCGTAGGAGCCGTTTTAACGGTGAATCTTTCGCAGGGATTTTATAGCGCGTATCGCTCTAGGCTTAGCTCTTTAAACTCGACTCTCTAAGCTTGAATCTCCAAGCTCGCACATCGCACTTCACAAATCGGCGCTATTCCGCCCTTGTAGGCGTGAAATTTATTTCGCGCGTTTTCAATTGCCGCAACACACAAAAATACACCGCCATACCTAAAAGCCACCACCCGTAGGAGCCGTTTTAACGGTGAATCTTTCGCAGCGGTTTATAGTGCGTATTCGCTCTAGGCTTGGCTCTTTAATATTGAATATCTAAGCTCGCACATCGCATCTCGCATCTCGCATCTCGCATCTCGCATCTCAAATCTCGCACCTTGGCGCTATTCCGCTCTTGTAGGCGTGAAATTTATTTCGCGCGTTTTCAATTGCCGCAACACACAAAAATACACCGCCATACCTAAAAGCCACCACCCGTAGGAGCTGTTTTAACAGTGAATTTGTCGCAGCGATTTTATAGCGCGTATTAACCTCATGCTCGATGTGCATTTACAACTGAAACTCAGAAATTTTAATTTAAGCTTTTGAACTATATGCGCACCTTTGAATGACTTGATAACAAATAGCTTTTTGCATAACTTCATTTAACTGGCATTTACGCATCGATAAGATAGCTTTGGCTAACTGTTTGTGGGAAACAATTGGAAATGGTGGTCGTTGTTTTAATTCAACAAACCAACCTGGAAAGCACAAAATTGGTGTTACTTGTGTTTGAAACCCCGTAGCCTCATTTAACCACTTATAGACCCATTGTGATTGTATTTCCGCTTGCTCAATCGGCTTACTCTCATTCCATGAAGGGAAGGCTAATAAATTGTTTTCAAATCGCACTTTATAATTGATGTCATCTTTTATGCGCTTATGCCGACCTTTTGTCTCAATTGCAAAAACACCATTCGAACCAATAACAAGATGATCAATATTAAACCCATCGGCTTGAATGTCATGAAATATTTGGTAGCCATGTGATTGAAGCTCAATTAACTCAGCTGCAACGGCTAATTCAGCATCACGCCCAAGCTTCAATTTTATAAGTTTATCTGACTCAAGCCATAACTTTCTTGCCGTATAGATTAAGCCGATAGCTATAAAGATGATAAAAAAGTAGTTTAATTGACCACTAGCAAACATTTCGGCAATCCCTTTAAGTGCAAAAGGCATTGTGATAATAAATACTGCTAAAAATATGTAACCTACAACGTCAAATATTTTGTCATTAACTTGGTCATTCAATGTCTGTGCTGCTAAACGCAAAAGCTTTTTACGCTCAATAGGTAACTTTGCATTTTTTTGATGTATCCATAACTTAAAGAATATAACACCTAGTATTGAGTATGCCCCAATGATGACGAATAAAAGACTTAGTCCTTGATTTAAGAAATTTTCCATTAGCATTACCTGTTTTGAAAACAGCTTATTTATACATTAATTATTTAATTCTGTCGCGTTGGCGACGGCAACCAAAGAGAAGTAACCGCCGACTTCTCTTTGGAATCTCTCGGCGCCCCGAGGTTCACACTGTTTCCTCAATTTGAATTAATTAAATGAACGTAACCAGCGTAGATAGGCCATCCATGGCCAAGCTACGCTTTCTACAGCATCCATGCTGTTAATTACTCATAATTAATTCAATTTCGGGTGTGAACACGGGGTGTAACCGTAACTAAAGCCTTCAAATTACCAATGAGTTATTATTTGTTTTCATTATCTATTTTAGTAAACTGACTGTTCGAAAACAGGGAGTCGTTATGGAACAGGTTGGTATTTACGAGCAACTGATTACGCAAGTAATCGAGCAACACCTAGATCGTGAACAGTTTTATGTCGGAGAACGCCAACTTGAATCAGCAGAAGCTGCCACTTGGCTGTCTCGATTTTTAGGTAAGTTAATTGCTCACGCGATTGATGCTATACCTAGTTCAAATAATCGCTTACAAGAGCAAATCAATCTAGCAAATAACTTAGTTTTTTGGCTTAAAGATCATATTCGAGATGATGAGCTAATAAGTGAAAACCTAGTAGATAGCCAAGGCAGAATCCTCACTGCACTATTCAATACTGAAAACCCAATTGCAGCAAACCTCAAAGACTACGCCAAAGATATATTTCCATTAACAGGGCTTACCCAAAGCGAATTATTTAGTGGCGCGAATGCGGGTATATCGCTCGAAACAGAATTAAAGCGTGAGATAAAATCGGCCGACACTATTTACTGGTTAGTTTCATTTATAAAGTGGACAGGGTTAAGAATATTTAAAAATGAACTTGAAGCCTTTACCAAAAGTGGTAACAAGCTAAAAGTTATCACCACCTCTTACATGGGGGCAACAGATGCTAAAGCGGTTGAATTTTTGGCAAGCCTACCAAACACTGAAGTAAAACTAAGCTATAACAATCAGCAAGAACGTTTACACGCAAAATCTTACTTATTTATGCGTAACACCGGTTTTCATACTGGCTATATTGGTTCGTCTAACTTATCGCATTCGGCACTCACCAGCGGCCTTGAATGGAATTTAAAAATTACAGCGCAAGAAATTCCGCATATTATCGCTAAAACCAAAAGCACCTTTGAAACCTACTGGCAATCACCAGACTTTGAACTGTTTAGTGGTAAAGTTGAATGTAAAGAAAAGCTAATAAACTCACTGAATGAACAGCGTGGTAAAGGACAAGCAAGTAACCAGTTCTATTTTGATATAACCCCTAAAACTCATCAATTAGCTATTTTAGAAAAACTAAGTGTTGAACGAAGCGTTCACAATCGCTTTAAAAACTTAGTAGTGGCAGCAACAGGCACAGGTAAAACAATCATATCTGCATTTGATTTTAAAACCGTGTACGACAAAAAACCAAATGCCAACTTTTTATTTGTTGCTCACCGAGAAGAAATCCTCACTCAAGCACAAAGCGCATATCGTGGAGTGCTAAAAAATAATGATTTTGGCGAGCTTTGGGTTGGCAACTACAAACCTCAAAGATACAACCAATTATTTGCCTCAATTCAAACCCTTAACAACCAAATCGACAACATAAAATTGAGTGCTGATTTTTATGATTATATTGTTATTGATGAAGTGCATCACGTAAGTGCTAACAGTTACCGTGGCATTCTTAATTACTTCAAGCCAAACATTTTATTAGGGTTAACGGCCACACCTGAAAGGCAAGATGGGGCAAATATATTAGAAGATTTCTGTGGTGTTATTGCCGCAGAGATCCGCTTACCAGAAGCCATAAATCAGCGCCATTTATGCCCGTTCCAATACTTTGGCCTTGATGACGATACAGATTTAAGCACGGTAACGTGGCGAGGCGGTCGTTACGATATTAGTGAGCTTAGTAAGCTATATACAGGCGAGAATAACCGCGCGAATAAAATCATATCGAGTCTCAACGATATCGTTACAAATATTAACGCTATTAAGGCATTAGCATTTTGTGTAAGCCAAGATCATGCTGAGTTTATGGCCAGTAAGTTTAACCTTGCAGGTATAAGTGCAGACGTACTTACCAGTAAAAATACTAGTGAACGAAAACACAAACAGCAGGCGCTTAGACGGGGTGAAATACACATACTCTGCGTCGTTGATATTTTTAACGAAGGGGTCGATATTCCAGAAGTAGATACACTGCTATTTTTGCGTCCAACCGAGAGCCTAACGCTATTTTTACAGCAGTTAGGTCGTGGTCTACGTTTACCCGACAACAGTCAAAAGCAATGTTGTACTGTACTCGACTTTGTTGGTAACGCTCGCCCCGAATATGACTTTGCCAATAAGTTTCGCGCACTCATTGGAAAAAGTAACCAGCCAATAAAAACCGAAATAGAAAATAATTTTCCGCACTTGCCGCTGGGCTGTCGTATAGAGCTACAAGAACGCACGCAAAAAACTATTCTACGTAATATACAACAAGCAACAAACAGCAAACGCCGTTTGCAACAGCTTATAAACAGTTATTCTCATCATACAAGCGACGAGCTAACGCTAAGTAACTTTTTACGTATAAACCCACAAGTCACACTAGAAGATATTTATAAACCGAAAGATACAAGGCATGGCGGTTGGCATTGGTTAAAAGACGAAGATATTCCAGCAGATCAAGTTGATATATATAGTGCCTATTACAGAGCTATAAATACGCAATTACTTAGCTGTGATTCATTGAGCTATTTGTGCTTTTTACGCGATTTATGTAACAGCGACTTCAGCATTGAGGTAACACCTAAAAATCAACAGTATGCACTCATGGCACATTACAATTTTTGGGATAACACTGGCACAAGTCTAGGGTTTAAATCCCTTAAGCAAAGCTTACAAGCACTAAAAGACCCGTTATTACAACAAGAGTTATCAGAAGTGATTGCGCTTTTAATAAATCGTATTCATCAACAAGAAAGTGGCTTAGCGTGCCTACCAAACCATGCAATAAAATTGCACAGCCGCTACACTCGCCAACAAATATTAGCGGCGTTCGGCGCGCATACGTTTGATAAAAAATCGACCGCTCGCGAAGGTGTATTAGAGTTCAAAGAACAAAATTTAGAGCTACTATTCGTCACGCTCAATAAGTGCGAAAAAACCTACTCACCAACAACGCTGTATCACGACTATGCAATCAGCCCAACCTTGTTTCATTGGCAAACGCAAAACAGCGCCCGACCAGAACACGGCCGCGGCCTAAGCTACATTCAGCACCAACAAACAGGCAAAACCATCTTGCTGTTTGTGCGTGAACAAAGCAAAGATGAAAACGGCCGAACCATGGGATTTGTAAACTATGGCGAGGTTAAATATCAAAGCCACAGCGGCAGCCAGCCAATGAATATAACATGGGAATTAGTAAGCCCCATGCCAAACGAAATGTGGCATGAGGCAGGAAAATTGGCTGTTGGGTGATTTTAACAAAAAACCACTACAAACTAATTAACCATAGCAGTCTTATATACTACTTTTTCACCTTTAAAATCTTTTATTACTTTACTTGCTATATTATTAATTTTACTAAAAACATTGGCTGCATCGTCAGAGTTCAAGATATTTATACCACTGTATTTCTTACCTATACCATTAATAGAAGTTCCTAGTTTAATACCACCAACTCCTTTACCATTTAACCACCAACGATCATGAATTAATGGCTCTTTATTTATTTTTGTACCTGCGAAAAAAAACTCAATTCTAGGGTTTTTATCTGGACAAATATTGTCCAACCAATAACTTTCAATATAATCATCCAAATCATCAAAACCACCATTATCCTTCATCTCCTTTATTAGCTTTTCATATACTGAAAGGCTAGTAATTATTTTTATATCCGATGAGAAATCCCAATCTAGACTATCGACTATAAAATTTAAATCCTGAAGACTAAAATATGGTTCCGAGATAAATATTTCATCTAACTTGCTATTTTCAACCCACAATTTAATGAAATCTACAGCCTTTTTATACTCTTCATCACCGATATCCAGTACAACAGAATCATCAGTTTCAACTTGACTATCATTAAATGCTGTTTTTATTTTATATACCTCACAAAACATAGAAGAGTTGGAGATGAAGCTATCGAAAATAGGTTGTAAATTAGAGTACAATATATTTTTTTGTTTGAAGTTATCCGCATATGCTTGAACAAAAAAACTTAAAACTACATGTAAATTATCTGCATCAAGATTATCTATATTTCTCATAAAGTCCAATAACTGTGGAGTCTTTCTTCGAACTGCTTTATTTGAATTCAATTTAGCTAATTGGTCATTGCAATATTTTGAGAATTCATCCTGATCTACTAACTCAAGCTTTTTTGAACCGAAATCAGAGAAACTCTCCGTCAACTTTTCTTGCTTCTTTTTAAATTCTATATTTTCAGAAATTAATTTAGAACGATGAGGATCACCGTCTGTTAGCGATGTCAGTGTAGTCGACAGCTTTGGGTCAATTTCGAAGAATGAATCTATTAATCCTCTCATTTTCTTTTGGAGTTCGTAGGTTTTTTCACTTGTCGTTAAAAATAAAGCATCTTTCAGAGCCCGTTTTACAGTACTTCTACAAATATCTTTACAAGATGAATAAATTGTTTCAATTAGATCTATCCTTTCTATAGATATATTTACTAAGTTAGTCTTTTCAATCAAATCAACTAATAAGCTTTTTCTTGTCGTTGGTTTCAAATTAGTTGCTAATTCTAATATGCAACTTTCTGTATATATAGAATCAGCTAAATTATTAATTCTACGTGCTTTTTCAAGTAACCCTTCCCATAAAGTAGTACTTTTCAAGTTTTGATAACTTAACTTCAAAGCTTCTATACATAATTTATAACCATCATGCTTGATACCACCGTCCATTGGCATTAACTCAATTATAGAATCATAAAATCCTTCAATCTCTAATTTTTGTGTAGCAGTGAAATTATCTCCTTTGCATAGTGATTTTAAACACAACGTAAGGCGACGAAGATTATTAAAAACCAACCAATCTGAACTAATTTTACTCAATAGTGAAAATATATTTTTAACTTCGAGATAAGAAAGCTTATATTGATGCTTATCTGTATGATAAAAAGGATCAAAAACCATCGTTTTTTCAAATATATTTGAAATAGTTATACTAATAGCCTCATTCTTCAGATTTTCGTCAGTAACTTTACTTAAACAATTAAAGAAAATATCTTTGTCATATTTGTAAATAACGGGAGATAACGAAAAGAAAACTAGTGAGTACTCTTTTACTGTTGATGTTCCATAACTATCTAATAATTTTAAAATGTGTTTTTCTATAACAGAGTTTGCTTGCCCTTCATGAGAGTTATTTTGCAAAGATGAAATTAGCTTTGAAAATAGCCTTGATTTTTCTATATTACCGCTAAGAATATTAATTCGACTGATAATTTTCGCTACATTATCCTCATAAAAATCTTGTTTTAACAATGAGTTATTAACTCTAATTGCTAATTCAATACAGCGACTGTAAGAAGTCTTTATTTCAATTACATCAATCGTAGAGTTATTCCTTATTTCTTTAATTTCTTCCCTCAAATACGTTGCTAGTTCACTCTCACTTTTTAGTAAAATGTTTGCTAAGCTAAATCCTGCATTAACTTTATTCCAATCTGCATCAATGTAACTAAATGATTCCTTTAACTCTTCAATTAAATTATTTCTAACTTGTTGATTTTCACCTTCCATTTGATTTACTAGACATAATAAATGAGCTATAAATTGAGATTTATCATTATTATTTGTGATTCTATTTTTTAGTTTTCTTAACTTATTAAAATCGGATTTATTTATAGAATCAAGAACATGAAACCTACTAGCTATAACTCGAGAAGCTCTTGTATATTCATAATCACTTGATATTTTTTTTATGACACTTACTACGTTATCTATATCAAAATTTTTATTATTAAATACATAACTCATTACTGCATAACAAATAGCTTCATTCTTTCTTGCTTCAGTATTCAATTGAGCACACCAGTTTATGGCTTGATTAAGACTAACCTTTGCTTCTTCTGCGATAACTTCCTTTAAAAGTGTAAAGTGTTGTGCTGACTCAATTAGAACCTCATCAAATATAGAGTTTTTGTATTCAATCATTGCTCCCCAGTATACTTTGAAATCACTATCGTGCCACGCTGATTGAATAACCATTATAGATCTTAGAGTAACTAAAAGGTCAGGTATTTTATTTCTGACATAATTTAAAGTTTCTTTATGCCTATCTGTCTTATTTAGGTTTTTAGTCTCAAAAACTGCAACATTTAAACACAATGCAACATAATCAACAGTAGGACCTGTTTTTTCTAAGCGAGGTAGTTGATTTAATATTTGATTATAATTTTTCATTGAATAATCATCATCAAAACCTTTTATAAAAGAAGTAGTTAAATCCTTATACTGTGTACAAGTAGATGCAAAATCAGCTGATTCAGTTATCAAATCAAGGCAATGACTTAATAAATATTGTGCACCTTTGTAATCTGGAAATGCTTTTAACCCTTCTGTAATCAATCCTATTTTATCACCATTGCTAATTTCTAGACTTTCTATTTCTTGAAAAAAGCTTTCAACACTAGAACCTGCTTTAAAATCTTTAATCTTTCTGAGCGAGTCTTTAAATTTATCGTCAATATTAAAACCCTCAAGGTCAATTGAATCAAGTTCATCCTTATTTTTTAAAACAGCCTCAAAATATAACCTTGCATAAGCATAATCGGATTTATTTCCTCCACTCCTACCAACTTTATCTATATAAGAAATAATTTTGAAAGATAACTCTGGAAATATTGGAAAAATAGAGACCGATATATCCATTGACGTCTCAGCATCCAAATGCTCAATATTAAGATTTGAATATAAATATTCTATTTGTAATAAAACATCCTCATTTACGATCATGTTTGTAGATTTTTGCGATGTAGCTATCATTGCTAGTATTTGAATTTTATCTTCAATAAGAGTGATTTCGTTAGCTAAGTTGATAGCTGAACTATAGTCTTCCTCTTTTAAATAACATTCAATTTCACTTTTTAAAACAGCTATTTCTGATACCCCTTTGAATAGAGAGTGAAGTTGAGTAAACTTTATCCTATCGACTAAGTACCTATCATCCGCTGTGGAATTCATACCTATTTTTATTGCTTTAGATAATGTATTCAAACTATTACTTTCTTTGTATACATCAAGTATTGACTCGTTACTCAACCCTTCTACAACACCATCGAAATCTTCAACCTCTTGTTTATATTTCAAAATTGAAAAAATATTTTCAGAGTTTATTTTTTTATTTTCAATATAGTCATCTATAATTGGCTGAACTAAAGCTCGATTATTTGACAACTCTAACTTAAGGTAAGATTTTAAAGCTGGATTTGCGATCTCTAAAAAATCCCCCTCAAATTTAATAAAAGATATTTTTTGCAAGGTTTTTTCTATATAATCTAAATCCAAGTCAAAAACATTTAAAAAATCTTCACACCTTATTTTTAAAGGGTTATATATCAGGAAAGATAACAGATCTTTATTTTCATAAATTAAATCTTTATTTAGCCTAAATTCAGCCTCTAATATTGTTTCATTATGTTCACCATACTCTTCTAAAATATCATGAACTGTGAAACCTTTATCAATAAGTCTTTTTATTGAAATTAACTTTTCCGGTATACAAGGGTATGCAGAAACTATTTTATTTACATCTTCTCTCTCAACATTTGAAAAAAGAAGTTCACACTCTTGCTTGTTCATGAGCGGAATTGGAAAGTAGTCAATAGGGGACTTTGCTTTAATGAACTTTTCATAAATAAACTGCTGATTTGTTGATATAATAAAAGTCAAACACTTCAAATGAAAAGGCATTATGTTTAATATTGATTTTACAGAATCTATACTTTCAAGATTATCAAGACCATCAATTATAAAAACAGTTTTTAATTTCTGAGCATCGCAATGTCTAGCAAGTGAAGAGCATAGTTTAGAATACATATCTCGACCACTTGACATTCTATCATCTAACCCTCTATTGTAGATCATCCAAGATAACTGTTCCGATATATCTTGTTTTATAATTTCTTCGTCACAAGAAAAACCACTTATTGGATTTAGGAATAAAGTTATTACGTTGTTATCTAACTGCTCGGTAAGTTGAGTTAAAAAAACTGTTTTACCTATACCTGGTTCCCCAGTAATAAAAATATTTCTATCTCCCTTATTAATCTTGTACATGCAATCACTAATAGCGTACTCGCGATTAATATTGATCTCCGGCTTTGGAAAATAAAAATTACTATGTTTGTAAGGTAAGTCTAACTCTATATCATCCATAATGGTTCCATAATTTTATATTGAATAGTTAATGCTTTTATTAAATCACAAGTCATGCGTGATGTTACTCGCGCTATCATAAACACCAATCTACCAGTACACTCCAATTCCCCGTGATCACACCTGAAACTAAGTTAATGATGAGTAATTTACAGCATGGATGCTGTACAAAGCGTAGCTTGGCCATGGATGGCCTATCTACGCTGATTACGTTCACATCATTAACGTAAGTTGAAGATCAAGTTTGATCCTCGGGTGCGCCGAGAGAGTCCAGAGAGAGGTCGGCGGCAGCCTCTCTTTGGTTGCCATCGCCAACGCGATAAAACCTCAAATAGAGGTTTTTAATCCCTTAAAAATCCTGCACGCAAACTCTAGGTCTGTACGTTAAACTTCACTATCTACACGTTATAACTTGGCTTATCTTCCGCCACTAAACCAAGCTCATTATTTTGCTGTTGATAAACAGCACTTTCTGCAAACTCAAAACTATTTATGCCTACCCACAATTTGGCGCTGTTTGCCTGTGCAACCTGATACGCCCAGTCGCTCACTGAGCGTGATTTTTCGGCATCACAATTAAAATAATCGCTCAACTCACGAGTTATATGCTGGTTATATATAACGAGATTTTGTTCTTGCCAGCGCTCACGGTGCTCTTGCGCAGCTAAAAAGTCGCGTTTGCTGTTATTGCATTTACTATGAGCTGCCACAAAGTTGTGGCCTAAATCGTTGGCGTAACGCGTAAACGGAATAAAGTGATCAACCTCGGTTTTGCTGTTTAATGCCTTTTGACAATAAAAGCAGTGACCGCGTTGTAGTTCTATTAATACAGGTTTTGCTTTATTGAGTGCATTGCGATCAAAGCCAAATAAAAAGTCATGAAGTTGGCTTTGTGGGCCGATTAGCGCTTGGTTGTATTTAATACTTTGAATTTTTTGTAGCCATGCATTTTTAGCTAAGTACACAACTAAGTCGTAAAAACGTCTAAAACAACTGGCAATACCTGCATTTAAGGTAATGTATTGCTGCCCTTTAACATGAGGATATAAGAAACACTCTTCCTTGCCATTTAGCTTTTGTAATAACCATAACGGTCCATCTTTAATGGTTTGTAACGTTGTTCTGCGTATGTTTTTCCAATCACTGCACTTTTTTAATTGGCTAACTGAATTAATGTTATTTAATTTTGCATCGTGCAGTGTGGTGATGATTTTGGCTTGTTTTTTGGAGTTGGTATTTTGTAAAAGCAGCTGGTCTCTATTATTACCAATGGCACCAAAAGGAGATGCTTGATGCCAATACAACGCAATAAACTTTTCGACTAATTCGTCAAACGTTATTGGTAATTGCGCATTCGGATCTATTTGCTGTTTTTCAATGCTGATATCAGCAAGCGCATGCAACAAGGCAAACTTGTAAGTGGCACTAAAGTCCCCTTCCACCAGCATGCGTTGAATATAAGCGATAAAGTCGAGCTGTTGCTGCATAGCCATATCCAAACTATGCCTTTAATGAAGACTTTGATAAAACGCTGAGGGCTTCTTTTAAGCGCATAAGCTAAATCCTGTTACTGCGGCTTAAAATTAGTAAACCGCTCCATGGTTATTTATTAATACTAAATAACGAGCCGTTAAGCTGCTATTAAGTTTAAAAACAATCTAGCACGAATGACCATGATAAATATAGGGTTTATCGATGAATAAAGTGGTTGCTCTAAATTAACATGTGAGGGATTCGTTTAAAAATGCGGCATAACGAGGTATGCCGCACTGTCGTTTTGTAATTTATAAGATTAAAGACTTACTTTGGCGTTCGTCTATGCAAAATGGCGTTTAGCCATGTTTCTGAGGCGCGCTCTGGGCGCTGGTCGGCGCTTTGCCACGACTTTAAAATAAACAGATTGGTGTTTTTAATAATGCTTTCGAGGCCAACTTCGTTTAGGTCGGTAAATTCGCGACCGTTGTGTTCACGCTCACCGTCGCCGTATTTAAACGATACATACACAATACCTTGAGGTTTAAGTGCGCGGGCTAGGTTATTAAAGGCGTCGGTTAAGTCGTTTTTTGAGACATGAATTAAACTTGCGCAGCACCAAATACCGTCGTATTTTTCAACGTCTTTTAGGTCTTGAAAGCTGCTTACTGCCACCTCTTGATTTAAGTATTCTGAGGCTAGCTTGGCTATTTCGGGGCTTATATCAAACGCATCAACGTTAAAGCCGCGCTCTTTAAAAATAAAGGCGTCGCGGCCAGAGCCACACCCAGCATCTAACACGGTGCCATTTTTTGGCAGCAGCGGTAAAAACTCATCGTAAAGCTGAGTTAAATCTACATCGAGCGTGGCATCAACAAATGCTTGTGCGTTTTGGTTGTAGTAATCGATTGTTTTGGTTGCCATTTTACGTCCTTTATCGTGGCAGTAGTGCTTAGGTTAAAAATAGCATTAAAGCGAGATATCGGTAAATAAAATGAATGAAGAAAGTTTAAATTGGCCAAACTAGTTAAATAAAGCACGGCATGAAACCGTCGTTGCATTTTTACTGCTAATCGCCCCAAAAGTGTTAATTAATTTAAACACGCGAAGTATTCCCCCTGCCTACCTCACGACTAATTTAACACTTTAGCAGGTAAAAGCTGCGCCATTGCACGCGTTATGTTTGATATATAACAGGTTATTTGTTGCAAAAGTCACAATTTAATAGGGCTTTTGTCGCCCATTTCTAAACATACGACTATAATGTTAAATGAAATCAACATTCTTAATACCAAATACTAGGGATACACAATGAAAAAACTTCCTATCGCATTGGCGCTATGTGCTGCTTTCGTGTCTGCAAACACGCTTGCAGAAGTTCGCATAAATGGCTTTGCTTCAATTGTGGGGGGTAAAACTCTCGACGACGACACAACTTTATACGGCTACGATAACGATATCTCTTTTAAGAATGAGAGCATGTTTGCTTTGCAGCTTTCAGCTGATTTACAAGAGAAATTAAGTGCGACAGCACAAATTGTTGCCCGTGGCGATAACGACTTTGACGCTGAGTTTGAGTGGGCTTATTTAACCTATGAGTTTACCGATGAGCTGCAACTAAGCGCAGGTAAAATGCGTGCGCCGTTTTACCGCTACTCAGACTTTTTAGATGTGGGTTACACGTACCGCTGGGTTCGTCCACCGCAATCAGTGTATAACTTACCGTTTTCGACCTATGAGGGTTTAAGCTTATTGCACAATACCCAATTAGGCGATTGGGACTCTACCTTGCAAGTTATTTACGGCAGTTTCGATGGTGATATTGCGGTTGTATCTGTTAATGGCGACACTGAGTTAAACGACATTGCGGGTATTAACTGGACTCTAGCCTACGACTGGTTTAGCGCTCGCGCTGCTTACTTTGTTGCCGAAACAACCATTGATATTGCAAATGATACCGACGCAGGTATTGCACTTAATGGCTTAGAGCAAGCATTACGTGGTGCAGGCTTTGTTGATCAAGCCAATGATATTGCTGCAAATGAAGATGATGGCTCGTTCTTTGCGATTGGTTTTTCGATTGATTACAACAACATTTTATTTGACGCTGAGTACACTGAGTTTGAAGTAGAAAACAGTGCGCTGGCTAAACAAACACAATATTACACGTCGGTTGGTTATCGAATGAATGAGTGGACCGTTCACTTAACTTACGAAAACAACGACGACAAACACGATAGTAATCGCTATAACGCGTTACCTGCTGTACCGCCATTAAACGCGGGTATTAACCAGGTATTAGAGGGCGTTAAAGCAAAAAGTAACGTTTACACCATTGGTACTCGTTATGACTTCCACCCGTCTGCCGCTTTAAAAGTTGACTTTAGTCGCTTTAAAGATGACATCACTGATACAGAAACTGATGTCGTTGCTGTTGCTGTTGATTTAGTTTTTTAATTGGAGTTCATAATGAAAAAATTACTATTAGCTACAGCGGTAACGCTTTTATCGAGCACCGCTTTTGCAGACGTTGCCGTGATTGTTAATCCGGCCAATGGCAATGCAATTGATGAAGGCACCATTAAAAAGATCTACCTTGGTAAAGCAAAGTCGTTCGACGATGGCACTAAAGTAAACCCTGTAAACCAAGATGGTAACAGCGTGAGCGATGAGTTTAACGACAAGGTGGTAGGTAAGTCGAGCAGCCAGCTTAATGCGTATTGGTCTAAGCTGGTTTTTACCGGTAAGGGCACGCCTCCTGAAAAGCTGGCGAATGATCAAGCCGTTATTGACTTTGTTGCCTCTAATAACGATGCGATTGGCTATATTGATGCTGCGAAAGTGACCGACAAAGTAAAAGTTATTGCGACGTTTTAATCGGTATTTGTTTACGTAGTAAAAAGCCACTTCAATATGAAGTGGCTTTTTTAATTTTAGCGTGTCGTTCTTAGCTTATTCAACTTTAAATTTTGCTGTGGCGTCTAACAGTGAGTCAGACAGGTAATGTAAGTTTTTAGCAACATCGCGTACTGCCGAAAGCGAGTCCATGGTCTCTTCGAACGACATGTGCATGTTAGACACATTTTCTACAACCATGCTGGCAACAGAGGTTTGCTCTTCGGTTGCGGCGGCAATTTGCGAGTTCATGCCGTTAATTTCTAAAATTTGCTCAGAGATTTTCTCAATCGATAGGCCTGTATTCTCTGCAGCTTCGGCGTTGTTCATTGCCATGTCGCGCGCTGAGTTCATTGCATTTACCGATTCACTGGCTGCGGTGGTAAGTGTTGAAAGCAGCTCTCTGATTTCATTTGTCGATTGCGATGTACGTGAAGCCAGTTCTCTTACTTCGTCGGCTACCACGGCAAAGCCTCGACCTTGCTCACCGGCGCGCGCGGCTTCAATTGCAGCATTCAGCGCTAATAAGTTGGTTTGCTCTGCAATTGAAGTGATCACGTTCAAAATTTGCGTTACGTTTTTAGTGTCGCTTGCCAATTGGTTGATTGTTGAAGCGGCTTGGTTTATTTCGTCGCTTAAGGTGCGTGACTCTATCACTGAGCGCTGAATTTGCGTGCGGCTTTGCTCTACTTCGCGCTCTGCTGTTTGCGCTGCTTCAGATGCACTTGCAGCAGAATGAGAGATGTCGGCCACGCTTTGGCGCATTTCTTCCATTGATTGCTTCACTATTTCTGCATCGGTCGTTTGTTTGGTTGTGGCTTTTTCGGCGCGTTCCATACCTTGTACTAATCGGGTTGAGTTTTCCATTAGCGGCTCGCACACTGCAATTACTTCAAGTACTGCGGCCTTTAATAGCTTTATAAAGGCATTAAAGTTAATGGATACATGACCAATTTCGTCTTTAGCATGCACAGCCAGCTGCGTGCTTAAAGAGCCTTTGCCATCTGCAAGTAAGCGTAAGTTGTCGGCAGCCGCACTTGCAGACGAGCCAATACCACGGGCAATCCAAATTGAGGTAATCACCAATAAAACTAACGATATAATCGACACAACGAGCATTAAATGCAATGCGTTGTCAGAACGCGCTTTAGTGGCTTGTACTAATTCAAAAAAGCGGTCATCAGCGCGCGCCTGAGCCCCTTTAAAGCCGGTGAGTACGGCTTCATATAGCTTTGTTTTTTGCTGTGCCTGCTGCTGAATTTTACTAAAGTCGGCTGTACCGTCGATCATGGAGCTGGCAATAGCAGAAGAGGTTTTTGCGT
Organism: Pseudoalteromonas sp. MT33b; assembly: GCF_014117385.1. Taxonomy (NCBI): domain Bacteria; kingdom Pseudomonadati; phylum Pseudomonadota; class Gammaproteobacteria; order Alteromonadales; family Pseudoalteromonadaceae; genus Pseudoalteromonas; species Pseudoalteromonas sp. MT33b. The sequence goes on along the minus strand of NZ_CP059832.1, from coordinate 240,755 downwards.
ATTGCTGTAGTTTTTCTTTTGTTTCTGCGTTCACATAGCTGTTATTGATAGCAATAATATTTTGCAGGTTTTCGTTAATTACTTTGTACGTTTGTGCTGCGCTATCGACTAAGTCTGACTCGCCAAAGGTGACCGCTTGTGTGTATAGCTCATCGAGCTTTTCGAGTAAGGCCACATTTGCCGAGGTGAGTTTAACGACTTGATAAGACGACTTTTCTAGCTCATCAAGTGAGCCTCTATTATCGCTCATCGCGATATAGTTGGTTAGCACAATAATGACAAATGCAATGACTGCAATGCATGTTATGGCATGAATTTTTTTTGTAATACTTAGATTTTTAAATGAAATACCTGCAGACATTGAATCCACCTTTGCTGTCTTGTTACCTAGTATTATCGCCTGTTTTCCCTAAAGTATTAATTATATTTCAATTTTCAGACTTTATTCGTATAAATAAAGTGTAGTATCATCATGATATAGGCTTAACTTGTGTGATTTTTCTAGTATAGCAGTTATCTAAATTGACACGCTTTTTGGTGTCAGTATTTTTAGATGTAATTCATTTATTTTCGCTAAGTTAGCAGATTATTTCGAACAGAAAACCGGTGTTAATTTTGGGGGAAAGGTTACATTTAGGGCGACAATTCTAGGCCATGTTTATAAGGCATGCCCCTACTGTATACCCCAGCCTTAACTTAAGGCTTGTAAAGTATGTTTGCTGGCTGTTTATTCGCTGCACACCTTACGTGTTAAGCAACTAACTAGCATAATAATCACGTTGAAACGAAAAAAGGCCCTTTCGGACCTTTATGTTACACGGGCATTACTGGGCGTTTTGCTTTGCAACTAACGCTTTTAAGCTGTTACCAGCAACAAACAACGACGCTGCAAACAACCCTATATCTTTTAATAAAAACTCACCCACAAAGCTCAATACAGGAAAACCGGCATCGCTCGTAATACCTGATAAAAACACCATCATGCTAATGGTTACTGTAAATAACGCCATGGATAACAGCCCACCAAGCACCGATAAAGCGGGGTTAATAAAGCGTGCGAAAAATAATAAGCCGATGATAACTTCAAGTGAGCCTAAAAAGTTTACTAGGCTTTGCTTTGAGAAAAGGGCATACATCCAGGAAACCAGTGGGTTATTAGCTATCATGCCGTACATGCCCTCAGCCTGCCCCGCAGAAAACTTAATACCACCAAACCAAATATAGATGATACCGAGTGTAATGTAGATAAACGGCACACCTGCTTTTTCTAGCTTTTCACCAAGGGCGTTAAACGTTGTTAATTGTGTATTCGTAAAAGCCATGACAGCTCTCCTTTATTTAACCTACTAGTAGGTAGGTTTGCTAGGTAAAATTTTTTGAGTGCTGAACTAGGCCAGCATCTCAATCCATGCATCACACGTTTGATTAAACAAACCAGCATGATGCTCACTTCGGTTTAGCATAAGTGCGCCTTTTATTGCGCAACATATAATGACCGCTTGCTGATAAGCAGTCGGTTTAAAATTAAACTCACCGTTATCAAGTCCGACTTGCAAAATATCACTGAGTATATTTAGCTCAAGATCAGCCATTTTTAATACCTGCTTTTGCAGCGGTTCGGCCATGAGTCGCAAGTCGGTTTGCATGGCGTAAATACCACACATTTGCCCATCGTTCGCACAACTTTGAAACACAGCAAAATAACCTTGTAAACGTGCTTTGGCTGATGGCAGCGTTTTTAAGTGTGATTCTAGCTGCTTTAGCTGCTCGCATTTTAACTGACAAAACGCAATGCCCAAATCGGCTTTGGTTGCAAAATGATGATGGATACTCGCTTTGCGAATATCGAGCTCTTTTGCAAGGTCTGCATAGCTAAAACCATGGAAACCATTGCTTTGAATAAGCGCATCGGCGTGTTGCAGTATGTTTGTATATGTCGTGTTCATGTTGGGGATATTACCTACCAGTAGGTAGGCTTGCAAGTTATTTTTTAATCAATGCGTAAAATAAATCATGCCTGAGCATAAAAAATACGGTGCGTTTAAGGCTAAAAGCCGCGTTATTTTCTGGCATGAGCACAGCGAGTAAGCTGTTTTTAAAAACGACTTTTTAAGCTGCATTGCGTTTTAAGTGCACTGTTAAAGGTTCACTGTGAGAAACATTTTTTAATCGATTGATCTGTTATCAACAGCTTTATTATCAATTGTTCTTTTGTCAGTTTTTTATTGTCAGTGTGTTCTGCTAGTTAAAGGCTTGTAGCAATGTACTTAAGCGAGCAGCACCACACAGAACTAAAAGATTACAACAACCTATGTAAAACAATACAGACGAGAACATTGCACATTTACGAATTTACTAGCACTATTATATAAGAGAGTACTTAATAAATAGGTAAAAAATGCGCACTAACCAAACTAATTGCCAGCAAGTAAGCTGTAAACAGTGTGAAGACAACTTAGAACTAGGCTTTGACTTCACCATGGCTTTTCAACCTATTATTGACTGCTCCGCAAAGAATATTTTTGGTTACGAAGCCTTAGTGAGAGGCCCTAATAATGAGTCGGCTTATTCTGTTATTTCTCAGGTTAATGACGATAACCGTTACACATTTGATCAACTGTGCCGTGTTAAAGCCATTTCTCTTGCTGCAAAGCTAGCGTTACCGTCTATTTTAAGTATTAACTTTTTACCTAATGCGATTTATCAACCTGAGCGTTGTATTAAAACGACGCTAGCAGCCGCCCAAAAATACAACTTTCCTGTTAAGCAAATAATGTTCGAGTTTACCGAAGTTGAACAAGTCGAAGACACCGCTCATATAAAACGCGTTATTGAGTATTATCAATCACTTGGATTTATTACTGCGACCGACGATTTTGGCTCTGGTTACTCAGGGTTAAATTTATTGGCCGATTTCCAAAGTAATATTATTAAGCTTGATATGGAGTTAGTTCGCGATATTCACCTTGATAAAGCACGCCAAACAATTGTTAGCCACTGTATTGCAATGTTCGAAGAGCTTAATATAACGCCTCTTGCCGAGGGCATTGAATGTATTGAAGAATACCAATGGCTGCGCAGTGCTGGCGTCAGTTTAATGCAAGGGTATTTATTTGCTCGCCCAGGATTTGAATGCCTACCCGAGGTCGATTTTAGTTTGTTGAATTAGCATAAGCTGCGAAATTCGAGCTACGAGGTGCGAAGTGCGAGCTGCTAAAAGCGTAATGCGAGATACGAGGAGCGAGTTACGAAGTGCTAAGTGCTAGCTACGAAATGCGAGCTACGAAGTGCGAGGTACGAAGTGCGAGGTACTAGGTGCGAGGTGCGAGCAGCGAGGTGCGGACTAAATACGCGATGTAGAGTCATTGCTACCGATTGAACTTTTCGCACGAAATAAATTTCACGCCTACACTGTTTAAACTGTGTAGGGTGCAAATAGGGCAAGAAAGTCTGTTTTATTAGCTCTAATCTTTCCTCGTTAGTATTCATATAAATTTAATAGCCTTCCGGTGGGTGGATCTGTATAATCCGCGGCCTATTATTTACCCTATTGCTTGTTTATTTTCGCAGTTTTGCACCATAACCCTGTCAGTATTTTTCTAGGAATAATTCGTTGATCTCAACCGCAAATATCACCATGCAATTTGGCGCAGAGCCGTTGTTCGAAAACATTTCAGCCAAGTTTGGTAACGGTAACCGCTATGGTTTAATTGGCGCAAATGGTTGCGGCAAGTCAACCTTTATGAAAATTTTAAGTGGTGCACTTACCCCTTCTTCAGGCAACGTGTCGATTACACCAGGCTTAAAAGTCGGTACGCTAAGCCAAGACCAATTTGCGTTTGAGCAATACACAGTGGTTGATGCGGTAATAATGGGCGATACAGAGCTTTGGAAAGTAAAGCAAGAGCGTGACCGCATTTACTCATTACCAGAAATGAGCGAAGAAGACGGCATGAAGGTCGCAGAGCTTGAAAGTATCTTTGCCGAAATGGATGGTTACACGGCAGAAAGCCGCGCTGAAGAAATTTTAATTCAAGCAGGTATTGAACAAGCGTTTCATTACGGGTTAATGGCCAATGTAGCACCGGGTTGGAAACTGCGTGTGTTATTAGCACAAGCGCTGTTTGCTAATCCTGATATTTTGCTTCTTGATGAGCCAACCAATAACTTAGACATTTACACCATTAACTGGTTAGCCAATGAGCTTAACCAACGTAAGTGTACGATGATTATTATTTCGCACGACCGTCACTTTTTAAACTCGGTTTGTACGCACATGGCCGACATTGATTATGGCGAACTGCGCATTTACCCGGGTAACTACGAAAAGTTTATTGAGGCATCTAGCCTTCAACGCGAACAATTACTGGCCGAAAATGCGAAGAAAAGCGCTGAAATCGATGAGCTTCAAGACTTTGTAAACCGCTTTGGCGCTAACGCCTCTAAAGCAAAGCAAGCGAGTTCGCGTGCTAAACGTATGGATAAAATTAAGCTAGATGAAGTTAAATCATCAAGCCGTATGAGCCCGTCATTGTACTTTGACGAAGGCAAAAAAATGTACCGCCAAGCACTTGAACTCACTAAGTTAGGCCATGGCTTTGACGGCGAAACCTTATTCAGCGGCGGCGACTTATTACTTGAAGCGGGTGCAAAACTGGCTGTTATTGGTGAAAACGGCGTGGGTAAAACGACGTTTTTACGCTGCTTAGTGAACGAACTTCAAAGTAACGAAGGGGTTGTTAAATGGTCAGAAAATGCAAGCGTTGGTTACTGCCCACAAGACAGCACTAAAGACTTTGATAACGACTTAACTCTATTCGACTGGATGTCGCAGTGGCGCACAGCCAAGCATAACGATTTAATGGTGCGTGGCATGCTAGGGCGTTTGTTATTTACCGCAGACGATGCCAACAAAAAGGCGCGCAACTGTTCTGGTGGTGAGAAAAACCGTTTGTTATTTGGTAAATTAATGATGCAAGACATTAATGTACTCGTAATGGATGAACCCACGAACCACATGGATATGGAAGCCATCGAAGCGCTTAACAATGCGTTAAAAGATTACGAAGGCACGCTTATTTTTGTGAGCCACGACCGTGAGTTTGTTTCGTCATTGGCAACCCGCATTATCGATATTAAGGACAAACAGATCATCGATTTTCAGGGCACATTTGACGAATATATGGATCATGTTGCACAACAAGAGTCATAACCCCTTTTTATACAGGTGAGCTATTTAGCTCACCTTTTTGTTTACGTTCAGTTACATAATACCTTTGACCTACTTACCCACTTTAGGTAATTTACATCTCCCTTACAAAACATAATAAATTTTTAGGATGTAAATGAAAAAGTTCCTTGGCGTATCGGCACTGACGCTTGCGCTCACGGCCTGTGGCGGCTCATCAACAGATAAAAAACCAGATGATAAAGTAGTACAAAATACCGCACCTACATTGTCTGGCTCATTAACAATAAATACAAAAGCACTTGAGCCTGCAACCTTAGTGGTTGATGTAAAAGATGAGCAAAACGATACAATCACTGCAACAATCATTGATAAGCCAGAATGGCTGAACCTGTCTAGCAAAAATAACCAAGTCACCTTTAAAATTGAACCCAGTTTGTTCGATATTGCGAACCATACATTTACGGTTGAGGTGTCGGATGGCAAAGCGACTAATCAGTATACGCTCATTGTGAATGTCGCTGAAAATCGCGAAGCATGGCAATCTATAACGTTAAGCGATGACGATATAATCGGTAATTGGCACACTAAGGATGCGAGCATTCAACTCATTTTTGCCTCGAAAGATAGCGGCGTTCTATCACACAATGGTGAGCTAAGTGCTTTTAAATGGTCAAATCCTGACGTGGTAGCGTTAAACACACACGCTATTGACTGTGTTTTGGACTGTTCTCAAAAAGCATTGATTGAAATTGATGTTTTGGCTAAGCGTGATGATGCACTGCGTGTTGAGTTTTTTAATGTATCTGAAGACAAAGGCGACGTAGTTACATTGTATAAAACACAGCCTGAATTACGCTCACACTATTATGTTGATACCCGTGTGAGTACATTTCACACTGTAAATCATTTGAATACAGAAGCAGAAGAAAGCTACTTTGAGTTTGTGTTAGCCAGCTCAGTGCCGACTCCCTCAGGAAAAACACTATTCCAACCTTATGCCGATTTTTCGGCGATGCTTAATGGCACACAACTTACAATTACTAGCGACACGCTTGTTAATACGTATAACACGTCGCAATTACACAAAGATGGCTACGAGTTTAATGTTGCATTTGACTTAAACTTAATAGATGCAGAAATTATTGCGCAATTTGATGACTTTTTGGTCGTAAAAGTAAGCCACAATTTAACTTATCACGATGAAATAACCCCAAGCCAAATAGCTGAGTCAGCAGAGCTTGTTGCCGCAATGCAAACGCAAACATCGATCGGCACATTTCGCCGTATTACACCAACCGCAGTACCCAACCTTGAAATTGGCACACGTTATACAGGCCGTTTAGATAATAAGATTGCAGACACTGGCGAGGGTTTAACATTACGCTATGTGCCTACACACTTTGCTATAACGGCTGCTAACCAAGCGACCGTCACGTTTAACACACCAAAAAACAACGATTCATTTAAGTGGCATTACACCTTAGATAATAATGGCGAAACCATAAAGTTAACGGGCAATGGTTCAGATACATCATTGCAATTTTTTACAATGCACACAGGTAAAATGCTTTATGCGCTTGAACGTAATAAAGAAGAGCGCCAAGCACGCCTAGCCTACGAGCTATTAGAAGTCATAGACGAAACCAATATCACATTAGCTGATTACAAAGAGGTATTCAGCTACTTACGCCAAGACTTTATCATCGGAAATAATAAAGTATTTTGGTTTATTAACGACGATGGAAAGGGCAGCTACTATTTCAACTCTAGTTTTGGGGAGACAGACGCTGCTTATTTCACACCAAACGCATACTGGCAACTCGAAAGCGACAATAGCATTACGTTTGCATTGATGTCTTTGTGTCCAAACGCTGATGAGTTTGTAAGCTGTAAAAACGAAATATTAGCCAATGAAACTGGCAGTTATTTGTCATTAACTAACTTTAAAATGCTTTATAAAGACAGTGATAAATACATTTTCGACCGCTTAATATGGCAACGTTTATATGATTACAGCGATCAAGTTTATAAAGAAAACGTATATCAGCATAGTTATTGGATGGGTCAGCAATAAGCAAACTGGTTTAGGTTTTTGTTTTTAACCTGCGCGCGTCAATTGTTTCATGATGTGGTTACACACTATGGCGCGATGGCGCGCGAAATAAATTTCACGCCTACAAGTACGGGTTACGAGGTGCGAGGTTCGAGCTACGAGGTGCGAGCTGCGAGTTTCGAGCTACGAGCTACGAGCTACGAGCTACGAGCTACGAGCTACGAGGTGCGAGCTTAGAGATGCGAGCTTAGAGAGTCAAGCTTAGCGCTGAATACGCGATATAAAATCGTAAAAAAGCGCGCGAGATAAGTTTCATGGCTGCATTGCGCGGTATTTTTTCGTGGCATTTATATTATAAATTTAAAGCAGGGATGATACGCTGGAGACACTTTTTTAAAAAATGGTGGGAAAGGATAATGGTATTATTACGCGTAATATTAATCTCAGCAGTAGCGCTGTTTAACGTAAGTTCGGTGCTAGCAAATAATGAAAAACTCAGTTACGACGCTGAGTTGAGTACGTACTCGTACGACTACCCTGTTAAGTTTTTTAACCTGTCTTCTCAACAATCTTCTTTAAAAATGGCTTACTCGTATTTAAAACCTAAGGGTGATAAGCCTACCGTTGTGCTTATGCATGGTAAAAACTTTAATGGTCATTACTGGACATCGACAGCAAAGTATTTAAATGAAGCGGGCTATGGTATTTTAATCCCCGATCAAATTGGTTTTGGTAAGTCATCAAAGCCTAAAGATTATCAGTTTTCGTTCCCTGCCCTTGCCAATAATACGCATCAATTAATTACCTCGTTAGGTATAAAACGCCCAATTGTTTTGGGGCACTCTATGGGTGGAATGCTGGCAAGCCGCTATGCATTAATGTTTCCTGAGCAAGTGCGAAAACTTATTTTATTGAACCCGATTGGGCTTGAAAACTACCTTAGCTATGTTCAATACAAAGACACTGATTTTTTCTATGATCTTGAGCTTGGTAAAACACCCGAGAAGATCATTGCCTATCAAAAACAAAACTATTATGACGGGAAATGGAATCAAGACTATGAGCAACTTACGCACTTTTTGAGTGGCCAAATTGAGGGGCCTGATCATGAGTTAATGGCATGGGTTAATGCTAAAACCTATGACATGATTTTTACTCAGCCGGTTATTACTGAGTTCGACCAATTTAAAATGCCTGTTGCTTTAATTCTTGGTACTCGCGATAGAACAGGTCCTGGCCGTAACTGGAAAAAGCCGGGTGTAGAATACCAACTTGGTCGCTATGACGAGCTGGGTAAAACGGCCGCTAATCTCATTCCTACTGCGCACTTAATTGAACTAAAAGACATTGGTCACTTGCCTCATATTGAAAATTTTGAGCTGTTTAAAAAGGCGATGAATAAAGCGTTAGCCTTTAAAGAATAACGCTCATAATGTGCGTATTTTTGATATGCAAGCGATGCTTACGCTTTAATAATATTGCTATAAAAAAGGCCACAGCAATGCTGTAGCCTTTTGATATTTATCAACTTAAATTAAAGATCAAAACGGTCAGCGTTCATTACTTTCACCCATGCGTCGACAAAGTCGTGTACAAAACGTGCTTTGTTATCGTCTTGTGCATAAAACTCGGCGTATGCGCGTAAGATTGAGTTTGAACCAAACACTAAATCAACCCGTGTTGCAGTCCATTTAGTAACGCCTGTGCTGCGCTCAATTATGTCGTAATAACCTTTGCCTATTGGTTTCCACGTGAAGGCCATGTCGGTTAGGTTTACGAAAAAGTCGGTGCTGAGTGTGCCTACGTTATCGGTGAATACACCGTGCAAAGTCCCATCATAATTAGTGCCAAGTACACGCATACCACCCACAAGTGCTGTCATTTCTGGTGCCGTTAAGCCCATTAATTGCGTGCGCTCTAACATGAGCTCTTCTGCTGATACTGCATACTCTTCTTTAAGCCAGTTACGGAAACCATCGTGTATTGGCTCAAGCACGTCGAACGACTCGGCGTCGGTCATGTCGTCAGTTGCATCACCTCGCCCTGGTGCAAATGGTACGGTTACATCGACCCCTGCAGCTTTTGCTGCTTGTTCTATTGCTGCACTGCCACCTAGCACGATTAAATCGGCAAGGCTTACTGGCTTGCTTAAATCTGCTTGAACCGACTCAAGCGCACTGAGTACGTTGGCTAAACGTTTTGGCTCGTTGCCTTGCCAATCTTTTTGCGGTGCTAGGCGAATACGTGCTCCATTTGCGCCACCTCGGTGATCTGAACAACGGTAGGTGCGGGCACTATCCCACGCGGTAGTAATGAGATCGGCTTGGCTTACGCCACAATTCAGTAACTTGGTTTTAAGCTCGCTAATTTCGCTGTCTGTTAGCGTGTAATCGACCGCTGGGATCGGATCTTGCCAGATCAGATCTTCATTCGGTACATCGGCCCCTAAATAACGAGACTTAGGCCCTAAATCACGGTGCGTTAACTTAAACCATGCACGCGCAAACACATCGCTGAAGTATTCAAAGTCGTCGTTAAAACGCTCGATGATCTTGCGATACGTTGGGTCCATTTTCATCGCCATATCGGCATCGGTCATAATTGGGTTTAAACGAATAGAGGGATCTTCAACATCAACCGGTTTGTCTTCTTCTTTAATGTTAATAGGTTCCCACTGCCACGCACCTGCTGGGCTCTTTTTAAGTTCCCAGTCGTAGTTAAGTAGCAAATAACAATACCCGTTATCCCACTTAGTTGGGTGCGTTGTCCATGCGCCTTCGATTCCTGATGTCATGGTATCGCGGCCAATGCCACGCGAGGTATGGTTGTTCCACCCTAAGCCTTGTTCATATACATCAGCGGCTTCTGGCTCTGGGCCTACATTTGCTTCGCTGCCATTACCATGCGTTTTACCCACCGTGTGACCACCGACGGTAAGCGCTGCGGTTTCTTCGTCGTTCATTGCCATACGAGCGAATGTTTCGCGCACTTGCTCTGCCGTTTTAAGTGGATCGGGGTTACCGTTTACACCCTCTGGGTTTACGTAAATTAAGCCCATTTGTACCGCAGCCAATGGGTTTTCCATGGTGTTTGGTTTTTCTACATTGCTGTAACGTTCATCACTCGGAGCGAGCCATTCTTTTTCGGCTCCCCAGTAGATGTCTTTCTCTGGATGCCAAATATCTTCGCGGCCGCCCGCAAAACCAAAGGTTTTTAAGCCCATTGATTCGTACGCCATGTTACCGGCTAGAATCATTAAATCGGCCCAAGATAATTTGTTACCGTATTTTTTCTTAATAGGCCAAAGTAAGCGGCGTGCTTTGTCTAGGTTGGCGTTATCGGGCCATGAATTTAAAGGTGCAAAACGTTGGTTACCTGTGCCACCGCCACCACGACCATCTTCTAAACGATACGAACCAGCAGAGTGCCATGCCATGCGGATCATTAAGCCACCATAATGGCCCCAATCAGCTGGCCACCACGGTTGGCTTTCGGTCATGAGGTTTTTTAAATCGGTTTTTACAGCTTCAAGGTCGAGAGATTTAAATGCTTCGGCATAATTAAAGTCTTTGCCGTATGGGCTTGTTTTGCTGTCGTGTTGATGAAGAATGTCGAAGTTTAGCGCGTTAGGCCACCAATTTGTGTTTGATTGAGCGGTGACCGTGTTACTACCATGCATTACCGGGCATTGACCCGTTTTTCCATTACTCATTTTTTGCTCCTTATAAGCTAAAATGTGACGAAATATTTTAAATCTCAATTAAATGCAGTTTCGCCATAAAAGGGATTTTCTGTTAGTTATGAATCACTAATCAGTTAGAAGTTCCCGTTATTTAGAACTATAGGAGTTGTATGAAAATAATGCCAGACCCCAAACGCGACTTTAAATCGATTGCTCTGATAGAAAAATCTGATTTGTGTTAACAGCGAAAGTCGACCATTTTATAAGGGTATTAATTAACAGTGAGTCCCATATGAAAACCATTAATCCTGATGTTGCTAAACAATTAAGTATTAACTTTTTCATCGCCAATTTGCCAATATTAGTATTAACGGGGATCATCGCTGCCTCTATCGCAGGACTGGCTTTTAGAAGCCCATTACTATTTTGGCTCGTGCTTATTGTTACGCCATTCAGTATTAATTATTTATATTCAAAAAGACGTATCAAACAATTTTGTAAAGACAACCGCTGCGATGATGTGTCGTGTCTTGGTAAACGCACTGATTAAATTTTAATTTTATTACCCTGTCACCAGATTATTTTCACTCCATTTAGTCTATTTTTTAGTTAGTTAGGCTATTTTCATCGGTAATTTAAAGGTTACAGCAACACCTTGATCTAGCTCGCTCGCTATACTTACTTCGCCTTGCAATGCTTGGGTTGCAAGGTTATAAACAATTGACATACCAAGCCCACTGCCTCCTGTACCACGTTTGGTGGTGAAAAAGGGTTCAAACACTTTATGTATTACCTCTGCGCTCATGCCGTGACCGTTATCTTTATAGCACAGTGTGTATGTGTCGTTTTCGTGGTTAACGGTCACTACTATATCAATGTGATTTTGCTGACGGCCCGTAAACCCATGCACACAACTATTATTCACCAAGTTTAATATTATTTGACTTAAAGCCCCGGGCACGGTGATCAGATTAAGATCATCGTCGCACTTTATGGTCACTGTAACGTTATGACCGCGGGTCAGCGGCATTAAACTGTGCACTATGTTTTCGAGGTAATGCTTAATGTTTGTTTCAAGTAAGTTAAGTGAAGACTGATCAACGGCGGTCTGTTTAAAGTCACTAATCAGCTTTGCAGCGCGCTCAAGGTTAGTGAAAGATATTTTAAAGCATTCATTTAAATGGTTCATACCATCAATAAGCGCAGCCTTTGTTAAGGTGTTTGACTGGACAAGCTTATCGAGTTCGGTGAGTTTATCTTTTGCAGAGCTATTTGCCGTGACGGCGATGCCAATAGGCGTATTAACCTCATGCGCAATGCCGGCAACAAGATTACCTAGCGATGCCATTTTTTCGGATTCTATGAGTTTTTCTTGGGTGTCTGTAAGCTCTGTTAAGGTTTTTTCGAGTGTACGAGTTCGTTCTGCAACCCGTTGCTCTAATAGTTGATTTGAGCGCTCTAGTTCAGCGTTGATGCGTTCATTTTCTTGCGCCGATAGCGCACGCCCATATAAATCGGCTAATGCCCCGATAAATGAACACTCATCTTCTGTCCATTGGCGTTGTCCGCCAATGTGTTCACAGCAAAAAATACCTATCATTTTGCCTTTATAACGAATGGGAGCGTCAAGCATCGCACCAATATTGAGGGGAGCAAGGTAACTTTCGCTAAATTCCGATGTTGCAGGGTCTGTGTGAGCATCAACAGCGGTAATCGTGCGCTGGGTATCGAGGGCTTTAAAATAAGCAGGATAAGCATCACGAGGCAATACGATCATTTGGATCTCTTTGCCGTTTTCTCTGTCGAGTAGCAAACGACATTCAATCGCGGTGTTTTCTTTATTTAGTAACCATATTCCTGCCCGACCAATTTCAAGGCCATCAAGTACAGCATTTAGAATTAAGCGTTCAGCTAATTCAACATTACCACTATCAAGATCCGAAGACATTGATACGCCGTAAAGCAGTTGGACTAGTTGTTGGCGCATTACACTCACCTTTTAGTTGCAGGACACCTTAAGTCTAGACGAACATAGAAAATCTGAGATATCAAAAATTACTTTTTAGAAACTCTTTTAGTATTAAGTAGTTGTTCAGATTAAAGTGGCTATATTGTACCTAACTCCTGTTGATACCCCCTACAACGTTATGTTGTTTAAGCAGTTTGACCAGCTCTATTTTGAGCTGGTTTTTTTTTGCCTAGTCCACACAGGCCTCGCATGTTAAAGTTACTTTAGAATTCACTAAACAATGAATATGTCATGCGTTATACCTTAATTTTATTCACCTTTTTAATGAGCTTTAGTCACTTTGCCAAGGCTCAAACAGCACAAGAAAACAGCCCTGCCTTAACCGAAGCAGAGCAACAACAGGCACTCGATAAACTGCAAGAGCCTATGTATAAGCCTTTGTTAGAGCGCTATATTCTTGATGAGCTTAAAGCGGTACGCCAAGATCAACAAAAGCTGCGTGAAGATGTAACAAAACAAGTTACTCATACCCAGTTAGATACTGCCGACCGTGCATTAACTTATACCACCGACACCATTAACAATGTGTTTTTCATTATTACTATTACGGCATCTATTTTAGTGTTAGTTGGTTGGAACTCATTACGCGATGTAAAAAATAAAGTAGAAGACATTGTAAATACACGAGTGAGTGCAATTACTAAAGAATACGAAGAACGCTTAAAAGTACTAGAAGAAAAGCTACGAGAGCGCTCTGAAGAAATATTAACGAACCAGAAAAAAATCTCGATCACCAACGAAGTACACTCTCTGTGGATGCGTGCGAATTTAGAAAGTGATGTAGCTAACAAGATTGAAATTTTTGATGAGATTTTAAAACGTAAACCAGAAGATGTAGAAGCAATCGCGTATAAAGCCGATGCACTATTAGAAATTAATCAAACAGGTGAAGCGATTGAATTGTGTAATCAAGCGCTCGAAATGGACAGTGACTATGGTTATGCCTATTGGCAACGTGCCTGTGCTTACGCGCTGTTACACAAACATGCTGATGCGATGGCTGATATTCGTATGGCCCTTGAGTACTCGCCAAACTTGCGTAATGAGTTATTACACGAAAGTGCATTTGCAAGCTTACACGATAACGAAAGCTTTAATTCGTTATTAAATGAAACGGCTTAAGCAGGTTCGAGGTTCGAGCAACGAGGTTCGAGCAGCTAGGTTCGAGCAGCGCGATTCACTTTTATACTAAATAAATTTTACGCCTACCATTCAACAAAAAAGAGCAGCTCAGCTGCTCTTTTTTACTTAACGGAAGAATAACACCTTGGTTATTTTGCCATTCTCAATTTGGTAACTGGTCACAAACTCAGAACGTTTATCCACTACATTGGGGTCTTGTGAGCAAGTTTCTGATAACTCGTGATCAATAACAATGTTGCCAAGCACAATGCGTTTTATAGGCGATGACTTAATACACTTCAATTTTTTAAACATAATGCCGTAACGCGCAATCAGTTTTTCCTTGCCTGTGAACATTAACTCATTAGGAAACGCATAAAACTCAACATTCTCATCGTACATTTTAATAAATGCTTCAATATTACGCGCATTATAAGCCGCTATCACTTGTTCAATAACCGCCATAGACTCGCGAGATTGACGCGCTTTCTCTTGCTGTTTAGCCGTTAACGCTTCTTTAGCTTGGTTAACTGCTTTTTCGGCCTCTGCGACAGCTTCTTGCTTTGCTTGTGCTGTTTTTGGTTTTTCTGCTGGTACTGGCGTTTGTGTACCAAGCACTTTGCTGTCATCAACCTGAGCTGCTGCTTTTTGTTCTTCAGCAACGACTTTAGGTTGCGCTGTTTCTGTTGTTACAGGCTCTTGCGGGTTATTAACGGCTTGCTCTGTTGTCGTTTGTTGGTCTGTCTTTAAGGCGCGGGTGTCTGTGTGGGTTGCTGTTGTGTTGCCTTCAATAAATTCTATGGCTGGCACTGATTTTTCTGTTTTTTGCTCGCTTTTCGTTTCTTGTTCAGCTTTTGTTTGTGGCTCGGCTTTTTGGGCAGTTTCGTCACTTGCAATAGACTGCCATGTGAATAATAAACTAATTGCAAAAAATAACGGTTTCATACTTTTCCTAAATGCATCATTCCTGATTTGAGGCGCTAAAGTAGCAAATTCTCGCTGTTAGGCATAGTCTTTTACCAATACTGCTCAACGGTTATCTGCCCAGGCTCGCGGCGACGGTTGCGACTAAAGCCAAGCTCTAACAAAATTGCCGTGGTGTCTTTTACCATTTCGGGGTTACCGCAAATCATAAATTGAGCCGTGTCTGGATTAACGTGTTTGCCAGTGACCTCAAATAAACGATGATCTTTTATAACGTCAGTGATCCGGCCATTAAACCCGACTGATGCTGACTCCCTGCTGACTACGGGCGAATAGTGAAGATTAGGGTTTTGCTTTTGCAAGGCGGCAATACGCTGTTGATAGCTTAGGTCTTCGTTTAAACGCACACCATGCACTAAATGCACGTGCTCAAACTTTTGCCACACATCGCCTTGCTCTAAAATTGAAATAAATGGCCCAAGCGCGGTGCCTGTACTAAGCATATACAGTTGCTCGCTACTCGGTACTTCGTCCAGTGTAAAAAAGCCCGTAGCGCGGCGTTCAATGGTCACCGAATCCCCCGGTTTTAATTGCGCTAACTGCTGAGACAGTTGACCGTCTTCAACATTTATTAAATAAAACTCAAGATCAGGGTTGTCTGGTGCATTCACATACGAATAAGCGCGTGCTACCCGTTTATCACCCACTTGCATCGCTAATTTAGTAAACTGGCCCGCTGTAAATGGCTCGACATCTGCATTCACTATTAGGCTAAATAGCGAGTCGGTCCACCATTTTACGTCTTTAACCTTCGCTTCAATCCAATTAGACATACGCATCCTCGAGTTATGTTCCTTTATTAAAGGTGGCAAGAATTGGTAGTGGTGTCAATGGGCATAGTAAGAAGTTTTAAAATACGCGATACGAAAAAGATAATACACGTTAATAGGCTAGGCAAACTCGCTACGACCGTTTCGCAGCTGACTAGTTTTTGTTGATTATTTGCTGGCTATCCCTTTTAAATTAATACATTACACACGCATAAAAAAAGCCGCATAAATGCGGCTTTGAGGTTAGTCTCACTTCACTTTGGGCGTGTCTCCAAATTTCAGTGAATACGTTACCAAGGAACTTTTTTAATGTAATTAAATTGATTCTAAAGCAATTTTAACCATTTCGTTAAAGGTGCTTTGACGCTCTTCACTCGGCGTTGCTTCTCCGGTGATCACGTGATCACTTACGGTAAATAGTGCCATAGCTTTTGCGCCATACTCGGCTGCTACGCCGTACATGCCTGCTGTTTCCATATCAACGGCGAGTACGCCTAGTTTGTCGAGCTCTTGATAGAATGTGTTATCTGCTTGGTAGAATGTATCTGTTGTGAATACATTACCTACTTTTGCTTCGATACCTAGCTCTTTCGCAGCGTTTACGCCATTAAGTAGTAAACCAAAATCAGCAATAGCGGCAAAATCGTAACCACGCACACGTGCACGATTTACGTTTGAGTCAGTGCTTGCACCTTGTGCAAAGATAACGTCGCGAATTTTAATATCGCTACCAATACCGCCACAGGTACCAATTCGAATTAGATTTTTAACGCCATAACTAACAATCAATTCACGGGCATAAATTGACATCGATGGAATACCCATCCCAGAACCCATAATACTCACTGGCTTACCTTTGTAGGTACCGGTAAAGCCATACATATTACGAACGCCTGTTACTTGTTTTGCGTCATCTAAAAAGTTTTCAGCAATGTACTGTGCGCGCAGTGGATCACCCGGCATTAATACCGTTTCTGCAAATTCGCCTACATTGGCACTGATATGAGGAGTACTCATTATTGGTTTCCTTTTTTGTTCGCTAATAGCTCATCTTTAAAGCCATCACCGTATTCAAGTGCAGGCAGATTAAACCACTGGGCAAGGGTTTGACCTATGTCTGCAAAGCTAGCTCTTTCACCAAGCGGGGTGTTTGTCATTCCCGGTTGGTAGGCAAGTACTGGCACATATTCACGTGTGTGGTCAGTACCCGCTGCGGTTGGATCACAACCGTGATCAGCGGTAATGATAAGTACATCATCACTCTGTAGCTGATTTAAAATAGTCGGTAAGTAATCATCAAACTCTTTTAATGCTGTGGCATAACCCACTGCATTACGGCGATGACCGTACTTTTCATCAAAATCAACTAGGTTTGTAAAAATCAAACTATGGTCCGGAGCCGATGCTATCACCTCTGAGGTTTTCTCAAGTAGGTTCATCAGGCCCGGCGCTTTGTGTTTTTGGGTAATGCCTTGGTGTGCATAGATATCGGCAATTTTACCAATACTGATCACTTCACCGCCGTCTTGCGATAATTTATCAAGCAAGGTTGGCGACGGTGGTAACACTGAATAATCACGACGATTACCTGTGCGGGCAAAATCATCGCGGTTAGAACCCAAAAATGGCCGCGCAATCACTCTTCCTATGTTCATTTCATCAAGCAGCGCCCGTGCGATTTCGCAAACCTGATAAAGTTTCTCCAGTCCAAATGATTCTTCGTGCGCGGCTATTTGAAACACGCTATCAACTGAGGTGTAGCAAATCGGCATGCCGGTTTTCATATGCTCTTCACCCAGTTGTTCTAAAATGGTGGTTCCTGAGGCATAACAGTTACCTAAAATGCCAGGAATACCCGAACGAGCAATTAGCTCGTCAACAAATTCTTGCGGAAAACACGGCTGTGTATTAGGGAAATAACCCCAATCAAATAACACAGGAACGCCCGCCATTTCCCAATGGCCAGACGGTGTATCTTTACCGCTTGATAACTCTTTAGCATAACCCCACGCACCTGTTGGCGCTTGACGGTCACTGACTAAACAAGGCTCTTTACCTGCAGCTTCACATGCATCGGCTAACCCTAAACGCGTTAAATTAGGCAACGCTAAATGCTCACCCGTTTCGTCTGCATAGGCTTTCAATAGATGAGCAAAGGTATTCGCGCCTACATCACCAAACTTCTCTGCGTCAGGTGCTGCGCCAATTCCTAGGCTATCTGCCATTAAGATGATTGCTCTTGCCATGGGTACCTCGTTATCAATGTGTGAATACTTTATATGCTCTTTGAATTTTTGGTACAGGACATAAGTCCTGTTTCATTAAACGGAAACATTATAAATTTGCGTCCTTAAGCGAAGCAAAAGAGATTAATCGTGTCTTTTTTGCTATTGTGATCTACCTAACAATGTTTCCTTCTGTGTGGGCGAGAACTTTAGTGACACGAACAATTATAGCTATTGCTGGCGCATCTGCGTCGGGCAAGTCTCTTTTTAGCAAGACAATTTATAACGAATTAGTCAGTGAGCTTGAACCGGGCGCGATCGCAGTGATCGAAGAAGATGCTTATTACAAGGACCAGTCGCATTTACCGTTCGACCATCGAACGCAAACTAATTACGACCATCCTGATGCTTTCGAGCATGAACTTTTACATGAGCACTTGCTTCAATTACGCGCTGGTAACTCTGTAGAAGTACCTACTTACGATTATGCAATGCATACACGCAGTGATGAAACACGTCGTGTTGCACCTGCAAAAGTGCTCATAGTCGAAGGTATTTTATTATTGAGTGATCCGGCACTTCGAAAAGAATTTGATATTAAGGTGTTCATTGATACACCGTTAGATATCTGCCTTATGCGCCGTATGCAACGAGATATGGAGCAGCGTGGCAGAACATTACAGTCCGTTGTTGAACAATATCAAGCGACAGTGCGACCTATGTTTTATCAGTTTATTGAGCCATCAAAGCACAAGGCTGATTTAGTGGTCACACGCGGCGGTATGAATCGCGTTGCGATTGATATAATTAAAAGTAAAATAAAATATTTACTGCAACAATAACAACGGGAAACAGTCAGTATGACAACATTTATGAGCTTAGTAGGCATTGTTGTGCTACTAGCCATTGCATTTGCGGCATCAACAAACCGTAAAGCAATAAATTTAAGAACAGTCGGCATTGCCTTCTTGCTACAAGTATTAATTGGTGGCTTTGTCTTGTTCTTTGAGGTGGGTAAAAACGTACTGGCAAGTATGTCTAAAGCCGTTTCTTCAGTCATTGGCTATGCAAATGACGGGATCAGCTTTTTATTTGGCTCACTCGCATCGCAAGATACCTTAGGGTTTATTTTTGCGATTCAAGTATTGCCCGTTATTGTGTTCTTCTCAGCGCTGGTCGCTGTGTTGTACCACATAGGGGTGATGGATTGGATAATTAAAATTCTTGGCGGTGGTTTACAAAAACTATTGAAAACCTCGCGTCCAGAATCGCTTTCTGCAACCGCCAATATTTTCGTTGGCCAAACAGAGGCACCACTGATTGTTAAACCGTTTATTGCCAGTATGACTAAGTCAGAACTGTTTGCAGTAATGGTGGGTGGCCTAGCAACCGTAGCAGGTTCTGTTATGGCGGGTTATGTGACAATTGGTGTAGAGCTCAAATACTTAATTGCGGCCAGCTTTATGGCTGCACCGGGTGGTTTCTTAATGGCAAAAATGATTGTGCCAGAGACTGAGACCCCTAAAGAAGATTTAGCCGATTTAGACGTGCAAGAAGAAAAGCCCGTTAATGTCATCGATGCTGCGGCGTCAGGTGCCGCAAACGGGATGCATTTAGCGCTCAATGTGGGTGCAATGTTACTTGCTTTTGTGGCGCTTATTGCACTTCTAAATGGTTTATTAGGCGGTATTGGTGGTTGGTTTGATCACCCAACATTAACGCTACAAGAAATTTTAGGTTATGTATTTGCCCCAGTTGCCTGGTTATTAGGTGTACCGTGGAGCGAAGCTGTAATCGCAGGCAGTTTTATAGGTCAAAAGGTTGTAGTTAACGAATTCGTTGCTTACCTCGACTTTATAAATTATCGCGATACGTTAAGTGCGCACACACAAGCGATTGTCACATTCGCGTTATGTGGGTTTGCTAACTTATCATCGATAGCAATTTTACTAGGTGGATTAGGCGGTATGGCGCCTGGTCGGCGAAAGGATATCGCACGCTTAGGGCTCAGAGCAGTGTTAGCAGGATCTATGGCTAACCTAATGAGCGCAGCAATTGCAGGTTTTTTCCTCTCGCTAGCTTAGAAACTTAATGAGATGAGCCGTAGTTGCAAAACAATAGGATAGGACTTTAAGGGGTTAAAGGTCTATCTGACTTGAACGATACTTCACCAAGGGCCGAAAGGCCCTTTTATCGTTTTTATGTGCTAATATTTATTTACTAAGTCTTTTTAAGTACATAAATGAAATCTTCTCTACTTATATCTTTATTCTTATGTATGAGTTGGTCTGTATTCGCCGCACCATCACTCACGGTCGTGACTGAGCTCTCTCCTCCTAATCAAACGCTCATCAATAATCAGGTTACGGGCGTAAGCACTGAGTTAGTGAAAGCTATTTTTGACAAAGCTGACTTGCAAGCAAATATTGAACTTTACCCTTGGGCACGTGCCTTTAATATGGCGCAAAAAAAACCTAATACCTTTATTTACAGCATTGCAAAAACGCCTGAGCGATTAAATCAATTTGAATGGATTGGTGAAGTAGCGACGTACCATATGGGATTTGTTAAACTGACCTCCCGTAAAGACATTAAAATCAGCTCAAACGAACAAGCAAAACGCTATAAAATAGCGGTACAACGTGATGATCTTGCTGCGAAGCAATTGACCGAGCGTGACTATATTCTGGTCTATACGACGGATATTACAAAGTCGTATCAGTTATTAATTTCGGGTAAAGTTGATTTAATTATCGATGATAAAAACTATCTTAATGCGATGGCCGATCAACTGGCACAGGATGAGTCACGTTTTACCTTTGTTCATGCTATCGATTTTTTAAGCATAAATGGCTATTTAGCTGCCAATAAACACACCAACCCACGCTACATAATGGCCATAAAAGCCGCATTCAATGAAGTATCAAAAACACAACGGTATAAAGAAATAATGATGCTTAACAAACAACATTAATTATTGGGTGGGGCGTACTTAGCAATATATTTATCAAGTAGCCCTTGGCGACTTAACTTGTTGTAGCTCGCTTGCAAACGCTCAACAAACTCTTGAGGCATGTTTTTGTTAAGCGCCAAAAAGTTACCCACGGTTTCATTTAGTGGCAACTCAATAAGTTTTACCACTTCTTTTCCAACATAACCATATTGCGTAAGCTGGTAATGAAATGACAACTCAGAGCCAATTATTAAGTCGAGTTTATTTTTGAAAAAGAGGTTGATGCACTCATAATGATGGCCGAATTTGAGTAAGTTTTTATTATTTTCGAAGCCAATACTTTCGACAAATTTTTCGTAAATGCCATCTCGTACAACACCTAAGGTGTAGTCTTTCACTTCTGATAAGTCACGGGGATTAACATGGGTATTCGATTTTAAGCGGTAAAAGTAATTACGCGATGATGCCAATGGCCCAACCCACTTAAACAATGCTTCACGCTCGCTAATACGCGCAGCTGATATAAGCCCAGACATAGGATGCTGCTGTGCTAAATGGTAGGATCTTGCCCAGGGTAACAGTTCGAAGTGACACTCAATGCCTGCATCAATGCACATTGCACTTACAAACTCGAGATTAATGCCTTCTAAGTGCCCTTTATTAGAAAAGTTATATGGCGGAAACTGCTCAGTGTAGATCGTGAGCGTTTGTTTTGCTAACGCGACAGGGGCAAAACATAGGCATACTAATATTAAATATTTTAAAATAGCTAATGCACTCAGATAAAATTACTGCATTAAATATAGGAATATTCATCATGCCAGTCAATTTTTAGGCATTAAAAAAGCAAGCCGTAGCTTGCTTCTTTTTAACTTTTACTTTTCAGTAAAAATTATAACGGAGTGATGTTATCCGCTTGAGGACCTTTTTGACCTTGTGAAAGAGTGAACTCTACACGTTGGCCTTCAGCTAAAGTTTTGAAACCGTCGCTTTTGATAGCGCTGAAGTGTGCAAACACGTCTGGGCCATTTTCTTGCTCGATGAAACCAAAACCTTTAGACTCGTTAAACCACTTAACTGTACCTGATACGATGTTAGACATAGTATTATTCCTGATATTAAAAAATTAAAAATGCCCATGTGGGCGGGTGTAGCAAAAAATGAGATGGTACTTAAAAACTTCAGGACGGTACTACAAGTATTACTTATACAACAACGAAATAAAGATTTATTAATTACACGCTTTCTTTCTAGCTGACGCCCACTATATAGAGTTAAAGCGATAAGTCAAACACTATCGACAATTAAAATTCAAATTCAAGCGCTAAACGAAAGCTGTGGTCTTTACCCGATTGACTTAATTCACTTATAAAGCCGGCTTCCCATTTAAGCTGGTGTTTAGGGCTAAAGCGGTGCAAACCGATAAAACCAGGTCCTACACCAAAAAAGTCTTCACCCGAATACACCTCTATCGATGGCTGAAACTCAGCGCGATAACGATAACGGTATTGTAAGCGGAACTCGGTTTCCCATTCACTTTCTATGTCTGCGCCCCACTCGTACACTAAAAATGCATTCATGGTTAAGCTTGTACGACCAAATTCTTTTTCCCATAAAAAGCCTGTCGTGGCCTCGTAAGCATCAATTGTATGTTGTTTTTCAAGCTCGAATAAGGCGCCCCAGTCAGCCCATAACCGCCCTTGCTCAACAAGCTGCCAGCGCAGTTCAACCTCATAAGACGCTAAACCGAAATCGCCATTATCGTCTCTTTCGCCAACCATATACCCCTCAAGGCTCATGGTATCGTTAATGGCTCCGCCAAAACCTGCACGCTGAGCAAGTACGTTGCCTTGGTCGGTTTGCCTTGAAACGAGCCGCCATTCAACCTCACGCTCAAACGGCATAACATAGGGGTGATATACTTTATCAACCACCATGCCATCGGCGTGCGCAACATGCGCCATACTTGCCAATAACAAGCAACTAAAGCTAATAATTAAGAACCGCATACAGGCTCCTTAGTGTGTTTAACGTTTAAAACACGGGCGAGGACTAAAAATACAATTGTGGCAATTGCATAAACCCATAGCGCCGTTTTACTGGGCGTTGCTTCGTAGCCTAACAACGCTTTTAACACCCGACCCAGCTCGGAGTTTTCAACCACAAACCCGCGCCAGTCTAAATAGTTTGATGTTATATCGAGTACGTCGATTTGACTCGCTAAATCAAGCAATATGAGTAATTTCGCCGTCGCATTTAATGCCAATAACACTATTAATGGCTGGTATCCTGCATGCCTGACAATGCTCTCGAGTAAAAAAAACAACAGCACGCCAAAGCTAATGCAAATACCGCCCCCTAAAAAGGTCCCTAATAGTAGTGGTTCGGCCGCGTCTTTACTGTGCCAAAAGCTCACCAAATAAATCATGTAGTGACTTAAATACAACGCCATAGTCGCTACTAATGCCACTGCTGCTGCCATTTTACTGTGCCGACAGCTTAGTAACGCGGCAACAAATATCACCACACACAGTAGCATTTGAATAAACTCTAAACCTCGGTGCTGAAACAGCTGACTGACCCACGCCGCAGCTTGAACAAACAGTAAACTAACCGCAATACCTACCATGCTGTGTATCAGTACTTGTCGTTGGCTAAGGGGCACAATCAAACTTAATAAAACGGCTAAAATTACCACTGGCAACAACTGATTTATGCTCATTAATAAACTAGTTATCAGCATTTTTATCCTCCGTCGCAATCACGGTGCCGCGTGCAGTATTAGGCGAAAATTCACCGAAAAAATCGTAGCGGCCGGGGCTTAGCGGGCCAATATAAATAACGCTTGTGCGGCCTGGGTAAAGTACTTTTTCGCGGTTTAGATCAAAACTATCGAACTCTTCTGGGGTGTTATCTTGATTGTCGATCAGTAAACGTAGTTTTTTGTTTGCCGGCACTTTAATTTCGGCGGGATAAAATAAATGATCTTTTAATATGAGTGTGTACTCTTTGCCATAAGCGAGCCAAGAAGGCAGGCACAACATCATAGTGAACGCAAAAATCCATTTATTCACTCCTGTCTCCTTGTATAAAGGACACGCTCACACGTAAGCCACCTAAGTGACTATCGGCAAGCGCAATATCAGCGTTATAAATCGATACAATGTGTTCAACAATCGCCATACCAAGCCCTGCCCCTTGCTCTCCTGATGGGTGTTTATCGCCGCCCACCCGATAAAAACGGTTAAAAATACGCTGTTTTTGGGCTTCATCAATACCGGGGCCTGAATCATCAATTTGCCAGATATACCGACTATTGTCGGTTTTCAGGGTAATGCTCAGTTCTCCCTGAGCGGGGGTGTATTTTATGGCGTTACTGAGTAAGTTGCCAAATAAAGTGACGAGCGTAAATTCGTCTCCGTCGATGATAAAATCATCTCCTTCTATGCTAATTGTGTGCTCTTTTTCATCAATACGGTCATAAAGTTGCGACACCACTTGCTGGCTAATTTCTAGCACTGAAATGGGGCTAAATTGCGCCTGCCATTGCTCGGGGTAAGTTCGCCCTAAAATCAACATTTGCTCAACAATGTTACTGAGTTTATCGAGCCCTTTTTCCATCGCATCAAGTTCAATATTATCACCCCCTTGGGCAAGTAAATTATGTACATTGATTTTTAAACTACTGAGTGGAGTTCGCAGTTCATGGGCTGCATCTGAAGCAAAAAAACGCTCCCGTAAATAGGCACTCTCAACACGCTTAAACAAGTCGTTTAAGCGGTTAATAACCGGTTTAATTTCTTGCTCTGGGGTTTGCCAAGGTATTGCGGTAAAGTCATTTGCTTGGCGATGCTGAAGCTGATTAGAAAGACGTGTTAGCGGTGCAAGCCCTTGTTTTACAAAGACACTAATTAGAACAGCCAAAATGGGCACACTCCACAGCAATGGGGTCATTGCTGACAGAATAACGGTTTCGGTGAGCGCTACGCGCTTACTTAACGGCTCTGCAATTAATACCCGCTTATTAGCTTCGCTTAAACGGTAAACCTTGACCCGTTGCCCCGCTAAGTTTTCGACACTAAAACCTGGCTGCCATTGGCTTTGATTAATAGGGTTATTGTGCAATGACGTTGAACTTGAGACCACTTTGTCATCAACCCAAACCTGAAACAACAGCTGGGGCAAATCAGTGCTATATGTGGGTGTTTCTTTGCTTAGCGGTTGTTCAATTAGCACATGTGCAAGCGTCACCAACTCATTATCGAGTAATGCTTCAGCCTGATTCATACTTTCGCGGTAACCTTTGGTGAAAGCCAAAAAGCAGGTCAAAATCACCATTGAGAGTATTAATAAGGTGAGTCGCTTACGAATTGACACTAGCGTTTACCCACCACATAGCCGATACCACGCAGGGTTTTAATAAATTCCTTAGGGAATTTTTTACGCAAATGATGAATGTGCACTTCGATGGTGTTTGAACCTACTTCTTCACCCCATTCGTAGAGTTTACTTTCTAACTGCTGTTTGGACTGCACCCGACCTTGGTTTTCTAACAAGGCTTTAAGCAACATAAACTCTTTGCGGGGTAAATTGACAGGCTCGCCTTGATAACGCACGGTAAAAGCTGCGGTATCCATTGCGACGTCGCCCACTTGCAGTATACTCGTTTGCGCTTGCGTTAAACGCCGGCTTGCCACTCTAAGGCGAGCAAATAACTCGGCTGGATCAAACGGTTTAGCCAAATAATCATCAGCACCTAAATCAAGCCCCATCACTTTATCATCAATGCTGCCACGGGCTGTTAAAATCACCACAGGAAGCTGTTTACGATTCTTTTTTATGTGCTTTAGAATATCGATGCCATCACCATCTGGTAGCCCTAAATCAAGAACTACCAGTTCAATTTCATCGCTTTGCAACCATTGCATCGCAGACTTAACGGTCGCACTGTGTTCAACACTATAACCTTGTTGACGTAAAGAACGACACAGGCCTTCTGCGACTAAATGGTCGTCTTCAACGAGCAATAAATGCATGAGTTATCTCTTTAATTTTTTCTCGACCTTCGCCAATAATTGCGTGATTTCTTGTTGGCGATAAAGATCTGCTTTTACTCTATCAGGGCGCGCAGGCGCTTGCTGAGCAACCAGTAAAAATTCTTTCGCTGATTTGTATTTATGCTCATCATATAAAAACGCGGCATATAAATAGTTGCTGTCGATGCCACGAGGATTTAGCTCAAGCGCCTGTTTAAATAGTTTTTTCGCTTCATCATCGTCACCAAAACCGATGGGCCAACCGGGTACTTTTCCGTATAAGGTTGCTAGGCTTGTGTATGCCGAGCCATCAAGTGCATTTGGGTCAAGTTTGAGTGCTTTTTCAAATTGCGCCTTAGCATCTTTAGCCAGACCTAACGCCCCTAGCCCGCCTTTTGCACCTGCATAGCTCGATAACACAATGCCGTACCAAATATGGCTTGCCGCTTGTGCGTCATTTGCTTTTGTAAATTCAGCCGTTTCACTGGCCAGCTTTTCAAACGCATTTAACTGTGCATCATCAACTAATTCGTAATTAACCACTGCCCACTGCTTTTGCACCGAGCTTAAATCACTATTAAAGTCGGCTTTTGCTGGGGCTGCCATAATAACGCCTAACATCATCAGGGCTTTTAAATTTAGTTTAGTCATAATCGTTCACCTTAATCAATTTAGTTCGCAAAAAAACTTTTTATTTTAGGAAGTTGTTTTGCAATTGCGTTATCAACTAGTGATGGAAATGCACCGTTAATACGGGCAAATAATGTTTCAGGGAAGCCGATAAAGCGGCGACGTTTTTTTGATTTAATTAACTCAACCAATGCATCAGCTACTTTTTCTGGCGGATCCATCGTGTTACCAAGTTCTTTATTCATTGCGCGTACTTGTGGCGAGTTAATGGCGGTGTCGGTTGCACGAGGTGCTAAATACAACACCTTAACCTCGCTGTGGCTCAGCTCTCTAGCAAGTGCTTCTGTCATACCTCGCAGGCCAAATTTACTGGCACAGTACACCGTTTGATACGGATACCCGATACTTCCAAACGACGAACCTATGTTGACGATGGTGCCTTTATTGCGAGTAATTTGGGGCAAAAACAGCTGGCATAATTTAATCGGTACAGTGAGATTAATATTCAATAGATGATCTATTTGCTGCTCACTCATTTCACTAAAGCCTTGCATAACGTTCACACCCGCATTGTTTATAAGTAAACTTGCCCCCCCTATTTGCTTCGCAAATTTAGCGAGCTCATCGCGCGATTCACTGTTATGTAGGTCGGCCTGAAAATATTCAGCGTCGTTGCCACATTCTAATTGCAGTGCAGCAAGTTGCTTAATGTTGCGCCCTACCAACACCACACGCCAGCCTTCTTTTGCAAGACGAAGCGCAATAGCACGACCAATGCCCCCCGTTGCACCGGTTAGTACACAAACGGGGCTACTCATGCGCTTTGCTCCAAATCTGACTCACGAAAGAAAGGCTCGGTATCAAGATCACGGAAAATATTGCCGTAAAGTTTATAAAAGCATTTAGCAGCGTGGATAATGGCGTGTTGATCGTCTTCGTTATCGATTTGATTCATTAAACTTTCGAAGAACTTCACATGTTCAATATCAAGTGCACCGTGTGACGTAAGGTAAGTAAACGCCTTTTTAGGTAAACCAATGACGTCACGAATTTGCCCTGCTGCGTTATCTGCCAAGGCAATTGAAGTGCCTTCGAGCACATGCACCATGCCAAAAAATGCCACTGGATTACCACGATTTATTAAATCGTACGCGTATGACACCATCAGCTCTGTTGAAAACTGCGGACGCGAATTGCGTACCCGCTCTTTATCAAAACCGCAGGCAGCAATATCGTTTAACACCCACTCTTGATGGCCCAACTCTTCTTCGATGTATTCTGCAACGGCTTCACGTAGCCACTCTTGTTTATCGCTGAGCTTTGCACCCAGCGCCATTAAAAGCGGTACGGTGTGCTTAACATGGTGATACGCTTGCGATAAAAACGACGCATATTCTGCAAGGTTTACCTCACCTTTAAACACACGACCAATGATTGGTGCTGCTAATAGGTAATCACGCTCTTTTTGTGTTTCGGCTTGTAATGTATTGAAAAATTGACTCATGTTCGTCGCCTCTTGATAGAATGCTGAAATCTCGCTAGCAAAAAATGAGTTAATCACCTCGCGCTTAGGGCGATTATTGCTCGTTAATAAACCTTGTGTGTGGCTCATTGGCTCTGCCAAACGGTGCCATTTTAGGATGTGTGCGTACTCAGGCAGCTGCGCGTTTTGGGCAGCAACATGCGCGGCAAGTTCATCATCAGTCATTGCTGGGTTGGCAAATATTAGCGCCGATAAAAACGCGCGGCCTTCACCAACAACGACCGCTTGCTGTACATGACTGTGACTAAGTAATAACGACTCAGGCCACTCAGCGCTGATATTGCGGCCAACGCTCGTGATTAGCTGGTTTTTTAAGCGTCCCTGGACCACTATGCGACCCTCGTGCTCAGCGACCAAGTCGCCTGTTGCATACCAATCATCGCTCTTATGTGCCGCTTGCCCTAAGTAACCTAAAAATAATGAGCCTTTAATAAACAGTTGGTTGTTTTCAATTTTGTATTGAATGTGATTGAGCGCGCGCCCCGCCGTTTCAATATCATCATCAGCTGGGGTATTTAAGCTCACCACCGATGAAGACTCAGATAAGCCATAACCCTGATAAACCGGTAAGCCATATTCACGGGCTTGCTTGATCAGTTTGCTACTCACCACAGCTCCCCCCACAGCAATAAATTGTAAGCTAGTCGGGACTTGCCATCCCTGCTTTGCAAAGGCCACTAAGCAGCTGAGAAGTTCTGGCACTAAAATGAGGGTATTAGGCTCAGTGCGCTCTATTGCAGCAATGAGTTTTTGCGGTTCACGTAACTGAGCACCCGAAAAACCAAGTTCACCCAATGGCACTACATTAACACTCCCACCCGCTAACAAAGGCGCATATACACCGGCTAAGTTCTCAAGAAGTACAGGTAAAGGTAAAAGACACAGATGGTTTGGTTTTTCTAAACCAATACGTTTATAAAGTGACGTTGCTACCTTGATTTGGCTTTCAAGCGATAAACACACCCCTTTTGGCGTACCTGTTGAGCCCGACGTAAAGGTTATTTTTTGCGTATTTTCGAAATATGTAATCGGCTGTGTATCAGATAACTGATATACATATAAAGGGTAGCGTTTACATACGTCAACCAAGGCCACTAATGTTGCATTTTCGCCTTCGAAAACACGGTCACATACGAACAACTTAGCCCCACTATTTTCTAGACTCAGCGCAATTTGCTGTGCGGTAAAAAACGTTGGAAGCGGAATTGCGACTCTTTCAAGTTCAGTAATTGCGGCTTCAAGCACACACCATGCAGGCGTGTTATCAAGTTGGAAAGCAACGCCTTGGCCTGAAAATTCAGCCAATGTTGGTAATAAACGCGCGACCTCTTCAAGAAAGCCATGCTTAGTTAAAGAACGCACACCATCAGGGTGCTGGCACATCAATAAAACGTCGCTATCGCGGTGCGGTAACTGTGCAAACCAATTCATAGCGCCTCCAAAAACACAGCAAGCTCAAGCGATGACAACAAACACTGTTGTTTAATATTGAATAAAGCGGGGGTGTTTATGATGCATTGATGCGCTTCATTTAAGTCAACGACACAAAGGGTCGGTTGGTTATCGTAATAGCTGCCCCAACTCGCAGGGTCTTGAAGTGCATAGGCATTCGCAACACCAATTTCATTGCAATGAACACCCAGCATTTTTAATAAAGCACGTACTTTACGAGTGGCACAAAACACTAAATGGCTTGCCCCTGCTTGATAAAGCGCTTCGTTCATTAACACAAAATGCGCCAAGGTGGCTTTTCGATGCGTTGAGCACAAATTACCTAGCTCAAAAATCTGCTCACGCTTGGCATTCACGAAATGCTCAATAGGCGCTGGCAGGTACTGTTCAATAAACAAAGGATATGATGCAGAGCGAAGCCCTAGCGTACACACTTCACCATCAATATTGAGCTCGCAAAGTAACGGCATAAATTGCGTAATTTTCGCATTATAGGCAGCAGCAAAACCTTGCTTAATAGTATTCTCGAGACGGTCACGGCCGTGTCCCCCTTCGCGTACACAAACAAAAGTGGGATCGTTTACTTGCGTATATTGTGAGTGTTTAACTGACAGCATTATCGTTCGCTCCACATAGGTTATGTGTAAAATTTATCGAGCGAAACTTAAATAAAACTTAAGAAATATTTATTTTTATAAAATATTTTTATTTCCTTGAATTGAAATGCGTTTATGTTCATTAAAAACAAAAATGCCAGTCGCAAGGACTGGCATTTTATCGCTCAGATAATAAAGCTATTTAACCGTGTTATTTAACGATGCTCATTTCTTTTAATAAGTTTTGGGCATTGTCGACCTTATCCATCACCCACAGCATGTAGCGTGAATCAACATGGATAGAGCGATTTAGATTAGCATCGTAATCCCAATCACCAATAATACTCTCGTACACACCGTCAAACAGTAAACCAACCAGCTCGGCATTGCCGTTTAAAGTAGGTGAACCTGAGTTACCACCTGTGGTATCAACATTCGATAAAAAGTTAACGGGCACCGTATTCATGCCACCCGTGTAGTCGCCGTAAAGCTTTTGTTTAATCAACTCATTTTGCTTTTCAGGAGAGTTGAATGGTTCAACGCCGGTGTTCTTTGCAAGCAATCCTTCTAAAGATGTAAAGGGGGTTGCCACTAAGCCATCCTGCGGTGAATAGCCGCCTACCGTGCCATACGTCACACGTAATGTGCTGTTAGCATCAGCATAAACAGGTTTGTTCATCGCTTTGTTGTAAGCAATAATGGCTTCCATTAGAGCTGGGCGCGCAGCTTGTTGCTTGCCTTCAAGCTCTTTTTTCGCATCTTCAATGTCTTTCATCACGTTAAAAATAGCGTGTGCGTATTGAATAAATGGATCGCTGCTTTGCTTTAATTGTGCAAGGTCTAAATCAGTCATCCATAGACGCTTTGTTTCATCGCTTAGCACTGAGTTAGCATACATATCATCAAGCAAAGCCTGTTGCTTTTGCTTGTCAAAACCAGCGCTTAAACCAAGTGCTTTATCAACTTCTGCAACACGCTCGTCGCTTGGTAGCGCTGCATACTGCTCAATAAAGTACAGTAAAATAGCTTTATCAACCGTTTCGTCGTAACGGCGGCTCATGCTTTCTAGGCGAGATTTAATACGTGGAATATCACGCTCTTGGTAGCCGCTTTCACGTTCTGCGTCTGGCTTTTGCTTTTCATAGGCTAAACGATACAGCATGCGCGCTGATGACATCATTTGCGAACGATGCACATACCCTAACATGCGGTCGCGTTGATTATGCTGCTGCGACTCATCGACTAACGCAGTTAAATCTGCCAACACGCTGCCGTATTTAGCTTTACGTTGACTGTCTTTATTAATCCACGCTGCTAGATCTTTTTCGAATTGCTGTTTGCGGGTATACATTGAACCTTTATTAAAGCTCTCTATCATTGAGCCATAATTTTTAATGTAATTGTTATAGCCAGCGATTGTGCTTTCGTAAGCAATACGCGCCGCGGAACCCTCTGGGGCATTTTCTTCAATCAATGAAACATATTTTGAATTGTATTTGCGTGCCAGTGGATAAGCCGTGTTAAACACGTAATCAACCTCAGGTGAAATACGGTAGCGGTTAGTGCTACCTGGGTAGCCCGTTACCATTACAAAGTCACCCTCTTGTACGCCCTTGGCACTGACTTTTAAAAACGCATCGCTTTGGTAAGGAACATTGTCTTTAGAGAACTCAGCGGGCTTGCCATCCTTGCCCACATAAGCACGGTAGAATGAAAAGTCACCCGTGTGACGCGGCCACATCCAGTTATCAATATCGCCGCCATATTTACCCACGCCCATGGCTGGGGCATACGCTAAACGCACATCTTTAATTTCAAGTGACTTAATTAAGTAATACTCTAAGCCACCATGAAAAGTATACACATTACAGCGGTAGCTATCATCTTGCTCACACTCGCTTACCAATGCTTTTCGGTTTGCTTCAATGGCATCAAAACGCGCTTTACCTGTTAGGGTATCGGTGCCTTGGTTTACTTTATCTGTGACTTCAACGACATCTTCAGTCACGTACACGCGTGAACCTGGTGCGGCAGGCACTTCTTCGGCATGATTTTTAGCAAGAAAGCCGTTTTCAAGAATGTTGTTCTCAGTTGTTGAGTTGTACTGAATTGAGCCATACGCACAGTGATGATTTGTTACCACTAACCCTTTAGGTGAAACAAACGAAGCGGTACACCCCCCAAGGCTGATAACTGCATTCATTGGAAACTCTGTCAATTTTGAGATTGACTGTACGTCGATGTTCAAACCTTTCGCTTTCAAAATTGATTCAAGTTCTGGCAATTGGTGAGGTTGCCACATACCTTCGTCTGCAACAGCAACATTTGCCACAGCGAGACCCACTGCAGCTGCAATAAATTTAAAACGCATAGAATACCTTTATATTATTTTGTTAATCATTTTTAGCGGTCGTATCATTCACCTTGTTTTGTACAATAGCAATAATTTGCGACTACGATTGTCAAAGTTTGTAAACATTTAAGCCTACTTAGCCTCGTAAACCACGGCATTATGCGCATGCAAACTTTCTTGATGTTCAATTTTAAACTGATAGTCAGCAAGCCCATTCATTGCCTCTAAACATGCCTTTAATCGCCTTGCTGCATCCTCACAAAATAATAAGTTTTCTGCATTAAGGGCTGCAAATGCTTGCTCATCTTCACGCTTAACCGCGGTTTGCACGGGAGTACCAATTGCGTGTTCACATGTTTGTATAAAATGCGAAAGATCAGGCAATTGTTCACTCTCAAAGGTGGCGTCTATGTAAGCATAAGAGCGCTGGCTATGCGGCGTTGCAATCGAGCTTTCTTCACTGGCAAGCCAGCCTAACAATGCGTGCTTATCGATGCTGTCCTCTTTAAAATGTGTGTCGACCGCTTCACTTAAAAGCTGTCGCGACAACGCCGCTGAGCACGGGCATGTACTACTGTAAGCAATCGTGACGTTTAATTTAACCGTTAGGTGCGCTTGCTGAGTAATGGTTAACACCACGGGGTAAGCGTTATACCCCGCGTTATCACTGAGCAATGCCGGTTTTAACAACGGTAAATCAAAATGCAGCACCAGCTTTGCTCCTTGGCTTAAGTCCTGTTGAGAAGCAAGCATGTGGTTCATACACTCAGCCAATCGATGCTGAGTTAATGTTTGCTGTGCCAACATCTGATTAAGCATTAAATACAAACGCGACATATGAATGCCTTTAGCATTGCTGTCTAGGCTAACAAACACATCGGCAAACGCATTAAGCGCCACATTTAATCCCGCCAACTCAAGCTTGATAGGTAAGGCTATTTTTTCCATACCGACCCACTTTAACGGAAATTGAAAATGGCTATTACTGTGTGAGGTTATATCGGGTAAATACATAATGGATTCTTATAAATGACTAAAATTTAAAGCCTGATGGCCTTTTCCTAATGACTGACTTAAAAAATAAAATGCCAATACTGTTTATTGAATAATTAATGATACAATATAACATACCATTTAATCACTAAGAATGGGGCTAAAAAATACGGTTGCTTTTAAAATTGACAAAAAGGCGATATGATTTTGGTCTGTTTATATAATAAAGACAGTCGGGGTTTAGGGTAGATTCACCACTTATCGCAGCCAATAATCACCTTATCGCAACGGATGGGGTCATTCGTCGTCATCCACAGTATCCTCAGTCTATTGGTTACACAGTCATTGTGCTCCTAGTGAGCATAACTGCGCCGCGACTAACTATTAACGAAGCTTTCGCATTACCGGCGCAATTTAATTTTAGAAATAAAAAAGAGATAAACAATGAAACACTTACTCGCAACAGCGATCAGTTCAGCGTTATTGTTAACGGCCTGTTCTGAACCACAAACAACAGCAAACAATACCACTACAGAGCAAACAGCACCGGCAAGCGCTGTTGAACAAACAAACCCACTGTTTGTGAAAAGCGAACTACAATACGAAACGCCTGATTTCAACGCCATTAAAGATGAGCACTTCATGCCTGCTTTCAATAAGGGCATGACAGAGCAAATGGCAGAAGTTCAAGCGATCATCAACAACACAGCAAAGCCTGACTTTGCTAACACCGTTGTTGCACTTGAAAAAAGCGGTGAATTATTAACGCGCACACGCAGCATTTTTTATAACCTAGCAGGCAGTGATTCAAACCCTGCTCGTCGTGAAATACAAAAAGAACTCGCTCCAAAGCTTGCTGCACATAACGACAATATTTTCTTAAATAAAGCGCTGTTCGACAAAGTTGCTAGCGTACATGAACAAATGGATTCTTTAGCGCTAACAGCCGAAGAAAAGCGCTTACTTGATGTTTACTACAAGCGCTTTGTACGTGCAGGTGCAAAACTAAACGCAGAAGAAAAACAACAAATCCGTGATATCAATACAAAGCATTCAAGCTTAACCACGCAGTTCTCGCAAAACCTACTAGCACTGACTAAAACCAACGTTGTGTTAGTTGATGACAAAACACAGCTTGAAGGCTTACCTGCGGGTCAAGTTGAACAGCTTGCTAATGCTGCCACAGAAGCGGGTCACCCGGGTAAGTACCTAATCAAAATCACTAACACCACACGCCAACCAATTTTAGCCACACTGAAAAATCGTGACCTGCGTGAAAAAGTATGGCGTGCATCTGCAGAGCGTGCTCTTTCAGGCGAAAACAGCAACCGTGAAATTGTTGCTGAACTTGCTAAGTTACGTGCTCAAAAAGCCAAATTACTAGGTTATGACAGCTGGGCTGCGTTTGGTTTAGAGTCGCAAATGGCGAAAAAACCAGAAGCCGTATTTGATATGTTTGCCAGCATGATCCCGGCATTGATGCAAAACGTCAACGCAGAAGCGGCAGCAATCCAAGCGAAAATTGATGAGTCAGGTGAGCAATTTAAGCTGCAACCGTGGGACTGGTTATTCTACGCAGAGCAAGTGCGTAAAGATAAATACAACCTAGATGAAAACGCTGTTAAAGAATATTTTGAATTTAACCGCGTATTAGAAGACGGCGTGTTTTACACAATGAACCGTTTATACGGTATTACTTTCAAACCACGCAACGATCTGCCCGTTTATCACCCAGATGTGAAAGCGTACGAATTATTTGATGCAGACGGTAAGAGCTTAGCTATTTTCTTTGCTGATTACTTTGCCCGTGAAGGTAAACGTGGTGGTGCATGGATGAGCTCGTTCGTGAAACAGTCTGGCTTAAAAGAGCAAAAACCCGTGGTTGTGAATGTTATGAACATTCAAAAAGGTGCCAATGGCGAACCAACACTTATCAGCTATGATGAAGCCACGACAATCTTCCACGAATTAGGTCATGGCCTACACGGCATGTTCTCAAACGTGAAGTACCCAACATTGTCTGGTACGTCGGTATCGCGTGACTTCGTAGAGTTCCCTTCTACCTTTGAAGAAGACTGGGCAATGTACCCTGAAGTTATCGCTAATTATGCAAAACACCACAAAACAGGTGAGCCAATTCCTGATGAATTACTGAAAAAAGTAATTCAATCTCGCAGCTTTAACCAAGGCTACGATACGCTTGAGTATGTTGCAGCAGCGCTGTTAGATATGGAATGGCACTCACTAAGTGCAGATGCTCCCCTGCAAGATATCGAGAAGTTTGAACAAGAAGCACTGACTAAACACGGCGTGAACGTACCATTTGTTCCACCTCGTTATAAATCAGCCTTCTTCTCACACTCTATGGGTGGTGGCTACTCAGCTGGTTACTACGCATATATGTGGAGTGAAATCTTAGCGGCAGATGCCTTTGCTTATGTACAAGAGCAAGGTGGTTTAACACGCGAAATGGGTGATAAATACCGTAAAGAAATTTTAGAAGTTGGTAACTCACGTGACCTTATGGAATCGTTCAAAGCATTCCGTGGTCAAGAACCTGATACCTCAGCGCTATTAAAACGCCGTGGTTTAAAAGCGACTGTTCAGTAGAGCAGTTGCGACTCCCCACTTTGTGCTTATAAAGGCACGAAGTGGGGGCATTTCGCTAGGCAATGGCTATGTGGGATTAACCCCGTAGTTTCACACCGACCTGTCACAACGTTTTATGCCGCGTTTTTAATAATTTAGAGCTTTTCTATTCCACCACAAAATCAAAGTAGGTGGCTGGGTATGCCTGAGGCTGATAAGTAAAGTGCCACCATTCCATTGAATACGGGGCAAAGCCTGCATCGGTCATCAACTGTTTAAGTTTATATCTATTTGCTTTTTGACTGGGGCTAATTCGTGAGTCGTCGGTGTTAGAAAGGGTATCAAACATATCAAACGGTGACCCCATATCAAGCTCTTTCCCCTTAGAGTCAACCAACGTTAAGTCGATAGTTGAACCACGGCTGTGGCCTGATTTAGCAGCAATATAGTCGCCAAGCAGCTGGTCTTTCCCTAAATTTGGATAAAACTCAGCTTTTGTGCGGGTATCCTCTAGGTCGTTTACCCAACGCACAAAATGATTAACAGCGCGTTGTGGGCGGTAACAATCAAATATTTTTAGACCAAGTCCCTCAATTTGCGCCGCATTTTGCACTTTTTTAAGCGCATTGGCAGCGCTGGTGTGCAATAAACACTTAGGGGCATTATAGCCCTCTATCGGTTTGCCGACAAAGTTATGATGGCCAAAATAACGAATATCGAGCATCGCATTTGGCAATAATGCACCGACATCTACAAACTCGCTGCGCTTATCTTCTTGTGGGGTTGCATTGACCGATGCCGCGCCCAGTAATGCCACACTGACAAAGGCCATTGATTTAGACACGCTATATAAGTGAGTGAATGCCATTAAATTTATCCGTTAATAACTTAATTAATTTCACTATTACACAATAAATAACTTATTCCAACTCTGTCGCCTCAAAAAGCGACGTATCCTGTTGATCATAAATCGTATCGACAACACAGCGATTGCGACCAGTTCTTTTTGCTAGATAAAGCGCTTGGTCGGCTAATTTCATAACGTCGTCTAGGCTTAATTGCTCAAGCGGCCAGCCCGCAATACCAATCGATACATTAATATTACCCACTGGTTCAATAATGCTCTTAGAAATGCGTATACGTAAACGTTCAGCCAATTGATACGCACGCTTAGGGTGCACATTAGGTAAAATAACAATGAATTCCTCACCGCCAGTGCGTGCCACAATATCGCTATCACGCGTCACATCGAGG
Source organism: Pseudoalteromonas sp. MT33b (assembly GCF_014117385.1). Lineage (NCBI taxonomy): Bacteria > Pseudomonadati > Pseudomonadota > Gammaproteobacteria > Alteromonadales > Pseudoalteromonadaceae > Pseudoalteromonas > Pseudoalteromonas sp. MT33b. The sequence continues at coordinate 203,300 of NZ_CP059832.1, read as the reverse complement.
AGTATTTTTGCTAAAGATTGCAAAACAACATCGCCAATATCGTGACCAAACTCATCATTTACGCGTTTAAAGTGATCAATATCAATCGCTAATACCGCAAATGAGCGCTGCTGTGCCATTAATTGGCTTAACTGCATATTTAAGCTTCTTCGATTGTGCAAACCCGTTAACGGATCTGTGTGTGCTTCGTGACGCAAAAGGCCTATTTTACTTTCTAACAGCCCAATCCCTTTGAGCATTGCTTTTCTCAGTTCATCGCTCTCATAATACCAAGAGCGAATGTGTTTAAGTGCAACTGATGTTGTGGGCTCATCCAAAGTATTTGCTGTTTCAGCCAGCTTTCTTAAAGGCTGAGCTATCAATTTTGCAAGCACCCAAATTAACACGAATGTTAATATTCCTATTGGCGTCGTTTTAATAAATACTTGCCACATTAAGCTATCAAGCGGTGCAAGGGTACTTTCAAGCGGACGTTGTGTTACCACACCCCAGGGTGCCATTGTCATGGGGGCATACCCCGCTAACATTGCAACACCTTGACTATTAATCACTTGTTGCTTACCAACTTTGCCTTTAAGCACAGCATTGATCACTTGGTTATCAAATACTTGCTCACCTATGCGCTCTTTATCGGGGTGATAAAGCAAACGGTTGTTTTCATCGACGACATACAAATACGAGCCGTCTTGGTGATAATGTACCTGCAATAGTTCGTTGAGAATACTGGCACGCTTTAAATATAACGTGCCGCCTACATAGCCAATAAATTCATTGTTTGAGTTAAATAACGGCTGTGACATAAAAATCAGTAAGTTACCGGCCATTGAGATATAGGGCTCACTGATCATAGGGACGCGATACGACAGCGCGGCTTTGGTACCAAAACTATCCACTTTACGATTTTGTAAGTTAAGTGAAAGGGGCGACACCCCTAATATGTCACCAAACTTATTGACAATAATTGTTGAATTAAAACTGTTTGTTTGCAGCCTTAATCGTTCTGCTTCAGCATTAATGAGCGTTTGATTTGTAAAATCTGCTTCAAGTATTTTGGCAACGTATGCTAATTGCTGCTGCGCCGCCAATAAAAAGTTATCGGTAGCAGACACAAGCTTCGCCGCATACGCTTTATGATTATTTAATGTGTTATCTATCAGCTGCTGTTTTTGAACTTGATAGCTTGAGTAGTAACTATTTAGCAAGGTAATGAGCGTTGCAGAAAACGCCAGCAGTAAAATTAAGCGATGCAGGTTCAAGCCCGCTCTAAGACAATTAAGCACGATACATCTCATTTTATAAAGCCCAATCTCCGTATCGAGCACATCTAATACCTTTATACTAGCAATTATAAATTTGTACCTCTATAGAACTTTTCTCAAATATTGATTTAGCGCAACAATAAGTGCATTTACTCTAATAAATCACTTTATTGATTAACCACTGCCATAGATTCATAGATTCGTAGGTTCATAGGTTCATACACTTTCATTTAAATTCATGCGTGTGGTGCCCTACTTTATAAAAAATTAGATACGGCTTGCTTTATAGGAATAAATTATCTAGATTGAAATCATCAATAAAAGATAAAAAATTCAAAATGAAACAACACTGTTCATCCATTCTAAACACATTACCGCCGCATCGCTTAATGGCGCTAGACGTTATGCGCGGCTTAACCATCACCGCAATGATTCTAGTAAATAATCCGGGCAGTTGGAGCGCAATGTATTGGCCGCTAAAACACGCTGAGTGGCATGGCTGGACACCAACCGATTTAATCTTTCCCTTTTTTATTTTTATTGTTGGTATGTCGATTACTCTTTCTGTCGATAGCATGCGAGCTAAAGGGTTTAACCATGCTTATATACTAAAAATGGGGGCAATTAGAGCCGTTAAACTACTTGCTCTTGGTTGGTTTTTAGCACTGTTTTTTTATAATTTTCGTGATCCAACCTTTAGCTGGATTGATGACACACTTTTGCAACTGAGAGTACTTGGCGTGCTGCAGCGTATTGGCTTAGTGTATATCGTAGCACTGTGTTGTTACCTCTATTTAACGCCTCAAAAAATTGCATTAACCTGTATTAGCTTACTTGCAGTCTATGCTGTAGCGATGCTTTACCTTCCCTACCCACTGCCCAACGGAGATGTCGTTAATGGTTTATGGTTACACGGTAATAATTTAAGCGCGTGGATTGATAATGCAGTACTGGGTAGTCACCATGTTTATTATGCTAAAGCACAGCCCTTACCTTTTGACCCTGAGGGGATTTTCTCTACTTTGCCTGCCATTGCCAGCGCGCTGAGTGGCATACTGGCGGCGGTGTACTTAACCAAACAAACAGACCTAAAAAAACAAGCGCGCGTCTTTATCCTCACAGGTGTGTTAGCGGTTATTGCAGGCTACTTAATCTCGCCACTTACACCTATCAATAAAGCACTTTGGACACCAAGTTATGTGTTACTCAGCTCTGGACTTGCAATAATTACCTATGCGTTTTGCAGTGCAATTTTAGACATTTACAAAGTACGTGCATGGGGTGCTCCCTTCATTGTGTTTGGTGCTAACGCCATTTTATTCTTTATGTTTGCAGCAATACTGGCGCGGTTATTAATTATGATCCCCGTGGGGGATACAAGCTTAAAGGGCCTTATTTACGGCTCAATAAACACGTTGATCACAGATAACCACTTAGCTTCTTTTGTGTTTTCGTTGCTGTTTTTAGCTGTGTCATACGGTGTGATGTATGGCTGCTATAAGAAAGGCATTTTTTGGAAAGTGTAAATAATGAATTAAGCCAGTTGTGGCAACACAACTGGCTCGTAAATAGAACTGACTGTTAATAAGACAGGCTCCTAATTAACAGTGCTGCTTTGCTTATCAAGTAAATACAAAATAGATTGAACTAATGCCACTGTGTTCAGTTAAGCCTATTTCACAACTGCGGCTATTAGACACCCCTCGATTGCAGTTTTTTGGTACCTGTTGTTTGAGTGTTTTGAGCGCATTGGCGTTAAGCTTGGGCAGGTTAAACCCTTTATCGCCAGCAAAGCCGCAGCATTCGATATCAGCCGGAATAATAACGTCTGAGCTGCATGCCTTGGCAAGTGTGACTAAACTTTGCTCTTTTCCTAACCGCTTTGAGCTACAAGTTACATGCAACATAATAGGATCGCTTGTTTGAGTTACCTGCAAATGCGCTAAAAGCTGCTCGGTTGCAAAGTCTGCACTTTCGAAAATAGTCAGTTGCGTATTTTTTGCTGCATTCAATGTGGTTAAAGCGCAAGGACTGGCGTCAAAAACGATGGGGTATTCTCCATTATTTGAACAGTCAATTAGCTCTGTTAGTAATTGCTCACTTTTGTTTTCAAACTCTTTATTAAGGCCTTTACTCGCAAAGGGCATACCACAGCATAATGAATCTGGCTGCTTAGGGATGATAACTTCAAACCCTGCCTTTGCAGCTAACGAATGCATTACTTCGACAAGAGAACGCGTATCATCACTGCCTTTATCGGCAGCAAAAACCCGTCCTGCGCAGCTTGGCACATACACCATTTTTTTATGTTGCGGTTTTTGCTTTACGTGACAATTAATTGGTTGCTCAGCACGAGGCCACGCCGAAAAATACAAAGGCGTACCCAGTAGTCTATGAGCAGGTTTAGTTAAGCTCACAAGGTTGTTTGTGCCGATAGCTTTTTCAAGCACCTGCATCACATTTAAACCCAATCGTGCCTCACCGGCCATGACCGCAAAATGCTTACTCGCAAAGGCTGCAAGCGAGCGTGTGAGTTTGTTTGTAGCCGCTTTTTCAGCTCTTAATGATTTAATAAATTCGCCCGTGTTAATACCCACAGGGCATTTTAAGCCACACAGCCCTGTTGCTGCACACGAATCAATTCCCAGATATTTAAAGTCATTTTCAATAACGGTGAGCTTTTGATTTAACTGTTGCTTGGTTTTTAAATCGTCTGCTGCCTGCAACGCGGAGTGTAATTCAGTGCGATGACGCCACAAAGTTATGCGCTGTCTTGGGGTTAGAGTGAGTCCTTTTGAAGGGCACACAACTTCACAAAAGCCACACTCAATGCAGGTATCAATAATATCGTCACTTTTGGGCATGGTTTTTAAATGTTGCGTATGCGCATTTTTATCAGCATTGATGATCACCCCGGGGTTGAGTATATTTTTCGGATCAAACAATTGCTTAAGCTTCACCATCACGGCAAAACCATCATCGCCCCACTCTGTCGCCACAAAAGGCGCCATGTTACGGCCCGTGCCATGCTCTGCTTTTAGTGATCCTTTAAGCTCAACGGCGACTAAGTTGGCAACATCTGCCATAAATTGCTCATAGCGCGTTACTTGCTGCTTAGTATCGAATGCTTGTGTAAACACAAAATGTAGATTTCCTGCCAGCGCATGACCAAAAATGATCGCTTCATCGTAGCCATATTTTATAAAGAGCTGATGAAGCGCATTAACACCCAAAGCCAGCTTATCAAGGGCAAAAGCAACATCTTCTATAATTACTGTGGTGCCTGTTTCGCGCACAGCTCCCACCGCTGGAAATGTTCCTTTGCGAATATTCCACAGTGCGGCATTGCGTACGCTATCTGCCGAAAAGGCGATGGTAGCAAGCGCAGATTCGCTAAACTCATTAATTAACTGCTGCGTGGTGTGCGTAAGCTCATTGAGCGTGTGTGCATCCTCTGCTCTTAGCTCAATTAAAAGCGCCGCGGCGTGCTCTGGGTAATCAGCAACATTCTTGGGCATAATGGCGTGCTCTGCCACTGACATCAAGGCACGTTTATCAAGTAGCTCAACGGCGGCGACATCAAGCTCGCTAAGTCTTTGCACTAACTCACACACTTTGTTTATGTCATCAAAAATAAAGAAGCCGGTGTGCTTATGGCTGTGTTCAATAACCGTGTGGTAAGTGATATCGGTAATAAATGCTAACGTCCCCTCAGAACCAATGATCACATGCTTAATAATGTCTATTGGATCAGAAAAATCCAACAACGCATTTAAACCGTAACCGGTGGTGTTTTTTAGTCGGTACTTATGCGTAATTAGCTCACTGAGTGCAGCGTTTTGCTTAACACTGGCTACTAAATTCATTAACTCATTAACCCAATCGCTATGGGTGCTTAAGAAACGTTGGCAGCTGTGTTCGTCAGCCGTATTAAGTTCTGTGCCATCGGCAAAAATAAGCGTCATATCTTTTAGTGTATGGTAGCTATTTTGTGCGACACCACAGCACATACCAGAAGAGTTATTAGCGGCCATACCGGCAATTTTACAGCTGTTAATCGACGCAGGATCAGGACCAATCTTTTTACCATAAGGGGCCAACACCTGATTGACTCTTGCTCCAATAATGGCAGGCTGAAGACGAATTGCATCGGCGTTATCTAAAATTTCAAAGTTGCTCCAACTATCACACAGCAAAACCAAGACAGAGTCGGTAATTGCTTGGCCAGATAAGCTAGTGCCCGCAGCCCGAAAGGTAATAGGCACGTTATGTTGATTTGCCGCGCTAATAACCTGCTTTGCTTGTTTTTGGTTACTGACAAGAACCACTAACTCTGGAATTAAACGATAAAAGCTCGCGTCTGTTCCATACGCATAGCGGCGCGAGTAATCTTCTATTAATGCGGACTCTGGTAAAAAAGGTGTAATGTATTGTTTAAACGCATGCAATCGGGTTAATGCCATCTCGCCCCCAAGCTAGCCTTAATCTGGTGTGATAAATATGGAATATATTATTACTTTAATTTTAATCAAAAAGCGACTTATTAAATTGATAAATTATCAACTTCGTTCTGAGCAGGTCGGGTTTTCGTTATATTTTTTGGGGTTATAAGTAATATTCAGTGTTTTAACTACGCTTTTTGCAGTCCAAACCAAAAACCGTTAGGGTAGCAAAAAAATACTGTATTTCTATTTAAAAACACATTAACATCTAGAATAATTTATTCTTAAAATTAATTAAGCGTTTTGCTTTGGAGCTTGCTGTGTTAAATAAGTTTGCACTATCGTCACTGGTTATCGGATTAGGGTGTTTCATGCCATTACAATCATCATTTGCTGAGTCTGCGTTAACTTTAAAACAGCAGTTAGGGCAAAAACTAATGCTCGACTTACGCTATTACTGCGAACAAAAAATCGGCGAGCAAGACATCGGCGATAAAAAATGCCGCACGCCAGTTACACACTTACCCGCTGATTTAGCCAATATCATCACTAAACATAATATTGGTGGCGTAATTTTATTTGCCGAAAATATTGATACCGTGCCGCAAGTAATTAAACTTAATAACGACTTACAAAAAGCCGCGGCTAAGTCAGCGTTAGGCTTACCTTTGTTTATCTCGATTGACCAAGAAGGTGGCCGGGTTGCTCGTATACCACGCGATGTAGGCACGTCATTCACGGGCAATATGTCGATTGGCGCAACGTATAAAGAGCATGGAACTCACTTTGCCAAAGAGTCCGCTCGTATTATTGCTGATGAACTGCTTGCTCTGGGCGTTAACGTAAATTATGCGCCGACGGTTGATGTAAACATGAACCCCGATAATCCTGTGATCAACGTACGCTCTTACGGTGAAGATCCCCAATTGGTTGCTAAACTGGGTGGCGCTCAAGTGGCAGGCTTTGAAAATAATGGGGTTATTTCATCGTTAAAGCATTTTCCGGGGCATGGCGATACCAATGTCGATAGCCACACAGGCCTGCCTAAAGTGATGCACGACAAAGAGACTATTTGGCAACAAGATTTACCGCCGTTTAAAGAGATCATTAAAAACCAGCAACCGGGTATGATAATGACCGCGCACATACAGTACCCAGCGCTTGATAACAGCACCTTTGTGAGCAAAGAAGGTAAAACCATGATCAAGCCTGCAACCATGTCGCGCAAAATCATCACCGATTTGCTACGCGATGAGCTTGGCTATCAAGGGGTTGTTATCACTGATGCCCTCGATATGGCTGGTATCAGCCATTTTTTTGAACCTATCGAAGCTGTAATCAACACATTTGCCGCAGGCGTTGATATCGCGCTGATGCCAATTGAAATCAGAAGCCCTAAAGACTTAGCCGTACTCGAAACACTGTTAGAGCGATTAGAAAACGAAGTAAAACGTGGCACCTTAAATGCCGATGAAGTGAGTGCATCAGCAACACGCATTTTAAAACTTAAAGAAAAATTCAACCTAACAACGCAGCTTGACGATGAAGCCGCAATAAAAAAAGCGCAGTTACTGCTTGGTGATCAACACCACCGAAAAGTAGAGGCAGAACTGGCATTAGCGGCCATTACCGAAGTTAAAAACGAAAAGCACACTTTACCGCTTAAACTTAAAGAAAACACCAAAGTGCATATAATTATGCCTGACACACGAAAATGTTTCGCTCTGCAACAAGCTCTGCTGGATAACACACACACGTTGTTAAGCTTTAGCTGCACCAGCTTGCAAGGCTTTGAGCCACTTTCAACGTTAAAAGAGTTAAACGAAGCGGATGTGATTATTGCGGCGAATGCTTCACCCAAGCAAAGTGCTGTCGAAGTAGGTGGTATGGATGACTTGGCCGATAACCCAGAGTTTGCGATTGCAGACCAATCAGCCGCGCTAGAATCGTTACTTAAACAAGCTAAATTAGCAAACAAAAAGACCGTATTTGTCAGCTTACGCGCACCGTACGATATTGCCCAATTTGGCAAATTTGGTGATGCAGTCCTTGCCACCTATGCTTACAATATTGACGTGGACACTGACGAGAAAATCGCAGGCCCTGCATTCACAGCATTGGCAAAAGTTTTGCTGGGTAAAGCCCCTGCGAAAGGACAGCTTCCCGTTACAATTAACGGTATAAATTAATGTCTAATACCCTTAGATTGAACTGAATGTTATGGTTGGTTCAAGCTAAATACTGAAGGAGAGGCACGTGCAAAAAGATGCATCATTAACGACCCCAGCAGCGATTAGGAAATTGGTGCGGGCAGGTGACTACAGCGGTCATACTTCTGGCTTTGCTCCTGGTTTCGTGCAGGCAAATCTAGTTATTTTACCGAAACAATATGCGTTCGACTTTTTGCAATTTAGCCAAGCCAACCCTAAATCATGCCCTATTATTGCAACCAGCCACTCGCCAGGTGTAACCGATATGCCAACCGTTGGTGAAGACATTGATATACGCAGCGACTTGCCTCGCTATCGCATATTCAAAAATGGTCAAATGGTTGAAGAAGTCACTGACATAAGCGATGTATGGCGTGATGATTTAGTGACCTTTCTAATTGGCTGCTCATTCTCATTTGAAGAAGCATTGATTGCCGCAGGGCTTGAAATTCGTAATATCACCGAGCATAAAAATGTGCCGATGTATGTGACTAATATGCCCTGTCAAAGTGCAGGAATGTTTCATGCAAATATGGTCGTAAGTATGCGACCAATGAAGCCTGCTGATGCGATTCGCGCTATTCAAGTGTGTAGCCGTTTTCCAAGTGTTCATGGCGCACCAGTTCATTTTGGTGACCCAGCAGCGATTGGTATAAAAAATATAAATAAGCCTGAATTTGGCGATGCTGTCACCATTAAAAATGGCGAAGTTCCAGTGTTTTGGGCCTGTGGTGTCACCCCACAAATTGCCATTGCGAATGCAGCACCCGATTTTTGCATTACACATAGTCCTGGTCATATGCTGATCACCGATATTCCAAACAGTAGAATGGCGGCGTTATAAAATGAGCATGAAACTTAATTGCGATTTAGGCGAAAGCTTTGGCATGTGGAAAATGGGCCTTGATGAGCAAGTAATGCCACATATTGATATGGCCAATATTGCCTGTGGTTTTCATGCGGGTGATGCCGATGTAATGGCAAACACATTGGCCCTTGCCAAGCAGCATAATGTCACTGTTGGCGCTCATCCAAGCTACCCCGATAAACAAGGTTTTGGTCGCCGTTCAATGGCTATGAGCGCTAAAGAATTGATAAATTGCCTGCATTACCAAATAGCGGCGATTGATGGCATGGCAGCAGTCCATGGTTTAACACTTAATTATGTGAAACCTCATGGCGCGCTTTACAATGACATGATGCGTGATGAGCGTATTTTAGAGAGTGTAATGCGTGCCGTTGCAAGTTACCCAAAGTCATTAAAATTAATGATTTTAGCTACCAATCAAGCAGATAAACACAAAGAACACGCAAGCGCACTCAATTTAGAACTTATTTTAGAGGCATTTGCCGACCGCCAATACACCGACGAAGGTACACTTGTGTCACGTAACCTTGCTGGCAGTGTACACGACAAGCCCGCGTTAATCGCACAAGTTAAACAGTTGATTAAACACGGTACTGTGACCACTCGAAGCGGTCAACAGTTAACGCTGAATGCAGATAGCCTCTGCGTGCATGGTGATAACGAAGCAGGCATTGCCCTAATTCAAGAGATTAAAACATTATGTCAGCAAGCCTAAGCGACGAAGCCCTCAGCCGACAAATTGAAACCATGATGGTTGAACAAAATCCACGTGGTATGCAGCATTTATACGCAATGCAAAGCACCGGCACGTACTTACGCGCAGCTCAGGCATTACATAAAGCAAATGGACCGGTATTAATTGGCACTGGATTTGCGGTTAATAACACCTTTGAAACCGATGGCCCGGTTGGTGCAATTGCACTTTATAGCGTGTTAGACAAGCTAGGAAAACAGCCCATTTTAGTCACTGGCAACCCCCTTTACAGCGCATTAAAAAACGATTTTAACTGTTTTGAATTGCCGATTAACAGTATAGAAAATGCCCGCACCTTTAGCATTAAAGCGCTTGAGCAATTAAAGCCAGATTGCGTACTGTCAATCGAACGTCCGGGGCTTAATGAGCATCAACGTTATTACAATATGCGTGGTATCGATATTTCGGAGCACTGTGGCTGTTTTGATTTTTTTATAACAGAAGCAACCTGCCCAACCATAGCAATAGGCGATGGTGGCAACGAAATTGGCATGGGTAATCTTGCAAAGCATATGCATGGGCTCAACATAACACCCAGTGTAACGCCTTGCGATGAATTACTACTTGCCGATGTATCTAACTGGGCAGCCTATGGCCTTATCGCATTTTTAAGCCGCTGGCATAACACCGATTTTTTGGCTGATATAGAGCCTTTGAACATTTTGCAATACCTGAGTGAGCGCGGCAGTGTGGATGGTGTTACCCATAAAAACGAGCTCACTGAAGACGGCCTTCATGCAATGCATGGCCAACAATTAATAACTCGGCTTCGCCAACTTACTAGACAGAATGAGGTTTAACAATGGGTACGGTATACCTAAACGGTGAATACCTAAGTGCTGATGAAGCAAAGATTTCACCAATGGATCGCGGCTTTTTATTTGGCGATGGCATCTATGAAGTGATCCCATCTTACAACGGTAAAATGCTCGGCTTTGGTGCGCATATCGAACGCATGAATAACGGCTTAAATGAGCTCGAAATAAAGCTAGATTACAGTGCTGATACGTGGCGTAAAATTTGTAACGACTTATGCGAAAAAAACCATGGTGATAACCTAGGCATTTACTTGCATGTTAGTCGTGGTGCCGACACAAAACGCGCCCACGGCTACCCAAGCAATATCACGCCAACCGTATTCGCCTTTGCCTTTGAAATTCCTGCAGAGCCCAAAAGCGATGTCGACAGTGCAACAACGTACACGGTATCACTTGAGCAAGACCGTCGTTGGCAACGCTGCCATATAAAATCAACAGCGCTGCTTGGCAATGTTATGCATTACCAACATGGCGCAGCAGCGGGCAACAAAGAAACGATTTTATTTAACCGCTTAGAAGAAATTACCGAAGCCAGTTCAAGTAATGTGTTTATTGTAAAAGAGGGGGCGATCAGCACTCCACCACTTGATAACCAAATTTTACCAGGAATCACTCGCTGGTTAATTATCAATATTTTACACAGCCACAGTGATTTTAAGGTGCAAGAGCGCATTATAAGCAAAGATGAGCTACTCGATGCCGACGAAGTGTGGATCACCAGCGCCACCAAAGAAGTGGGCCCAGTGGTAAAAGTGAACGGTAAATTGGTGGGTGACGGTAAACCGGGTGCAGTATGGCAACAAGTACAAAGCTTGTTTACCAAGCATAAATTTGATTACTAGTTAAAATTAGAAATCTAAAAAACGCCTACTTAAAGTAGGCGTTTTTGTTTTATCTGCTATTTGCTGCTTTTTGGCTCAAACGGCCAAGCCTGTAATAGACCGTCACTGGTTTCTGAATACAACTGCGTACCATCGTAAGCCACACTCAGCACCGAGGTACGTTGGCGCTGCTGTTTTGCTTCATATTCAGCGATTAGCTCGCCATCAGCAACACGGTATAATCGCATCTTCATTTTTGGCGATCCCGTTAATAGCCATTTGTCTTGATTGATAAATTGCGATGCGGTGAACTCAATAAAGTTAGAGTATGAGGCTACCTCAGCAAGCTCTTTTTTATTGGCTAAATCAAAGAAAATTCGGTCATCGACCGAGTCGATTGCAAAGCCTAACGTGCCTGCTTTATTTAAGGTGACGCGATTCACTCTAGTAGCTAAACGCTGTTCAAAGCGTGTACTGCCATCACTCGTTGACCAAAGCTTAACGTATTTGTCGCTCGAGCCGGTAAACGCCCATAGCCCATCAGCCGACAACGCCACGCTATTAATATCAAGACGATGAATGTCAAAGCGCTTAGTATCGCCCGTACGGGTATTTATTACCTCAGCCTTGCCGCTACGATAAGCAATCACTAATGTATCGCCTGACGCTGAAATAGCGATATCTCTGGCTATCTCCTGCCCTGTTAGCCAAGAGCCAATACTTCGACCCGTGCGGGTATCAAATAAGGTCACCGATAAACGATTAGAAATATAAAAACGCGATTTGTTAGCACTAAAGCCCGCAAGCTCTATATGCTCAGCGCCCTGCCCTGTTATGCAATCGTATAGACGTGCTTTTAACTGATTATCCCAAACACACACTTTAGACTCAGTTGCGAGTAGAGAGTGACTGGCATCTTCAGTCAATGCTGCGGCACTTAATAACTCATCACCATGAGCAAATTCATCCTTTGCTGGCGCGGTATACACCTCACCCCCACCACAACCCACAAGGCTTAAAGCAAATAAACAAGAAAGCGATTTAAGCAATTTCGACGTCATACTACTACTCTTATTTTTATAATTATTTTGTATAGCAGCAGTGTAATAAAAATAAGTAGAAGTGTGTAGGAGTTCTGACTTTAGCTGTCAGCTTTCAGTTAGATATTCGAGTTACGAGGTGCGAGATGCGAGGCGCGAGGCGCGAGATGCGAAGTGCGAAGTGCGAAGTGCGAGATGCGAGGCGCGAGATGCGAGATGCGAGATGCGAGATGCGAGGCGCGAGATGCGAAGTGCGAAGTGCGAGGTAGGAGGTGCTTTAGCGCCGAACAAAAGCCGCTTCATCACAGCTTAAGGTAACCCCACGATTTTCTTGTAGGCGTGAAATTTATTTCGCGCGAGGCCATCACCAGTTGTGCAATCTTGCAGGTGCGAGATGCGAGGTGCGAGGTAGGAGGTGCTTTAGCGCCGAACAAAAGCCGCTGCTACATTTGCTAGGCCCTATTTTCTAGTGCCTAGCGCCTGCTCACTTTCCTCACCCATGTGTAAAACAAAACACATTAAGTTTATTACCATCTAGGTCTCTAAAGTAACCGGCATAGAAACCGGGCATTTCGCGAGGACCCGGAGCACCTTCATCTGTTCCACCGAGTTCAATGGCTTTTTTATAAAACTCATCAACTTGAGCTGGTGTTTCAACGGCAATCGCAATCATCGTACCGTTACCAACAGTGGCTTTTTCATCATTATAAGGTTTTGTAACTGCAAAGCCTGGTTTATCTTGGCCTGTGCTCCATGCCACAAAGCGGTCAGTTTCTAAAAAGCGCTCAGCGTTTAAAGTAGAAAAAAGTTCATCATAAAACTTCACCGCTTTAGCTAAGTTATTCGTGCCTAACATTATGTAACCAATCATTTTCTGCTCCTTAAGAAAAAATAGTGTGTTCAACATAGAAGGGAATTGGGCATCTGTCTATTGATTTTTCCATTCATCGCAATGAACTATATTTTTATGGTTTGCTACTTTATAACAGAATATACACCGACCAATAACAAGGAATCATTATGAAGTTCAAAGCGTCTTTGGCGTTACTTGCTGTAGCCAGCTTTTATAGCCACGCACAAACTAGCAACACATTCCAACTTGAAAATGTCTTCGATCTTGAATACGCGAACCAATTAGAAATGACAAAAAATGGCGAGACCATTTTTTTCGTACGAAACCGAATGGACATTAAAACCGATCGCAAAGTCAGTAATATTTGGTCGGTTAATCCTGATGGTAAAACAATGCTACCGCTTACATCCGGCGTACATATGGATTACTCACCTGTGTTGTCGCCAGACGAAACTCGCTTGGCATTTATTTCTACCCGTGATGGGAGTAGCCAAATTTATGTTAAGTGGCTAAAAACAGGGAATGTCGCAAAAATTAGTAACCTAACGCAAAGTCCGGGTGGTTTAACATGGACGCCAGATGGTAAAAATTTGGTGTTTAGCCAATTTGTCTCTGAAAAATCAGCCAGCCCTGTATCTTTACCGGGCAAGCCTGAAGGCGCTAAGTGGGCGGAGCCTGCAAAATATATTGATGACGTCTATTACCGTGCCGATGGGGGTGGTTATACAAAGGCGGGCTATCGCCATTTTTTCATGATCAGTGCAACTGGCGGTAACGCGCGTCAGCTGAGCTTTGGTAACTTTGATCATGGCGGCTCAATTAGCTTTAACGAAACGGGCGATGCTTTTTATTTTTCAGCTAATCGTCATGAAGATCATGAGTTAAAACCTACTAACTCGGAAATTTACAAATTAAACGTAGCTGACTTATCAATTTCACAGGTGACCGACCGGGTAGGTCCTGACTCACGACCAGCAGTCTCTCCCAATGGCCGATACCTTGCCTACACAGGCTACGATGATAAAAAAACAAACTATGAAAACAGTGACATTTACCTTCTTGATTTTAAGTCTGGTGAGACCTCAGTTTTAACAACAGACCTTGACCGTAGCGTTGAAGAAATTAAGTGGGATGATGACAGTAGAGGCATTTACTTTAGCTATGACAGCGAAGGGAAAACGCATTTAGCGTACCAACCTCGAAACGGTAAACACAAGGTTATTACCGAGAAGATAGGCAGTGTGGCATTTGGTCGCCCGTATTCAGGCGGAGATTTTGATGTAAGCGAAGACGGTGATGTTGCAATTACACTGGCTGACACTCAGCGCCCTGCAGATATTGCATTAATTAAACGCGGTAAAGTGAATCGTTTAACTCAACTTAACGAAGATGCACTTGGCAACAAAGAGCTGGCTAAAGTGGAAGAAATTTGGGTTAAATCAAGCCATGATGGCTTAGCTGTTCAAGGGTGGATTGCCTACCCTCCTGGCTTTGATAAAAACAAAAAGTACCCATTGGTACTCGAAATTCATGGTGGACCCGTTGCAAACTATGGACCTCACTTTAGCCCTGAAGTTCAGTTGTTTGCCGCTAAGGGCAATGTCGTTCTATACATGAACCCACGTGGCAGTGACTCATACGGTAAAGAGTTTGCGCAAACAATTCATCATAACTACCCAAGCAATGACTTTGATGACTTGATGACAGGTGTCGATGCGGTTATCGCTAAAGGCTTTATTGATGAAAGCAAACTGTTTGTTACTGGAGGCTCAGGTGGTGGCGTATTGACGGCATGGATTGTGGGTCATACTGACCGCTTTGCAGCGGCCGTTGTTGCGAAGCCGGTTATCAATTGGATCAGTTTTGTACTAACTGCCGACTACTACCCTTTCTTTGCTGATTATTGGTTTCCGGGCAAACCTTGGGACAATATTGAGCATTATATGAAACGCTCACCCATTAGTTATGTAGGTAATGTAAAAACCCCTACTATGCTATTAACGGGTGAGTCTGATTATCGCACGCCGATTTCTGAAACAGAGCAATTCTATCAAGCGTTAAAGCTACAAGGTGTTGATACGGCAATGGTACGCATTCCAAATGCGTCACATGGCATTACAGCTCGTCCATCAAACTTAATGAGCAAAGTAGCGTATATTCAATGGTGGTTTGATAAGAACAGTGGAAATGATTAACAACATCGAGCGAAGCGAGAACGTTTCATTTGCGCAAGGTGAACTGATTTCGTGACGCAGTTTCGTTTAACTTATCGCGTCACTTGCAAAGCATAAAATGTAAAATAGTTTCGCACATACCAGTAGCGGTGGCTTTATGCCGTGTCATGAATAAAACCATTACGCGGGGTAAACCCGCTGCTACTTTTTGACTTTACTCTTAACCATTATTGTAAACCCCCTTTACAGTACATATGTAAGTAACTCCTTACATACATTTCTCAAATATCGGACATAGTCTCCTCATCAGTTAGTAAAAAATCGGTTTATGGCCAATATCAATAACTTGAGTTGGTAAAAAATCGGTTTGTGCCGCTAAAAACCTAGCATCAGTTAGTAAAATTTTGGTTTGTAGGTCGTTTAAGTTGGTAAAAAATCGGTTTATAAACGAAGTTCTCCTCGCAAATTACCGCCCATAATCAGCTATAAAAGCCAATTTTGGCCTTTTACCCAGACTTATAAGCAATAAATAGACTGAATCAACCAAGAAATAGCGGAGGTAGTTAAATCCTGATCCAAAAAATGCAGGCTGGTAAAAGCGTGATCTGTCTTTTCTAAAAGCTAGTAAATGGCTGATCCAAGACTTAGTTAAACTCTGATCTGAGATGCGAGGTGCGAGATGCGAGATGCGAGGTGCGAGGTGCGAGGTGCGAGATGCGAGGTGCGTGGTGCGAGGTGCGTGGTGCGAGGTGCGAGATACGAGATGCGGGGTGCGAGTTACGAGGTGCATGATGCGAGGTGCGGGATGCGAGGTGCGAGGTGCGAGGTGCGAGATACGAGATGCGAGATACGAGATACGAGGTGCGAGGTGCGAGATGCGAGGTGCGAGATGCGAGTTACGGGATGCGAGTCTGAAGACTGATAACTAAAAGTGAAAAAGGGCCCGAAGGCCCCTAACAACATTATTGAATAGCTATAAAGGAATATTACAACTTGGTTAGAACTGGTTCATGGTGTTTGCTTCACCGCCCGCTTTCAGTGCGTTTTCACCAGAGAAGTACTCTTTGTGCGTATCACCAATATTAGAACCTGCTAAGTCTTGGTGTTTCACTGACGCTTGCTCACGACGGATTTCTTGACGTTGAACATCGCGAACATACGCTAGCATTCCTAAGTCACCAAAATAACCTTCTGATAGGATATCTGTGCTTAGCGCCGCAGTGTGGTAAGTCGGCAGTGTAATTAAGTGATGGAAAATACCGGCTTCACGCGCACCATCTCGTTGGAAGTTTTGAACAAGCACATCAGCCGCTGCAGCAAGCTCAGTATCATCCATTTCTGGTGCCATTAATGCTTTGTTGTCATCAATGCTTGGGTATGCAGATAGGTCTTTACCTTGCTCTTGCCATTCAGCGTATACTTGCTCACGGAACTTAAGCGTCCAGTTGAACGAAGGTGAGTTATTGTATACAAGCTTCGCATTTGGCACGTGCTCTTTAACGCGGTTAACAAGCTCTGCAATTTGTTTAACGTTTGGTTTTTCTGTCTCAATCCACAGTAAGTCTGCGCCTGATTGCAAGCTTGTTACACAGTCGAGTACAACGCGGTCTTTCTCTGTTCCTTCACGGAATTGGTATAAACCATTGTCTAAACGTGTTGGTTTACATAGTTGGCCATTCAGCTTCATTGCTGTGTCGCCTTCGTTTAACTCATCAACACTGTTTACAGGCGTTGTTTCTAAGAATGAAGTATATTGGCTTGCCAAGTCGCCAGGCGCTTTAGATACAGGTACTTTTTGTGTCAAGCTTGCACCTAGTGAGTCAGTACGCGCAACAATAATACCGTTATCAATGCCTAGCTCTAGGAATGCATAACGAACCGCATTGATTTTTGCTAAGAAATCTTCATGTGGAACGGTTACTTTACCCGCTTGATGACCACATTGTTTTGCATCAGATACTTGGTTTTCAATTTGAATCGCACACGCACCTGCTTCAATCATTTTCTTCGCAAGTAGGTATGTTGCTTCTTCATTACCGAAACCAGCATCGATATCGGCAATAATTGGCACTACGTGGCTTTCAAAGTTATCAATTTTATCAAGGACTGCTTGTACGTCTCCGCCGTTTGCTTTCGCCGCATCGAGGTCTTTATAAAGGTGATCAAGCTCACGTGCATCTGCTTGCTTTAAGAACGTGTAAATTTCTTCAATTAGCGCTGGAACAGAAGTCTTTTCGTGCATGCTTTGGTCAGGTAATGGACCGAACTCTGAGCGCAGTGCAGCAACCATCCAACCACTTAAATACACGTAGCTGCGTTTCGTTGTTTTATTATGACGTTTAATCGCCATCATCATTTGTTGTGCAGTAAAACCGTGCCAACACCCTAAAGATTGCGTGTATTGGCTGTGGTCTGCATCGTATGCTGCCATATCGGCGCGCATGATATCTGCTGTATACTGTGCGATGTCTAACCCTGTACGAAAACGGTTTTGTAAACGCATGCGGCTTGCATATTCAGGGTTAATTGATTGCCACGTTTTGCCCTGGCTTTGGCATAAAGTCGCTAAGTTATCTGTTTCGCGTTGATATGTAGTCATAATAAAAATCCTTCGAACGGGTTCATTTAATCTTTTTTGTTAGTGAGAGTGGCTAAGAAGTGTTCGCTCCGTAGCGCTTAAATCAACATTAGGCCGATTTTTTGGATTTAGTAAATTTATAGTTGTTATTGCCACTATATTTTTGGTGAATGACATTTAGCCTGCCATTTACCCTTTTTTACGATATGGTTGAGTCATGACTGATCGAATTACGACCGTTTAAAGGACACTATTATGACCACCACTCTCTCACTAAATGGGTTAAGTGTTGACCAGCAGCTAGCACAGTTCGTTGAACAACAATTGCTACCTGGTACAGACATTTCTCCAGCTGCGTTTTGGCAAGGCTTTGCCGATATTGTTAATGAGTTAACTCCTATCAATCGGGCGCTTTTAGAAAAACGCGAACAACTGCAAGCCAAGATTGATAACTACCATAAACAGCAGCCGGTATGGGATGCAGCCAATTACCAACGTTTCCTTGAGGAGATTGGCTACCTGGTGCCAGAGCCCGCCAGTTTCAAAATTGAAACCGAACACGTAGAGCCCGAAATAGCCAATACAGCAGGCCCTCAGTTAGTTGTGCCTGTTAGTAATGCACGCTTTGCACTGAATGCAGCTAATGCACGCTGGGGCTCCTTGTACGATGCGTTGTACGGCACCGACGTGCTCAGTGAAGACGATGGCGCAGAAAAAGGCACTGCATACAATCCTGTGCGAGGCTTTAAAGTAATGGCTTTTGCACGCCAATTCCTTGATAAAGCGCTGCCTTTAGCCAATGGCTCACACATTGAAAGTACCAGTTACGCCATTGTGAATAACGAGCTACTTATCACCTTGCGTGATAGCAGCCAAGTGCGTCTGGCACACCCAGAGCAATTGGTTGGTTATCAAGGTGAAGCACAAAATCCGAGTGCTATTCTTTTGAAAAATAATGGCTTACATGTTGAGCTACAAATCGATCATCATCACCCAATTGGACAAGCAGACAAAGCGGGCCTCAAAGATGTTGTACTTGAAGCAGCACTAACCACCATTATGGACTGCGAAGATTCTGTTGCTGCGGTCGATGCTGAAGACAAAGTTAATGTCTACAAAAACTGGCTTGGTTTGATGCAAGGCAACCTTGTTGAAGCATTCAACAAAGATGGGAAGACTATTGAACGTCGCTTAGCTGAAGACCGCCAATATCAGGGTATTAATGGCGAAACGGTGACCCTAAAAGGGCGAAGCATGATGTTTGTGCGTAACGTAGGCCACTTAATGACAAACCCAGCAATTCAAGATAGCGAGGGGAATGATGTGTTTGAAGGCATAATGGATGCCATCATCACCAGTACCGCAGCCCTGCATGACTTAAAAGGCACGCACGGCCTTAAAAATTCGTCAGCTCACAGCATCAATATTGTTAAACCCAAAATGCACGGCCCAGAAGAAGTGGCCTTCACCAATACCCTATTTACACGTGTTGAACAGATGCTTGGTTTACCTGCAAACACCATAAAAATGGGGATTATGGACGAAGAGCGCCGCACTTCAGCAAATTTAAAAGCCTGTATTTACGAAGCTAAAAACCGTGTTGTGTTTATTAACACAGGTTTCTTAGACCGTACAGGTGATGAAATTCATACCTCAATGCAAGCAGGTGTCGTACTGCCTAAAGGCGCTATAAAACTAGAACCTTGGATCAGTGCTTACGAAGACCGTAATGTCGATATTGGCCTTGCAACAGGCCTCAGTGGTAAAGCGCAAATTGGTAAAGGTATGTGGCCAATGCCTGATAAAATGGCGTTGATGATGGAACAAAAAATTGGCCACCCGAAAAGCGGGGCTAATACCGCGTGGGTGCCCTCTCCTACTGCGGCTACACTGCATGCAATGCATTATCATGATATTGATGTATTTGCCTGTCAAAAGACACTGATGGACCGTAAAGAAGCAAGCCTCACACGCTTACTTACCCCCCCACTGATGAAAGACCCAAGTACGTTATCAAAAGAAGATATCCAAGCCGAGCTTGATAACAATGCACAAGGCATTTTAGGGTACGTTGTGCGCTGGATTGATCAAGGTATTGGTTGCTCAAAAGTGCCAGATATCAACCATGTAGGCTTAATGGAAGACCGTGCAACGCTGCGTATTTCAAGCCAGCATATGGCGAACTGGCTGTATCATGGTGTATGCAATGAAGAGCAAATTCGTAAAACGATGGCACGTATGGCTAAAGTCGTCGATGGGCAAAACGAAGGGGATCCAGCTTACACCAATATGGCTGACTCAGCCGAAAGCCTAGCACAAAGTGTTGCGTACCAAGCAGCATTAGCCCTTGTTTTAGAAGGCGTTAAACAGCCAAGTGGTTATACTGAACCATTACTGCATGCGTTTCGTATAAAGTATAAGTCTCAACATTAATCACTTTTCTCACTCCCTTTTGAGTTTGATGTGTCGTTCTTTGCAGCCTTCGGGCTGCTTTTTTTCGTCTAAAAATCAATAAACGCATGTATTTATACCATTTCGCTTAATTAAGTGGTCTATTTTGAGGCAATAATACATCGTTGATAACATGGCAAAAATTTTGTATTGAGTTGTGCTCGGCAATTGCGCCTGTATTGCTTTATCTTTTATATCTATACAGTCGTTAGTGAGCGCTGTCTTACACGCTTGCGACTCATGTTATCCCTTACAATGATTCAGTATTTTTTCAGCTTGATATTGTTATTTAACGGAATAAATACTGTGAATAATGGCCATTCATCGGCTAATAAAAATTGATCAAAAAAGGGGCATTTGTTATCAAATGCCCCTTTTTACGTGCTAATTTTTTAAAATTAGTTTTTGACAATCGCATTGTGATAAACGTTTTGAACGTCATCACAGTCATCTAACATCGTGATGAACTTTTCAAAATTAGCAATATCATCTGGATCAGTGATCTCTGTATGTACTTGTGGAACAAACGTGATTTCGTCTATTTCAAATGTAATACCTTCAAACGCTTCTTCAAGTGCTGTTTTTGCTTTGTAGTATTCTGTATGCGGTGCAAATACTGACACTTTGCCATCTTCTACTTCGACATCCGTCACGTCAACATCAGCCATCATTAGGGCTTCGAGTACCACTTCGTCATCTTCGCCAGCAAAACCAAGAACCGCGAAGTGATCGAACATGTGCGCGACACAACCAGGCGTCCCAATTTTTGAGTCAGTTTTAGTGAACGGTAAACGCACATCTTTAATTGTGCGGTTAGGGTTGTCTGTTAAACAGTCAACAATCACCATACAGTTACCTGGGCCATACCCTTCGTAACGTGCTGGAGAGTAGTCTTCCCCTGCTCCACCGGCTGCTTTTTTGATGGCATTTTCGATTACATGCGCAGGAACCTGATCACGTTTTGCACGTTCAATAATGCGTTTTAATGCTTGGTTTACTTCTGGGTCGGGTTCACCATTCTTTGCAACAACGTAGATCTCTTTACCGTACTTAGAATTTACTTTTGTTTTTGCATTGGCCGTTTTAGCCATGGCGTTTTTGCGGACTTCAAATGCTCTGCCCATCTTATGCCTCTATGAATACATTTGATAATTGCCGATATTTTAGCAATTCATTGTCGCTTGGGCTAGTACCAGGTCTGTTTATCGTTCGCGCTAAAATAGACAACGACTGTGGCGACAACCTTGAAAGTAAAAAATTAAGTAAACGATGCAGAAATAATTAAAGGAAGAGCTATTTAACATAACACTTTATTTTGTTGAAATGCGCCAACTAAATTAGGTAACTCTGAAAAATGATGCAGTATGTAATCTGCCTGATCAGCATAGTCAGGAATGTCATCTGGCGCATACAAACAAGCACGCATATTCGCATTATGTGCCGCTTGAATATCAAACAAATAATCGCCAACATACAACAGCTCTGATTTATCAAGCTCCCAAAGCGTTGCAATCGCATTGAGCGCACTTGGATCTGGCTTTGCTGGCGCATCTGAGCGAGTCAGCACTGTTTCGATTGGCAAAGGGTTATTTTTAAGTTTGATTGCTGCAGCACGGTCATAATTGCGCGTAACAATAGCCATTGGAATATTATTTTCTTTGAGTGCAGTAACCGCACTGGCAACACCTGGCAATAAATGCGAGTGCTGCGCATCTAAAAGCTCATGTTGATGCACGATGTTCATCGCTTCTTCGCGCATATAAGGCGAAGGTAAAGCGGCTATGAAGGCTAGCAAGTCTTTTTCAAGCGGGCAGCCAACTTGCGCTTTAATCAGTGAAAAATCGAGTTCTGACGAAACCAAGGTGCCGTCTAAATCGAAAATGACACCACGTATATTGTTATCATGGATATTCATATAAATCCCTGTATATGAGAATTGGGGGAAAATTTTAAGACCCATTAATAAGATAGTGTACGATAACCGTTAATTAAAGGATCAAAGGATTAAAAAATAGACTTTTTCAATCCTTTTTTATCGGATAGGGTTATTATTTAATTGACTCAAATTTAGCTTCAAGCCAGTTATCATCTTGGCTAAAGGTAAGTGTTTTCACCTTTCCTTTGCCTTCAATATTAACCATATTGACCTGCGCAGGCCATAAATCACGTAACGCGCCATTGCTCATACGAATCCCTTTGATGCCTTCAGGGATGGTAACTTCTTGGTAAACCCAAAAGAACTTACCATCAACTTGCGCTCCCACTTTTTTAAGCTCAAGTTGCTTGCCCTCTAAGGTTTGCAGTGCAATGTGTGACTCAACATAATCAGCAAAACGCTTTTGATCTTCTTTGTTACTTAAGATATCGGCATTGCCATTAAACAAATGTTCAACAGCATGCTCCGTATCGTGCAAATAAAAGCGATGCATTAGCTCTATGTTATTAGTGCGTTTATTAAATAATACCGTAGTCACAGACGCTTTTAACTGGTGCGCCATCGTTGGCGCACTCAGTAATAAAGCGAAAATAATGGCTATAAAGCGCATTATTTTTGCTCCTCAGCATCTTTTTCGTCGTCTTTTTTCAGCTCAGTTTTGATATCTTGCATGATATCACGGCTCACTTTCGCTTTACTCTTCTCACGCTTATACACTTCGATACGCGATGGAATAATACGACGAGGGTAGTTATTGTTTTCCACATCAACATCGGCTGTTTCCCAGCGAGGGTCAACCGTAACAGACACTAAGTTTTTACCTTTTTCAGTAATAATTAGCTTTTGTACGTGCTTGTGGTTACGACGCCAGATTTCAGCCGGAATGTACTGTTCTTCTTTCGTGCCATCTTCATAGGTCAGCTCTAATAAGATAGGCATCACTAAGCCACCTAAGTTTGAAAACTCAAGCACATAGTAGTTTTTATCTTCCTTAATTGCACGTTCAAACGTTTTACGCTCCCACGGCTCTAACCCCTTAAGGAACTTGTTATACGCATTACGTTCTTTGTTAGTCACTGTAAAGCGGTCGTTTTCGTCATAGAAATCTGTGACATCTGGGTTTTCTTCAACCCATAACTTTTTGCCTTCTTCTTTATTGCGTTTAACGAATAATGGCATTGGTTTATCAGCTTCAATGTCGCGAAGACGATTAAAGTCGATATCAGGATTCTTTGTGTCTAAACGCAGTTGATAAACCTTGTCTAACGAGATATCAACATGGTCTGTGGTGTAGAACCAACCACGCCAGAACCAATCTAGATCAACCCCTGACGCCTCTTCCATAGTACGGAAGAAATCTGCAGGAGTAGGGCGTTTGTACTTCCAACGCTGCGCGTACTCTTTAAATGCAAAGTCAAACAGCTCACGACCCAGAATCACTTCACGTAAAATATTAAGTGCAGCAGCAGGTTTAGTATACGCATTAGGTCCTAAACGTAATACGCTGTCAGACTGTGTCATAACGGGTACTTGGTTTTCAGACTTCATGTATTCAACAATATCACGCGGCTCAACACCCCAAGGGATTGTGTGGTCCCATTCGCGCCCCGCAACACCATCTAGGAAGCTGTTTAGACCTTCGTCCATCCACGTCCACTGACGCTCGTCTGAGTTAACAATCATCGGGAAGTAAATGTGACCGACTTCGTGGATAACAACACCAATTAAGAAACGTTTTTCAGCTTGAGAGTAAGTACGGGTGCCATCGTCTTGAAGCTCTGTACGCGGACCATTAAATGTGATCATGGGGTATTCCATCCCCCCAACAGGGCCATTGACTGATTGAGCCACAGGGTAAGGGTAGTCAAACGAAAAGCGTGAATACACTTCCATCGTGTGCACAACAGCTTCGGTAGAATATTTCTTCCACAGGTCACCGCCTTCTTTCGGATAGAAAGACATTGCCATCACTAACGGCTGTTCTTTACCACCTTGATGGTAGCCTTTTGCATCCCACATAAACTTACGTGATGATGCCCATGCAAAGTCACGCACGTTCTCGGCTTTAAAGTGCCATGTTTTGGTTTTGTCGGTGCCTTCTTTCTCGTTCTCAAGTGCTTCTTCTTCGGTCACGATAAATACAGGGCGCTTAGCGTTTTCAGCTTCTTCAAGACGATTACGCTGCGTACGTGTTAATACACTGCCTGGGTTATCTAGCTTACCTGTTGCCGATACAATGTGATCCGCAGGAACGGTGATTTCGACATCATAATTACCAAACTCCAGTGTAAACTCACCGCTTCCTAAGAATGCTTTGTTAGTCCATGCTTCATAGTCTGTGTACGCAGCAAGACGCGGGAACCACTGTGCTAATAAAAAGATATCGTTGCCATCTTCTTCAAAGTGTTCATAACCTGAACGTGCGCCTACCGCATCTTCTTCAACAATGTTAAAGGCGAAGTCCATGCTGAACTCAACGTCTTTACCCGGTTTAAGCGGCTCATTTAGGTCAATACGCATTAAGGTATCAACCACGGTTACTTTAAGCTCTTTTCCGTCTTCGTCTTTAACATTGGCGATTTGAAAACCTAGCTCGTTGTCGGCCATAAATTGCTGACGACGTAACTGGCCTAAGCTCAATTTAGTGGCTTTAGGCTGAGGGTCACCTTGCAATGTTTTACCATTGAAAGTAGCGGTCATCTCGGCAATTGAATCAGATTTAAAAATATTTTGGTCTAATTGCAACCAAAGGTACTTTAATGTGTGAGGTGAATTATTCTTATATTCGATAGTTTGACGCGCTGTTAAGCGACGTTTTTTCTCATCAAGGTTTACATCAATGTCGTAATTTACTTGCTGTTGCCAGTAGTTTTCGCCGGGTTCACCCGCGGCGCTACGGTATACGTTAGGCGTTGCAAGTGCTTCATCAAGTTGACGGAACTTGTCAACAAATGAGCCTTTAGTTTGCTCAACAGACGACCCCATGACTGCGGTTGATACTGCTAAAGGCAATACCAAAGCACTCAAAGTAATAACTGCTTTTTTCATTGTTAATCCTGTAAAATATGCGTGAGCGTAACATCTCAAATCACTAACAAAATTTCAATAAAATCACGATAAAGTGCGGGTTTTTTAGGGTAGTATTCGCGCTTTCCTAGCCTGTATTTTTCAATCCTTTCATCTGCTATTAACAATACTGTAAAGCCCCTTTACAAACCTAACAGGTTCAGTGCTAATTCATACCCCCGTATTACACTTAAAATATAGCGAGGTTGCTTATTTTTTGTTTAAAGGTAAGAGGGGACTTAAATGAAGTTTTACATTGTAAAAAAAGACTCTCGATTAGCTGCTATTCCAGCAGAAGAATCGGTTTTAAACGAATACAAAGCACGCGGATTTGAGTTTGTAGAGGTCATTGCCGCTCGCGATGAACCCGATGCACTATCGCGTACCACTCCCCATGCAAAACGTCCTAAAAAATGGCTGTTTTATGGCTCTACGCTGGTTATTTTGAGTCTAATTGCAATTATTTTCGCAATAAAGTAGTTTTTGCGACATTTTCTATTGAAATTTACTGCTGTTTGTATTTAAAATCGCCCACTTTTTTCGATTTGGGTGTTTATGTGTGTCTATTCATACCCAAAAAATGTTTCGGTAATCAGCATAGAATTCGGTGAGCGTATGGATTTTTACATCCTAAAAAAACAACAAGAACTAATTGCAATTCCAGCGGACGAACAAAATTGTAAACAATACCTAGATTCGGGGTATTTCTATATCGACAAAGTAGCGGCATGTAATGAAACCAATGCCCTTAAAGTTTTACAGGCCAAACAAACAAAGGCTATCAAAGTGCCCTTAATAATGGCATTGCTTGCTTTGCCTATGGTGTTGTTTGCGTGGTATAGCTTAAGTTAAAAACGAGGCTGGGCATCGAGGCTCAGCTTAGGTATATTGACACTCTTAATAAATAATAAGAGCGTTTAATGAAAGTCCTTCATACTTCTGATTGGCATTTAGGCCAACAATTCTACGAACATTCCCGCTTCGAGGAACATCAGGCTTTTTTAAACTGGTTAACGGAGACTCTCGCAGCACAGCACATCGACTTATTACTCGTTGCTGGCGATATTTATCACACGGCGACACCGCCTGCGAGTGCTGAAAACCAACTCTATCAATTTATCAAGAACACCAAACAACGTTGCCCAGATTTACACATCGTGATTATTGCTGGTAATCATGACTCGGCAAACCGTATCATGGCTGCAAAACCCTTACTGGCTCAATTTGATACGCATGTGGTGGGTCGGTTCGATACCGCAAGCCCAAAGGATGTCGTACTGCCTATATCAACAAAAAATGGCCAAGCACATGTTGTTGCCATGCCATTTTTACGAAGCAGCGATTTAAGTCATTATAATCGCCAAGAAGAGCAACCTTTAAGTTACAACCAAACAGTGGCACTGGCTTATAAAGATGCACTAAATGCTGCCAGTGAGTTACCGAAAGCGCCGCTAATTGTAATGGGACACCTCCATGCAAAAGGCGGCGATATTTCGACAGACTCAGAGCGAAACTTAGTGATTGGCGGTGAAGAAGCGATCTCTGCTAACATTTTTAGTGAACAGGCTGATTACGTAGCCCTTGGTCACTTGCATAAAGCACAAACCGTCGCCAAGTCTGAGACCATTCGCTACAGTGGCACCCCCATGCCGATGTCCTTTTCTGAGCGCCGTTACAAGCACCAAGTTGTGTTAATTGAGCTTTCTGATTCAAGTTGCACTGTAAACCCCCTTTACATACCGAGCTTTTGTAAAGTCATACTGCTCCCCGAAAAAGACTGTGTGCCACTGAGTGAATTGTGTGAGCTGTTGAGTGAACTTGATTTAAGCGATGAAAACTTAGCGCCCTATTTACGCGTTAAACTGAGCGCTCACGACACCGACACCACGTTCAGAGAGCAAATTGAACAAGCGCTGGCAGGTAAGCAGCTTAAGTTTTGTGGGATTGAACGGGTGCGACAAGAGCGCAATCATCAAGACGATGAGCAAGCCTTGTTTGACGATGTGTCGCAAATCGAAGCTCTCAATCCACATTCGTTGTTAGAGCAAGCCTTTGCCAATCATAAAGATATGGCAGGGCAAGCAGTGCCAAAAGAGCTCGAAGACTTATTAAGCCACGTTATTGATGAGTTGAATACGGAGGACGTGCTATGAAAATTTTAGCGATACGTGTTCATCAATTGGCATCCATTGTCGATGCCGAAGTCGATTTTACAGCTTCGCCATTAAAAGAAGCCGGGCTATTTGCCATTACGGGTGATACCGGGGCAGGTAAAAGTACGTTACTTGATGCCATTTGTTTAGCACTGTATACCAAAACCGCGAGACTTCGTGGCGACACAGGTAATAAAATTGACTTTAATGGCGATAATATCAAGCTCAATGACTCGCGAAATTTATTACGCCGTGGGGCAGGGCAGGGCTATGCCGAAGTGGACTTTATAGGCCAAGATAAACATCACTACCGTGCTCGCTTGAGCTTTAGCCGCGCACGGAACAAAGCGAATGGCAAATTACAACAAGCGCAACACACACTTCATTCATTGCCTGACGAAACCTTAATTGCCGATAGAAGTAATGCCAGCAAAGAAATAGAGCGCATTATTGGTTTAAGCTTTGATCAATTTTCGCGGGCGGTGTTACTTGCCCAGCATGAGTTTGCAGCCTTTTTGAAAGCCACAGGGGATGAACGGGCACAACTGTTAGAATGCTTAACTGGCACCGATAAGTTTAGTCGTATTGGGCAACGGATATTTGAACGTCACCGCGAACAACAACAGGCTCTTGAGCAATTAAAACTGAGCTTGGCGAACTTTAAGGTATTAAGCCCCGAAGAGTTAGCAGCTAAGCAAGCTGAGCATAAGTCGCTATTAACGAAGCAAACTGAACTACAAAATCAAATAAAGCAGCTGGAGAAATACCAAACTTGGTATAAACAGGCGGCGCATCTATCAGAGCAAATAACGCAAGCAGAACATACAAAGCACCAAGCTGAGCAGCAATTACATCAACTTGAAGACAAGGCAAAGCAAGCCAAACAAGCGCAGCAGTGCTTAGAAATAAAAGATAACCGTGAGCGCACAGCCACAATTAAAGCTCAGCAAGCGCAGCTTGTAGAAAACCGTGAGCAACTTTTAAAAATTGATCATAACGCCCTGATAAGTGACGCAGAGCAAACGCTAAACAAACACACTGAGCAGTTAAAGCAAGCGAAACAAACGCAAAAAGATGCTCAGCCAATCATTAGCCAAGCACGTGAGTACGATAAACAACTGGCGGTATTGAACCAGCAAGCACACGCTCAAAAAGCACAACTCGAAAAAGCAAACCAGCATAACACCGAGCTGAGTAATAAACTTAATACGGCAAAGGCTGAGCAACAACAGCAACATCAGCAACAACAAGCGCTCACTAATTGGTTAGCGACACATGCACAATGGCAACCATTAGCGAAAGACTGGTCATATTATAAAAGTGAATTAAGCCGCTTTAATCAACTGCAGCTTCGTATTGATAAAACAAATCAAACGGTAAAGTCACTTCAGCCTACGGTGACTGAGCAGCAACACAGTCGTCAGCAATTACAAAAACAGTATCAAGCGCTTGAGCACGCACTAAAAACGCTGAATGAACAAGACGCTAGCTTCAAAGATCGCTTAAATAGTCAGTCTATGGCCGACATAGATGCACAACTAGAGGCGATTAAACACCTTATTGAAAAGCGTCAACTGTGGCAAAGTAATCAGCAGCAATTAAAAGTGTGGCAAAGCCAATCAGACACCTTAAATCAAAATAAACAACAGTTACAAACAGCCCTCAGCGCGATAGGGCAGGATGTAGAAAACGCCCAACAACAGCTGACACTATGTGAAAAAAACTTACAGCAAATACAGTTAAGAGCCAGTGAGGGGGTCAGCCAATTAAGAGCCACTTTAAAAGCTGGTGAGCCATGTGCTGTTTGTGGTTCGACTGAACACCCGTTTCAACATGACGTGGTTAATGCGCAGTTTAGTCAGCTTATTAATGATTTTACTGAGCAACTTAATAGTGCCAAACAGCACTTAAATAATCAGCAAGTTTTACAGCAAACAAAAAGTAATGAGCTGACAGCCTGTACTCAGCAAATAGCGTCATTAGAGGGGCAGGTGAGTGAACTCACCGACCAGCAGAACACGCTCAAACAGACCATGGCGGCAAATCGTACAGAGCTGAATGATTTAACCGAGGCGCAATTAAACGAGCGTCAGCAGCAGCTCACGAGCCAGAAACAGCAGTATTTTAAAGTGCTTGAGCAACAACAGCAGCTGCAAACATCATTAACAGCCAAACAAGCAGAGTTTAATCAAAAAGGGCAAGCACTGCATGCAGCAGAGCAAAAACTGAGTGAAACACAGCAGCAACTCAACACTGAACAAGCGCGTTTAAACGAGCTAAATGCAGAGCATCAGCAACTGCATACCACACTCGACGACACCTTTAAAAATGCCCCTTGGTGGCAACAGCTCAATGAGCAGCAGGTGTTATTAGAGACTATTGCAGAGGATGTGCAACGCTATCAAACGAAACTTCAACAATCGGATGAGCTAACGAAAGCCCTAACAAGCACTGAGCAAACCATCGCGCATTTACTGCCTCAGCAACATGAAGCAGCAGAAGCGAAAGCTAAGTGCACTGCGCAACTTGCCCATACCGAGAACGAGCAGGCTGATTTGCATGAAAAACGCATTACCTTGTTTGCCGATGCAAACATGTCGGTCGATGAGTATATTGCACAACTTGAACAGGCCATTGACTCGTTACAGCAAACAGTGCAACAGGCTCAACAACACCTAAGCAATGCGGTTAAAGCGCGTGACGAGCACGCTATTCAAATAAGCCACTTAACGATGCGTGAAAAAGAGTTAAGCGATGAACAAGCTGCGCTTGAAAAACGATTCACGCAGTGGTTTAGCGAGTTTAAAGCACAGCATCCTTCACTTTCTGAAGACGCAATTACAACGCTTTTAAGCATCAGTAGCGAATCAATAAAGCAAACACTCAACGAGCACCACGCGGCAGAAAATGCGCTAAAAGAAACTCAAGCAGCTTTAAAACAGCTGCATTCATCGCAGTCGGCGCATTTAAAAGATCAGCCAAAGCACAGCGAAAGCGACACTGAAACTGAACTAGCTAACGCCGTTAATGCCCAGCAACATACGAATCAATCGCTGATGCAAGTAGGCAGTGAGCTGCACACGCACCAACAAAATAGCCAAGCATTAGCAGATAAACAGCAATTATTAGTTCAACAGCAAAAGCGCTACGAGCACTGGCATTTACTTAATAAAGTGCTGGGTGATGCCAGTGGTAAAACCATGCGTAACTTAGCGCAAACTCAAACTCTCAAAATACTGCTGCATTATGCCAATAGCCACTTACACACTTTAAACAAGCGCTACAAATTAACGGCTATCGGGCAAACGCTGGATATTGCCATCATTGATAAAGACATGGCCGATGAGCAGCGTTCTGTTAATACTTTGTCAGGCGGGGAGTCGTTTTTAGTCTCGCTGGCACTGGCTTTGGGGCTTGCCTCGTTGTCATCGAATAAAGTGCAAATAAACTCTTTGTTTATCGATGAAGGGTTTGGTACGTTGGACAGTGAAACGTTAAGCATCGCGATGGATGCTCTCGATTCGCTGCAAGCACAAGGCCGTAAAGTAGGGGTTATTTCGCATGTATCTGAAATGACCGAACGCGTGGCCACGCAGGTACATGTAGCGAAAAAGCCCGGTGGTTACTCAACCATCTCTGTTATTTAAAGGATTAGCATGCCAACTTTTAATCATGAAGAAGCCAGTCATTACGATGAGCGCATAACGCGTTTAGTGCCAGGGTACGCGTTATTACACCAAGCAACCGCAGCGCAACTAGTCAGCACGCTCGACAACGACGCGTGTATTTTAGTGATTGGTGCAGGCACCGGAAAAGAGATCATAGAACTTGCTAAGCTCAACGCAGGCTGGCGTTTTATTGCGCAGGATATTTCTCAAGATATGTTGGATATCGCTGAGCAGCACTTTAGCCAACATAACATCAGTGATCGTGTAACGGTTCATTGTGGCGATATTAACGATATTGATGCAAGCGCCGATGCAGCATTATGTTTATTAGTCATGCACTTTGTCGAGGACAATGGCGATAAAAAAGCGCTGTTAAAAGCGATTAAAAGCAAGCTTAAAAAGCAGGGCAACTTATTCATTGCCGATTTAATGCGCCCTGAAACGCAATTTGAGCGCGAATCACAACTACAGCTTTGTACTCAGCTAGGTTTAACCGATGCCGGCAAAGAGCGCACCCGACACAATCTAGAACACGAGTTTTACCCATTAGACCGTATTCGTTTTTCAGAATTAATGAATGAAAGCGGATTTAGCACCCCTAAACAGTATTTTAAAGTGCTGGGTTTCACTGGGTATGTGGTGGGGAGTTAGACTCTTTAAGTTTTAAGCTTTGAACTTCCATTGTCAGCGCGATTATACCATTCCGCTTAATTAAGTGGTCTATTTTGAGGCAATAAAACCGCGTTGATAACAAGGCAAAAATTTAGTTATTTAGTTGTTCTAAATCAGAAATTTTTAACGTAGGTAGCGACTGGTTTAATCACTCAAAATGATTAAGTATTTTTGCGGAATGGTATTATATATCGCGCAACATACGCACGCTCGCACACGAAGTACGGTTCACCTCTAAAGTCAGTCTTACTGGGGTAGGTAGATAGATAGGTATATAGGTAGGTATGTCGATAACTTATAAGCCACGCAAAGCGAGTCTCACAGCGAGAGCTAGACGCGGCTTTAAGCCGCGTCATCAATCAATTGCAACGCAATGATTTATTACCTTATATTGCCTTAATACCCTGCGGCGTGGCCGTCTTTGCGGGTTTCAGATGCGCCATAGTACACCCCTGTTTTAAGGTCTTTTAAGATAGCTTGATAACCGCCATATGGTCCAACAGCGTCTTGCAAAGTGTGGCCTTTTTTCATCAGCTCACGGCGAGTTTCCATCGAAAAACCTGATTCTAAACTCACAACGCCCCCGTCTTCCATAATTTCGCCTGTAGGCTGTGATGAGCCACTGTGCAGAATACGTGGAGCGTCACCGGCTTCTTGTAAATTCATGCCAAAATCAATCATGTTAATTAAGATTTGCGCATGCATTTGCGGTTGTGTCGCACCGCCCATTACTCCGTAACTCATGTATGGCTTGCCATCTTTGGTCACAAAGGCTGGAATTATCGTATGGAACGGACGTTTACCCGGCTCATATTGGTTCATATGGCCTTTTTTAAGTGCAAACATTTCTCCTCGGTTTTGCAATACAAAGCCCAGTTTAGCGGGGGTCATACCTGAGCCCATACCACGATAATTACTTTGAATTAATGACACCATATTGCCGTCTTTATCGGCCGTCGTCAGGTAAATAGTATCGCCTTCTACTGGGCCCGCATGATCACGTTTTGCCGCTTTATTTGGGTCAATCAGCTTGCGTCTTTCATCGGCATATTGCTGAGAAATCAAGGTCTGCACGGGAATAGTATTAAACGCAGGATCGGCGTAATATTTAGCGCGGTCTGCAAAGGCCAGTTTTTTTGCCTCAACAAACGTGTGAACATACTCAGGGCTATCAAAACCCATACCTTTAATATCGTATCCTTCTAATATATTTAGAATTTGCTGAGCGGCGATGCCTTGGCCGTTGGGCGGTAATTCCCATAACGTATAACCGCGGTAATCTGCACTGACAGGTTTAACCCATTCACTGTGGTGTGAAGCTAAGTCGTCATACGATAAATAACCGCCATTTTCTTTCATATAACGGCTAATTTCTTTTGCTATATCCCCTTTGTAAAAAGCATCACGTCCTTCCTTCGCTATTTTACGATAGGTATTTGCAAGGGCAGGATTTTTAAAAATATCGCCTTTTTCTGGCATCGCCCCATTTGGCATGTATACGTCTTTAAACCCAGGGTATTTTCCACGCGCATCAACACTTTTTTGCATGTAATAGGCAATCAATTCAGAAACGGGAAAGCCTTTTTCAGCATAATCAATTGCTGGCTGAAGTAAGGTTTTCATCGGTGTTTTACCGAACTTATTATGTAATTCAAACCAGCCATCCACAGCGCCTGGCACAGAAACAGGTAACGGGCCATAGGCGGGGATCATATCGCCTTGTGCCTTTAAGGTGTCAAATGTCAGGCTTTTCGGTGAGCGGCCAGATGCATTCAAGCCATATAACTGTTTGCTTTTACTGTCCCAAACAATGGCAAACAAGTCGCCACCTATACCACACCCTGTCGGCTCTACAAGCCCGAGTACGGCGTTGGCTGCAATTGCTGCATCAATGGCATTGCCCCCGTCTTTTAACACTTGTAAGCCAACCTGTGTGGCTAATGGCTGCGACGTTGCAACCATACCTGATTGCGCAATAACTTCTGAGCGACTGGCAAAGTTATGCCCTGTAATACGGTCGTAAGCCTGTGTCGTGCCAGCAGCGCCTAAGCATACCGCTAACACAAGCCCTTTTAGTAGTGGCGTTGGATTCATGGTTATTTCTCATTTTATTGTTTTATTCACTATAAAAAGCAAAGTCACTGTAAACAATGGTTTTGCTACCGAGGGCAAAAAAAACGCGATTGAATTCGTAAACAGCACCCGATTATTAATAAACAGCCATACCGTAAAAACACCTATCAACCGTAGGAGAGGTTTGCACATGAGGGTACTTATTAGCAGGGACAAACTTTTCAACAATGGGGGCTATTTGCCCATTTTCTTTCATGGTATCGAGTGCGCGCTGAAGTGCGCTGACCACACTAGCTGGAGCAGATTTGTTTAAAGCCAAATAGTTTCCCCCTAAAGCAGGGTGGTTAAGTTCAAGCACAGGTATCACTTGATCAGGGTTTAAAGCCACTTTTTGTAATTGTGTTGCAAGCGTCATGGAAGAGCCAATTAATAAATCATGCTTACCACGTTTAAACATATTTAACTCTTCAAATTTACCTGAGTAGGTTAAAAAATGATGCCCTTCAACTAACTGTAAGTCTGTAAGTACGGCTTGATAAACATCGCCGCGTGATACGCCAATTGTGTAATTAGTTAACAAGCGTGAACTTGTCAGCTCAATGTCTGTGCGCTCACTTAACCTATATAAACAAGATTGCCCCGACACCAGTGGACCAACCCATTGAAACTGAGCTTCTCTTTGTGCTGTTCGAGACGTTGAAAAAATACCAGAATACGGCTGCTCAAGCGTTTTTGACATCGCTCGCCTCCAAGGCAACACCTGTATCACACATTTTAATTTTGCGTGCTTACAAAGCGTCTCAACTATTTCAGTATTAATACCCGTCGGTTGATTATGTTCCTCAAAATTATAAGGAGGAAATGATTCGGTATACAAGGTTAATGGCTGTGATTCAGCCGGTGCTGCCCATGTGAAAAATAAACAGAGTGTGGCTGGCCAGTTCTTCATCGTAATTAACTCTAGGCTTATTCGGTTTATTACGCAGGTTTAACGATTCTACTTAGCTGTTTTTGCAGCGTGTTGAGACAAAATGGCTTAATGATAAAACCACTGACTTTAGCGGCAATCATGTCAGTGACTGTTTGCTTGCTATCCTCACACGTCACCATAAGAACGGGTAAATCGTCAAACTCGGGGGTTTCGCGAATGTGATTAAGTAAACACTTTCCATCCATTTTAGGCATATGTAAATCAGTGATAACTAAATCAAAATGCTGCTTTTTTAACAACTCTAACGCTTGCGAACCATCCGTTGCTTCTGTTATGTCGTTGTAATCAAGGCTACGTAGCATGTTTATCAAAACATGACGCATTAAGGGCATATCATCAACGACAAGGATTTTCATATAAAGTGTAGTCCGTTTTACATTACCTTAAAGCTTAGTTTGCAAGCCAAATAACGCAATGATAAGGCAGACTTTTACGCGAAAATATCTGCAACCAACTGACTAAGCCGCGCAATTTTAATATTACTTAATTGCCTATAATCAAAATAGGGGCACACAATCACCTTATCTTGCTTATTAAAGGCAAACTCTTCATCAAGCCAAGTGAGCTGGCTAGATAATAAACCTGATTGAACAAGGCTTTTTGCATACGTGCGCCCAGCGATAATGTGTAATTTATCCGTGTTGTCAAATACAGGAGGGCTAAACAGCAACGCTGTGTGACTGTGTGCTTGGAGTAAACGCGTATCACGATAGGTTTGCCAATTGGCAGAACATTTAGCAAACTGAAAATATTCGCTCGGCAGCGCAAACAGCACTTTTGCATACACATTAAAGACTTTTCGCCAGCCATTTCCACAAGCCTGATTAATGTCATCTATTTGACCAATTTGCATAGCATGTAAATGATCAATATTGTGCCAAGGCACCATCGGCGGACGCTTTTCTATGTAAACAGCAACGTTAAATGCACTGTCACCAAAGCCCTGTAAAGAGTGTTGTTGCTGAATCATGATGATTTTTGAGCAAGAATTCGATCTAAGTTATTAGCAAAATTCTGACGGTCAGCTTGGCTCAACGGTGGCGGCCCACCCGACATTTCGATACCACTTGAGCGCATTGTGTCCATAAAATCACGCACATTAAGGCGAGAACGTATATTTTCTGTTGTATACAGCTCACCGCGGGGATTTAACGCCTGTGCATTTTTTTCAATCACTTCGGCTGCCAACGGGATATCACCCGTGATAACCAAATCACCGGCTTCGACTCGCTTAACAATTTCGTTATCGGCGATATCAAAACCAGACGATACTTGCTGACGAAAAATGTACTTAGACGGCGGAACACGCATAGCATGATTAGCCACTAATGTAGTGACTGTTTGCGTTCGTTCTGCAGCACGAAATAAAATTTCTTTAATAACAACGGGGCAGGCATCTGCATCAACCCAAATCTTCATGGTTTTCTCTATTTAACTATTCTAAGCTTAGGTAGTTTAACGTAATTAAACTTATTTACCGCTATTAACGTATTAAATTCTTTAATTTTAAAAGGAGTGAGCGTGTGCAAAACAGCATAAAATTTATATTTCTACTTTTCTTTACGACCCTGTTATCGGCTTGTACAGGAGTGCCTGACAACATAGAACCCGTTAATGATTTTGAACTAAATAAGTACACCGGAACATGGTACGAAATAGCGCGCCTTGATCATTCATTTGAACGCGGTTTAGAAGGGATAACCGCACAGTACTCAGTCAACTCTGATGGCACTGTTAAAGTTATTAATAGAGGCTATAACACCTCAGATAAAAAGTGGGAACAAGCAGAAGGCAAGGCTAAGTTTGCCGGTAAAAATGACATTGGTCATTTAGAAGTCTCATTTTTTGGCCCATTCTACAGCTCCTATGTCATTTTTGAGCTCGATAAGCAAAACTACCAATACGCGTATATTACTGGCTATAACAAAGAGTATTTATGGTTTTTATCAAGAACCCCGACAGTCACCAAAGAGCAGCTAGACGACTTTAAAAATACCGCCAGACAATATGGCTTTAAAACAGACGAGCTTATTTTTGTTGAGCATGAAGGTATGTAAAGGGGCTTTACACGCGTCTTTAAACTATCACGAATGTGCAACACAATTGTCATGGAAAAGAGGCACACTGTGCGACATTAAATTGAACATGACATGTGATCCCCAATTTAATCCCCTGCTCGGGTAGGCATTGCCTACCCTTTTTTTTTGAGATCAGTTTTTTACTAACTTAACTAGAAAATCATCACTGAAAGCCCACTTAAAACCAAAACAGACACATTTATTGCGCTGATGTGTTTTACCCATGAGACCGTAAAACTATATAAAATCATAAGCATAAGAACACTTAGCGCCATATAACCACAAAATAATAATGCGCCGTATCCGCCTTCACTCATCACACTCAGTCCTAAACTTAGTAAAATAGTGATCCAGCCAATCGTTAAAAATCTATATCGCTGTTTTTCAGTAAGTTTCTTTTTAAATACATCGCGAAAATGATTAAACTTTGCAAGTGAAAAACAATTAAACGCTAAAAAGCAGAGACTAAATTGCAGTAATTCCATCATCCTTGTTGCTCCTTTAACTGCCTGTTTTTAAATAAATTGCCTTTTTCTTTTACATTGCCATGGCTAGGTATTTTTCTGCTTTGAACAATAAACATCAAACCAGCGCAGATAAACGCACTATCAATGCCAAACAGCGCCCATTGCTGAGTTAGTAAATAGCTGATCCAATTTCCCTCTGTTGTAAATGCATTAATTAAAGGGATTGAAAAACATGCCACCGCATTTAACCACGCAGCTAAGCGCCAATGTGACTGAGTACGTCCAAACAAAGCCAAAACAGCAATGAATAACCACGCTAAGAAAAAGGCTAGAACCTCTTTATCGGCACGTGCGGCTAACTCTATAGGTAGTAATCGGTTCGCGATAAAAAATGCACACGTTGCAAAAGGCAAGCCCATTAATGTAGCTAAATTTAACGTTTCAACAAGCTTCAAGCCACGGTGTGCTGATTGTTCAGGCTTCATGCGCTCTCTTAAACGCTTAGCCCACATCATGCAACCAGTCGCAATCATGGCACAGCCAGCAACCCCACATAAAAAGTACAGCCATCGTAGTAATGGCTCAGCTAATCGCCCACTGTGAAGCGCGGTCATTGAATCGTAAAATTGTGCCGATGCACTCCAGTCTTCACCTGATTGCGCGTCTATTTGCCCTGTTACACCATTAAATAAATAACGAGGGCCATTATCGACCACCTCTTTAGCTGTCGCCAGATAGACAACGATTTGTGATGACGCCGTATTGGCATTACGAACAAATACATGGCTTATATCGGCATTAGGGTACTTAGTATAAATCTGATCTAAAACCTGATTTATTGCCACCATGGGACGGTGTTTATCGGTTGGCGCCGCGCGCTTATTGACCGGTAAGGCTTCATTAAACATCTGACTTAATCCCTCTTCATACACGGTTTCTGCGGGGTAAGGGAACAACATAAAAATCAGTGTGATGATACCTGTGTAAGTAATCATAATATGAAAAGGAAGCGCCAAAACAGACGACACGTTATGCGCATCTAACCAGCTTCTACTGCCTTTATTACGACGAAAAGAAAACATATCTTTAAAAATACGCTTATGAATTACGACCCCCGTGACAAGCGCAACCAACATAAACATTGAAGCTAAACAAACAAGAATACGCGCAGTAAACACATCTATATAATGCAAATCAAAATGCAGACGATAAAAAAAGCCGCCGCCTTTTGTATCACGTGGCTCAGGAACTGGTTCCAGTGTATTTGGGTCTATATGAGTGTAATTAAACGGAGCACGACGTTGACCTGGTTGCTTAGGTTCTGCATAGCCATAACTTAAAACGGGGTTTCGCGAGTCGGGCATGTTTATACGCCACGAAAGAGAGTTAGGTGCTTTTTGCTGTAAATCTGCAAACACATCGTTAATTTGCTTTGCTTGTGAAGCAACACGGTGATCTTGATGACGTATTTGATGGATTTCAGGCTTAGCCCAAAAACTAATTTCGTCTTTAAAGAAGCTCAACGTGCCTGCGAAAAAAATTAAAAATAAAAGCCAGCAAACTAATAAACCTACCCACGTGTGTAACCACGTCATTGAACGGAAGAAATTCTCTTTCATAGCCATCCCTTAATCAAAGCCAGTACGAATAATTGCAGACTTGTCGTTAGTAAAATGGTGATCCAAACGACCTTCAGTGACTTAACTGCAAACACCCATATGAACACGCAGCAATAAAAAAAGACCGATAAGGTTGTGGTCAACAACACACTGTCGAGTTTATTTAGCGGCAATAAGACCGCCAGTAATGAGATAAATACACTGGTAAAAACATAACCCCCTAAGATGGCAGCAACAAAACGAAAAAACACAGCAACACGATATGACAGGCTCTGTGAACGTTTTTTAGCGCCTCTTGGTTCTTTAGCTTGCCCAGCTTGTAAGGACTGAGAGTGCATGATAATCCCTTAAAAAAAAGTTAAACGAGAAGAAAACGCATTATTATATAGTGACAAAACCAAAAAGATAGTGATTATCATTTGCGTAACCGTATTTTATAAAGGAACGATTTAAAACCCGATTTCATAGTTAGTAAAATAATGATCTGCTAGCTTTGTTTTACACAATAGCCTAAGGTGTTATGCACACAGCAGAAGGAGTTATAATGCAAACAATCGGATTAATTGGCGGTATGAGTTGGGAGTCGACACAGAGCTACTATCAACTTTTAAATCAGGGAGTTAAAGATAAGCTTGGTGGTTTACATTCAGCAAAAATTGCCTTAGTTAGCCTTGACTTTGCCGAAATAGCAACGCTTCAACAACAGCAAAACTGGCCTAAAATGGCAGAAATATTAATAAATGCGGCTCAGCAAGTTGAGGCTGCGGGTGCTGATTGTTTGCTTATCTGTACTAACACCATGCATAAGCTTGCAGAGCAAGTTCAAGCAGCTATCTCGATTCCTCTTTTACACATTGCCGATGCCGTTGGAGAGCAGCTTACAGCGAGTAAACACAAAAAAGTCGCATTACTAGGTACGTCATTTACCATGGAGCAAGATTTTTATACACAGCGCCTCAGTGACAAATTTGGAATTGAAGTGCTAATTCCTGAGCCAGACGAACGCGCGGTGATCCATGAAATTATTTATACAGAGCTCTGCATAGGTATCATAAACCCAGACTCTAAAGCCGCTTATTTGAGAATTATCAATCAACTATACCAACAAGGTGCAGAAGCAATCATTTTAGGTTGTACCGAAATAGCCTTGCTAATTCAACACACTGATACCGCCATTCCGTTATTTGATAGCACCGCATTGCATTGTTCAATGGCGCTTAAGCACAGCATAAACTAGGAGACTATTATGTCGAATCACCACAGTCTAAATTATGTAGAATTCGCCGCTAAAGATTTAACCGCTACCAAAACTTTTTTCCAGCAGGTATTTAAATGGAAATTTACTGACTATGGCCCCGAATATACAGCCTTCAGCTGTGAATCAGCAGGGCTTGATGGCGGCTTTTATCAAGCACCCTTAACCAGTTTAACGAGCAATGGCGGGGCTTTATTGGTACTTTACTCTAACAATATTAAAGAAACCCAAGCTCAAGTTGAGAACCACGGCGGGGTTATTATTAAACCATTATTTGATTTCCCAGGAGGTTGCCGCTTCCACTTTACAGAACCCAGTGGCAACGAGCTTGCCGTGTGGTCAAAACAAGCATAGATCAGATTTTTACTAAGTAATGAAACATCAAACACTCTTAGAACAAGTTAGTAAATGCGTGATCTGCGAACCTGAGTTACCGTTAGGAGCCCGTCCCGTTATTCAATTTAATGCCAGTGCGCGCATTTTAATAGCGGGGCAAGCACCCGGGGTTAAAGTTCACGAAACAGGTGTGCCCTTTAATGATGCCAGCGGAAAACGATTACGAAATTGGCTAGGTGTCAGTGATGACGAGTTTTACGATGCCCAAAACTTCGCTATTTTACCAATGGGCTTTTGCTATCCGGGTAAAGGTAAGTCTGGCGACCGACCACCGCGCAAGGAATGCGCTATTGCTTGGCGAGAAAAGCTCCTCGCCCAATTAAACAACGTTGAGCTGACTATCATTTTAGGTAAGTATGCACAGGCGTATCATTTACCTCATACCAAACAGTTGCCGTTAACAGAGTTAGTAAAATCGTGGCGTGATTATTGGCCTAAGTATTTACCTTTGCCACACCCAAGCCCACGCAATAATATTTGGTTAAAGAAAAATCCATGGTTTGAAGAACAAGTGCTTCCTGAACTGAGTAGCCAAATACGTTCATTACTTAATAGATAACACAATGGAAAATACTTTTTTTAAGCAACACGGTTACATGCATGTAAAGGGGCTTTACAATGATTCTGCTTTATCTGCTATTCGCCCCATTTTAGATAAATTTCATAATAATTGGCTTCGCGAAAATTCTCTTTTTTATAAAACTAAAGCTATTAATAGTTCAGGACTCACAGCGTCTCCATGGTTAACAGAAAATGAAAAACTGAGCTTATTCCATTTTATAAACTCAACGCAATTGCTCAATCAGGTTACCTCAATCATCGCGAGACCACGGTTTTTAAATAGCCAATTATTTTTTAATCCTTACAACCCAGAACAACATAATTATTGGCACCGAGATTCGCAGTATCATTTAGATATCAATGCACAGCAATCAGCT
The DNA here is from genome assembly GCF_014117385.1 of Pseudoalteromonas sp. MT33b. Classification (NCBI taxonomy): domain Bacteria; kingdom Pseudomonadati; phylum Pseudomonadota; class Gammaproteobacteria; order Alteromonadales; family Pseudoalteromonadaceae; genus Pseudoalteromonas; species Pseudoalteromonas sp. MT33b. The sequence continues at coordinate 161,720 of NZ_CP059832.1, read as the reverse complement.
CTAACAGGTCCTGAAGTACTGCATTGCCGTATTGCATTTGAAGATGAACGGGGGATTGAGTTAATACCAGCGAGTCATAAAAATTGGGATTCTGAAGAAGAATTAGCGGTAAGGCTAGAGCTGCAAGGGGCTCACAATTATGATTCTTTAAGCCGTGGTAAAACTATCTCACTACAAAAAGGTGATCTATTGATTTTTTCGGCCAATATGATTCACCGAGGATTGTATGGGCTCAATAGGTTTTCACTCGATATCCTGTTTTTTGAACGCCATGAGAGCGTGGAGCAATTTATAAACACGGACTTTTTACCAACAGATGCTCAGCTTAAGAAATTGGAAAATCCTGCGGTTTTTATTTAATAAAAAAGCGGCTTAATTTGCCGCTTTCTCGCATTGCATTTAATACTATTGCAGCATCGCAAATAACTGCTTTAACTGCGGCATATATTCTTTAACCAAGTTAACGTTGTTTTCGCTAACATCAACGGGGGCATTATTCGCTTCTTTCACGCCCTCTAAGGCACCGGTCATTGAACGTGTTCCAGAACTTGCAGAAGACGCTGTTAAACTTTGTAAGCCACTCATTGCTTGATTAACTCGCGCTTGGTTTTCTGGTGACAGTGTTGCCTTCACACTTTCAAGATAGGCCATAGAAACTTCAGAACCCACAGTAACAAGCTGCTCTGGCGTAAAGCCATACTGCTGAGTTAAGGCGGCAAATTCAGTGTAAAGCTCATGCTCTTTAATGTGACCCAGTGCGCTCATTACCACAGAAGTATCTACCCCGTCTGTGCTACCCAGCATGTTACCCAGGTCTACACTTTCAAGCTCAGGTTGATTTTTTGACCAGTTCACAACTGCGGGGAGTGCTTTAATATAACTTTGTAGTTGGTTTTCGGTAATATCTTGTGCGAAGCTAGAAAAACTCATCGCGAGTAAACTCATTGAAATAATTAGTGCTTTCATCATGATTTCCTTTCTTTTCCAGTTTATAACAACCGACTTGCTTAGCGAGTTATTATGATCAGCTAATTACAAGTGTTACAATACAGTTTTTAGCACAACTAACTGAACCTAATGTTAATTATTTCTAATACTGTAACAATTGATGAATGGGAGCTCGACTTTAGTGCAATCCGCTCTCAGGGTGCAGGCGGACAAAATGTAAATAAAGTGGCCAGTGCAATTCATCTACGCTTTGATATAAAGCGTTCAAAGCTTCCTGACTTTTACAAACAAAGATTACTCAATTTAAATGACTCTCGGTTAACCAAAGAGGGAGTTATTGTCATTAAATCGCAAAGTCATCGTACACAAGAACTGAATAAAGAAGAAGCACTCAATCGTTTGAAAGAGTTAATTATCAGTGCAACACAGGTTCAAAAAAAGCGTCGTGCAACCAAGCCATCAAGAAATTCACAACGTAAGCGCATGGATAGCAAAACGAAGAGAGGCCAAACAAAAGCATTAAGAAAAAATATAAACCTATAACCTTATCACCACCCAATAGTGTCAATAATAAGCATAACTGTAAAGAAGTGTAACTTGTTAACAAAGTTAATTGATGGTTAATCCTACCAAGACTATAATAATCATACTATCTCACTTTTGAAAGGAGCCGCAAATGGGCCAAAAAAAATGCTTAATCGGCGTTGCTATGATAACGCTGTCAGTTTTGCCTATGACCAGCTTTGCCGTTGATTCTTGGCAAGCCGGAAGCGCTTATCCGCAAGGAAGTGAAACCTGTTATAACGAGATACTCTATAAAGCCAGATGGTGGGCAACCCCAGGAGAAGAACCCGGTAGTTCACAATGGGGGGCATGGGTTGCCGATGTTGCATCAAAAACCTGTGTAGAGAGTATGAGTATGGCTAAGCAAGATGAGTTATTAAAGTCGCTGCCAACCATCTTCGAAACAAATAATAATAAAAAAGGGAGTTCTGATTAACTCCCTTTTTTGTCACCAGGCCCGCATGCACTAATCAAATGTATGGTGGCGTGTCATTTCAAATCGATTGAGTATGTGATGCATAATATAGACAGCACACAAGCTTAAAAGTATTGCAACCGACACCGATGAAAAGCGATATAAAGCGCTATACACCAGATCTTGACCCGGCCCTAATGACTGGCCAAACAAGATGCCAAAGGTCGTAATAATACCAAAACCAACCCCTGGAATGCCGCCAGATAAAATATGATAGCGACTAAATATAAAGGTCAAAATCCATAAAATCAGTGCAGGAAAAATTAATATATCAGTGTGATTGTATAAAAATAACTGCGCCACAAGTGCTAAATTGCAGCCAATTAATGTACCAATAGCACGCTGCCATGCAGCCATTCCCGCCGCTTTCCAGCATAAAGAAAACAAAATCAATACCGACGCCGCCTGTGCAGAAATAGAGTCTTGTAAATCAAATACCTGAAAAACAATAAAAGAAAGAGTCGCGACAGTTGAACATAACAAGACTTCATGCCGAACACTTTCTTTGGCTTTTTCAGGCATTACGCGAGCTTGACGGGGTGAAACATCAGGAAAAATTCCATGCATCAGTACCGAAAAAACAACGGTTACAATAACAGCGACTGCATTGCTGATGATCAACGGATAAATACTGATTCCTGCCCCTGTGTAGGTTGAAAAGTGCAATTGAATCGAGAGGCTGACTACCGTTGTTGCACCAAATAAAAAGTTAGCACCACGACTCATTTGGTAAAACAAAAAAGCAAATGCCAAAAAACTTACCATCGTCATGACCACAGGCAAATGTGCAAGCAAACCTTGAACGACAAGTACAAACAATGCACTGAATACTGCACCCGCATAAAACTGACGAATAATATGCATATTAAGTACAGGTACTAGGCCAAGCAACAACATAGGATACACAGTAAAAAAGATCCCATTTGGCCAATTCATCAACTTTGCAAGCGCAAACCCTAATGCTGAGCCCGTAGCAATACGCAATGCTTGACGCAAACCATTCCCATCGAGTTGCAGTGTTGACATAACTTACTTAACCTTAATATATAAAGTGCAAAACACTGATCAAACGGATTTGCATGCCCGCAAACCAGCTACCGATGCTTGACTCAGGCAATAGTTGCACCGTTGCTCGTGCGCCACTTGGAAACTTAGCCAGCATGTCGTGTTGCTCTAATTGCAGATGAATACGCTGACGCTGTGCATCACGTACCCAGCGATTGCTACTTTCAGTGGCACTTAATAAGCCATTAGCATTAAGTTGACCATCACTCACACCGGCCTCAAAGCTGATAATTTTTGCATTGAAAACCTTGCCGGGTAGGGCATCAAAACTGACTTTTGCACGGCTACCAACCTGCACATGAACGAGTGATTTTTCGCGAAAATCCGCGACAAGATCCGCTTTATTAGCCACAACTGCCATTAATGGCTGGCCTTTATTCGCATAAGTACCTGGCGTAACTTGCAAGTTCGCCACTTTACCATCGGTCTCTGCTGTAACACTTGTATAAGACAAATTAAGCTTTGCTTGCTCTAGTTGATTCAAGGCGTGACGAAGCGCTAGGTTGTCATCGCCCATTTTACCACGCGCTAATTTAGCTTCGCTCAGTTGCGCTTCAATCGCTGCCACATTCGCTTTACTCGACTGATAATTCGCATTAATCGTTTCGTATTCCTGCTCTGATATAGAGCGCTTTTTAAGGAGTGATTCGCCGCGTTCAAACAACAAGGTTTGCTCATGTAACTTGGCCTCTGCCGCTGCTAATTGTGCTTCAATCGCTTTAACACTGCTATCTAAGCGTTGGTTTTGCAACTTTGCATCATCGTAAGCAAGTTCGGCTTGCTGTACGGCAAGCTTAAAAGGCTCATCATTAATATGAAATAATGGTTGTTGCTTCACAACCGACTGGTTATTGGTTACGAACACATCCGTTACACGCCCACTGACTTGTGGCGTTACCTGTACAACAGGGTGATACACGCGTGCCTGCGGAGTTACAGGCATGAATAAATCAGCAACCACAAAATAAAGAAATAATACAATAAAACCCGCTAAGGAGATTTTTACATAACGGGCAAATTTTTGATCCGGTGTCATAAACTTACTTATCTCCTGAATATTGCTTAATGCACTGGCGTGCGTTTATTTCCATTTGCACAAGACCATGCGCCATGGTATCGAGCTGCTCAGTGGTTAAGTTTGCATACAAGTGTTGTTTCACATCAGCAATAATAACGCGCAAGGTGTCTAATAATTGTAGACCTTGTTCGGTGAAATAAAGGCGTTTACTGCGTTTATCCTCGGTATCTGACTTGCGTACAATAATCTCTTGCTGCTCAAGCTGCTTAATTGTGCGTGTTAGTGACGGCATTTCAATACCTAAACTACTCGCCAATTGCTGCTGTGTGCAGCCTTGATTCAAGTGAAATAAATGAATCATTACCGTCCAGCGCGATTGCGTTAAACCTAAAGGCTCAACCGCAAATGTAACGGCATCGCGGCATAAACGATGTACACGCCCCATGCTTCCGCACAAGGTTAGATCAAGGGTTTCATGAAAGGGGATAGAAGAGGACATAATGCACTCCATTTACTTAGCATGCTAACTATTTTAATGTAGTTAGCATGCTAAGTAAATATTAATGCATTTTATAAAACAGATAGAACTAATCGAAAAAACCGAAACAACGAAAATAATAACCTGTCAGTTCACAAAGGTGCGATTAACGTTTTAATATGCTGCTCATATTGGTCTAACTTATCAATTACAAAGCCCGTATGTTGGTAGCGGACTATCCCTTCTTTATCAATTAAAAAGCTGCTGGGCATCCCTTTGAGTTGATATTGCCTGCCTATGACAGCATCGGGGTCATAAATGATATTAAAATTAACCGCAAAATCAGTTAAAAACTTCTCAGCATCTGCGCGCTCTACATCAATGTTAACCGCAATAATCGTCAATCCTTGTTCACGATACGTATTTTGCATTTCAATAAGCCACGGAAACGAGCGGCGACAAGGGCTGCACCACGACGCCCAAAAATCTAATAGTACCACTTTTCCTTTATTTTGACTGAGTAACGCTGCGAGTTGTTGCAGGCTGGGTGAAACTGTTGTCGATGCAGGTTGCTCTGCTATCACAGCAGAGCTAACAAAAAGAAATAGAGAGAAGATGAGTTTGATCATTGATAATTTAACAAGTTTGCTGGTGAATATTGATCCGTTAAGACTTTGGTGTCTTTTGGCCAGTCTTGGTTGCCTTTAGTATAAAACAAGTGCTCACTAAGCAACTGCATATCGACATCATAAGGGGCTAATTTTGGCGTTAAACGCTTTACCCGCTCAGCAATTTGTTGCTCTGTGGGCATGGCATGAAAACCCGCTAAAATTATCCGGTTAGAATCTTTATCTGTCACTACATTTACAAAATCACCAAAGACATCAAAATAGGTTGCAGACTCGTGCTGATAAAGCTTACTTGATGAAAAGGTGTTCGCGGCAACAACGCCGTTTTTGGTCAGAACACTTTTTACTTCAGCAAAAAACTCTTTTGTAAGTAAGTGCTCAGGAATGTAGTCGCCGTTAAAGGCATCGAGAATAATCCAGTCGTACTTTTGCTTTTTTAATGCCGCGCGTTTTATAAAAATGCGTCCATCTTGCACTTTTGATGTCACGCTGTCGGTTTCAACAAAATCAAAATAATCGCGTGCAACTTTAATCACCGCAGGGTCAATTTCTACATTTTCTATGTGTGCATTGGGGTAGAGTTCATGAATGGTGTTAGAAAGTGTGCCACCCCCCAATCCAATAATGAGCACATTCTTTGGATTATCAATAAATAATAAACTTGCGAAGGTCATTTTAGTGTAATTAAACACTAACTTTTTAGGGTCACTTTGGTACATACAACTTTGCGTACTTTTACGGGTTTTTTCATTAAATTTTAAACACAGTAAGTCAGCATTTTTCTCTACCAAAATGTTGCGATACAAAGAGCGCTCTTTGTGTATTACCTTGCTTTGTGCAATGAATGGCATGATTAACACTAACCATATTAAGACTCTAAGCATACAGCACGCTCCTTAACCGAAAGCTGACTCACAACAATAGCAAGTAACCCCAAAGCACCAAGTACAGCAGCAAATGTTTTAATAATGTCATTAACATCAAATGCCAGTACCATATAAAACGAAGTGATAATAGTGCCCAGCGCACTGCCTAATGTACTCACAAAATATAACCCGCCAGCCACTTGTCCACTTTTTTCATGATCGGTAACCAATAACCGCACCGAATATGGCGAGATCATGCCTAAAATAATAGTTGGAATGAAAAACAATGCCATTGAGGCAAGCAGAGAACCGTAACGACTGTCTTCGATATGACTGAAAATAAAAGCCATAATTGGCTCAGCAAACATAACTATTGGTATCACCATAATACTGGCAATAAAAAAGATAGCGCCATATTTGGTTAATGTAGGGTTGCGAGTAGAAAGTTTACCGCCAAGCAAATAACCAATTGATAAGCTCAACATAAACACAGTAATAATACTGCCCCAAATATGCACACTACTACCAAAAAATGGGGCTAAAATTCGCCCACCGAGTAATTCAATCCCCATTATACAAAAGCCACTACTGAATGCTAAAAAGTAGATAAGCGCATTGATTTTATTCATTAAACACCTGCTGATTTCGTTATAGTTTTAATCCATCTTAACCTGATGATGAACTCGATGCTATGACTGTTTTTTGTCCATAAAAGGGGCATTGATAAAAATACCTTTTTAAATAACCTTTATAAAAAAAGAGGCTAATTAGATCATCGTCTGGTATTTTATCGGGAGCAATTAAAAAAGGATTCAAGCGATGGAACAGCACATTACCTCAATAAACGTTAGCGAAATAAAATCACTTTCAGGTTTTAAAGTGCGCACGTGTAACGCGAATGAAATGAGTGGCGAGGGCGCTCAAATAGGGCATTTATGGCAACGTTTTTATAGCGAAATAGCACCAGAACTGACCTCAACAAGCCAGGTTTACGGTGTGTATACACATTACGAATCAGATGTCACCGGCGACTTTGATGTATATGCCTGTACTAATACCCCGATAAACACGGTAGAAACAGAGTCCGTTGATCTGGCTGCAGGGCATTATCTTCGCTTTAGTGGTCAAGGAAGTATGCCACACGCTGTGATTGATGTATGGGGTCAAGTTTGGCAATACTTTAGTAATGAGCAGTGCCCACACATTCGCGCTTATAAAACTGACTACGAGTTTTATAAAAGTAGCGATGAGGTTGAGGTGTTTATTTCTGTTGAATAGCAATGCACTAAACAACGCGTGTAAACCCCCATTACAAATTGACTAAATACGCCGCTTAATGCGGCGCTGGCTATTTATAAAAACTCAGTGCTATTTGTTCAGCTTTTGCATAGGCGTTAGTGAGTGAACGCTGATGCCTTTCATCATTAAACTCTTGGTATTCACTGGCAATTTCGTCGATTTTCTCAACGCCTAAATACAGACTCAATGTGCGTAGATGAGGCACTAAATGGCTCATATGCTCGCGTATCCCACCTTGCTCGAAGCCAAACTCGCCTGTAGAGGTAATGATCACTAAGCGTTTACCATTTAGCAGCGGTTTTAAAGGAAAATCACCACGTCCTAAGTCAAAATCAAAAGTTTTGTTAATACGAACTATTTGATCAAACCATGCTTTTAGTTGCGCGGGCATACCGTAGTTATACATAGGAGTTGAGATCACGATAGTGTCGGCCTTAGCGACTTCATTAATAAGTTCATCTGACTCAGCAAGCAGCGCTTGTTGTTCTATGGTTTGCTTATTAGCCGGTGTGAACACGGCACCTATCCACGCTTGAGTAATAAAAGAAGGCGGGTGAACCCCTACATCACGATAGATATACTCAGCTATTGCATTAGTATTTTGTAAGCAGCTTATAAAATGTTTAGCAATATTCTTTGAAATTGAATCATGGCTTGAATTATCATTTTTTGCCGCACGTACGCTAGCATCAATATGTAGAAGGGTAGTCATAAGTAAAACCTCATTAGTTAATGTATGGGTATCATCAATAAATTGAGGCGTTTTAACAAACGAGTTAAAATTCACTATAAGTAAGTTATACTCAGCTATAAATCTGCGAGAGTTTTTTATGCAAGTATCATTACAATCCTTAAAAGCCTTTGAGTCGGCTGCGCGCTTGGGCAGTTTTAAAGCTGCAGCAGCAGAACTTGCGATTACGCCTACCGCAGTTTCACATCATATAAGTAACCTCGAAAGTCGTTTAAACACCGATTTATTTCATCGTGAAGTAAGAAAAATCACCTTAACTGAAACGGGTGAATACTTGAGCCTAAGCGCTTCAAAAGGGTTTAAACTAATTTTTGATGCGATAGACACGCTAAGCCAAACAAATAACCACATTCGGATAACAACCACCTCATCGCTTGCCGCAATGAGGCTAATACCCGCTTTACATACGCTAAACACGCAGTATCCACAATTAACGCTCGATATATCAACCAGTGAAGCGCTGGATAAACAATTGCATACTTTACCCGTTAGACTTGGGAATAAAGAAGAAATCAACGAAGCTGATATCATAAAATATGAAGCTTTTAATGTCTTTGCTGCAAGCACGCACCAGCGCGCGCCTTGGCTAAATGGGCACATTACTTTGTACACTAGTCAATGGAAAAACAACGCATTAGCTGCGCCCCCTCTCACTGAGTGGCTGACTAAAAACAACCAAAGCTCATCGCAGTTCGAGATTAAGTCGTTTGATCAGGAGTTATTTGGTATTCAACAAGCATTGGCAAATAATGGCGCTGTATTTTGCTCAAACACGTTGGTCAAACCCTATGTTGATGCAGGGTTACTCACACACTTTAAGAGCCATGCTGTAGAATCACAGCTTTGTTATTACATACCCGATAAGTCTCGCTTTGAGACAAACACACATAAAACCGTAATTGAGTGGTTAGAACGATTATTAAATTAAACATTTAGTAATCTGTAACGGGGGTTTACAGTTTGCATAAAAAAGCCGCAGTTTAAGTTATTAAGCTGCGGCTTTTACTAAAAGCTGAATTACGGCTTGAGTAAATGCTTTTCAAAGAAGTTAGCCATCATCGTGTGATAATGCAGGGTCGTGCCTTCACCTTCACGCAGGCTGTGAGAGCGGTTCGGGTATGAGAAGAACTCGAACTGTTTATTGTGCTTAACTAATTCGTTAATTAAACGTTCTGAACCTTGGTAATGCACGTTGTCATCGCCAGTGCCGTGGATCAGCAACAATTTACCTTGCAAGTCTTTGGCAAAAGTAATTGGCGAGGTATTGTCGTAACTTTCAGGATCCGTATTTGGATTACCAGCATAACGCTCTTGATAGATGGTGTCGTACAAGCGAATATCAGGGACTGGGGCTGAAGCAATGCCCACTTTGTACTTGTCGCCATGGCGGAATAACAAGTTAAGTGTTGAGCTGCCGCCTCCTGAGTGACCCCATACGCCAACACGGTCAGTATCAATTACATCCCAGCGCTTTGCCATTGCATCAAGTGCATCCACTTGGTCACGCACGGTGATTGAGCCAATTTTTTTGTAGATTGATTTACGCCAATCTCGGCCTTTCGGTGCGCGAGTACCGCGATTATCAACCGAGGCAACAATAAAGCCTTGTTGTGTTAAATACGACTTATACAAGTAACTGTTGCCTTCCCAGCGGTCTTGAACTGTAGAACCCCATGGCTCACCGTATACATAAAATACGATAGGGTACTTTTTGCTGTTATCCATATTAGCAGGGAACATAATGTAACCATCAAGCTCAACACCATCACGGGCATTTACTGTAAAGAACTCGTGTGTTGGTAATTGTTCAGTTGTAAGCTTTTCTTTTAGCGCTTTATTCTCAACTAAGGTTTTCACATTGCTGTGATCACTTACTTTGATGATTTCTTTCATGGGGGGTGTGCCAAACTTAGAGTAGGTATGCATTGCCCATGATGTGTCTTTCGACATGTAGTAGCTATTAGAGCCATCAAATGACTCTGGCGTTACACGCATCGGTTTTGTGCTTCCATCAAGCGATGTACGAAATAAATAACGCTGGCCCGGATCATCAGGTGAAGCTGTGAAATACATCACATTTTTATCTTCGTTTAACGCCAACATATCAATAATGTCGTATTCGCCCGGCGTTAAATCAATGATACTTTTGCCATCACGAGAAACACGATAAAGATGACGCCATCCATCTCGCTCACTGTGCCAAATAAAGAACGTGCCATCTTTTGACCAGTTAGCTTTATAGAACCACTCGATGAATGCATCGTCTTTGTCTTCAAGAATTTTAGTTAGCTGTTGCTTTTTCCAATCAAATAACCACACTTTGTTGTGGCTTTGCGGGCGATTAAGATCTTGGATCATTAATGATTCTCCCGTGCCAGCCCAGCTAATACGTGGGATATAACGGTCACGGTTATCGCCACCCAGTTCTGCCCAACGCGTTTTTTTATCACTTAAGCTTACCACACCGACTTTTACGGCAGAGTTCATTTCGCCCGCTTTTGGATACGGAAACTCTTTGAGTGTCGGATAAAGCTCGTCGGTGTTATTGATCATAGTGAAATATTTCACACCACTGGTATCAAGCTGCCAATAGGCGATAGATTTATTGTCAGGGCTCCAACGGAATCCATCTCGAATAGTAAACTCTTCTTCGTATACCCAGTCAAAGTTACCGTTAACGAGGGTGTCATTGCCATCGGTAGTTAATGCAGTAACCGCTTTGCTGCCTACTTTTTCCATGTAAATATTGTTATCACGCACATAGGCCACTTTAGAGCTATCTGGTGAGAACTTTGCGAACATTAATTTTTTAGCTTCAACGTTTTCACCACCTAATTGATACAGCGAGTCTGTCTCTAGGTTTAAAAGCCAAAAGTCACCACGGCTACGTGAACGCCAAACTTGCTCACCATTGGTAAACACCATAAGCCACTTGCCATCTTTTGACCACTGATAACTTTCAACGGTTAACGGCTCTTTTTCGCCTTCTGGGATCAGTTTTTCGTAGCTAACAAGCACTTTTCGATTTGTACCATCTGCATTATAAAAAACAATGTCGTTGCCTTTTACACCATGTTCATCGTCTTTGGCTTTATCGTCTTGTTTGTTTTTATCGCTTTCACGCTCTTCAAGCACTGTGTAACCCGTGCCGTCGTCGAGCCATGTGAAATAGGTGCTACGTTGTGCTTTAAAGTCTTTGTCTTTGTATATTTGCTCAAGTGAAAGAGGATTAGAGTTTGCGCTCACTGTTGTGGTTGTATTGGCTTGCTCAGTACTTGAGCATGCTTGTAGTCCCAAACCTGCAACAACGGCAAACGCGAGGGCTGATGTTTTTATTAAGTTCATTTTGTTATCCCTTGGTTTTAACTAACCTAGCGTAGCAAAATAAGTTAATAAAATCTGAGTTTTTATCGTATAAACAAGGGGGTTGAACTTAATCATCCCACAAAAACATACTGGCATGTTTATTAGCAATACGCAGTTCATATATATCACTACATGGTCGACTAGCGGCTCCGTAACACACATGCAGTGGTAACAAATGCTCCTCACGAGGATGATTAAAGCGTGCTGCTGGCGCCATTTGCCATTCTAATAACTTAGCGTGACGCTGTTGTTCTGTAAGCGATGTATTACCGCACACATCAACAAGCCACTGCTCAAAAGCGAGATTTTGCATTTTGATTTCGGCTGTTTCCGGTGTAAAAAAAGCGCGCATATTATGGAAAGTAAACCCTGAGCCTATAATCAATAGGTTGTCGTAATGCAGGTTTTGCAGCGCTTCGCCTATTGCTAGATGCACGTTTGGTAATAGGCTAGGGTGCAACGACAACTGCACGCAAGGTATATCTGCGTCTGGGTACATTATCTTCAAAGGGACATACATGCCATGGTCGAAGCCACGAGTTGGATTCAACTCACTGTCAATATATGCAGTTGTGAGTGCTTGATGAACTTGCTCAGCAAGCGCTGGCTCACCGGGACATGGGTATTCTATAGAATATGCAGAATCCGAAAATCCATAATAATCATATATAAGCTCAGGCGCAGCGGAAGAGGTAATATTTATTGGGTTGGCTTCCCAATGGGCACTGATCATCAAAATAGCTGATGGCTTTTTAATTTTTTCTGCAACAGATTGCAAACAGGTAACCATATCAACATGACTGGCATCGCCTAATAGCGGCATTGGGCCGCCACCATGAGAAACAAAAAAGACGCGTGGCTTTTGCATAAACGGGCTCCTTACTTACGTTGTTATGTATAGTGCACACACAGAGGTGCAATAACCAGCCACATAAATGCACAGCTTAGGTGTGATTTTACACACCAGCAGTTTGTAAGTACTAACTTAACAACCATGCAGCATTCATTGCGGGTATTTTCCCTTTAAGCCCCCCTTCTAATGGCTCTCGACAAAGTAAGGTTAATTGATAAAACGCGTCGTAATGCTGATGAAGCTCGTTGGCAGTAACGTTAAATGGAGGACCTGAAAACTCACTCTGTTGATACTCAAACACCACAACCAATTGCTGCGCTTTATTGGCTAACTGTAAAATGTGTTGCGTGTAACGTACTCGCATTGATAATGGCAATGCCACTAATGCCGCTCTATCATACACAGCGTTTACCGTACCAAGTTGTTCAGGAGTCAATGTAAATATATCTCCCACCCACACAGTTAAATTAGCGCTCTGATAACACGTTAGTGTGCCATGGTTAGTAATCTCTGGTGTGAGGTTTAATTCTTGAAAAAGCTGCTTAATTGCAATTTCACTTAACTCAGCGCCCACAACTTTCATGCCGCTGGCTAACAAAAAATGAATATCGTGCGTTTTGCCACATAGAGGCACAAATACGGTATCGCCAGGTTGCAAACTCAAGTTGGTAAAATACTGATCCAGGTAACGATTAACATCCCCTTCATGAAATCCTATTTCATTATTTTCCCAACGATTATGCCAATGTTTTGCGTCCATCAATAACTCCTAAATAAACAACACAAATTGAGCTGATAAATATAACCCTACACCAAATAGTAAATGGGTGGTGAGAGTTTTCAAACGTGCTTGGTTTGGCTTAGCTGTATTAACAGCCATAACTCCTAATCCTAAAGCAGGTTGCATAACAAAAAATGGCATGACCGTGCTGAACAATCCGAATAAACAGGCAGGTAAAAATAGCGGTGAAGTCATCCATTCCTTACCAATCAATAACACAAAAAACAGAGAAAATAGGGCGCCGATGATGTAATGCAAAATCCAACCAACAACACATTCGCGTTCTTTAGCTTCACTGGCAGCAATATCGACATGTTTAAATTGCCCCGATGCCATAGTAAGGGCCCAACGCCCAACAAAGCAAAAGTTTAATGTAGTCTGGTTAAAGCACTTTTTAAAAAAATAACTCCATATATCAATTGAAAGCGTGGCAACAAGGCCAATAACTATCGCCTGAATAAATTGAAGGAAGGTCATATTTATACCAAGTAGTGAATCATAAAAAACATGATAAACAATTACAAAAATGCTAAAAACAACAATATAAACAAACTATGATTGCATAAATGAAATGATGATTGATGACATTGCACTGTTCATACATATCGTTAAACAAGGCGGAGTTACAGCAGCAGCCGATTACCTATCTGTACCAGCAGCAACAGTTTCAAGGCGATTACAACGGCTTGAACAGCGCGTTGGTGAAAAACTATTAAATCGTACTGCAAGGCAATGCACATTAACTCACGTTGGCGAAGTGTACTTTCAAAGCTACGTAGAGTTAGTGGAGCAATTTGAGCAAACTCACCATCAATTAAACGATCAAAAAGCGAAATTAACGGGCAAGCTAAAAGTACTCGCACCCCTGAATATTAGCCATGGATTTTTAAAACCTATGTGGCTTGCCTTCACGAAACACTACCCAGAAATTCAACTTGAGTTACTGCTAAACAACCAACGTGACGATCTCAGTAAAAACCAAGCTGATATCGCTATTCGTATTGGTCCGCAAACTGATTCACACTACCAACAAAAGAAACTAGGCAGTGTCGATACATTATTTGTCTCGACAGAGCGCTATTTAAGTGACGCTCCCTCACTCAGTACCCCAGCAGATTTAAGGCAACACCGGATTATAGGCACGACGCTCAGAAATAAATGGCAACTAAACAACCTAAAAACAGGCGAAACACAGACTTACATGTGCCGGTTTGCTAGCACATTTAACGACACCGGGTTTGTGAAATACTTAGTCTGTGATGGCCAAGGTGTAGCGTTGTTACCACGCTTTGAGATTATTGATGAGCTTAAAAGTGGACAGCTCAAGCAAGTGCTCCCTTTATGGCGTGGTGAAAACAGAGAGATATATGCAATTTGGCCAAGCGGGCGATTACTTAGTAAAAAAGCGGTTTGTCTAAAACAGTTCGTAACACAGTTTATTTCTGAAACACTATAGCCATGCGTATTCCATTTGTTTTGCTGTTAATAAAGCGTGCTCTTTATTTATCAGCTCTGCCACTAACGCTAAGCTCATATCAATGCCTGCAGAAATACCACCAGACGTGGTAAATTTTCCATCGGTTACCCAACGTTTATTGGCAATCACTGTCAAGTCTTTAAACATAGCAGCGAGATCACTTTGATCCTGCCAATGAGTTGTGACATTTTTTTTGCATAACAGCCCTGTTTTAGCTAACAAAAATGCGCCTGTGCAGACACTCGCAACCCGTTTTGTTGTTGATGCGGTGTGGGTTAACCACTCAATCACTGTGCTTTTTTCAAGCTCATGCGTATGGTCGCCACCAACCACTATAAACACATCAAGTTCTGGGCAATCAGCAAAGCTGTAATGGGGGTTTACACTGAATCCGCCACGCGCATTCACAGGGCCGTTAGTCTGTGCTATTAAACTTACTTGCCAATCATTGTTAGCTAAACGCTTTGCGGTGCTGAACACTTCAAACGGACCCGAAAAATCAAGCACTTCAGCATCATCATAAATGTAGATCCCAATATTCATACAATTGTTCCTAATATGTGGATTTATTTCTCAAGTAAAAAATCGTACTATGCCATTTTTGCAGAGCGTTAATAACATATTATTAAATTAATACTGTATACAAATAAATCTTTAAGGCATTGTTAATGCGTTTATTATTATTACTGTGTGGCCTGCTTGTTGGGTGTAAATCAACAGAGCAAACAGTCACTGAAATCAGTGAAATATCGCCAGGTACCGTTTTGTATCAAGGCGAGACATCAAGACAAAATGTTGAAATGTTCGAAAGCGTGCTTGTGAATAGCAAAAACAAAATCGATACCCTAGTGATCAACAGTGAGGGCGGCGATGTTATGGCTGGTCTCCATTTAGGCGGCTTAGTTCACGAGTATCAATTAAAAGTGATTGTACGCGAATTGTGCGCCTCATCATGTGCAAACTATGTGATAACGGCAAGCCCAGATGTTCGCGTTGAAGAGCAGGGGATCATTGGCTGGCATGGAGGAGCTTTGCAACCGTTATATGTGCCAATGGAAAAAAATACGCAAATAACAAATTACATTGCAAAGTGGCAAGAAGCAGAAAAACAATTTTTTGAAACGATTAATGTAGAACAGGCGATAACCATTATTGGGATGATGCCTGGCATAACCGAAAAACGTGATGCCCCGATATACAGTTATGATGTAAACACATTAAAACGCCTCGGTTTGCATATACAGTTTGAGGGGGAGCAAACTGGGCTATCTGCCAAGGGTGAAAAAGTAGTGCAGATCTTTGAGCTTGAAGAGGCTGTGCTTAGCCATTTTTTAATGCTGAACAGAATCGTCTCGGCAGAGCTAATCAACTAACTAAAAAGCCAACATGCTGTTGGCTTTCACAAACGCATACGTGCGGGATATTTACGGGATTAATCGAGCTCTAACTGCGCTCTCTCGACACTGTCACTCGGGAGCTCTTTTTGCACAGATACACCCAACTCTTTAAACTCCGACGCTTGCTTAATTAAGTTTCCTTTTCCGCGATAAAGTTGTGAAAAGGCCTTATCGTAGCTTTCTTTGGCTCGGTCGAGCTGTTTACCAACGCCTTCCATACTGGTTAAAAAGCCATTAAGTTTGTTGTAAAAGCGCTCAGCACGGGCGGCCAATTCTTTTGAGTATTTTGTTTGCTCTTCAAATCGCCACAGTTGCTTCACAATATTTAAACTGGTTAGCAGGGTCGTTGGTGTCGCCACCAAAATATTCTTTTCGATCGCTTGCTGATATATATCACTCTGATATTTAAGCGCTTCAACAAATGCAGACTCAATGGGGACAAACATAACGACCACCTCGGGGGAGTTAATTCCTGGGAGTCTGTCGTATGCCTTACTGGCCAATTCATTGATACGCGATTGCACCGCAGTCACATGCTCTTTAAGTGCTTGTTGTGCTTCAAGGTCATTGTCGGCATTAACGTAGCGTGTATATGCATTGAGCGAGGTTTTAGCGTCGATCACTAAATGTCGTTCTTGAGGTAAATAAACCACAACGTCGGGGCGCAGACGCCCGTCTTCAGTATTAAATGACACTTCTCGCTCATAATCGATTCCTGCGCGAAGCCCCGCGCTGTCTAAGACGTTTTCGAGCATTAACTCGCCCCAGTTACCTTGTGTTTTCTTTTGCCCCTGCAAAGCGGTACTGAGCCTGTCAGCTTGTTCTGTTATGGCCTGGCTTTTTGCCTGTAAATGTAAAAGCTCAGTTTTTAATGCGGCACGTTGTTTTAAGTCTTCAACATGAATTAGCTCCATTTTATCGCGGAAGCCTTTTAACTCACCTTGAACGGGCTTTAATAACTGTTCAATACTTTCTTGGTTGAGCGTTTTAAATCGTTGTGATTTTTCTTCAAGAATTTGATTTGCTAGGTTTTCAAACTCTTTTTTGAGCTGTTCTTTACTGTCTTTTATATGATTAAGTTGTTCTTTAAAGTGCAGTTCTTTTTGTTCTAAGGTGCTGCGTAAAGTACTTAAAACGACATCGCGTTGATTTAGCATTGCTTTGGTGTCAGCGAGTTCAGCTTCAACTCGTCGCCAAAATTGATTAAATTGCTGCGCTTGCTTTTCTTGCTCGACAAAGCGGGTTTTAAAGTGTTGAGATTCATCACGTTGCTCTGCGTAATCTTGCTGTAACTGCGACAGTGTTAACTGACTTTCTTGTAACTGTTGTAGCTTCTGCTCTAATTGATTCTGCTGTAACTGATGGCTATTTTCCAGTGCGACTAACTGGCTTTTTAAGCGACTCTTTTGCAACGAAAGCACAGAACCTGCAGCCAATACTCCTAGTGCACAACCGCTTGCAATCTGAAGCCAATCAATGTGGCCTAATAGCTCTGTAATCATAATGAAAACTCAATAACTTAAAGACACTTCATCATAACGAATTACATGACAGCAGAGTAGGGGAGTAGGCATAAAAAAAGCCAGCTCAAGGTGAGCTGGCTCTAACATTACTAAATTTAGTAACCAAATGGGAAATCAACATAATGCTCATGTAAACTGCAATTTAACAACAAGCATATTAATAGACGCCACTAAATTTGATTAGTTCAAAAAAAGTTTAAAAAAATTTAATTTTTTATCAGCGCCAACATCTGCTCTTCATCAAACTGAGTAAAACTCATTGATTTATCAGTAAATAATGCATCAACTAACGCTTGTTTATGCTGCTGCATTTTAAATACTTTTTGTTCAACAGAGTTGGCCATAATCAATTTATACACAAACACAGGGTTGGTTTGACCTATTCGATATGCCCGATCAGTTGCCTGTTTTTCAACTGCAGGGTTCCACCATGGGTCAAAGTGAATCACGGTATCTGCTTGGGTTAAATTTAACCCGGTGCCGCCGGCTTTTAGGCTTATTAAAAAGACTGACGATTCACCTTCGGTAAACTCTTCAATAACACGACTGCGATGTCGAGTTTGACCGGTCAACATACTAAAGGTAATTCCCAACTCACTTAAACGTTCTGCAATCACATCTAAAGCGGTCGTAAACTGGCTAAATATAATGACTTTACGACCTTCACTTAACATAACGGGTAAATGCTTAGAGAGCCATTCAAGCTTTGCACTACCCGCCTGAGTTGTTGGATCAATAAGTTTGGGATGACAACAAATTTGTCTTAATTTTAGTAACGCGTCCAAAAACGCAAGCTTACTCTTTTGCACACCTTGTTGGGCAAACAAGTCAACCAGCTTTTGCTCTAGCGATTGCGTTATACCGGTGTAAATTTCTTTTTGTTTCGCTTCGAACTCAAACTCTTTAACCAGCTCTGTTTTCTCGGGAAGTTCTTGCGTTACCTGCGCTTTTGTTCGGCGTAAAATAAAAGGCATGATCAGCGATTTAAGTTCATCGGCTCGTTTAACATCGTTATCGCGCTCAATAGGTGTTTGAAAATATGTTTTAAAGTGCGCTTGCGAGCCCAGGAGTGAGGGCATTGCAAAGTCGAGCAACGACTTAAGCTCAAACAGGTTATTTTCGATAGGCGTGCCACTTAAGCACAATTTAAAATCGGCATTAAGGCGCTTAACCAAACGCGATACCTGCGCAGCATCATTTTTAATGTACTGGGCTTCATCCAGAATGATGTTTTCAAAATACAGTGGCGAGTAATATGCAATATCACGTTTTAACAAAGGGTACGTTGTTAAAATGCAATCGGCCTGCGATAACTGCTGGAGTTGCTCGTTTCGTAACGAACCAAATACGGTGGTGATTTTAAGGTTACACGCAAACTTATTAATTTCATTTTGCCAATTTCCTACCAAGCTGGTCGGGCAAACAATTAAAGTAGGGCCAGCTTGAGGCCGTTGTTTGGCATTCGCTAAAAAGGCAATAACTTGTAAGGTTTTACCCAATCCCATGTCATCAGCCAAAATACCCCCCAACTGATGACGTTTTAAAAAGTTAAGCCAATCAACACCATGTTGCTGATACTCTCGAAGTTGTACACCGTCATTCAATCCCTGAATATCGGACTTTTTAACCACCGGACGGGTGTTCGTTAATTCAGTTAAATATGCATCAAGGGCATCATCAACAATACTGACTTTAATTGCTTTTTGGGCGATTAACTGGGGTAAAAATGACAATGGCATGAGTATTTCATCACGCGTTTTTATATGCTCAAAACGTTCGCGGTATTCATTAAGCTGAGTAATCGCTAACTTATCAACAACAGCAAAACGTTTACCTACGCTGAAATAATAATAACGTTCACTTTGACGATTGAGAGACTGAAAATTGTTATCCGCTGTAAAAAGTTGCTGCGTTTTTACACCAGAGATCACGATTTTACTAACTATTTGATGACCTTTTCCTCGCTCAACTTGAAGCGATATTTGCTTTAATGCTTTACTAACATCAAGTTCATCATTAATTTTCCAGCCGCGTTTAAGCAGGGTAGGGATAATTTCGAATTTCAACCAGTGTGCATGTATAACTGATTGTTTATTAAATACAAACTCGGTTTGTAAAGCCCCTTTACAAAATTCAAACCCTAAGTTCGTTAGCTCATTAACAACGGTATTCTCAAGCGATTGATTAATAATCCCCTCGGGGGCTTGGCTTAGTTCGTAAAGTGAATTTTGATAGTTAAATTGAAGCGATAGACCAATGTTTCCCTCATCGTTGCGTATGCTTATAACGGGAAATACAGAACGTGATTGATTCTTTTTACTTTGCTTAAATGCATGCGGAATAACACCCTCACCAAAATTGTCATTGAGTTGTTGGTATACACGATCAAAGTTTTCGTTGTGTATCGCAGGCATGTTAGCCAATAACGCAATTTCATCTGCAGTCAAAGGAGTTCGGATACGGCCAATTTTAAGTGTGTCTGGATCTAGGTAAGTCGGGGGTGTCGTTTTGAGTAACAACCAATTATCTTGCCCTGCTAGTGACAAAGATAATGAGGTTAAATCACTATTTTGCTGCCAGCTAAATTCTAAGGCTTGCATGGTATCTGCTTTAATAGCCTGGCGAGAACGGCCTAAAAATAATCGTTGTGTCGCTATAAGTTGTTGTAATGCCGCAAAGCCCCATGAGCCTTTCAACTCAAGCTTACCGAGCGCGTTTTGAGAGCGGATCCAACTATATAATCTAAAGTCAGTTTCGAGTAAATCAGTCGGTGTAACAAAGCTATTTAATTGTTGTTCTGTTAAATTACGGCCCAATGTGTAGTTATGCTCAGGATCATAATTAGCAATTTTAGGGGTAAGGGTAACAGCCGATTTTTCAACATCTAAAACAAATAATAATACATGTTTTGCTGTGTCGGTTGTTGATTGCTTTAGCGTCTTTAGCTCACTAAACCAATCATTAATAATATAGTCCTCACCATAATCGCCTGAATGCTCAATTTTTAATTTAAGCAAAACCGCAGCAATATGACGGCACTTTGTTTTTGAACCACACGTACAATGTGAATCAACTGAAAATCCGGTTGGTAATTTACTGATCTCGATATGCTGGGTAAAAGTATTCCCTTCGTTACCAAACATAGAAGCATCAATCACACTAAAGTCACTACTATGCTCAAGCCAATTGATTTGGCCGTTCTGATGGTACTCTTTTGCTTTACTTAGCACATGCGGCTTAAATAGCTGCTTGATGAATCGCTCTGACAGCGGAAACTGTGTTTCTTGCTCTTGTTTGATTTCTTCAAAGATAGCTAATAAGTCATTTTTGGATAAGTTAGCAGACATAACGCTTTTAACAGTAAAAACAAAAAATAATTCTGCCAGTATATGATCTATCAGCGCCCAGCTAAAGCACTATTCCTTTATTTCGGACTGGTTGGAGCTGATTAGTTGGTAAAATTATGTTTTTGTCTAAAAAAATACAGCCAAAGAAGAGGGCTCGACTATTTAACGAACAACAAACGCACAAGATATAAACAACTTAATAACAAGGCAGGGCCTTTACAGATCACTTTTTTACTAAGGAAACAGTGAAAAGGCTTAAATAGCCTGTAAAGGGGCAGATAGTTAGTAAAAATCTGATCTATGGATGCGAATTGAGCAAATTTTAAGATATTTAGATCAGTATTTTACTAACAAAATAGGGTAAGAGATCACGCTTTTACTAACAATAAAAGCGTGACAGATCGCTATTTTACTAACTAATTAAAGCTATTTAATAACTTAGTAAGCTGCTCTAAACGCTTGTCAGTCATCACTTTATTATCGATTTTTACCGATAAATCACCGCTTTTAATGTTTCGCTGTACGGTCACAAATTCACTTTCTATGAGTGATTCACGACGGCTTGGCGTAGCGGGTTCGACTGTTAAGTACTTAGTAATGGCTAGCGCACGCTTATCATCACTGCTTATGGCGTTTATTTCGCTGTCAGTGCTGATTTCACTTACAAGGCGAGTGAATGCCTGTTCGTCACGCTCTTTCGCCGCAATAAGCTTTTTAGCCACTTCTCGGCCAACATGATTCGCTGTTGGGTAGAGGCTCAGTACAGAAGCGGGTAAATTTTCATAGGCTTTAATGGCATCCGCTATTGCTGTATGTGATACCCCTTCAATTGCTGCAATCTCACGGTACGAGCCCTTTTTGCCTTCTGCAATTAATTCATCACGGGTTTGCTGATAAGCTTGTCCAAGCTCCCACAGACTGGGGGCAATGTATTGATCAGAAGAGACCGCAAGTATTTTTGCATCTTGTTCTGTGAAATCTTCTGAACTTAGCACTAAATAGTCCGAACCACTTAAAATACAGGCTTTGCGACGACGTGAGCCGGCTAAAACAAGCATTTCAGTGCCTTTATCCCAGCAAAGGGCAGGGTGTTGGTTTCGTCCGTCTTCAGCGATAGCCGGTAAAATATCAGCCACCGATTTTTCATTCAGTAACGACTGAACTCGACGGTTCTTGCCATACACTTTAGTTTTAGATTCGATTTCAGAACTTGGAATGACTTTACATACCAGGGTAATTTGGCGCGTAGGATCACTTGGCGCGGGCATGCTAATAACATCGCCAGCATTGGCTTGTTCAAGTAAAGCATCTAGACTGCTGCTTTCAATTGACGTTGAAAAAGGATCTAAGCTGGTATCATTTTTACGTTTTTTAGCCATCTTAATCATTTACCTTACTTAGCTGTATTCAATTTTGATTGGGTTGATTGCCAGTTAGAACGAATCAACATTTCAAGCTCATCAACCACATCTTTAATATTCTCTTGAGCACGTAGTAATGATTCTCTACTTGCGAGACTGTCAGACGTTTTTTGGTCAAATATGGTATTAAAAGACGATGAACTCGCCGTGATAGCGGAGCTATGGTTTATTGGGTAACTCATAACTTGACGTCCAAAGGCACTGCGCACGTCTTTAACAATATCGCGTTGTGAATGATTGCCTTTCACGTAATTTGTAACGAGAAACTGCATAAAATCCCATCCTTGATGCCCTAAAGCAGCAACCGTGTGATAGATCTCGCCTAAACGTTTTAAGTATTTATTGTTTGCATCAAAATCAACAGCTTCAGGATGAACAGGAATAAGCATCGATGTTGAAGCCATTAAAGCGTTATAAAACATAAAGTTAAGTGATGGAGCTGTATCGATTAAAATAATATCAAATTGATCTTTTACAGGCTCAATCACTTTTTCTAATAATTTATGATAGTGACGTGTTTTATCGTAACTTGAACTATCTTTTAACAGTGTGGCTGTTTCATGTTCAAAATAAAAATCATCCATACCAGAAGGTAAAATACGAATATTGGGAATGTGAGTCGGTAAAAATGAATTAGTAACAAGTTCGTCCCACGTTTCATTTTCTTCAAGCTCAATGCAATCACGCATTAAGTCACCCACAGTAATTGGATCTGGTTCACTTGGCGGGAAGAAACTCGATGATGAGCCTTGTGGATCTAAGTCAATAATACCAATTCGATACCGTTTAATATTGGTTGTAGCGAGGGCCGCTGCAATATTAACCATGCTGGTTGTTTTACCACAGCCACCTTTCAAAGAGTTAATGACAATAACTTGTAGCTTGTCATCTGTTGTACGGTGATCTGGCTTGATATCCATGATATCTGCCATAGCGAAAATATTAACTAGCGTATAGGCATAATGTCCATTTGCACCTCGTTTGATGTTTAATTCATCAAAGTCACCATTATCATGACGTCGCTTTAACGTTCTGTTATTACAGCCTAAAAGATCTGCTGCGGCTTTTTGAGTATAGGTGCGAAGTTCTTTTTCTTCCGATTTAAGATGAGCACGATAATGTTGGATACGTCCTTCTAGCGATTTTTCAGCAACTTCAGCTGTTGCTTTTAGTAACCGGTAAGTGGCTAGCGCATTATTATTAATAGACATACTTTCTTCCTCAAAGTTATGCTTTAAGTATAATGTCCATTCAAATTGCTGTAAACAACTATTTTGTACGACATGCCTTTTATTAATAAGACATTTAAGAAAAATTTGTAATCTAAATGAAGCTAAGTATAAATAAGTAAGATTAGAATTGGTTAAAGATATAGGTATATAAGGTTAACGTGCTAAAATAGCAATCTATGTTACTGATTAACCAGAATATTATTAAAAAAAGCAGATCATGTTTTTACTTGGTTAAGATCAGATCTCTTATAACTCGCAGATCAGCTTAATACTAACTAAAAAATCAGCTGCTTAGTTATACACAGGTTAGTCACTAGTTTATGCACATTTTTACTGCTGTAGATCATGATTTTAATAACTAAATTAGAGAGTTATGCACTGAAGCAAAATCAGAATAGTGCATTTTGTTAGTATAGATCTGATCTATAGTTGGTACAGATCAGATCTATGCTAACTCAGTAAGCATTTATCCACATGCTTTTGTAAAAATGGGTTTATGTGTCGTGTTTTTTGACCTGAAAATGAATTTTAACATGACATAATATTCACTGAGTTAGTAAAATTTTGACCCATACATTATAACTTAGTAAAAATCTGATCTGAAAAGTTCTAGAATTAATCTAGTTAGTATAAAACTGATCTCAATAAAATATTTCAGATCGGATCAAGTTTATACTAACTTAAACATTTAACTTTTTAAGTTTTATGTGTTGTTATTAACTGTCGAAGAAAAATTGGAAATAAGAACAATGAGCCGAAAGGTCAACATCTCAGTGGATAACCTCCCCGATACATTACGCGGGCAAATCCATGGGGTGGAAAGTGCAATCGATAATGAAAGTCTTGCACTGTTTACAGACAACAAAGATGTGCGCGTTTCAATTGAAAATGCAGCACATGGTTTGAGAGCTTACTCAAATACCTTTAATCATTATGATTTGTGGGGACGTTTTGTTCGTTCAGGTCATAAAAAGCTTCCGGTTGAAGAAGCACCAAAAAAGACAATTGTTACAAGAAGAATTTCAGAAAAAGTTGATGGGATTCTCTATGATGGCGAAATTAAAATTACCCCTGCAGTTGTCAGCACACGAAAAGATGGTGAAGACATTGAATATTTAGTATGGCCATCCGATCGTGAAGAAAAAGTTGAACGTGCATTAATACGTTTGGCCTCTAAAGGTAAAATTGTAAAAATTAATTTTAAATCGGGTATTCAATACGCGGTTGTTTTTTCAATGAATGAGTTGGCACAAGAATTAAAAGCGGTTGGTCAATCAATGCCGTATCCGCAGATTAAAGAATCGCTTGAAGCTCTTCAAGGTTCTAAGTTGTCATTTAAATATTCTGCAACTGACACGCGGAACTCTGATATTGATGATTCATTTTACGAGTCGAACATGAACTTTTTATCGTCGCTTCACTTTAGCGGTAAAAAAGGACAAGGCGGTAATGTAAAATGTGTGGCATGTTTAAATGCGTTTGTTCATAACATGATCGATAACCTTGAGTACAAAGGCTATTATTTTAATAGTGCTCAAGAACTGAAACGCGGTTTATCTCGCTGGATGATGTTACGTTTGTATCATCTTTGGCGTTATGCTGCGCCAGGTAAGACATATCATTTTAGATTGTTATCAATCATGGAAAAGTACGGCTCAATTTATTCGACAGATGAAATTACTGAGAATAAATTAAAAGCGTTACGTCGTGATATGACCACAACGATGAAAGATTTAATAGAAAAAGGCGCGATATCAGAATACAACATCACAAATGTGAAAGATGATAAAACGGGTAATATTATTGATTACACTTACGAAATGCATCCGTCTGATCAATTTTGTGATGAAATTTTAGCGCTCAATAAACACAATAAACGAATTGAAATTCAAGGCGGTAAACGTATCGTTGAGAATGCTGTGTTAATTGATGAAGATAAAATAGAAGAAATAGTCGAAGATTAAATTTATATTTCTTATCTCCAATACTGTTACATGTTAAAGGCCACTAAAGTGGCCTTTTTAACATAATCAATCTGTTACTTGTTCCAAATAAAGTCGATCTACTAAAAAGTCATATTCTTTTTTACGTGGATGACTCTCAGGTTTTTGATAATCATTTAGTGCTCCAAGTTTTACATCCGGTTCTGGATTTATAAGAATGAATGGTAATGCGGCACTCACATGATATCGTTTTTGAGCAGTGTATCGCACATTAACTTGTGGACTAACACGGGTAGGTCTGCGAATTCTTAATTTATCTTTATCATTTAAACTCGCAACACGGCTTTGTTCTTGTGCAACAAGAGATTGCCAAGTATGTTGATCTATCATTCTAGGGTTAGAGTAACTCGCCGATTTATCAAGCATGGCCAATGCCATTTTTTTGGATAAAGTTTTAGTTGCATGTTTGTGCATCCATGTGAACCTGACCGAGTAGGGTGATTCAGTTTCAAAATGAATTTTACGATATGCTGCAAGCGTAATTAAATTTGGTACAGCGTTATGCACTGCTTCAAATCGAGCATCATTATTATCGATAGCGAGTATACAGTTTTTAAAGTCAGCTTTTGCTTTGTTCAATTGTTGAATGCGGGCTGTAAGTTGATTTTTATCAACATCATGAAGTACCAATAACCCAGGATGACGTTTTAAAACTCGACTACTAATCCCTGGTTTTTTATAAAGGTCTAAATACGAGTTAATAATTAATTTGTGCGCTTCATCACCTTCGAACTTTTTGACAGGAATCAGTGAGGGTATTTTTTTCTCATCGTTAATATCCGTTTCTGGTAATTGATAATAAAACGCTTTTTTAAAACCAACTTGTTTTAGATCATCGCAAAATAATTGGGTTAATTCGCTGACTAAATCAAATTGACTACGAATTTCTAATTTAGAAGTCATAAGAACACATCTTACTCTAACATGAGTTAATATTACCTCAGCATCTTTGATATTAAAAGGACTAATACTTCTTAATTGCTGACCTTACATTTATTTTAAATCAAGTATGATGTGTTCTTTATTATATCCATAGCATGCTTTTTTAATATTTCAATCTGCTGTTTATTTTTATCTAAATGCAGTGTAAAGCTGAGGTTACACTGTGCCTTGTTAAAGGTAAGATGTGTTCTTTATTTTATTGCTCAATCATATTATGCAAATCTAACTTAAGCTTTTGTTTTAATTGGCTATGATATAGTTGATGTCCAGTCAATCAATGCTTTGGTTTATCAAATAACTAAATAATTGAAAATAGGTGAATATAGTCCTTGAACTTACCCTGTGCATTAAGTTAGTTTTCATTAACGGTCTATGTTAGGAATGAGGAAAGAACATGCAATCGTGGAACCCAGATAGCTGGAGAAACCTGCCGATACTTCAGCAGCCAGAGTACCCAGATAAAGAAGCCCTTAAACAAGTTGAAGGGCAATTAAAAAGCGCACCGCCTTTAGTGTTTGCCGAAGAAACGCGTAGCTTATTTAAACAATTAGAAGATGTATGTGAAGGACGTGCCTTTTTACTTCAAGGTGGTGATTGTGCTGAATCATTCAGTGATTTTAATGCCGCCAATATTCGCGATACATTTAAAACTCTATTACAGATGGCTGTTGTCTTAACCTATGGCGGTAAATGCCCTGTTGTTAAGATTGCACGCATGGCAGGTCAATACGCAAAGCCACGTTCGTCAGATTACGAAACCATTGATGGGGTTTCATTACCTTCATATCGTGGTGATATTGTAAATAATTTTGAATTCACCGAACAAGCACGAATACCCGATCCACAACGTTTAATGACTGCTTATCACCACAGTGCGGCTACGTTAAACTTATTACGAGCATTTGCACAAGGTGGCCTTGCTGATTTGCATCAGGTAAATCGTTGGAATATGGGCTTTGTTGCTGCAAATCCATTAAAAGAGAAGTACCAACAACTTGCAGATCGCATTCAAGATGCGCTTGAGTTTATGGAAGTGTGTGGTATTGACTCTACGGTTGCACCAAGTTTAAAAGAAACAGATTTATTTACATCGCACGAGGCGCTATTACTTGGCTACGAAGAAGCACTAACACGTCGAGACCATTTATCAGGTGATTGGTATGACTGTTCTGCGCACTTTGTGTGGATTGGTGAACGAACTCGTCAATTAGATCATGCTCATATCGAGTTCTTTAAAGGTATTAAGAACCCAATCGGTGTAAAAGTAGGTCCTGGCATGGACCCTGACGAGTTGATTAAGTTAATAGATGCAATTAACCCAGATAATATCCCTGGTCGCTTAACATTAATCACACGCATGGGTGCAGACATTCTACCAGAAAAACTGCCAGCGCTTGTTCGTAAAGTACAGCAAGAAGGACGCAAGGTTATCTGGAGCTCAGACCCGATGCACGGTAATACTGAAAAAGCGAGCTCAGGATATAAAACACGAAGCTTTAATAATATACTTCGTGAAATTAGCCAGTTCTTTGCAGTCCATAAAGCCGAAGGCTCATACCCTGGTGGTGTTCACCTTGAGATGACCGGCCAACATGTAACTGAATGTACAGGTGGGGCATATGGGCTGTCAGATGAAGATTTAGCTCAACGTTACCGCACGCAGTGTGACCCACGTTTAAATGCAGATCAGGTATTAGAGTTAGGCTTCCTTGTTGCAGACTTATTAAAGGATGCGCGCAAGTAATCACGCTTTACTTATTAAGTATTAAAAGGCTGCATAGTGCAGCCTTTTTTATGTCCGATACTAATTATGAAGATAAGTTGGTTAGTACTTACGACGCTCAAGTCCTGTGTCAGATATAATTTTGGCTGATATTTCTTCAACAGAGTGATGTGTCGAATTCAAATATTGAATTTTTTGCTTTTTATAAAGCATTTCAACTTCGCGGACTTCGATTCGACATTGTTTTAATGATGCATATTTTGAGTTCGCCATGCGTCGCTGTCGTATATCAGCAAGTCTGACAGGGTCGATTGTTAAACCAAATAGTTTATGTTTATACGACTTCAAACATTCAGGTAGGCTGCCACGCTCTAGATCATCTTCGGTCAATGGATAGTTTGCCGCTTTTATTCCATATTGTAATGCTAAATAGAGGCTAGTAGGGGTTTTACCACTGCGACTTACGCCCACCAAAATGATATCAGCTTCAGCATAGTTTTTTATATTAGCGCCATCATCGTTTGTTAGCGCGTAGTTAACGGCATCAATTCTAAAATCGTAGCTTTTTTCATGCATAGAGTGTGTACGGTGAACTTTAGGCACAGGCGCAACTTTTAGCTCTTTTGCTATTTGGTCACTGTACTGAGATAAAAAATCGTAACACACCGCACACGAAGATTTAATAATTTCACTTAGCTCATGATTCACAAAAGTGAAAAATACCAAAGGCTGTTCACCGTCGCGCTGAGCTGTTGAGTTGATTAAATTTTTAACTTCGTTTGCTTTTTTTTCTGTCTCAACGAATGGAATTGTTTTGTGATTAAAATCGACAGGGAACATCGACAATGTAGCATGGCCAAACACTTCAGAGGTGATAGCTGTTCCGTCAGAAATATAGAATGCAGTTCTCATAATTAACCTTTTTATTACCTTTATCTGCAAAATAGGGGCTTCACGGTTTACGTGAGGTCTGTTGCCAGTGTAGAATGATGGCGACCTTTTTAGAAGGTTTTCTTTCTTAACTCTCACAGTTAGTACTACAATTTGTTTTATGGAGAAAGATCCGTGCAAGAATACGTTCTCTGGTATCAAGAGCTTGGTATGCAAGATGTTCCACGTGTTGGCGGTAAAAATGCCTCACTGGGTGAAATGATCTCAAACCTAGCTAACGCTGGTGTACAAGTGCCAGGTGGTTTCGCTACAACTGCCGATGCATTTAACGAGTTCCTTGAGCAATCAGGGCTAAACTCAAAAATCCACGATATTTTAGACACATTGGATGTGGATGATGTAAATACACTCGCTAAAGTCGGTGCCGAAATCCGCCAATGGATTATCGACACACCATTCCAACCTAACCTAGACCAAGCCATCCGCGACGCATATAGCCAATTACATGGCGACGCATCTCAAGATGTATCATTTGCAGTTCGCTCATCTGCTACAGCAGAAGACATGCCAGACGCTTCATTCGCAGGACAACAAGAAACGTTTTTAAACGTACGTGGTATTGATTCAGTTATGACTGCAATCAAACACGTGTTTGCCTCACTATTCAATGACCGCGCTATCTCTTACCGAGTTCACCAAGGCTATGATCACCGTGGTGTTGCTTTATCGGCTGGTATTCAACGCATGGTACGTTCAGACAAAGCATCGTCAGGTGTTATGTTCAGTATCGATACTGAATCTGGTTTCGAAGACGTTGTGTTTGTCACATCAAGCTACGGTCTTGGTGAAATGGTTGTACAGGGTGCAGTAAACCCAGATGAATTTTATGTACATAAACCAACGCTTGCGAGCGGCAAGCCTGCAGTAGTTCGTCGTAACATCGGTTCAAAAGCAATCCAAATGATTTACTCAAGTGATGAATCACATGGTAAGCAAGTTGAAATCGTAGATGTAGATACTGCATTATCAAACAAATTCTCAATCACAGATGCCGAAGTTCAAGAACTGGCTAAGCAAGCTGTGATCATCGAAAAACATTACGGTCGTCCAATGGACATCGAATGGGCTAAAGATGGCAACGACGGTAAGCTTTACATTGTTCAAGCACGTCCAGAAACCGTTCGCTCAAATGAAGATGCCAACGTAATGGAACGTTTCCAATTAAATGGCTCGAGCAATGTTGTTGTCGAAGGGCGTGCTATTGGTCACAAAATTGGTGCTGGTACGGTACGAGTTCTTAACTCTATTGACGAGATGGACAAAGTACAGCAAGGCGATATCCTTGTTACCGATATGACCGACCCAGATTGGGAACCAATCATGAAACGTGCAGCGGCGATTGTTACCAATCGTGGTGGCCGTACATGTCACGCAGCTATTATTGCTCGTGAACTAGGTATACCTGCTGTTGTGGGTTGTGGCAACGCAACTGATTTAATTAAAGCAGGCCAAGATGTAACCGTTTCGTGTGCTGAAGGTGATACAGGTTATATCTACGAAGGCATTCTAGATTACGAAGTACTTACTTCGCGCGTTGATGAAATGCCAGAACTACCAATGAAAATTATGATGAACGTTGGTAACCCAGACCGTGCTTTCGATTTTGCCCGTTTACCTCATGCAGGTGTTGGCCTTGCACGTGTTGAGTTCGTTATCAACCGTATGATCGGTGTTCACCCTAAAGCACTATTAAACTTTGATGCGCAATCAGATGAGTTAAAAGCAGAAATTTCAGACATGATGGCTGGCTATGAGTCACCGGTTGAGTTCTACATTTCTAAGCTTGTTGAAGGTATTGCGACATTAGGGTGTGCGTTTGCACCAGAGCGTGTCATTGTTCGTATGTCTGATTTCAAATCAAACGAATACGCAAACCTAGTTGGGGGCCAGCAATATGAGCCGGAAGAAGAAAACCCAATGATTGGTTTCCGCGGTGCTGCTCGCTACATTTCTGAAGATTTCCGTGATTGTTTCGCGCTAGAGTGTGAAGCAATTAAACGCGTTCGCAACGAAATGGGTATGACGAACATCGAAATCATGATTCCATTCGTACGAACCCTTGAAGAAGGTAAGCGTGTTATCGAACTTCTTGAAGAACATGGCTTAAAACGTGGCGAAAATGGTCTTAAAGTGATCATGATGTGTGAATTACCATCAAATGCGCTATTAGCTGATGAGTTCTTAGAATACTTCGATGGTTTCTCTATTGGCTCAAACGATTTGACTCAGCTAACACTTGGTCTTGACCGTGACTCAGGTTTAATTGCACATCTTTTTGATGAGCGTAATCCTGCGATTAAAAAGCTGCTTTCAATGGCAATCCAAACTGCAAAAGCAAAAGGCAAATACGTAGGTATTTGTGGTCAAGGTCCATCAGATCATGAAGACTTTGCAGCATGGCTAGTTGAACAGGGCATTGATTCTGTATCTCTTAATCCAGATACAGTATTAGAAACTTGGTTATACTTAGCTAAAAAGCTAGCAGACTAACTATTATTTATTAAAAAAATGCCAGCGATTATGCTGGCATTTTTGTTTACTCAATTAGAAAGTATCACGATGCACTTAAGTGTTATCGTAGATTGGCAATTATCTCGCTAGTTTTTTATCTAAATAAGCACATGATTTAGTGAGTGCTTTTTGACAATAAACCAAATAGCGACGTGCCAGTGGGTAATAAAACGAAAAGCACAGTAATCCCACTATAAAAAATAGTAATGATGGGCCGGGCACAATGACAAATATCAACCCAAGTAGCATACTTAAAATACCTAAGCTTACTAATAAAATCTTTTTCATATCCCTTACTCATTTGATGCTTTAATAAACAGTATAAAAGTATTGAGACTTAAATCGATTAAAAGAGTGTTACAAACTGTAAAATCTTCAATTTAACTTAGCTATTAGCATGATATAATTTACGAAATGCCTTAATTTATCACCGTCATGATAGCAACAATAAGTCAACAACAAGTCGCTTCTGAGTTAGTCGCTAACTACCTAGAAACTATTGTAAAACAAGGTTTTTCGGGTGACACAGACGCAAGTTATTCTACGCGATTAAGCTTATCGACCGATAACAGTGTTTATCAGCAAGTACCGCAAGGAGTTATTTTTCCAAAAACGGCGAAAGATATTCAACTTGCAATGCAAATCGCCTCTCGAGATCCATTTCTGTCACTGACTTTTGGTCCTCGCGGCGGTGGCACAGGGACAAATGGTCAGTCTCTTACTCCTGGTATCGTCGTTGATTTATCTCGCTACATGCGTGAAATATTAGAAATAAATGTTGAGGAAAACTGGGTAAGAGTGCAAACAGGTGTCATTAAAGATCAGCTTAATGACTTTTT
The DNA here is from genome assembly GCF_014117385.1 of Pseudoalteromonas sp. MT33b. Taxonomy (NCBI): domain Bacteria; kingdom Pseudomonadati; phylum Pseudomonadota; class Gammaproteobacteria; order Alteromonadales; family Pseudoalteromonadaceae; genus Pseudoalteromonas; species Pseudoalteromonas sp. MT33b. The sequence goes on along the minus strand of NZ_CP059832.1, from coordinate 129,261 downwards.
ACGGCCTTATGGATTTTTCTTCGCACCTGATTTATCAACCAGTAACCGAGCAACAATTGGTGGAATGATAAATACCGATGCATCAGGGCAGGGCTCGCTTGTCTACGGTAAAACCAGTGATCATGTTTTAGGTCTGACAACATACCTAATCGATGGAACTGAAATGTCTACCTCACCCATGCCTATCGAAAAAGCACAGTTAGTTGCTGAGCAAAACTCAACAGTCGGCAAGTTGTATAAAACGGTAATGGATATTGGACTCAATAATCGTGATGCAATTTTGCAAAAATTCCCACGATTAAATCGTTTTTTAACCGGTTATGACTTAGAACATATTTTTTCTGACGACTTACAAACTTTTGATATGAGTCGTTTAATTACGGGATCTGAAGGTTCTTTAGGTATAGTTACCGAAGCCAAACTTAATATTACCCCAATTGCTGAGTTTAAAACCTTAATCAATATTAAATACGATAGTTTTGATTCAGCATTGCGTCATTCACCTTTTTTGGTCGCCGCAAATGCAACGTCTGTTGAAACAGTCGACAGTAAAGTGCTTAACTTGGCACGGGAAGATATCATCTGGCATTCAGTATCGGACTTAATAACCGATGTTGATAATAAAGATATGCAAGGCCTCAACATGGTTGAGTTTAATGCTGTATCACCGGATGATATTAAAGAAAAAATAGACACGCTATGTAGATTGTTAGATGACTGCGTTAAAAACGAAACACATGGTGTGATCGGTTATCAACTTACAAATGATAAAGCCGATATTCTAAAAATTTATGCCATGCGTAAAAAGTCTGTTGGTTTACTAGGCAATGTTAAAGGTAGTCAAAAGCCGCTCGCATTTGCAGAAGATACTGCCGTACCTCCAGAAAATTTGGCAGATTTTATTGTTGAGTTTCGTCAACTTCTTGATAGTCATCATCTTCAGTATGGTATGTTTGGCCACGTTGATGCGGGTGTTTTACATGTGCGTCCAGCCCTAGATATGTGTGATCCTGAGCAAGAAAAATTACTTCGCCATATTTCAGATGAAGTTGTAAAACTTACCGCTAAATATGGTGGTTTAATGTGGGGCGAGCACGGTAAAGGTTATCGTAGTGAGTATGGACCAGAATTTTTTGGTGAGCATTTATTTACTCAACTACGAAAAATTAAATCAGCTTTCGATCCAGACAATCGCATTAATCCCGGTAAAATATGTACACCGCTTGAAAGTAAAGACTCCCTCGTTTCTGTTGATGATCAAAAGCGAGCATGGTTTGATAAAGAAATTTCTATTGACGTTAAAACAGAATTTAATAACGCCATGACTTGTAATGGTAATGGACTTTGTTTTAACTATGATCAAAATTCTCCAATGTGCCCTTCATATAAAGTAACGGGTGACAGACGCTACTCACCTAAAGGACGTGCAGGTTTAATGCGCGAATGGTTGCGTCTTCAAGAATCAGAAAATATTGATTTAATACATGTTGAAAAAGAACTTATCAATGGAGAAGTAATCACGTGGTGGGAACGTTTTCAGCATAGCCGAGATAAGAAAAAAGGCGTTTATGATTTTTCGCATGAAGTGAAAGAGTCAATGGACGAATGTTTAGCATGCAAAGCATGTACAACAGCCTGTCCTATAAAAGTAGATGTGCCAACATTTAGATCGCAGTTTTTAAATTTCTATCACAGTTACTACGCGCGGCCATTAAAAGATTATTTAGTGGCAGGTATCGAACAAACGGCACCTGTCATGGCTAAATTTGCGAAGGTAGTGAATCCAATTGTAAATACAAAACTGGTTTCTAGTTTAATAAAAAATACAATTGGCTATGTAGATACACCAACGTTAAGTGTTCCTCAACTTTCGAAACGCGTAAACAAAAATGACATGTTCAATTTTGAATTACTTAAATCACTTACCAGTGATGAACAAGCTGAGTATGTTCTTATTGTGCAAGATCCATTTACCAGTTTTTACGAAGCTGAATTGGTTGAGAGTTTTATAAAAGTAATAAAAGCGCTGGGTAAAAAACCAATGCTGTTACCCTTTAAACCAAATGGAAAAGCCCAGCACGTAAAAGGTTTTTTAAATGAATTTAAAATTACAGCAAAAAATTCGGCTGAGTTTTTAAATTCACTTTCTGAAATAAACTCTCCACTGGTTGGTCTCGATGCGTCACTTGTTATGTGTTACCGCGATGAGTATGTATCAATACTAAAAGAAACGCGTGGTGATTTTAAAGTTGAACTTGCTCATGAGTGGTTACAAACACAAAACTTTAAAAACGTCTCACTGTCGGCAAAAAGTGCTGTGCCATTTAAATTATTAAGCCACTGCACTGAAACGACAGCGATGCCAAATGCCTCAAAAGTTTGGCAAAATATTTTCTCTGATTTAGGTTTATCTTTGAGTACAACAAGTACAGGTTGTTGTGGTATGGCTGGCACTTATGGTCATGAAAAACAAAATCAAGAAAACTCACGCGCATTGTACGAAATGAGTTGGAAACCACTTATTGAAAATAGTGAACCCGAAACTATTTTGGCTACTGGATTTTCTTGCCGTAGCCAAGTAAAGCGTTACGAAAAATATAAACCAAGACATCCACTGCAATTAATAGCAGAACTGTTATAAAAAAGGCGCTTTAAGCGCCTTTTTATTTATAGCTATTCGCAATAGGCTTGGTACTCATGCCATGAATAAAAACACTGAATAGAATTGTTGTTAACGTTACTGTCGCAATTTGTTCTTTGTTAGCAATTGTTGTATCCATAACCATTAGTGTAAATACAATTGACGCAAGACCTCTTGGTCCAAACCAGGCAAACGTCAATTTATCTTTTCTATTTAAGTCTGTGAAAAATAAAGAAAGTAATACAGGTATGATTCTAAATAAGGTCACGCTAAGTAATGCATAAAAAACAATAGGCCAAGTAATATCATTAATTATTAAATGTCCACAAACAAACCCAAACAAACACCAAATGAGTAATGCTATAAATTCTGCGATATGCTCCGAGTCTTTAACTAAAGTAAGACGAATTTTTCTTGGTGAAAAATAGTCAAACAATAACCCAGCGACAAATACGGCAATAAATCCACTACCATGAAAGTTTTGCGTTAACGAGAAGATCGCCATTACTAAACCAATCAATAAAAATGGACTACTATTGTTTGCAAAATAATGACGCGCCAAAGCAGCCTTAAGGAGTGGGATAAATATCGCTGTTGCAACTGCGGCAACCAAAAACGCAACACCCAATTCTCTTATAAAAACAACGAGAGTATCTGTTGTTGTCACAGCACTATCTGGATTCTGAACTAGCAATAATAAAACTAAAAATATTGGCACACATAATCCATCGTTTAACCCACTTTCAGTATTGATCCCTTCTCGAATTTTTTCAGGAACAGACGAGCATTCTAAAATACCTTTGCTTAACGCCGCGTCCGTCGGAGTTAAAATAATTGCAATAAGTGCAGATTGAAATAGTGATAGCTCAGAAAATATAAATAAACCACCGGCAACCCCTGCAAGTAATGTGAGTGGTAATGCTACAAATAAAAGCAGGCTAGGGTACTGAAAACTATGCTGCAATACGCTTAACTTTGATTTAGCTGCATCGGTAAATAAAAAAATACTTAGCGTTAACTCAACTAAAGGTAAAATTTCATTGAGTCCATTTTCACCAAGCTTAAATTCACTGGGTAATAAGTAAGACATTGCAATCCCGACCAATACAAAGAACATTGGTCCGGTGATTTCGGTGCGCTCAAGTTGGCGGATTGTCATTGAGTAAAATAGCAACGCACAACCAACAATGGCCAATATGGTGTATTCCATTATACTTTCCTTTTCATCCCTGACTTTGCTCTTTCTTTAATATTGGTTTGAATATAAATTTGATCTGTTGTAGCTATTTTTGCATGACCAAGATCTTCAGATAAATGTTTTAAAGGTCGAGTTTGTGCATCGTGTGTTGCACCCGTATGTCGAAGCCAATGTGCTGTGGCAGCTTCAAGTTGTTCTGCATCATCTTTAAAACCATCATCAAGTAATGATTTTTTCGCCAAGTCAAAACTTTGTTGAACTAAACGTCTAATTTGTCTAACCGTCATACCACCTTTACCACGAATTTTGTGAACTAAAGGTTCGGCTTCATCAACTCGGGGCAGGGCGGGTAACCCACGGTATAATCGGTAACGTTTTAGGTAAGTAATAAAATCTTCACTTAATGTTACATCCCGTAATTTATTGCCTTTACCCATGATACGTAAAAACCAGAACCCATCATTATCTTGCCAAAAATGTGACATTACCGGTGACCATTGCGGCCGTTCCGACAATTCAGAAATCCGTAGATACAATCCTTTTAAGCATGCAAGCGTAAATAAGTTTCGCTCAAGTTCAGGTTGTTCTTCACATAAATCTCGCGTTACACCGAATACATACTCCCACTGTATATCACTTAATGTGTCTGGAATTTTAATTTGAGATTGCACAACTAAATATGGGCTATTCTTTTTTACAACAGGTACAAAGTTAGCGAATGTTTTTTCTTCTAGAATGGCAAATTTATAAAATACATTTAATGCAGTAAACATTGCAGCTAACGTTTGTTGACTAGCAATATTTTCTCTTCCGATAAAAGGGCGCCAATTAGAATTTAATCGTCGAATACCTTGTTCATCTTTGTATCGCCATTGAACTGAATTTGATAACCACGCTGATTCTGGCTCAACCATAAAATCAACATAAGCTTCAATATCTTCACGTTTTAGTTCAAAAACTGATTTTTCAGCTATTAGCCAAGACCATAAACAAAAACGTTCAAGTTCATTTCTAAATCGATTAAATGTCGCTTCGGATTTTCGACCATAAACATAAAGAAACTGATACAAAAAAGCCAAGTCATTTTTTGATTCAGCAACAGTCAATCCAACCTGGTGTATAAATGTATCAAGTTCTGGATATTCTGTTGCTAGAGTATCATCTTCTAGGTGGGCAATTTGGTAACGAAGTTGTTTTATAGTATCGACTAGAGCAACGAGCATAATGTATAAATATCTTGTAAAATAACTAGTTATAAGAGTAACACAAAGTCCGATACTGTCTAGTATTGGACTTAAGATATCCTTAAATTAACGAGTATTTTAATTACTATCTTGCCATACAATTATTCAAGGAATATGTATGAAAAAGTTTATTGCGATCAGTTTAATCATATTATCAACCGTTTTGTCGGGTTGTGCTACTACCGGCAGTGCCTCTCCGAGTGAAAAACGGGCGCTAGTTCAGAGTATGAAAACAAACACTCTAAACACATTATATGCAGAAAAACCTGATGTGAAACAACAAATTGCTAACTCAGCTGGCTATGCTGTTTTCGATAATGCCAATGTAAATGTAGTTTTGGCAAGTTTTGGCGGTGGCTACGGTGTTGTTAAAAACAACCTAACAGGTAAATCAACTTACATGAACATGGGCGAAGCAGGTTTAGGCCTCGGTTTAGGTGTTAAAGATTTCAATGTTGTTATGGTTTTTCATAATCAGGCTGCTGTAAACCGTTTCATCGAGCATGGATGGGCGTTTGGTGGCAACGCAGATGCAGCCGCTAAATATGAAGATAAAGGTGGCGCTTTAGTTGCCGAAGCGATAGCCGATCAAGTTACCGTATATTCTTTAACCGAAAATGGCTTGGCGCTTCAAGCGGTTCTTAAAGGTACTAAATTTTGGGTAGATTCTGAGCTAAATCAGTAAATCAGTAAATCAGTAAATCAGTAAATCAGTAAATCAGTAAATCAGTAAATCAGTAAATCAGTAAATCAGTAAATCAGTAAATCAGTAAATCAGTAAATAAAAACCCTTCTATAAGTGGGCTAGTTAGTAACATAACACCCACTTTTATTTATTTTAGTTTATTTAACATAACGTAATTTATGGGTTATCTACGATACCGCAAATGCGGGGTCACTACTTGACCAGTAAGACTTGCAGCTGCAAGGATTCCCGCAATACACGCAGCGCTAATCTTTTTTACAATATCAGACCAAATCTTACCTTCTTCCTTCGATTTTGATTTTTCGATGGCAAGTTTTAGTAAAGCTTCTTTTTGATCCATACCTACAGCATTAGCCATTTCAATGCACTGATTGGCGGTTAAGTGCCTAGTACCTTTCTTGATTTTACTCATATTACCAGAGTTAAATTCTTCAAAATCAGAAATAACTTGTTTGTCCTGAGTATAACCTTTGGTTTCTTTATACTTTTCAATTAGTTCGTAGCTAAAGTTCATAAGCTTCTCCTTTAATACTCATTATAACTGTCAAACTTGATATTTAAAAAAGTTGACAAGAGTCAATCGTGACCGCTAGACTCCTCAAAAAACAGTCACACGTGACCGTTTGTCATTTTAACAAGGAATACGGATATGAGTTTCACTAAATTACATGAGTTAAACAAATCTTTATCTCAATATTTACTCGATACATTCTCAGTCGATATTCCTGACCCAGTAACAATGATGATTTTTTTCATCTTGTACTTACTCGTAATTTTCAGCGCTCTGGCAGCTATTAACGCATCACTTAAAGATTCTTATTCAGATGATTTAGGGAAATAGAAAATGACCGCACTATCATCTAACCAATACGCAAAGGTTTTCCCCTTAAATGCAGCAATGAATTTAACGGCCAACTTGCACCCAGCAAACACAGCAAAAGACGTTTTCGAGAACTTATCTAAGCCAATGAAAGAACGTTTTTTCGACTATCAATCTTGGCGAAATCGTATATTTGAACGTCATTCTAACCTTGCTCACATGCTTAGTACGGGTTACTTTTTAGCTGAAAAATTCGGCAATTTAGCCGATGCAAACGCCCGTTTAAAGCATGCAGATGAAGCGTTAAAACTGGGAAATGTGAAGTTTGGACACATCAATTTATCTGTTTCTGACGATGAGCTTTGCGATATTGCAGAGCAAAAAGCTCGCTATTGCGAGCTTAAAATCGCTAAAAAAGGACATAACTTGCAAGTATTTGCACAGTTAGAAGAACTAGCAAATTCATTTGATATTGATGCACCGGTACTGGTTTCACCATACTGTTCAGCCCTTTCAGCAACATCATTAGTTGGAGCACTTAACCGTTTTGCAGACCCTATTTGGTGGCGTAGAAAATTACGCAAAATCCAAGCTGTAACCATCGAACAATTAGCCCGTGATTTAAGACTCGTTCACAAAAAAGCGAGTGCGTATGTCTCACAACCAACCATCCAAAACCGCCGTGATAGAAAACGTAAATCAGAACAAATCATGTCTGATTTATTTGTTGTTCCTAATGAATCAAATCCATTTGAAGAATTTGAAACATTACAATCAATCATTGAACGTTCGCATACATCGGGTAAACAACAAGCCGCCGAACTCATGGTTCGTATTCGTGGTTTTGAAGAACTGGCCGACATGCATGGCCATCGTGGTGAATTTTATACTTTATCAGCGCCGAGTCGTTTTCATTCAGTACACCATACAGGCATACCCAACAAAAAATATAACGGTTCAACCCCTCAAGATGCACAAGAATACTTTAACGATATTTGGAAACGTGCCCGCGCCCTATTCGCTAAGCAAGATTTAAGACCATACGGTTTTAGAGTTGTAGAGCCACATCATGACGGTTGCCCACACTGGCACATGCTTTTATTCATGGAAAAAGGTGAAGCAAAACAGGTTCGTAGCATATTACGCAAGCTTTGCACTCAAGATACACCCGACGAATTTAAAACGACATCAACCCGCTTTAAAGCAATAGCCATAAATAAAAACAAAGGCTCTGCGGCTGGTTACATTGCTAAATACATTACCAAAGCTGTTACTGGTGATTGCATTGATAAAGTCACTTGCTCTCAAGCAGGTGAAATGAACGTACTCCCCGCTGATGCCGCAGAACGTGCATCAACATGGGCAAGCACTTTTAACATTAGACGCTTTCAACAAATCGGCGGTCCATCTGTCAGTTTATGGCGTGAACTTAGACGACTAGGCCAAGGCGAACAAGGCAAATGCGAGGTTGCAAACGCAATGAAAACCACACTAGATACCGTATCAAAATATGCCTTAGAAAAGGTTCGTCAAGCCGCTGATTCATCTGACTGGAAAGCGTTTTGTTTAGCAATGGGCGGCGTACAAGTTAAGCGTAAAGACCAAACGCTAAGACTGCATTATCAGATACCCGATATTGTTGACCAAATTACAGGCGAGATTAGCCGAAGCGAAACCCAGTCGCCCTACTTTGCCACCAAATATGGTGACCAACCAGCAAACCGTATTTTGGGTGTTGCATGGGATGCCGTTGTTGTTATCACTCGCCGTGGTACGTCACAGATTTTGACTGAAACTGACATTAAGGCTCAGCGCAAAATCATGATAGGCGTATCAGAGCAGATTCAAGGCTGGCATGACGATGGCCGTTTATTCGAGCCGACTAAAGAAGAAATGCAATTCTTAGAAGCATGTGTTTTAGAGGACTATCAAAACATGTGTTTGTTCATGGATTACGAAGCACTTGCAGACAACATTATGAGCGATGAAATCGCGAGCTTGGACTTGTGTCATTAACTGTAACTTTTAATTTATCGACCACTCATTAAGGAAATTAGCTATGAATATTGAAGGCGCAATTACTGATTTAGCACCAATCAATCGTACAGACGATAAAGGTGTGCCACTCCCAACAACCGCAGAGTTTAAGCTACACACGAAAAACCCTGCACAAATTCTGTCTGTAAAAGTCTCTGCTGACCAATATGCAGACGGCACATACAAGCAATTAGAACAAATGCAATCAGACCCTAATGGCTGGGGCTTAAAACCTGTTTTACTCAATATCGAGTATTACGAAGGTGCAAACGTTGCCCGCCAGATGGACTGGAAAGGTTTCCGCTTACACAGTCTACCAGCTGAAACAAAACAGGTTAAAAACTAACTATGGGCGAGAACAAATACATTGCTATTTGTCCCGTTGCGCCTGTAGAGAAACAGTGTCCGGTGGAGTTGGAGGTGGTTGCAATGCCCCTTCCCGTTCCGCTTGATTGGGACACCTTCAAAACTGAAGTTGCCCCTTCAATCATCGTCGTTCTTCTTACCGCTTATGGTTGGAAGAAATTAAACAAAATGGTTTGGAATAGATAAGGAACTTAACCATGAAAACAAACATTCTTAAAAACAAGCTTACTAAAGCGGGAATTCTTACTGCACTTGCTGCGGCCTCTGGCTCTGCTTTTGCGGAAGCTGCACCAGAAGTATCGGCTGCAACTTCGAGTTTTCAAACATTCTTCACTGATAACGCGAATTTAATCGGTGGCGTTTTTCTAGCTGCTGCTTTTGTGGCTGTTGGCTGGAAATGGCTTAAAGGCACAACCTTTAGCTAATGTTTATCACATTAGACACAGTGCTAATTGTCTCCGGACTTTTAGCACTTTATATCCTTTTCGATGATTAAAAACTAAGGCGCAATTATGCGAATACTAATATTTATATTGGCGCTAATGAGCGCCTTTTTTGTTTCTAATGTTTACTCAATCGAGTCAACTAAACTAGATATGGAAAATTTGAAACACCCTAAATTTGAATACATTGGTAACTGTAATTATTACGGTATTTTTAATAAAACTAACATTCCTTTAGGTGCTTGCGTCAAACTTATCGATGACCATTATAAATCAAGGAATGGCGATAATGCTGGTGATGCTTTTTCCTCTCTTATTGGTCAGAGCTCAACAGGGCCAATCTACAATATTTATTCGAGCTTTAAAACTTGCGCTACGTGTAATTATGTCAAAGTGGAATTGGGGAACTGGACACAAATAGAAGGTGAGCCATCTTGCCCGCCTGAATCTTTCCCAATGTTTAAATATGAAGTCTTTGAAGCAGATGGCACATTAAAATGCGCTCGTGAAAAATTACCTGATGATTGCCCTGCTGGATACCACTCCTTAGCAGCTTCGAAAGCCATTTCTGGTGGTGATGAATGTATGCCAAAAGCTTGTCCAGCAGCTGGTTCAGGAGAAAACCTTTCATCTTCACCTATGACTGGTGGTATTCCATTTTCTGGCGGTGGCATGTATTGCAATGATGGTTGTGCATACACTGTTGAATCGACTCAAATCACATCAAAGAGTTATGCAGTTGGAACTAGTCAAGGTGCGGCATGTGGCACCAAACCTTACGATAATTTCAAAATGGCTGATGACGGTGAGGACTTAAAGTGCAATGTGACCACCAATGCAGATGGTGTTTCTCTTATGGCCTGTCCAGAGTCAACAGCCACGACTCCTGAGGTTGACCCTCATAATAATGATGATGCAAAAGTTGGGGAGGATAAAAAACCTGACTTGCCTAAGGAGTCTTGTGACCCTGCGGATGCTAGCTGCCAGATGAAAAATGTTGAAGCTGAAATCACCAACTCAACAAATGACCAGATTGAAAACGATAATGTATTACACAACAAAAAAATTGATGCCGATGTTGAAAACACAAAAGCAGTAATCAATTCCATGGATTCAATAGGCACGATTCTTTTCATGGCCGATAAGAAATCCGATATTAATGCTGCGCAAACTGTTGGTAAATTGCAGGGGGTTATTGATGCAATTAATGGTTTAGAGGGGAATGGTACTGGAACTGGCGGCGGTGGTAATGGCTCTGGTGAAGGTAACATTGGCGGCGAAGACTGTGAGGGAACAATCGAAGAATGTGCAGGCATTGGTAATGGTGACGGTGTAGAACTCAGTCATGAAACCCGAAATTTAGACCAGTACGCACAAAAGTATAACAACTGGCTACCTAATGCCGAGTTACCTCCAGAAAAATGTATCACACTCACTAACGGCAAATCTCTTTGTTTTAGCTTTCAATATTTTATCGTTTTCTTTCAGGCTATATCTGGGTTAATCGTTCTTAGCTCTTTGATTCATAGCGCTTCAATAATTGCGAGGTCAGTATAATGCCATTTCTAATTCAAGCCTTTTTCACTGCACTAGCTACCCTACTTCCCAGCCTTGTAGCCAAGGTTCTTGTAGGTCTCGGTTTTGGCTATGTTACTTATGAACTCGGTTCATTCGGTATTGATTATATCTTTAATCTCATTGTTTCAAATGCGGCCACGCTACCAATTGAAGTTATTGCTGTTTTCAATTACGCAAAATTAGACCAAGCAATTGGGTTTATGCTTGGCGCTTATGCTGCGGCACTCACAATTCGGGGCTTAACGTCTGGCGGCTCAGTTACAAAAATGAAATTGGGAGCACCTAACTCATGATTTATTTACGAACGGGTGTCCCAGGTGCAGGCAAAACATTAAATACGTTGAAAGAAATTTGCCAAGACCCAGCCGTCACGCAAAAAGAAAAGTTCTATAACAACATTAAGTGTTTCTTACTCGACTTAGATTTCTTAAATAGTTTTGCGGGTTGGTTCTATGGTTCGTTCTATCCAACAGTCCAACAAACTAAAAAAGGATCTCGTTATTCTAAGATAATAAAGAAAGCGCATGAACAAGGCAGGTTAGTCGAGCTAACAGACGTTCCTTGGTTAGCACCTTCGTTTAAGTTATACGATGAACAAGCCGCTATTACGCTGTTTGTTAATTGGTGTCGCCGTTGTTATCCAAAACAAAACTTATCTGGTTTAAATACCTATATTGCTGAGGCCGAACAGCCAACCATTGAATCCATTAAGCTGCTTAACTATCACTGGACAAAAGTAGATGACCCAACGCAATGGTTCGATTTACCCAATGGCTCTATTAGTGTATTCGATGAGTGTCAGGATTACTTTTCACCAATGGCCAATAGCGCTAAACGGCCAGTCCATTACACAAGGTTTCAAACACATCGACATTCAGGTGTCGATATACACCTTGTAACTCAGCACTACACCTTTTTAGATAACGTTATTCAAAAGTGTACCAACTCCCATATTCATTATTTTAGACCAATGGGCGGCTCTGCGATTACACGCTTCCAACGTGATAAACAATTCAATACCGATTACAAAGGTGACTTAGAGAAATGTGCAACTAAACTTATGCGCCGAGATGCTAATTTTTACGGTGTCTATTGGTCAGCAGATGAACATACAGCAAAGTTTAAATTACCACCAAAGGCGTTTTTGTTTCTCTTGGCTGTCCCAATATTTATTTATCTTTTTTATACCTTACTCGGTAGCTTAGGACTGAGCAGTTCAGAAGAACCCGAAACGGCCAGCACACCAGAACCCAAAAGTGCAGATGTAAAACAGCAAACACAACAACCGACTGTTAAACCAAAATTAGATTTAACGTATAAGCCACAGAAATTTGAGCATCCACTAAACGAAATATGTGATGACTACGAATACGGTGGCTATGTGCTTAAAAAGAAACATGGCGTTGTCACTGTCGAGCATTACATTAACTGCGTCACTGGTAAGAACGTCGAAAGGAAAAACACCTCAATTTTTGGTGATGATGAAAATCAAACCGAGAAATCCGAAATCGTATCTGAGCCCGAAGTAATAGCGCTTAGCTCAAACTATTTAGAGAAAATCGGTTACTCGATATACCTAACAGAAGATTTACCAATCTTAAAATTTTCTGACAAAAACATTTTCCTTAGACAGTTTTAACTAAGCAACACAAAGGCAGAAAGGCGAGCTTCGAGCCTCTGCCTTGTGTGCTTAGAAACGTCAACCTATTACCTGTCACTGGTGACACTATGACTAGAAATCAAAAATACGAACAGAAACAAAAGTCTAAAGGCTTAAAGAAAGTAACCCTTTGGATTCCTGACGAATCAGAAATTGAAATCAAACAGATGATAGAGTTTCTGATTGATAACCCTGACCACATTCCTTTTATGGCAAGGAACGTTAAAACAGGTCGTATGAAAAAGGCCATATAGTGGTACGTAACTTTTTACGTAACATTTTAATCAGTACGTAATAATGAATTTCATTATTACGTACCAGTCACCTTTGTGTCTCCAGTTCTTGGAGGATGGCGAAGCCATGTCATGCATTCCAGAAAATTCCCATTTTATCGAGAATATGTTTCCATTTTACATACAGTTTATTATGGTCGGGTATCAATTCAGTGAGAAAGCTAATCGCACTCACTGCCCTAGTCTGTCTTTGAAAAAAGTTGATTGCCTTCTGATAAACCAAGCTGAGTTAAGGACGGCACAGCAGCCGAGGGAAACACCCTCCCCCCATATACTAATAGGGGGGAGCGAAACCACTTACACCGAAACCGAGTGTGCATTGTGATTTTAACAAAAAGGAGTAAATCACAATGAGCAACTTTAAATTGCAGTTCGTTACGCTATTCGGATATGACTACGCAAAAGGAGCTAAAGAACTCGGAGTAAGTGAACGACAAGTAAGGAGATATGTAAAAGCAAATAAAGCCAGTAAACCAGTCGAAAAACTGATTTGGATAATGTATCGCGGCTACTTACCGGATACAGGCCCTTGGGCAGAATGTAGTATTTCATATCATAACAATGTAATGACTACGCCATGGGGCAAAGTAAAACCATCGGACGTACAGTTTGTTCATCGCTATAAATGGTCAGCTAAAGAGCATGAAACCATGTATAAAAAGCTTAAATCCGAAACTAAAGTACAAGACAAATATTTATTTGATCTTCAGGAGCAATTGCTAGATATAGTAGGTGAACTAGCCATAAAAACAGGTAGTTGATGTAATTGAGCCTATAAATAGGCTCACCTTAAGTTACGTAATATCATTATCTTTTTTAAATTTTTTAACCTCCAATTCCTTTAGATCTGCTTTAGCCTTAGCAGAACGAATTTCTTGGTAAGCTCTAAGTTTTTCAAACACCCAATTAACAAAAACATAAAATAAGTATAAACATACTATTACTATTGAAGCAAAGCGGTCTTCAACATTTAAAAAGTTAAGGATTATATCCTCTAAAATAATCAAATTTGATTACTCCTATTCTTTATTAATATTAGAGCAATCCCAGATTTGACATTTGAACGAATCTAGTCCATAATCCAAGCTCCTACACTGGTATGAATTTATTTCGTACACATGAAACCCGAGTTAATGCTCGGTTTTTTTGTTTTTACTACTCTAAAATATTTTTCTTAGTTACACCTCCTGTACAATTACCAAACGATAAGCCTATAATAGCATGTCAATACTTTTACATGCAAACCACTAGAACATTTAATTATAAGATATAACAGAAAGCTATATCACTAACCTTTGTATATAGTTAACACTACTCCATAACAATAATAAACATCAGCATGCGCAACTGGTGCTTGAGCAAGCTAATCTATTGAAATTAATGAATTTAAGTGTTGCTAATTCTCTGTGAGTTTAATGAGCTTTAATCTCATCAAAGCACGTAGAGTATAAATTAGGATATTTGGAGAAAGGTGAGATCTAGTATTCTACTATCTATACAATTATTATACCATAATGACAATCATTATCAATACCAACAATAGCACTAGATATTTCTATCAACTTAGCACTTAAGTTGAACCTTATTTATTTTTCAGTTTTGAATTAGTGTAAATATAAATCTTTTACTAAAGGACTAGTTATGCAAATTAATTATTTAAAGCTATATGCCTGCTTGACGCTATCAGGTCTTACCATTTGGCTCGTTGATCAAGTTTGGACTATGTATCAACTTAAGCTTATTTCAGATGCTACCACTAAAGCTTTTAGCCAAGCATCACAACCTAAGAAGATTCAGATACCTTTAGAGCAGCCTTCTTATAAAAAACCTTTAACTAGGAAAGAGCGTGAAAAAGAAATTGAAGATGCTAGAGTTTGTGATTTTTTCATAAAAGAGTACCGCCAGAATCCAACTGAAGAGAACCGATTAAATATGCGAAAATTCTGTCCGATCAAATCTTCCAATTGACACACTGTCAACCTTGACAGTTTTAGTAACCAACTAATAAAAAAGGGCTTTTCGCCCTTTTCTACATTGTTACGTACCGTAATTTATGGGATATAAATAATTGCTATATCTTAATACACTAGCTTCTGCGAAATTTCAGATTTCTTTCTCAAATCCGAATATCACTTAAAATTATTGTATAACCTCCCTATCATAGTAAGCCATTTTAGTTAGGTGTGCGAAAGCTTTCGCTGACTATAAATACACTCATTTTTATGACAATACTAAAAGGAAGTCACGTGAGAAAATTATTGCTACTAATCATTATTGGATTGTTTGGTTGGGAATATTATGCAAAAAATTATGGCGGCATTTCGCCAATAGACACATTACAGAGCGAAGTCATTGACCCCATTCGGACAAAGTATACTCGTAAACGTAACGGACCCTATTTAACAGATGAGAGCAAATTTGTCTGTGATGGCAGGCAATACTGTAGTGAGATGACCTCGCTTGAAGAAGCACTTTTTTTTATTAAAAACTGCCCTAATACAGACATGGATGGAGACTATGATGGTGATCCATGTGAAAACGACACAAGACTCCGCCCCTAAATATAAAATCTAAGCATGGCGCACATGCTTAGCATTATAAAATAAACTATCCAAATATACTCTGATTTAAAGATAATTGATTCGGAGTATTCTTTTTTATTATAGTGAGTTCTCTTTTTTAATCCCTTAAATAATTAAAAAGTATTTACCTTCAAAATACAAAAACAGAATTTTCCTAGTTATTTTTCACTGACTTAGCGCTAAATTGATCTAAGACAACAGTCAATTTATTGGTACTGGTTAACATCTTTTTTTTATAAATAATGTTTAAACTTCAACCGATAAATTGATGAATTTTATTGATAGCTAACGACACACTTGGATGATTTCTACGTGATAAAAGCAAAAATAACTAACAACGAAGTGAAATTTTCTGAATCAGATATTCTCCTTTCGACAACCGATCTTAAAAGTCATATCACTTATGCGAATAAAGATTTCTGCAAAATCGCCGGTTATGATTTAGATGAAATGAAAGGCAAGCCACACAATCTTGTTCGACACCCTGATATGCCAAAACTTGCTTTTGCTGACCTGTGGAAACATTTACAAAATGGCCAATCTTGGATGGGACCGGTTAAAAATCGCTGTAAAAATGGTGATTATTATTGGGTTAATGCGTTTGCGACTCCTATCAGGGATGAAAATAATCGAACAATTGAATATCAGTCAGTACGTACTAAACCAAATGATGATGTTGTAGCACGTGCCAGCAGTGAATATAAAAAAATCAATGATGGACAAAAATCTCGCGCGTTATCAAAAAAGTATGATGTAACTTTATTTATTAGCATCCTTTTAGCCGCGTGTTTTGTTACGGCTTTTGCCTCTGTTTTGAGCAATGGCTTTGAAATATTGAATACGGTATTACTCATCGTTTTAGCGACTATAAATAGTCTGATGTTCTTTTGGCGTAGGCGCTACATACAGCTAATTAGTAAAGCAAAAGACATATACAATAATCCTTTTATGGCTTACTTATACTCAGGAACAAATGATGACATTGGCTATTTGAATTTAGCATTTGAAATGCAACAAGCAAAACTTAAAGCGATTGTCGGGCGTGTTAATGACGTAACAATGGGAGTGAATAATAATGCAATACAGTGCGCTGAAACTGGACACCATGTTACTGAACTATTAAGTAAACAAGCTGACGAAGTGTCACAAATTGTTATTGCGACGGAGCAGATGTCAGCGTCGATAAACGATTTATCATCGAGTACAACAGACACAAGCCAAGCAGCCGAAACGGCGATGAAATCAACAGAGCAAGGGTCACAAGCTGTACAACAAACGATTAATTCAATAAACGAGCTGGACAAAAAACTTCACTCAGCCAGCGAGCAAGTTGTGAATTTAGTGGAGGGTAATAAGCATATTGTCTCCATTTTATCGGAAATAAATGCCATAGCAGAACAAACGAATCTATTAGCATTAAACGCCGCGATTGAATCAGCACGTGCTGGTGAACAAGGCAGAGGTTTTGCTGTCGTTGCGGGTGAAGTACGCGCCCTCGCCTCACGGACTCAGCAATCAACCGAAGAAATTAATACTGTTTTAAATCGTCTCACTGGGGCATCTAAAGAAGCACAAAATGCGATGTCTGATGGCCTCAAGTTGTCTTCAGAAAGCGTGAGTCTTGCCCATAAAAGCGGCGAAAGTTTACAACATATCAACGCACAATCGGTTAAATTAAGCGAACTTAATAGTATTATTTCACAAGCAATTAGTGACCAATTAGCAGCCAGTCAAGCAATTGCTGCCAATATATCAGCAGCACAAGATTTTGCGCATGAATGCACTTCGCTTGGTCATTCTGCCCAGCAATTGTGCGAAGGATTATTATCGAAAGTAACGGAGCAAACCGCACTCATTAATCAATTTAAGTAATTATGTTTATTTTAAAATCGTTATTATTACATAGCAGATGAAATGCCTCTGCTAATCGTTCGGTTTCGCTAAGAACATGTTGCCAATACTTTATACGTGTGTCGGCATCAAGTACTGTGAAGTCTGTTCTGTCTGGTATTTTATTGTAGGGTAATGACGCTATAAACTTTGCTGAAGGTGTAACCATCACCACATTATCGTAATTACGCGGTGTGATCCCCCTGCTTAGGTTTTTATCAAACCACCCTGCTTTTGGCTTATTATTAAAGTGCGGATAAAGTATTAACCCTTCATTGTGAATTGTTAAATCAAAATGGTAATCAATAATACCGCCATCTCGGTACATACCTTGCGGTGTGCCTGGTATATTTTTAATGCCTTGCATTACTAACGGAATTGAGCCTGATGCAAGTAAAGCATCGGCTAGATTAGCTTCTGTAAGCTCAACTGTTTGAGTATTAAAGGTATTATTGTCACTAAAGGACAGATTACTATTCGCAGGTTGAAACACGAAACGTTCATATTGTTTGCTCAACAACCGTCTATTTACTCTGTTAAATAGGTAACTTTTTGATAACCCCATTAGCTGCATAACTTTGTTTTCTGAAGCCGTAAAACCATTTGATTTAGCAACAATAAAATGCGCCTTAAAAACGGGGTTATTAATAATTTCTTCAATACCGTTTTCAGCAAATACATAGTTCAGAAGCAATCGTGCTTTTTCTGTTATTTCAGTTGGCTTTGCTTTGTTAGAGGAATAGCGTGTTTCGGAGTACGATTTAGCTAAGCGTGATATTGCAGCCACAGGATCATTTTGCGCAAAACAGGCCGCACGAAAAGCGCCAGCACTTGAACCTACTAAATTTAAAGGCTGTGTTCGCTGTTTAAAAAACTCGCCGAATAGGTACTTATCTAGACCGAACAAAGTAAACCATTTAGGTCCACCACTCGCACCTAAAAATGTACTAAAAAGATCTGCAGAGAGTCCCTGCTCTCGTATTGTTTTTGCAGCGGTTGGCCCTGCGTAAATATCAATCATGTACTGCTTTTCTCATCATTTTTGTTTTTGACGCCAAATACCCGGCTCAGTGTGTCCTTGTACTTTAACATGTTCGGCGTTAAATACGGGGTCTTTTCCTTCGGCACGTTGCGTGTTGTAATCTTTGGTCACTGCCAATATAGTGGGTGTTAACTGTATGATAGCGATAACATTTACCACTGTCATCAACCCTAAAGCGATGTCGGCTAAATCCCATACTTGTTTAAGAGTCGCTGAGGCTCCCCAAATCATCATCGATAAGTAAAGGCCGGTATACACTGTTCGCCCAAATTTATTGTCTAGTTTAAATAAATGAAGATTGCTTTCTGCGTAGGCGTAATTTGCAACAACTGAGGTAAATGCAAACAAGCAAATGGCCGCAGCTACAAAATAAATTCCACCAGCAGACATATGCGCTGTCATCGCAGATTGCGTTAGGCGAATGCCTTCCATTTCGCCAGTTATATCAATATCAGCGAGTAGTATGATCACCGCAGTGCAACTACACAGCACAATAGTGTCGAAAAACACACCAAGCATTTGAATATAGCCTTGCGTTACAGGATGGTTAGGTATTGGCGATGCACAACCTGCGGCATGAGGCACACTGCCTGCACCGGCTTCGTTTGAATACAGTCCTCGTTGTATACCATTTTTAATTGCGGCGCCCATGGCCCCAGCGCCCGCTTCTTGTAAACCAAATGCAGAAAGTAAGATATCCTCAATCATTTCAGGTACCTTGCCTAGATTTAATAGGGTAATAGTCACCGCAGCCAGTACAAATAAAATGCCCATTACGGGCACTACACGCTCTGCAAATCGGGCGATTGCTTTGAAGCCACCCAAAATAATGCTTCCCGCTAAAAGTGTGATCACAATCCCTGAATACAGTGTGGGGATTTCAAAAGCGTAGTTCAGGGCATCTGTTATGGTATTAGTTTGCATCGCACTGAATGTGAAGCCGTAACCAAGGAATAAACAAAAAGCAAAACACACGGCAAGCCACCGACTCGCAAGGCCTTGTTCAATGTAATAAGCAGGCCCGCCTCTAAAGTCGCCATTAGCGTCTCTTACTTTATATACTTGACCTAAAACACTCTCTGCAAAACCTGTTGCCATTCCCAGTATCGCGATAACCCACATCCAAAAGATAGCACCACTACCGCCTAACGATATTGCTACCGCAACACCGGCTAAATTACCTGTTCCTACTCGCGCAGATAACCCGGTGCACAATGCTTGAAACGAACTGATAGAATTTTTATCTGTGCTGCTGCTAGTTTTTAATAAACTGAACATATGGCGAAATTTAAGAAGCTGAATGGCTTTTAGCCGTACTGAAAACCAAATACCAGCAAACAGAAGAATATAGATGAGGAGCTGGCCGTCTCCCCACAATAGATTATTAATAGCACCGACAGCAGAATTGAACATGGTTAGCCTTTTATTGTTATTTTTTAGAATAACAAATCACTAAAAGTGAATAGTTAGCTAACCACTTTAACTTTATTTACAAATATCTCAAGTAAGTAATGTGTTTAATTGCAGTGCGTACCCTCTAAAAACTTACGGCCTGCTGCTAATCCTAATTTATGATCAAATCGCAAGTCAGAGTCTGTGCTCCCTAATAATTTACTGCGCAGTTTGTCGCCTGCGAATATTTGCGTAATACGTACATCGCTTGGGGGATTGGCTATAAAATCAAGTTCATCTTGATACGCTTGTTCATGTTGCAATAAATAATCGATTGTTTTTGGGCAATAGCCAGACACACTCACGAGTGACCTCAATTTAGTGACCCATTCAGATTGCACTTGAAAGTCTTTATCAACCGTTCTTATAACCACAATATCGCGAGCGCCTCGGTTATAAGCTTCTTTAACAGGCAGTGGTGCAGCTAAGCCGCCGTCTAAAAACACATTATTTGCTAAGTCAGTATTTGCACTTTGAATAATGGCATCATTAGCAGCTTTGGTCGTAAACCAAGGCGTTAAGTTAACCCCATCTCTATATAAGAATGGCAGTGCACTAGACGCTTTTAGTAATGCAAGCCACTGCGTGTCTTCACCTGTCGGTGTTAAGTAATAGGGCTTACGATCAATTGCATGAGTGGCTGTTATTAACAGCTCTCGTTGGCCTAAACTTTGTGTTGCTGTTTTGAAATCAAGGGCGCGGTTTACTTCTTTGGTTTTATCAAAATACCAATCAAGATCAACAATACTTTTGCCAATTAAGCCACGCCCCAGTTGAAAAAAACGTTTATGCCGCGACAGCCCTCTAATAAGGCGTTTTGCGTAACCCTTTTGTCTGGCTAGATAACTGGTTAAGTTTTGTGAACCTGCTGATGTGCCAATAAATAAATCGAATGGATCGTAGTTTTCTTCTAACCATGCATCTAATACACCTGCGGTAAAAATCCCTCGTTGCCCGCCCCCCTCAGCAATTAATGCTGTTTTTGTTTGTGGCTCGACGTTGGCAATTGTTTGAGATTTCACGGTGCACCTTCCTAGGGTTGTAGTTAATATTGACAGTGTATTGGGTTTATTTAAATCCTTAAAATAGAATAATTAAATCAGTTCAATTCAAAAAACCGTTTAATTATGAGAAAACAGACACACAGTGTGGTGCGTAATTTACGTCATTACGCACCGTAACCGATTAACTCATTATGTTCGCAAGTATCGTCAGCGCGTGTTGTCTGTCGCTCAATTCGTACAGGTCGTTAGTAAAAATAAACTCATCAACCTGTAGCTCTTTTTTAATCATACTCAACTTATGCTTAACGCTCGCTTGACTACCTACAACAGCAAGCCCTAAAAAGCTTTCAACTTGCATTTTTTCTTGAGGTGACCACAGTCCATCCATACTTGCAATCGGCTCTTTTAACCACAATGCTTGACCGCGCATTAAGGCTAATATTCGCTGCTTTGAAGTTGTAGCCAGAAACTGTGCTTGCTCATCAGTATCAGCAGCCACAACGGGTAACCCAAGCATCACATAAGGTTTATCTAATACGTCTGATGGTTGAAACTCGCGTCGGTACAACGCTATAGCATCATGAACAAATCGTGGCGCAAAGTGACCTGCAAATGCATATGGCAACCCTTTTTTCGCTGCTAATTGAGCGCTGTATAAGCTTGATCCTAATAACCAAATAGGAACATTTGTATTTTCACCGGGAATAGCCCTAACAGGTGAGTCACCTTTATAGGGGCCTAATAAACTTTGTAACTCGGTGACTTCGTCTGCAAAATGCTCAGCACGCTGCTCATCGCGTCGCAACGCGCGACTTGTAATGGGGTCGCTACCGGGTGCACGTCCTAAGCCTAAATCAATACGACCAGGATATAGACTTTCAAGCGTGCCAAATTGCTCAGCAACAACTAAAGGAGGATGGTTAGGTAACATGACCCCGCCCGCACCGACACGGATACGCTGCGTTTTTCCTGCAACATGACCGATAAGTACTGATGTCGCCGCACATACGATGCCACGCATATTATGATGCTCAGCCATCCAAAAGCGATTAAAGCCTAGCTCATCGGCAGTTTGTGCATAGGCAACACTATTAGCAAGGGTTTGTGAAACTGTTTCGTTCTCTTTCATTGGGCTCAGTTCAAGCAATGAAAAAGGCATACCGCTTAATTCAGACATAAGCTCTCCATAATGGGGTTGATAACGTTATAATGAGTGCGAATGTGCTTTTTTCAAATGCTAATTAAGCACGGCTTTGTTGCTGTTTTTCCACTTTTAGTCCATCTGCATCAATACCACGTTTCCAGTATGCAGATGCAACAATGTGCTCACGCGCTACAGAAAAGCGACTGGTTACTAAGCGTTTAATCTCTTTAACAAGATTTGCTTCAAGCGCCATAAAAACCAAAGGCTGGGTGTTATACCCGCCACATAATTGTGCTACTTGGTCTAAAAGTTCTGTTTCTGGCTTATTGGTGACAAGCCAATGAACACTGTGATTAATAGCCGCTTTGTTTTGCTCAAGCTCAATAATATCGTCTTTATCTTCAATATGAATGAGCACATCAACATGCGCACTACTTGGAAGTACGTGCAGATAACCATTGATAGCATTGATAGATGTGAGGTCTGCAAGCATTAAATATTGAGCCTGTTCAAAATCAGTCAATTTTTTAGGACCTGGCCCAGCAATCCCTACTTCATCACCAATACATGCGTTCTTTGCCCAATTTGTCGCAGTTCCCTGATGTTGATTAATAACAAAATCCAGTGTTATAGCACGTGTTACAGGGTCAATATCACGAATTGTGTAAGAGCGCATAATTGCAGGATGCTCAGCGTTTAGATCTTGTTCTACGTGGTATTCACCTGGATGCGGAAATAACACTTTTACGTAAGCGCCTTTCGCATCGAGTGGAAAATCGACAAAGTCTGGTGAACCAACCGTGATCCGTTGTAAGTGCGGCGAAATGCGCGTGGTATTTAATACATTTGCACGACGAACTTTTTTTGCCATGTTTGTCTCCTATAAAGTTTTACACTGCCCCATTAGTTGATATAATCAACTATATACTTTTAATTGACTTTGTCAACTAACTAGGTAAACCATGTCACAAACATCACTTTCTTCAGCTTTATTTACACTGGCGCAGAGCTACCGTGTCACAGTACGTAATGCGATTAACGCGAATGAATTAGGTTTAAATGCCCTCCATGTGCGCTGTTTACACATTATTGCTGAAACCAACCACTGTACTGCTAATCATATAGTCGCTAAAACAGGCCGTGACAAAGCACAAATAGCACGGCTTATTAAAGAACTACTCAAACTCGCATTAATTACAAAATGCGCTGATGAAAATGATAAACGCTGCTTAATTTTATCATTGACAGAACAAGGGAGTGCTTTGTTCTCACGCCTAGAGGTCGCCGAGCAAGAGGTAGACAAGACTCTGTGCCAAGGGTTAACAGAGCAACAAATCAGCGAATTCATTTCGACAGCCACAATCATGATCGAAAATATTAACCGTATCGACCGTTAATCACATTGGCAAGATTACGATAAACCACTATACTGTACAAACATACAGTATAGTGGTTTTTTTATGCGTGTTATTCCTATTTATATTGAAGCAGGCGTATGTGGTTTCGAATCACCTGCGGCTCAATACAAAGAACTTGGCTTATCATTAGATCAGCTGTTAATTAAGCACCCCGATGCGACTTTTATTGGTATTGCGTCGGGAGAATCAATGCAAGGTGTCGGTATTTTTGATGGCGACTTATTGCTTGTTGATCGCGCTGAAGATGTTAAAAATGGCGATGTAATCGTCGCAAACTTAAACGGTTTATTTGTTTGTAAATTACTCGACAAACACAATGCACAGTTATTGTCAGCCTCTGCCAAGTACCCCGCAGTGCAGTTAAGAGATTCTGATGAATTTCAACTCGAAGGTGTTGTTACCCGCTCTATTCGTATGCACCGCAGTAGCAAAGAACTACTATCATGTACGCCTTAGTTGATGCAGTGGCGTTTTATGCCAGTGCAGAAAAAGTTTTTGACCCGTCGATTCGTCGTAAACCCGTTGTGGTTCTAACTAACAACGATGGCTGTATTTGTGCTGTGTGCCCTATTGCTCGCAAGCTTGCGATCCCAAAGTTTCAACCTTATTTTCAAGTTAAACAATACCTCTTTGATCATCAGGTTGTGATCCGTTCTTCTAATTATGAGCTTTACGCAAATTTAAGCGAGCGTATGATGAATGTGATAGGTCGCTTTTGTGATAACCAACACATTTATTCGATTGATGAGTCTTTTTTAAATTTTAACGGTTTTAATCCACTCATAACTGATTGGTATCGTTATGGGCATACCATTCGACGTACAGTCTGGCGTGAAACAAAACTGCCCGTGGGCGTAGGGTTTGGTCCTACGGCAACACTTGCAAAGGCAGCAAACCATGCGGCCAAAAAACTACCGGGGTTTGATGGTGTTGCCGTCATAGATTCTGAGTCTTCACGGGTCAATATTTTACGCGCCATGGATATACAAGATGTATGGGGCGTGGGAAAACGGTTAGCTAAAAAGCTAAAGTTAATGAACATTAACACCGCACTTGATCTTGCACAGCAAGACCCCCGAAAAATGAAACGCTTATTTAGTGTAGTACTTGAGCGTACCGTTAATGAACTATGTGGCAAACGCTGTTTGAGCTGGGATGATGTACGCCAAGATAAAAAAGAAATTTTTTCAACACGTAGCTTTGGTGAGCGCGTAACAGATCCCATAACGCTAAAAACCGCATTGATTAATCACAGCGCTATTGTAGCGCGTAAACTACGCGCTCAAGGGTCGCTGACTCAACGTTTACTGATATTTGTCGCCAGTTCACCACACCAACAAGGCTACTACAAAAAATCGTATATTTATGAGTTCAATATCGCCACCGCCGACAGCCGTGTATTTGCTAATGCAATTAGCGAGGTATTCGAGCAGTTATACAAACCCAATGTGCTTTTTTACAAATGTGGTGTTGGCGCACTAGAGCTTACAAGCCACATGTTCCAACAACCCGACTTATTTCAAGCCTCCATCGATAACCCCAAGTTAATGCAATGCTTAGACAAAATAAATGCCCGCTTTGGCATCGGCACATTAGCCATAGCCAGTGAAACGTCTAGCGCTGACTGGCATATGAAACGAGAGTATTTATCACCCCATTACACAACACGCTGGTATAACTTGCCAAAAATACACTGTTAAAAGTAATGCAGTAGCTGTAGTTTAAATTGCTGCTCTGATACTTGCCAATCTTGATATACAAAAGAGCTTCTGAATCCCCAATTTTGCGCTAAGGCAATTTGCCAATGCGCAGAAAACTCAATGTGCTTGTCACTGCGGGGCTCATTGAACAGCCATAATGCTTGGCCTGATAAAGCTAACTTTTGTGACGCTGTCACTTGCCATATAGCACCGGCCTCGCTGCCTAAAGCAAATGAAAGCGAATCAATTAACGAACCTGTTTGCAACAAAGACGACGCTAAAATATAGCTTTGAAAATGGTTGGCATCACCAAAGGATTTACCGTATCCACCTTGAATAAAGCTACGGCCAGCTCGCTTTTTTAACGTGGGTTGGCGGTCATAACCAACGCGGACATTCCAAGACCAAGAATCAAAAAGTCGATTGTCAGGTGCTAAAGACATGGCATCTATCACATATAAACGCTCTAAAAAAAGGCGCTCGTTGTTATCAATACTCGCCTCTACATCAAAAAAACTGATTTGGGCGCCGGGTATAAAGCCCCCTGCATTATCTAATAAATCGTGATAAGCAACACGATAACTTAAACCAACACGGTTGGCGCTATTTTCATAGTGGCTAACCACAGCACCAATACGCGCAGAGCCATGTCCCTGCTCGGGACTAACGCGCGGTATTTGGGGTGGCTCAAAGGGTGAAACAACATGATATTGGCTTCGTTGATGAAGAAGTCGCGTTAATCGTGGGGCTATTTCGTCGCGAGCAAGACCTTGATCATAGTACTGATAATTAAGCCATTCATAGGCCATTTCGAGTACTGGCACAGCATCTTTAGCCGAAAGTGATAAATCATGCAAAGGTTTTCCATCACGTAATGCTTGTGCCATGACAAGTTGTTCATCGGTTAACTGGCTTTCATAATTAAGTAACTTGGTGCCCGACGCTGCGCGATATTTAGGGGGCTGTAATAACCCATATTGCTTTAATGCAGCAACTGTATCTGAGGGAATTGCGTGTGTAGAAAACTCCGAGGTTAAAAACAAATCATCACGCGCTAGCTGTAACAAGGCTAATAGCTGATATGAGCAATTCTCATCAATAAAAAAATAATCAAATGTAGCCCACTGCATCTCCCATAAATGAAGCAAGATACGCTGAATTTCTGGCTCTGATAAGTTAAGCGGATACTCCCAAATATCACGCGATTCGAGATCATTATATTCACGCACCTTTCTATAGTAAGGCATTAAGGTGAACTTACCGGGGTATTGACCAATAACGCCTTTTAAAGCGTAAAGCGCCGCATTATCTGTTGCATCTGGTTCAGCAGCGAAATTTACCGCAAAAGCTATTAGTTCACGACTGCGAGTTTGATCCCTTGCGTCTATGCGCAGTAACGTATGACCAAACATAGATGAGGGATCATTCATAAACGCAGTTGGAAACACCAAGGTTATACCTTTAGGGTTTATAAGCTGTTGCCAAACATCTATCTCAGGGCACAAAAGTTCAGGCCACTGCGGAAAAAAATGATCCTTCAGCCACCTATAGCGAGCAGGAAAACGACATTGAGCCTCATTATTATCAGCCAACTCAAATGCTTTTATCGTGGCAATAAGCTCAGCATGAGGATCGCTCTTACCTACAGGCGAAAAGAAAAATGCATTACTGTCTACTTCACTTTCATACGAAGAAAAACGTTGCTGATTATAATGTCCTAGTTTAAGCCAGTAAGGGTTATAAGCGATATCTTTTGTAACCGTACTAGAAAAAACAGCGCTGCTAAAGAGCACTAAACAGAGCAATAAAAGTCTATGCATAAGAGAATAAAAGCCCGTAAAGGGCTTTATAAAGAAAAACGTCAATTAAGACAAAGTGTAAGATGCAAGTTGTGCATCATTTGCTACAAGTGTGTTTAGATTTTCAAGTACAATTTGAGATGTCACATTTTCTGATGTGAAAACATGCGAAAACTGTGTTTGCACTAATTTATTGAATGCCGCTTTATCTTGGCTTTCTACGCCCCAAACTTCAGCAAGTGTTTCAAGTGCTTCGCCTTCACCGCGAGACATATCACGTGCAAGTTGTTCCATATTGCCATCAATAAACGTTGCAACTTTCGTTGATGCAGTTACTGTGCCTGTGCCATCACAGCCTAGCGTACCAAATGTAATACCGAATGTTTGGTTACCAGAAATACCATTTGTTGTTGCACCAAGTACTTTAACAACTTTACCGTCTTTACCTGCAAATAACATTGAACCGAAACCACAACCAATATCTTGGTCGGCCATTGCAGTTGAAAGTGGAAGTAGTGAAAGTGCAGAAATAGCAATTAATTTTTTCATATCCTGAATCCTTTTAGATAAACCGTTATTAACATTAATAAGGCAAATTAAGCTTATACAGAATGCACTCTATATCAAATAAAAAATACCTAAAATAGAGAAAAAACAACAGACATGTTCAAAAATCAACCAACTTAGCCCCTGTTAAGCGACTGAGGTCGTGAACAGAAATCGAAACCTCTAAACCACGTTTTCCTGCAGACACGTACATAAGCTCACAGTTTGATGCACAATGGTGGATAAACGTAGCAAGTCGCTTTTTCTGACCAAGCGGGCTAACTCCTCCAAAAATATAACCTGTGCTATTTTCAACTTTTTGCTGAGCAGCCATCTGCACCCTTTTTACACCGGCCGCTTTGGCTAACATTTTAAGGTTTACTTGCTGCATAACTGGCAACACCGCAACAAGCAGATGATTGTCGTTATCTTCAAGTACCAACGTTTTAAATACTTGCTCTGCCGGTAAGCCTAACTTTTCAACCGCTTCAAGACCGTATTGTGTGTTATTGGGGTCATGGTCGTAGCTAAGAACATTAAACTTAATTCCCTTTTTTTTGAGTAAGTTAATTGCAGGTGTCATCTATTAATCCTTAAAAAACCAATGCTGTTTCATTAAAAAGTATCATAACTGTTTGTTATAGAGAAAGAAGCAAACACATTAAAAACCGTTCTTTAATGACCAATAAAAATTCCTGCATACGCTACACTAAAGGTATGAGCACCAAGCAAGGTCAGTATCATGTCGAAACACACCTGCTTCTATCTTATAAAGCAGTGCATAGTTATCATTACATTACTAAGCACCATAAACTTTATCTGCAACGAATACACAGCTTGGAATGCGTATATTGCCTGTCAAAATAAGTGCCATACCCTAGGGCTTGATAAGGGAAAAATTCAAAAAACTGCATTCTCAGAGGATGTAACTCTGTGTCGGTGTCTTGCCGATACAGACTACTATGTGGTGCTAAACTAATGTTTTGTATAAAAATAGAAACTAGGAAAAAATAAAATTTAACGTATTATAAAATTCTACTAACGAAAGAACGAAGGAAAGTACATGTTTTTAGACTACTTTGCACTAGTTATGCTGGTGTTTGTTACTGTAGTAATATTTTATGGCGTAATAGCCATCCATGATATTCCCTACGAGATTGCCAAAAAACGTAATCACCCTCATCAAGATGCCATTCATTATGCTGGCTGGGTCAGCTTGTTTACACTGCATGTGTTATGGCCTTTGCTGTGGGTGTGGGCAACCTTATGGCGCGACGACAGAGGCTGGGGGTTTAACCAAATTCAAAAAGAACAAGAAGAACTTGCCGAAAAAGTCGCTAGCTTGTCAGCGACCGTCGCTGCATTACAGGCACAAATAAACGCCCAATCGAATAATAAAGAGAAGTAAAATATGGATTTACTATTAATACTATCTTATACCGCACTATGTATTGGCATATTTAAAGTATTCAAGATCCCCCTAAATAAATGGACAGTGCCAACCGCTGTACTCGGCGGTGTCGTTTTAATTGGCACACTCATTTTATTGATGAATTACAATCATCCACACTCGAACATGGCAAGCAGTGTCTATGTAACCACCCCCATTGTTCCAAACGTTAGAGGCACTGTTGAAGAGGTTGCGGTAAATGCAAATCAGCCGGTTAAAAAAGGGGATTTACTCTTTCGCTTAGATGACACCTTATATAAAGCTAAACTAAATGAGGCAATGGCTGGATTGCAAGATGCGACGCAATCAGTATTAGGGTTAGAAGCCGCATATAAGTCAGCACAAGCAAGTACTCTTATGAGTAAAGCAGAATTCGAGCGAAGTAAAAAAGAATACGAACGCTATGAAAAAGGGGCAAAAAGCGGTGCCTATTCAAAAGGCCAAGTTGATAATAAACTAGGAGTCTACCTCGCAGCGAAAGCAAACTACGAAGCGTCACAAGCACAAGAGTTACGTCAGAAGCTTGCGTACGAATCAGAAATTAATGGTGAACAAACCAAAATAGCCGCAGCTAGAGCCCATTTAGAACAAGCACAGTTTAACCTTGATAGCACTCGTGTTTATGCACCGACAGACGGTTACGTTACCCAATTAACTCTTCGCCCAGGGATGATTGCCGTCCCTATGCCATTGCGCCCAGTGATGACCTTTGTACACAAAGAAGACACTCGTTACGTGGCCGCATTTAGACAAAATTCATTACTTAGATTAGAGCCTGGCTATAAAGCTGATTTTATTTTTAAAGCCATTCCCGGCAAAACCTTTGCAGGTGAAGTCGTTGATGTACTACCAGCAATAGGTGAAGGACAAGTTCAAGCACAAGGTACACTAATGGGCAGTGAGTTTTTTGCACGTGAAGGGCGGGCAATCGTGACACTGAAAATTACCGACGATATGAGTGAATATCATCTCCCACAAGGCACAAGTACCGAAGTGGCCGTGTATTCAGAACATTTTGAGCATGTTTCTGTTATGCGAAAAGTGTTAATCAGAATGAAAAGCTGGCAAAACTATTTGTTCTTAGATCACTAAAACAAGCATAAAAAAGGCGCTTAAAAATAAGCGCCATTTTTATATTCAGCTAACTAAAATTACTTAGTTAAATCATCGAAGAATTTCTTCACACCGTCAAAGAAACCTTTTTCTTTTGGGCGATTTTTAGAACCATCTTTACCCATGCTTTGCTCAAGTTCTTCAAGCAGTTCACGCTGACGTTCATTAAGATTAACAGGCGTTTCTATCACTACTTTACAGATTAAGTCACCTTGAGCACCACTGCGTACAGACTTAACGCCTTTACCACGCATACGGAACATTTTACCCGTTTGGCTTTCTGCTGGGATCTTCAGTTTGGCACGACCGTCTAACGTCGGCACTTCAATTTCGCCACCTAATGCTGCCGTTGTGAAACCAATCGGTACTTCACAATACAGGTTATTGCCATCACGTTGGAAAATTGGGTGTTCACGAACAGAGACTTGAACATATAAATCACCCGCAGGGGCACCATGCATCCCCGCTTCACCTTCACCTGAAAGACGAATACGGTCACCTGTATCTACACCCGCTGGGATTTTAACTGATAATGTTTTAGTCTTTTCGACGCGGCCTTGACCATGACAGCTATCACAGGGATCAGAAATAATCTGACCAGTACCCTGACAGGTAGGACATGTTTGCTGCACAGCAAAAAACCCTTGGCGCATTTGCACTTGGCCTGCACCATGACACGTTGTACATGTTTTTGGTTTAGAGCCAGCTTTTGCGCCACTACCATCACACGGTTTACAACTTACCCATGTCGGTACTTTAATTTCTATATCTTTACCACGAACAGCTTCTTCAAGGCTTAAGTCCATGTTGTAACGTAAATCAGCACCGCGCTGTTGGCGAGATTGACGACGACCACCGCCACCGAAAATATCACCAAACACATCACCAAAAATATCACCAAAGTCACCGTGACCACCACCAAAGCCACCGCCATGACCGCCACCACCTTGTTCAAAGGCAGCATGACCATATTGGTCATACATTTGACGTTTTTGGTCATCAGTAAGTACTTCGTAGGCTTCTTTTACTTCCTTGAATTTCGTTTCAAGCTCTTTATCGCCTGCTGTACGGTCTGGATGATATTTCATCGCTAAGCGCTTATACGCTTTTTTGATGTCTCGTTCGCTGGCATCTTTGCTAACGCCGAGAACTTCATAATAATCGCTTTTTGACATATCTATCACACTACTCTTTTTACTGCAGTTTTCACTGCATGAAAGTAAACCGATAAAGGGTATCGCTTTACCATCCATATACATGCAAAAGGCGCGTCAAGCGAAATCGCCGGCGCGCCTCAATCATTCATCCTAACTTAATTGGCCTAATAAAGCAGCCTCTTTTAAGCTAGGCAGAAGCGGTACGAACAATTACTTGTCGTCTTTCACTTCTTCGAACTCTGCATCAACAACATCGTCGTCTTGCTTAGCAGAAGATTGTTGTGCACCTGCGTCAGCACCACCTTGTTGTTGTGCTTTAGCTTGTGCAATTTCCATAAGCTTTTGTGACTTTTCAGCAAGCGCTTGCGTCTTCGCTTCGATCTCTTCTTTCTTGTCACTCTTAATCGCCGCTTCAAGTTCTGAAACTGCAGCTTTGATTGCTTCTTTATCTTCTGCAGGTAATGCATCGCCTGCTTCTTCGATTTGCTTACGTGTACCGTGAACCATTGCATCAGCTTGGTTACGAGTCGCGACTAGCTCTTCGAATTTCTTGTCTTCTTCAGCGTGAGCTTCTGCATCACGTACCATTTTTTCAACTTCTTCATCGCTTAGACCTGAAGAAGCTTGGATAGTGATCTTCTGCTCTTTGCCTGTATCTTTGTCTTTCGCAGATACGTGTAAGATACCGTCAGCATCAACATCGAAAGTAACTTCAATTTGTGGTGTACCACGTTGCGCTGGACGAATACCTTCTAGGTTAAATTGACCTAGTGATTTGTTATCGCTAGCACGCTTACGCTCACCTTGTAACACGTGAATCGTTACTGCAGACTGATTATCTTCCGCTGTTGAGAACACTTGTGATTTCTTAGTAGGAATCGTCGTGTTTTTCTCAATTAACGCCGTCATTACTTGGCCCATCGTCTCGATACCAAGTGATAACGGAGATACGTCAAGAAGTAGTACGTCTTTTACGTCACCTGCAAGTACACCACCTTGAATCGCTGCACCTACTGCAACCGCTTCATCTGGGTTAACGTCTTTACGTGGTTCTTTACCAAAGAACTCAGCAACCGTTTTTTGCACTAGTGGCATACGTGTTTGACCACCAACAAGGATGATGTCATTAATGTCGCTAACTGATAAATCAGCATCAGCAAGTGCACGCTTAAGTGGCTCGATTGACTTAGTAACTAAGTCTTCAACCAGTGACTCAAGTTTTGCACGTGTTACTTTCACGTTCATGTGCTTAGGACCTGATGCGTCAGCAGTCACATACGGTAAGTTAACTTCTGTTTGCTGTGCAGAAGAAAGTTCAATCTTCGCTTTTTCAGCTGCTTCTTTAACACGTTGCATTGCAAGAGGATCATTTTTAAGGTCAATGCCTTGATCTTTCTTGAACTCTTCAACCAAGTAGTTGATTACACGGTTATCAAAGTCTTCACCACCTAGGTGTGTGTCACCATTAGTCGCAAGTACTTCAAATGTGTGCTCGCCTTCAACTTCGTCAATCTCGATGATTGAGATATCGAAAGTACCGCCACCTAAGTCGTAAACTGCAACAACGTTTTCACCTTTGTTTTTGTCCATACCGTATGCAAGTGCAGCGGCTGTTGGCTCATTGATGATACGTTTTACTTCAAGACCTGCGATACGACCCGCATCTTTCGTTGCTTGACGTTGTGAGTCATTGAAGTAAGCAGGTACAGTGATTACCGCTTCAGTAACCGCTTCGCCTAAGAAGTCTTCTGCTGTTTTCTTCATTTTCTTCAGTACTTCAGCAGAGATTTGTGGTGCAGCACGTTTTTCACCGCGTGCTTCAACCCATGCGTCACCGTTATCAGCCTTTACAATTTTAAAAGGCATGATGCCGATATCGCGTTGCACTTCTTCATCTTCAAAGCGACGACCAATTAGACGCTTGATAGCAAATAATGTGTTAGTTGGGTTTGTTACTGCTTGGCGTTTTGCAGGTTGACCAACTAATGTTTCACCGTCTTGCGTGTATGCAATGATCGATGGTGTTGTGCGATCGCCTTCCGCGTTTTCAATTACGCGTGCTTTATCACCGTCTAGTACTGCTACACAAGAGTTAGTAGTACCTAAATCGATTCCAATAATTCTACCCATGAATCTTCTCCAACTTCAAAATTCGTTAAAACGTTCGATGACTAGTAAATAGGGGTGCAGCAAACTGAATTCAACTATAAAAATGAAAAAAATTTACTTTTTTTTGAAATATTTTCTAAATGCATACTTTTTCCGCAAAAACCGGCGGTTTCTAAGCCAAACGGCGTGCCAAACAAACTGGTCTGATGACTTTTACTGTGCTATAACCAACGACATAATAATAAATGTTAAGGATATTTATGCATTTTGAACAGTTACTCGCTAAAGCCACTGAGCTTGGTAAAGATAAAACCAAAGTCATGCAATTCCCCGAAAACTGGTGTCAGGGTCGTACCGCGTTTGGGGGGTTATCGGCCGCTTTATTATATCAAGCTATGCGTCAGCATATTGATAGCTCGCGTCGTTTATTATCACTGAGCACCAACTTTGTAGGGCCATTATTGGCTGATACTGATTTTTCCATTGATGTTGAGGTATTGCGCGAAGGTAAAAACAGCGCACAAGTACTTGCCAAAGTCATTCAAAATGGTGATGTATGTGTGATTACCCAAGCCTGCTTTGGAGCCAATCGAGAATCAGCGGTGCGCGTTGATGTGAGTAAAACAATGCAACTCAAACCAGTAGATGAGCGATTCATCCTCCCTTATAAAGAAGGGATGATGCCTGCGTTTTTCCAACACGTATCGCTGTGTTTGCAAGATGGTAATATGCCATTTTCTGCTGCCGATACCTCACACCTTGGAGGCTGGATGAAGTTTAAACAGGGGCCTTCACAAATGGCTGAGGCACATATTATTGCGCTAACAGATGCCTGGCCGCCAACATTATTACAAATGTTCAAGCAACCTGCACCTGCCAGTAGTATGTCATGGTACATTGAATTTTTAGATGAGCCCGAAGTTGCACCTAATGCATGGGTTGGGTATGAAGCAATCACCCATCACAGTAAAGGGGGTTATGGCTTAGAAGATGGCTGCATTTGGCGTGAAGATGGCAAGCTTATCGCACTCAGTCGCCAAACTGTCGCTTTATTTGCTTAACTTATCCGTGCTGAGCTTTGCGTACTCAGTACCATCAAGGCGAATAATCGCTTGATATTCGCCTGAATCAATTATTTTTCCAAGGCCAATATTAAAGGTCTCTTTAAGTGCCTTATTGTTGAAAAAAGCGGGTCTTGGCGCACGTTGGAAAATAGGGTGGACCACAAAAGGAAGATGCTTGGCTGATTGCTTGTATTTTTCTAGATAATATAAGAACACACGACGCTCTAGAATAATGACATCGACCCAGCCTTTCATTAAATGATCAACCTGTGCCTCTTGGTTTATCACTTCGTCGTAAGAGCGTAAAATATGAGTAATTGATTTAAAGGGCGGTTCGATAAAGTTTGTCGCATTTTGAAAAGCCAACACACTTTTACCTGCAAGGTCGTACACGCTATTAATTGTAAACTCGCTGGCAGCTAGACTAATCGCAACATTTTGATAATAAAGCAATGCCTCACTTTTATATACGTCAGCATGTACCGTGGCAGGAAAATTTAGGGCGATGTCTATTTTGCCTTGAATAAGCTGCTGCTCTATACGCTTATTCGACATGTAGTGGATATCAAGCTGAGTGATGCCCTGTGATTTAAGTGCCGCTTTGACTATTTCTAATTGAATACCGCTGTTGGTACGCTCCATCATATAAGGAGGTAGATAGGCACTTGCAGCAATCACGAGCGCCTTCTCAGTATGCTGAGAAGATAAGCAGTAAGCTTTAAAATTAATACACAGCATTAAAAAGAAAAGTAATTGCTTCACCGCTCACCTTAAACAACATATTGCATAAAATACACTCAAGATTTGTACATATATTAACTTATTTAAAACAATTCTGCATTTGTATTTAAGCCTTAATTGATGCAGAATTAACTAAGTTCTTGTTTAAGAGACCCTTAAGTTTGCAAACAGCATGCCCAAGTTGTGATCATGTCATTGAGATCCCAGACCTTAAAGCAAAACAATTAGCAGTCTGCCCGCATTGCAATACAAAGCTGTTATCTTCACAAGCAAATCAAGATAGCCACATTGTTGCACTGAGCTTAAGCGCCATTGTGATGCTATTAAGCAGTATGTTTTACCCATTCTTATCATTTACCAGCAGTGGCATAACGCAAACAATTACGTTGCCTGATGCTGCGCGAATATTATTTAATTACGACAGTGACTTTCTAGGCCTCTTTATCGATGTAAGCATCATCGGCTTACCGATGTTTTTACTTTTACTGATTATTCCTCTGCACTTAGGGTTACTAAAGGCATTGCCCTATTTATGGGGTAAACGACTGTTAAAAATGACCTTTGCTTTAGAACCTTGGATCATGTCTGAAATTTTCTTAATTGGTGTCATGGTCAGTATGGTTAAAATAATGTCGATGGCTGATATTGAATTTGGTGTTAGCTTTTACTCGTATGCCGCCTTTGTTATCTGCTACGTAAGTGCGATAGCAAAGCTCAACAAGCACGCTTTATGGCAACAAATCAAACCCCCAGTTTACATCGAACAAACAAAGCCTAACACCAGGGCCATCGATCAAGGCTTGCGTGCATGCCATGTTTGTGGTCAGTTAGGAGACACAGATATTTGCGTGCGTTGTGAGTCTAAAACCTTCACTCGCAACCCGTATAGTGTTCAAAAAGCGGCAGCTTGGTTGATAACGTCTATCGCGTGTTATATTCCTGCCAATATTTTTCCCATTATGTACACAACGAGCCTAGGTGATGAAACCCCGTCGACATTAATTGGCGGTGTGATGATTTTATGGAACAGTGGCTCCTACCCTATTGCAATGATTATATTTTTAGCCAGTGTAGTCGTGCCTTTGGCTAAAGCATTGGTAATGAGTTTTTTATGTTTTATGGTGGCACGGCCAGCGAATAGGCAAACAAAAAGTTACACTCGAATTTATCAATTAACTGAGTTTATTGGTAAATGGTCAATGATAGATGTATTTGTTGTCGCTATTTTAGTAGCCTTAGTACAACTAGGAAACTTAATGTCAGTGACACCCGGTATCGGCACCGTCTTTTTTACAACCATGGTGATCTGCCAAATGTTAGCAGCCCATGCATTTGATCCACGACTATTGTGGGATAACCCTGAAAACTTAAAAACAGCGAAACAAGAGACCTTGGTATGAGCGAAACCGCTAAAATAAAAACAGCGCCCAATATATCGGCAATTTGGATCATTCCCGTTATTGCCTTGCTAATTGGTGCATGGATGTTATATCAATATCAAGTAAATAAAGGGACAACCGTCTTTATTAAAATGCCTCATGCGGAGGGGATTGTAGCTGGTAAAACAGAGATTAAAGTTCGCAGTGTAAAAATAGGCCAAATCGATCATGTTAGACTCTCAGACAAACAGAACAGTGTTATTGCTCGCGCTCAAATAGATAAACATTACGAAGACTTACTCACCGAAGATGCCAAAATTTGGGTTGTAAAGCCGCGCATTGATGATACGGGTATCAGCGGCATGAGCACGCTTCTTTCTGGCGTTTACTTAGAGTTCTCTCCTGGCGAAAGTAAAAAACTCACTGAAAAATTTGAGTTACAAGAAGAACCGGCATTAATTGGCAAAGATGTCAAAGGCGGACGTTTTACTTTACTGAGCTACAACGCTGAAGTGCTTGATGTGAGTACGGGCATCTATTTTAAAGATTATAAAATAGGTCAAATAGAAACAGCCACATTTGACTGGAAAAATCAGGCAATGAAATACGGTATTTTTATTAACGAACCGTACCAGAACTTAATAACACTCAACTCCATTTTTTGGGTTAACTCAGGCATTGAAATTGATCTTTCTGCCGATGGTATAAATGTTAACACCGGCTCTTTAAGTAAACTGCTGAAAGGCGGTATCTCTGTCGGTAGACCAGAGCAGCAAGCCCCCGGTGAAGTAGCCAGCAATGGGCATAGCTTCTCGTTAAGTGATAGCTATAAAGCCGCTTTAGAAGAGCGTTTTTATGATTTTGATTACTACTTAATAGACTTTGAGCAATCAATTCGAGGCCTTAGAGCCGGCGCTCCCGTTGAATACAGAGGAATGCGGATAGGCAGTGTGGTTGAGGCACCCGCCAGTGTCATCATAAACGGTAAACCTGCCCACTTTCGAACCGATAACACAGCCGTTCCTGCGCTCATAAAAATTGAATATGGGCGGCTTTATCATGACAGTGCAGCGGCACGAGAGTTTTGGCATTCAAGCCTCAACGGCTGGATTAAAAATGGTCTGCGCGCTTCCTTAAAACCAGGTAACTTACTAACGGGTGCGGTGTACGTTGATCTTGATATTTACGACAACGCGAAGCCTGCAGAACTCACAACGATTGCTGAGTATACTGTTTTCCCGAGTGTATCGAGTGGTATCACGGTGCTTGCAGACCAAGTGTCTGATGTGCTTAATAAAGTGAATAATTTAAAAATTGAAGACAGTTTAGCGCAAATGCAAGAAACCTTTTCAGAATACCAAGCGCTCGCTCATGACATGCGGGATCTTCTTAATAAACAAGATACCCAAGATTTACCCGGTGATATTAATCGAAACTTTGCTGAAATGACCAAGAGCATGCAGCAATTTGATAAAACCATGAAACAGTTCGAAAAAACAATGGCAAGTTATGAGCAAGGCTCAACATTCCACCAGCAATTACAAACAACCTTGTCAGAATTTAAGCGCTTAAGTGAAGAGCTACAGCCACTTACCCGAGGTTTGAATCAACAACCTAACATGCTGATTTTTGATAAAGAACTCCCAGCTGATCCCACTCCGAGGAAACAATAATGAACAATAAACATCTCGCTTTATTTAGTTTAGGCGCAGCATTACTGTTAGTTGGTTGTAGCCAAACGTCATTCTCAACCATCGAGTATTATCAGTTTTCGCAGCCAATCGTGGCTATGAAGCGTTCGAGTGACAATACACACGTTCAGCTAAGAGTTAATACTGTTCAATTGCGAGGCGCACTGAATAATCGCGGTATTGCAATGGTTCTCGATAATAACCGTGTTAACGCAGCAAATTATCACCTGTGGAGTGAATCGCCTGACTTAATGCTGACAGCCAGTGCGCATCAGCAACTATACACACAGCTGACAAACTGGATGGTAATAAAAGGATTACCGGTTATTACCGATGTCGATCAACAACGTTACTACGAGCTTGAATACGAACTTCATCACTTTAATGGCGACGAAAAAGGTAACGCAAATATCGCAGGTCTTTGGCGTTTATATTACACAACACCAGAGACTGGTCGAAAAATAAAGGCTGTTAACTACTTTAACGAGCTAACACCTTTACACGATAATGATTATGAAGGGCTCGTTGCAACACTTGAGACGACGTGGCTTAAAGTGAATCAACAAGTAGGCGATGAACTCTCAAAGCTTGCTCTTTAAAAGTAAAGTGAGTGGTTGGTGATCGTCATTAATAATGACATCACCCACCTGCTCGAATCCGAGTTTTTGTAGTACTTTTTGCGATGCACTATTTGTTTGTGACGTAATTGCCACCAATACTCTAAGTGCCTTAACGTGCGTTTTTGCTAACAATAAACCAGCCGCACGGGTGGTAATTCCCTGCCCTTCATACTCTGCTAACAAAGCAAACCCTAAATCTGGAATAGCCAGTGCGTCACGCTGAAACAAGCCCACCATTCCTATCGCTGTGCCATCCGCTAAACAAACAACATAACTGCCAAAACCGAACTGCTGGTGGCTGTTAATAAAGGTCTGTTGAATATAATGCTGTGCTTGTGCCAACGTTTTAATCTGCTTATCACCGATGTATTTGATAAAAGAGGGTTGATTTAAAAGACTGAGAATAAATTGCTCGTCACCCGGTTGCCCAGCACGTAAATGGATATCAAACATTTAAGTTCCCTTAAAATACTTTACTGACTACATCTGATGTAAAATTTAAACAATCCAGAACACGCTCTTTCTGAACGGTCGACAATGCGTCTATATCAAAATAATCATATTCTGTGTGTTCACTACTGAGCATAATTTCCGCATTTTCAGGTAAATAGGCACGAAATATAAATGCGTGAGAGTTAAATGCTGTGTGGTAATAAACCCCACTCAGATAGCCAATTTGAATGTCGCAGTTGAGCTCTTCTTTACATTCACGCACTAAAGCCTGATGTATTGTTTCACCTTGATCTAAGGCACCGCCCGGTAATCCCCAACTTTTTTGCCCATAGTCTGCTTTAAGTAATAATACTTGGCCCTGCTCATTCGTGATCACAGCATGACTACTTAACCTGTATGTATCTGAAAAAGCCATAAAAACCCTTCGTAAAATTTTACTTAAGCCTAACATGAATACACTGCTTAAATTAATTAAGATAAGATAAAAATTCTTATTGACTAAATTAAAATTCAGGATTATTTTTCACGCGATGTTTTGGGCAAAACAATAGCAGTATATCCTCTATACTGTCTGGCGCCAGCCAACGCAGGCACTTACCGTAAAGCGGCCTTAAAGTGTGTTCGCGTAAAGCAGTGACATGAGTTGAAAAAACAACTTTTGATTTATGTAAGCAAAAGACTTTTGCTTAACTGTGTGAAAATTATAATGCAAGAACCTTCTGCGTTAAGTTTACTACCGCCAATATTGGTGGTGGTTTTGGCCGTATTTTTACGCCGCCCTATTTTATCTTTACTTATTGGTGCCCTCTTTGGTTTAGCCATGTTGGGACCTACCGCTATATTAGCAAACTTTGCTGATATTTCTCTTAAGGTGATGCAAGATGAAACTATCGCTTGGCTTATTTTAGTCTGTGGTGGCTTTGGTGCATTAATCGCTTTGTTAGTCAGGACCGGAGGGGCAACTGCCTTTGCCGAGTTAGCACTTAAGTTTGCAAGAGGGCAACGCTCTTCTTTACTTATGACGTTTGCTTTGGGTGTAATTATATTTATTGATGATTACCTAAATGCGCTGACTGTTGGCGAGACAATGAAACGCATCACTGATAAATTTAAAATCAGCCGTGAAATGCTCGCGTATGTCGTTGACTCGACAGCAGCCCCTATCTGCGTACTTGTGCCATTATCAACATGGGCCGTGTTTTTTGGTGGGCTTCTAGTCGACAACAATGTGGCCGCTGAAGGTCAAGGCATTGCCGTGTATATCCAAGCGATTCCGTATATGTTTTACGC
This sequence comes from Pseudoalteromonas sp. MT33b, assembly GCF_014117385.1. Classification (NCBI taxonomy): domain Bacteria; kingdom Pseudomonadati; phylum Pseudomonadota; class Gammaproteobacteria; order Alteromonadales; family Pseudoalteromonadaceae; genus Pseudoalteromonas; species Pseudoalteromonas sp. MT33b. The sequence goes on along the minus strand of NZ_CP059832.1, from coordinate 88,631 downwards.
TTGGTTTGCCGTTATTGTCGTATTGCTCGTTAGCTTAAATGTGATCCCTGCATTTGGGCCAATGAAAAAAGCACAACGTCGTGCCATGCACAACGAAATAGCCGTGTCGAACAACCAATATAACGACGTTCATACTGCGGATGAATACGCAGTAAAGGCAGCTGAAGAAAACTTCGAAACAGCGGCTACTAACGGCAAATTGTATAATTTCTTGGTCCCTATCATCTTGCTAGTTGCTTTTACCGTGTACTTTGATATCGATGTATTCAAAGGGTTACTGGCAACTTTTGCTGTGGTACTACCGTTTTATATGTTGCAAAAACTTATGTCATTAGGGGAGCTTATTGAGCGAATGCTTGATGGTTTTAAAAGCATGATCCCAGCTATCGGCACAGTCGTGGCGGCATTTATATTTAAAGATGTTTGTGACCAGCTTATGCTTCCACAGTATGTGATAAATACTTTAAGCCCCTATATGACAGCACAATATCTACCTGCGGTGGTCTTTTTAGCAATGGCTGTGCTTGCCTTTGCCACGGGATCTAGCTGGGGAATATTTGCAGTGACAATCCCTATAGTTATGCCATTAGCATACGCAATTGACGCCAATATTCCATTGGTGATTGGGGCATTACTGTCGGCTTCGTCATTTGGCAGCCAAGCATGTTTTTACTCTGACTCCACTGTACTAGCAGCACAAGGCTCGGGTTGCGATTTAGTCAGCCATGCTGTCACACAATTACCGTATACCCTTATAGCAGCAACGGCAGCCTTTATCGGGTTCTTACTCGTTGCCTAAAATTACAAAGCCCAAGCAAATGCTTGGGCTTTTGTAATGACACACCAGATAACTTACTTTTGAAATTTAATTCCTTTGTAATAGGTTTCTAGATTAGTCACTTTAGTTTGATTTTCGAAGTCGGCGAATGGTTTGTCTGCAAACTTACTACCACGCATTTGCACGCTTAAACGCGGCGCCTTATCATTTAACATGGTTTGCTTGTAATAGTCTTTCAAGTCAGCCAACGTCACTTTTTCAACTTCAGCAATTAACTGCTCTTTCGAATCAAAGTTAAAGTTTTCACGGTACCAATCGTTAATAAGTGGCGACATTTCATCACTGAGATTCTTTGGTTGCTCTTTTAGCGACACGAGGGTGGCATTTTTAAGCTGAGCAAATGTCTCTTCTGTCATACTATCAAGCTCTACAGCGTATTGTTTTTTAAACTCATCAAAACGCGTTTGCATCTCTTTTGGCCCTTTAACAGGTGTTTGAATGTACAAACCAAGCGCAGAGTAATCTTCAATAGGTCGAGCCAATGCACCCACCGCATAAGCTAATTGCTCTTCGGTGCGCAGTTTATCAAAAGCAACAGTTCTGAAGTGGTTTTGCAACACTTGTGCTTGTGCTTTTTGTTTATAACCCGGCGTTGGATGAACGACCATATCGATGATCGCAACATCAGCTACATCAATGTCTTTTTGTAATACTATGCGCTCACCTTCTTGTGGTAACCACGCTTTGCTGCGCGCAAACTCCGTCGTTTTATGACCCTTTGGTAAAATGGCTATCAATTTATTTGCAATTGACTCAACATCTTTTTGATTATAATTACCGAATGAGAATACACGTAAGTCATTAGCTGCTAGGGTTGATTGTTTAATACTTTCAAAGTCAGCCAAAGTGAGTTCATCTGCTGCGGCAATTAATGTCTCAGTATCAAACTTACCACTGCGAATTAATTTAGAATACTCACCAAAAGCTTGATAAAACGGAAATTGCTTTTGCTGGTTTAATAAATCGCGCTTAAAGCGGTCAATCGCTTGTGCAAACCCTTCTTGAGACACGTCTAATTGCAGATTTTCTAACGCTTGTGCAAGTAAAACGTCTTGCTTATCGGTAAAGCCACTGAGTGATAAAATCAATCCATTACTTGGCTGTAAGCCAAGGCTCATCCCCGCAACAGCAGCTTCAGTACTTAGTTTACTTTGTTGTAAATTATAGACATCAGCCCAAATTGAGTAGAGAACCTGTGATTTTGCGTCAACTAATGCATCGGGTGTATTGAAATAAACTTCGACTAAGCCTTTAGGTTGCTCAGCAAATTGCTGACTTGCTTGACGCCATACTTTTACGCCTTGCTTATCAAACACGAGTTTAGGATGATCTTGCTGCTTAAATTCACCCGTTTTAATAGCAAAACTTTCGGGTAATAAGCGATTGACGGTTGGTAAGGCAAGTGCAAATTCACTTGGTTGACTCCAACGTTTAATTTCATCTTCACTAATATCTTCAATACGGTATTTACCATCATAGAAGTGTAACTGTGAGTCTGTTTCTTCTTGCTTAGATATATACCAAATACGCAAAGTATCTTCATTTAGTTGAGACAGCACATTCTGCACGGCTTCAGCATCAAATTGAGCGTAGTAATAAGGTGCATTAATTGCATTATTGACAGGGAACTTTTGCATGCTATCAGTTAGATTACTTACATAACCAAACTCATCGCCTTTTTCTAAAAACTGAAATTCATTGTTTAAAGAAGTGCGGATCTCATTAAAGTATTTACTATCAACACCCTGCTCTTTTATCAATGCAATGTATTGCATGATGGTAGCGACAATTTCCTCGCGGTTTTGCATGCCTGCATCTGTCAGCTCAACGTTCACAGTTAAACTGCCATAGTTACCATATTGTGTCGGAGCAGCAGACGCTGTTAATTGAGAAACCCAGCCTTTATCTCGTAGAATTTGAGCGGGGCTACCTTGCATTTCATTACTCAGCAGGTAAGAAACAAAACGGTTTGGCTTAACGGCAAACTGATTACTGTTATCAGCAATCGTAAACTCTAACTGAAGTTGCTTAACATCTTCATTTGGCGAGTAATAAACACGTTTGCCACCGGCTTGGTCAAAGTCTAACTTAGCTGTGACAGTGGGTTTCTCGATATTTTTGTTTTCAATGTCTGCAAAATATTGCTTTGCTTTAGCTTCCATTTCAGCAAGCGGACGATTAGAAATCATTGCAACTTTCATGATGTTAGATGAATAGTACTTATTATAAAACTCAACTGTTTGCTGATGTAAGTTACTGCCTTCTTTATCCCCTAAAGTTTCAAGGTTTCCGATTAAGAAACGATTAGCTGGGTGTGAACCCATCATTTTACGCGCTAACTTAAATTGCCCAAAAAAATCCATTTCACGGCGCATTGACCATTCCGCATTTACTGCATTTTTTTCTTTATCGGTGTATTCAGGATATAGCTTGGGTGATTTAAAGAAATCTGCAAAACGATCTAATGCTTCATCGTATGCATCATTATTCACTTTAAACATATAGTTGGTAATATCTAACCACGTATAAGCATTATGTGCCCCACCGTTTTTAGTCATAAAGTCACTGTACCCTTTAGTATCCGGGTAACGATCGGTTCCTAAAAATAGCATGTGCTCTAAATAATGTGCCATCCCCTGTTGTGACATAGGGTCATGCAAAAGACCAACACCCACACTTAAGGCTGCCGCTGATTTTTCAACACTGGGATCTGAAATTAAAATAACATCTATTTCGTTGTCTAATTTAAGTGTTTTGTATTCACGGCTATCGTTTGGGCTAACAACCAACGAGTCTGGGATCAGGCTGGTATTAACACTCGGTGGTGTAGAAGTAGAAGAACAGCCTGCTAAAACTGCAAATGCAATCGCACTAAGCCCTATTATTTTTGTCATTTTATTGTATCCATTAGATATTACATTAATTATTATTTATCATGAGTTTTCATAGGTCGCAATTCAATGCTTTTTAGCGAAACAACCCTAAAAGTTTGTAACACATTGTGAAAAAAGCAGGACTAACGACTTAAATTTTACAACTATAACTATAACAAAGGATGAACTATGGAAAAGTGGCTAATTGTAGCAATGTTCACACAGGTCTTACTTACGTTCATTATTATGTTCATAATGGGTAATCGTCGTTTTCGTGCTGCAAAGCAAAAAACAATTGAAATGAAAGATTTTCTTACCATGGAGCTCGAAAAAGCCGGCTCAGATGTGCGTGTCGCCGATCGAAATTTTATTAATCAATTCGAAATGCCTGTGTTGTTCTTTATTGCCTGTTTAACAGCCTTACAGTTAAATGCGGTAGGTTATATGTTTGTGGCATTAGCGTGGGTTTATGTTTTGCTGCGTGTTGTGCACAGTTATATTCATTTAACATCAAATACGTTAAAAGTGCGTTATTACAGTTTTGTTATTAGCAGTTTAGTAATGCTATCTATGTGGGTGGTCATTTTAACTCGCGTTTTTTAGCGTCCATACTCGGTAAGGCGAATTAAACGCCTTACCGAAATAGGTGTTTATTTTTTAAAGCGACTCACGCCTGCAAAGGCAAGAAGAGATAGCAGCCATGCCATGCTCCCTGAACTTCCGCCACTGGTCCCATCCCCAGAATCAACATTGTCAATTAAGGTGTTTTCTTTAGGTTGCAGCGATGCAGATGAGTTAGGGTCGTCATTTACGATAATAACACTGTTAATCGTCACTAAGTCCTCAGCATTAAAACCCGATGTCGTATCTGGACACTGCTCTTTATTAAGGCCTACAACGGGAATTTCACCACAATGGACCAAAGACGTAATTGCATCAATTGCCTGTTGGCTATCTGCTGTAATTTCACCGAACACAGTAAAACCACCATTTTGTACGTCTAAATTCGCGCTGTTATCTTTTAAGTTAAAAAACCATTGGCTTGTTGCACTATTCGCATTGCCGCCTTGTTTGGCCATCGCTATTGTGCCTTTCACATTTGATAACTCAGGTTCGTTTTTTATTGCAGGCTTCGTTTCAATCTCTTTAAAATCAGTATCATAACTAAAGCCACCGCCTTGCAAAACAAAGTTATCTACAGAGCGATGAATAACACTGCCATCATACGCGCCATCGCCAACGTAGCTTAAGAAGTTTTCAACTGTTACCGGTGTTTGTTGATCATATAAGTTGATAGTAATAGTGCCGTGATCGGTTTGCATTTCTACAACCGTTGCATTTGCTTGGAAACACGCAGCAAATAACAATGAAGATACCAAGTGCTTTTTCATTATTAATCATTCCTGATAATTTTTATTATAAAACTGCCAAGAGACTAAACAAAAAACAGCTGTCGTAAAATAGCAGACCAAACAGTTACACAAAACACATCAAATCAATCACAACTTAGTTACACTTATTTACATCGCGTATTCATTTTAGTTATATAAAAATTGCTTTTAAAAGCAAAATCGTCTTATCAAATACACTGAGTTTGTTAGTATCTACACGACAACAATGAACACATAGGAACACCACTATGGCTAATGAAGAAACCGCAATCTGCGATTTTGGCTTACACCAAGGTGAGCCATACAATAAGCTCCCAGCAAGCTTCCTTAACTGGATGGTTGGTAATAACCACCAAAAATCCCATTATGCTGAACAAGAGTTACAACGTAGACAATTAGCGGCGACGGGACAATTAAATACACAAATGAGCAATAAAAACGTATAAAAGTCATTTAATTTAAACCTCAGTCGTTTAAACTAAGCGCATAATTAACCTCATGCTTTTATCAGGCAACATATTATGCGCTTTTTTATTTTATCTTCACTACTTGTCACACTCACTGCATGTAGTAGCTCTTCAAATCATACTGATAGTGTTCAATACCTTACACTTCTCCACACGAACGATAACCATGGCCGTTTTTGGCACAATGAACAAGGTGAATACGGCATGGCTGCTCGTAAGACCCTTATTGATCGATTAAAAGCAGAAGCAGTCAACAATGGACACGCCGTATTATTATTGTCTGGTGGCGATATTAATACTGGTATTCCTGAATCTGACTTACAGCACGCTGAACCAGATTTTAAAGGAATGTCTGCAATTGGTTATGATGCAATGGCAATTGGAAACCATGAGTTTGATAACCCATTAGCTGTTTTAGATAAACAACAACAGTGGTCAAACTTTCCATTCTTATCTGCCAATATTTTTGATAAAGAAACCGGAAAAACAGCCTATCAGGCTTATGAAGTATTCGAAAAAAATGGCCTTAAAATAGCCGTCATTGGTTTAACGACCACGGATACGGCAAAGATTGGTAATCCGCAATACATTGGCGGGCTAGATTTTCAAGATCCGGTCACTGTGACAACCCGCTTAGCCCCTAAAATAGAGGCGCAATATAATCCCGATATTACAATTGCTGTTACGCATATGGGCCATTATGTCGATGCAAACTATGGTATTAATGCACCCGGCGACGTGACAATGGCGCGCAATTTACCGAAGGGTATGATTGATATTATCGTAGGCGGCCACTCTCAAGAGCCTGTGTGTATGTCAGAAGAGAATGTCGCAGATGTTAATTTTGCACCAGGAAAGGCTTGTAAACCAGATCAACAAAATGGGACATGGATTATGCAAGCCCATGAATGGGGTAAATATGTTGGTAAAGCCGAATTTAAACTAGAAGGTGACGAATTGACTCTCCTTAACTATTCACTTATTCCTGTTAACTTATATGTTGAAAATAAAGAGGGTAAAAAACAGCTAGCAGGTGATTATATAGAGCCTGATAAGTCACTCAAAAACATGCTTGCTGTATACCAAGAAAAAGGCGCAGCCCAAATTGCAGGGAAAATAGGTGAAGTTGATAGCAAACTAGAAGGAGATCGTAATAAAGTGCGTTATCAACAAGTAAACCTAGCTCGCGTGATTATTGCAGCACAAATGCAATCTGTCGGAGCTGACTTTGGCATAATTAGTGGCGGTGGTATCCGAGATAGTATTCACGCAGGTGATGTAAGCTACAAAGATATTTTAAAAGTACACCCGTTTAAAAATAGAATTACGTACATTGATATAACAGGTAAAGACCTGTTTGATTACCTTGACGTTGTGACATCATTCCCACCCGACTCAGGTGCGTATTTACAATATCATAAGCTTAGTTTTAAACGCGAAAACAATCAGCTATCCGATGTTAAAATTAATGGTGCGCCAATTGAAATGACTAAAACCTACCGTATGAGTATCAATAGCTACAATGCCTCAGGCGGTGATGGTTATCCAACGCTTACCAAAAAAGCCGGATTCGTTAGTACTGATGATACCGATGCACAGGCATTGAAACGTTACTTCGAACAAAACAGTCCTCTAAAAGCGGCTGATTACGCGCCTAATTAGGGGCAAAGTAAATAAAGCAAGGGAAGTCAGTAACATGCACTTCCCTTTTTTATTTCTTATAAGCTACTTTGTGGTTGTTATTTTCCAATGACTTCAATGTCATCTAGCGTAATGCCCTTTAAACCATAATGGTGTAGACGAGAGCGAGACCCTTCCCCATGTGCTTTAGGTGGATAATAGGTGTCTTTAATTTCTGGGAGTTCCTGCCAAACCTCATCAAGGGCCGCGCGTATTTCACTTAATGTTTTTTCTAAACTATTCGTGAAATTTGGTCGTTTGCGTATGGTGTGACCAAGTTCTACTAACCGGTAAAAATACTTATTAGCCAGTGCTAACAACTCATCGGGAACATCTTTATTTTGATTAAGTATGACGTCTGGGTTTTCAACACAAAACTCAACTAGGGCCAAATAAAAACACAGCGGCTTATTCGCTAAAGCAACGGTTTTTTCTGTGTCGCAATTTGCTGACAATGTTTTACTTTTAAGGTCAACAATCAGTTTTGGTTGCAATTGAGTATGTTTTTCAACATCAGGGGTATGTTTCGCAATTTTTATCTTAGTGCGCTCACTCAAAAAGAGTAAATAGGTAAACAATCCTGCAAATCCACAAACTAAAATCAATACAACAATGTCATTTTTTTCAAATATCGAGGAGTCTACGACAAAACTAACACTGAGAGATTTTTGTGGTGTATGCAATTGTTTCACAATCAAATCTGCACGCGCAGGGTATTCTGAAATTCCCTCAATAGAGTAAACAAACACATCAGAGGCAGATAACTGGCTATTTAACTGCTCAATATAATTAAGCACCATGTCTTTACTACCCGAATGTTTAAGAAAGTCATCGGGTAAATTTAAGTAGTTCAGGTCAAGTGCAATGCGATTTTCTATTTTAACGATTGTTAACGCATTATTCGCACGGTTATCACTATATTTTGCAGAAATATAACTCGCAAACATCATAATACTTGCGACACAGAAAACCACTGCATAAGCAAACTTTACTCTAGTTGGCAGCATTGTTTTCCCCTGTACTGCGTTTTATTTGCTTTTCAGCATCACATTCCCAAAATGATTCTACATGATTAAAGTAGTGTGAATTCTGGCTGCGCGCTAATTCTGTTAAGCGTAATTGCACAGCACAAAGTAGATCAGTATTTTCATTTTCCATTTTTAAGTACCAGCGACTACCACTAATATTATCGCTAATCGGGGTAATATAATTTGCGGAAAACTTTGCTTGATCCGAATCTTGCCAATATGAAGAAATCAAATCGACCTGACCACTGGCAAGTAATTCTCTCAGTTCAGAATGAGAGCTGGCATAAACAATGTTTAAATTCTCAAGGTTAATATCTAACTTTTTGAATAATTGCTTCGGTAGTATATGACCAGAACGACTTGTCGGATAATCTAACAGGCCAATACGTTTATCAAGAAAGTAACTTTTCTCTACACGTGGTTTTTCAGTACTTGAAATTAAATAAGCGGTGTAATTTGGAAACCCAACTACAGCTTGGTAGTTATAGGTCGATTCTGCCATAAACGCATTTATAAGATTCTCTTTAGCGAGAATAAGATCAGCAATTCCTTTACCTAAAAACTCGATTGTGTCTGAGGTTTTATAGCCCCAGTAAGAAGTAACCGTTCCATATTGCTTACTAATAGTGTCATCACTACACAGTACTTTCGCAACGTCCTCAGCAAGCACTTTACCTGATGAATAAACAACAAGTTCATTAAGATTAACATCTGACTTTGTTGCACATTGATACGAAGTTTCTATGAAAGCGTCAATATCAGAAATCGGTGCTTTACTCTGCATCGTTCCGATGCAAAAAAACAAAATAAGAGACAGAAACAAAAATGTAACAATCGATGATTTTTTTATTAGTATTGTTTTCAAATTCAATTTTAATAGCCAACAACGCACTGTTGTCTCTATTTGAACAATTATTCTTACTCATTGCAATAGGTAACTTTACTTAAACATTGTAACCTATTGATTTTATGAATTTATGAACAAGAAATTATGAATCTTATTGAGTCCTTTCTATTTCAGCTGAAATTCAGGAGAATTAACATTATGGAATCGTGCTTAATAACGCATTTATTCGGACACTGACTCAATGTTACAAAAAACAAAAACAATGTTGCTCATATCAACTGGCATTTTATCTATGTCAATGAGCTCACCTTCTCACGCATGGGGGCAAAACGGCCACCGTATTGTAGGTGAAGTAGCTGCAAACCATATTACCGACACCACTCGCCAGGCTTTAACTCCCCTATTAGACGGTGAATCATTACCTCAAATTGCTACCTGGGCCGACGAAATGCGCTCAGCACCTGAAACATTTTGGCAAAAGAAATCATCACGCTGGCATTACATAAACTTTGATGAAGGCGATGCAAAGCCAAAGTACGATGAACACGCACACCATAATAAAGACTCTGTTACAGATATTTTAGAAGGCATTGAATACTCAATTACAGTATTAAAAAATGACAATGCATCTATTGCTGAAAAGCAGTTCGCTTTGCGCTTTTTAGTTCATTTGGTCGGCGATAGTCACCAACCTTTTCATGCAGGTAGAGGCGAAGACCGCGGCGGAAATAATATTTCTGTCACATTCTTCGGTCAGAATACCAATTTACATAGCTTATGGGACACAAAGTTAATTGAAAACGAAAACTTGTCCTATAGTGAATTTGCGCAATTTATAGACACAAAAAATGAAGAACTTATAGCAGATTACCTCTCAAGCTCTCCAAGCGATTGGTTAATAGAATCTCATAATATTGCAAAATCAATCTATAAAGAAAATGAAACAAACATAAGTTATAGTTATATCTATAAAAATGTACCAGTTATAAAAACTCGCCTACAACAAGGTGGGATCAGATTGGCCGGTTTATTAAATTCGTTGTTTGATAAATCAGCAAAACCGTTAGTAAAGGCACTAAAGATGCCAACTGACAGCAAACTATAAATGAAACATAACCTTTAACACGGGAAATAACATAATGAAAATCCAACTCCGCAAAACAGCCCTGTCACTTGCTATTGCAGCATGTGTTGGTGTAAGTGGTGCAGCGTTAGCAAATGAAACAACATCTGCTATCAAGGGTCAGATTAAAGGGCCAAACGGTAATCCTGCTGCTGGCACAAAGATTACAATCGTACACTTACCGTCAGGTTCAACAAAAGAAACTGAAACGAATGATGCGGGTTACTTCACAGCGAAAGGTCTTCGTGTAGGTGGTCCTTACCGCGTTGTTGTAGATTCTGACGTTTTTGCAGATCAAACGTTTAACAACATTAACCTACAAGTTGGTGCTGACTACCCTGTTAATGTTACGTTAGAAAGACAAACTGATGTAGAACAAATCGTTGTTACAGGTCGTCCTATCAGCCGTATGTCGGGTGGTACAGGTCCAGCTGCAACGTTTACACTTGAAGATTTAGAAAACCAACCAGCAATCAACCGTGACTTACGTGACATCGTACGTATTGACCCACGTGTAACAATTGATGATAGCCGTGGTTCAATTAACTGTGGTGGTGGTAACCCACGCTTTAACAGCTTAACGCTTGACGGCGTTCGTATGAACGATAACTTCGGCCTAAGCTCAAACGGTTACCCGACAATCCGTGCACCTTTCTCGTTTGATTCAATTGAACAGGTTGCAGTAGAACTTGCACCTTTTGACGTTCAATACGGTGGTTTCACATCATGTAACATCAATGCCGTTACTAAATCAGGCGGCAATGAAGTTCACGGTGGTATGTTCTTCGATTACACCAATGACTCTATGAAAGGTGACAAAATCGAAGGAAGAGAAGTTGACCCAGGTAACTACACTGAAAAACGTTATGGCTTTAACGTAGGTCTACCACTTATTAAAGATAGCCTTTTCCTTTTCACATCTTATGAAAAGCTTGAAGGTGTTAAACAGTATGAATACGCTGGTTTAGATACAGGCAGTGTTTCTGCTGCAGATCTTACTCGTGTTCAGCAAATCGCTCAAGATGTATACGGCTATAACGCAGGCGGTATGCCATCAAGCGCTCCAGTAGAAGATGAAAAAATCTTAGTAAAACTAGACTGGAACATTAACGATGCACACCGTGCAAACTTAATTTACAACTACAATGATGGTTTTACACTGTCTCAGTCTGATGCATACAGCGATACTGTTGCTTTAGAAAATCATTTCTTCAAGCAAGGTGCTGAGTTCACATCATTAATCGGTTCAATCTACTCAGATTGGTCTGATCAATTTTCAACAGAAATCCGCGTTGGTAAATCTGAATTAGATGCGACTGTACAATCTTTAGATGCAGCAAGCAGCTTCGGTGAAATGCAGATTAGTACGTCTGATGGCGGTACAGTTTACATTGGTCCAGATGATTCTCGTCAATCAAACGATTTAGACTACGAAACAACAACAGTGAAACTTGCGGGTACTTATTACCTAGACCAACACACTATCACTGGCGGCTATGAATACGAAAAACTTGACGTGTTCAACCAATTCGTACAGCACACGCAAGGTGAGTGGCGTTTTAACTCAGTAGATGATTTCGAAGATGGAATCGCGAGTGGCTTGTACTACAACAACGCGGCATCGACAAATGATCCAACAGACGCTGCAGCAAGCTTCTCGTATGCTCAACATACTTTCTATGTACAAGATGAATACAGCTTCACTGATTTAGACGCAACATTAACATTCGGTCTACGCTACGACCGCTACACAAGTGATGATGAGCCAAACTTCAACGAAAACTTTACTAATCGTTACGGTTTCAGCAATCAGTCAACATTTGATGGTATTGATTTAATTCAGCCTCGTGTTGGTTTTGAATGGTATGCAACAGATGCATTAGAAGTACGTGCAGGCGTTGGTTTATTCTCAGGTGGTAACCCGAACGTATGGCTATCTAACTCGTATTCAAACGACGGTATCACGAACATTAGTACTGGTATTAAAGACGTAGACGGTGTTTACTTCCTAGATGAAGCGAAAAGACAAGCACGCTTAGACTTATTTGACACACCAAACGTCAATGGCGGCACTCCAGGTTATGAAGTACCACAAGATTTATTTGATAAAGTTGCTAACACTCAAATCGGTGCAGGCGATTCATCAGTTAATGCCGTGGATCCTAACTTTGAAATGCCATCTGAGTGGAAATACTCTATTGGTGCAACGTACACAACTGAAGACGAGTATGTTTTCTCTGTAGATTACTTATTCACAAAACGTAAAGATGCTGCAATTGTACAAGATATTGCGTTACGTGATTCAGGTGAAACTACATTTGATGGTCGTCCAGTTCTTGAGTCTATTGAAGGCCGTAGCGGTGACTTATTACTAACAAACGTTAATGGCGACAGCGGTGAATCACAAATTATCTCTGCGGCTATGAGCAAGCGTTTTGATAACGGCATTAGCATGCAAATTGCGTATGCTTATACAGACTCTACAGATGTTAACCCAATGACAAGTTCTGTAGCGAGCTCGAACTACGGCAACATGGCAACATTTGATCCTAAAAACCCAGGTGCCCGTACTTCTGATTACGAAATCCCGCATCGTTTTACTATGACTCTTGGTTACACAACTGAGCTGTTTGATGGTTATAACACGCGCTTCAACTTATTCAGTGAAACATACAAAGGCTTACCTTATAGCTACACGTTTAACGGCAGTGACTCTGTATTCGGTGACAGCAACTCAAACCGTAGTCGTCAGTTAATGTATATTCCTGAAGTTGATGATCCAAATGTTGTTTACGACATGACACCAGAAGAAGTTAATGAGTTTAACCAATGGATTTCTGCAAATGGTTTAGAGCGCGGTACTATTTCAGCTCGTAACCGCCAAAATGCAGATTGGTTCACTAAAGTTAACTTCAAAATGACTCAAGAAGTACCTGGGTTCATGGACGGTCACAAAGGTGAAGTGTTCTTCGTTATCGATAACTTAACAAACCTTCTAAATGATGACTGGGGTGTACTTAAGAAAGGTAACTTTGTTGGTAACCGTATGATTAAGACATCAATCGATGATCAGGGTCGTTATGTTTACTCTGACTTCAGCCCTAACAATGGCAAAACAGCTACGCAAAGTGGTGCTTCTGTTTGGGAAATGCGTGTAGGCGTTCGTTACACATTCTAATAACAAGTTAGTCTTGTTATAAAATAAAGCCTAAAGCCCGCCCCTACTGGCGGGCTTTTTACGTTTTAAACGTTATTCTTGTTAGTTGCTAATTTATAAATTAAAGAGCCTAAAAGAAAAGCTTATACCATTACGCTTAATTAAATGGGCTATTCTGAGGCAACAAGCCTCGATGATAACAAGGCAAAAGTTTTGTTATTTAGGTGTTCTCGGCAATTGCTCCTGCATTGCACTGCCTCCTGCATCCATGCAGTCGCAAATCACAAATCTTTACCTAAGTAGCAACCGGTTTAACCCATCAAAATGATTAAGTATGAGTGCGAACAAGTATTAAATTGAATAGGAAAGAGAAGTTGCAGGCCTTAAAGACCTGCATAAATGATTTATTTAAACTGCATAGACCGCAAGGGGATGAGTGGTGTTGATTGACACATGAACTTCATCATCAGGGCGGACAATCACTTCATGGCTTACGCGACTCGTCACAACCGTATCACATGCAAGTTTCACTGCACACAAACGGCTGCCACCTTCATAGCGCACCCATGTCACCTTGCCATTGGTTGAACTTGCATTTTGAATAAGATGAACATCATCAGGGCGCAAAAGTACATCAACATCGGCTGAGTCATGATCTATTTTAATAATAGGTGCATTCCCTAGGTCAGTTGTTGCGATATCACCTAACGACTTTCCAGAAATAAAACTTGCCTCACCAAGAAAACGAGCAACAAAACGATTACTAGGTAAACTAAAACAACGTTCTGGTGTGTCGAGTTGTTGAATAACCCCTTCTTTCAATACACCAACTCTATCACCAATAGATAATGCTTCTTCTTGATCATGCGTAACCCAAATAGCGGGAACACCCGCTTTTTTCAATGCATTGCGAATATCCCATCGCAACGTATCTTTTAATGCCGCGTCAAGGTTTGATAAGGGTTCATCCAATAAAACAAAATCAGGTTCATGCGCAAGTGTACGTGCCAGTGCAACACGTTGCTTCTGACCACCTGATAACGTGGCCGGTTTCTTGTTGCGAAACTTTTCAAGACCCAATAATGCAATCCAATGATCTCCTTTAGCTGAATCTGTCAGTCTAAAACAAATATTTTCTTGCACTGTTAAATGCGGAAATAACGCAAAGTCTTGAAAAACCATACCCACTTTGCGCTTTTCAGGCGGAACTTTTTGTTTTGGCGTTGCACGCCACGAACCTAAGTTAATTTCACCCTCGCTGATAGGGATAAGCCCTGCGAGTGCTTGTAATATTGTACTTTTACCACAGCCAGTTGGTCCAACTAGCATGAGGATCTCACTTTTGCCTAGTGACAAGTTAAGATCACTTACCACTCGATTGCTACCATAATCGATAGACAGCTTACTAACTGATAGCATTAAACTGATCCTTAATGTTCTAATTGACTGCGTTTTTCACCGGACAGCATTATAGCTAAACCACACGCTGATATCACGACAAGAAGCAAACCTGGAATCGCTGCGCGACCAAAATAGCCCGCTTCATAAACACGCCATAAATACGTAGATAAGGTTTCAAACCCTGTTGGGCCAAGTAACAACGTCGCCTCAAGCTCACGCATCGATTCTAAGAAAACAAGCGCAGCCCCGGCAATAATACCACGTAAGGTTAAAGGCAAGGTAATGCGTAAAAATGCTTCACGAGGACTTGCTCCTAACACCCTTGCAGACTTAACCAAGCTTGAATCTAAGTGCTCAGTACTGGTGCGAACAGAACCAACTGCTAGCGGTAAAAAACGTAATACATACGCAATGACTAATAAAGCAAGAGTTTGATACAACATTGGTAATTGCAATCCACCATAAACCAGCGCAGTTCCCATTACGATACCCGGTATACCAAAACCAAAATAAGTCACGCGCTCCATAATACGTCCCGCTTTACCGGTCAGTGCGGCATGCGCTACAGGCACAGCAACTATTACAGCAACAATGGCAGCTAGGCCCGAGGCGTACGCTGAGTTCCATGCAATACTGAAGTCAAAATTAGCAAAGCCATCACGCGCTAACCACACGCAAAAAATACCGAGCGGTAAGCAAATCGCCAAAATCAAAATGGGTGCAAAAGTTAATAGCATCATGCACTTTTGACCATTCGTTGGAAATAACATTAATGGCCGACCATGACGCTCTGAGGCCGTTTTTATTTGCGACTCCATAAACAATAAAAAGCCGACAATTACCATTAGTTGCAGTGATAACATTGCCGCGCGACTTAAACCAAACGCGTTATATTCGACATAAATCACACGGGTAAACGTATCAAGTCGCATCATAGCTGGCGTGCCAAAGTCCGACAACGTATACAGAGCCACCAGTAAAGAGCCGGCAGCAATCCCATTAACTACTCGCGGTAATATGACTCTAAACACACTCATTGTCATCGACATACCCAAGGTGCGTGCAGCGTTAACCATGCTTGCATCAAGACTGAGCAATGATGAACGTGTAGTCAGCATTACAAATGGAAAGGTATACAGCGTCATCACAATCGCTGCACCTGTTAATCCATACATAGGTGGGGTTTCAAACCCTAATAGCTGGTTTATCTCACCACCTGGACCAAACGCTGCGTAGAGCGTAAATGCACCGATGTAGCTTGGTATTGCAAGCGGCGCTGCAAACAACACCAGCCAAAACTTCTTAAAAGGAAGCTGCACATAGGCACTAATAAATGCCAGAGGAACCCCAATTAAAATTGAGCCTATTACGGTTAACACCATGAGGGATAAGGTATTACCAAGAATTTTTAAATTATGACTATCAAAAATAGCTGTTGCATCACTGGCTAAGGTGATCAGAATATAAACAGGCGCTAACGCCAAAAGCGCTGCAAGCAGCGCCATAGGATATGAAGCAGGTATGCGCATTATAGAACACCGCTACTTCGCATAAGGTCAAGTGTTGGCCTTAAATCTGCCAATTGTGTTAAATCAACTTTCGGTGGTGATATTGCTGATAAAGCAGGTAAGCCAGAAGGCTGTTCAATCCCTTGAATAAGCGGAATTTCATAGGCCTCGCGAGCAAGGTAGCTTTGTACTTCTGCACTTAATAAATAGCGCATAAAGTTCATTGCATTCGGGTTATCGGTTAATGAAAGTACACCCGAGGCATTAACTAAGCAACCCGCGTCTTGATTTGTGAAGGCAAGATCGAGATTTGCATCAGGTTTGCCCGACTTTAATCTAAGTGTGTAATAGTGATTTGCAAAACCAATATCAACCTCACCACGCTCAACAGCCATCACTACACCTAATTCACCGGCATACGTTTTAGAACGTTTCTGGACTTTTTTAAGCCACTTAGCGGTTTTATCATCGCCTTCAAGAATGCGCATTGCAGTTACAAATGACTGGAATGATGCATAGGCGGGTGCCCAGCCAATTGATAAATCGCTATCGGCTATCGCCATAATGCTATCTGGAATTTGCTCTTTGGTGAGGCGCTTCGTGTTATAGGGTAAGGTACGGATACGCCCTGTCACGGGTGCCCAACCTGGGTAGCGAAATTGCGGCTGTAATTGCGATTCTAAATCGCCTGGTAACGGTTTGGCGAGTCCTGCATCAGTAATTAAACCAATTGCACCTGAGTCCACAGCCCAAAATAAATCAGCCCGTTTCACGCCTGCTTTTGCTTCAGCAACAATCATATTTCCAAGCGCTGCTGTCGGCCCGCGACGAATCGATAGGTTAAGTTTTGGGTTTTTCTTTTCGATTGATTTCAATACGTTTTCGTATAAACCACCTTCACCACGGCCTAGGTATAAAGTCAGATCGCCCTCTAGGGCTGGTAGGTCATTCACTAAAATTGGGCTTACTGGGCTTGCGGCAAAAGCACGAGAAAGAGGTAATGGCATGCTGCCCACTACCCCTAACGCAGCCAGCCCTTGAATAAAGGTTCTGCGTTTCACTAAAATACATCCTTACGTGACTTTTCAGCTTCTTCTAATAGCACTTTAGCGCGATCAAGTTTTTCTTGCATATCAATAACCACATTTCTAACTTGGTCAACGTCTTTTTTGTCTGAAATGGCTTTTGGAAGTGTGACGTTAAAATCTTTTTCAAGTACTTCCACAAGTTTTGCGTCTTTTTCAATTAGAGTACCTTCTACGCCTTCAAATAAGTGAAGGTAAGTATCGTGTACAATTTGAGTCGCTTCGTCGCTTAAACGCTCAGCATATTTTGCCACAACGCGGTCTAACTTATGTTTAATTTCATCAATAGTGGCGCTTTGCGTCATGTTTTCAGAGGCCGTCGCTTTTACCGCTTTCAATAAGCCTTTTTGTTGAAAATCAGCGGCTAATTTAACAGCCCCTAGCCCCTGCCATAGAGCCGCATCTAGTGCCTGCTGGTGTTGACGTACTTCGCTTGCAGGTTTTTTATCATCGATGGCCATTTTAATACCATAAATGCTTTGCCAAATAGATGCATAAACTGGAACGTAATTAGTTTCGATGGCACTGTGAAACTTTACTGATTCCCAATACTCAATTAAATCATCGCTTTTAACAGCCTTAGCGCCATTTTTTTCATACTCTGTCACTAAAGCATCCACTTTTGCTATCATCCACTCAACATCATCAGAATAATCTTTTAAGTTTGCTTTAAGGTGATTAACGTGCTCGCCAATTGGGCCATTTGCCAATACTGGTTGCGTAATAAATGCTGATGCTAATACAAGGCTAAGGCCAAAAGTCTTCATTGTGTTTAACGCTAATTTCATAGGGAGAGCATCCAAATTTCTAATTGTAAATGATATCGATTATCATATCCGTATCGATTCACTAAATCAATATGTAGCAGCACTAAGATTACAGAATTAAACATTTTTATTGAGGCTATTGTAAACTTTATTCAGCGTTGAGATAAAGTTTTCATATTCATGTTCATCTATGTCTTTTAGCATCTCTGCTTGCCAATCTAATGCCACCGGACTAATTTTTTCAACCATATCGCTGCCATCACGTGTTAATGACAGTAAGGTTGCTCTTTTATCGAGTGGATCAGATTGGGCGCTTATAATGTCTCTTTCTAATAAGCGTTTAACCGCTCTTGATACCGTAGACTTATCCATGTGTGCCAAATCACATAACGATTTTGCACTTAGCTGACCGTATTGGGCTAGATTGGCAATAATGCGCCATTGTGGCACGGTTAAGTCAAATTGGCTTTGATATAGCTCACTAAATTGTTCACTCATTTGCGTTGCAATATTGTTGAGTGTGTAGGGCAGAAAACTGTTTAAATCAAATGTCGCTTTCATCTCTTTTGTCATGGCTTTTTTACTGTCAAAAAATATTTACAGAGTTAAATTCTATCCTATTTGAATTTACTCTCACATGAGAGTATCTTACCTAAAACCTTTCAGGAGTCTAGTGATGAATAACAACGAATTACAATATATGACAGGCTTTGGTAATGAATTTGAAACCGAAGCACTGCCGGGTGCATTACCAATTGGTCAGTTCAGCCCACAAAAAGTAAACTACGATTTATACGCTGAACAATTTAGCACAACGGCTTTTACAGCACCGCGTGCAGATAATCGCAGAACATGGTTTTATCGTATTCGTCCTTCGGTTGTTCAAGGCGACTATACAGCAATTGATAATGGTTTAATTCGCACTGCACCAATCACCGAAGTACCAACACCACCGACGATGCTACGTTGGGATCCGATTGATATCCCAACAGAACCAACTGACTTTATCGACGGTCTAGTCACAATGGCGGCAAATGGTAGCGCAAATGCACAAACAGGTATTGGTATTCATATTTATGTCGCTAACAAGTCTATGGATAACCGTTACTTTTACAATGCAGATGGCGAGATGTTGTTTGTTCCTCAACAAGGCGAACTACTGCTTAGAACTGAGTGCGGCAAATTAACAGTGCGTGCCGGTGAAATTGCCGTTATTCCACGAGGCATTAAGTTTGCAGTTGATTTATTAACGGAGACTGCGCGGGGTTATATTTGTGAAAACTATGGCCATGCGTATATATTGCCTGAGCGTGGTCCAGTTGGTGCAAACGGTTACGCTAATGACCGTGACTTCCACTACCCTGTTGCTGCATTTGAAGATATCGAAGGTCACTTTGAATTAGTTGCGAAATTTAACGGTAACATGTTCCGTTGTGATATTGGTCATTCACCACTCGATGTGGTCGCATGGACGGGTAATAGTGCGCCCTATAAATATGATTTAGCGCGTTTCAATGTCATGAATACCGTAAGCTATGATCACCCAGATCCATCAATCTTTACTGTCCTTACGTCACCTTCAGGTACTGAGGGTGTCGCAAATATAGATTTTGCTATTTTCCCTCCACGATGGATGGTAGCAGAAAACACTTTCCGCCCACCCTATTATCATCGCAATATTATGAGTGAATTTATGGGCTTAATTGAAGGTGTTTACGATGCCAAAGAGCACGGTTTTGTACCGGGCGGCTCAAGTCTACATAATTGTATGTCACCACATGGGCCTGAAGCTGATGTATTTGAAAAAGCGTCGAATGCAGATTTACAGCCACAACGCTATGAAAATACACTCGCATTTATGTTTGAATCACGTTACGTTATTTCACCAACAAAATATGCCCTTGAAGGTAAAGAGCGCCAAGCAAACTACACAGATTGTTGGCGAACTATTAAAAAACACTTTACAGGTAAACAGGACGTATAATGAAACTTTATAGCTATTTTCGTTCATCTGCGGCGTACCGCGTTCGTATCGCCCTTAATTTAAAAAACATTGATCATGAACTTGTAACCGTAAATCTATTAAAATCGGAACAGCAAAGCGATGCCTATTTGGCAAAAAACCCACAAGGCCTTTTGCCAGCGTTAGAAACCGAGTACGGGGTTTTAGCGCAATCATTAGCTATTTTAGAATGGCTTGAAGAAACCCATACAGAAATCCCTTTACTGACGGGTGATGCATGGCAAAAAGCACAGATCCGTAATCTTTGTTACGCCGTAGCCTGTGATATTCATCCAATTGATAACTTACGCGTTTTAAAATACTTAGCCAATGATCTTGGTGTCGATGATGAGGCTAAGAACACGTGGTATAAGCATTGGGTTGAGGTCGGATTCGACAGCATAGAAAAAATGTTAGATGAGGGTAATCGTTTTTGTGTAGGGAATGAGCCAACCTTAGCTGATGTCTGTTTAGTGCCTCAAGTATTTAATGCACTGCGTTTTAACGTTGATATGAAAAAATATCCAAAAATCGCCGCTGTGTATGAACACTGTAATACACTTGATGCATTTATTGATGCAGCCCCGCAGAATCAACCCGATTCAATATAAATTAAAAGGCCCGATTTAATCGGGCCTTTTGCTGCAAGGATTAGTTAACGGATGATTTATCTTTATTAGGTGAAAGTATCGTATAGTTTGTTGAACTGCTGGTTGTATTAAACAAGCTAGGTGCTCCACTCGACTTCATCGTCTCTGGCATCCAATAATTTTCAGGAATTGTTTCATAGATATTAATCCGTGGAGCAATCACTAAAGAAGGCGCACCTTGGCTATTGTACCAACCATTTTCATCTAACAAATAATAGTCTTTTTCTTTTACGTATAATCGTTCACCGGCAACACCGGGTTGAGATTTTAATATCTCCCATTCACGTTTACGACAAGGTTTAGACATATCATCACTGCATGAAAAATTACCAAAATAGTTAATCGTGACGTCTCTAGATTCTTGCATCCAACCTACATTTACGCCATCTAAGGTATAATCTTGCTCGGTGCCATTGACTAGATTTAAACGGCGACTATCCGTTTTTGTTAACTGAAAGCCAAACACATTAAAGCCATTATCGCTGTTACCTTCATAATAAAACTCAAGCTTGCCATCTTTCCAGTTTGCTTTTGTCCACTGATTTATCATAGTCTGCCAGAAATTGCCGGGCTCATTTGTTACATCAACGGCGGCTGCACTCGTTTCGTCAACCTTAAAGCCATACATAACTTCAGTTGCGATAACAGCGCCCTCTGCGGAGTATGCAACATTCAGTAATTGTAAATCACCATTTAACTGGTCAATAATTCGGCTTTCTTGATATCGCTGATCAGGGAAAGTAACTTTAAGCACACCTTCTTCGATTTGCCACTGAAGTGCTGTCTCTGCATCTTGTAATTTACCCGTATTATCAGCAGAAAAAACGTATGGGTCTAAAACAAATCCGACAACCCCATCATCACTATCACTTTGATAATGTTGTATTGCCCAAGTGCCTCCCATATCTTCAGCTTTAAACGCAAGGTCAGAGCCTGAATATGGCTTTCTCATTGAGACATCTGATTCATTTGAAACGTTAAATTCAGGTGTTTCAATCACATTTTCGCCCAAGTAAATAGGTGTCATTTGAGCCGTTTGTGACATTGTTAAGCGATAACTATCAATGCTCTCACCTTCGACAATCCTTTTAAGCGTCGCTGTTTGAGGTGAGTAGGTGACTTCAACTTGATAAATCCCTGCATTGAAAAGATCATCAACTTGTTGCTGAGAAAGCCCTGCAACGCCGACATCAACAGAAAGGAACCCGATAATGCCCTGACCACTAGTAAAATCAAGTGTGATCACACCTTCAGTAAGTGCCCAATTGTAATTAACAGCGCCACTACTATGAACATATTTGCCCATACCGTTTTCTTCAAATGTGTATTGCTGGCCACCACGTGAAAGGAACCCTTTTGCTGTAGGGTATGTTCTTACATAGTAAGCAGGTAGAGATGATTCATCGACAGGTGGGGTTAGTTCTGGATCTGCTATTATTTTTGCAACTTCATTTTCGATTGCGCCTGGGTTTGATTGCTCAACAGCGGCGACAAACTCGTTATAAGCGTCTGGGTTTTCAATAAGATCAATTAAATTTTCCGTTCCTTCTGGAAGGGTCACTTCATTTTCGGTCGCATATTTCACGACGGCTGCAGCTTCAATCAACACATCTGGATCAACCCCTTTTTCTACCAATGAAAAGCTTTCAAGGTCAGCCGGTGGTATCCCCTCATTTGCCGCTGTAATAAGCGCAACTAACGCCGTAGAAACAGCGCTTAAACTTACCGTATTAGCGCCTTCATCACCATGGGCAAAATTAGCCTTAATTTTGGGTGCTGCTTGTACTTGGGCATTGGCAGTTAAATCGGAAACAAATGCACTGTATTCAAGACTCGAATTAGTCGCAGATATAGCATTAATACGACTAAACAGATTCGTTTCATCATCGTCAACAGTAAACGTAAACGTAAAATCACCGTTAGCATCACTCATTTGTGTGTAATTAGTACCGAGTAAAGTTGCATTAACGGTCGCATTACTAAACTTATCACCCGTAATTGAACCCGCTAAGGTATACGTGTTATCGATACTCGCTATAGTGAAACTTTGTTCTAATTCAGTACTATCGCCTGAATCATCTGTAACTGTTACTTTGAATTTAAGCTCGGTATCTTCGGCAACACTTGGTAAAGTAAATGACACTTGTTGTTCAGTCGCACTGCTCAACGTAACTGTGGGCCCTGCTGTTTGCTCCCAGTTATAACTGCTAATACTGCCATCGTCATCAGTCGCATTTACTGAGAGTGTCGCCATCGACTTTTCTTGTGCAGAGCCAAAGTCTGCAGAGACCTTAGGGGCAACATTATTCAACAAACTCACCGTAATTGATTTTGATGTAGCTTGGCCTGCTGAGTCCGTAGCCGTAAGCGTAAACATAGCTTCTGTGTCGTTATCAAGTGCTGGCGCAATAAAGCTGATAGAGTTTGTGTCTGCTCCCGTTAGCGTAATATTCGGGCCTGAATCTTGTACCCAGTTGTAGCTAATACTCGCGTTATCATCGGTAACCGTTGCTGATAATTCTGTGCTTTCACCCTCTTTTACACTCGCAGTGCTATCAAGTTGAATGACGGGGGGAGTGTCGACGACTTCAGGTTCATTTTCATCATTGTCCGAACCACAGCCAGCTAATAATAAAGTAATTGTACTGCTTAGAAGTGCAAGTTTGAGTTTATTCGTTTTCATCACGAGTCCCTTTATTTAAATAAAATGAATTTAAATGAATGAAAACTGAATGATAGTATGGTTTAGTGAATTTGCCAGTTAACTATTAGCAAAAAACTAATAATAAACTGGCTAAATGTGGGCGGATTTAGGCTTATCTAAGCAGTTGTGGCTATTTTAAAGCCGAGTGGATCAATGTAACATGTTCTATTAAATCAAGACCTAAATCGGTTAGGTAGCCTCCATCGCTGCTATCAGTAATTCCTTTATCGTATAAGCGCTTCGCTGCATCAATCAGTGAAGAATCTGCATCAGAATGAATCTTAATACCTTGCATTTTTGAATTTCGCGGGAATTTAGCGAGGAGTGTTAATTCGTCAATCATATTTTTATCAAATTGCATATGTTCACCTTTTTATTATTTCCATCATTGTGTTTTTATAGCATATAGACTTAAGCTTAGTGAAGATATTAAAAACTGCTACTGCGGGGTGAAATTTGCTTACACGTATCTCAATCTTTTTATTATTTTTTTTAGTGTTTTCTCATATAGCAACAGCGAAAGACACTCCGTTAGTGGTGCTAGATGGTGACAGTGCATTAACCAACGCAAAGGTATGCTGGTATGAAAATAAACGCTATACCGAGGGTGCGATTATTGCTGTAGCGAACAGCATGCTTATATGCGCTACAAAAACAGACCATCTGTCTAATAGTGATCTCATGTGGTATCGATTGAATGAAAACGGCGATATTATTTACCCTAAGCAGGCGAAAACAATTCGTGTCAATTAGCATCTAGTGACGAGATAGGTTACTATTGCGCGGTAATAAGTAACCTAAGATTTAGTATGGATAATCAACCTAATAATCCTTTGCATGGCGTAAAACTTGCCGATATCGTCACTAAGCTACAAGAAAAATTTGGCTGGGAAGGCCTCGCTGCGCATGTCGATGTTCGCTGCTTTCAAAATGATCCCAGTGTAAAATCAAGTTTAAAATTTTTACGTAAAACGCCTTGGGCACGTGAAAAAGTAGAGCAACTTTATGTCGATACGTTTTTCAATACCCAAGAGGACGATATGGCAACTTTCCAGTGGAAAAGCATTAAAAAATAATTATTCTTCTGCCATTATCACCGAAAGCGATTTCGGTGATATTTCTACAACGATTTCCTCAGCTGTTTTCACCTCGCCATCAATTACATAGCTTAATTCATTTTCTGCCGTAACACAGACACGCTTAGCATTTGTGTGATGGCTGTTAATTGCAAAACTTGTCTGAGTAATGCTTGAAAAAACCAACTCAGCAATACTCAAGGTACTGGCTTTCGAGTCTGCACTTGGGGTAAGCCAATTAACATCTAGTAACCCATCTTTATGATCAGGCTGCCCTGCTGATTGCGCTAGCAGGGTGGTGAACGGTGCTGCGTTGGCGATAATCAGGCTTGTGGTATGAATTGACTGCGGTTCATTGTTATCAAGTTTTACGGTGTAATCTTGAGCTTCATGCTCGCCGAGCGCGTGCCAAAAACCTTGTAAATAGGCCAATTGCCCCGATTCATTTTTTGCATCACGATGCGCTTTTTCTATCATCTTTTGCTCAAAACCTATCCCTACAAGCAATAGCATACGTTCGCCATTACACAGTGCAGTATCAATACGACTCGCCTGCCCTTCAATAATGAGCTCACAGGCTTGTTCGACAGGAATTATTTTTGACCGAATGCCCATTAAAACATGCGCTAACGCATTTGCTGTACCTAATGGAATGATCCCTAATTTACAGGGGGTATCAACCAACACACTTGCAACCTCTGTCACAGTGCCATCTCCCCCACATGCAATGATTACATCGGGCTGTGATTTAATGGCCTCTTTTGCTAAATCAATGCCACTAATTTCGGCCGTTGTCGTGTGTACTGTTAAATCGTAGTACTGTGATAATCGGGCGGTAATTTGTTTATTTTTAGATTCCCATAATTTCGTGCCCGATACAGGGTTAGCAATAAGTACAGCTTTATTTTTAATTAATAAATCACCGGCTTTATGACGTCTTATTAAATGACGTAATTGACGTTTATTAAGATTTGCAGTCTCACGTGTTTCTTTAATTTGCTCAAGTATCGTGTGCACATCTGCATCTTTGTTTTGACTCAATAAATAAGCAGCCATAACAAATACAGAACGACCGCGTCCTAATGCACAATGCACTACAACGCGTCTGTCTTCTTTAATCTGATGATGTATCCAATTAATGGCTTGATTTAATTGTGCGCGGGTTGGCACGCTGTGATCAAGTACTGGAATATTTAGATAACGGATATTTTCTTGAGTAGACGACCATTCTAAGCCATCAAACTCACAGGTTACATCTAAAACGGCTGTGATCCCCATTTCTTTCATACTGTCTATGTCAGATGGAAATAATCGACAAGCCAAAAACAAATGCTCGTTTATTTGTTGAAGTGGCGGCACTTTATCGTGTTTTCTAGACCACGCGTTATAAAGTTGTGCGCCAAGTAAAAATGGAATAAACGCCCACCGTATATACATGGGAATAATGCCATTTTCACGTTTACGGAATATTCGCGCGATATCAAAAAAATAAGCCGCGCTCACTAATAATAATGAAAGCGCTGTCCAATAAAAAAATAGCGCAAAGTACACCGTATCTACACGCAACGCAGCAATAATAAACGCTACGGCTAAAACTAAATAGGTTGATGCTGCCCACATAATCACTCCTTGTTATTGTAATTATTTATACATAGCAAGTTTCACTCCAGAGTTTAAAGTACACCACGCCTTTTGATATACCTTAAATCAATAACTTAGCAGATTTACTATTTATATATAAATAAGTTTAGGACATTTTTTCAATAACATATGAATAACTTACACATTATGAATAACTTGAAACCTATAAATTTGCCAATAAGCACATCCCTGCTAACCTAATTAATAGAAAAGAGGTGGGTTAACATTGATTTCACATCCTTTTTTCTAAAAATAATGTTTCGTGCATCTAAACCGGTGAGTAAACCGTTACTTCTATACAACAAGAAAAACAGGAACTTTATGGACAACGATCAACTATTAGCGTTACTGAGTGCAACAGCGAAAGGTGACAAAAATGCCTTTGCAAGTTTGTACAAATCAACTAGCGCTAAGTTATTTGCCATTAGCTTAAAAATGCTGGGTAATCGGGCTCAGGCTGAAGAAGTATTGCAAGATGCCTTTGTAAAAATTTGGCACAATGCCAGTGACTATCAAGTATCAAAAGGGGCTGTTATGTCATGGATGATAAGCATAGTCAGATACCGTTGCCTCGATTTATTACGCCACCACAAAGTGCGTAAAGAACAGAGCTTAACTGATGAGCAAGAACAAGAAGATTTAACGTCTATTCAAGTTGCTTACGAAGATGATTCAAAGTTGGTCGACTGTATCGAACAACTTGATCCACAGCAAAGACAAGTAATTCACTTGGCTTATTATAAAGGGTTGACTCATCACGAGCTTGTTGATCACATTGCATCCCCTCTTGGCACAGTTAAAAGCTGGATCAGACGTGGGTTACAACAACTACAAAGGTGCCTAACGTTATGAATTATGAAAACCAAACACTTATTGATATGTTAGCAGCCGAGTATGTTCTTGGGACATTAAGAGGCCCCGCTCGCGACCGTTTTGCTCGTTTAATGTTAACCTCTACCCGTGCAAGAGAAGCAACATGGATGTGGGAGCAACATCTCAATAACTTAGCAAGTTCAATTGAGTCTGTGCCACCCGATGAAGCCGTATGGGAAAAAATTGCCAGTCGTATCGACCCCAACGTTGTGCCTTTGCAATTAAAAACCAAAAAGCCACGCTCAACGATACTACAAGCATGGTCGCTTATTGCCACCGCTGCGAGTATTGTCCTTGCGCTTATTATTTGGCAGCCTCATGAGTCGGTTACATCGCAAGCGCAACAAATTGCACTTTTTAAGAATCAAGCCGAATCTGCACTTTGGTTTATTGATGTCCAAGACGACAGCCTTGCAATTAAAGCATCGACAGCACTTATACCACGCACAGACAAAGATTATGAGTTATGGATGATTTTAAAAGGGCAAGAAGCGCCCATATCCTTAGGTCTACTGCCCAAGTCAGGCCGAATTGAGCTACCTAAAAATGCCCAATTTAATGCGAATGACATTGCACTCCTGGCTGTTAGCTTAGAACCCTTGGGAGGATCGCCTAATGGCTCCCCAACCGAGGTTTTATACACCACCGAATTGGTTATTCTTTAAATCTAAAAGCTGTGCATTGCACGGCTTTTTGCATTTTTGTTAAAAAATTTTCAAATTATTGCATCCAATTAAATTCTTCGCCCGTATTTCACTATGACTTAATTTTAAAACTAAGGAAAAAGTCATGAAGAACGTAACTCCATCTCTAATTGCTATTGTAGTATGTAGTACCCTGTTCAGCTTGCCTACAGAGGCATCTAGTCACCGAGAAGCACCGAACATCACACGCTTCCCAACATTAGACTCAACAGACTTTTACGCGTTTAATAGTTACGAAGAAGGCCGTGGCGATTATGTCACGTTCATCGCAAACTATATTCCACTTCAAGATGCTTACGGCGGTCCAAATTATTTTGCGATGGACCCAGATGCAACCTACAGCATTCATATCGATAATGACGGCGATGCTGTCGAAGATATGACCTTTGCTTTTAATTTCAAAAGCATGTTACCTAATGACAACATGGGTGTTGCTTTAACAGTCGGCCCAGAAGGCAATCAACGCACGATTGCAGTGCCATTAAAGAATGTCGGCGGTGTAGCGGCCGGTAATAATGCAGCGGTTAACTTTAGCGAGTCATATACAGTGAGCATTGTAAAAGGCCCACAACGTACTGGCTCTAAAACAATGCTAACAAATTCAATGAATAGCAGTAATGAATTTTACAAACCGCTTGATTACATTGGTAACAAAACATTCTCTTCAATGAGTGCTTACAAAGAATACGCTGACCAGTACATTTACAGCGTGGCAATCCCAGGCTGCGACGGTATGGGTAAAGTGTTTGTAGGTCAACGTAAAGACCCATTTGTTGTTAACCTAGGTAAAACTTTTGACCTTGTAAATTATGTCCCTGTCGAAGGTGATAGTGCTCCGGGTGCTGGTGATGGCGGTGGTTTTCCTGGTGGCATCACACAATCAGCTGATAATGACGACCTAGCAATGAAAAATGTGACAGCCATTGCTGTTGAAGTACCTAAAGCCTGTGTGACAGGTGAAGGTAATGGCACGATTGGTAGCTGGACAACAGCAAGTCTTCCGCAAGCGCGTATTTTAAATCCAAATGCGTCATTTGCTAAAACAGCGGTTAACGGTGGTGCATTAACTCAAGTATCACGTTTGGGTAGCCCACTGGTTAATGAACTTGTTATTGGCTTAAAAGACAAAGACACCTTCTCTACCTCAGCACCTGCTGACGATGGTCAATTTGCTGATTATGTAACGCATCCATCACTGCCTGAGCTGCTTAACATCTTATTTAAAGATGCCGTGAACAGCACCTTAGGCACAAATATTGAAACACTCGCGCCGACTAATTTCCCTCGTAATGATTTAGTCACTGCATTTTTAACTGGCTTCCCAGGTGTAAACCAACTAGCCACAGTCACACCGTCTGAAATGCTGCGTCTAAATACAGCGATTGCGGCAACACCGCAAACTGAACAATCAGCATTTGGTGTTGCGGGCGATGACCTTGCAGGTTTCCCTAATGGTCGCCGTCCAGGTGATGACGTGGTTGATATTGCACTGCGTGTCGTAATGGGCCGCTTGTGTTACCCAATCCCAGTAAATGGCACTGACACCGACTTAGGCTTATGTACATCAGACGATGCGAGTGTAGGTAATGTACCGTTCACAGATGGTGCCCCTTTAGATGCAACCATGATGGATGCGAGCTTCCCATACCTTGCGACTCCAATTGCTGGTTCTAAATAAGGAGAGCTACGATGCGTAATTTAAAACGCTCTACAATCACACTGATGATTATGGCTGGTGTTCTTGCAGGCTGTAATGACAGTGATAATGATGACAAAGATGATATGAAGCCTGTTCCAGTTAACAAGGCACCCAGTGCAACTGATGCAATGGTAACAACGCAAACAGAGGTTGTTATCGAAGACATGCTAGAGGGCTCTGACCCTGAAGGTGATGCTCTTACTTACAGTCTTGTATCAGAGCCCACATTAGGCAGTGTGGTTGTGCAAAGTGATGGCAGCTATACCTATACCCCTAATGCAGAGACCACCGGCGCTGATAGCTTCGAATTTGCTGTCAGTGACGGTGTAAACAGCCAAGTAACTGCCACTGTCAGTATTACCATTGAAGCATTACAGGTTGATTTTGCTGCTATTGGCCGTGCTGCATTTAATCAAGCTGCTTCTGACGAACCATTACGCCTCAATGGTCGTGTGTTCTTAAACACCGGTGCTGAAGCAAACTTCGATGATTTAGTTACTGGAAACTAAGGTTTAGAAATTTGGCCATGGATGGCTTTTATAAGGAGCAACAATGAAATATTTAATCTGGTCGTTTATTTTTGTAAACACATTCGCTCACGCAGAACCTTACATTCCAAACGATAACGACGTTATTGCCACATCAAGCACCCCTCTTGCTGCTACCCTGACACTTCAAGAGCTTGCAACGTTATTTGAACAAACACAATACGCGGGCCAAACAGAAAGTAAGCAAGGGCTCCTAAAACGCTACTTAGAACAGCAAGTCAATACAAGCGACGATCCCGAAATTCTTTATTATTACGCGCGTGTACTACAACGCGAGCATCAATTTGACGAGGCTTTAGCCTTTTTAGCCAGAGTAAAAGAGCTAAGTCCTCATCATGTGAATGCCGCATTATTAACAGCAAAGATATTAATGGTGCAAGGTAAGTTCGACGACGCAAAGTCTGAGTGCTTAAACTTAATTGGCCATGCAAGTATTGAAACTGTGACCACATGTAGTTTAGATGCACAAAGTCAAACGGGTAAGCTTGAAGAAAGTTTTCAGGCATTAAAAAAGATCGCTCGCAAAGAGACGATGAGTTTAAATACCCGCCATGTACTTGCCGAGATGGCTTTTAGATTAAATAAGCCTGAGCAAACAATTGATTATCTTGCGACTGTGAATTTAAAAAACTCACCAGTGAGTTTGGTGGTGTTATGGGCTGATGCACACTTGGCAATGAATAATCTAGATACCGTATTATCGACTCTGAGTGCATTATTAGACGATAGCGCCAACCTTGAAGATGCCATTTTGCTGCGTCTTGCACAGGCAGAAAAAAATAAGGTCGATAATCAATCGAATAAATGGCGACTCAAATTAAAAGAGCGCATTATTTTAAGAGAATTACGCCAAGATCTATTTCATGCCAGCGATCTTACTTGGTACTATTTAACAATTGAAGAAAATCAGTCTAAAGCACGCTATTGGGCAAATATTAACTGGAAACACGCGAAAATGGACAGCGATAAGCAGTTACTCAAATTAGCAAACGATATCGATTAGGAACATAACCACGATGAAAAACATAATTTTAATTGCATTCTTAATCGTTGTTACTAGTTTTAATGTGTCTGCTCACCAACTAAGTACAGCGTACATTAACTTACAAAACGACAGCAACGACACCGTGTCTTTATCAGGCTCGTGGCAAGTTGCAGTTGCAGACATAGAGCAAGCTATTCCATTTGATTTAAACCAAGATAACGTGATTATTTGGCAGGAAATTAGCGCAAAACAGGCTGCAATAGCGTCGTACTTACTTAATCATATTACGGCTCAGCAAGCAGGTGCTACCTGTACGGTAAGCGCTGAGGGGTCACTTAAACTTGATAACCACTTTAACCAAGCGTATATCGATGTACCGCTACAAATTTACTGTCCTGAACAATCAGCACTGACGCTCAGCTACAATGCAATAATGCAGATTGATGCTAATCACAAAGCCATCGCAGCAATCAATAACACAAGTCGAGTGTTTAGTCGGAATAATCAGCAACAAACGCTTAATTTCTCTCAAACAAGTTATGGTCAAACATTTGTTGAATATGTGTATCAAGGTATTTTGCATATTTGGATGGGTGTTGATCATATTTTATTTTTAGTGGCGTTGCTTTTAACCTGCGTACTTGTGAGAGACAAAAATACGTGGCAAGGGATCCAATCAAAGAAAAAAATTGCCGTCGGCACAGCTTGGATAGTCACCGCCTTTACGCTTGCTCATTCCATTACTTTGACAGCCACGGCCCTTGAATTAGTGTCACCCAATAGTCGTTGGGTTGAATTAGGTATTGCGCTCTCTGTTCTCTTTGCAGCGTTAAACAATATATGGCCATTAATCGTTCGATTAGGCTGGGTGACTTTTGCATTTGGTTTATTACATGGAATGGGCTTTGCCAGTGTCTTAGGGGAACTGGGTTTATCAAGCGATTATCAATTAATGAGCATACTGGCATTCAATTTAGGCGTTGAAGTAGGTCAGCTTGTGATACTTGCTATCTGTTTACCAGTATTAATCAGTCTAAGGAATCGTGATTGGTATCGTAAATGGCTGATGCCCGCGGGCTCACTAACCATTGCTGTTATTGCCTTACAGTGGTCAATTGAGCGTTTTTAAAAACCAGAATAAAGGCTAAATGCCTTTATTCGAAAGGCAATAATAAGGTCTGCATGGTAGGCCTTAATGCTTTTATTAACTGCTCGGTATCTAATGAAGGGTTAAGCATTTTGCGTAATAACAACCCGCCCATCACTGAAAACATGACTTCGATGCGTGCGTTTATTTCATCCAGTGCAGTGCCTTGTAAAGGACCTCGTTCACCAATTAATAATTCGCGCATTGAATCACGCGCATGAGCATCAGATTCTCTTAAAAGGTTGGCAATTTTCTCGTTGCGTGCAGCTTCAGCGAGCATTTCTAAATCAAGGGCGCCTTGATTTAAATCTGTGTGTCGCTCTACTCCTCTATTAAGGCCATCCAATAACACCGAAACACGGTCTCCTGGCTTGTCTGCAAACTCTCTAAAGATTGAGAACATTTCTTCCATGTCACGTTCGACAATAGACTCAATGATGGCTTCTTTACTGGCAAAATAGTTATAAATATGGCCTGCACTCATACCGGCTGTTTTCGATATTTCAGCCATACCAGCGCCATGATAACCTTTGCGACGAAAACAATCTGCCGCAGCACAAAGAACTTGATTACGTCTAGCTTCTGCGAGCGCAGGATCGCTGTGTCTTTTGGTTTTTTGCGTCATGTTTTCTCCACACTATTCGCCCGTATAGTTAACTATAATTTAAACAAGGTTTACATGATCTTAATCATAGCGCTAAAGCAAAACAACTAAGATCGTGTAAATCCTTGAATAAACAATGCAATTGCTGGCTTATTGAACAGCACCTTGTGCATTCCAACCACCGCCAAGGGCCTTATACAAATTAATTTGGCTTGCAAGATACGCTTGCTTACCCATAATTAACTGCTGGCCCGCACTGTACCAATTGCGCTGCGCATCGAGTACCTGCAAATAGCTATCAGCCCCTTTTTGAAAGCGTGCATCCGATAAGGTAAAAGACAGCTCATTGCTTTGGTAAAGGTCATTTAGCGCTGCTAATTGTTGCTTATAACCTTGACGGTCTGCTAATGCGTCAGACACTTCTTTAAATGCCTGTTGAATTGTTTGCTCATAACGCGTTAAGGCCACTTTTTGCTGCGTTTCAGCCACCTCTAAATTTGCTTGGTTACGACCCATATTAAAGATAGGCAAATTAATAGAAGGCACAAAGCTCCACGTGCCCGAGCCTGCATCAAATAAATTGTTTAAATCTGCTGATGCCGTCCCCGCATTGGCTGTTAAGCTAATACTTGGGTAAAAAGCCGCTTTAGCAACACCAATATTCGCATTTGCAGCACGTAAATCATGTTCAGCAGCTTTAATGTCAGGACGTTGCGTTAACAACTCCGACGGTAAACCAACCGGCACCTCAGGCATACTAAGTACAGTATCGATACTTTGCTTAGGCAATAAATCGACATTGACTGATTGGCCGACCAAAAAATCTAACGCATTTTTATCACGCTTAAGTAAACGCTGGTAATTCGCTATATCTACTTTCGCTCTCGCAACCGTACTTTCTAGCTGCGATAACGTAAGTTGTGATGCTGCACCAAGCGCAAATGTTTTACGCGTAAGCGCAAGTGACTCTTGCTGCGACTTTAATGTGTCATTAGCAAGCTCTAACAGTGCTTTATCCGTTGCGTAATTTAGCCATGCATTAACCAGCTCAGAAATTAAGCTGATACGAACACTGGATAAACTATACTCAGCAGAATAAAGATTTTGCAAAGCTTGTTCAGATTGATTACGAACCTTTCCCCAAAGATCGAGCTCATACGCGGTTAACCCCACGGTAGCAGAATAGTTTTCACTGATAGCTGCCTCACCGGTGCCCGTTAGGCTCCCGGGTAAACGTTGACGTGTACCCGATGCATTCAAATCGATACTTGGATACAGATTTGAATCCTCAATTTGATACATCGCTCTCACCTGCTGCACATTAAGTGCAGCCGTTTTTATGTCTTTGTTATGTTCGAGCGTTAATTCAATTAACTGTTGTAATTGCGCATTACTAAAGAATGCTTGCCAATGCAGGTCATTAATATTTCCCGCATTGGTTTCATCTGCATAGTGTGGTGCAACAGGTAATTCACGCTGTTCAAGGTCAGGGGCCATATTACAGGCCGAAAGCACTAAGGTCGCGACTGAAATAGAGACCAGTTTAAGTTTCATTATGCTTGCTCCTCACTATTCACTTTTTGTTTGCCGGGAAATACGCGACGAACTAACACAAAGAATAACGGAACGAATAACACCACGATTGTTGATGAAGCAAGCGTGCCCCCAATCACTGCAATACCGAGTGCATTTTGAGCTCCCGAGCCTGCACTTGATGCTATCGCAAGCGGTAAAACACCGCATACGAACGCCATTGACGTCATAAAGATTGGGCGTAAACGTAAGCGAATAGCAGCAATTGCAGCATCAACAAGCTTCATACCTTCGTCCATTTTATGAATCGCAAATTCAACAATTAAAATCGCATTCTTAGAGGCTAAACCTATGGTTGTTAATAAGCCAACTTGCAAGTAAATGTCGTTCGATAAATTAAACACAAATGACGCCACACCCGCACCAAAGACACCCAGTGGAACAATTAGCATCACCGCAGCCGGCACAGACCAACTTTCATATAATGCCGCAAGACATAAAAATACAACCAGCAATGACAATGCATAAAGTAACGGTGCCTGACCCCCACTTAAACGCTCTTCATACGATATACCGGTCCACTCAAATGCCACACCTGGCGGAAGCTGTTTCACTATTTTTTCAACCTCAACCATTGCCTGCCCTGTACTGTAACCTGGCGCAGCAGCACCTTGAATTTCCATCGCCGAGAAGCCGTTATAGCGCTCTAAGCGTGGTGAGCCATAAGTCCAATATGAATGGGCAAATGCAGTGAATGGCACCATATCGCCGTTTGCATTGCGCACATACCATTTATCGAGGTCTTCGGGCACCATGCGTGATTCTGGAGTCCCTTGCAAATACACTTTTTTCACACGACCACGGTCAATAAAGTCATTTACATAGCGACTACCCCACGCCGTTGATAACGTGTTGTTAATGTCAGTTTGTGTTAAGCCAAGCGCTTCTGCTTTAGCTAAATCAATATCCAGTTCAAGTTCTGGTTTATCTTCTTGGCCATTAGGGCGAACACCTGAAAGCACCGGGTTTTTAGCCGCCATGCCTAAAAACATATTGCGTGCTTCAAGTAATTTATCATGACCAAGCCCTACGCGGTCTTGTAAAAATAAGGTAAAGCCGTTTGCAGTACCAAGTTCTACAACTGCAGGAGGTGGAAACGCGAACACAAACGCTTCTTTAATTGTTGAGAAGTATCCCATCGCTTTACCCGCAACAGCGCCCACTGATAAATCAGGACGTTGACGTTCATCCCAGTGTTTTAAACCAACAAAGCCAATCGCTGCATTTTGACCAGATCCCGCAAAGCTAAAACCTGTGACTGTAAAGATAGATTTCACTGCTTCAGATTGATCTTCCAAGAAGTGATGCTCCATTTTTTCAACCACTTTTAACGTTTGTTCCGTGGTTGAGCCTGCTGGCAAGCTTACTTGGTTAAACAATATACCTTGGTCTTCATCTGGTAAGAAAGCAGACGGTAATTGCGAGAAAATATACACCATGCCGCCTACAATCAAACCATAGCAAAGTAAGTAACGTTTACTGTGCTTAATCATGCGTGCAACAAACCCTTGCGCACCCGCATTGGTTTTATCGAAACCTCGGTTGAAGCCTAAAAAGAAACGACCAAATAGTGATTTATCATTGTGTACATGGCTTGGCTTTAGCATTGTTGCACACAGTGCTGGTGTAAGAATAAGTGCCACTAATACCGACAAGCTCATTGCTGTTACAAGCGTAATTGAGAATTGACGATAAATAACGCCCGTCGATCCTGCAAAGAAAGCCATAGGAACGAATACCGCAGAAAGCACCATGGCAATCCCCACCAAGGCCCCTTTAATTTCATCCATTGATTTACGTGTTGCTTCAAGCGGTGACAGGTTTTCTTCTGTCATTACACGTTCCACGTTTTCAACGACAACGATAGCATCATCAACAAGTAAGCCTATCGCTAACACCATCGCGAACATGGTTAAGGTATTAATTGAATAACCAAATACTTGTAATATCGCAAAGGTACCCAGTAATACAACCGGTACAGCAATTGTTGGAATAAGTGTCGCTCTAAAGTTCTGTAAGAATAAATACATAACTAAGAACACCAAAACCACGGCTTCAATTAGCGTACTAACCACTTTTTCGATTGATAAAGAGACAAAAGGCGTTGTGTCATACGGTACAACAGTCGTTAACCCCTCAGGAAAGAAGGGTTCAAGCTCAGCAAGTGCCGCTTTAACACCATCAGCAGTATCAAGTGCGTTTGCACCACTGGCTAGCTTTACCCCTAAACCCGATGCTGGTTTACCGTTAAAACGCGCAACCACACCATAGTTTTCACCGCCTAATTCAACCTTTGCTACATCGCTTAGGCGCACAACTGAACCATCAGGATTCGTTTTAACGAATATATCTCTAAATTGCTCTGGCGTTTGAAGGCGGCTTTGTGCCGTTACGGTCGCATTTAATTGCTGGCCATCAACTGCAGGTAATGCCCCAAGCTGACCCGCAGATACTTGTGCGTTTTGAGCACTAATGGCTGCACTGATATCTGCCGGTGTTAATGCATATTTTTGTAGTTTTGATGGGTCAAGCCAAATGCGCATTGCATATTGAGAACCAAATAACTGAACCTCACCCACGCCATTAACACGCGAGATAATGTCGAGCACATTTGATGAAACATAATCACCAATGTCGATATTATTCATACTGCCGTCTTCAGAAACAAAACCGACAACCATTAAGAAGTTACGTGCTGATTTCGCAACAGACACACCTTGGCGCTGAACTTCTTCAGGTAACAGTGGCGTTGCAAGTGACAGTTTGTTTTGTACTTGTACTTGAGCGATATCAGGGTCTGTATCAGCGCTAAAAGTCAATGTAAGTGTTGCTGAACCATTAGACTCCGATGTTGATGACATATATAACAAGCCATCAAGCCCTTTCATCTTTTGTTCTATAACCTGGGTAACCGTATCTTCTAATGTACGGGCAGACGCACCTGGGTAATTGGCTTGAATGCTAATGGCAGGTGGCGCTATTGATGGATACTGCGCAACCGGCAAACTTTTTATTGCAAGAATACCTGCCAGCATCACAACGATGGCAAGTACCCATGCAAAAATAGGCCGATCAATAAAAAATCGTGACATGTAGATTCTCCGTTACTGGCTGTTTGCTGTTGTTTCAGCAGGCATTGGATTGACTGGTGCACCTGGGCGAATTTTTTGTAAGCCTTCCACAATGAGCTTATCGCCGTTATTTAGTCCCTCAGTCACTAACCAGTTTGAACCGACCGTGCGGTCTGTTTTAAGCACGCGAGCTTCTACAGTGTTATCTTTACTCACCACCATCGCTGTCGGCTCACCTTTTGTATTGCGGCTAACACCTCGTTGCGGTGCTAAGATTGCATCGCTTTTAACGCCTTCAACAACAACCGCGCGAACATACATACCTGGGAGTAAAAGCTTTTCTGGGTTAGGAAATTCTGCACGCAAGGTCACTGACCCTGTGCTTGGGTCAACGGTTACTTCAGAAAATTTAAGCACCCCTTTGTGTTGATAGGTACTTCCGTCTTCCATTTTTAGCTCAACGTTAGAGTGCAGTGCGGCATCTTTATCAAGCTCACCTGCAGCAATCGCTTTTTTAAGACGAGTAAGTTCACTGCTTGATTGTGTTAAATCAACAAAAATCGGATCAAGTTGCGTAATCGTCGCTAAAGCAGTTGCTTGGTTTGCACTGACAAGCGCACCTGCGGTGACATTTGATTTACCAATTTGACCACTGATAGGCGCTAAAACTTTGCTGTAATTTAAATTAATTTGAGCCGTTTTTAATTGTGCTTGTGCTGTTAGTAAGTCGGCTTTTGCTCCTTTGTAAGCAGCATCGGCTTCATCAAAGTCTTGTTGACTAACGGCTTTAATACTGAGTAGCTCTTTATAACGTTCAGACTTCGCTTTTGCGTTTGAAATACTCGCCTCAGCTTTAGTAATAGCCGCTTTACTGGTTGCAACTTGGGCTTCAAATGTAGAGGGGTCAATTTGATAAAGTGCCTGACCTTTTTCAACCTCCGCCCCTTCAACAAATAAGCGTGATTGAATAATACCATTCACCTGTGGACGGATTTCTGCGATACGTGATGCAGACACGCGACCCGGTAACTCTTTTGTTAGCGTAAGCGGTTTACTTTGCATCTCAATAACACCCACAGGAACAGCCTGAGCTGCCTGCATCTGCCCTTGAGCTGGTTCTGATTGGCCACAGCCTGATAAAAGCACAGCGGCAGCCAGTGCTGACACTGCAAAAAATGGAATGCGAGAGCGGTGCATGTTTATACCCTTAGTTTAGAATGAACGATCATTCTAAACTAAAATTGACACAGATCAACCCTCTTTAAATTAATTTACATTAAATAAAACCCTTGCTTTGTAGGATGAATTTTGAACAAAGCTAAAACAACAATTTTAGAATCAGCATTTAGTGAAATAAGTCACGGCTTATGAACACGCCATTTTCCTAGGTATCACCTAAGCATATGCCCATACTTCTGGCTGTTTTAATAAGTACATGCTCAAGCGGAATAGCCCGATATTGTGATGTTGCTTCTTTTAAACTGATTGGTTTAATTTCACCATTTTTATGAACCGGTATTAAACCAAATTTACCTTGTTTAACAAGCTCAAAAGCCAATACTCCATATTCTGCACCAAGCACCCTATCAAATGAATTAGGGGTACCACCTCGTTGAATATGACCCAAAACAGTCACACGAACATCTAACGGGAGTTGCGCTTTAATACGCGTTGCCAATTGCTCTGCAATGCCTCCTAATACAGGGTTTTCGTAGCCAAATTCAGTAGACTGGTGACTCACAACTTCACCTTCAATTGGTTTTGCACCCTCAGAAATTACGACATTAGCGAAGCCATGTCCGTTATCGAAACGAGTCTGTAGCTTGTTAATAATCGTATCTATGCAATAAGGAATTTCGGGAAGAAGCGCAACTTCTGCGCCTGCTGCGATTGCCGAATGTAAGCAAATCCAGCCTGCATCTCGCCCCATGACTTCTGTAATAATAACGCGATTATGACTTTGAGCTGTCGGGATTAACCGATCGATAGCTTCGGTTGCGGTGTCTACCGCAGTTTGAAAACCGATGGTG
This sequence comes from Pseudoalteromonas sp. MT33b, assembly GCF_014117385.1. Classification (NCBI taxonomy): domain Bacteria; kingdom Pseudomonadati; phylum Pseudomonadota; class Gammaproteobacteria; order Alteromonadales; family Pseudoalteromonadaceae; genus Pseudoalteromonas; species Pseudoalteromonas sp. MT33b. The sequence continues at coordinate 49,139 of NZ_CP059832.1, read as the reverse complement.
TAATCAGTGCCAAACAAATCATTATCAATGGTTTTTGGTACACCAATTATGTTTAACCCGCGTTCATATAAATGCTGAGACACTCTGTGGGACCCATCACCGCCAATATTAATAACCGCATCAAAGCCTAGTTCGCTAATTACGTTGATTAATTCATTGGATCGGTCGACCAACACACGCTTACCCTCTATGTCTGTCGGGAATGCGATAGGGTTGCCTTTATTAACCGTCTCTAAAATAGTACCGCCACGAACATGTATGCCAGCAACAACGTCATCAGAAAGATGAATAATATCGTGCGGTGTCTCTAACACACCACAGTAAGCGCGTCGACTGCCATAGACTTGCCAATTTCCATCATGTGCAGCCGCTTTTACAATGGCACGGATCACCCCATTGAGTCCTGGACAATCTCCCCCGCTCGTTAATAAAAGTAATTTTTTCATCGCATTATCAACCACTCAGCTCTTTTCATTACAGGTTAGCTTAAATTTAATCATTACGCGTATGACTTACATCAATGAGAATGTCTTTTAATGTGTTTAAAACGATGTGTAGAAGAATTAAATAAATGTGCTAGATAGCTGTGTGACTTAGTTAAACGTAAGAAAAAATAACATACTGATTATGTTGAATTTTGTAATTATAAAGTAAGACCTTAGCCCATTTTCTAAACATGAAAATAGGCTAAGCTTCTGTGCATTTTAGTAATTAATTAAACGTTTTAACTTTAAATGAAAGGTTTTCGACGCCGCAACCAGAGCGACTTTTGTTAATTCGATAGTAATGAGTTTGCTCTGTAGCATCTAAGTTAAGTAAAAACTCATCTTGTTGAGCAACCGCCTGTTGTTCTTGTGTTAAACACATGGCTTGCAGTAATGAACGGAGTTTGGCTTCACTAAAAATACCGCCAAATCGTTGCAGTGGTAACGGAGGAATTGTCATACTTGGCAAGGCATTATCAACACTGCGTTTAGCAAAACTAAAGCTCTTGTCAGTGACATCAATAACTGCGCCTGCCGGCCAATAACTGAGTTTGCCGCTCAGCTTCCCCGCTGACTCAATATGAACAACGCCATTTTTACCTATGACGGTCATTAAGGCTGTGTCTGCTGAGCGAATCGACACTAAGGCCGTTGTTTCGTCAATCCCAAAGCCATATTTTTGTCCTGTGTCGGCAAGGAGCCTAGCAAGGCGCATGGTTCTGTTACGTTCACTAAAATGGCTATCAACAGTGCCATAGTCAAATGTCGCAAGGCCACTTTTAGTTGAATAAACTAAAACGTCACTCGCTTCTTTCATTTCACAACCAATGCAGTCATAGTTCGTGCCACCTTGCCTAAGAGCAGACAGACTGTCACCTTGCAAAACCATCACCGATTTTTTCCCTTGTGCAGAAACTCCACCGTTTTGTAAGATACTGCCACTGCCCACCCCCATGATAACAGGGCGTGATTGAAGTTTTGTAAACCACGGATAAGGCTCGCCAGAACGAGTAAATAATACCTGCTGAGCAAGTGCTTGGTCACCGTCGTTAAATATCACCGCGGTGGCCGTGTTTAACTGCTTATGTAATGCATTAATACCTTGCTGGCAAAAGGCCAGTTCGGTGTCGGTTCTATCTCTATACACCTTTTCTCGATTAAATAAGTGCATTTCGGTTTGGCGCAATGTATTGAGTTCATTACACTTATCATTAACAAGGGCATACGCTGACGCGGGCGTTAAAGGTAACCACTCTGCTTGAATACCTTTATGATTAAGTAATGACTCATAATAATCAGCACTCGCATAAGGATCGCGGCTAGATGCAGTGATCACCAAAACCTTCGGGGTTTGGCTGTTTACTTTTATACTCGCAGCAACAAAGTCAAGGATATCAGTGCTTGAAGACTCCACATTATAGGCAGGAAACACACGTTCTTTTATTCTATTTTGCTGCTGATCGACGACGGCAATCTCTAGCATATCTAACACATAGTTGAATTCGCTGACATGTAAAACACTTAATAGCTCATTATTGGTATCACGCCATGCCCACAGTAACTGCGTTTTACGCATTGATTTAGAATGAGTGTCTACAAGTGTATTTAATAGGGTATTAACCGCTTTTTTATTCGCTTTATTATTAGTCGGCCACGATTGATTAACGGTTTTGATTGCTTCACGGGTAATTTTGAACAACCTTGATTGCTTACCTGAAATTGCCTCTTCACTTATACAGTGTTGACTATTTGCACTTGAACACATAGCCAGCTCGCCCCCGACCATAACAAGAGTTTGGTTAGTAGGTTTTACTGCAAAACTAAAAAAAGATAATAGTAAGAAAAAAACAAGCAGTGCAGCACGAAAGGCACTATAAACAATTTTAAAAAGGCACATAGGAAGTCTTAAATTATAATAAACTGCCTCAGTATACAGACAATTAATGCCACTTTAAATGAAAGGAAAAGGCGCTTATGCGCCTTCACTGGATGATAATCGAGAAACAAGTAACTGCTCTACTTTCACCCCTTCAACATCCACAACTTCAAATTTATAGCCGCCATAATGAATAAACTCAGCGCGCTTAGGCAAACGTTTCATTGTGTAAATTAAAAAACCCGCAACAGTTTCAAAATGAGATTGATCAGGAAAATCTTCAAGCTCAAGTACTTTTGCCAGCTCAACCACTGGCGTAAGTCCGTCCACCAGCCACGAATTTGCATCACGCTTGATGATAAGCTCCTCACCTTGGTGAGATATTAAGTCTCCCATAAAGCCTTTCATAAGATCTTTTACCGTGACGATGCCAACCATTAATGCGTATTCATTAACAACAACAGCAAACGGCTCAGCGGCGGTTTTAAAAGTATTTAACGCTTCTGACAAACTGAGGGTTTCAGGTAAATAAAAGATATCCTTATTGATCAGTTCCTCATCTATGTCAGCATTTTGGCCTTTGAGTACCTTACGCAAAATATCTTTTGATTCGACCGAACCAATTAATTTATCTAAACTGCCATCGCACACTAAAAAGTGATTGTGTGGGTGTTCAATAATTTTTGTAGCGACATCATCCGCAGCGGCTTTCACATCGAAAAACACAATTTGATCTCGCGGTGTCATCACACTCGATAAAAAGCGAGCTTCTAAGTCAAATACATTACCAATAATCTCATACTCTTGCTGCTGTAAACTTCCGTATTCAGCACCTGCATCCATCATGGCAACAATGTCTTCTGTGGTTACAATGTCTTCTCGTTCTGCCGGCACTTTAAAAGCACGCAGAATAAAATTAGTGGTGCCATTAAAAAACATCACAAACGGTGTTAGCGCAAAAGTTACCCAGCGCATGATTGAAACAACATTCACTGCGACCACTTCCGGCATGATCATCGCCAAACGTTTGGGTAGCAAGTCTGCAAATAAGATAAAGAGCGACGTAATACAAAAAAACGAGATTAAAAAGCTTATCTGACTAAGCAACGGCCCTTGGTAGACCATGACCAAAATTTGTTCAATGTAAGGTGATAAGGCTTGCTCACCCACTATCCCGCCTAAAATCGCTATAGCGTTCAGCGCAATTTGAATCATCGCAAAAAAAGCACCTGGTTGCTCTTGCAGTGTTAAAACCGCCTGCGCTTTTTTACTACCTTCATCAACCATAACGCGCAATTTGATCTTGCGTGATGCAGCGATGGCTATCTCACTCATCGCAAATAACGCACTAATCAAAATTAATAACATAATAATGAGTAAATCACTCATTGCAGCTCCTAAATATAGAATCGCATTCAATCTTTTGAATACACAGTACTTTTTAGACGTTACACTTTTGCAAGAATGGTCAAAAAGCAGCTGATTATAGCGACTTTAATGCAATCAACAAGTGCTATTTTTTATCGTCAAATGCAAAGGCGTTGGTTAATTTTTCCAAGGTTGAATTGTTGATATTTTTATTGCATGCAAAATACAATTCTTGGCTTCCCACTGGGATTTCATAAACAGGTTTTAATGACGAGAGTGTGGGGTCTTGCTGGAGCGCGAAGTTAAATTGTTCATCGCTGAGCACCACTAAATCGATACTATTACGACGGCTTTTTAATATATCGTATATGTTGTCAAAACTATTTAATAAGATGAGTTGGTTTTTTTCATTAAAACCATGTTCTGCTAAATAAATATGACTGTAATTGTCTTTTAAAACGGCAATACGGTATCGTTTCGCATCACCCAGATTTGCAATATTGATATGCTCAGGCTTGAAGCTATAAAACGAGACGGTAAAGTTAGACAGCTTGGAAATCCATTTAAAATGCGTTTCTCTGACTGGAAGCCTCGCCATAGAGAAGATACAGGTGTTACTGTCACGCAGTGCTGCATTGTATGAAACAGACCAAGGATTAACCGATAGTGTGTAGTTAACGCCGCTGCGCGTTAATGCTGCCTTTACTTTATCAACGACAGTACCAACAAGTTCGCCTTTTTCATTTTGATAGTGAAAATTTGGTAAGTTTTCAGTCACTACTGTAATTGCTGCAAAACAAGGAAATATTAAAAGCAACAAAGACAAAATTAGTAAATTGCGCATACAGCAACAACACCACAATATGATTATTAACTATCAATATAGCGTGATGTAGCCATTATTGAAATAGAATTAACAATTGTGACCAGAACAAGGGCCTAATACACAGGCCCTTGCATTATTAACGTATTATTTATTCATTGCACCGATTAAAAATGCTGAGATTTTTGCACCCTCTCTCAACGTTGTTTCTGAACTTGTTTGACCAATCAACGAACTGTCCGTAAAGGGGGCAATTTCCATCATGTCAGCCCCTGTGATCGGAAACTCATCGGCTAACGCCACCAAAATATCCAGTGCATGCTGAGGAGTTAATCCCCCCGCTTCTGGCGTACCGGTAGCCGAAGCGAAACTTTCATCAAGCGCGTCTATATCGAAGCTCACGTATAGCTCATCAATATTGTCTGCTTTAAGTTGTGCAATAACCTCATCTGCAACCGCTTTTGCGCCGCGTTCGATTATTTCATGCGCCCAATGCTGTTTCACACCGAATGTTGATTCCCAATGCGCTTTTGGTTTGCCACTTGAACGAATACCAAATTGGATCAAATTACGCGGAGCGGGTAAATACTCAAGAATATGTGTGCACCACGAGCCAAAACACAAATCAATCCCTAGTCGTTCAACTAATAGGTCGGTGTGCGCATCAAAATGAATAATAGCAGTGCGTTTACCTGCATCGCGTTTTGCTTTTAAATACGCTTTGGTTAACGGGTAACTAATTGAATGGTCGCCCCCTATTCCAAAAATCCCTTTTTCTGGGTAGTGTGCATAAAAGCCATCACATACATCTTCTGTAATAGAAAGTGGTGAAACATGATATTCACTATTTTCGTCAGCATACAACGCTTTTTGACAGTTACTAATCGTTGCATCGTTCAAATATTTATCATGCAATAAATGTGGAATAACACGCACATCACCTAAATCAAAAGCACGTGCTTGAGGCTGTTGATCAATTAATGTCGAACGTAAAAATAGTGGTCCCCAATTGGCCCCACGTAAAATACCACCGCCACAATCTGAACTAATCCCTAAAATAACGGCTTTATGCTCAGAGTCTGCTAATGTCTCGAGTGATTCTTTCCACAGCACATCAACATTTTCTGTTTGGCCATAAAGCTTGGTACGAAGGGCATCTTTACGCTCTTTAGCTGTATTAACCGTAAAAACACCGTCTCCTGGTGGACAAAGGCAGTGACTTAATTTTTCGTGGAATGCTTTTTGTGTGTTACTCATATCTACTCCGCTGATAATTATCTGCATAATCATGCGCTAACAAAAATTTATGCATTTAGCACAAAGTTCAAAACTAGATAAGCCTAGTATTAAACAGCGTATGAAAATTAGAAAAAACAACTCATTGAATTTAATAGATTTATTTTCTCAAACAGAAAAGTTGAATTTGCTTATGAATTAAATAAACAATCTAATGAGGCAGGTATAACATGCGTTAAGTTAAAGTCAAATAGTGCAGCAATCGGTGAGATTACTGCACTAGATTTATATTCATGCAGAGTGAATACTCATTATTCGTAACCTCGCGGTTTCTTAGTCTTGATCACCGCAATATACGCATGCCAGCTTGCATAGCTAAGTAAAGGCATAATGACAATAAAACCGGCCGTGCCAGTGATAAACCCGACAAATACCAAGCACAGTATTAACCCAGCCCACACAATCATTGCTGCCGCGTTTGTTTTAACGGCGTTAATAGACGAGATGACCGCCGTCATCAAGTCCACACGACGCTCCATCATAATTTGCGGTGTAAAGGCCGAAATGGCAAACACAGTAACAAGTAAAATACCACCGACAATCGTGCCTAGGGTTAAAAATGCCGATAATTGCTCAAAGCTAGGGTTTACAACGTTTGGATACAAGGCATGGATAAGTGCAGCTAATCGCATCCACACTATCATTATCACCATGAGTAAAAAAGCAAATCCCCATTCACCGGCAGGGTTTCTAAACATTGATTTTAAACTATGAAATAAAGTTGGCTTATGCCCTTTTTCAAGCTCCCAAGCAACATCATATAGGCCTGCCGCAAATGCAGGACCAATTAATGCAAAGGCAACAACAGCCGGTAAAATCACAAGATGGGTATCAAATTGATACACAAAGTACATAATCGTAGCGGGTATTAGGGTGAACACTAAACCATAAACTAAACTTAATATGGGTGCATTAGCGATATCTTTAAACGCCAAAGACAACCAGTGAAAAGGCGCCGAGGCTGATACGTGTGAACTTTCTAAGCAGCGGGCAAATTGTTGATGTTTACTCATAGAAGATGACGCAGGCATAATATATCCTCTTTTATCATTACATCTTTAGGTTTAGGTTATCTGTTCGATTCTTGCAACCTTCACCTTAAATAGGACATCTGTCCTGTACTTTACAAGCAGATGATTTAAGTATTACGCTTTAGATAAAAATAAGGTTCAAAAATGGAAAAGGTATTTCACTTAGGACTCTCACGTGACGACTTAAAAGGTGCCACTCTGGCAATCGTTCCGGGCGATCCTGACCGCTCAGCGCGTATTTCAACCTTTCTTGATAACCCTGAATGCTTAGCAAAAACCCGTGAATTTCATGTTTATCGTGGTGAACTAAATGGCCACAGCGTTGTGGTATGTTCGACTGGCATTGGTGGACCTTCGACATCAATCGCTGTAGAAGAATTAGCACAACTGGGTGTTGATACTTTTTTACGCATTGGGACAACCGGAGCCATTCAACCACATATTAACGAAGGTGACATTTTAATTAGCCAAGCGTCTGTGCGTTTAGATGGAGCAAGCCAACACTTTGCCCCGTTAAGTTACCCTGCGGTTTCTGATTTTTTTGCCACACGAGCAATGGTTAATGCCTGCGATAACTTAGCCATCAATTATCATATTGGTATTACGGCATCGAGTGATACATTTTATCCTGGGCAAGAACGCTACGATACCTATTCAGGTTATGTACCACGTGCTTTGCAAGGTAGTTGTGAAGAGTGGCAAAAACTTGGTGTCATGAATTATGAAATGGAATCGGCAACACTCTTTACTATGTGTGCTGCTTTAGGCCTCAGAGCAGCCTGTGTAGCTGGGGTATTAGTAAATAGAACTAAGCAAGAAATCCCTAATGTAGACCACGGCGAGATCGAGAAAAAGTCGGTCGCCGTCGTCATTGAAGCGGCCAAACTATTACTTAATTAAAGCCGCTGTAATGTATTCAAATGCTGGTGGGTTTTCAAAGCTTGCCAGCACTGCTTTCGCCACCTCTAATTGATTTTTCGCGCCCTCTGTCTCAAGTAAAGTGATTGACTTAACCGTCTGATCGTCAAAACTTAATCCGCTAAGGTAAAACTGGCTCAACGCACTTTGTAAAGGTGACAAACTGGGGCTATATGCCGCATTTTCTGCGTAACTGCCATAAAAATCACCATCGTGATACGTACTAATTTTAACGGCGCTAAAATTCCCCGTATAAGGCACGTAGGCATTTAATGCTGTTTTAATGAGTGTTGCATCACACGCGTTACTAATACCTGAAAATTGATGCGTACTCGCTGACTGCGACATAAGACTTATTTCATTACCTAAGTCTTTAGGACCAAACGCATTAGGCAGTAAGTCATGCAAACTAAAGTGCTTTTCTGGTAGGAGTATCTCAAGCGAATCGGCTGTATCTAGCTCATTCATGAACTGGCGGCAATAACCACACGGCGCATCACTAATTGCAATTTTAATGACTGATTTTGCCCCATTTAGCCAGGCATTATTTATCGCTGACTGCTCTGCATGAACAACTAAACTTAATGCTTGATGGGTGAACTCAACATTCGCACCAAAATAGAACTGAGTTTCGCCTTGCTGATTAATACCCAGTGCAATTGCACCGACATAAAATTGCGATATAGGCGCAACAGAAAATAAACTCGCAACGGGTACACACGCTTTAAGTAACTGTGTTTCTGTGAGTTTATGCTCATTACACAGAGCAATAATATCGCGCTGAAATAGAATACCGCGCTGCTGCTTTAACTGAGTAAAAAGCGCTGTTTTTTGCTCTAAAGAAAAACTAAATGACGCTAAATTTAGCGCTTCTTGGCTCAGTTCTTTACTACTTGCTGTCATAACAAATTATAATTATTAATTGGCTATACAGTGTAAAAGGTTATGCCCGTAATTACTAGACTCTAAGGCGTGCAAAGCTCAATTATGTCCCGATTTAATAGGCTAATTATCTGCAGCTTTAAAGTAGAACCAGGTGTGTATGTCACATTTTGAGATTACTGTTCTATAAGCCAATTTTTTGCTGTTTGAAAACATTCGAAATTTTCTGCATGCACGTTATAACGCTTGGCCTTTTGCACAAACAGGTCATGCATAAACCCATCAAAACTGACCACAATTGCGATTACAGCTCGCTTTAAAGTGTTTGCAACAACGGGCATAATGGTAAATAAGTCTGCAGGCTCAAAGTTATGGGTTAACTCGGATACATCGACCAAAATTTTATCTGATCCATACAATAAAGAGTATTGATGGGCTATTTGGTAAAAATTTATCACATCCTGTGCACTTGCCATCCCTCTTAACGTCATCATTACAAGCGACGTCGATGCATCATATGTGATGCAAGTAGACACATTGGTCATAAAGTTACTCTAAAAGTCTGTGGGTAATTTTTAAATGGGCTTAATCTAGGCTGAATGAGAAAGCCGCGCTATTTTATTGATATCTACAACTGAGTCAACACCTAGCAATAAAATAGGTCAGACCAGACAAGTAAATAATAATTTAGTGCTAGATAATAATTAAATATCTGTAGCGATATTTCACGTTGTGTTTACTTGTTAGATACCTGTAATTTTTCCTAACCAACAATACGTTTTTTCTGATAATTCACATTACTAATAAAATATACAGTTTGTACCTGAACGAAATCGAACGTATGAACTATTCTGGTATTAATACTTTATTTTTTATCTATTGAGTTCATGCATGGCCAGAGTACTCATTACATTTTTGTTTAGTCTGCTGGTGTTTAGCTTCCCCGTTGCGGGTCAAGCTAACGTTAAAACAGCAGATGAGTTTGAAAAAATACGCAATACAATCAGGGAAAGCTACGCACACTCCCCAACCGAAGGGCTCAATTTAGTCAACTCTTTACTCGAAACAGATGACTTTTCACTCGAACAAAGAGTTATGATTACCAACTACAAAACCTGGTTTTTATTTGAAAACAATCAGTTCGAAGATGCGATGCAGTCAGTGGTAGAATACAAAAGCATGGTCTCTCGACTGAGTGAAAAGAGTTTAATGTATGGGTATTACAACCTTTCTGGTGGAATCTATTCACGACTTGGCCTTTACGAAGAAGCCCTCAACTACTATAACGATGCAATTCCCTTTGCGAGACAACGAAATCAACTTCTTGTTTATCAAGTCGAAAACAATATAGCGCTTATCTACTTAGAATTAGAACGCTTTAAAGAAGCATTAACCACATTCGAAAATTACAAACTCTACGCACAAACAAATAATCAAACACTCAACGAATCGTTTGCATCAATGAATATTGCGACCGCACTGGTTGGGCTTAAAAAATACGATGAAGCGATGGCAGTTTTAGATGCGCTACTCATTTTGCAAGAAAAGCATGACTACATCACACACCAGAGTATAAGTTTAGTCCTGAAAGGCAAAATTCTTCGACTGCTAGGTGACTTAGAAGCCTCTGAAAACGTGTTATTAAACGCCGTTGATTTAATAAAAGAGCATGATGTAAGCAGTGAATACATGAGTGCTATTTTAGCGCTTACAGCGACATATGAAGCACAAGGTAAAATTGAACACGCAATTAGTTTGATCACATCAATCGATCTCGATTCTGATAAATATACGCATTTTGAAACACAGCTAGAAGTCGCAAAATTCACGGCAAGTCTCTATGAAAAACAAGGCAATTATCAAAATGCACTGATAGCTTATAAACAGTACAACGACATACAAACGGTCGCTTTGAAACGTCAGGCAAGTGTTAATTTAACCAAAGCCTTAGCCGAAGCTGATTTAGCTGCAAAAGAAGTGAGAATTTCTGAACTAACCAAAACAGAGCAAATAAAAGCAACCAAAGCAAAAGCATTCCAAGATTTAACAATTGCCATCTCGATGTGTCTATTCTTGATTATTATCGGCTCATTTATAGCCATACGAAGTATTAACAGACAAAAACATAAACTCGCAGCCACGCTCAAACGCCTCCACGATACACAAAGCCATCTTATAGAAATCGAAAAAATAGCGTCGCTTACGTCATTAGTCTCAGGCATGGCGCATCAATTAAATACCCCGATAGGCACCATTGTGACAGCCAGCTCGCTAATAGATAAATACTTAACGGGCTTATCTGATAAGTTTGAAAACCGGAATTTAACCAGCAAGCATTTCCACGAGTTTATAAATGATACCAGCAGTGCAAAAGAGTTGGTGATCAGTAGTGTTAATCGACTCGCCAGCATTGTTGAAGAATTTAAATCGCTCAATGTCTCTATTAATCTTGATAAACCGATGTCAAATATTGTGCTTCTTGAGTATATGCACGACCGATTAGAACCGCTGAGTATCTATCTAGGAAAACATATTTATTACGAAGTGAGTGGTGATGATGTCACGATTATGTCTTACCCCTCTATTTTAGGTGATGTTTTAAAAACACTGGTGATTAACTCCTGCGAACATGGGTTTATTGACCGTGATGAAGGCAAAGTAGACATTGTAATTAAGCAGAATGCGCAGTGTGTTGATATTATCTATCAAGATAACGGCGTAGGAATTAAAGATGGAATTCTTAAAGAAATTTTCACCCCCTTTTACACATCCAATATGGGTAGCCAGCATTTGGGGCTGGGTTTAAATGTTGTTTTTAACGCAGTGCAGTATAACTTAAAAGGCAAAATATGCGCCGAGTCATCTGATCACGGCGCACGGTTTATAATTACCTTACCAATCGACGTACGATTAGTAGATGAAGAGTGATTAACCGGTATTACGCATACCCGCAGCAATCCCTGTCATGGTGATCATGAGTGCATTATCAATATCACCCGCTGAACTAGCATCTGCTTCACGCGAGCGACGTAGTAATTCGACTTGTAACAAGTTGAGAGGATCGGTGTACGGGTTACGCAAAGCAATAGACTCTTTGATCCACGGTTGATCAGCAAGTAAACTTTTTTGTGGACTCAATGATTGAACCAATTCAATTGCTTCATTAAGTTCTTGGCGTAACTTCACACCGAGCGGTTTATATTGATCTGTCACTAACGCATCATCATAGTGTGCGCTTAACCAGCTATCCGCCTTACTAAATACCATTTCTAGCATTTCTAAACGCGCACGGAAAAATGGCCATTGCAAACTCATTTCATGCAAGGTTTCAATACCGTACTTATCTAGTGCAGCTTGTAAACCTCTTAATGCGCCAAGCCAAGCCGGTAACATTAGGCGGTTTTGGCTCCATGCAAAAATCCATGGGATTGCACGCAAACTTTCTACCCCGCCATGTGGGTTTCGTTTCGCAGGGCGTGAACCCAATGGCAATTTTGAAAGCTCTTGCTCTGGCGTCGCCATTCTAAAATAGGGAACAAAGTTTTCATCATGACGAACCACATCGCGGTAATGCTCACATGACTCGGCGCTAATAAGCTGCATCACATCACGCCATTCACTCTTAGGCTCAGGAGGCGGTAACAAATTACTTTCAAGCACTGCACCAGCATAAATATTAAGACTTTGTAGCGCAACGGCAGGCAGACCAAACTTAAAGCGGATCATCTCGCCTTGTTCAGTAACACGCAGTCCCCCTTTTAATGAACCCGGTGGTTGAGAACGCAGTGCTTGCGCCGCAGGAGCGCCTCCGCGTCCCACGGTGCCACCTCGTCCATGGAACAATACCAACTCAATGCCACGTTGCTCAGCAAGTTGAACAAGTTTATCCATGGCTTCGTACTGTGCCCAGCCAGCAGCCATCATGCCCGCATCTTTCGCAGAATCTGAATAGCCAATCATGACATTTTGTTGGTTTTGTATATGACCACGATACCAAGTGTTATCAAGTAGGCACTCGATAACATCTTTACCCGCATTTAAGTCATCCAACGTTTCAAATAAAGGAGCCACGGGTAATTTAAACTTACAACCACTTTCTTTTAGAAGCAGTTGCACAGCTAATACATCAGACGCAGTGCGTGCCATAGAAATGATATATAAACCGAAGGTGTGCGCATCTTGTGCAGCAATAACATCAAAGGTATCTAGCACTTCTTGAACATCGGGACTCGGTTTCCAATGCTTAGGAATAAGCGGTCTGCGCGAATTTAACTCAGCAAGTAAGAAAGCTTGCTTATCGTCCTCTTGCCATTGGTGATAATCGCCCAAGCCCAAATAGCGTGTTAACTCAGAAAACACATCACTGTGGCGCGACGAATCTTGACGTACATCTAGCTTAGCTAGGCGTAAACCAAAGCTATTTATGCGTCGTAACACATCAAGTAATAAACCGTCAGCAACCACTCGCATGTTGGTTTTAATTAACGAGCGATAACACACTTCAATGGGATGTTTTATTTGTGCTATGTCGGTAATTAAATCCTCAGAATCTGTACGTTTACGCTTAATTTTTGCACCAAGGTGCGTAACTGTTTCAGCAATCTGATTTTTTAAGTTTTTCAGCACCGCACGGTATGGTTCGAATTCTTGACCTGCCAGCGCAATGAGCTCATCACTTGCATCTGACATTGATAGTTCGTTACTCAGGGTTTCAATATCACGAGAATATAAATCGAGAGCCATCCAACGACCGTGGTCAAGCACTTGTTGCGTCACTTCAGCGGTGACAAATGGGTTTCCGTCACGGTCGCCGCCCATCCACGATGTAAACTCTATCGGGCTGTAATCAATTGGTAAGCTTAAATCGAGTTCAGATTTAACCTCATCAGTAAATTCACGCAGAAAACGTGGCACAGCATGCCATAGACTGTTTTCGATCACGGCAAAGCCCCATTTTGCTTCATCAATAGGGGTCGGGCGTGAACGTCGAATATCATCCGTATGCCATGCTTGGCTTATTAGCTGCTCTATACGGTTAAGAAGTTCTGCACGCTCTGTAGGTAGATTGTCTTTGCGCTCTAATGACGCTAAGCAATCACTTAACTCAACGTGTTTGTTAATCATAGTACGACGCGTCACCTCTGTAGGGTGCGCGGTGAGCACTAAATTAATGTGGAGTTTTGAGAGAGTTTCGGCTAAATGATTAATATCAATGTGGCCTTGATTTGCCGCAGTTGCTAACGCTTTTAATGTTTGAGTGAGAGGATTAAGTTGGCAAAAGCCAACATCATTAAAGCGTGACACAGTATGAAATTGTTCGGCAACATTAGCAAGGTTCAAAAAATGATTAAATGAGCGTGCAACCGGTAATAGTTCTTCGTCTGTGAGAGCGTGTAGTACATCAATAAGGGCCTGTCTGTCGGCTTCATTACCACTACGTGACGATTTAGATAAAGCGCGAATTTCTTCTACTTTATCTAAAATGGCTTGTCCTTGTGCATCTTTAATCGTTTGACCCAACATTTGTCCAAGCATGCTAACATTACCGCGAAGTGCAGCGTATTGTTCACTCATTCTCATACTCCTTTCTTTTACTAAGTTGAAAGTACTTACTGCACAGTATTTTGCTAAGCAAAACGCCTACAAAATACTGATCCTTTCTATTAATATCATTGTCAGCGTCAATTTAATAGATCGAATTTTCTAACATGTTCGTAAAAAAGAATAACCAATATATAAACATAAAAGCGTAATAATTATGCAGCTTAGCCTTAACAAACCATATTTTATCCATTCAATTGGTAAAATGGACTTACCAATATTTTAGGCAAAATCCGTGTAAATAAAGGCGTGTTCAAAAAACAGTTGGTAAAGCTTTTAGATGTTGAATTATGTCTTTCGTTTTTAGTTTAAGAATAAAAAACGGCCCATTCTTAAGCGATTTTTTTATGTTGAACGAGAAAAAATATTTTTTAAAAAATTTAGAATCGAGCTAAAAATGCAACTAATTATTTTATCTGGCGCAAGCAGTGATATCGCAAAAGCCTACTTTAATGAGCTACACAATGAATTAACCGATGCCATCATTGTGACTCTGAGCAGAAGTGATTTTGACAATAGTTTTAATAGCACAACTCAACATAATGTGCGCCATCAGCACTTTATCACTGATTACAGTGATGCCAGTTTAGCAGCTGTGGCAACTGAGCTTGCACGCTACGACACCCCGTTGTCGCAACTGGTGATATTCAATGGCATGTTGCATAATTCGGATCATGCTCCAGAGCGTAAATTATCAGACATATCGCAGGCACACTTCATCGACAGTATGAAAACGAATGCATTATTACCGATTGCTTGCGTTAATGCTTTTGTACCTTTGCTTAACCGTAAAACACCGAGTGTTATCTGTGCACTGAGTGCCCGTGTCGGCAGCATTTCTGATAATAAACTGGGTGGCTGGTACAGTTATCGTGCCTCAAAGGCTGCACTTAACATGCTGTTTAAATCGGCTGCGATTGAGATCAAACGTCGTTTTCAACATAACCACTGTGTGCTCTTTCATCCTGGTACAACAGACACACCTTTATCTAAACCTTTTCAAGCCAATGTCCCAGCAGATAAGCTTTTTACACCAGAATTTGTTGCTAAGCAGCTTTATAAGTTTGTTGCAGATACTCATTTTTTATCTCAGTTAGATAATCCTGCTTACATTGATTGGCAGGGAAAAACCATTGATTGGTAACAAGGAAAATTATGTACTTTTCAAAAAACACCATTGAAAATTTAGACAGTCGATACCGAGCCCATTTCATTAATAGTTTATCGGGGTTCAAAAGTGCTAATTTAATTGGCACACAAGATAATCAAGGGCATACAAATTTAGCCATTGTCAGCTCAGTGTTTCATTTAGGCGCACACCCGCCGTTGGTAGGCATGATAATCCGTCCACATTCTGTGCCTAGACATACATTAGAAAACATTTTAGAGACGGGGTTTTATACGATTAACCACGTTAATAAAACAATTTATCAACAGGCACACCAAACATCTGCACGCTATGATAAAGCGGAATCTGAGTTTATTGCGACGGGTTTAGAAGCAGAATATCTCGCTGACTTCAAAGCCCCTTACGTGAAAGACAGCCGGCTTAAATATGGCGTTGAGTTAAAAGAGCACCACCACCTTGAAATCAATGGCACCGAACTCATTATTGGTGAAATTACTGCTATTCACCTTGATGAACACAGTATAGACAACGATGGGTTTGTCGATATCGAATCGTTAGAGACCGTCGCAGTAAGCGGGCTCGACAGTTATCACACGACTGAACGACTTGCCCGCTTAGCGTACGCTAAAAAATAGTGGCTTAGATAATAAATGGCTTAGGTGCGTGCGTTAATACTTCGTATCCTGTGTCAGTAACGACGATATCGTCTTCTAAACGCACCCCACCATAACCTGGTATATAGATGCCAGGTTCTATGGTTATCACATTACCAACCTCAAGGGTGTAATCAGTCAAGGTATTAATAAAAGGCACTTCATGTAAGAAAAGCCCTAGCCCATGCCCGAGTCCTTTACCTGCATACTCTCCATATCCTGCATCATCTAATACTTGCTGTGATGCCGCATTTAACGCCAAACAGTTGATACCGGGCTTAACAAGCGCAAGTGATGCTTGTTGCGCCTCTTCGACAGCTTTGTAAATCGATATTTGTTTATCTGATGCCTCACCTAGTATATAGCTTCGTGTCATATCGGAGCGGTATCCGTTCACCACAGCCCCAAAATCAAGGGTGATAAAGTCGCCGTGTTTTAACACCTGTGAAGACGGATTACCATGCGGCAGCGCTGTTCGTTCAGCAAATAGCATAATAGTGGCAAAAGACATGCCTTCGGATCCTAGCTTCTGCATTCGGTATTCAAGTTCTAAGGCTAAATCACGCTCAGTAACCCCTTCTTTGAAGTAAGGTAAAGTCTCTGCCAAAGCCTGATCCGCGATTGCTGCAGCCGCTTTAATCTGCTCAACTTCCCAAGCATCTTTAACACGTCTTTGCTGTTCTATAAGACCAGTAACCGGGGCTAAGGTGTGATTACTTAGCGCTTTTTCTACATCTTGCCATACTGCTACTGTGATATAACTTGCATCAAAAGCAACATGACTTTTAGCAGCTAAATGACGGTTGATGCAGTCACCAAGACTTTCAGTATCACGGTCGCGGCACACCACATCAAACCCCGAAGTCTCTGCAATAGCACGCTGATGGTAGCGATAATCGGTTATCAGTATACAGTCGTTCTTTGTGATCAATGCGTAGGCGGCATTGCCACTAAAACCACTTAAGTAACGAATATTTTCATGACCAAGAACTAACATGGCGCTATAGCCTTGCTGTTCGAGTCGGGCTTTAAATTCAGCTTGTCTTTGTAGGTAGTTTGCTTGCATCATCACTCCTTATTTTTTGCGCATGCTAGCAGCATTCGATTTAAAAACGAATTAGATGCGATTAGTCGCAGTGAATTTGCATCCAGTTACACACTCAGGTCACAATGTGAAAAAACCAAGGAGTAAACAATGACAACATATGGCATCGGTATTCAGTCACCAGAGCAAGCTCTGGCTTCTTTATCAGATATGACGACAGATTTAACCCCGATACAAAGTAATGAATTTTTAGCCCGCATCAGCGCAGCGCAAGCCTATATGCAAGCCAATAATATAGACGCAATTTATCTGAATGCAGGAACTAACCTTGCTTATTTTACTGGAATGCGTTGGTATGCAAGTGAACGTTTAGTTGGCGCTATTTTACCTGCGAAAGGCAATGTTGAATACATCGCCCCTTATTTTGAAATTGGTAGTTTAAATGATTTTATGGTGATTGACGGCCCAATACGCGGCTGGCAAGAGCATGAAAACCCGTATCAATTGTGTGTTGATGTAATGTGTGAAATGGGTATCGATAAAAATGCTACGATTGGTATAGATGAAAGCGCGCAATTCTTTATTTATGATGGGATAAATAAAGCCAACAGCCATTACAACATCATTAATGCCCAATGTGTTACAGCGCATTGCCGTATGCATAAATCAGCGAATGAGCTTGCTCTTATGCAACGTGCTATGGATATGACTCTTGAAGTTCATAAAGCCACTGCAAGTATGCTCTACGAAGGGATAACAACCACCGAAGTCGAAGCCTTTATTAAAAAAGCACACCAAAAAGTAGGCGCACCAGGAAACTATTTCTGCATTGTATTATTTGGTGTAGCGTCGTCTTTCCCGCATGGTGTAAAGAACCCACAAACCCTTAAAAAAGGGGATGTGGTGTTGATTGATACAGGTTGTAAAGTACATGATTACTTATCTGATATTACACGTACTTATGTCTTTGGAGATGCAACTGTACGCCAACGTGAGTTCTGGCAACATGAAAAAAATGCACAATTAGCTGCATTCAACGCCGCTAAAATTGGTGCTAGTTGCGGCTCGGTTGATGATGCTGCACGGCAATATCTCGCAGCTAATGGTATGGGCCCAGACTATCAAACACCGGGATGTCCTCACAGAACAGGTCATGGCATTGGTTTAGATATTCATGAATGGCCTTATTTAGTTGGGGGTAATACAACTAAACTTGCTAAGGGTATGTGCTTTAGTAACGAGCCAATGATTGTTGTTCCTGACGAATTTGGTATTCGATTAGAAGATCACTTTTACATGACAGAATCGGGCCCATGTTGGTTTACAGAACCGGCACACAGCATTGATGACCCGTTTGGCTTAGGTAAATAAGTTTTATTCAGGCCACTGTATTGTGGCCTGCCTCTTTCCCTGTCTTTATGCGCTTCACATATTACATTAGTTCACAATACGCTTACTTTTCGGTCACCTTTTTTGTCTAAGCCATGGTATTATTTCAAGAATTTTACCTATAAAAATATTATGGAGAATAAATGGGTTTGCATTTTAAAGTTCCCCACACGCTAATTTTACTACTCAGTATGATGGTCATTGCTTTAATCGCAACATGGCTCGTACCACAGGGTTTCTTCAGCACAACACTCAGTGACTCAGGCCGAGAAATGGTCGTTGCGGGTACTTATCAAACAGTATCAGAACGTCACTATTTAACTCCTTGGGATTTATTACAAGCAATTCCTCGCGCTTTTGCAGCGGCACAAGATGTAATTTTCTTTGTATTAATCGTCGGGGGTGTATTAGCCATAGCGCGCGCAACAGGTACTGTTGATGCACTAATCGGTCGCTTACTTGAGCGCCACGGTGAAAAACCACAGCGTTTAATATTTATGGTGGTATTTTGCTTTGCACTTGCATCGAGCAGTATTGGTACTGCAGGTGAGTACATCCCGTTTGTTATTATTTTAGTTGCGCTTTGTAAAGCAATGCGCCTCGATGCGATGACCGCAGTCGGTATGATAGTCGCAGGCTATGGTATTGGGTATGGTGTATCGGCATTTAACCCCTTCACCGTATTAATAGCGCAACAAATTGCAGGTATTCCTGTTTACTCTGGCCTATGGTTACGTTTAGCCATCTTCATTCCATTTGTTCTTATCGGTTTTCATCATGTTTGGAAATACACCAAAATGGTGGCCAATGATCCGTCTAAGTCGATGATGATAGGTGTACCTTGCCCGCTTGAAAATCAAACGGCTGCAAGTTACCCAACACTTGCTCTTCGCCATAAACTTATTTTAGGCAGCTTTATTATTACCCTTGCGATTGCTGTTTGGGGTATCGCATCAAAAGGATGGTATTTATATGAGCTAGGTGGTGTTTTTATCGCATGGGGTGTCGTTGTAGCCATTTTAGGCAAGTTATCTGCTGATGAAGCGGCCAATAAATTTATTGAGGGGGTGTCAGACCTAGTAACAACCGCAATTTTGATTGGTGTTGCAAGGGGTATTGCGCTGATTTTAGAGGATGGTCAGATTCTGCATAGTTTAGTGCATGGCATGTCGTTACCGTTGTCTTATGTATCTGCCGAAATATCAGCGATTGGCATGTTAGTGATTCAAACTGTATTAAATACATTTATTCCATCAGGTTCTGGTCAAGCTTATGTCACGATGCCACTAATGGCACCACTAGGAGATTTAGTCGGTGTGCCACGTCAAGTTGCTGTACTTGCTTACCAATTTGGTGATGGGTTCTCAAATATGATCATTCCTACCAATGCCGTACTTATGGGTATTTTAGGTATGGCTGGCGTACCCTACGGCCATTGGTTTAGATTCTGTTTACCACTGCTTATCAAACTAATGGCTGCCGCATCAATAGTACTGGTAATCGCAGTTATGTTTGGTTATGGGCTAGATGTGCAACCCACACTAAATTAAGCTAGTTGATATTAAAAAAGCGCCCTAGGCGCTTTTTTTACATGTTTTGAGTTCTTTGTAACAACACATTTTTGGATAAAATGGAGTTGGAGTCAAAGGACAAGCCTGTGCCAAAACCTGACCATAAGCCGCAACTCGCTTCTGCCCCAAGACGTGTTTAGGAGAATTTCTAAAAATAGTGAACTTCGGCCGTTCACAATTGCTTTTCTATTTCGTCAAGGTATATTGCTTGCATAGTCAGGAAAGCAACACAATCGCTCGTTTTTGTCCTGAGGCAAAAGCTAGGACTACTGCATTTTAGTAGTAATGGCAATTAGTTAAGAAGTTTGTTACAAATGAGTCATTCAGAAAAGCGAGCGACGCAGTGGTAGAAAAACGTGCGATTCGCTCGCTATAAACATGTTATGCATAATTTAACCTGTACATATATACAGCTAGTGCTATTATCTTGTTAAACAAACTGCGTTTATAAAAGGGATCAAGATGATTAAAGGAAGCTGCTGTTGTAACTCGGTTCAATTCGAATTAGTTGAAAAGCCAAGTATGATGGGTATGTGCCATTGTAGTCGTTGTCGTAAAGTTGGTGCGAGTTCATTAGTTTTTGTTAAGTCTGATAAGTTTAAGATAACTACAGGTCGAGATAAAATAGCTACGTTTAAAGCTCAGCCGCCATATGAATACGACAGATGTTTTTGTTCAGTTTGTGGGACTTCTCTTGGTGAGGTTCTATCTGAAATGGATTCGTTTCCAATCAATGCTAATTGCTTAGATACTGAGTTTGAAATAGAAAATCAATTTCATGAGTTTGTTTCGGAAAAGCCACATTGGTTTAAAATTGGAGACCGCGCAAAACAATTTCCTAAACATCCACACGAATAGGAGAAAATATGCATAACAAAGCGTTTAAGAGGGATTCACAACGCTTGGCATTTTTAGTTTGAATCGGTTTAAGTGATTACGACACAATGGCTTAGGTTAGGTGGTTGGCGTTGTTCACCCCTTAACGCGGCGTTATGTGTAAATTATGACCATAGAAACATTCAACCATATTGAAGCTGGCTTATGGTTCAGTATTGGCTTAGGGATGCTAATTACTGCTGTCATTAGGCGCAGAGATAATCGTTGGCTAACGCTTTTGCTGGTAGCTACGGTTGCATTCACTCTATTTGGCGTATCAGACATAATCGAAGCTGAGACAGGAGCATGGTGGAAACCGTTGGAACTATTGGCTCTTAAAGCCACCTGTGTTTTAACTTTTATATGGTGCTATCTCAAAGGGAAAAAATTAAGTGCCCAAAACACATAATAAGCGCCATTTAAACGCCGCTGCGCGGCTCATTTCGCAACACGCTGATCGCGTTTGTGGCGGCCGTTACCACCGTCCGCTTCTGGCACAGAACCGCCCGTCGACTAAAACTCATTTCTGTCCAATAATGATTTAAATGCTAAGGCTTTAAACTTTAGGTTCTGTATAGCACTTTAATTACATGCCAACCAAAGCGGGTTTTCACTAAATGCGGTTCAAGGATCTCGCCGCTAAATGCAATTTTGTCAAACTGCGGTACCATTTGCCCGCGTCTAAATTCGCCTAAATCCCCGCCTTTTTTACCTGACGGACACGTTGAATATTTTTTAGCGAGGGTCTGGAACTTAGCCCCTTTTTTAAGTTGCTTAATGATATCTTCAGCTTGCTCTTTATGTTTAACTAAAATATGCAATGCATGTGCTGTATTGGCCATGGGGTATCTCGAAAATTAAAACGCAGATATTTTATCACGACAAACTAAACTGAGCCACTGCGGCTATTTCTGTTTGCTTATTGCCGGTAAGAACCCTTTAATCAAACAAAATTGCGCTAAATAATAACTACACATGATTGCGATATCTGCATGCACAATTTCAAAATAAAAACGATTAAGGCCAAGAATAGAGTCTGATACAACAAACACTGCCCCACCTAAGACTAAAAAACCGTTCGATTTATCCGTCATCCAAGTAAGGCTTGCCATTATGGTGAGCACCAACATATAAAAAAGCACGGGAATGAGTATGTCATTCAGGTTTGGATAGAATAAGCAAAAAACGATGATTGCAAAAAAGAGATAAAGTAATACGACTTCTATTCGCCAGTGTTTAATTGGTAACATGGTAATGATATAAAAAGCGTGACTTACAAAGAATGCCGCTAAACCGCCTATAAAAAGCTGCCCTGTATCAAGGGCTAGTAGCACATCACCTAGTGTCGAAAAGCTAAGTGCTAATAATAGCGTGATCAAAATGCGATTTTGTATCTGATTGCGTGCTTTTAACACCATCACAATCAACACACCGATAGGCAATGCTTTAAATACCGCCATAGAGGGTTGAGATAATGCAGGCATAAATAGCAGTAAAGCAATGTAAAACGTGCAAAGGATTAGAAAGAGAATGTTCATATTCTTATTATTTTTGTTTGTTCCCAATAATGAGAATAGCAAGCTTTACTTTAAATGTTTATAAAAAATGCTGCTTTTGTTTTTCGCTCAGTAACTTACACTGAGTTTGTTTACCAAAAATACGATAGCGATTACGACCTACCCAATCATAAATATGATCGCGAAAGCCCTTTGGGAGCAGATAAAACACTTTAGCAATTGAGAATGGAAACCCTAATTCATTTGCGATAAATAACACAGCATCACTTTGTTTATATAGCTGGTTTTTATCAATCACTAACATTGAGGAAAGAGGATCTTTAACTTCATGCGCTTTTAATAAACGCTCACCTTTATCGCTTTGCATTGGGCATAACTTAAAGGTTATCTGTTTATCAAAGCGAAGAATAAAACGTACACAAAAATGGCACAGATTACACTGACCATCAAACAAAATGACTGGGCAGTGAGTATGCAAGTTTAACCGCTTACTTGCACAACTTGTTTCCCAGTGAAGCCACCAGCAAGTTGTTTATTCAGTGCATCAGAAACCGCTTGGGCACTAAAGTCAACGGCATGGATTTGTGGCAGTTTTATCTCACCACGCGCTGCATTATCGAGTAATAAATTGCCCATAAAACTTAACTTTTGCTGTGCACATAAGCTATTAGCAAGCCAAGCCCCACCAAGCGACACAATACCAATATTAGGTGCGCGTCTGAACATCAGTTCTTGTTCGAATTTCGGGAGTTCGTTTAAGCATGCAATATGGCCACAAAAGCGCATTAGTTCAACGTTACGAATGGTAGTATCACCACCAATACAATCAAGAACAGCATCAAAGCCTTGCGGCCCTAGTTCACGACGAATTTTATCTTCAAGTTTAGGGTCTTTATAATCAAACACGACATCTGCACCTAATTGCTTAAGTAACTTATGATTGTGTTTGCTGGCGGTGGTAAACACCGTTGCACCACGTTGCTTAGCAAATTGAATAGCAAATTGGCCAACTCCGCCAGCACCAGCATCAATAAACAGTGAATCCCCTTCGCTCAGCTGCAACTTATCAAGGGCAATTAATGCCGTCATACCTGAACAAGGTAAGGTTGCAGCGTCTGCAGGTGATACGTTATCTGGCACAACCGATACAGCATAGTTTGGCACCGTTGTGTATTCAGATAACACACCTTGGTCGCCAAGACTGGCGTGCCATACAACGCGTGCACCAACACCAGGGAATACACCTTTATTTGCCTGAACAACCACCCCAACAGCATCATGGCCTAATACATGCGGGTAATGCCATTTACAAAAACCTTGTTTTGCAAAATTAGCATCAACATGGTTTAAGCCCACATATTCAACTTTAATCAAAAGTTCGTTCCCTTCAGGACTCGGTACTGGCACAGAAAGCTCAGATAACGTAATAGCGTCATTGGGCTCAACCACTGCTAGCGCGCGCATTGTTGACGGAAGATCTGTAGTTTGTTGAATATGTGACATTTAATACTCTGGGTTAAAGATTGTTAAGTTCAAAGCTCCAACGACCGTTAAACACGTTATATGCGCTTACCTTGGCCTGGACAGATGCAATAGTTGAATCAACAGCATTTTCTTGCGCTATTAAAACATCCTGTCTCGCATCTAACAACTCTAAGTAAGGAATTTGTCCTTCTTCATACATAGCGTGAGCTTGTTCAAATGCTTTATTCGCATAATTAAAACGCTGATTAGCAAAATCAAGTTGTTGCTGTTGTTTGACTAAGCGTTGCAAGGTAAGTTCACTTTCGCTTATCGCTTTTAGTACTTTACTTTGATAGTCGCTGTAAGCCGCTTCGCTTAAAAATTGCTGTGCGTCTCGTTGAGCCAATAATGCAGGATAGCTGAGTAATGACCATTCAACTTTTGGCGTCACTTGCCATTGTTGCACGGTATCGTCTAAACCATTACTGGTTAAACTCACCACACCTGCAAACCCTGCTAGGCTAATATCAGGCAGAAGCGCTTTAGAGGCTGCCACACTGAGTGAATAAGCTTGACTGAACTGATACAAGGCACTGGTAATATCCGGTCTGAGTGCCATTGCTTCACTCGCTTTATAAAACGACACGCTAAAATCGCGGCTCAATAATTCAGACTCTTCAATCAGCGTTATGTCGCTTGCAAGTCGGCCAGTTAGCACCGCAAGGGTTGCTAAGTCGCGATATTGCAAGTAACTAAGCTCAGGAATAAGCGCTTGTTGCTGCTTTAACTGAGCAAGGGTACGATTAAGGTCCAACTCATTGGCAACGCCCTCTTCAACTCTTGCTCTCAGCACATCAATACTTTGCTCTAACGCCTCGATTTGCATCTCAATAATCGCTTGTTTTTGCACATTACCTTGATAGCTTACATAGCCTTGCACTACCGCTGAAACCACTTCAACCTGCAATGCCCTTAACTGCTCGGCTTGATTTAGTGCGCCAGCATTCGCAGCATCCACTAAAGCTGTAATTCGACCAAATAAGTCAAGCTGCCAATTTACATTAACACCCGCGTTTGATTGGCGCGTAATAGCGCCATCTAAGCTACTGCGTTGTGCGATTACGCTTAAGCTGCCCTGCGGATAATAATCCGCACGGGCTGCACCTAAACGAGCTATGGCTGCATCAAGTTGAAGTTGGCTGGTTTTTAAGTCGTGATTCATTGCTAATGCATCAGTCACTAAATTGTCTAACTGCGCTGAATCTAAACGACGCCACCAGTTATTCTCGCTCGCACCTTCGTTTTGTGCACCAATTTGTGTATCACTGACAAATTGTGTCAGGCTAACTTGCTGCTCTTGTATGTCTACGCTTTGTGCGCAGCCTGCCAATACACCGGCTAACAGCATTGCACTTACAAGTTTGCCTTTTTTAATGATTACATCAAAAGGCTTATGCATCGTGTTGCTCCTTCTGCGATTTTTTCGTTACTAACATATAAAACACCGGGGTAAACAATAAGCCAAACACGGTTACACCAATCATGCCTGAGAATACCGCGTTCCCCATAGCGTGACGCATCTCAGCACCTGCACCAGTGGCAAGAACAAGAGGTACAACACCTGCCGTAAAAGCAATTGATGTCATTAGAATTGGGCGAAGTCGTAAGCGACACGCTTTAATAATGGCTTCAAGATGAGACATTCCCGTTTTATGCTGATCTCGTGCAAACTCAACCATTAAAATGGCGTTTTTACTTGCTAGCGCAACCAGTACGATTAGTGCGATTTGTGTGAAGATATTGTTGTCATCACCCACAAACCACACACCTAACAAGGCCGAGAAAATAGTCATAGGCACAATCAGAATAATAGCAAGTGGTAATCTCAAGCTCTCGTATTGCGCCGCAAGTACCATGAACACAAGCAATACAACAAGTGGGAAAACATACACCATGGTGTTACCCGCTAATATTTGCTGATAGGTTACTTCTGTCCATTCAAACTCAATCCCATTGGGGAGTGTGTCTGCAAGGATTGCTTCAATAGCTTGCTGTGCTTGGCCTGAGCTATAACCTGGTGCTGGGCTACCATTTAGTTCAGCTGTAGGATAACCGTTATAGTGCATCACACGATCTGGGCCTGTTGTTGGTGTGACCGTTAATACAGAACCTAATGGCACCATCTCACCCATACGGTTACGTACTTTTAGATTCAAAATTTGCTCTGGATCTTGACGGTAATCAGCATCAGCTTGCGCATTTACCTGATAAGTACGACCAAACAAGTTAAAGTCATTCACATACACAGAACCTAAATAGACTTGTAAGGCATTAAATACTTCATCAAGAGGAATGCCTTGAATAAGCGCTTGCTCTCGGTCAATGTCGATATCCATTTGTGGCACTTGAATTCTAAAGCTAGAGTAAAGTCCCATTAATGCAGGGTCTTGCTGCGCTTTAGTAATGGTTGCTTGTAAACTGTTAAAGAGTGCTTCAAAGCCTTTGTTAGCACGGTCTTCAATTTGCAGTTTAAAGCCGCCAGTAGTCCCTAAACCTTGAATTGGCGGTGGCGGGAACACCGCGACAAACGCTTCATCAATAGCGGCAAATTTTTGATTTAACTGCGCCGCTATCGCCATTGCAGACATACTCGGGTCTTGACGCTCTTCAAAAGGTGCAAGCGGATTAAACACAATGCCGCTATTTGGGCTATTGGTGAAACCATTTACAGATAAACCAGGAAACGACACAGTGTTTGCAACACCGGGGACTTGTAGTGCAATTTTTTCCATTTCTTGCACGACTTCTTGGGTTCTGTCTAAGCTTGCCGCATCAGGTAACTGTGCAACAGCCACTAAATATTGCTTGTCTTGCTGTGGAATAAAGCCACCCGGAACAGCATCAAACAATTTAACGGTGCCACCAACAAGCGCAACATAAGCAACTAATACAATCACACTCATACGAATAAGCTTTTGCACGAGTTTTTCGTAGCCATTGGCGCCTTTATCAAACACGCGGTTAAAGGGTTTAAATAGCCAGTTGCCAAATAGGCGGTTTAATAACTTAGTTAAACGGTCTGGTTTTGCATCATGGCCTTTTAATAATAACGCCGATAACGCAGGCGATAATGTTAACGAGTTAAATGCTGAGATAACCGTTGAAATAGTAATAGTGAGTGCAAATTGCTTATAAAACTGACCCGATAAACCCGTAATAAAAGCCGTAGGAATAAATACCGCGCACAATACTAACGCAATAGCGATAATTGGCCCGGTTACTTCTGTCATCGCAACACGAGTTGCTTCTAGTGGTGATAAGCCCTGTTCGATATTTCGTTCAACGTTTTCAACCACAACAATGGCATCATCGACAACAATACCAATTGCGAGTACGAGCCCAAATAACGATAAGGTATTAATAGATACGCCTAACCATTGCATTACCGCAAACGTACCAATCAAAGATACTGGCACAGCAATCAGTGGGATAACCGATGCACGCCATGTTTGTAAAAACACCACCACAACAATAACAACTAACGCGATTGCTTCTAAAAGCGTTTTAATTACAGCATCAATCGAGCCGCGTACGAAAATAGTGGGGTCATAAACAATGTCGTATTCTACTCCTGATGGAAAGTCTTTAGCTAACACCTTCATGGTTTCGCGCACTTGATCAGAAAGCTCAATCGCATTAGAACCCGGGCGTTGGAATACGGGCATAGCAAGGGCTGGTTGACCATCTAGCATCGCTCTTAGTGCATACGTGTCTTGGCCAAGCTCAAGGCGTGCAACATCACTTAGGCGTGTAAGCTGACCTTGTTCACCGACTTTAATGATCACATTTTCAAATTCTTCTTGTGAGCTTAAGCGCCCTTTTACATTCATTAGAATTTGGAATTGGTTACTTTTCGACGTAGGTTGTGCACCCAAGCTACCCGCAGCAACCTGTTGGTTTTGCGCACGCAATGCATTTACTACGTCCATGGCTGTTAAATCGCGTGCCGATAGCGCATCTGGATTTAGCCAAACGCGCATCGAGTATTGGCCACCACCGAACATACGTACGTCACCCACTCCCGGAAGACGTGCAATTTGGTCTTTGATATACAAGTCAGCATAGTTCGCTAAGTAGGTCGTATCGTGCGTTTTTTCAGGTGAGTATAAATGCACCACCATGGTTAAATCGGGTGATGATTTTTCGGCTACGACACCTAAACGCTGAACTTCTTGTGGTAAGCGCGGTAGTGCACTATTTACACGATTTTGCACTTGTACTTGTGCACGGTCTAAATCAGTGCCTAACGCAAACGTTACCGTTAGTGTCATGCGGCCATCACTGGTTGCTTGCGAAAACATATACAACATGTTTTCGGTACCATTGATTTCTTGCTCAAGCGGAGTCGCCACTGTTTCAGCAATCACCGTTGGGTTTGCCCCCGGGTAACTTGCCGTCACAACAACCGTTGGCGGCACCACTTCTGGATACTCACTGACTGGCAATTGAAATAACGAGATGGCCCCTGCGATAAGAAATATAAGTGACAGCATCGCAGCAAAGATGGGTCGCTGAATAAAAAAGTGTGAAAATTTCATTTTGCCCTACTGTTTTGCGACCAAGTCTGAATTTGTACTGGAAAGAGTGAATGCTATTCCGTCGCTGTTAATGGTGACGGTGTTTGGTGAGATAGGCATACCAGGACCTACACGAGCAGGGCCATTGACGGCTATCACATCACTTTCATTTAAGCCTGATGTAATCGCGCGTAGACTGCCGTAATGCTCGCCCACCGTCACTAATTTATATTCAAGAACATTGCCTTCACCCACAGTGAGTACAAAACGGTTCTTTAAATCTGTACCAATTGCACGCTCTGGCACGATAACTTTTTCGCTTACTTTATTGGCTGCAAGCTTAATACGAGCAAATGACCCCGCACGCAGTTGTTGCTCATCGTTTTCAAACACGGCACGAACGCGAAGAGTACCGGTAGTTTCGTTAATTTGATTATCAATAAAATTGATTTTGCCATTAAAGTTAAAGCTCGTTTCGCCCACTTTTTGCATCACGACCGCTTGCTCGCTTTGCGCTGTAACATCAGCAAATGACTGATTCCACGTGCGCTCATCAATATCAAAGTAAGCATACATTTGCTGGTTTGAAACAATGCGTGTTAACACACTTTGACCGGCAAGTACGTTGTTACCTTTGGTGATATTTGCTCGCGATACTACGCCATCAATGGGTGAACGAACTTGGGTAAATGCTAAATCAAGCTTAGCTGCACTCAGTTCAGCCTGAAGAGCTAACAATTGCGCTTCGCGTTGTCTAAGGGTTGATTTACGAGACTCTGCTTGCTCAATTGAAATAGCTTTACGTTCTGTTAAGCGCTCAGCTCGTTTTGCTTCACTTTTAGCTTGCTCAAGTGCTGCCTTGGCGCTTTCAATTTGCGCTTTTAAGCTATCAACCACCGCAGCAAAAGGGCGTGCATCAAGCGTGAAAAGCAAATCGCCTTCTTTAACGCTGTCACCTTCTTTAAAGTTAATTTTATCGATCACACCCGAAACACGTGGCATGAGCGCAACTTCTTGCGGTGCTTCTAAACGTGTTGTATAGGTGTGCCAATTTTGTACTGGCTTAACGAGTACTTGTGCTACATCAATAGGTTGTAAATGCTGTTGCTGCGCTGCTTGGTTGGCTTCTGTGCCACACCCTGCAAGCGTTAAGCTCGCAATGGCCACTGCCACTGCAAGAATAGATTTGTTCATCACGACTCTCCTGTTTATAGATTGGAGACAATGTTACGGCACTAATTAGATGACAAAAATGATAGATTTCTAAATTCTTTAATGCCAAAATGGCATCAATAATGTTTTAGGAACTGCTATGGATACCACCAGCCGCCTGTTAATGCTACTTGAGGTAATAGAACGAGGCTCGTTTGCAAAAGCCGCTGAATCGAGAAACATCGACCGCTCCGTTATCTCTAAACAAATTAGCCGCCTCGAAGACGAGTTAGGCGTTCGCTTGCTTAATAGAACCACGCGCTCGTTTTCATTAACTGCAGCAGGGGCTGAAATGATCAAAAAAGCCGCTGAACTCAGAGATCTCTTAAATGAAACAGTGCGACTAGCTGAAAACTATCACCAAGAACCGCGAGGAACCCTTAAAATCACTTCCTCAAGTATTCTTGGCAAACGCTACATTCAACCGGTTATTAACGACTTTCAAAAACGTTTTCCGCAAGTAGAAGTGGAACTTCGTCTAGACGACAGATTAATTGATTTAGTGTCTGAGGGTTACGATCTCGCGTTTCGTGTTGGCGAACCAAAAGACTCCTCGTTCATCGCGCGTAAAATTGCACGTAACCGGATGTTGCTCTTAGCCTCGCCTGAGTTTATTGAAACCTACGGTATGCCAACATCTGTAGAAGATTTAAAAGAACTGCCAGCAGCCAGCTACACCAGTCCGAGTAAGCGTATAAGTGGTATTCGTTATCGCAATGCTAATGGCGATATTATCGAGCAAAATATTAAAAGTGTTTTCAGGGCTAATGACGCAGAAGTACTTCTTATGAAGGCTATTTCAGGAAACGCGTATGTGCTCGCTCCTGCCTTTATACTTGAAAATGAAGTAAAGCGAGGTGATTTAGTGCCTATTTTGACCAACATTGAATTACTTGATTACAGTGCGGTGTATGCTGTGTATCCACACAGAGACCTGCCAGTCAGAACACGCTTATTTTTTGATGCTATGCGTGAATACATAGGTAAAGATATCCCCATTTGGGAAGCAAATATCCCTAATTACGATGCCATGTATCAAAAAAGTACTTAGCTTGCTTTATCTGTATCGCAAAACAGTTGAGAAATATTTAACTCATAGGCTGTAACAACACGATTACGTCCTTGCTGTTTTGCCTGATATAAGGCGTCATCAGCCCGTTTGATAAAGTTTTTAAGGGTTTGCTTTGGCATATAACACGCAACACCAATGCTAATGGTTACATTAATTGTGTGCTCATCTATTTGGTAGTCAATTGTGGCTAATTGCTCACGCAACATATCCGCAAATTCAAACGCACTCTGTGGGTCACTTGCAGGTAAAAAGATAGCAAATTCTTCGCCACCAATACGAAACACATAGCCTTTATTAAGCCGTTGCCTAAAGAAACTGGTGACCTCTATTAACACTCTATCGCCTACTTCATGACCGTACTGATCATTAATTTTTTTAAAGTAATCAAGGTCGAGCATTAACATAAACAAACCATTTTTATGAGTCAGCTCAACTTCGAAATAATGAGTCATTGCGAGTCGATTGCCAGCCCCTGTGAGAGGGTCTAACAAGGCTAAATTTTCAAGACGCTTTCCATATTCTGCACGGCTATTTTCAAAACTGTGCGACACAGCCCAAATGCTGATATAGACAAACGAGAGGTTGAGTAACGAATTAACAGAGTTTAACGGTACTAAGGTCTCTTTACTGAGTAAAGTAATGCCTTGGATGATGGCTATTCCAAACGAGAAAAATAGCCCATATCGCTTGCCTAATAACAAATAATACAAAATGGGCAGAGCGCACGTCCAAATAAATAGCAGGTTTTTAATATCACCAAAATGCGTACCAATAACAACAAGCAGACTCAAAAAAACGCACAGAGTGAGCGATTGCCACAGATGGCCATAGTGTTGTCGTGTGTAAAAATAGGTGTGGAAACAAAAAACGGCAAAGAAAACTTCGAGTATGCCAAGCACAGCAAAGTCGTTATAGAGTAAATTATAAAAAGCGAATATTGTTGCAAGTACGCCCAAACAAAAGCTCATCCATTTAAGAACGTTATTTCGTAAAGCCTGAGTGCCTCTCAGCGCACCAATATCCATCAAGTTTCTCGCTTTGTTATGATTACTTGATTTTAGCGTGAAACAAATTAATTAGGAACATTTTATTAACAGTGAACAGCGTTAAGGTAAGCTCTTTACACTACATCCCTATTATTACTACACAGTATCTCTTTGGATTAGTAGCACACGCTAATAACAGAACCGGCTTAAATATTCAGTTCAAAATAAACAACTAATCGTTGATTAACGCTGTCACTTCTTCGATCAGATCATTAAATTCATTGCGTACATTTTTTTGCTGTTTGTCTGTTAACGTTGATTTAAGTGCTAACAATAGTTTCACGTAATTCTCTAAATTTTTGTCGTCAGCGTTAATAAGTGCTTGGCTCATAAACGCAACTCTGTCGTTAATAATAACCGCAAGTTGTTGATCAAAATCGGCGGGCTTGGTTTCTTGTAAAAATAACGTTTTAAGTGCATCTAAACGTTTTTGTTTGTACTGCATCCAGAGCAAAAAAGTATCGACACGCTGATGAGTGAAATCGACAACCAATGTTTTTTGTTCAGTTGATAACTTTGTACCAAGCCACTCTTTATAGGTATCAAGGTTGTCATCTAAACGCGCTTTATCATGCTCTGCTGGCGTTTTTTGTTCATGCTCTTCATATTCATCGTTAATGTTCTCTTGTAACGCAGCCACAAACTCAACACGCTGCTTGTAAGACAATGTATTTGCTAATGCAATTAACTCAGGTTCAAGTTTTGAACCTAATGTTTGCCAATGCTGTTTGGCAGCTAAGAAATGGGTTTTTAATTCATCATGACTAACATTTTTATCAAGTAATGATCTTAAATGTTCGAGATCACGCTTGTACAAAGGCAATTGCGTTTCTCTGTGCCAATCACGGCTAGTTTGAACTATGTGTTTAAACTTATCTGCTTGGTCGCTATTCAGGTCGACATAGTCGTCTATCCAAAACCCAGACAACCAGCCAAGATTGTTATAGGTAAAACTAGGTGAACATCCTGCAATGCCAAGCAATATGCTAAGTGCAATAAGGTACTTTGCTATTTTTTTCATTTGTATTTGTAAAATCCTGTTCCTGTCTAATTACTTTAGCAAGTTGATAGAGAGTGTAAATATGCAATGCCTGCATTTTAATGAAATTAATTCTCATTTAACTATTGACGAACAGTTAAACCTAAGTAATAATCGTTATCAAAAACTTGGTTCGCTAAACTGTTTATACCGCAGTTTCAATACCTACAAGGGTTTGATGCTGTTCCACCAAGTTTGTTCAAGACGTAACTCTTGAATGATGGTTGCTTCCTCGACCCGAGCACCGACATAAAACGTTACACTTTACTTGCTACATTGCTCATATCGGTGACGGTAGATATGACCTCAAAAAGCCCACTCTGGGCTTTTTTTATTTCTTTAGTTTTTCTATTAAAATCTGTATCTTAAGCCTACTTGTTAATTACTAAGCGTGTCGGTGTCTATAAATTAGGCATTTGCAGTAGTTGGGTCTAAACTAACAATATGTTTTGCCCATTTGCTGATACGGCAAGGCTTTTATCAATACCCTAATTATTGATATTTAAACACACATTTGGAGGCAGACTATGATCAAGCCTAATTTAAAATCACTATTGCTAAGCAGCGTGTTACTTCTTTCACCGTTTGCCAATGCAAGCCTAGAAGATGCTCAACTCGCAGCGAATGAAGGACGTTTTGAAGAAGCACTTCAAGAATTTAATTACCTTGCAGATCGTGGCTATGCACCCGCTATTTATGAATTAGCTAAAATGTACGAAGGTGGGTTCGGTGTTCAGCGTGATTACCGTAAAGCAGCAGAGCTTTACCAAAAAGCCGTTAAGCAAGTTCACGCAGATTCAATGTTTGCACTTGGTGTACTTTACCAAGAAGGTAAAGGGGTAAAACTAGACAAAGAGAAAGCAATATCACTTTACGAAATGGCAGCGCAAAAAAACCACCCTGCAGCACAATATAATTTGGGTGTTATGTATGCCAATGGTGAAGGTGTTTTACAAGACTACCGCACAGCAATGAGCTGGTATCAAAAGGCTGCTGCAAATAACTTTACGCTTGCGCAGTATAATATGGCGTTAATGTATTATGATGGTTTGGGCGTTCCAAAAAACCTTGAAAAGTCATATATTTGGAACACAATTGCTGAATACAATGGCAATATGGATGCCAGTCATAGTCGTAAACTTGACGAGCGAAACATGATGCCAGCAGAAGTTGAAGCTGCAAAAGAAAAAGCCGACGCTATTTACGCAAAAATACAAGCGGGATTATACGCCCCTGACGGTCGTTTATAATGACACGAAGTACTTGCGTCTATCGACGCAAGTACATCCATTTTAATAGCGTAATAAGCAATTTATTTTGCTTAAGCAATAGCTGTGTTCTTGGATTAAATTTACCAGATACCAATGTATTTCTGGCATGACTAAAAGTTTTAAACCCTTCTATTCCATGGTAGTGACCCATTCCTGATTCACCAATCCCACCAAAAGGAAGCTGATCTGCGGTCACTTGCATCAACACATCATTTATTGCCAAGGTGCCACTGCGAATCGACTGACTCACAAACGAAATCCTCTCTTTATCGTGGCCAAAAATATACAATGCTAAGGGATGAGGGTGACTATTTATATAGTCAATAACCTGTTGCAATGATTCATAGCTCATTATCGGCAGTAATGGGCCAAATATTTCATTTTGCATCACGTTCATCGCATCATTAACTTGCGTCAATATATGCAAACCCAAACGATGTTTTAAATCGTCATATTGATTCTCTTCAAGCGGCTTAAAAATTTGAGCCCCTTTATCTTCAGCATCCACTAAATATGATTTTAAACGCTGATATTGAGAGTCAGAGACGATTGAAGTTAGGTTTTTTCCCTCAACGCCGTCTTTAAAATGCTGTTTATAGAGCTCACATAGCTGTTGCAGTAATTGATGCTCATGTTTTTTTGGCACGAATACATAATCAGGTGCAACACAAATTTGCCCTGCATTATTTAGCTTGCCAAACAGCAATGTTTTCGCCACTGATTTTATATTCACATCGTCAAGAATCACAACCGGTGATTTACCGCCAAGTTCTAAAGTAACCGGTGTTAAATGCTGACTCGCTGCCTGCATCACCTTACGACCTACTGTTGTGGAGCCTGTAAATAATATGTGTGCAAAAGGCAGTTCACTAAACGCCGCAGCAACCTCGCTCTGCCCTTCAACAATATGGCAATGCGCTGCTAACTCACCAGAAAATATATCCTGTATAATCTCATTAGTATGGGGTGTAAATTCGCTGACTTTTAGCATCACTCGATTACCTGCCGCTAATGCGGTAATGACAGGAACCAGTGCGAGCTGTATAGGATAATTCCACGGCGCAATAACACCGATAACACCTTTTGGCTGATAATTAATATGAGCCTTAGAGGGCCACAAACTAATACCCACACCACGCGACTCATTGCGAGCCCACTTGGGCAGCCGTTTTATTGTGTCACTGATGAGTTTTACTGTCGGTAATAAATCACCCAGTACGGTGTCAAAAGCAGTGCGGTATCCAAAATCTTTACTCGTCGCCGAAACAAGGGCTTGCTCGTTAGTAATCAGGCTATTTTTTATCTGTTTTAAAATGCTAATACGCTGCTCGATTGGCAAATAAGGTTCAGCCAAAAAAGTACGGTTGAGTTGCTGGAATTGAGAATGTAGAAGTCTTTGAATATCAGTCAA
Source organism: Pseudoalteromonas sp. MT33b (assembly GCF_014117385.1). Taxonomy (NCBI): domain Bacteria; kingdom Pseudomonadati; phylum Pseudomonadota; class Gammaproteobacteria; order Alteromonadales; family Pseudoalteromonadaceae; genus Pseudoalteromonas; species Pseudoalteromonas sp. MT33b. Next base: position 13,587 of record NZ_CP059832.1, on the reverse strand, counting down.
AATGTGATCTCTTGAATAGCGACAAATTCAACTATAGCGATCAATAATAACCGCCGCAACTTTCATAGAAGTAAAAAAACAGCGCTCAGGGTGAGCGCTGTTGTTGGTTGGAATAGGTTGGATATTATAAATGTATCTTAAAAGCCAAACACAGCGGCCGCGATGGTCATTGTAATTAGCGTAATCATCGCAATCGCAATGATATTAAGTGCAAAGCCTGATCGGATCATGTCACGCATTTGAATTTGCCCTGACCCAAACACAATGGCATTAGGAGGGGTTGCAACAGGCATCATGAATGCGCAGCTACATGCAATCGCTGCAGGAATAACCCACACTAAAGGCGTTCCAAATACAGATTCAGCAACCGGACCTAATAGCGGTAAGAAACCAGCAGCAGTTGCGGTATTACTTGTGATCTCAGTTAAGAAAGTAATCAATGTTGCAACAGCCAAGACACTCAGTACTAACGGAATCACACTTGCACCTTCAATCATGTGAGCGATGTACTCTGCTAGGCCTGATGATTTAATTTGCGCAGCAAGTGTTAAACCACCCCCGAACAGTAATAACACGCCCCAGGGCACTTTTGCTGCACTTTCCCAATCGAGAATACGCTCGCCATCCCCTTTATTCGCAGGTAACACAAACAGCAGTAAAGCAGCAGCAATCGCAATGCCTGTGTCCGATATTTTTAACCCTGTTGAATCAGCCAGTAACGGTCTGAAAATCCAACACACAGCAGCAAGTACAAACACTATTGCCACGCCTTTTTCAGCACGCTGCATTACGCCAAGCTCTTTAAGCTGGGTTGAAAATAATGATTTAGTATCTTGGCTCGCATCTTGCGCGCACGGTGTATCCACTTTATAAGCAAACTTAGTTAACCATACCCAGCATAAAATAAGCATAACTGTTGCAAGCGGGACACCCACTTTCATCCACTGTGCAAAACCAATATCAATTTTATAGCTATCTGATAAGTACGCTGCCATTAATGCATTTGGCGGAGTACCAATCAACGTGGCAATACCACCAATGCTCGCGCCATACGCGATAGATAGTAATAATGCTTTGCCAAATTGGTCGTTATCAGGATTAGATTGCTTTACTAACATCGTGATCGACATAGCAATCGGTAGCATCATCACCGCAGTGGCTGTATTTGACATCCACATTGATAAAAATGCCGTCACCAACATCATCGCTAAAATTTGTAGGCTAGGTTTCGTTCCCGCACGAAGCATTGTATTAAGTGCTATACGTTTATGTAGCCCCCAACGCTCCATCGCGATAGAAATTAAAAAACCGCCCAAGAATAAAAAGATCAAAGGGTGAGCATACGGTGCTGCAACCCCTTTGATTGCTGCAATACCAGCAAGAGGTGATATAACCAGTGGTAATAATGAAGTAGCTGGAATTGGCACAACCTCACTCACCCACCAAGATGCCATCCAAAATGCAAGGCCTGCTGTTCTAAGTGCGGGTTCACTCATCCCTGCTGGTGGGTCTATTAAGCATGTTAATAGCATCACTAATGGACCCAATAAAAGCATCACAGTGGTCATCAACGGACGTTGCTCTGTGCCGTCTTTTGTTTGATTAACTAATGACATACCGACTCCTTAAAACTTGTACTTAAGGCCAAGTGCAATGCTGTTATCTGATTCAATATCAAGGTCTAAATCAGTATAGAATAAGTATGCAGTTGTTTGTTTATCAAATACATAGTCAACACCTGCTGTCCATTGTTTACCTTCTTCAGCATGGCGAATTTTAGAGTCGTCTTTTACGTATTGTAATTTAGGGACCCATTTATCAATTGCATAGCTTGCACTTACAGCATAACCATTGCCTTCTTTAGTCCCGTCTGTTGATTCACTACGTTGGATTAAACCGGCTAACTGAAGATTTTCGTGTTTCCACGCTGCGACAACGCGACTTGCCGTTAATTTATTAAGGGCATCAACATGACTGATTGCAACATAATAATTAGCTGATTTTAATGCACGGTCACCATAAATAACGGTTGCAGCAAACCCTGACTCATCATTACTGCTATCGTCTTTTGGCGCGTATGTTAACGCTAATGAAGCACCCGCATATGTTTTAGAGCTATAGGTAATGGTGTCGCCAATCCGGTCTTGCCCTGGGATCAACTGCGCAATATCAGCTTGTGTTTCGTTAAAACCGTCAAGTTTGCCTTCTGAATATTTAAAGCGCGTGTCATTACGACCAACGACAACTTCACCAAAATCGCCCGCTAAGCCTAAATATGTATTGCGTGCTGAGAATGGCTCATTAGTATCATCGTGTTCAAAGCCTTTTACTTGTACTTCGTATTTGAACACTGCTTTTAATGATTCAGTGAGTTTATGACTGCCCTTGATGCCTATACGAGAAAAAGGTGCATCAATTTGCGTACCTTCATCAGCATAGCGCATCACACCAGTATCAGTGTTGGCTATTTGAACTTCGGCTTTTCCATATACAGCGTAATCAGCAGCCATAGATGAGCTTGCAAAACACGCTAAAATTATACCCGCTGCAACGCGAGTTTTTGTATAAGTTACTATTGTTGTCATTATGCGCCCCTTTATATTAGGTTCAAATTGTTGTTCCTAACACTAGAGGCAAATTAATTGCCAACTCACACAATAAATTTAAAAAACTTAAAATACATATAGTTATGATTAAATCAATTTATTGGCATTGTTTTTATGTGCGGATTTCCACACATTTTTTAAGATGCGATGTCACTTAATCCACCCACACCCACTTTGTGATTGCTTAATCCTTGAACATTTCACGATTAATACCGTACTTACTCATTTTGTCATAGAGTGTTTTACGGGCGATTTGCAGGGTTTGCATGGTATTTTTAATACTGCCATTGTTTCGCTCAAGTGCTTCTTCAATCAGTGACTGCTCATAAAAACTCATTTTTTCAGCGAGACTGAGATCTTGGGCGAGTTGGATTTCGTTGTTACTATCATTATTAGTGGCAAATGCTAAGTCAGAGCCCAACAAAACAGCGCGTTCTGCTTGGTTTCTAAGTTCACGCACGTTGCCAGGCCAATCGTAGGCTAACAAACGTTGTTTAGCCTCGCTATTCAGTGTTGCAGGTGGTTTATGGAATCGAGTCGCCGCAATGGAGCTAAAATGTTTAAACAGCAACGGTATATCAGCTTTACGATCACGTAACGCAGGGATACTCACTTTAACGAGGTTCAGTCGATAATAAAGATCGGCTCTAAACTCACCCGCTTCGACTAAAGAAAGTAAATCAACCTTGGTTGCTGCAACAATACGCACATCAAGATCAACTGCATGATTGTCACCAACGGGAGTAACTTTTCGCTCTTCAAGCACGCGTAATAACTTAACCTGCAAACTTGCTGGGGTCGATTCTATTTCATCTAAAAATACCGTTCCCCCTTTAGCAAATTCAAACTTACCTTGTCGTGATTGTGTTGCCCCCGTGTACGCGCCACTGGCTGCACCAAATAACTCACTCTCAATTAACTGCTCAGGAATTGCGCCACAGTTTATGGCAACAAAATTTGCTGAAGAACGATTACTTTGGTCGTGGAGGTAGCGAGCAACTAGCTCTTTCCCGGTGCCTGTTTCGCCTTCAATTAATACATCTGCTGGCGTATCAATCACGGCATTGAGTAAATGCATCATCTGCTGCATTTGTTCGGTTTCACCCAAAATTCGCACACCAGGAGCTGATGTTTTTTCGACAGCAATTTTCAATGCACGGTTTTCCATCACCAACGCGCGTTTATCGCATGCTCGCGCAATGCAATCTAATAGCTGCTCAGTTAGCGGCTTTTCAAATAAGTCATAAGCCCCTAATTGCATGGCTTTTACTGCGACAGACACGTCTGCAAAGCCCGTTAGAAAAATAACCGGTAGTTCACTATCAAATGCCTTAACTTGTTCTAAAAAGTTTAAACCATCCATCTTAGGCATATTAATATCGCTTAATACAACCCCCTCAAAACGACGACTTAGTTTAGATAACGCCGCCGTTGGTTCGCTAAAGCATTGCACCTGATAGCCTTCAATCTCGAGCAGTTGCTTTAATGAATCACGGATCACCGCTTCATCATCAATAACGATCACCTGTTGGCAGGCATTGGCAACTAAACTCATGAGGTTTCCTTATTGCTTTGTAGTGTAATAATAAACTGTGCGCCCCCTTCAGGGCGGTTATGGGCACTTAATCGACCATTGAATGAGTCGATAATTTGTCGGGAGATAGACAGCCCTAACCCCAAACCATTGCTGGTTTTGGTACTGTAAAATGGCTCAAAAATACTGCCTAATGCATGTTGGTCAATGCCTGGGCCTGTGTCTAATATCGAAAACTTCACTCTGTCGTCAAATAATTCAAGCTCAAAACTCAATTCGCGTTTTTCACATTCAGCCATCGCTTGGCTGGCATTGGTGATTACATTCACTAATACTTGTTCAAACTTTACACTGTCGACCCATACCGTGATATGTTCTGAGATGTCGGCTGTTTTAACATCAATATCATCTTGCTTTAATTGGGCACTGGCGATCATTAATGCATTTTTAAGCATCCGCGATAAGCTCTGTTCACGCAGTTGCGTTTGTGCAGGCTTACTAAAATGCTTAAGTTGAGCAACGATCTTATGCACACGCTCAATGAGCGATTGCACCAATACGAGGTTTTCTGATGCTTGTTCAATATTGCCTTTCATAAGCAGTCGCTTTGCACTGACTAAATAAGTGTTCATTGCACTTAATGGCTGGTTTATTTCATGATTAATACCCGCACTTAACTGGCCTATCGTAGCCAGCTTAGCAGCTTGGACAAGTGCCTTTTGCGCTTTTTCGAGTGCATGCGTACGCTCTATCACTTCTTGCTCAAGACTGTGTCTTGAAAATAAGAGTTTTTTATAACCCGCGAAACGAACCATACTCATGTGTATCAGCACGACAACTATCATATAAAACACGCTAAACCACAGTAAACGTGGTATTTGTGCAACTTCTAAACCGCTTATATCTACCAGCACGCTGGCTTTCGCATTAATAATATCGATGGTTTCGAACGCGCTAATAAATCGCACTCGCTTATTATTTATTTCGATGGTTTGCTCAGCCGTATTATCACTTAAAGGCTTAGAAGTATAAGCTAATAAACTTGGCGTATGTGATAGGTATCGCCTTGAACTTACAAGCGTTTCCATTTGCTTTTCGCTAAGCGCTTTTAACGAATTTAAACGCCAGCTTTGCACATCAGACATCACGATAACACTGTCTTCAAGAGAAATATGAAAGTGCGTACTGTCTGACGCATTTAGCAATTGCCTGTCTTGCTCAAACTTTTTTGCATTCACTTTTAATGTCACGACAGCAATTACTTTACCGTCTGCAATAACCGGTTCAGAGAAGTATATACCCCGCTCACTTGAGCGCATTCCTAGTGCAAAGTAAGCAACTTTTTCACCTTTTTTCGCTAAATAAAAATACGGCCTAAACGCAAAGTTACTGCCAAGAAAGGTGTAATCGACTTGCCAATTACTACTGGCCACAACAGAGCCAGATAAGTCCATTAAATAAACATCTGATGCACCACTTGCACGCTGGATATCTTCAAGATAATAATTGACGGCTTGTTCACCAACACCTTGGTTAGTTACAAACGTCTTTACTAAATCATTAGCACTCACTAAGGCAGGGATCGTTTGAAACCGTTCAAGTTCACTTGAAAAATAGTGACTTAATTGCACCGCTTGCACACGGCTTAATTGACTGGCTTTTGTGTAATCGTGTTGTCGACCAATGTAAAAAACCAATACAAGCAGCAATATTAAAATAGCACCTGCCGCAACTAACTTTTTACTTAATGATGACATTCAGACCTTAAACACGACACTGCTAGAAATTGATTTGGTAGTGTAGCGATATTTCTTCTGTTGTACCAGCGACAGAGCCATTCTCAACACGTGGATCAAACACGTTATAGTTTTTACCCAATACGTTTTCAGCTTTAAACATTAAATGACTATGCGTATTCAATTGCCATTTAACCGTGCCTCCTAATAAACTGTAAGCCGATTGGTTAAACTCATCACCGTTTAATAAAGCCGCATTCACTTGGTCACGCCATAAAATGTTTAGGCTTAGCTGCCAACTATCGTTTAAGTTATAACGGGTTACTAAGCTGGCAAAGCGTTTAAAACTGGCATTTATCGGCTCATGGAAATAGTGTGTATAGGTTCCCATAAGCGCAAATTTTTTATTATATTGCCATGTAGCATCCAGCTCTAAACCATGGTTATCAGTGTTGAGTGAGTTTTCAAAAGTGAACAGTGTGTCACTGCCTTGAAAGGGCACAGTCTCAATAAAGTCATTAAGTTCATTATAGAAAAGTACCGCATTTGTTTGAAGTGTCGCGTTTTGATAGTGCCAAACAAGTTCAGTGGTTTTAACTGATTCAGATTGTAATGATGGATTACCTTTTGTCACAGAGTCATTAGAAAAAAGTTCATTCGTCACCGGTGTTCTGAACGATTCGCCATATTGAAGCTTTAATGTATGTGAATTATTAATTTCGTAAATGCTTGCTAATCGAGGTGATAATTTACTATCGATATCTTTAACATCATCATAGCGTGCCCCTATAAAGAACGTGAACGAGTCAGAAAATGGAATCTTTAATTGCCCGTAAGCACTCACCGTTTCAAAGGTATACTTTAATGACGCAAATAAAGGAAAATCTTTAATACGTACAATCCCATTTTGATAATAAGCAGGCGCGAGGATAACTTGTTGTGAGTCACTATCATAATAGTTAGTACGTACATCGGCTTTTTGCTGCTTTGCCTCAGCGTATTCAACGCCTGCAGCTAATTGCCATTGATTATCAAGCTGATAACTTAATTCTGTTGAAAATTTACTGTCAGATGTTTGCCAATCGGGCCCTAATAAAAAGTCTGGCATATCGTCAAATTCAGCAATCAACCCAGCCGTTGATATTGCATGTTTACTGTAAGAGTAATGACTATCTAGCTTGAATTTATCGGTATTAAGCCAATTATATTTAATGCCTATAAACGTATTATCACTGGTGTGTTGGTTTTGTTTCGAATAACCGGCAAGATTTAAAAACTCATCAAGTTGCGTTTCATTGTAACGTGTATGAAGTGAAAGTTTTTTATAATCTAACCCTGCCTCAATATACACCGCTTTTAGAGGGTCTTTTACGTCTTGTGGGTAGCGTTCACCCGATTTACTTTCGTATGATAACGTCGCATACGCCGACACCGTGTCACTAAAATGCTTATAAAACTGTGCTGTTGCTCCGTAACGACCATTGTTGCCTGCTACAGCCTGTAATGCATTACGCTCTTTTGTCGTGACAATATTCATCACACCTAAAAAGGCGTTACTACCGTATAAAGCAGAGCCCGGCCCACGAATAAACTCTATTTTTTCTATTACCTCAATAGGTATGTAAGGCATGTAGACAGAAGCCTTACCAAATGATGATTCATTGACGCGCTCACCGTTGATCATCACCAACACATTACCACTATCTAGGTATACTCCTCGGGCATGATCTTTAGGCACAGCCCCTACCCAATCACCGCGGGTTGATTGCATACCCGCAACAAAATTCATCACTTCATACGCATTATCAACACCGAGCGCTTGAATTTGCTGACGGCTAAACACGCTCATTGTTGAAGGAACTGATGACAGGGTTTCCGCTGTTTTACTCGCAATATCAACATGTACATCGAGTAAATCTTCAAAACTTAATGAAAATAAATCTTCATCTTCAGAAGCTTCAGCGCCGAATAGCGCTGTTGGAGAATTTGCGATTAAAAAAAGTGTTGAACATAGTAAAAACTTCATGCTGCGAGACACCCGTAATAATGATTAAATGTTGCACTGCAACACTCTGTTTACACTATTAATACAAAAGATGGGTAAGCTTGCAATCTTTTTATACCAATTCACTTAATTTTATACAGTCTTTGACGCTCTGTACTTGGTGTAATAAAAAAAGCCCATGTACTTTATAGTTATGGGCTCCTGTCTCATTAGTTTAACGTCTCAATTAGCTAAACTGCTTAACACGCTCACTGCGCTTAGTTTTAAGATATTTGTATAAGCCAATCAATGATGCCGCAATCCAAAATATTTCAATGACAAAGCTGGCCAAGTTAAAGTTATAACACAAACTAATTAACAGCAGCACCGCGCCAGTTAAGTTCATCATGTTATACACAAGCCCTGTCGGGGATGCTTTATTTAGTTGTAACATGAAAAAGGCACCTACTACCAAGAAAGTACCCGTCATACCAATAATATCAAATAAAAGTGCTATCACGTACGTGAATCCATATTGTTCATTTGTTTATACCCAAACAACTGGCCCAATCCATGGGGAGGGTTGTTTTCATTCATTGAAACAGCAAACCGAACAATGGTATCAAAGCAGATAACTTAAACGAGGATAAATGTCCGCATTCTATGTATAAGCTACTTATGCGTCACTTTACCGCCAATAATTTTTAATGCGGGTGTGCCTCTTATCATTGTTTCGCGGGCAAAATGACGATGGCACTGCGGGCAAACACCCGTCTGTGCAGTAAAATTTTGGCTTATACGTTCAACAAAGCACTTTACTAATGCACCTTTGCCGCCTTTGCGGTATTTAAATAATTGGCACTTGCACTGACTACAAAATATATCAACGGTTTTCGTCGGGCCTTTTTTATTGGGTTTAGCCATAAACTCCACACTAAACGCGATTAAAAAACGCATGCTACCATGTCTATGGCCAAAGCCCCAAAACCAAACCCGTTAAAGAAAACTGTAAAATAGAATAGCCAGCGTTCACTAAAAATAATTTAAGGGGTCGTTGCTCAAAAATATAACCAATGCCAAGTGCGCAACTTACCCAACATAAACCGATTATGAACCCTGTGCCTACGGCAACGCCTACATTAACATTACTACCAATAAATAAAGATAAACTTAAAGCAATTAATAGGCACAGCACAAAACTGCCACCAAACACCATGACATGATTGATTTGCTGAAGATCAAGTTCTGTTAAACCGCAGCTCTCCATCCAAATGCGTTTAAAAAACCACGGAGAATACCAAACAGCCCCAAGAAGAAAAGAAGCAAGCGCAGCAAGAAATACGGCAAAAAAATTCAGTTGAGAAAAATCCATACACCAGACTCATACAACCAATAGGGTTAATTTGACTTTAGTTAAGGAATCCCAATGCAGCAAATCAAATGTGACGAGTGGTATTTGGTTCTAATACTAAATACCTTTTTTGTGTTGTGTTACTTAATTTAACAATACTTAAATATCATCTTTATTGCTGAACGGGTTTCTTTTGAAGTTTACGTTGTAAGGTTCGTCTGTGCATGTTCAACTGCCTTGCTGTTTCAGATATATTGCCATGATTACGATGCAATACGTGTTGAATATGTTCCCATTCGAGTCGTTCTGGCGACATTATTTGTGTTTGCGGCAGAGTATGAGTAGGTTGCTCTGCCTCACTGCCCTCAAGTAATGTTCTCAGTAACGATACAAAATCGACGGGTTTGGGTAAATAATCATCTGCACCGAGACGAATCGCTTCAACCGCACTGGCAATACTTGCAAAGCCTGTTAGAAGGATAATACGTGAACGCGGAAATTGCTGGCGCATTGGCTTTATTAACGTTAAGCCATTTTCATCTTTTAACTTTAAATCGACTAAAAAATGACTGGGTGAAAAAGCACTACAAATGTCAATTGCTTGCTGACAACTGTGGGCAAGCTGACAACAAAAACCATGTTTTGTAAAGCGTCTGGCTAGCGTGTTGGCTAGATTAATGTCGTCTTCGATTATTAATAAATTCATACCACTTTCAGGGTGATCGTAGCTACAGCCCCTGCTCTTTATGATTACTCACTGTAAGTGAGCCTTCTAAGCGTTCCAAAGTCACATTAGAAAGCATTACTGCCATCCCCATACCATGTGACTCGGCATAAGTTGACCCCCTAATGCTGCCATTTGTTGCTCACTTAAACCTTGACCAAAATCACGTAAAGATAAAGAAACCGAACTCCGCGTTAAACTGCCAACGAGCTTCTATGTGAGAGTGCTGCTGATTGTTTGCTAATACTGCATTTTGTAGCAAATTCAAAATAGCGGGTAATAACATTGCATCACTCAGAATAGTGCATTTAGGTGGTTCATTTAACCATTCAAGCGGTGTTCTGGATGATGTAATAATGCAGCATCTGCTATTTCTTTTTGCAGCACATCGACCGGTATTATTGTTTGCGTTTACCTGTTCTAAGCGCAGATGATAGCGCCTAAATGCGCTAGTTGCTCATTGCACTGCTCCAATGGCTTGCCATTTCTTGTATAATGGGTCGGTCAGCTTGCTTGCTCTTAAGCTCTTCGTAAAGAAATTGCAGGTTTGCTATAGGACTTGCTAACTGATGGGTAATTTGGCAGCTGCACCATCTTAATGTTAACAATTGCTCGTGCCTGAGCTGCTGCTCTCGCCTCTTGCTATAGTGGCATCACGTGCTTTAATCGTCCGATTTAGCGCACCGATTATAAATGCAATTACAATCAACACTTATCACGAAGTTAACCCACATCCCAATAAAGTGATGAGTCATGTCGATTTGATGCATACTGTGAATCAGGCATTTTTAAACAGCAAATAGCTATACCGCCGCGATAGCAAGCCCGGCTATGTAAGCTAATCCTTTACCATTAACCGACACGGCAGCAATCATAATTGGTAAAAGTACAGCGACACAAATGCGTTCGTGGCGCCCCCACTCAAAGACAACAATATTGATAAAAATAAGATATCAGCAGTCAACTGCATCAACACGGCAATCGGTTTCGGCGTGGTTCACTTTGCGATACGCTAAAATACTGAGCAATTGGAACAGTGCTTCAACACTAATCACAGCCAGTAAAGGGAAGATGGCAACTTGATAATCAAATAAAAAGTATACCGAAACAACAGCAAAAAATTGCACAGCAATAGCTGCACTTCTTAAAGTAAAACGACTAATCGCCGGATTCAGTTTGCATAAAAAGCGTTAAGTGACTTAATCGTCATCCATAGAAATAGTAAAGGGAGCGCAAGGTGTTCCTTGATGAAACACCATTTGCCATTGTTGACCATTAAAGCGCCATAGCGACATGCGAATTGAATAATTAAACTCAGCACGGGCGGAACGCCTAAAAGCAGCTTGATAACTCAATTGGGCAATCTCATCACTCAGCATCCGCCTTTAAAGTGTTGATTATAAAACTGAGGAACGACTTCAGTCGGTAAACGAGTTAAAACCTGAAACTTATTAAACGACGTGCCATTAGCTGAAATTTCAATAAAAGTCATCATCGAGCAACGCATCGAGTGCATCTGCAGACTGACGGATCTCAGGTTCTAGCAATTGCCTTTCAGCCTCAATGAGCTGATTAAATAACGTTGCTTTAATTTTACCGCTCATCGTAGTTACCCTTACTGTTTGAGCACGTCTCCGCCTTTCATAACAAAGCGTACATTTCTAAGTTCACTAATGTTATCAAGTACATTCATATTAACACTGATAATATCTGCTTGTTTTTACCAACACTCAAGTCACCAAGGTGCTCGCTTTGCCCTAATAATTTAGCGGCCTCGACAGTGGCTGATTTTATTGCTTCTTTTGGTGTCATGCCATAATTAACAAGTAGCTCAAACTCTTTTGCATTATCACCATGCTTTGATACGCCTGAATCTGTTCCAAATGCTATTTTAACCTTATTTTTTAACGCTAATTTAAACGATGCCTCCATTTTTGGAGCTACAAACTCAACTTTATCAGCAATTGCTTTTGGCATGTTGGGGTTTTCTAATACTTCTTGTTTGACTGTAGCACCTGCAAGTAATGTTGGGATTAAATACGCATCTTGTTCTTAAATAGCTTAACAGTGTTTATCTAAAAAGAGCCGTGTTCAATTGAGTCTACACCCGCTCGTAAAGCCGCTTTGATACCTTCTGTGCCATGTGCATGTGCAGTAACTGGGCGACCTAAGTGATGAGCCGTATTAACGATTGCAGTAAGTTCATCATCGGTAAACTGCTGATTAACACCGGCAGCTGTATTACTCAACACCCCACCCGTGGCAGTGATTTTAATGACATCGGCCCCACTTTTTATTACATCTCTTACGGCTCGAGTACAATCATCAGCGCCATTACACACGCCTAACCCACCGCCAATAACATCACGGCGGTACCCGTGCATATCGGCATGCCCTCCCGTTGGGGTAATCATATCGCCTGCCGCAAAAATTCTTGGCCCAGGTATATCACCCCGCTCAATTGCACGCTTTAATGGAAAAATAACTTGATAACGGCTGCCTAAGTCACGCACTGAGGTAAAACCTGCGTCGACTGTGCGCTTTAAATACTTGAGTGAACGCAGTGCATCATCCGCTTCATACTCAGTTAACCACTGATGGGGGTTTCGCTTAGTATCTCGTTCAAATGTTAAGTGCACATGCATATCGATTAAACCGGGTAGCACCATCTGATTTTTTAAATCAATAATCGTTGCATCTGTAAGATTTAATTGCTCTTTAGTTAAATAACCAGCTTCAATTGCTGTAATTTTATCGTTTTCGATCACGATGGTTTGTTGTTGTTTTACAGCTTGCTCAACGCCGACCAACATTTTCCCTGCATGGATGCAACGTGTCAGCATTCACTGAAAATGTGCACAAAGAAACCAGTACCGATAAGGTGCCTATTTTTAGATTTATTTTTTTCATATTCGCCTCATTTTTATACTAGGTTTAACTTAAATACCGAGTAAAAGCCATTATTTGCGACATAGCAGTGTGTTACGCTAGTCTTAACAAGTGAATTTTGATATAACTTCGGCAAAATTTTAACAAGTCTGACCACATAAAGAGAACACATTATGTCTTATGCCCAAATCACTGGCTGGGGTAAATGTATACCACCAGCAAGCATTAGCAACGACGAAATCAGCAATATCGTTGATACTAACGATGAATGGATCACAACGCGTACGGGTATTAAATCTCGTCGTGTAAGCCACGTTAGCACTGCTGATTTAGCAACTGTCGCTGCAAAACACGCACTTGCATGCGCAGGTGTTGATGGGAAACATTGACCTTGTTTTACTCGCAACATGTACCCCTCAACAATGGTGGCTAATACAGCCTCACTTGTACAAAAGAATATTGGTGCGGTGGGTGCAGCAGCAATGGATACAAACGCGGCATGTTCAGGCTTTTTATACGCACTACAAGCAGCTACTGCACAAATTCGTGCTGGTATGATCAAAAAAGCGGTGGTTATCGCAGCAGAGCGCATGACCTGGTACATCAATTGGGAACGTCGTGACAGTGCAGTATTATTTGGTGATGGTGCGGGCGCTGTTGTATTAGAAGCGTCTGATACTCCATCTGGTTTATTGGCAACTAAAACAGGCTGTGATAGCGAAGATCGTGATATTTTGCATATCGAAAATTTTGGTAGCGACCT
>NZ_CP059831.1:3542500-3583003 GCF_014117385.1 Pseudoalteromonas sp. MT33b | reverse complement strand
TATTAAACTCCCAGAGATTTAATTATTATTCCCGTTCATCTTTAATGATGGAAAATCATACATTTATTACTAATCTTTGACCAATTTTCTTGGCCTAGACCGAGTATTATGAAGGCACTTTATCCACAAGTACAAGATTGATTTTTCTGAAAAATATGATCTCGTCTTCATAAAAAGACAAGCACATGATTTTTATAGGGTTTATTTTTTACATCCGAATAGTGATCATAGCAAATTCGCAGCTAGATCGCGATTAAATTCTACGATCTAATTTGCTTTTCCCAAGCTTTTATTCACTTTTTATACAGAGGCTGTGGAAAACTTCTTATTTATGATGATCCTATATGATCGAGCGACAGGATCCTTTATAATTACTGTGTTAGCCGTGTAATTATGATTGACTTTTATTGTCTTCATCTATAATATCTCGCGCTCGCAATGGCACCTGTGCCAGGATCGCGACCTGCATAGGATGTTTTAACCTTAACCGATCGGATGGAATTGTTATGAAAAGAACTTTTCAACCTAGCGTTTTAAAACGCAAACGTACACACGGTTTCCGTGCTCGTATGGCAACAGCAAATGGCCGTAAAGTATTAGCTCGTCGTCGTGCTAAAGGCCGTAAAGTTCTTTCTGCTTAATATAAGTGGAAGACTTTAGCTTCAGCAGGGAGTTACGTTTGTTAACTCCCTCGCATTACTCTCGCATATTTAATGAACCAGCTCGCGCTGCGACTCCTTTCTTTACCTTATTAGCAAAACCCAATGACCAAACAAGTCCTCGACTAGGTCTTACTGTCGCTAAAAAACGTGTTAAAAAAGCCTGCCAACGTAATCGTATTAAACGACTTGCTCGCGAAAGTTTTCGTTTAAATCAACACAAAATCGATAACATTGATATTGTGCTTATGGTTAAAAGTGGCATTGATGAGCAGTCAAACGAAGAGTTAACAAAACAATTAAATAAATTGTGGCGAAAAATTAACGAACGCTGCAAGCCGGGTGCACCAAAACCACCCCCTTTCAAAAAACGCCCTAATAAATCAGCAAAATCTAATAAACAAGCCTGATATCAATAGAATTACGGGCATAATTAAGGTATCTTTAGCTCACCTTTTAATCATGCATTTAAAATTCTATCTTGGGAATTTAAATTCATGGTATTCCATTGACTAAATTAACGCAGGGGCAGACACACCATGAGGTTACTTAAACCACTTGTTGCTATTCCAAAGCGCTGTTTAGTCATGCTAATTCGTGGCTATCAAAATTGGATAAGCCCGCTATTAGGTCCACATTGCCGCTTTAATCCAAGCTGTTCTCATTATGCTATTCAAGCAATTAATTTGCATGGAAGTGTAAAAGGCAGTTGGTTAGCAGTTAAACGCATATTAAAATGTCACCCTTTACATGCAGGTGGGGATGATCCCGTTCCTGCAAAAAATCATATTAACCACCAACACGAGAAATAAGAGCTGTTATGGAATCGCAACGCACGTTTTTATTAATCGGCTTGATGCTTGTGTCGTTTTTATTATTCCAAGAGTGGAATAACGACTACAATGCACCAAAAGCTGATCCAAGTGCCACAACACAAACACTAGGCGCAACAACATCAGAGTCAGATGACTTTATTCCAGCATCATCTGACGGTGAAGTTCCTGTTGCTACAACAGCAAAGCGCTCAGTTATTGATGTAACAACTGATGTCTTCACTGTAAAAATTGACACCCGCGGTGGTGACATTATTGAAGCAGACTTACTTCAATACGAAGAGACAAAAGGCAGTGATACACCTTTTATGCTACTTGGTGAGTTTGACGGTAATCAATACTTCTCACAAAGTGGCTTAATTGGTTTAAACGGCCCAGATGCAACTGTTGCTGGTCGCCCTGTTTATAAAACCACACAAAAATCGTTCACCTTAAATGGCGATGAGCTTCGTGTACCACTCGAGTTTACCGACAGCAAAGGTGTGACATTTACCAAAACTTATATCTTCAAGAAAGGCGACTACGCTGTAGATTTAGAGTACACGGTAAATAACGTAACAGCGGATCCGATTCAAGTGCAGCTTTACACGCAAGTGAAGCGTACAGTACAAGATAAAGGTAGCTTAGTTGATCAAAACTACTTAGGGGCTGCATACGGTACTGAAGAAGAGCCTTACGAAAAATACAGCTTCTCTGATATGGCCGACAAAAACCTAAATGTTACGACGGCTGGTGGTTATATTGCGTTTATTCAACACTACTTTGTAAGTGCATGGGTTCCACAGCAAGACCAACAAAATACGCTATACAGCAAATTAGTGGCTGGTAATGCTGCCATCATTGGTACTAAAGGTGAAGCTGTTAACGTACAAGCTGGCACACAAACAACCCTGGCTTCGACTTACTATATGGGCCCGAAAGAGTCTGATGTACTTGAAGCAATTCACCCAGACTTAGACCTTACGGTTGATTACGGCTGGTTATGGTTCATCTCGCAACCATTATTCGTGCTACTTAAATGGTTGCACAGTATCCTAGGTAACTGGGGTCTAGCTATCATCGCTATTACTGTCATTGTTAAATCTGCAATGTACCCACTGACAAAAGCACAATACACGTCAATGGCGAAAATGCGCGCATTACAACCTAAAATGGCCGCACTAAAAGAGAAATTTGGCGATGATCGCCAAAAGTTCGGTCAAGCTATGATGGAAATGTACCGCAAAGAGAAAGTAAACCCGATGGGTGGCTGCTTACCGCTTTTACTACAAATGCCAATCTTCTTAGCACTATTCTACGTATTCTTAGAATCAACAGAATTGCGCCATGCTGAGTTTGTATTATGGTTAACTGACTTATCAGCGAAAGACCCATACTACGTATTACCAATTTTATTTGGTGCAAGTATGTTCATCACACAAAAGCTGCAACCGATGACGGTTCAAGATCCAATGCAGCAAAAAATGATGACGTTTATGCCGGTAATCTTCTCTGTATTCTTCTTATGGTTCCCATCTGGCCTTGTACTTTACTGGTTAGTATCGAACCTTATCTCTATCGCGCAGATGCTTATCATCTACCGTGGAATGGAGAAAAAAGGCATTAAAGTAAGAGGCTAAAACCCTTACGCACAAAAAAGGCGACTTAGGTCGCCTTTTTTAATGCCCAGTTATTTTTAACCGAGTACAGGTGCATAAAGCTGCTTTGGCACGCTACGTTCACTAACGCTAACGCTTGTTATTACCACAGAGCCTATAACCAAGCCTATGGCTATATAACCTGATACACCTAACCAGCTAGAAACGGTTGCTTTGCGTTTAACTCTCAGCCAGCTCATGTAAATTCCAACACCACTAACACCGCTCATCAAGCTACCAAAAATAGCCCAAATAAACTTTGTGCCTAGACCTGCAAAGTTTCCAAAATGCAGTGGATCAGCGGTGTCTTTTATACGTGGAACAAACGGCAAGTCTTGCCCTTTTTGAATGCCTAACACGGCCCCTGTGCTTGCATTTATATAGACGCGATTAGCGCGTAGGCGTAGTAAAATATCGTTATTATAGCCACGAACTTCGATAGGCTGTGCTGCTTTTTGTCCGTAACCAATATAACGAATATCTAAACTAGGAAAAGCCTGTTGTGCTGCTTCGTATGCGGCCGTTAAAGATATTGGCATCATATTACTTGTCGACGCGCTTTGTTTTAGCGCAATAACCTTTGTAGGTTCTGCAACATAATGATCTACTTTGGCTGTTTGCAATCCATGCTCTATCAGATACCAAAGACCCGTTACCGCCATAACAGCAATAAACCACGTACTCCAAAGTCCTACAAGCTTATGCCAGTCTGCCCAACCATTGCGTTTATGCAATAAAAGTGGGGCTGGCTTTTTAAGAAAGCCTTGCCACCAGCGTCGGTAAACAAAAAAGCTCGAGACCAGTAATATAAGTACTAAGATACTTAAGCTTGTCACAATCAACTTACCAGTCCAGCCCATGGATAAATTCATATGCCAGTTACGTAAAAACCGCGATATTCGTGCCCACTCTCCTTCTCCTAATACTTCTCCTGAGGCAGCATCAAGATAAACAAACCGAAATGTATCATTAATTTTTAGCGCAACTTCTGTGGCTAAATAATCTTGCTTATGACGATGGATATACAGTACTTGTGCATTGGGATAATGCTTATTAAGACTGGATTCTATCGCGGGATAGTTAGTCATGGGTGAAGAGCTTAAAGCACGATATTTACTCTCAGTCAGGTACTCTATCTCGTGACTAAGGGTTGCTAACGTACCGGACACACAAATAACAAAAAGCAGGACCCCAACAACGAGTCCTGCCCACGAATGTAAGTTAAACCACTGCTTAGCGCTCACACGCCACCATTAAAAGCTGTATTTAGCACTTAAATAAACACGGCGTGGCTCACCGGGAAAATGCCCCGTACGTTCAATAAAGCCACTGCTTGCATATTCTTTATCAAACACATTTTTAACTGATAGCTGCCATTGCCAGTTATTTAAGGTCGTTTGCCATGCCATATTGTAGATAGTGTAAGGTTGAACACGTTGTCCGCCCAAGCTAAGCTGCTCATCAACATAGTCTAAACCTGCAGAAATAGATGACGATACGCGAGGTAGTTCATAGCGTGTCCAAATACCCAGGGTATTTTGCGGCGCATTGGCAAACTTATCACTGTTAGGAATTTGATTACGTATGCTGTCATTGGCTTTAGTGATACGGGTATCATTATAGGCATAACTTGCTGTCACAACCCAACGCTCGGTAATATCACCAACCACTTCGAGTTCAAACCCTTTACTTTGCACTTCGCCGACGGCCACTAAATCATCAACCCCATCGCCTGCGACATCACCCAACAAACTGGGTTGCAGAATATTTTTGCGCACAATGTCATAAGCGGCCATATTTACAGCTAAGCTATCATCAACAAGCTTCGTTCTTAAGCCCACCTCATTTATACGGCTTGTTTCAGGAGCAAAAGGTCCGCCCTTGGCTGTTTCTTGATCGCCGGCACTTTGTGGTACAAAACCAGTACCATATAAGGCGTAAGGAAAGAAAGTATCATTAATATTGTAACTGGTGCCGACACGATAAGTGACATCGCTATCAGAAAACTCGGTCTGATTTAACTCATCTTTGTCTTCAAAGCGATCGTATCTTAACCCTGCGGTTATGCTCCAGTTGGCAGTGATATCAAGTTGGTCTTGCACATAAGCACCAAAGCGTGTGCTATGAGTACTGCCAAGTCTGGGTGTAATAGCATTGAGATCATAATCATCGCGAGACGTTAAACCATACTCGGGATCTTGAAGGTCAAGTCCAGGGACTGGCCCTCCTTTACTTTGTTGCGTAGCTGTGCGGTAAACACTTTCGAAATCATGCTCATACCAATCACTACCAAATAAGACTTGGTGTTGTATATTAGCAAATATAAACTCAGCTACCGCATTAGCGGTTAAGCTAAACCCTGTATTTTCACGAAGTTGATCACGAAATTCGCGGTGACTCCAATCAACAATGCCATCGCCATTGGTATCCACAAGCCCTCTTGGCTCATGGTAATTTTGCACTTCTTTATTATCAAAATAACGTGCTGTAATATCCGTACGCCATACATCATTAATGTCGTGTTTTAAAATAGCTTGATAAACATGCGCCTCAACATTTTGGAAATCTGTCGCTTCATTATGATTCCAGCTAATATCCGTAATAAAATGCCCATTATCATCAGCAGGCACCCCACGAAGGCGTGCTCCCCCTAATTCTTGCTCTATATACGTATATTGCGTTGTAAGCTCTGTTGCGCTGCTTATCAGCCAAGTATAACCAAGATCAACAATCGTATTATCACTGCTGGTATTAGCGCGAAATGGCTTTTCTGAATCACGATACAAACCAACACGATAAGCATGATTATCTAATGAGTCACTCAAGGGCCCTGTACTTTCTAATGCGCCACTAATAAAGTCATCATTACCAAGCTCGACTTCAATACTGTGCTTTTCAGTAAAAGTTGGCTTCTTGGTTACATAATTAATAATGCCACCTGGATTACCGCTACCGTATATAGCACCCGCAGGCCCTTTTAACACCGCAACTTGTTCAATATTAAATAATTGTGGAACGGCAAAGCCGTTGAATGGATCGCCTTTGACACCATCATATAAAATTTCATCTTGGCGAAAACCACGAAATGTTACACCTGAATAACTAAAACCATTTACACCGGCAATATTACTGTATAAATCGGTAATCTGTCGGGCAGCCTGATCGTTAATCAGCTCCTGTGGTAAAATTTGAATAGACTGTGGGATCTTTTCAATCGGCGTATTAGTGCGGGTACCGAAGCTTGACTCGGTTGGTCGATATAAAGAAAAAGCACGCCCTATTACATCAATTTTTTCGATTTCATTTTGGTCTGATGTTTGTTGATTCTCAGCAACTGAAAAACCAGAAAAGCTCGCGAGAACAGCTAATAATAAAGGAGAATAGCGCATATATTTTTAAATTATAAAGTAAGATGCAAATATCTTAATGAATATAATTATCATTTGCAATTAGTGTTTATTATTTATTAATGTTGAATAAAGTAAAACTAATAGCAACGACTAAGTTGGTATTTTTATACACCGCTATTCGCATGAAATTAAGCCATAGGTTACAATACAAACCAGCATCATTTTCAATATTGGCAATACTAAAAGCATGATTAATCAAGATACAATTGCAGCGCAAGCGACCGCACCCGGACGAGGTGGCGTTGGTATTATTCGCGTTTCTGGCAGCTTAGCCAAAACGGTAGCAGAGCATATTATTGGTCGCTGTCCTAAAACACGTTACGCAGACTATGTGCCTTTTAAGAGCTTAGACGGCGCACAGCTAGATCAAGGTATTGCCCTTTTCTTCCAAGGACCAAATTCTTTTACCGGTGAAGATGTACTTGAACTACAAGGACATGGCGGTCCTGTTGTACTCGATATGCTATTAAAAGAAATTAGCCATATTGAAGGTGTACGGTTAGCAAAACCAGGGGAATTCTCAGAACGTGCATTCATGAATGACAAGCTTGATTTAACACAAGCCGAAGCAATTGCCGACCTCATTAACGCAACCAGTGAGCAAGCTGCAAAAAGCGCCCTGCAATCTCTTCAAGGTGAGTTCTCAAAACACATAGAGATGCTGGTGGAAAAAGTCATTCATTTACGTATGTATGTTGAAGCAGCCATAGATTTTCCAGATGAAGAAATCGATTTTCTGACAGATGGAAAAGTAGCAAATGATCTCGATGCCATCATTCAACAACTTGATAATGTCACGCAACAAGCAAAGCAAGGGACGATAATGCGCGAAGGTATGCGTGTAGTCATTGCAGGTCGACCGAATGCGGGTAAATCTAGTTTATTAAATGCGTTAGCGGGTCGTGATGCAGCCATTGTTACCGACATAGCCGGCACCACACGAGACGTACTGCGAGAACATATTCATATAGATGGTATGCCGCTTCACATTATCGACACAGCCGGCCTTCGAGAAAGTCCAGACAAGGTAGAGCAAATTGGTATTGAACGCGCCTGGGAAGAAATTAATCAAGCCGATCGCGTGTTATTTATGTTAGACGGCACCGACACCGACGCCACAGATCCACATGCTATCTGGCCAGAGTTTATGTCTAAGTTACCACAAGGCATGGGCGTCACGGTGATCCGAAATAAAGCCGATATTTCGGGTGAAAATGTCGGTATGGATGAACATGATCAATACCCTGTCATTCGATTAAGCGCCAAAAATGCTGAAGGTATAGAGTTAGTTCGTACTCACTTAAAAGCATGTATCGGTTTTCAAGGCGCAACCGAAGGTGGCTTTATGGCCCGTCGTCGTCATCTCGATGCACTACACCATGCAGCGCATCATCTGCATACAGGTAAAGAGCAACTTGAACAGCATATTGCCGGTGAAATATTAGCTGAAGAGTTACGCTTAACTCAGCAGTTCCTAAATGAAATTACAGGTGAATTCACGTCTGATGATTTGCTCGGCAAAATATTTAGCTCGTTCTGTATCGGTAAATAACAAGGTAAACCAAAGGAAACAAACATCCGAATAAAGTTAAAATATCTAATCTATTCATACATTTAATAACTTTTTTATCTTTCTCTAGCTTCCTTTAGTTTCATAATATGGGCCTCGAATGGCCCACCTACTTCTTTATTGTGGGCCACTATTGGTCCACCAAAGAGGAAGTTATTATGAAACTAACCATCGAGAAAAAATCAGCTGATAGCACAGGCCGCCAACAACTACTGTTAACCAGAAATTATGGTTCTTACCTAAATGAAAATGGCAAACGAGTAAAACGCCGTAAAAGACAATCATTAGACTTGTTTATTTATGCCACTCCTAAAGACAAGTTTGAACGAGATCACAATAAAAAGACCCTAGATATTTCTGAAAAGATAAGGGCACAAGCAGTTGTCGATTTAGCTAACAACAAGCATCATTTTGAAGACTCAGAAAAACAGCAAGAAAGCTTTTATAGCTACATGCAGCAAATAATAAATGACAAAGAGCACACAGACAGCAAATCAAATGTATCGCTATGGGAATCAGCATTAATCCATTTGCAAAAGTACTGTGAGGGTAACCCTTTATCCTTTGCTGACTTCGATGCTGATGTGTTATTAGGGTTCAGAACATACTTAATAAAACATGCACGAACAAAATCAGATAAGCCTCTTTCTTCAAATACTACATCATGCTATTTCAACAAAGTGAGAGCAGCTTTAAACAAAGCATTTCATGAAGGCATTATTCGTCGAAATCCTGTAAACGAAGTAAAAAGCATCAAGATCGAACAAAATCCTCGTAATTACTTAGAAGAGGAAGAATTGACAGCTCTCTACAGAACAGAATGCCGATATGATGTACTCAAAAGAGCATTCTTATTCAGTTGTCTCACCGGTATGCGCTGGTGCGATATTCACAAACTAACGTGGAATCAAATAGCTTTAAAAGAGCAACGTACGACGTTCAAACATAAGAAAACAAAAAACCTTCAGTACCTTGATTTGCCCGATGATGCGATCAGCTTATTAGGTTCGCAAGGAGAAGCCCATGAACGTGTTTTTAAAGGCTTAAGATACTCAAGCTATACAAATGTAGCCCTAACCCAATGGATGCTCAGAGCAGGGATTACAAAGCACATAACCTTTCACTGTGGAAGGCACTCGTTCGCAGTCCGTATGTTAACTAATGATATCGATATCTACACGGTATCAAAGCTACTAGGCCACTCAGAGTTGAAAACAACACAAATTTACTCTGATATAGTTGAGCGTAAGCGAAAAGAGGCGATGACCACCCTACCTAGTTTATTTCAATAAAGGATATTAGGTTGGGAAATATGGGAAACTGGGAAAATATAATAAAAACAGATAAATATAAATTTATTTACCTTCCCTCTTTCCCGCTTTATTTGAAATGCCAGTTGTATCCAGGAGGTGTGAAAGCGTCGAGTGCTTGCCACTCAGAGCGCCGCATACCTCTTGGATAACCTTCACTACGCAGAGAAAAGCCAGTCAAGCTAGAAATCGCCCGAAGGGTTGCGAAGCAAGGGGGCCCCGCTTGCGGGGTTCCGATTTATGGCTTTACGGGGTTTGAAAGGAGTGGTTCTATTTTACATAGTTATCCATATTTAGTTGATACCTCTCTATGTTCCTCACCACTTTCAGTATTAAACACTTTATATGTAACTGAACTATGAATTTTTTTGATCTCTTCTAACCTTTTCTCTGTAATATCAGATATTTCTTCAAAACCTTGTTTTGATGCTGAATGGCGTTTTGGAATCAAATCCTTAGACTCCATTAATATACATTTTCTTGATCCACCATCAGCTTTATTCAATTCAATTGACGCATGCGCGGTTGTTCCTGAACCAGCAAAAAAGTCTAAAATGACAGAATCTGGATTAGCACTAATATCGATTATTTTTTTTATAAACTCCATTGGTTTCGGAGTATCAAATATTTTTTCACCAAATATATTCTTTATTTCTTTAGTAGCTTGTTCTGTGTAGAAGCTTGTCTCTGACCAAATGGTTCTTACTTTTGTCCTTTTTTCTGCATCCTGATTCCCTGCATAGTTTTTTACATATATTACACCATTTTTGCTTGCATACAGCTGCCAAGCTCTATCTCTAGCTGTATCCTGCCCCCATAACCAACGTCGTTCAATGCCTTTCGAATCTACAGGGTAAACTTCTTCCCAACCATCAACAGGATCAACCGAAACTCTTCCAGTTTTTGAATTAAAGAATAATGGGTAATACATATTAGGCCTATCAGACCTTAAACTTGCCTCTCCTTTTTTTCTAAACAGACCATCGACACGATATTGCCCGAATTCATCTTCTTTATCATAATTTGTCTCATCAGCTTGTCCCCGAAGGTTAGCATCTGGAGATTTACTATATATCAATAAATATTCATGGTTTGATGCAAGATTTTTCTTACCACCCTTTCCATTCTTAGAACGACAAATGATTACGTTTCCAATGAAGTTCTCTTCTCCGAATACATGATCTAAAAGAACTTTCAAATAAGCATGTTCATAGTCATCAATACTTATGGCTAAAACTCCTGTATTTTTTAGTAACTCGCGAGCAGCTACTAACCTAGGTAGCATAAAGCTCATCCAAGCTGTATTTGATCCAAAAAGGCCTGATGAATCAGATTTTCTATTGTCGTTATATAAAAACTTTGAACCTGTATTATATGGAGGATCTATATAACAAAGATCTACAATTCCAGGGGAATAGATTGCTAATTCTTTAAGATGAAGCAAATTATCTCCCTTAAAAAGGGATATATCAGCTCCTTTCCAAGCGTTCGTGTAATCAACTTGGTTACAAGCAATATCACTTAGTAGTTCACCTTGATTTGGTAATTTCAACAATGAACATAACTCATTGATTTTATTATCTATTGTTAACAAAATGCGTTCCTCTTTATTTAAGGATATTATACACTGTGTCAAAAATATTAATAGAAAGGATTAACAGTGAAGCTCTACCAAGAAGAACTTGATGTGTCGGAACAATTAGCAGAATTTGATCAATGGCTCACTGCAAAGTTAGAAAGAATAAAAGACAGTGAAAAATTCAATCTAGAAATAAACTCTCTTTGTGATTGCATTCAGTCTATAGCCCCCTATTTAGATAACTTCTCAGTTCGAAGTGGGTGTAATATTGAAAACTTATGTTCTGCGGTTCTTAGTGCTAGCTCATTACTTATAAAAGGAGTGTCTTTTTTTGACGATGAAAGGGTTGTTGCAGATTTTTACAACTCCTTCTTCAATTTACTCTTTCTCACATCAGGAGCTACAGATAACAATTTAAAAAATCATTTCTTAATAAAATTAAAAGAAGATGAAATCCAGCCATACATTCCCAAAAGAGGACCATCAAAGAAAAATATAAAATTCAAATTAGATAAAGTACCATCAACAACTAAGTCTGATTACATAGCTAAAAGTCTAGCTTCGTGCTTTGTTGCTTCTCAAGCTCAGTATCGTGAGCATGTTAAAACAGAACCCTTTTTCGATCCTTCTTTTTACCTAAACCTACTTCTAAAAGAGTATATAAGCCTTATTTTAGAAGACGAGGATGAGACGATTCAATTCTGGGCTGTATGTAGCTCTTTCATTTCCCTTAACAATTCTTCAGAAAGTATGAATCTGGGTAGATACTTGTTAAATTCCTGCACAATATTCAAAGTCAGGGGAAGTGTATCAGCCTCCGGTGGCCATATAACCGAAGACATACTACGTGACAAATTATTAACGATAGGGATGCAGCCTGAATCCGATTTTAATACTAACGATGTAACAATCGGTGAACAAGAAATCGTAGAAAATGGAAAGCGACGAAAAAAAACAAGGGCCTATGATTTCATTCTCCCATATAACATTGAAAATTGGGAACCTAAGCCAAAGCTATTTATTCAATCACAATTTTACGCTGGTGACTCAGGAAGCGTATCGCACAAAGTTGTGGACCAAACACAAAGCTCTAGAGCATTCACCCTTAGCAAATACAGAAATGCAAGATTCGTGGAATACCTTGATGGAGCAGGCTATTACGCAGCTTTACGAGGTGATTTAGCTCATATGCTGTCCTTTGAAGATACCGCATCGTTCTTCCAAGTAAAAAGTATATTGATACGACTGAGGCGGGAGCTTCAAGAAATAAAATACCTTACCCCTATAGAGCTAGAACATTCAATTTTAACTAGTGATGATGGAGATCTTTCTAAGATTAAAACATCTTTAGAACTAGACGGATATCCAAATGAAGAAATAGAGAGGGTAATCACTCTTTCACTAAACCTAAACTTTATTAATCAATCATGTAACACATTACAAGTATCAGAAGACAGGATAAGTATCTCGAGAAGACTTTTAATACTTGATATTGCAGCAAATAATGCTTCACAAATTACTGAGCAAGAACGACATAGTCAAAAATACTTATTGTTACCCGGATACGGTCCAAACTTTGGAATATTAGAGTCAAAATTGACAGAGTTAGCATGTCTAGCTTGTAAGCAAATACAAATTTCAGCTCCATCCTTTGCGAGTGACGTAGAATGGTTACTTGATGAAGGGGTCTTTAAACGAAGGTAGAAAAACATCTTGTTTCATCTCAGCTAAAACTGATACTCAAGGTTTAACTTTAAAGCGGATTGGCGTCGAGTCGTCCCTACTCGAAAGAGGTAGGGACGACTCGCAGAGTCGCCCGTCGAGGCCAATGCTCATGATGCCTCGACATCCAATCCGCCCTGAAAAATTGCTGGGCCAGAAGAGGGATGGAGATTTGAGCGCATCAAAAAGGTGTTGCAATCTCTAATCACTATGATAATTTTATTCATGAACTAGCTCGAAATGAGCATCAAGAAAAAGGGCGTTCTCACTGCCCGCAACACGTTCCTGAGGAGCTGCCTTCGCAGCATTATGGGTCACACGACCAACTCCCCTATACACAACACAAATATAAACCACAGTAGTTCGCGCTGTATTTCAACAGAAATCACACGGCTCAGCTTTGTTGCTTTAGGCCAGTTAGCCTTTATGTCTTTCGACAATATGCTCGGTTACGCACCGTTCATATGGCTTTAAAACTTACCTATTTTGGCGTTTCGCCCCCTGGTCTTAGGTTTAGTGTTTTTCTCAATACTTTCAAAATTACTTTTTAAATTAATGAGGAACATGAAATGAGCCAATTAGGATATCGACTTCACCAAATGGTGAACGACACACACCGCGAAAGCAGCTTTAGCACTAGGGCTACACGAAGCAAAGTTTTAAACCTTGCAGCAACACAGCTACTTAGTCATGGTTATCGATTAAGAGATCCATCAGGTCTAAAAACCAAACATATCAATCACCTTGTAACGCGTTGGCAAGATGAAGGTTTAGCACCAAAAACGATTAAAAACAGAATGGCCGCCTTGCGTTGGATTGCCGAAAAAATAGGTAAACCTAATATCTGTTCACGTAGCAATGATGATTACGGCATTCCAAGAGTTCACAACAACCCCATTGGCAAGTCAAAAACGTTAGACATGGATAAGCATGCCAAGATCAAGAGTGACTTGATCAAGCTTTCCCTGCGTTTGCAGCAAGAGTTTGGGCTTAGAAAAGAGGAGTGTATGAAATTCAGCTTATCCTATGCTTTGATAAATGCTAACACTCTACAAATAAAAGGCTCATGGGCTAAGGGTGGCAAATACCGAAAAATTCCGATCTTAAAAGAATCTCAACGACAGCTCATTCGTGATATTGCTGTCGTTACCAAAGGCGCACTAATTGAACCTGAGCGAATGTATGTGGATCAAATGCGCGAGTATGACAGAGAAACTGTTCGTGTAGGATTAAATAAAAATCACGGATTACGTCACCATTACGCAAGGGAGCGTTATTTAGAGCTTACAGGTTGGAAATGCCCTGCCGACGGTGGCCCGCATAGAAGAGAGCTGTCGCCCACCGATTATGATCATGATACCAAAGTCCGAGAGCAAATTAGCCAAGAGTTAGGTCATGAACGTTTGAAGATAACCTATGCTTACTTGGGAAGTTAAAATTAAGTACTCCTATTAAGAAAGTAAAGATTGAGATGATACCGCCTTTTTTATGTCTATTTTAAATAGCAAATACAAAGCTCATTTTGAGTTCTATTCAGGCTTTCATTACTAACTTAATCATTTACAGTAACTTTTTAGTGCCTTAGACTCCATATCAAGAGCTACTCTATTTATTGTTAGGACATCAAGTGAAGAAGCTGAGATTTGGCTTTACAGGTGAATCAAAAGTATTAAACGAGTTTTCTAATAAACTTGGTCAATGGTGGTATATATTTTTTGCCGCTGCTGGTTCTGCTTTAATTAGTGTTTGCGCCTCTTTTGCAGCCGGCTTTAACTTTATTGAAAAGTACAATGATATTAATGATTTATTTCCTATCTTGTGCTTGTTAATTTGGAACCCTTGGTCAGGGATATTGTTGGGTGTTATAGCTATTTTGTATGGTGGCAAAGGTACTTTTAACGATTTAGATAACCTTAACTCTCAAAACGAAACGCTAAGAGCAGAGAATGAAGAGGTTTCTGACTTAAAAAATCAAATAAACAGCATTTCTGAAGATTCAGAAGCACTACAAAATGAACTCACTGAGCTGCAAGAAAAGTTGGTAGAGACCTGGCTGAAAGGAAGTTCAAGACAATGGAACTTGAGCTCTCAGGAAAGAGTAACAATCTACTACTATGTAGATGAGCATTTCTATTTACTGGCTAGGCATTCTCAAAATCCTGTTTTCGCAGAGCAACATAGAATGAAGTTCTCAAGAAATCAAGGTGTTATAAGTAAGGCTTGGCAGCATAAAATTTGCGTAGATATAGAGGATTGTCCGTTATATAAAGATGACCCTGAAGGCTACAAAAGTTATATGCAAAAACACTACCAGTATGACTCAGAAAAGATTGATAACTTGGCGATGAAAAGTAGTAAATTTGTCGCTATATCAATTATAGATGCAGATAAACATATAGGTGTTATAGTAGTAGAGTCTGTAAGAGCTGACTTTTTCAAGTCACAAAAAGTATCACAGATACAAAAACACTGTACAGATTACCAAAGCTATATGGTTGACTTTGTAAAGGGTGCGATCAAGTACGATAAATCTGCAAAAATTGCAAAAAATCAAAATCAACTTGTTGATCAAGATATTATGGATACATTAAAGGGGAGGTAGTCATGAATAAGTTGCGAGCAATAATGGCATATTTTTGTGCTAATTACCCACATAAAAGTGAACTTTCAAAAGCAAGATTAACAAAGTTAGTTTACTTGGCTGATTGGTACTCTGCCCTAATGAAAAACCGGAAAATGACAGATATTGACTGGGTTTTTAATCACTATGGTCCTTATGTAGATAACATAACAGATTTAGCTAACCTTGATAGTGAATTCTCGATCACTCCTCAAAAAACGAGTTATGGTGGTGATAAATACGTTATCTCATATAACGGTAAAAGTGTTGATAGCACTTTTGACGATGATGAATTAAATATACTTAATACGATAATAAATAAGACCAAGAGTATGTATTTTAACGAATTTATCAATTTTGTGTATTCAACATACCCTATTTCATCAAATGAGAGATATAGTAGATTAAACTTAGAGAAATTAGCAGAACAATACCGAACTACAAATAGCGTTTCGTAGAAATAAAGGTATTTCTAACATTTAGACGTATCAATTCCTTAGCAACTAGCTTTGGAATTGATATCTCAACTCATATTTAAAATATTTTCTCCTCCAGTTACTTCGCTCACGATTAAAACTCTTTAAAATATTTATAATATTATGAATACCTATGATTTTGAAATATAAATCATTTTTTATTATTTGGTAATTTAGCGTGAGACATATCCTATTGATTTACTTCCCCCATTAAACTTAACTAAATGTAAGTCCAATTATCGTTCGAATTAGGCATGCCTAATTTTAGGAGTCTCGTATGTGGAAAAGAGCGTTAAAAGTAACAGGGTTAGTAGCACTAGGTGTTGTTGATGTTTTGCTATCAGTTTCTGAAGAGAATGACCAGCTAGATGAATTAGATGATGGTATGGGTAACATTATTGCTGATGGTGAAGAGATGACTCGCGCAGAGGCTGAGGATGCTCAGGCTCGTGGCGAGCTTTACGATACTTATCTATAAATTAGGCATGCCTAATTTTGAGAGAAGAAATGATGAAAAATAAAGAGCTTTGGCCATTTAAGCCTGTATACGATGAGCTGAAGATTCGCTTAGCAAGTATTGAGGACGAGTGTGAACCATTAGGTTTAGAGGTTGATCTTCGCAATGAAACGGAAGAAGAGATGTTCATTGCTTTAACCACACAAAAAGCGTTTGCATTTGATGTTATGAATGAGCATGGCGATATTTGGGATATTCGACTAGAACCCTTTTCAACGTTCAAAAATCGCAGCGATCAGGTTTTCTTTCCTTTCACAGGCCTTAACCCAACTAAACGGTTGAAAATTAGTAACTGGATTTTAGAGCTTTGTAATTGGGAAGGTAATATCTATTTAGGTAATACAAGACATTAAGGTGCACTTATGACTGATTATGAATGGTTTCAAATGTGGGTGTTAATGGTGCTGGCTATTCGCACTACTCGGCGCTACGACAAACTGAAACATGACTTATATGAAGCAATTAAAGATGGGAGATTTAGCTAATGATACCGCTTTTTATAGGTTGTGCTCTAATCTTAGGTTTAGTTGCCTTCTTTGCCTTTTTATATAAACGAAACTTAGTAAAAGACGATCAATCTAGAAAGAGCTAATCTTTCTCTATCTCTTCATGAAAACGACGCCATAAAGGCTTCAGTTGTTTTTTTATAGTATTACTATTCATTTTGTTAGCAGCCCTAAGACCATAAGTAATAAAGTTACGCCCTCCAAGATGAGTGTATCTACTGTAAAGCTTTTTCTTGTATAGATCTTTTTCATCTGCCCCTTTCATAGCCCTGATATTATTATACTTCCTCATCGTTTGTTTAGCTAAGCTGACTCCTCTTCTCATTTTTTCTGAATAGCGGGCCAAAGAAGAAGAGCGTAAATAAATATTTTCACCATCAAAGATAAAACCTAAGTATTGCAAAGGACTATCAGCTTCAAGGGTATTACCAACTTTATTAAATTGTCTAATTTCTGTCTTTTGTGGGTTAATGTGTACTTTTAACTTTTTGATATGTTTTTCAGCAAATCCTGCAACATTCTTTTTCAGTCTTTTAGGCATAATGAAAAGCATATCATCACAGTACCTAAAGTAATAACCTCCATGAATATCTGCATACTTTTTCATTTCCAAATCAAAGTCCAGCATATAAATGTTAGATAGAAGCGCACTTATAGGAGAACCTTGGGGTATACCATAATCATTTAAGTTAGACTTTATTAGCCCTCCACCTCGTACCTTATTTCTAAAGTCTTTGGCACAACATATCTGTTTATGCTTAACTTTAGGGTTACTTTTGGAAATTGAAAATAACTCATAAAGGTCCATTTTATCTACAGTCGAAAACTTAGTTATGGACTTAAAAACATTGAAGTGATCCGAGGGAAGCTTTTCTTTGTTGATAAGTTTACACCACGACTTTTTCAATAAGTCATGATTTAAAGTATCAAAAAACTTAGAGAAATCTAACGCTACCGCACAGCATTCACCCATTTCTTTAATTTTAATGAATGCTTCATAAGCAAAATCTATGTTGCTTTTACCCAAACTCCTAAATGCCAACACAGATTTTTCAAGCCCGTACTCTAATAACTTGTCTTCATAAAGAGCATTTAATTTTTCAGAGTAAAAAGCATATATATGACTATCTAAATGGGAGGAGTAAGCAATTGGTCTTTCTTTATTTTTAACTAAAATCTTGCCAGTTGACTTATCTTTATTTATTTTTTTTGAACTAACCGCATAATTTATAAAAGGATAAAATGAATGTCTTTTTATGTAGTTTGGGTTAGTTGTTATGTGAATAGCTTTTTTCTTGCCGACAGGCACATCAAAGTGAAGGTATCCTCTACTTCTATACCAACTAGGGGTATCATCATCCATAATAAACTCTCTAGCAAAACCGAGGCAGACTTAGAACTGCGGCAATTCCAATCGCCTTACCTCGGCTTAACCAAGTTACTAAAGTAACCATCTTGAAATACGTAGCCGCGTAATGTTAGACATGAATTATAATATAACTATTAACCAGGAGGCATCTATTTGTATTAAGACAACCTTAGTCCATGTGTTCTTATCGTTCGTATCGTTGGCCTTGTTTGGCGTTCCGATAGTACTTGACAACATGTTATAAGCCTTTGAGCCTAATTGGTAAACCCTCATCTCAAAGCAATACCAATATAGTGTAGCTGTGACTTATTATCAATAATAAACCGTAGATCAGTTACTCTTTGAGTTTGATATCTGGAATCTTACTTTCAATTAGGCATGCCTAATTCTAACCTGCCAGAGCATACATTTTAGCCTTTAACGCCGTACCCAAAAAAAACCCACTTTCACTGACCCCCCCTTTTAAGGGAATTAAGACTTGCCTTCGTGATTGAATTGGTTTTGAGAAAACAACCGAAACCAATAGAAACTAGAAGGTAACTAATAACATGTATGAATTACGAGATTCGGGTTTATTTTACACTCCGACAACTGACTCAGAACCGAAGTTCTTGTGTGGCCCAATTCAAGTACTTGGCATTTCAAGGGGAGATAATGGCACTAAGGACTATGGCTTACTTGTTGAGTGGAAAAACTTAGACGGTATTTGCATACGCAAGCTGATACCTCGACGTCGGATAATGAATGAAAAAAGTAACTTCGTAAAAGAGCTACTTTTGGATACAGGGCTTGTAATATCAAGTCGTAAAGGAGTTTGGGAGCCAATAATATCTTACCTCATTCAAGCAAGACCAAAGCAGAGATATAAAAGCTCGGCTCAAGCAGGCTGGCTTAATAATAGCTTTGTCACACCGAGCTGGTGCGTTAGCAATGGAGCTGAAAAAGTTATTTATTCAGGAAATAAGAGCAACGAATTCCTCAGTACTTCAGGTACTGTTTCGAGTTGGCAAAAAGAGGTAGGAAGCCTGTGTATTAATAACCCGATCTTAGCCTTCACTGTCTGTGTCGGGTTAAGCGCCCCACTGCTTCATTGGCTGAACTGGCCTAGCAGTGGTGTGCATTTATTCGGTAAATCGAAAATATCCAAAACAACCATACTAATTCTAGCAGCTAGCCTCTATTCCGGTACTAACTTTTACTATACGTGGAGAGCAACAGAAAACGGGCTAGAAGCCACTGCTGTTGAGCATAATGACTTGCTCCTTTGCCTTGATGAGCTCCATCAGGCCCCGCCAGAAGTCGTCGACCAATCTATATACACCCTAGCAAATGGACTGTCTAAAATGCGCAGTAACAAGACCATTACCCAAGACGACATAAAAAACTGGCGTCTACTTTATTTAAGCACCGGAGAAATGGGGCTAGAGGAGAAATTGGCACCAATTCAAAAAGGTGTCAAAGCTGGGCAGGAAATTCGCTTTTTAGAAGTGCCAGTCCAGAGAAAGTATGGGGCCTATGATGAGCTTTGCGGTCACAAAACGATGAATGACTTTTCTGACTCTATCTGGAAAGCAGTAAAAGAAAACCATGGCACTATCATGCCAAAGTGGATTGAATACCTAAGTTTAATTGACGATCTTTCTGGCTTGTTAGCTTATCGAGTCCATGAACTTCGCGATAAATGGCAAATAAGTAAAGACAATAATCATGGCAGCCAAGTACTTGAAGCAGCTAAACGCTTTGCACTATTTGGGGTTGCTGGAGAAATAGCTATATCAGCAGGATTAATGCCTTGGCCAAAAGGCTGTGGAGAGCACTCTGCAAAAATAGCGTTTGAATCATGGCTGGAGATGCGCGGCTCTTCCAATGATTCGGAGGATGAGAAGCTGCTTAAAGAGATACCTACCGCGTTAAAGCGATGGCGCAGCAAACTATTACCTGAAGGCCAGCCGCTGAATGATAACTTCGGTTACGCATTAGATTCAGACGGCAAACAAGCATGGTTTTTAACACGACAAGCATTTCTGGAAGGACTAAATATTAAGTACAAGCAGCAAATATCCCAAGCGGTGAAATTTATGGAAGAGAAATCTTGGATGGAAACGAGTGAGGGACGCGATACGTTCAAGCGTGTTGTGGATGGCGGGCCAAAGGGTGGCCGCTACTACAAAGTTATTCCACATCGCATTACCGAAGAACTCGCGCTAGATGAAGCGCTTTCGCGAGCCGCTTTCCCATGTTAGTGGATTGAATTTAAAACAGTTTCCCAATTTCCCGTTTTCCCAAGAGATTTAAGAGAGTAGACCATGAAAAATGATATAAGTGATGCACTACGTAAGAATGACGAATTACCAGATATCCGAAATACAATTGAAGAGATGATCTTGAAAAGTCACTTATGCAACAAAGCCGCATTAACAGTTGACGAATGCGCACTTTATACAGGTATGGCAAAAAGCTACATCTATAAACTAACCCATGAAGGTATTATTCCTCATGCAAAGCCTAATGGTAAAAAGATCTTCTTCGATAGGTTAGAGCTTGATCAATGGCTTCTTGGTAACAAGATAAAAGGTGATATAAGCGAAAGTAATTTCATCAAAAAAAAAAGCTGAAGAGCTAAACAGAAAGGTGAGTATCAATTTGAGAAAATGAAAAAGGCTGCCATAAGGCAGCCTTCTCAATATACTTTGCTGTTTGCAACCCTACAAACCTGCTATTAGAGGTGGTTTATAAGTTACCGCTACAAACGCTTACGGAGTAAATTCTGGTCAATTAGAACATTTTTGTCAACTGTTATTTTTAATTTATGGTAATGTTTAAGACATAGTTTTCTAAAGGATGTAAGAATAAATTGAGGCCAAATAACCTAAACATTGTTTTTGATTCCTTGTCTCAGCCTAGAATAAATGCGTATAAACGTTACTTTGGGAATCAATTATCTGATGATGAGGTTTACAACTGCTATTTATGGAACGACGCTATAAGTAAGGCGTTATTTAATGTCATAACTCAAATAGAAATTACTTTGAGAAACCGTATGCATGTAAGCCTAAGTAATCACTTGTATAATTCACAAAAAATTATTGTAGATCGTTGTAATGGCAATCCAAGGATATGGAATACCTCAAATACAAGTACTATAGGTACAGTAACTTCATGCAACTGGTATGAAGCTGGGTTACTCGAAAATAAATCGATGTCTAAGATACATACCACTACTCATCATTATCGAAACAAGACCCCTCTGTTAGGAAGAGCTCGCCCGTCACCCGATGATGTAGTATCAAGTCTTCATTTTGGTTTCTGGTCATCCCTTATTGATAAAAATCCTAATGTTCAATGGAGGAACTTACTAGCTCATATATTCCCTAAGCATAGAGCCTCAAACAGTAGCCAATGGAATGTTGTAGCTCAGCAGAAAAGATTAACGTATCGTTTAGAACTGGTAAGAGATATCCGTAATAGAATAGCTCATCATGAACCACTTTGGAAAACGCCAAGAATATTAGATGAAACTCCACCTACACAAGGCTCTAATAGAGCTGTGTTACATCCACCAAGCTCAGCCCCAAGTGAAAGTATCCAACGCCTGAGAATCATATATTCTAAAATAACAGAGCTGCTAAGATGGATGTCTCAAGAGCTTTACGATGATTTGATGAATTCAGCAACTCACAGTCATTTTCTCTGGTTGTGCTCAACTGATGGACTAAATTTCTACATTAAACACCACGAAGTAGCGAGTGGCCATATTAAAAGCTGTAAATTCAAACGAGAGATAGGATCTATAATAAAGATGAAAAAAAGCGTTTTTCTGGTTCACGGTAAGAGAGGTATTTCAGCACTGCACCCGATTTAGTTTCCTTTAGTTTACTTGCACGATATTTTCTAATGCGAAAGTGGGCCACCACAGACCCACCAAAAAAATGTAAATCTACTGTTTTTATTAACTTTTTTACTTATTGTATCGGTAAATAAACGCCGGTCATCATTATTAGAAAAGAGTCGCAAGACTCTTTTTTTGTTCATAAACAGCACTTTCATTAACAGGTTCAGTGCCGAATACAGCCAGCAATAAATCTTACACTTATTAATCTATTGATGTCATTTATAGGAGGACATCATGGATAAATATCACATTTTTCATCAATTACATCAGCAACAAACAGGCTTTGTATTACCTAATGCATGGGATCTAAGCTCAGCGCAATTTATTCAAGCTTCAGGAGCAAAAGCCCTTGCAACAACAAGCTGGGGAATTGCCGCGAGTTATGGCTTACAAGATGGTGAGAAGATCCCATTTAGTTACCTACTATCGCTGGTCAAAACACTCATCAATCACCTCACTATCCCTTTATCTGTAGACATTGAGTCAGGCTATAGTAACGACGCACACGTAATTAGCCAGCATGTACTTAGCTTAGCCAAGTTAGGGGTTGTAGGTATAAATATAGAAGACTCTGACAAAGTAACATCACAGTTAAGATCGCTTGATCAACAGTGCACTATTATAGAGAAAATAAAGCAAACTCTGGATGAAAATGGCTTCGAAAAGCTCTTTATTAATGCCAGAACCGACACATATTTAATAGAAAAAGATCCCTATGAGCTGACATTAGCACGAGCAAAAGCCTATGAAAATGCAGGAGCAGACGGTGTGTTTGTACCTGGACTTTGCAAAATTGAACAGATAAAAATGCTGGTTAACGCACTTAATATTCCAATAAATGTGATGGCAATGGCAGATTTTAACTGCCCAAAAATAGCATTTGCTGGTGGGGTTAAACGATTTTCTTTGGGGAATTCTCTATATGATCTTGTTGGTGAAACGCTAAAAAAACACTTAACACAGCTTGGAAATAACGAGCCACCAGCCATAAAGCTGATCTTAAATACAATTTAGATCGGCGATTGGTAAAAATGTTATCCACATTTGGCCTGTTTTTAGATCTAAACAGCTAAACGATCACTATTTATCACTGTCATTTTTGTTATTCAGAGTAAATATGGCAGTTTTTTAGAGGTTTTTACCTTTAAAAACTAATTTTTTCGTTTATTTTTCGTTTTTTTCGATCGAATTTACCGATCGAAAAATACAATTCGATCGTTATCAACAAGCGATCTATCCACAAAACGATCTCACCAAATACCTCCCCCCGATCTGAGCGATTCTTTCAATTCAGATATTTAAAGATCAATCACTTAGCAAAGTTATGCACGTCTAGAAAATAGCCTTGATCAGAACTTTCCCCAAATTTACTAACAGCTTGATCAACGACTTTAAATTAGCGAAATAAATTAAAAACATTATAAATCAAAAACTTAAAACAAAATAAAAATTAAAGAGTGATTTTTGAACATAAAAACTTATTCAGATCGTAATTCAACACTTTACTCACACTACAAGTTCGTTATTATGTGCCCACTTAACTCATTACACGATCAACGACATGCAATCAGTAAATATCATTGTGGGTAGTCAAATGGGATCTGCCGAATATGTTGCAGAGCAGCTCGCTGAATCCCTTGAACAACAAGGGATTCAAGTAAAGCTTCATGAACAACCCGTTTTCAATGATATCGATCAACAAGACACTATCTGGCTATTATGCACATCGACTTATGGTGCCGGTGATTACCCTGAAAACTTACTTCCTTTTATTGAATCAGTTAACCAACAAATTGATTTAAAAGGATTAAAGTACAGTGTTATAGGTTTAGGTGACACCAGTTACGACACATATAACTACGCAGGCCGTCATATTGATGATTTATTTATAAGTAAAGGCGCAAGCCGCGTAGCAGAACGTTTAGAGCTAAATATATTAGATGAACAACTGCCAGAAGATACGGCCTTAGCCTGGCTACCCAGCTGGATCAAGTCTGTGGGTCTTTAAAGTATAGAGTGGCAAGATCTATTAAAAAAGTTACCCACAATTTACTGATAATTTAGATCAGATTGTGGATAAACACTGATTTACCTGCGTTTTTAACCTAGTTTATCCATTGGATAAGATCCATTCGATATTGCCCTGTGTATAAATAGGTCTTTTGATCAGAGCTTGTTAGCGGTTAGATCCGATCATATTAACACCTTTGGATCTGACTTAAGATCATGTTTTAAATATAGAACTAAACATTATCAACAGAAAACCGCTTCAGTAGTAGTAAGAGTAATAAAAGATCTCTTTAAAAGATCCTTTATATTATTAGAGATCACCCACTTAGATCTTGAGCACTGTTTAATCATTTATCTTCTCTAAATTTCTAGGTAGAATACGCTCCCTTTACAAAGTTTTGCTGGTCGATTAAGTAGGATCCATAAATGATTTTTCACGAAAGTTTTGATGTTATTGTTGTCGGTGGTGGACATGCAGGTACTGAAGCCGCATTAGCCTCTGCTCGCATGGGTATGAATACCCTATTGCTAACACATAATATGGATACCCTTGGTCAAATGTCATGCAATCCAGCTATTGGGGGCATTGGCAAAGGTCATTTGGTTAAAGAAATTGATGCACTCGGTGGTGCAATGGCACAAGCCATTGACAAAGGCGGTATTCAATTCCGTACTTTAAATTCATCAAAAGGCCCTGCGGTTAGAGCAACTCGTGCACAAGCTGATCGTGCTTTGTATAAAGCGGCTATTCAACATACTTTACAACACCAAGAAAATTTAAAGATCTTCCAGCAATCATGTGATGATCTTATTGTTGAAGGTGAACGTGTACTCGGTGTTGTTACCCAAATGGGACTTCGCTTCAGCGCCCCTACTGTTGTGCTTACAGTGGGCACTTTCTTAGGTGGCCAGATCCACATCGGTTTAGAAAACTTTAAAGGGGGTCGCGCAGGTGATCCACCATCAATTGCACTGGCACAACGTTTACGTGAATTACCTTTTAGAGTCGATCGTTTAAAAACTGGGACACCTCCACGTATTGATGCGCGTACTGTTGATTTCAGTAAAATGCAAGAACAACCAGGTGATACACCAATACCCGTGTTTTCATTTATGGGTAAGCAATCGGATCATCCACAGCAGATCCCGTGTTATATCACTTATACGAATGAAAAAACGCATGACGTGATCCGTAATAACTTACATCGTTCACCTATGTATTCAGGTGTTATTGAAGGTATTGGCCCACGTTACTGCCCTTCTATTGAAGATAAGATTGTTCGTTTTGCTGATAAAGACAAACACCAAATTTTTGTTGAACCTGAAGGTTTAACATCATACGAATTATACCCAAATGGTATTTCTACCAGTTTACCGTTTGATGTTCAGCTTGAAATTGTGCAATCAATTACTGGCTTTGAGAACGCACATATTTGTCGTCCTGGTTACGCAATTGAATATGACTTCTTTGACCCGCGTGATTTGAAACAATCATTAGAAACTAAATTTATCAACGGATTATTCTTTGCAGGCCAAATTAATGGCACCACGGGCTATGAAGAAGCGGGTGCTCAAGGGTTGATTGCTGGTATGAACGCCGCATTGCAAGTACAAGGCAAAGAGCCTTGGACTCCGCGTCGTGATGAAGCATACACAGGGGTATTAATTGACGATTTAGCGACGCTAGGTACAAAAGAACCCTACCGTATGTTTACCAGCCGTGCAGAATACCGATTATTACTTCGCGAAGATAATGCTGATATTCGTTTAACTGCAAAAGGCCGTGAATTAGGCTTGGTTGATGATGCTCGTTGGGCTGCATTTAATGAAAAAATGGAGATTATCGAGAAAGAATCGCAACGCCTAAAAGAAACGTGGATCCATAAGGATCATGTTGCGGTTGATCAAGTAAACGCATTATTAAAAACGCCACTGACACGTGAAGCGAGTTTAGAGGATCTGATCCGTCGCCCTGAAATTCGTTATAACGATTTAATGGCTATTGAAGGATTAGGATCTGAATTTAATAACCAAGCTGCGCTTGAGCAAGTTGAGATCCATACAAAATACGCAGGCTACATTGCTCGTCAGCAAGATGAGATCAATAAACAATTGCGTCATGAGCAAACTGTATTACCAAAAGACTTTGATTACTCAACGGTTTCTGGTTTATCAAATGAAGTTGTTGCTAAATTAACAGATAGTCGTCCAGACACAATTGGTCAAGCGTCACGTATTTCAGGTATCACCCCTGCTGCTATTTCGCTATTATTAGTGTATCTGAAAAAGCAAGGCTTACTACGTAAGACTGCGTAGTTGGTAAGGAATACAGTGTTACAACAACAATTAACGTCACTGTTAGCGCAAACTGATATTGCGCTAACAGAAAAACAACAGCAGCAACTCGTTCAGTATGTTGAATTATTAGACAAGTGGAATAAAGCGTACAATTTAACATCGGTGCGCTTACCTGAAGAGATGATGATTAAGCATATTATGGATAGCTTAGTTGTTGCGCCACACCTAAAAGGCAAACATTACATTGATGTTGGCACCGGTCCGGGTTTACCGGGTATCGTATTAGCCATTGCTTTACCTGACACGCAATTTATTTTGTTAGATAGTTTAGGTAAGCGAGTACGCTTTTTGATGCAGGTAAAACACGCACTGGGTCTTGAAAATGTAACCCCAGTACAGTCTAGAGTTGAAGAATATCAACCAAGTGTTAAATTAGATGGTGTATTAAGTCGTGCATTCGCCTCTTTGCAAGATATGGTTGACTGGTGTTCGCACTTGATTGATCATTCGGGTAAATTTATCGCCTTAAAAGGTGTATTTCCGAGCGACGAACTTGACTCATTACCAGCGGGTATAAAGTTTGACGAAAAAATTAGCTTGGAAGTACCTGAGTTAGATGCGCAAAGGCATTTAATTATTCTATCTAAAGACTAGGGATCAGAGCACTGTGGCAAAAGTCATCGCATTAGCAAACCAAAAAGGGGGGGTTGGTAAAACAACCACCGCTGTAAATCTTGCGGCTTCTATGGCCGCGACAAAGCGTAAAGTGTTATTAATCGATCTTGACCCACAAGGGAACGCGACCATGGGCAGCGGTGTCGATAAATACGGTGACGTTGCAACTATTTATGACTTATTGATAGAAGAAACCCCAATCGAAGAAGTAATCAATAAAGAAACGTCAGGTGAATATCATTTAATTGCAGCTAATGGCGATGTCACAGCAGCTGAAGTTAAATTGATGGAATTATTTGCCCGTGAAGTGCGTTTACGTAATGCCCTTGAAAAAGTGCAAGACCAATACGACTTCATTTTTATTGACTGCCCACCTTCACTGAATATGCTAACGGTTAATGCGATGGCAGCAGCTGATTCTATTTTAGTGCCTATGCAATGTGAGTATTATGCCCTTGAAGGTTTAACTGCATTAATGGACACCATTACTCAGCTGTCGAAGTTGGTCAATCCGGCGTTAACAATTGAAGGTATTTTACGCACCATGTATGATCCGCGTAATCGCCTTGCAAATGACGTATCTGAACAATTAAAACAACATTTTGGCGATAAAGTTTATCGTACCGTTATCCCACGTAATGTCCGTTTAGCAGAAGCGCCGAGCTTTGGTGCCCCTGCCATGTATTATGACCGCGCATCAAGTGGTGCAAAAGCATACTTAGCCCTTGCCGGTGAAATGTTACGTAGAAAAGAGAAAACATCTTCAGCAGTAGCCTAACTTTGAGGTAAAAAAATAACATGTCTGCTAAAAAACGCGGTTTAGGCCGAGGACTCGACGCTTTATTAAGTTCATCAAAACCTGCCCCAAGTGCAGATAATCAGCAACAAAATGCAGTAACAACAGAGCCTGTATCAGATGCTGTGGCAGAGCAAAATAAAGGTGAACTGCAAAAATTAGCGATTGAGTTTTTACAGTCAGGTAAATATCAACCACGTAAAGACATGTCTGAAGAAGCATTGGAAGAGCTTGCAAGCTCGATTCGTGCGCAAGGCATAATTCAACCTATTGTTGTGCGCCCTATTGGTGCAAATAAATACGAAATTATTGCTGGTGAACGTCGTTGGCGTGCTGCTCAATTAGCTAAATTAGATAGCGTACCTTGTATTATCAAAGACGTACCTGATGAAGCGGCTGTTGCTATTGCACTTATTGAAAATATTCAACGCGAAGATTTAAATGCAATGGAAGAAGCCATTGCACTTAATCGTTTATTGAATGAGTTTGAGCTTACTCATCAGCAAGTGGCCGAAGCTGTTGGTAAATCTCGTACCACAGTGACTAATTTACTACGCCTAAATAATCTTAACGAAGATGTTAAAATACTGTTAGAGCATGGCGACATTGAAATGGGTCATGCACGTTGTTTATTAGCACTTGAAGGTGAAGCGCAGTCAGATGCGGCGCGATTAGCTGTCGCAAAAGCGTTAACTGTGCGTGAAACTGAAAAGCTTGTTCGTTCAATTTTAGAGCCCGCACCTCAAAAAGAAGTGCTCGAAAAAGATCCTGATGTCAAACAGTTAGAGCAAAAACTTGCCGAGAACTTAGGGGCTAAAGTAGAAATTAACTACAACAAAAAAGGCAAAGGCAAGCTGGTTATTTCGTACACAAGCTTTGATGAGTTAGATGGCATTTTAAGCCGTATAAATTAAGACTATTCCCGTCATTAATTAATAACATGTCCAAAAAGAGACATTTGTGGTGTTTTTGCGCTACAAAGGGTCGACTCAAGTTGCAAAACTGGTAGGAATCAGTATAATTTCGCCAGTTTTCATACCCTGACAATATGAACGTTCTTAAGGTTAATAAAACGTGACTAATAGGTTAGCAAAGCCATATAGGCTTGCCGCATTTAAATTAATTTGTCTTCAGGGTATCGTAGCGATAATCGCTGCAGTAATTGTTTTTGTAGGTTGGGGAGTCAATGCCGGCCAGTCAGCGCTTGCTGGCGGAGCTGTTGCACTACTCCCTAATTTTGTATTTGTCGTTTATGCATTCAGATATATGGGTGCAAGTCGGACAAATCAAGTGTATGCCTCGCTAAAGCGCGGCAACGGATTAAAATTTATGCTAACAATTGTGTTGTTTGCACTGATACTGAAGTCTTACACGGTCGTTTTATTACCGTTTTTTTGTGTGTATGTATTGGTGTTATTTAGCGGATTGTTCGCACCCGTTTTTTTTAATCATTAACTTTTGGGATATAACATGGCTGCAGAAGAAGTAACTCTATCAAGCCATATTCAGCACCACTTAACCAATGCTAAGATGTGCTCGACCGACGCTGGTCTAGCCTTCAATAAAGCGTGTGCGGACAGTGGCTTCTGGACATGGAACATAGATACCCTCGCATGGTCAATCGGTTTAGGTCTTGTATTTTTATGGATCTTCCGTAGTGCCGCTAAAAAAGCAAATACCGGTGTACCTGGTAAATTTCAATGCTTCATTGAAATGATCGTTGAATTCGTTGGCGACAACGTACGCGATACTTACCACGGCAAAAGTAGTTTAATTGCTCCATTAGCTCTAACGATTTTCGTTTGGGTGTTCTTAATGAACTTAATGGACTTGATCCCGGTTGATTTCCTACCTGCATTCGCTGGCTTCGTTGGTGAGCAAGCATTTGGTATGGACTCTCACGACGTATACATGAAAATTGTACCGACAACAGACATCAATATGACTGCTGCACTTGCTATTGGTGTATTCATTCTGATGATCGGTTACGCAATTAAAATCAAAGGGATTGGCGGTTTCTTAGCGGAACTAACACTGCACCCATTTAGCTCTAAAAACAAGCTGATGATGGTGTTCTTAATCCCATGTAACTTATTACTAGAAACAATCGCTTTAGTTGCTAAGCCGTTCTCGTTAGCACTGCGTTTATTCGGTAACTTATATGCTGGTGAGTTGATTTTCATCTTGATCGGCGCTGTTGGTTTAATGCAACTACCGTTGCACTTTATTTGGGCCGCATTCCACATCTTAGTAATCGTGCTACAAGCATTCGTATTTATGATGCTTACAATCGTTTACCTAAGCATGGCAAGCTCAGATAATCACTAATTTTTACACTTTTAAAATTTAATTTTAATTTACAATTGAAACTTTGGAGAAAAAAATGGAACTAGTATTAGGTCTTAAGTATATCGCTGTTGCTCTACTTATCGGCTTCGGTGCAATCGGTACTGCTATCGGCTTCGGTAACATGGGTGGTAAATTCCTAGAAGCATGTGCGCGTCAACCAGAGCTTGCACCTTCACTACAAGTTAAGATGTTCATCCTTGCTGGTCTAATCGATGCCGTAGCTATGATCGGTGTTGGTATCGCAATGGTATTGTTGTTCGTACTTTAATATTATTTTTTGAACAGCTTACTATTTTAAGGAGGAGCGGTCGTGAACTTAACAGCCACTCTTATCGGTGAATTAATTGCATTTACGGTATTCGTACTTTTCTGTATGAAATACGTATGGCCACCACTAAATGGTGCAATTGAAGCTCGCCAGAAGAAAATCGAAGATGGTTTAGCTGCCTCTGATAGAGCCGAAAAAGACTTAGAACTTGCGCAAAAGAAAGCTGCTGAGCAGCTTAAAGAGGCAAAAGCTCAAGCGGCTGATATCATTGAACAAGCTAAAAAGCGTGCCACGCTTATCGTTGACGAAGAAAGTGTTCGTGGTCAACAAGAGCGTGAAAAAATTATTGCTCAAGGGCACTCTGAAATCGAAGCAGAGCGTAACCGTGTAACAGAAGAGCTACGTAAGAAAGTAGCAACTCTGGCCGTGGTTGGTGCTGAGAAGATTCTAGAGCGCGAAATCAATCAAGCCGCACACAGTGACATCGTTGAAAAACTTGTCGCTGAGCTGTAATTAGGAGGGTATGAGCATGTCTGAATTGGCTACTATCGCTCGCCCATACGCTAAAGCGGCTTTTGAA
The DNA here is from genome assembly GCF_014117385.1 of Pseudoalteromonas sp. MT33b. Lineage (NCBI taxonomy): Bacteria > Pseudomonadati > Pseudomonadota > Gammaproteobacteria > Alteromonadales > Pseudoalteromonadaceae > Pseudoalteromonas > Pseudoalteromonas sp. MT33b. The sequence continues at coordinate 3,551,927 of NZ_CP059831.1, read as the reverse complement.
CTTGCTGTTGAAAAAGGCACTGTTGAAAGTTGGAACGACATGCTGTTCTTTGCTGGCCAAGTTGCCAGCAACGAGCAAGCCGCTGCTGCGCTAGCTGGATTGCCTACTGCTACTGAAAAAGCAGGTCTTTTTATTAAGATCTGTGCAGAGCAGCTCAACGAACAAGGCCAAAACCTAGTTAAGGTAATGGCTGAAAATGGTCGTTTAGTTGCACTGCCTGCTGTTGCAGAGTTATTCGCTGAATTAAAAGCGGATTACGATAAAGAAACCGACGTAGACGTGGTTTCTGCAACACCGCTTTCTGCCGAGCAGCAAGCAACATTGGTAGCGGCACTTGAAAAACGTTTCGCACGCAAAGTTAAGCTGAATTGTAGTGAAGACGCTACAGTTGTTGGCGGCCTTATTATTAAGGCGGGTGACACTGTAATTGACGGCTCAGTACGCGGCAAGTTAGCCCGCTTAGCTACATCACTACAATCGTAATTGGGAAAAAGAGCATGCAACTTAATTCCACTGAAATTTCAGATCTGATCAAACAACGTATTGAGCAGTTCGAAGTTGTAAGTGAAGCTCGTAACGAAGGTACTATCGTATCTGTTACAGACGGTATCATCCGCATCCACGGTCTAGCTGACTGTATGCAAGGTGAGATGGTTGAGCTTCCTGGCAACCGTTATGCTATCGCACTAAACCTTGAGCGTGACTCAGTAGGTGCAGTAGTTATGGGTCCATACGCAGACCTTAAAGAAGGCGTAAAAGTTAAATCAACTGGTCGTATTTTAGAAGTTCCTGTTGGTCGTGGTCTACTTGGTCGTGTTGTTAACACTCTAGGTGCCCCTATCGATGGTAAAGGCGCTTTAGATAACGACGGTTTTGAACCTGTTGAGAAAATCGCACCAGGCGTAATCGAGCGCCAATCAGTAGATGAGCCAGTTCAAACTGGTTATAAATCTATCGATGCGATGATCCCAGTTGGTCGTGGTCAGCGTGAGCTTGTAATCGGTGACCGCCAAACAGGTAAAACTGCTTTAGCTATCGATGCAATCATCAACCAAAAGAACACAGGCGTTAAGTGTGTGTACGTAGCGGTTGGTCAAAAAGCATCTACAATTGCTAACGTAGTACGTAAATTAGAAGAGCACGGTGCACTTGAAAACACAATTATTGTGGTTGCATCGGCTTCTGAATCTGCAGCACTTCAGTACCTAGCACCATTTGCTGGTTGTACTATGGGTGAATACTTCCGTGACCGTGGTGAAGACGCATTAATCGTATATGATGATTTATCTAAGCAAGCTGTTGCTTACCGTCAAATCTCATTGCTACTTAAGCGTCCACCAGGCCGTGAAGCATACCCAGGTGACGTATTCTACCTTCACTCTCGTCTTCTAGAGCGTGCATCACGTGTAAATGCTGATTACGTTGAGAAGTTCACTAATGGTGAAGTGAAAGGTAAAACAGGTTCACTGACGGCATTGCCAATCATTGAAACTCAAGGCGGCGACGTTTCTGCGTTCGTACCGACAAACGTTATCTCTATCACCGATGGTCAGATCTTCTTAGAAACTGACTTATTCAACTCAGGTATCCGTCCAGCTGTTAACGCTGGTATCTCGGTATCGCGTGTTGGTGGTGCAGCGCAAACTAAAATCGTTAAGAAACTAGGTGGTGGTATCCGTCTAGCGTTAGCTCAGTACCGTGAATTAGCTGCGTTCTCGCAGTTCGCGTCTGACCTTGACGATGCAACACGTTCTCAATTAGAGCATGGTGAGCGCGTAACAGAGCTAATGAAGCAGAAACAGTACGCACCAATGTCTGTTGCTGAAATGTCTCTGTCGCTATTCGCAGCTGAAAAAGGCTACCTAAAAGACATCGAAATCGCGAAAATCGGTGACTTTGAAGCGGGCTTAATTTCTTATGCAAACAGCACATACGCAGAGCTAATGGCTCAAATCAATGAAACTGGTAACTACAACGCTGAGATTGAAGCGCAACTTAAAGAACTTCTAGAGAAGTTCAAGTCGACGCAAACTTGGTAATTTAGTTATGAATGGTGAGCTTTAGGCAACTAAAGCCCACCTGATTCGGAGAGAGAGTCATGGCCAGCGGAAAAGAGATTAAAAGCAAGATCGGGAGTATCAAGAATACTCAAAAGATCACCAGCGCAATGGAAATGGTTGCTGCGTCTAAAATGAAAAAGGCGCAAGAACGTGTGGCATCAAGCCGTCCATACGCTGAAAACTTACGCAAAGTGATTGGTCGTGTTGCTCAAGCAAATCTTGATTTTACTCACCCTTTTTTAGAAGAGCGTGAAGTAAAACGAGTTGGTTATATTGTTATCTCTACTGACCGTGGTCTATGTGGTGGCTTGAACTCTAACGAGTTCAAAAAAGTTGCCCTAGATGTGAAAGCGTGGAAAGAAAAAGGCGTTGATGCTGAATTTACTACTTTAGGTAGCAAAGCAGCAGGCTTTTTCCAACGTTTCGGCGGTAAGTTAGTCGCTAAAAAGGCGAACTTAGGAGATACACCTTCATTACAAGACGTTATTGGTCCTGTAAAAACGATGCTAGATGCATACTCTGAAGGCAAAATTGACCGCTTATACGTCGTATTTAACAAGTTTGTTAATACGATGAAGCAAGAGCCAACAATCGATCAGTTACTCCCTTTGCCAAAAGCTGAAGAAGAAGTATCTCAACATTCTTGGGATTACTTATATGAGCCAAACCCAGAAGCTATCTTAGAAGCTCTGTTAGTACGCTTTATTGAGTCTCAAGTATACCAAGGTGTAGTTGAGAACGCTGCCTCTGAACAGGCTGCCCGTATGGTTGCAATGAAAGCTGCAACTGATAATGCTGGCGACCTTATGGATGAGTTACAGCTTGTTTATAACAAGGCTCGTCAAGCTGCAATCACACAAGAAATCAGTGAGATTGTTGGCGGCTCGGCAGCAGTTTAACGCTTCGGCAAAGTTTAATGAGAGGAATAGACATGAGTTTAGGTAAGGTCGTCCAAATTATCGGCGCCGTTGTGGATATCGAATTTCCACAAGACAACGTGCCAGCCGTATATGACGCACTAAAAGTAACAGATGGCGACTTAGCGGGTTTAACTTTAGAAGTTCAACAACAGCTAGGTGGCGGTGTGGTACGTGGTATCGCACTTGGTACTACTGACGGTTTACGTCGTGGTACATCAGTAGAAGGTACAGGTCAGCCAATCCACGTTCCAGTAGGTACGAAGACACTAGGTCGTATCATGGACGTACTTGGTAACCCTATTGATGAAGCTGGTCCAATTGGTGAAGAAGAGCGTATGTCTATTCACCGTGCAGCGCCTTCTTATGAAGAACAATCAAGTTCAGTTGAACTTTTAGAGACGGGTATCAAGGTAATCGACCTTGTATGTCCATTCGCTAAAGGTGGTAAAGTTGGTTTATTCGGTGGTGCCGGTGTAGGTAAAACCGTAAACATGATGGAACTTATCCGTAACATCGCAATCGAGCACAGCGGCTACTCAGTATTCGCAGGTGTTGGTGAGCGTACACGTGAGGGTAATGACTTCTACCATGAGATGAACGACTCAAACGTACTAGATAAAGTATCACTAGTATACGGTCAAATGAATGAGCCACCGGGTAACCGTTTACGCGTAGCGTTAACAGGTCTTACGATGGCAGAGAAGTTCCGTGACGAAGGTCGTGACGTACTTTTCTTCGTTGATAACATCTACCGTTATACACTAGCGGGTACAGAGGTATCAGCACTTCTAGGTCGTATGCCATCAGCGGTAGGTTACCAGCCTACACTTGCTGAAGAAATGGGTGTACTTCAAGAGCGTATCGCATCAACTAAGACGGGTTCAATCACATCAATCCAAGCGGTATACGTACCTGCGGATGACTTAACTGACCCATCTCCAGCAACAACGTTTGCCCACTTAGATGCAACAGTAGTACTTTCTCGTGATATCGCGTCACTTGGTATCTACCCTGCGGTAGACCCACTTGATTCATCTTCACGTCAACTTGACCCATTAGTAATTGGTCAAGAGCACTACGATACAGCGCGTGGCGTTCAAACAGTTCTTCAACGTTATAAAGAACTGAAAGACATCATCGCAATCCTAGGTATGGACGAGCTTTCTGACGAAGATAAGCAAGTTGTATCTCGTGCACGTAAAATCCAGCGTTTCTTATCTCAGCCGTTCTTCGTTGCTGAGGTATTTACAGGCGCGCCTGGTAAATACGTGTCACTTAAAGACACAATTGCTGGCTTCAAAGGTATCTTAAACGGTGAGTTTGATGATATGCCAGAGCAAGCGTTCTACATGGTTGGCTCTATTGAAGAAGCTCAAGAAAAAGCCAAAAGCATGTAATTAGGAGGGTAGTATGGCGGCTATGACTGTACATCTTGACGTAGTAAGCGCAGAAGAGAGCTTGTTCTCTGGTCTGGTTGAATCGATTCAAGTAAGTGGTAGTGAAGGTGACCTTGGTGTTAACTATGGCCACGCTCCATTATTAACTGCCCTAAAACCTGGTATGGTACGTTTAGTTAAGCAATTTGGTCACGAAGATGTGATGTATGTTGCTGGCGGTACGCTAGAAGTTCAACCTGATCGTATTACGATTCTTGCTGATACAGCAGTACGTGGTGAAGATCTGGACGAGCAAGCGGCTGAAAAAGCGAAACGTGATGCTGAAGAGCAAATGGCGAATACGTCAACTGCTGAGTTAGATTATCAACAAGCTGCAGTGCAACTTGCTGAAGCAATCGCTCAACTTCGCGTAATTCAACAATTACGCAAAAAGTAAGCCTACTCGGTTTTGTAAAAGCCCACTTAATGTGGGCTTTTTTGTGCCTGTAATTTACTCAACATTTATGTATTACCAATCCGCAATACTTATTAATCATTTTGAGTGATTAAGTATTATTTTAGACCTCTTAATTAAGCACAATGGTATAAGCAAACTCGTTTAAAGCGCCCTATTCTTCGTTTAGTACTTATATCCTTCATCAAAGCCCGTTACAATGTGGTGTATTAAATGTGAATAAGTATTTCATCTAAGGTTCAGTCCTCTTTATTAGGATTGAGTATTTGCACATGACGTGACTTACCTAACCAAGGTTGACTTACTTATTACACTCATTAACAGCTCAACTAAAACAAAGAAAGAAGGATATTGTTTTAATGTCTCTGACAACCGTTATTCTCGCTGCGGGTAAAGGTACTCGTATGCGTTCAGCACTCCCAAAGGTGCTTCATAAAGTGGCTGGAAAGCCGATGGTGCAACATGTAATTGATAATGCCACGGCCTTAGGCGCACGTGAGACCAACTTAGTTTATGGCCACGGTCGCGATCAATTGCAAGCCGCCCTTTCTCATAATCAAGTAAATTGGGTGCTACAAGAAGAACAACTTGGTACTGGCCATGCTGTCGCGGTCGCTAAAGAGCATATCGCTGATGATGATACCGTGTTGATTTTATACGGTGATGTTCCCCTTACAAAACGTGCGACGTTAGAAAAGTTACTTGCTGTTACGCCTAAAAACGGACTTGCAGTATTAACAGTAACATTAGACGACCCATCTGGTTATGGGCGTATGCTGCGTGAAAATGGCAAATTAGTCGGTATTATTGAGCAAAAAGATGCGACCGCTGAGCAATTAGCGATTAAAGAAATCAACACTGGCATTATGGCTGCCAATGGTGAATTACTGAAACGTTGGTTAAGTAACCTATCGAATAACAATGCTCAAGGTGAATACTACCTAACAGATATTGTTGCCATGGCTCACAGTGAAGGCGTTGAAATCACCTCTGCACAACCTGAGCATCCAATGGAAGTTGAAGGCGCAAACAACCGTGTACAACTAGCGGCACTTGAGCGTGCTTATCAAGCATGGCAAGCCGAGGAGCTGATGTTAAACGGTGCCACCCTTGCCGACCCTGCACGCATTGATGTACGCGGTGAAGTAACAACGGGTGAAGATGTACTTATTGATGTTAATGTTATTTTTGAAGGTAAAGTAACACTGGGTAATAATGTACAAATAGGTCCTAATTGCGTACTTAAAGACTGCACCATTGGTGATAACGTTATTATTAAAGCCAATTCATTAGTCGAAGAAGCAACTGTTGCGACTAAATGTACTTTAGGTCCATTTGCACGACTGCGTCCTGGTGCCATTATGGAAGAAGATTCTCACATTGGTAATTTTGTCGAAATGAAAAAGACCCGCTTAGGTAAGGGCTCAAAAGCAAACCACCTTACTTATTTAGGTGATGCTGAAATCGGCGAAAAGGTAAATATTGGTGCGGGTACCATTACCTGTAACTACGACGGTGTAAATAAATCAAAAACCATCATCGGTGATAACGCCTTTATTGGTTCAAACTCATCGCTTGTCGCTCCTGTGAATATTGGTTCAACAGCAACGATTGGTGCGGGCTCTGTGATCACTAATACTGTTGAAGATGAACAACTGGCGGTAGCGCGGGGTAAACAGCGTAATCTCAGTGGTTGGAAGCGCCCTGTTAAAAAACAGTAAGCTGCATTAAACCTAATTGAAAAAGGCGAGTTCACACTCGCTTTTTTTATGCCCGGATTTTGTTCACATAAAAATGCCATATTGTTGTCATGCCTGTGTGTTGTTATGTAGTAAATACAACACAAAGGAAAAATAATAATGTTAAAAAGATCAATGCTTGCTCTGTCACTGTTGTCTATTCTTACGGGGTGCTCATTAGAGGGAGATGATGGAAAAGACGGTTTACAAGGTGAGCAAGGTCCCGCAGGTCAAGATGGTGTTAATGGCACTAATGCACATTCAGCTTTAAATATTCATCTTATTGGCCGTGCAGTATTAAATGCACAAAGCCCAGAAGGTGCCGCAGAGATTGTGGCCTATCAAGCGGCTAAAAAAAGAATTTTTGCAATTAATAGTTCGGGTGATTCTGCTGTGGTTAATATCATTCCGGCTGATAGCTTTGACAGAGCTGCGCTCGTAAAGGATAACGAAGGCGTTGTAAACGGCACTAATTTGGCCTCTGCAATTACCGTGTCTCTTAATGAGCACAGTGCGGGTGATGCAAACAGTATCGCCATCGATGAAAATAACGAATTACTTGCTGTAGCTATGGCTGCAAAAACAACGGGTGATGCGGGGCTTATCGCATTTTATGATATTAGTGGCGACGAGCCTCAGTTTATTAAGAATGTATCTGTAGGCGCCCTGCCCGATATGGTTACCTTTAGCCATGATGGTAATAAAGTACTGGTTGCAAACGAAGGCGAACCGAATGGGGATTACAGTATTGATCCTGAAGGCTCAATTAGCATCATTAACATCAATGATGGCGTGATTGCTGACACTGCTATTAGCATCACCTTCGCAGCCTATAACGATAAACAAGCAGAGCTTGAAGAATTAGGAATTGTTTTTGCTAATCCGACAGGTCGTACAATCAACGGCAATCTAATTAATACAACCGTAGCTATGGATTTAGAGCCTGAGTACATCAGCATCTCTAAAGACAATAAGTTTGCCTACGTTTCACTACAAGAAAATAATGCCCTGGCTATCGTTAATTTGGAAAATAATAGCTTAGAGCTAAAAGGGTTAGGCTTCAAAGACTGGTCTAATTTACTCATTGATGCATCAGATAAAGATGGAGGGGTGAACTTTAAATCATACCCAGGCTTATATGGTATGTATCAACCCGATACTATCGCTAGTTTCAGCTGGAAAGGTGCAAATTTCATCGTTACAGCTAACGAAGGCGATGCACGAGAATACTTCTTTGACACAGCCGACGAAGCTGATTGTATAGCAAAAGGTGGTCTTGACTATGATGAAGATGATGGCTGCTTATCTTATATAGATGAAACCAGAGCTAAAGACTTAACGCTGGCAAGCAATTTTGATTACCTGAACAACGACAACACTGATATTGGCCGCCTAAAAGTGACCACAGTTAAAGGTGATGAAGATAACGATGGTGAATACGAGTCACTTTATGCATACGGAGCCCGCTCATTTTCTATTTGGGACAGTAATGGCATGGTGGTTTTTGACTCTGGTGACCAAATTTCACGTATTACCGCATCAGTTCACGGCGAAGCATTTAACAATAATGAAGATGAAAATGCCGGTGATACCCGCTCAGATGACAAAGGGGCTGAACCAGAAGCATTAGCACTGGGTACTATTGGCGAGCGTACATTTGCATTTATTGGTTTAGAGCGTATGGGTGGCATTATGGTGTTTGATATAACAAATCCATACAATGTGACATTCCAAGATTACTTTTTTAACCGTGGCTTAGAAGCCAGTGCAGAAATAACCGGTGATCTTGCCCCTGAGGGGATGGCATTTATACCTGCAGAACAAAGTGCAACGAATGAAGCATTACTTGTCGTAGGTAATGAAATTTCGGGCTCAATCGCTGTGTGGGAAATTTCCACTAAGTAATCCAACTAGTAAAATAAAAGCGATAGACTTATTTTAAAGTATATCGCTTTTTCATTTGCCCTTTAATGAACATAAAAGTGACTGATTTTTGAGCTGAAACACTCCTGCAGCCCTTTATTTGTATGGTTATTGTACAAAATTGAAATTAATTAAATAAAACTGAAATAAAGCGTTGACGGCCTCCAGATAATCCCTATAATGCGCATCCACTGACACGGCGGGCAGCAACGAAAGACGCTGAACAACGTAGCAAAGAGTTAAGTAAAACTTCGGTTTTAAGTCTTCGAAAGAAAGTTTAAAATTAAGTGTTGACTCGAAAAATTAAGGATGTATTATACGCATCCCTCGAGACGCGAAAGCAACTCGAAACGTTCTTTAACAATATAAAGCAATCATCTGTGTGGGCACTCGTACAGATTGAGTTCTAACAGTCGAGCTACTTAGGTAGTAAGACAAACAAATTTAGAGTCTCAATTTAAACTGAGTGACCAACGGAAATAAGTTTACTTATTTCAGCACAGTCAATTCAACATCGAAAGATGTTAAATAAATTCAGAATTCATTGAGCATGTCCGCTCCCTTAATGGGAAGGACAGAAAAAACTTTTAATTGAAGAGTTTGATCATGGCTCAGATTGAACGCTGGCGGCAGGCCTAACACATGCAAGTCGAGCGGTAACAGAGAGTAGCTTGCTACTCTGCTGACGAGCGGCGGACGGGTGAGTAATGCTTGGGAATGTACCTTATGGTGGGGGACAACAGTTGGAAACGACTGCTAATACCGCATAATGTCTTCGGACCAAAGCGGGGGACCTTCGGGCCTCGCGCCATAAGATCAGCCCAAGTGGGATTAGCTAGTTGGTGAGGTAATGGCTCACCAAGGCGACGATCCCTAGCTGGTTTGAGAGGATGATCAGCCACACTGGGACTGAGACACGGCCCAGACTCCTACG
>NZ_CP059831.1:2940000-3540000 GCF_014117385.1 Pseudoalteromonas sp. MT33b | reverse complement strand
GGCCCAGACAGCCAGGAGGTTGGCTTAGAAGCAGCCACCCTTTAAAGAAAGCGTAATAGCTCACTGGTCGAGTCGGTCTGCGCGGAAGATGTAACGGGGCTAAACTATGCACCGAAGCTGCGGATTCAAAATTTATTTTGAGTGGTAGGGGAGCGTTCTGTAAGCCGTTGAAGGTGTACCGGGAGGTATGCTGGAGGTATCAGAAGTGCGAATGCTGACATGAGTAACGATAATGCGGGTGAAAAACCCGCACGCCGGAAGACCAAGGGTTCCTATCCCATGTTAATCAGGGTAGGGTAAGTCGACCCCTAAGGCGAGGCCGAAAGGCGTAGTCGATGGGAAACGGGTTAATATTCCCGTACTTGGTATAATTGCGATGGGGGGACGGAGCAGGCTAAGCAAGCATGGCGTTGGTTGTCCATGTGAAAGTGAGTAGGTTGAGAGTTTAGGAAAATCCGGACTCTTAAGACTGAGACACGAGACGAGCCACTAAGGTGGTGAAGTTGTTGATGCCATACTTCCAGGAAAAGCCTCTAAGCTTCAGATTATACCGAATCGTACCCCAAACCGACACAGGTGGTCAGGTAGAGAATACTAAGGCGCTTGAGAGAACTCGGGTGAAGGAACTAGGCAAAATCGTACCGTAACTTCGGGAGAAGGTACGCTCCGATTGGTGATGAGACTTGCTCTTTAAGCTGATTGGAGCCGCAGTGACCAGGTGGCTGGGACTGTTTATTAAAAACACAGCACTGTGCAAAATCGCAAGATGACGTATACGGTGTGACACCTGCCCGGTGCCGGAAGGTTAATTGATGGGGTTAGTTTTCGGACGAAGCTCTTGATCGAAGCCCCGGTAAACGGCGGCCGTAACTATAACGGTCCTAAGGTAGCGAAATTCCTTGTCGGGTAAGTTCCGACCTGCACGAATGGTGTAACCATGGCCACGCTGTCTCCACCCGAGACTCAGTGAAATTGAAATCGCAGTGAAGATGCTGTGTACCCGCGGCTAGACGGAAAGACCCCGTGAACCTTTACTACAGCTTGGCACTGAACATTGAACCTACATGTGTAGGATAGGTGGGAGGCTTTGAAGCAGAGACGCTAGTCTTTGTGGAGCCGTCCTTGAAATACCACCCTTGTAGTTTTGATGTTCTAACGTTGGCCCCTGATCGGGGTTACGGACAGTGCCTGGTGGGTAGTTTGACTGGGGCGGTCTCCTCCCAAAGAGTAACGGAGGAGCACGAAGGTTGGCTAAGTACGGTCGGACATCGTACGGTTAGTGTAATGGTAGAAGCCAGCTTAACTGCGAGACAGACACGTCGAGCAGGTACGAAAGTAGGTCATAGTGATCCGGTGGTTCTGAATGGAAGGGCCATCGCTCAACGGATAAAAGGTACTCCGGGGATAACAGGCTGATACCGCCCAAGAGTTCATATCGACGGCGGTGTTTGGCACCTCGATGTCGGCTCATCACATCCTGGGGCTGAAGTCGGTCCCAAGGGTATGGCTGTTCGCCATTTAAAGTGGTACGCGAGCTGGGTTTAGAACGTCGTGAGACAGTTCGGTCCCTATCTGCCGTGGGCGTTTGAGAATTGAGAGGGGTTGCTCCTAGTACGAGAGGACCGGAGTGAACGAACCGCTGGTGTTCGGGTTGTCATGCCAATGGCATTGCCCGGTAGCTACGTTCGGAACTGATAAGCGCTGAAAGCATCTAAGCGCGAAGCAGGCCTCGAGATGAGTTCTCACTAGACTTTTAAAGTCTCTGAAGGGCCGTTGAAGACTACAACGTTGATAGGCAGGATGTGGAAGTGGTGTGAGCCATTAAGCTAACCTGTACTAATTACCCGTGAGGCTTAACCATACAACGCCAAACGCGTTTTATGACAGCGTAACAGACAGAAGTTAGTATACTAAAGTAGATTTACGATTATCAGATTTCCAGATTTTAGTTAATTGCGAGTGCGATTAACAACCAAATTTGCTTGGTGACAATAGCGTTTTGGACCCACCTGATTCCATGCCGAACTCAGTAGTGAAACGAAACAGCGCCGATGATAGTGTGGCATTTGCCATGTGAAAGTAGGACATCGCCAGGCTCCTAATTAGAGAAACCCGATTCGAAAGAGTCGGGTTTTTTGTTGCCTGTAGAAAAATAAAATACCCAACCAAGACCCCTACGACCTATATCTTTGTAAGCATCGTGTTGCATTGACCATGTGAAAGTAGGACATCCTACTGCGTAGCGCACCATGGCTCCTAATTAGAGAAACCCGTTGCAGCAATGCAGCGGGTTTTTTGCGTTTAGGGCTAAATCGTCCAGTACCATACTGAGATTGCATACAGAGATAAAAGACGCATAAGCGCAAGGTGAAAAGACGTAGGAGGTACTTTAGTGCCGAAAGTGTCTGATATGCCCTTCATACAACACCCCTGAGATTCACGGCTAAAGCCGTTCCTACGCTTCTTAATCATGATGTTTAATCACGATTCCCATGTTGTTTAATCATGATGACAAGAATGAAGGGGTTATTGAATCACTCACTTTACGCTAACCTAATTAGCGCGTAGGAGGCACTTTAGTGCCGAAAGTGTCTGATATGCTCTTCACACATAACCAGAGACATTCATGGCTAAAGCCGTTCCTACGCTTTGTAATCACGATGTTCAATCACGGTTCCCACGTTGCTTAATCATGATGACAAGAATGAAGGGACTCTAAAATGGGCTACTTCACTTTACGCTAACCTAATTAGGGCGTGGAGGTACTTTAGTGCCGAAAGTATCTGATATGCCCTTCATACAACACCCCTGACATTCACAGCGCTGTCTCTGGAGAATTACCTGATATATCACACTGTTCTATTTCTTTTACATCTGCGCGGCCATCGCTTAGGTAGCATTGTTCTAGTAAAGAGCAATAGCAGATCTCGGTTTTGATGCTATTCCGTTGCTTGTTTACTTTGTCCCATTGAGTTTCATTAAATCCCGTTCGCTTGAAACCAAAAAGTTTAAGTTTGCTGCCAGATGCCAGCAACCGGTTATCACTGGCACTCGTCATAATCCAGCCAAATGCTTCGAAAATATTTATGTTGGGAGAATCATCTTGCAGAGTTTGTAGCTGTGTTTCATATGCTTGTGTATCAAAACAGCATGCAGAAATTACTTTATAGATATCTAAATATGATTGGTCGTTATAGTGATACTTCACATACTTTACTATCGCAGGTCCTGATCCTGAATTAGTGAGTACAAAGGTGATTTCAGGTAGATTTTTTTCTTCATCATAATTCCCCGTCATAACTTCAAGCCAAGGCCATGTGGCGGCTTTTACTTGTCGTTCTGCAGCATTTGCTTGCAGGTATGTGGCATAAAAAGACGCTGCTGAAATAATAATGGCACACAGTGCGAGAAAGAGGTTTAGACGCTCATTGGTAAACCAAGCTTTAGGCTGTTTAGAGTCGTCGGGGTTAGTGCTTGCCGTGGTTGATTTTGGTTGGTGTTCATCGCTTGCCTCTTGCTGATGTGTCTCAAGAGTTGATTCGGTGACGTCCTTTTGTTGATTATCCATGACTTTGTCGTTGTTATTTTTATAGACTACTAAAGATACAACTTTAATTGGATATATAAAAGAGACAGGGAGTAAAACTCCCTGATTTGGTATTAACTATTTGAGATAAATACGGTGAGCTTTTCGCCTACTCTTAGACTATCCCTAGAAAGGTTATTCCATTGCTTTAGTTTTGTTATGCTGACTTTGTATTGCTTTGCTATTTTCCATAAGCTGTCGCCTGCTCTTACTTTGTACTCAATTTGTTGATCAGCTAATTGCGGTAATATGAGTTTTTGACCTACGCGAATAGTGTTCGTTTTTAAGCTATTAAAGGTTTTAAGCTGGCTGACTGTCACTTTATAACGTTTTGCTATTACGCTTAAGCTATCGCCGCGTTTTACGGTGTAGTGTTGCCACTGGCTGTAATCATTACTTTTCTGATTTGCTAACAGTGTTTTAAAAGTTGACTGTTGATCTTTTGGTACCACAATATGTGGCGCATCTATTACTGCAGGGTAGCGAATTACGCCATGGTTTAACTCTTCGAGTTCTTGCCATTTTGCTTTGTCAGCTAAGATCACAGCCCCTGACACAGGCAAGATGCTAATTGCTTCTTCATTTTTAATCGACGGAAAGACCATTTTTTGATGTTTAAGCAACTGTGCAGCAGCGAGCAGCTTGGGCACATATTGACGAGTTTGTGATGGTAGTTTTAAGCTGAAAAAATCGGTTGGTTTACCTTGCTTTTGATTACGAGCAATGGCTTGTAACACTCGCCCCTCACCGATATTGTAGGCAGCAATAGCATGATACCAATCGCCATCAAAGCGTTTATAAAGATACTCTATAAAATCGAGAGCTGCACGTGTGCTGTCAATCACATCTTGGCGACCATCATACCAAGGGGTAATTTTTACTTTAAAGTATTTGGCGATTGAAGGAGTGAGTTGCCATAAACCCGATGCATGCTTGTGCGAATAGGCACTGGCATCAAAATCGCTCTCTATAAGCGGCATTAGGGCAAGTTCTATGGGTAAGTCACGGTTTTCTACTGCTGTGACGATATGATACAAATACGGCGCTGCACGGCGGCTTATTTCTTCCATATAATTCGGATGAGTAAGGTACCAAGCAATGCGCTTTTGTACATCAGGATGACTTGAATCGCTAAACTGCAGTTGAACGCGAATACGCTGCCACACATCTTCAAGTTCACTTGGTTTTAGCGGTGGCAGCACCGCATCTACTTGTTCTGTTTTAGATTCTGTAACCACAGTATCTGGATTTGCCTTAATTATGGGCTTCTTTTCAGTAAGAGACTCAGGGGCAGTCTGACAGCCTGTTACAATAAGACAAACAACAAGGCCTAAAAATCGATTTAAAAACACGTATTAAAATACTCCGTTAACTTAGGTGCGGGTAAACTAAAGCGCCTAAGCTTAACATAGGGTGAGCTAAAAATGACCATTAGATTAACAACGTGCTAACTCACTCACCCAATTGAAATTAAAACGAAATACTAACTTGTAACCCAGCATAACCATGGTTTTGTGCCTCCCAATAGCGGCTGTCTATTTCTCGGGCTCTAGCATAGATCTCTATCCTGAATGGCTTAGAGTCCACGCCTATACCAACACCCACATAGCCATCGATACTATTGTTATCGTCATCGAAGCGGTCGTTATAGTCATGGTCTTTTCGGTCGTCGTAGAAAGCAAGCTCAATTAAATCTAAGCCTACTTCGCCATAGACAAAAAAGTCACTGAAATAGCCAAATTTTATGCCAGTATCGAGGGTTAAAAATGTCTCCCGATCACCTTTTTTAGTAAACACTTCAGCTGACCCAAGTGCTGTTGTCAATGCTGCGCCAAAATTGCTGTTGTTATTTTTAGCCATAAATTCGACACCTGCCGAGGTGATTGAATCAGTGCTATTACGTTCTGACTTCACAAACAGGTTTATATTAGGATTGTCATAAACCCCTGCAAAGCTTGTAGAAGGAATTAAGGCAAGTGGTGCAAAAAGTGCTAAGCCGAGGTATTTCATATTGAATTTAATCCATTAACTGTAATGGGTACAATAATATCAATCTTGGTGAGTTCTAATTGTAAGAAAATGTTCTAAATTGGCAGGTTAGCCGACAATGTGTGCTCAATTTAATATCGCTATATTGTAATTTTTAAAGGTCTTTAATCTTCACTGCGGGGTTACCTGCTACTAGGGTATTTGCCGCGACATCTTTAGTAACTATTGCCCCTGCGCCAACTACGGCATTATCAGCAACTTTAATACCTGCAAGTATAATCGCACCAGCACCAATCCATACATTGTTGCCAATACTAATCGGCGCTGCAAAATTAGCTTTAGCTAAACGCTCAGTAGGGGTTACTGCATGCGATACTGCAAGAATTTGCACATTAGGGCCAATTAAGCAGTCATTGCCTATGGTAATTTGTGCATCAGATAGCGGCGCATCAAGCACAGTACAGTTAATATTTATGAAGGTTCGATCACCTATTTTAATACCACTGCCATAATCACAATGAAAACCCGCTTCAATAACGACCTGTTCACCACACTGAGCAAACATGCATTTTAGTCGTTTTAAATTGCCTTTACTGGGACTTTTGGCAAATAAACGGCAAATCTCATGTGCGTTTTTACGCTGTTCAATCAGGGATTTATCTAGGCTATTAAACTCTTTCATGGTGATCAGTCTAAGTAAATTCTAAAGATAGCTTATCGCGTAAAAGTCAGAGATCAAAATAAACTTAGTGGGGTTATAAAACATTCACTTGCCATTTATATTGTTTCGTTTAAAATCCCGTAACTTTCGAAACGAAACTTATGTGATCAGGTTAATGACAAAACGAAACACTCAACAACGTCGTCATACAATATTAAGTCAGGTTAATGAACTTGGCGAAGTAGCCGTTGAAGCGCTGGCTGAGCAGTTTCAAACCTCCGAAGTGACCATTCGTAAAGATTTAACAGCGCTTGAAAAAAGTGGCTTATTACTGCGCCGCTATGGTGGGGCTATTGCATTACCGCAAGAGATTGTGAGTGATGAAGAAGACTCAGTACGTAAAATCGCAATCGCTAAAGCGGCTGCGGGCCTTATTAAAGATCATAACAGAGTGATCATAGACAGTGGTCGCACAACGGCTGCCATGATCCCTGAGCTTGCAAGTAAACGTGGCCTAGTAGTAATGACAAACGCTATTAAAGTAGCTAACCGTTTATTAGCGCTGGAAAACGAACCGACATTATTGATGACCGGCGGCACTTGGGATCCGCATTCAGAATCGTTTCAAGGCCAAGTTGCAGAGAACGTTTTGCGCTCTTATGACTTTGACCAACTGTTTATTGGTGCCGATGGCATTGATGTAGATAGAGGCACAACGACCTTTAATGAATTAGTGGGCCTTAGCCAAGTAATGGCTGAATCGGCTCGTGAAGTCGTTGTTCTTGTTGAGTCAGATAAAATAGGCCGAAAAATACCGAATTTAGAACTGCCTTGGCAGCAAATTACCACACTTATCACAGACAACAACCTTAGCGAAGAGAAACGCGAGGCGATAAGAAAATGTGGTGTACAGCTGATTTGTGCAGACATTGAATAACCCGTAATAAGACCGACAACACCTTATTACATAAATTTTATGACAACACATACTGCCCAAAGTAAAACACTTTGGCATGTGCAAAAGGAGAGATTATGTGTGGAATCGTTGGGGCTGTTGCAGAACGCCCAGTAAATAAAATTCTTGTTGAAGGCTTAAAGCGCCTTGAATACCGTGGCTATGACTCAGCAGGTGTGGCTTTACTTAAAGGTAATGAACTAAACACAGTTAAAGCAGTGGGTAAGGTTGCAAACTTAGAAGCTGCACTTAATGATGCCGCTGTTAATGGCACTACCGGTATTGCACATACGCGTTGGGCAACGCATGGTGGTGTAACAGAGGCCAATGCGCACCCGCATATTTCAAAAAGCGAAATTGCCCTTGTTCATAATGGTATTATTGAAAACCATGCCAGCCTACGTGAAGCGTTAAAAGGCGATGGGTATGAGTTTTTATCAGAAACTGATACCGAAGTAATGGTGCACCTTATTCACCAGTTACGTCAGCAACATGACACGCTATTAGCAGCAGTACAAGCTGCAGTTAAGCAGTTTGAAGGTGCATTTGGTACTGTTGTTTTCGATAAAGCGAACGACAACGAAATCATCGTCGCGCGCTCAGGTAGCCCACTGGTGATTGGTTTAGGTCTTGGTGAGAACTTTATTGCATCTGACCAACTTGCCTTACTACCTGTTACACGCAGCTTTATTTACCTTGAAGAAGGTGATGTAGCGCGTATTACCCGTGATAGCGTGGAAATTTTTGATGCGAATGGCGAAGCTGTAGAGCGTGAAGTGATTGAATCAAACATCACTCAAGATGCATCAGGTAAAGGCGAATATCGTCATTACATGCTGAAAGAAATTTACGAACAGCCACTTGCGGTTCGTAATACACTTGAAGGTCGCCTTGTTAATGACACTGTAGCGATTGATGCCTTTGGCGACAGTGCCCAGCAAATCTTTAAAGATGTAAAACACGTGCAAATTATTGCCTGTGGTACGTCTTATCACTCAGGAATGGTGGCTCGTTACTGGCTTGAACAGTTTGCGGGTGTGAGTTGTAACGTTGAGATTGCATCTGAGTTCCGTTACCGCGAATCATTTGTGCATGAAAACAGCTTATTAGTCACTATTTCTCAGTCAGGTGAAACAGCCGATACCCTAGCTGCATTGCGATTAGCTAAACAGCAAGGTTACATGGCATCGATGACCATTTGTAACGTACCGGGTTCATCTTTAGTACGTGAATCTGATTTAGCCTTTATGACGAAAGCGGGTGCCGAAATTGGCGTTGCATCAACGAAAGCCTTCACAACACAACTTGTTGGCTTATTAATGCTAACAGCGTCTATTGCGCAAGAAAAAGGCCTCGACCAACGTGCAATTGTCAATGCAATTAAAACACTCCCTAACAAGCTTGAAGAAGCATTGTTATTAGCGGATGGCATTGAAGAGTTAGCAGAAGAATTTGCCGACAAGCATCACTCACTATTCTTAGGCCGTGGCTCACAATACCCAATTGCGATGGAAGGTGCGCTTAAGCTGAAAGAAATTTCATACATTCACGCGGAAGCATACGCAGCAGGTGAGCTTAAACATGGCCCGCTAGCTTTAATTGATGCCGACATGCCAATTATTGTTGTAGCACCCAACAACGAGCTACTTGAAAAGCTTAAATCAAACGTAGAAGAAGTACGTGCTCGTGGCGGTATTATTTATGTATTCGCAGATAAAGATTCACACTTCGAATCTGACGAAACAATGCGTGTGATCAACGTAAACCATGTTGATGACGTGATTGCACCAGTTGTATATACAATTCCACTACAGTTACTTTCATACTACGTAGCGGTGATTAAAGGCACCGACGTAGACCAACCACGTAACCTAGCGAAATCGGTGACAGTTGAGTAAAATCAATTAGTTGAATTTTTAAAAAAGGCGTTCTAGGCGCCTTTTTTTATACCTGTAATTCTGTTAGCTTAAAAAATTACCAATATTTCTTAAGGATAAGTCGTGCGATTATTTAAGTTACTCTGTATTAGCGGTTTTTTACTCTGTACTAACCATGTAATGGCTCAACCAGCGGCAGATGAGCCGGTTATAAATTACAGCCAGCAAACGCATACTTTTGAATCAAGTATGCTTAATGAGCAGCGTACTGTCGTTGTGCAATTACCGAAAAGCTATCAAACATATCCAAACAAAAGATTTCCCGTTATTTATCGTTTAGATGGGGCAGGTAATTTACCATTAATTAATGCAGTGCTTGAGCGCTTACAACAAGATGACCAAGCGCCAGAGGTGATTGTAGTTGCGATTGAAAGTACCAATCGACTTAGAGATTTTTATCCCACCGTGAACAAAGAACCGCAAGGACCCGTTGGCGAGGGCGGTGGTGCAGCAAAGTTTTTAGCTTTCGTAGAGCAAGAGCTGATGCCTCTGGTTAATAAACAGTATCGCACTCATGATTATAGCGTTATTGCGGGAGCCTCAGCTGCAGGTGTATTTGCTCTTTACGCTATGCAGGCTAAGCCAGAGCTATTTCAAGCGCATATTGCTTATAGCCCCGCGGTATGGTGGAACTATGGCGCTCCGGCTAAGAGCTTAAAAACCTTTGTTACTAAAGCCAACAGTATCAACAGCTATGTATATATAAATATCGGTGAAGAAGCCGGCATTATGCGCGAAAGATACGATGATATGCAGCAAACTATGCAAAATAGTAAGGTGCAAAATCTGCGTTTTAAGAGCGACGCCTTTGCTGGCGTTTCGCATAACTTAACCTCAGCTGCCGGAGCATTTAATGCTTACCATGGCTTATTTTTATCTAAACAGATGCCTTTGAGTGCATTGAGCGATGATGTTTCATCAATTGATGCTTATTATCAACGCTTATCTCAGCAATGGGGCGAGCAAATAGCGCCACCAGACCGTGCTGTTAGGCTACTAGGTTACAGCTTAACGGATAACCAGCAATTTGAGCGGGCTATTGAGGTGTTTAAGTACAATATCAAAAACTATCCTAAATCAGCGTATGCACTGTCAGCTTTGTCATATGGCTATGAAATGCAAGGTAATACTCGACAAGCTCTGGTTCAAATCGAAGCTGCAATAGCGGTCGCAGATGACACTTACCCCTATCTAGATTACTTAAAAGAGACAAAAACGAGGTTAGAAGCACAGTTGAGTAAGAGTTAATAATATGGCCAACTTAGTTGTTGGCTTTTTAAGTGCCTCTTTTAATATTGAGCAATTATCATAAACCAGTGGCTATCATCTAAAAGGTATTTAAATCACTAATCCCTACTTACCGGGCAATAAATGCGTTAAAATTGCAGGCTATTTTAGTAATGAGCCCACACCTTTATGACCTCAGCCTCAAACCCTAGTAATTTCAATGCACTTGGCCTTATTCCAGAGCTAGTTGCTCGATTGTCTGATCTTGAATATACCCAGCCTACACCTATTCAGGCAAAAGCAATTCCAAGTATCTTGGCGGGACATGACTTAATTGCAGGAGCGAATACGGGCTCAGGTAAAACAGCGGCGTTTGCACTACCTATATTGCAAAAAATATCACAGGGTGCATTAAAGCGAGATGCTAAAGGTAACTATGTATCGGCGCTTATTTTGGTGCCGACGCGTGAGCTTGCAACGCAAGTGGCTGATAATGTTAAATCGTATTCTGCTTATTTTAATGGCGCGATTAAAACGATGGCTGTATTTGGTGGGGTGTCGGTTAATACACAAATGCAGGCACTACGCGGCGGTGCCGATATTATTGTGGCAACTCCTGGGCGTTTGCTCGACTTAATTTCAAGCAATGCCATTAAGCTAGATAAAGTAAACACCTTAGTGCTTGATGAAGCTGACCGACTATTGAGCCTTGGTTTTACAGAAGAGCTTGCTGAGTTGTTGGCGTTAATGCCTGCTAAAAAGCAAACGATGTTGTTTTCAGCTACGTTCCCTGAGCAAGTAATGCTATTAACGCAAGAGCTGTTAAAAAATCCGCTAGAGATTCAGTTACAAAACAAAGATGAAAGCACCTTGGTGCAGCGTGTATTCACGGTAAATAAAGGCGAGAAAACCACCGTTTTAGCGCATTTAATTAAACAGCAGCAATGGCGCCAAGCACTTATTTTTGTGAACGCCAAAAAAGACTGTGAGCACTTAGCCAATAAACTAGAAAAACGCGGTATTAACGCACAAGTATTCCATGGCGATAAAGGCCAAAGCGAGCGTACACGCGTAATCGAGAAATTCAAAGCGGGTGAAATTGACGTACTAATTGCCACTGATATTGCTGCCCGCGGTTTAGATATTGAAAAACTGCCAGTGGTGATTAACTTTAATTTACCGCGCAGCCCCGCTGATTACATGCATCGCATTGGTCGAAGTGGCCGTGCTGGTGAAGTGGGTTTAGCGTTATCACTGATTGATTATGAAGACTTTCATCACTTTAGAATAATCGAAAAGAAAAATAAGTTACGCTTGGAGCGAGAGCAAGTGGGAGGTTTTGAAGTGAATAAAGCAAACCTTGATGCTGCACAGGCGCTTAAAAATGATAAGCCAATGGCAAAACCGGAAGGCACGGGTAAGAAAAAGAAGAAAAATAAAGTGAACAAAGAAGACGATGTTTGGAGTAGCTGGCGTCGTAAGTAACAAAAATGAACAAGCCGACGAAAGTCGGCTTGTTCATTTACAGTAAGACAGAGTTTACTTATAAAAAACCTCAACAGTGCCTTTTACTTTCATAAGTAATGGCTGGCCGCGACGGTCTAGTGCTTTAGGTGCTGCAATTTTGATCCAGCCTTCGCTGATGCAGTATTCTTCTACGTCAAAACGCTCTTTACCGTTTAGTTTTACACCAATTTCATGTTCGAATACTTCTTCTACATAAAATTTGCTACGTGGGTTGATAGAAAGTTGATCAGGTAGTGCTGGTTTTGTTGTATCGGTCATAGTTGCGATCTGCATTGAATAAATTGTGCGCCATTGTAGGCAATACCGCGCATTCGCTCAAGTATCAGTGGTGCAAATTTGTTGTTTACTCACACGCTTGCGCTGAATGATCTATACACTGTGCAATGGCATCACTCTTTTTATCGAAATCATGGGTTAGGCAGTAGTCAAAACGCATGGTTAAATCAACCACCTGCTCATCGGTGCGCTCTGGCCAGCGCCAGTCTCTGACGATTTTCCTTGCGGCTTTTCTGACTTCTTTGCTGTATCGCTTAGGTGCAGATTTTTCAATATTTATCGCTTTTACTTGGCCTTGTGGTGTGACTTTAAAATTAACAATCGCGCAACCACTGCCTTGCTTATTTAAAAGCTCACGAGGGTATTGAACATTTGGAATTTGCTGCAGTCGCTGCCATGTTAGCTCACCGGCTGAGGTATCAAGTACCTGTGCTTGAATATCCACAAACGGTACTTTACGTGATAAGTCTGGGTTGGCGTATGCGCTTACAGATGTGCAAGCCAGTGATAGTGCGAATAGCGATTTGTACATAGTCATCCGTAACATGTTTGTTTTTTGTTCAGCGATAAATACTAAAGATAAGAAAGCCGGATGTAAATAAGTGGTGTGGGTATAAAACAGCAACAAAATGATTTGTTATACTATATCAATACGATTATTTGTGTTATTTTATAACAAATAATCGTTTAATCTTTTTGAAGTACCAACCTATGACGTTTTCAACCCTTCCCCTTAGTTTAGCTGTTGTAATAAGCACGGCTGTGAATGCGACTGATAACAGTGATATAGAAACTATTATTATTGAACACAAGCAAGCGTTTCGGGGGGATATACCCGCCAAAGAGCTACCGCAATCGATCACGACCTTAAGTAAAGATATGCTCACTAATAATGGCATAACTAAGTTTCGTGATGCGCTCGATTTTTCGGCGAGTATCAGCCGTAAAAATAATGGAGGGGGCTTGTGGGATAGCTACTCTATTCGCGGTTTGTCTGGTAATGAAAACATGCCTTCGGGGTATTTAATTAATGGCTTTAGTGGTGGAAGAGGCTTTGCAGGGCCAAGAGATGTCTCGAATATTGAATACATTGAGGTGTTAAAAGGGCCTGGCTCTGCGCTTTATGGTCGTTCTGAACCGGGTGGTACTATTAATATTATTACTAAAAAGCCACAGTTTTACCAACAAGGCCAGTTTAAGGCTGAACTGGGCAGTGATGAACATAAGCGAGTTCAAGGTGATTATACCAATGGTGTGACTGATGATTTAGCATTTCGCATTAATGGTGCGTGGCAAGACAGCGATAGTTTTCGTGATTATGTGCACCACGATAAATTAGTGATTACACCTTCGCTTTACTATCAAGTGACTGATAACTCATCGCTCACCTATGAGTTTGAATATGTTGACCAACAACAAATGTACGACCGAGGTGTTGTGATTCTTAATGGCAATATTGAGACTGTGCCGGAGTCACGCTTTTTAGGTAACCCAAATGATGCGCCAACAAAAGTTCACTCCAGAGGCCATCAACTCAACTATAACTATAATTTTAATAATGATTGGTCATTACTTGCTGGTGCTAATTATCGTGCAGCCACTTTAACTGGTGAGTCTTCAGATGCAGAATTATCGCCATCGCGCCAATCATTATTTGATGATGGAACAACCTTAACGCGCCAGCACCGCTATCGAGATTATGAATCTGAGGATGTTTCCGTGCGTTTTGAGCTGAGCGGTCAGTTTGATATTGCAAGTATTACTAATCATGTTTTACTCGGTGCTGATGCATATGAATACGAGTTACGTACAGGGTTATATCGTTACCGCGGTGGTTATGGCACTTATACAATTGATATCCATGAGCCAGATTACACGCCTATCGAAGGCCCTGAAATGGGTATGCAATATGAGAACAATGAGGAACAACGTGCTTACGGTCTTTATATTCAAGATCAGTTAGATATAACTGACAACCTAAAAGTGATGGTTGGGTTACGTTTTGATGAAATAGAACAAGATATTTTCGAAACGAAGTCGGGCGTTGCATCACACAGTAAAAAAAATCGTATTAGCCCACGTTTTGGTATGGTGTACGTGCTAAACGATAACATTAATCTGTACTCAAGTTACTCAGAGGGTTTTTTACCTCTAAGTGGCACCGACGCTGAAGGTAAGCCATTTGGCTTTGAAGAGAGTGACTCGTTCGAAGTCGGTGTGAAATTTAGCAGCGAAAAAATCACTGGTACAGTGGCAATATTTGATGCGACTAAGAGCAATATGCTGGTGGCAGATCCTGTTAATGTGGGGTATTCAGCCCCAATAGGCAAAGCCAAAAGTAAAGGTGTTGAGCTTGATTTAACAGGCTCACTGGGCGCGAACACTGAGTACAACCTATCTTATGCCTATGTTGACGCTGAGACAGCAACAGACAGTTTAAATGTTGAGTGGATAGTGCCTATTCCAAAGGGCAGCCCGCTTGTTAACGTGCCAAAGAATAACTTTTCTGCAAGTTTTAATCATGATCTGACACTATTTTCTCAAGAGCTTAAGGTCGGGGGGCATTATCAATATGTGTCAGATCGTTTAGGGGACCCTGCCGATTTAACTTTTCGCATCCCACGCTATCAATTAGTGGGTTTATTCGCAAAATGGCGTGCAACAGAGCAAACAACTGTGTCACTAAATGTCGATAATATCTTTAACGAAAAATATATTGCCAGTAGCTACAATGCACTGTGGGCTTATCCTGGAGCACCAACACAATTTAAACTGGGGGTAAGCTATGACTTCTGAGCAGCTTAAAAGTCGTATTCATAGTATCGACATTATGCGGGGGGTCGTTATTTTAATTATGCTCCTAGATCATGTCAGAGAACGCTTCTTTTTGCATATGCAAGTGTCTGATCCGATGGACGTTGATGTTACTTCACCCAGCTTATTTTGGAGTCGTTTTGCGGCCCACTTTTGTGCACCAACCTTTATCTTTTTAACGGGGCTGTCGGCGTGGTTGTACAGTCACCCAGCAACGGGTGTCGCACGCTCTGCTCGCGGCTTTTTAGTAAAACGAGGGCTGTTTTTAATTGCGCTTGAAGTAACGTTAATTTGCTTTTCGTGGATGGGGTATTACCACACGATTTGGCTGCAAGTGATGTGGGCTATTGGCTTGTGTATGTTGGCTCTGGCATTGCTAATTAACTTACCACAACGACTATTGTTAGCATTGGGTTTAGTGATTGTATTCGGGCATAACTTACTTACTCCAATCAGTTTCACGCCCGATGAGTTTGGTTATTCGCTGTGGACGATTTTGCATGATCGAGGTTATTTATCACAAGGTGGCTTAATTGACGTAAAAATTAGCTACCCTGTATTGCCGTGGATTGGTGTGATTTTACTGGGTTATTGCGCAGGGCCACTATATGCACATACGCAAAAAGCGCAGTCGCGTAAACGAGCATTGCTGCTGTTAGCACTATTATGTGTAGGATTATTCGCGGTACTGCGTGGTTTTAATATTTATGGTGAAACGCTGCCTTGGCAAACCTTTAGCACCACCACAGAAACGATCATGTCGGTATTCAATGTAACGAAGTATCCGCCATCATTAAACTTTTTATTGATAACCTTGGCGGGGATGTTTCTTGGTTTATGGGCGTTTGAGCGACCCCTTAACCGCGTGACCAATGCGCTGCGCGTTTATGGTTCTGTGCCTATGTTTTTTTATATATTACACCTGTATGTGCTGCTCGCCATGTATCAAGTCGGTATGTTGATATGGGGGGCAAACCAAGGGCACTATTTTGGGGTAAGTGATATATCAAGTGTTTGGTTAATTACTTTACTCTTAATAATTGGACTCTATTGGCCAACCAAAAAGTTTAGTGAATACAAACGTAAAACTAAAAAACCGTGGCTTAAGTATTTGTAAAATGAAAAATGCCGATATGCAAGCATATCGGCATTACTTCTTAACTATCCTAATTAACTCATCCTTAGTTAATTTGAGATTTCTTACGACGAAGCGTCAGAAGTGGTGCAAACGCTAGTAATAACCAGCCAAATGAGCCACTGTCGTCATCTTCTTCAATTTCTTCAGGGTATTCACAACTTCCATCATCAGTATTCGCTTCTGGGTTGAAGTTGGTTGCAGCTGTATCAGTACAGCCAAGCTCAATACCATCTGAAATAACCGATAACTCAAAGTCAGTTGCTAATACAGTTTCACCTGAAGTCATGGTTACTGTGACAGGAATAACGCCATAGAAGTTAGCATTTGGAGTAATGCTAAACATCGTACCGTCGATAGTTACATCTGCATTGTCAGCTGCGACCGCAAGAGTAAACTCTGCGTCTACTTCGCGAGAAAGCTCTACTGCGATGTTACCTAGTTTGCCGTTTTCCATTACCGTCATATCAGGTAATTCAACGATGCTAAGCTCCGCTAATGAGTAAACACAGCTACCATCATCTTTGTTTGCATTTTCGTCAAAGTTAATAGCTTCAGAGTCTGTACAACCTAACTCAATACCATCTGAAATAACCGATAATAAAAATGAGCTTGTTGCTGCATCTGCAGGGTTTACTTTGTCACTTACTTTGACAGTAACATCGATATCGCCATGGAAGTTTTCATTTGGCGTAACAGTTACTGTACTGCCCGATGTATTACCGCTAACTTCATAGCTAAAGTTATTGCCTAGTACATCGATTTGGTTACTTACGTTGTTTTCATCCGCGTAAAGTACATCGAAGCTAATAGCTTTGTTTTCTTCAACTTGCATATCAGGGAAGTCAGATAATGAAATATTACCCAGTACGTTAAGCTCTAAGGTTAACACTTCGTCATCAGCGCCTTCTAAGCCGTTTTTAACCGTCAGCGTATGCATTTGTGCTGCAGCAGCTTCGCCAATATACGCTTGGAACTGAACGTCAAACTTAGACACTTCAGGGCCTACATAATCCATACATACTACAAGCTCATCATGAACAACTTCATCAAGGTTGTCGTATGCAAAACCATCACCAATGTTAAGATCTACTGGCATATCACCATTAACAATAATACGACCGTCAGCAGCTTTGAAACCAATAGAACCTTGGTTATCAGCGAGGTTAACGTTGTCATAAGCAAACATCATTTCATATTCGCCTGGCTCATAAGCAATATTCATACGCATGAACAATTCAACGTCAACTGATTGCCCTTCTACTTGAGAGCGTTGGATGTTATCCCACTCAAGGACTAGCCAATCACGTGCTTGAGTATAAGTTGGTGTAATACCCGCGTTAGCTTCATAGTTACCATAAGTACCATCTACACGCTCAGGGATTGTGTTATCACCAACCCAGAAAGGCGCAATAAGATACGGAGGTGGTGGTGGGAAACCGCCGCCTGATGGAAGTTCTACATGGAATGGTGTTGTGCGGCCGTTAGAGCCAAACGTCACTAAACCAGCTGGGTTAAGTTTGATTGAATCAAAATGGTATTTATTAAAGAATGGGAAAGAAACATCGAGATCTGTTGCCATTAACTCTTTAAATGAATACTCAAACTCGTTCCAGTATTGGCCTTGAACTCCTTCAAGTGTACGCCAGCCAAGTGTACGCAAGTCTAAATAGTTAGGGTACGGAGATTTAGCTGCTCCAAGAGTACACATTTCATCTGTTAGATTCGTGGTAATTTTATAGTTACGAGCCACATCTTTGGTCGTCTCTTGCGTACCTTGAAGTGATAATACGTTGTCTACCAGTTCAGGTGTTGCTGGAGTTGATGCTGTCGCAACAATGCTGTCTTCAATAATTTCGATGCCTTCTGGGAAAGCAGTATCAATTGTGAAATTACGAGCCGCTTGTTCATTATTTGCGATTACTTCAATCTTGAAGTCAACTAATTCACCCACAGTCGCTTGTTCTTTATTTGCTGTAAAGCGCATGTCTTTATCAATTTGATTGATAATGACAGGAACAAAACCAAGGTTACCAGCATCTTCAGGGTTGCTACCTAAGTCAAAACCACCAAAATATATATCGCCTACTTCCATGTCAGGTAAGTTGTACGACAGTGTTAGTTCGTAGTCTTTGTAACCTGCAATTTTCTCTGGAGCACTGACTGTTAGGTTGCTTTGACCTTCTTGAACCACTGCTGTTGCAAAAGTGATATCTCGGCCTTGGTCTTCTTCACCCGAAGGAACATTTGCTAAGCTCATGTAAACGGTGAAATATTCACCTGCTTCTGGGTCAACAATGTTACAGAAGTTGGTAACAGTAAAGCTGGTAGACATACAGATAGTTTCATCCATGCTTGCTAAACCATCGTTATTACTGTCTTTACCCATAAACATAAGCACGCGAGAGGCTTCGCCTACTGGGCTTGCACTCAGCATTTTTGCGTCTTGTGGTACGGTAGTCCACTCAATATGGTTAGGGTTAACCATTTCACCATCGACGTCGACTAAATCAAATGGGTCGCCGCTGGTGGTGTCTGTGAATAATTTTACGGTGTTTTGTTGGCCTTCCACTAACCCAAAAGAGCGCGATGTGAAATCACTCACTTCATCGGTGTTGAAAGGACCTACATTAATTGTTGAAGAACGACGATGCGCATCTACTTTAATAAAGCTCGGTAATCCTGTATCACCGTTAAATGTCCATACTGGCATTTCTAGAACGGGTGAATTAGGGTTGCTCGAAACCAATTTTATTTGACCTTGGTTTCCTGATACCTCGATATTATCAATTGCTTGAGCAACTTGGTTCATTTTCACTTCAACAACAATGTTTTGTGTTTCACCGGCTTTTAGTGAAAACTCACTCGGCGTTACAGTAATTGTGCTGTTACCAATCCACTCTTCAGCTGATACGCTCCACGTTGCATCTTCTGTTGCTGTCACTGTACGCATAAAGCTACATTCTAGGCCACAGTTATTATCAACCATGTAAGCCGTGTTAAGTGCTTTTAAGCGGCCGCCTAAATTAGGATTTGCCGCTTTCATATTTTCGATGCTTTCATGCATCACTAAACCGGCTTTATCAGCAAGGTCAACATGCATACGACCCGCACCCATATCTTGTAAAGATGAATCAAAGCCTTCATCTTTATAGTTATCAAGGTATTGTGCATTTTTAAGGTTGTTGCTTGCTGTTAACATTAGCGCTGATTGAATCTCCATTAAAGACCATTCAGGATGAGACTGTTTAAGCAATGCGGCAGCACCAGCAACGTGCGGACTTGCCATTGATGTTCCCGACATCGTTTGCCAGTCTGTTGATGATGGGTTTTTAGAAAACGGTTGGTCGTCTGAACTCGCTGCGAACACATCAACACCCGGTGCAGCAACATCAACTAACAAGGTATCAAAACCAAAGTATGATGGACCGCGACTTGAGAAGTACGCAATGCGCTCTTCATCTACTTCTTCTGTGCTAGCTGAGTTTGCTGTAATGGTTCCTTTATGACCTGAGCCTGTGCTTAACCAATTAAGTAGTTTAACACCTTCTGCATTGGTTACATGTGCTGTAGGCGCAGGGTAAGGCAGTTGAGGTGCTGGGCTACGGTCTTGGTATGACGATAGGTTGTAAATAATGACACCCTCAGCGCCACCGGCTAATACGTTATTTGCTTTTGCGTAAAGCGGTTTATTGCTTCGCTTACACACAACAATAACGTCTTCTTGGCTTTCGTCGATATCCGGCGTGTTAGGGTCATCGGTAAAGTCAAAGGTGCCCGCTGGATAAGGCTGATCACAGTCTGTTTGGTAGCGTGACACTGGCTCATTTGGGTTAGGGTAATCAGACGCAGAAACAATTAAACCCGTTAGCTCGTCAAAGGTAATGCCAGCAGCAATCATGTCTGTTGGTGCGTCAGTGTCGCCACCTGATAAGTTCTCAAGAGTTTTATCGCTAAACACAACTTGCGAAGAGGGAGTATGCGCAGCAACCGTTGTTACCCAAGGAGATGAGTGATCAGCTGATTGTAAGTAAGGGCCACTGTTACCGGCTGCAACAGCAACGAACACACCTGAGTTTGCCGCATTGAAAAATGCTTGCTCAATAGGTTCAACCCAAGGATCTTCCTCAAAACCACCAAGTGAGGCATTAATGACATCAACGTTATCAATTGCTGATTGCTCGATAGCGGCAATAATTGCACTACCTGGACAGCCCGCATATGGGTCGCCAGCAGCACCAGGCCAACAAACTTGGTAAGAAATGATATTTGCATGCGGTGCCATACCTGACACTTGCGGGAAGATAAGGTTCGTTTCAGTCCCAGAGTTTTGGCTACCGTAACCAGGTTCTTTATAAGTAATATCATAAAGCACGTTACCCGCTGCGGTGCCTGCAACGTGAGAACCGTGAGAGTTATAATCTTCACCATACGCTGGACGCGATTCTTCAAATACAGGATCAGAATACGCTACCGTGATTTCTGGGTATGAATACACACCAATGAGCTTATCGTTACAGCGATCTGCGAATTCAGCTTTAGCACAATCACCTAAGTAAGTATCACCCAGTGGATTGGTGTGTGTATAGCCATCATCGCCTACGGCAGCAAATGATGGGTGATCAGTATTAATACCCGTGTCGATAATACCGACAACAACGCCTTCACCTTTGTTACTTGTTAGGCCACTTTGACTGTTGCTCCACAGTGCTTTTGCACCTGTTTGCTCAATCGTGTTAAACGTAGTTAGTGGGTATATCTTAGAGCGTGCGATGTGCTTAATGCCAGGCACTTTTGCTAAACGCGCAGCTTCTTCTTGGGTCATTCGGGTGGTGAAGCCGTTTAAAGTGACGCTAAATTCACGATCTACTTTTAATTGCAGACCTTGAAGTGTCAGTGCAGAGTTCACAACATTTTGACGCTTGCTTGCGAGGTGATTTGAGTAGCTTGCAATTTCAGGTTTATTTAAATCAAGTGGCTTTGCGGTTGTTTGTCTAGCTGTTGCCACTGTTTCACGTGTACTTGCTAGGCCTTTTAGGCCGCCATCATAAGCTGAAATAGGTGCATCAATTAATTGAACAATATAAGTTTGAACACCTGTGATGTCTTTTTCTGGCGTGAAAATACGGCTTTGTTTCTTTACCGTTTGGTTGATTTTACCATCCCAATTAGTTTCAGCAGAAACCATTGGTTTTGGCGCATAATCAGCGGGTTGTTCAGCCCATTCTTGTGCTTGATTCAGTGCAGCATGTGAAGTGCCAGCACTGATATACAGTGCAGAAGCGACCATCACTGATACTTTTTTCATATTGAACATGTGCTTTAGTTCCCTAGAAGGATTTTTTAATTATGAGCTCGCTATTTGTTGCGAACGATTTTAATCACTAGGGATAGTGTTCAGTTGTGTATCTAACATCAATATAATGTAAATAAATGGCACACACTGATACATCTTGGTACATTTTCGGGGAGGGAGTATCAACGCAAAAAATGAATACTTGCCTTGGCGCCAGTGAGCTGGCTGCTATTGTCTAAACTAAACTGTGCGTTATTCCAAATACAGAGTTGCTTCACGATTGACAAGCCTAAGCCGACTCCCTTATAGCCACGTTGATGCACAGAGGCCGTTTTAGAAAAAGGCTGCATTAAGGTTGCGCGCATCGCTTCTGGTATACCTGGCCCGTCATCTTCGATGATGAGTAACGTGCCTTTTTTAGTGTGTTTTAAGGTGATCTCAATATGTTGTTTAGCAAACCGCACAGCGTTACCAAGTAAGTTTTGCAGTAAGCGCTGAAAGCTTTGCTTATCAACACTTATTTTTTCTAGTTGGCAATCAATACGAATATCAAGCTGACAATAACTCATAAACTTAGCAATACAGGGCTGGAGTAATTCATCAGGGCTATAGTCTTTAATTAATATGCGTGGCTCACACTGTTCAAGCTCTGCATAAGTTAAAAACTCTTCAACTAATAGCTCTAACTCAATAATGTCTTGCAAAATACTGTGGCGATAATGGTTGTTATCGTCAACGGCTTCGAGGGCAAACTTAGCGCGTGAAATCGGGGTTAAAAAGTCATGTGAAACGGCGTTGATAAGTTCGCGCTGACTTTGGTTTCGGTTATAAAGTGCCTGTGCCATATTATCAAAGGTATCGCCTATGCTTTTTAATAAACTAAAGCGGCTAAATTGAACTTGCGGGCTAAAATCAGCATTTGAAATTTTGCTACTTGCTCTACGTAGTTTACTTAAATCAATCAGTAATGGGCCGGTAAAAATAACCACCGCTAATGCAACACTACTATAAAAAACCAGACTCACGAGGGATTGTGATGCTGTTTCTTCTGTTTGTACGTAAGGGCCAGCGCTTAAAATGGTGTCACCATCGACAGCAAGTCGATGAAAATACACATTCCCTTCAGGGTCATTAACACTGATCACTTCGCCTCGTAACAGGGGTTGTTTTAAAGCATCGCCTAAGTAGAAACTGGCAAGGGGCGATTTTTTTATTAACGCATTATCGACTTGGCTTTCTACACTTAGCAGGTGGTGTGCGAGTTGCTGTTCTAACGAGTGAGCGGGAGGAGAAGGAAAATAAGTCTCTAGTACCCACGCTGCGCTACTTAGGCAAACAGCGAGGGTTAAATAGAGGTAAAAATACAGCCTAAACAAGGCAAGTTAGCTCCAAGCTTGAGGTGAAAAAATATACCCTTTGCCCCACACGGTGACTATTTTTTGGGGTGGCACAGATTCGTCTCCGAGCTTTTTTCGGAGCCGACTTATACGGCCATCAATTGTGCGGCTTTGACCATCATATTTACGACCAATTGCACTATCAAAAAGCTGATCGCGACTGATAAGTTGCCCTGGAGCCTTGGCTAACTGTATTAGTAATTCAAACTCTGCACTGGTTAATTCAAGAGGTTGGCTATGCAAATAAGCTTCGCGCTGAATGGTATTTATACTCAGTGAGCCAAACCGTATGTTATGGGCGTTGTGTACAGTACTTTGAGGCTTAACCTGTTGAGTGCGGCGAATCGTGTTGTTAATTTTTGCTAATAAAATAGACGGTGATACAGGCTTGGTAAGGTAGTCATCGGCTCCTAATTCTAGCCCTGTTATATGATCAACCTGACTTTGTCTGGCAGTCATAAAAATAATCGGACTGTCTTGATAGCGCTTTAGCTCTTTGAATACGTCAAAACCATCTTCGTTACCAAGGCCGATATCGAGTAAAATCAAGTCGAACTTCTTCATACTTGCTTGGTAGCACGCATGGCAGCCATTATCAAAATGATCAACCTCATACCCATTACTCATCAGGTAATTTACGACTAATTGAGCCAGTTTTAGGTCATCTTCAATATATAAAATTTTATTATGCTTGGTCATTAAAAAATACTCCATGCGATATCACGGCGACGTTTTTTAATATTTTGATAAAAAACGTTTATTTCAGTGCTTTCTAACGGGATAAGTTGCTCGGTTAATAGCTCTAGAACAATATTTCGATTGTTTCGTACAGCGATAAGGAAGTTGTGCCCTTGTTTTGGCTTTTGACAAAATAGCCTGACTTGCTGATCAGTAACACGAATGCACACCGTGCTGGTGGCCTCTGTGAACCAATCTACCTTAATATTCATCACACAATCTTGCTCAATAGTTACACAGTTACTGGGTGTTACTTCAATATGACTCGACTCAGCAAAGGCAAGTTTACTAAGGGTGAAGCTGAGGATAAGCATCATGAGTAAAAATGAGTTAGTTCGCAGCATTGTTTAGTAATTCCATGCAATGCCAGCATAAAAAGAAAGCAAGTTGCTATCGTTTATGAGTGGACTGTCGGCGATGCCCGAAGATAAGCGCTGGTACTTTACATCACTAATAAATTGCCATTGCTGACTAAAGTGGTATTGGTAGCTGGCCTTAAGGCCATACTTTTGACTTGAGCGACCTTCAAAGCGGCTAAACCCCACCTGCACGTCTTGTTGGCTAGTGCCATAATAGTAATCAACTAACCCTCTGTTTAAATGCTGTACTTCGATACCCAATAAAAGTAGATGCTGATCAATTTTATATAAGCGCTGTGCAGAAAGTGCGCCTTGTAAACCCTTATGATAGTTGGTTAGCTCCATTGCCCAACTCACGCTAAAGCGCCAGTTTTGCCAATCGTATAGCGCTTCTGCGCCAGTCATAAAAGAGAGTTTACGGTTACTAATACTGCCTATATCGCCGCGTCTTTTTTGGGTCGTGGGCGGCATGTCACCCATTGCCGGTGGAATTGACCCCATTGGAGGGCGGCCACTTATAGTCCTTATTGCTGCGAGTGCAGCGGAATGCTTAGCAAAGTAAAGCCCGTCTTCGTTTAGTTGAGTGAACACCGAGAGTTGATAGTTTTCACGTGTTATCGGTGTCCAGGTTAGTTGCGTATTTGCGAACGAGAAATCACCGACAAACAGTTCTACGCGCGGCAGCACATAAAGTGGAATATCCCCTTTATTATAAACCGGATTATCGAGCTGCCCATACCCTAAGCTAATGCCAAGGCTCAATCCTTCATCTGCTAAATAGGCAGGCGCGGTACTGTGAGCCTGAGGAGACAAGTAAAGCGTGCTTAAGAGTAAAATAATGCGAAGCCCAATAGAGCAACCACTGTTAACTATCACAAATAAAAACCTCAGCGAAAAAACGTGTTAACACTAAGGTGTTCTTGTTAACTTGAACAATGAAATAATGTACCAAATTGTAGCATTGGTTGGTTTTTGTAAACTAAATAATGTAAGCGCATGAATTAATAATTAATGTGTTTGTGATGCTGAGGTCGCTAAAAAAAGCGTGAGCAACATAAACAGAGTATTACAAAGTATTAAACGGTGCATATTCACGCTCATTTAACACTTTAAAACCGCGTTAGGGGCACGTCATTACTGACATGACACTTTATTAAGTTGCTATTTGACTGAGTTTTTGCGATATTAATTATATTATAATATTAACAGGAAGCTAATAAGATGACTCTGCCTAGTTCTCAATCTGCAAATGCTATTCGCATACTTGCTGTCGATGCTGTTCAACAAGCTAACTCAGGTCACCCAGGTGCGCCCATGGGGATGGCTGATATTGCCGCAGTATTGTGGCAAAACTTTCATCGTCATAACCCATTAAACCCAGACTGGTCTAACCGTGACCGTTTTGTGTTATCAAATGGGCATGGCTCAATGTTGCAATATGCATTGTTACATCTAAGCGGCTACGACGTTAGCATCGAAGATATTAAGCAATTCCGTCAGCTTCATTCTAAAACACCGGGTCACCCTGAATACGGTTACACACCGGGTGTTGAAACAACAACAGGCCCATTAGGTTCGGGGATTGCTAACGCAGTCGGTATGGCTATCGCTGAAAAAACTTTAGCGGCACAATTCAATAAACCGAACTTTGATATTGTTGATCACTTTACATACTGCTTTATGGGTGACGGCTGTCTAATGGAAGGTATCTCGCACGAAGCATGTTCGTTGGCAGGTACGTTAGGCCTTGGAAAACTCATTGCATTTTGGGATGACAACGGTATCTCGATCGATGGTGAAGTAGAAGGTTGGTTCACTG
Source organism: Pseudoalteromonas sp. MT33b (assembly GCF_014117385.1). Classification (NCBI taxonomy): domain Bacteria; kingdom Pseudomonadati; phylum Pseudomonadota; class Gammaproteobacteria; order Alteromonadales; family Pseudoalteromonadaceae; genus Pseudoalteromonas; species Pseudoalteromonas sp. MT33b. The sequence continues at coordinate 3,514,284 of NZ_CP059831.1, read as the reverse complement.
ATGATACACCTGCGCGTTTTGAGTCGTATGGCTGGCAGGTTATTCGTGATGTTGATGGTCACGATATGAATGCAATTGCGGGCGCAATCGAAGCGGCGCAAAGCAATACCACGCAACCTACACTGATTTGCTGTAAAACTGTGATTGGTTTTGGTTCGCCAAACAAATCGGGTAGCCACGACTGTCATGGTGCGCCACTTGGTCACGATGAAATCGCTGCGGTACGTGAGCAATTAAACTGGCCACACCCTGTATTCGAAGTACCGCAAGACGTGTACAACGAGTGGAATACTCAAGCGAAAGGTCAAGAGTTAGAAAGTGCATGGCAACAAACGTTTGCTGCCTATAGCAAAGCACACCCTGAACTAGCTAAAGAATATACTCGTCGCGTACTTGAAAAAACACTCCCTGCTAACTTCGCAGAATTAGCTGATGAGTACATTGCTAAATGCCAAGCTGGCATGCAAAACATTGCAACGCGTAAAGCTTCACAAAACGCAATTACTTTCTTTGCAAAGCAGCTTCCTGAACTAATGGGTGGCTCTGCTGACCTTGCCGGTTCAAACTTAACATTGTGGCCAGACGCTAAAGGCTTACAAGATGCCGCTGATGGTAACTATGTTTTTTACGGTGTACGTGAATTTGGTATGAGCGCTATCATGAATGGTATTGCACTACACGGTGGCTTTATCCCATTCGGTGCGACTTTCTTAATGTTTATGGAATACGCGCGAAATGCTGTGCGTATGGCTGCATTAATGAAAGCACAAAGCATCTTTGTGTATACTCATGATTCAATTGGTCAAGGTGAAGATGGTCCAACTCACCAACCAATCGAGCAAATTGCAAACCTACGTATGACCCCGAATATGACTGCGTGGCGTCCGTGTGATGAAACAGAAACAGCGGTTGCTTGGCGTCAAGCGTTATTAAAAGAAACAGGCCCAAGTTCACTCATTTTCAGCCGCCAAGGCACGAAAGCGATGGCGCGCGATGAGCAGCAAGTAGCCGATATCGCTAAAGGTGGTTATGTACTTGTTGATAGCGAACAAACAGCTGAACTTATCCTAATTGCAACAGGTTCAGAGGTTGAACTGGCGGTTAATGCTGCCGCTGAACTGACAGCACAAGGCAAGCAAGTTCGCGTGGTATCTATGCCGTCGACTAATCAGTTTGATAGCCAAGACAAAGCATACCGTCAAAGCGTACTACCAGCGGGTACTCCAAAAATTGCAGTTGAAGCTGCGCACCGTGACTTCTGGTTCAAGTATGTTGGCCAAGATGGTGACGTACTCGGTATGGATACATTTGGTGAATCAGCGCCTGGTGCTGTATTGCTAGAGCACTTTGGTTTCACGGTTGCTAACCTCGTCGCTAAAGCAAACGCATTACTTGCTGAATAATGTTGTTAGCTAAAAATTTATCGTAATCGCAACACGATAAGCCTGCCTTCACGATTATAAGGCAGGCACAAAAAAAGCCCGCAAACCTTAGTTTGCGGGCTTTTTTCTGCTTAAACAATCAGGTTTAAACTAATTCGCTTAAGATTGACTCTAGTTTCTCTTGGTCAATGGCGAACTGGCGAATACCTTGGCTTAGCTTTTCAGTGGCCATTGCATCTTCATTCATTTCCCAGCGGAATGCGTGCTCTGTCATCGCTGCTGGCGCGTCTGCTTTTTCAGTCGCAGGTTGTAGCTTTTGTGTCAAAGGCGCTTGCGTTGCTGCCAGTTCTGCAAGAAGTTTAGGGCTGATAGTTAAGCGGTCACAGCCTGCTAGTTCTTGAATTTCACCAATGTTACGGAAGCTTGCACCCATAACGATTGTTTCAAAACCATGTTTTTTGAAATAGTTGTAGATGTGAGTCACTGACTTAACGCCCGGATCGTTTGCACCGTCGAAATCTGCGCTTACATTTTGTGCTTTATACCAATCAAGAATACGCCCTACGAAAGGAGAGATTAGGTATGCACCTACTTCGGCACAAGCACGCGCTTGAGCAAATGCAAACACCAGTGTTAGGTTACAACGAATGCCTTGCGCTTCAAGTACTTTAGCGGCTTGAATACCTTCCCATGTAGAAGCAATTTTGATTAACACGCGCGATGTGTCGATACCTTGCTCTTTATAAAGAGCAACAAGCTCAAGAGCTTTATCAACGGTTGCTTGGGTATCAAATGATAAACGCGCATCAACTTCAGTTGACACTAAACCCGGTACTTGCTCCATTAATTTAGAGCCAATTAACACTGCTAGTTTATCAGCTGCTTTGCTTATTACTTCATTTGCATCGTTACTTTGTGCTTTAGCCCATGAAACGGCTTCTGCAGCAAGTGGACGGTATTTCTCAATTTGAATCGCATTTAAGATGAGTGATGGGTTCGTTGTTGCATCTTGCGGTTTGTATTCGTTGATTGCTTCAAAATCACCCGTGTCAGCAACAACGGTTGTCATTGCTTTAAGTTGTTCTAGTTGGTTAGACATAATTATCCCATTCTTATCATACAAAAGTTAATTTAGTGGCTTTAACCTGTTATTTGTGCTGAAAAAACAATCTAATCTTCCAGAAAAACTGCGCAATAAATCGCCCGCCAGCAGCAAATAATCCTGTTAATAATATTTTTATAATACCTTTACAATCTGGTATTGTTGATATTATCATACAAATAAAGATAATGACTAACAATGTTAGTAAGCAATTAGTGAAAGGTAATTATGTCTCGTTATACGTTGGGATTAGACTACGGGTCAGACTCGGTAAGAGCATTACTCGTTGATGTTGCAACTGGTGAAGAACTAGCCAGCCATTTAGTGAACTACCCGCGCTGGGCACAAGGTTTATATTGTGACCCAAGTAAAGATCAGTTTCGTCAGCATCCACAAGACTACATTGATAGCCTTGTTGAAGTAGTGAATGGTCTTTGGTCGCATGTTCCAGCAGGTACCGCAGACAAAGTAGTGGGTATGAGCTTTGATACAACAGGCTCAACGCCTGTGGCTATTAATAGCCAAGGTACACCACTGGCATTAACTGAAGAGTTTGCAGAAAACCCAAATGCAATGTTCATTTTGTGGAAAGACCATACGTCTATTAAAGAAGCAAATGAAATCACTCAAGCTGCAACTAACAACGATGTGAACTACCTTTCACACATGGGCGGTATTTACTCTTCTGAGTGGTACTGGGCTAAAGCATTACATATTTTCCGCGTTGATAGCAGTGTTAAAGCAGCCACTTATTCATGGGTTGAACACTGTGATTGGATGACCGCGCTCATGTGCGGCACAACTCACCCTGAAGCATTAAAGCTAGGGCGTTGTGCAACGGGCCACAAACAAATGTGGAACGAGCAGTGGGGCGGTTTCCCACCAAACAGTTTCTTTACAAGTATCGACCCACTATTAGATGGTGTTGTTGATACTTTAAATGCAACCACAGAGCCAAGCGACCAAGTTGCTGGCAACTTAACCGCTGAGTGGGCCGAGAAGCTAGGTTTACCACAAGGCATTGTGATTGGTTACGGTGCATTTGACTGTCACATGGGGGCAGTAGCTGCCAATGTTCGCCCAGGCGTTCTAACTAAGGTAATGGGTACCTCAACCTGTGACATCACGGTAACGTCTAAAGAGCAACTAGGTGATACCTGCGTTAAAGGTATTTGTGGTCAAGTTGATGGCTCAGTGATCCCAGGATTAATTGGCTTAGAAGCCGGTCAGTCTGCTTTTGGTGACTTATACGCATGGTTTAAAAATCTAGTACTTTGGCCAACTCGCCAACTTACAAATCTATCTGACGCTGAGCAGGCGTTAGTTAACAAGCTAGAAGACTCAATCTTAGTTGATTTATCAAACGCGGCGGCAGCACTCCCTGTAACAAGCAGCGACGTAACAGCGCTTGATTGGGTAAATGGTCGTCGTACGCCAGATGCTGATCAAAGCGTTGCAATGGCATTAACGGGCTTAAAAATGGGCACCGATGCACCTAAATTCTTTAAAGCACTTGTTGAAGCAACGGCGTTTGGCGCACGTGCTATCACTGAGCGTTTTCAAAGTGAAGGCGTGCCAATTGAGTCAGTGGTTGTTATCGGCGGTATTTCTAAAAAATCAGACTACGTAATGCAAACCTGTGCTGATGTTTGGAACTGTCCAATCGACGTTTTAGAGAGTGAGCAAAGTTGTGCATTGGGTGCGGCAATTATGGCTGCGGTTGCTGCGGGTGAGCACGCAACAGTGGCTGATGCGCAAAAAGTGATGGCGTCATCAGTCTGTCATCAGTACTTACCAAACCCTGAGCGTGTAGCGGTGTATGATGCGCTTTATGCCAACTACCAAGCACTTGCAAGCTATGTAAACGGAGACAAAGCATGAGTTTTACTGAACTAAAACGTGAAGTTTATGAAGCGAATATGGAGCTTCAACGTCGTGGCTTAGTAATTTATACCTTTGGTAACGTATCGCAAATCGACCGCGACAAAGGCGTGATTGCGATTAAACCAAGTGGTGTATCGTACGACCAAATGAAAGCCGACGACATGGTGATCGTCGACCTTGAAAACACCATTGTTGAAGGTGCTATGCGTCCGTCTTCTGACACCAAAACACATGTTCATTTATATCGCCACTTCGATGAGATTGGCGGTGTAACACACACGCATTCGACCTATGCAACTGCATGGGCACAAGCAAAACAAAGCATTCCTTGCCTTGGCACAACTCACGCTGACTATGTACACGGTGACATCACCTGTACGCGTGAACTAACTGATGAGCAAGTGAATGGCGATTATGAGTTAGAAACCGGTATTCAAATTACTGATGCGTATAAAGACCGCGATCCGAAAGCTGCACCTATGGTGATTGTTGCGGGTCATGCGCCTTTCACGTGGGGTAAAGATGCCGCTCAGTCTGTATACCATGCCGCGCTACTCGAAGAGATTGCTCGCATGGCGTATTTAACACGCACTTTAGATCCACACGCAGCTGAACTTAAAAAAGCAGTGATGGATAAACATTATCTACGTAAGCACGGTAAAAACGCGTATTACGGTCAGAGCAAATAGCAAGAATTTAGAGGATTATTAACATGACGACGATGACGAAAGAAGTCTGGTTTGTTACCGGCTCACAACATCTTTATGGTCCTAAGGTGTTAGAAACGGTTGCCAAAGACAGCGAAGCAATTGTAGCGGGCTTAAACAGCGAAGCGAACCTACCAGTAAACTTGGTATGTAAGCCTACCGTTAAGTCACCTGAAGAAATTCACGCTGTTTGCCAAGCGGCAAATACCGATCCTAACTGTGTTGGTTTAGTATTATGGATGCACACTTTCTCACCTGCGAAAATGTGGATTGCTGGCCTAAGCGAATTACGTAAGCCTTGGTTACACCTTCATACTCAGTTCAATGCAGCCCTTCCTTGGTCTGACATCAACATGAACTACATGAATACGCACCAAAGTGCACACGGTGACCGTGAGTTCGGTTTCATCGGTACAGTAATGCGTAAAGAGCGCAAAGTGGTTGCGGGTCACTGGCAACGTGCTGACGTACAACAGCAGTTAGATGACTGGTGTCGTGCGGCGAAAGGCTGGGCAGAAAGCCAAACACTTAAAGTAGCGCGTTTTGGCGACAACATGCGTCAAGTAGCGGTAACGGAAGGTAACAAAGTTTCAGCACAAATCACCTTTGGTTATGAAGTACACGCGTTTGGTGTCGCTGAGCTTGTAAAAGTGGTTGATACAATCACAGAAGACGAAATCGATGCACAGTTAGCGCTTTATAAGCAAGACTATGTGATTTCTGACGAAACTCTACAAGACGATTACGCCGTAAAAATGCTGCGCAACGAAGCACGTTTAGAGCTTGGTATGGAGCGTTTCTTAGAGAAAGGCGGCTTTAAAGCATTCACAAACTGTTTTGAAGACTTATCAGGTCTTTCGGGTCTTCCGGGTCTTGCTACACAGCGCCTAATGTCGAAAGGCTATGGCTACGGTGGTGAGGGTGACTGGAAAACAGCTGCGATGGTTCGCATCATGAAAGTAATGGGAGAAGGCCGTGAAGGCGGTTGTTCATTCATGGAAGATTACACTTACAACATGGGTGAGACTGACCAAGTACTTGGCGCGCACATGTTAGAAGTATGTCCTTCAATTGCAGCACAAAAACCACGCTTAGAAGTTCACCAACACACGATCGGTGTGAAGTGTGATGTAGGCCGTTTATTGTTTACTGCAAAGCCAGGCGCTGCAATTAACGTATCACCAATTGATATGGGTAACCGTTTCCGCATTCTAATCAACGAAGTAGATACAGTGGCTCCGCCAGCTGATTTACCTCACTTACCAGTGGCTTCAGCACTGTGGGAACCAAAACCAAATCTATCTGTTGCATCTGCTGCATGGATCCACGCAGGTGGCGCACACCACACTGCATACAGCCAAGCAGTCACAACTGATATGATCGTTGATTTTGCTGAAATGGCTGGCGTTGAAACGATGATCATCGATAACGATACGACAATTCGTGGTTTCAAAACAGAGCTTCGTCATAACGCAGCTTATTACATGCTAAAACGTGGCCTGTAAAAACGAGTACATAAAGTACTAGGGCATGCTTTTAGCATGTTCAGTCAAATTTTGTTGTCGATTAAGCCAGTGATGAGCCTCGCTCCTCGCTGGCTTATGCTATTGTGAAGTAACACTTTTTAGGAGTAGATATGATCGACTTAAGCGCCTACCAAGGCATTATTTTTGATATGGACGGCACCTTAATTGACTCAATGGGCAGTCATTTGCAAGCATGGCAGAAAGCCTGTGAAGCGTATGGTTATCCGTTCGATTACGACTACATGTATAGCTTGGGTGGCATACCGACCGTTAAAACCATTGAAATGCTCAATGAAAAATTTGGTTTAGATCACGACCCTCTCGTTGTTGCTAAAGACAAGCACCAATTTTGGGTTGATTTACAGCACCATCCATTGGTAATTGACGCAACCGTCGCTGTACTTGAGAAATACCATGGCGTACTGCCAATGGGAGTGGGTACAGGGGCTGACCGCGAGCATGCAATTGATCACCTAACAGATACTAATTTAATTAATAAAATAGGCGCCTTAGTTACCGCAAGTGATGTGAGTAAAGGTAAGCCAGACCCAGAAACGTTTTTAAAAGTGGCTGAGCAATTAGGTGTTGAACCCAGTAAATGCGTGGTGTTTGAAGATACGCAAATTGGCTATCAAGCAGCAAAAAGTGCGGGCATGGACTGCATTATGGTAAAAGACGGCAAAATCCAATTTTAGCGATTAAATTTGCAATGATCCCCTTATTTGTATTATAAAACTATAAATACAATTAAAAAAAGGTTATTCATATGTCATTGCAATGTGTTTTTCAAGGTTTAAAAACAACTCATCAAACAGCCGGTTCGAACACGAAAAAGTCGCGCGGGCTTTATGCATTGTTGGTGACATGTGGGATTGCCCTTACACCAGCGTGTGCTCATCAAGGAGACAATATGACAACTTCCCCTTCAGCATCTATGACGGCTTACGGCGTGCTTGCAGATCAAACCCCTGTAAATCAAGTAACACTCACTAACAGCAATGGCATTAGTGTTGATGTAATCAACTACGGCGGTATTATCACGCGCATTGAAACGCCAGATGCAAAAGGCGAAATGGGTAATATTGTACTGGGTTTAGATAACCTAGACGCTTACACAAAAGCAACGACTTACTTTGGCGCTATTATTGGTCGTTTTGGTAACCGTATTGCGAACGGTAAATTCACGTTAAATGGCACCGAATATCAGCTTGCCACTAACGACGGCGACAATCATTTACACGGGGGTGTGCAAGGTTTCGACAAAAAAGTATGGAACATGACACCGTTCACTACGCAAAACAGTGCAGGCGTGACCCTAAGCCTTGTTAGCCCCGATGGTGACCAAGGATACCCAGGTGAAGTAACCACTGAAGTGACTTACACGTTAACCAATAACAACACGCTAGACATGCAGTTTATTGCTACAACGAACAAGCCTACCATTATCAATATGACGCAGCACAGCTACTTTAACTTAGCGGGTAAAGGCGACATTCTTGATCACCAAATGCAAATTAACGCCAAAGCGATTACGCCTGTAGATGGTGGCTTAATCCCAACGGGAGAGTTAATGGATGTAGCAGACACACCGTTTGACTTCCGTACTGCTAAAGCAATTGGTCAAGATATAAAAGTAAGCAATGAACAGCTTCAGCTTGGTAAAGGCTACGACCATAACTTTGTACTAAAAGACACACCAAGCAAAGAGCTCATTGAAGCGGCCACGGTTTACGAAGCAAACTCAGGTCGTACATTAACCGTTTACACCGAAGAGCCTGCCGTACAGTTTTATTCAGGTAACTTCTTAGACGGTAGTAGCAAGCAAGCGTCTGGCTTAGTGCATAACTTCAGAAGTGGTTTTTGTTTAGAGCCACAACACTTCCCTGATGCACCCAATCAGCCAACGTTCCCAAGCACAACATTATTACCGGGTGACGTGTACTCAACACGCATCGTGTACGAATTTGGTACAAAATAAAGGAACACAAACGTGAAAACAACAAAGCTTAAAAGCGCAATGCAAAAGGCCGGTTTAGCCAGCCTATTTGCCTTGTCGTTTGGCGCGCTGACTGGCTGTCAGACAATGGCTGAAGACAACACAGCTAAAAAAACTGATGTAGCAGCCACAGAAAAAGCGCCCATTCAAGATAATGGCATATTTACCAATCCGCTGTTTCCTAATGGCGCCGATCCATGGCTTGAGTATTGGGATGGTAACTATTACTTAACCACAACAACATGGACTTCTGAATTAGTGATGCGAAAATCGCCCACACTTGCTGGTCTTGCAGATGCAACACCTGTCAATGTGTGGTCTGATTCAAACCCTGAACGTTGTTGTAACTTCTGGGCGTTTGAATTCCATCGCCTAAAAGGGCCAAATGGCTATCGTTGGTACATGATGTACACAGCTGGTACCGATGGCACGCTAGATAACCAACACTTAAATGTTTTAGAAAGTGCCGGTGATGACCCTATGGGTCCATACGAATACAAAGGGGCATTAATGCCAAACGTATGGAATATCGACGGTAACTACCTTACATACAACGATAAACTGTATGTGATTTACTCACAGTGGCAGGGCGATCAACAGTTAAACATTATTGCTGAAATGGAAAACCCATGGACACTGAAAAAGAACTCTCCACACACGGTAATCACGCGTCCTGAGCTAGACTGGGAAATTAGTGGTCGTAAAGTAACGGAAGGCGCTGAAATTATACAGCACAATGGGCGTACGTTTATGACGTACTCAGCAAGCTTCTGTAATACCCCTGACTACAAGCTGGGTATGCTTGAGCTTGTAGGTGATGATCCACTTAAAGCCAGCAGCTGGAAAAAATACGACAAGCCGGTATTTGAGCGCACAGAAGACGTATTTGGCCCAGGTCATAATGGTTTCTTCACGTCGCCAGATGGCACTGAAGATTGGCTGGTTTACCATGGTAATGATTCGGTAGAGCACGGTTGTAGCGCAACGCGTTCTTTACGTGCGCAAAAATTCACTTGGAACAACGATGGAACGCCAAACTTTGGTAAACCATTAACGCCGGGTGTTGAAGTCGCCCCACCATCAGGTGAATATGGCCCGCTGGTAACACGTGTACAAGGTCAACGCTACCAATTAGTGAATGCCACAAGTGGCCTATGTTTAGACATCGCTGCAGACCCACAAGATGCGCGCGCAGTGCAGCGCCAGTGTGCAAGCACCAATGGTCAGTGGGTTATTGATGCAACAACAGACGGTTTTGTACGTTTAGCCAACCGCGAAGACAGCAAGTTCTTAGAGCTTGAAAGCTGTAACGAGGCTGACAACGCTAAAGTACAATCTGCGGCATGGCGCAATAACTTCTGCCAGCAATGGAAAGTAGCACCAAGCACAGACGGTAATGTGTCTATTACTAACCGTTACACAGACAAACCTTTAGCGGTTGCAGGGTGTTCGGCAGCGCAAAATCAAGCGGTGTTACAGCAAAGCGACACAACAGCGTGTGGCGACTGGCAATTACGCCCTATGGGCAGTGTTGTGGTATTAAGCCAACAAAGTGGTAAAGCGTTGAGCGTAGCTGGTACAGTTAAAGATGGTACTAATGTTGAGCAACACGCTTATACGCATAAAGACGCACAGCAATGGTTCTTCACACCAACAGATACGGGTTATGTAAGCCTTAAGCAAAGCGCTGACAGCGAGTTCTGTGCTGCAGTAGCCGATAATGCACTCGTGCCGGGTGCCAATGTAGAAATGGCTTCGTGTGCCGCGAAAACAGCACAGTGGCGCATTGCCCCAGTTGAAGGCGGTGGCATCATGCTTATCAACCGTTACACAAAACAAGCATTAGGCTTAAGTAACTGTGGTTTGGCTGAAAACACTAACTTTGCACAACAACCCGATTTAGGTAACAAGTGCCAAGTGTTCCACCTGCGTGAACCACATTAAGTCATAAGTAAAAAATCGACTCAAACCAAAGCCACTTCATTTATGAGTGGCTTTTTTTGTTCCGGTTAATATAACGTGAAGGTATAATTATACAGTTTAAGGGAATGCGCTGGTTGCTTTCTCAGGGAGTAGGAGTTGTAAATGTCTTATTTAATTAATTCAAGTAAACCAATTTCAAGTGTGCATCAGCTGAAAAGTGAAGGTGGTCAGTACATTGAGTTAGCTGAAGCAGGTTATCAAATACCAATAGTCTGGTTAATGTTTTTCAATGAAGATGATTTCATCGAGTCTAAAATTGAATACATGGATGGAGAGGGTAATTTACACTACGATACGATCTCTTTACCGTGTACGACGGTCAAAAAAGCGAAAGAAAATATAGAAAACTCACATCGGTTTTTTACTGAGTTATTTCAAGAGCCTGAAATAGCGATAGGGTATTTAGATAAGACAATCGCGCTTTTTGATGAGCTAGAGTACGAGTATCTCATTCTGGATGCGAGTGAATATTTTTATATGAATATTGATGATGCTGAATGGCATTTGTTTCGGAATGCATTCCTTAGAAATGAAAAAGCGAAACGTTTTATTTTTGAATATTCAGGGTATGACGAGGCTTATTTACCGTATCCAGTCGAAGAGTTTTATTCTAATCCCCACTTAGATGACTATGATCGAATGAATAACTCAACGGCACTGAACCCTGCCTTTAGTGATCCGTCTTATCGTATAAGGTATCCCCATGAAACAGCAAGCTCAGCGTTGAGTAAAGCAGATACCGCGAGTAGCAAAAAGTGGTGGCAGTTTTGGAAAAGTGAGTAAAACTGCGCACTAGTTACTTTGGCTGTTGTTGGAAGTACATGGTACTCGGCTTTTCATCATCAAAAGCTGGCCAGTTTGGTAGTGCGTCATTATTGGGATTCCCGTTTTTAGCGAAATTAGTCCAATACGTTGCCATAACCTCTGACATTTTTAAGTCGTTTGGTGTGACATTGGGATCTGACTTATTCAAGTTTTTAAACACGTACGCAATTTCATGACCTTGAGCAGAGCCATGATCTTCATCTTTTGCACCACTCTTTCGGGCAGGGTGATGATCGAAGTAGTACAGGTACACAGGCGCATTACCATATTGTGTTTGTAACTTTGCCCAGCTCCATGTTTGCATAAAAAAGCCAGACAGAGTCTGGCTTTTTACGACAACGAATAAGGAAGGTGAGACAGCTCACCTTACTTATTACTCTTCTTGTGCAGAAGCTGCGTCAAAGAGTACTTTTATTTCTTCAGCACTAATCGCACCGTTGAAAATTTTCAGTTCATCAATAGCCCCGTTATAAGGGGTATCCCAGTAGTTAACACCCAAGGCAAATTCATTGGTTTCACCAGGTACAGTGAACACGCGAGGGAAACCGCCCGCTTCTAGCTGAAGTTCACCATTGACGTACATTTTTATCGTATCGCCGTTGGTGCCATCAACCGTGAAGGCAACATGTGTCCACTCTTTGAGAGGGATACGGCTATCTAGCTCTGCATTATCAAAGAATGCGCCATTATTTGCCCACAAACGAGTTAGACTAGAGCCAGCCATCGAAGGCACATAACTCAACCAAGCTTCTGCATTTGCACCTGCAAAGAATGCGGTTGTGTAATCGGTGAAGCTTTCTGGTTTTAACCACATAGACACAGAGTAATCATTGGTTGTAATAAGGTTATCTGGCAAGCGAACACCTGAACCTTCAAGGAATACGGCTTGACCAATGATACCGTCAACAAAAGTTACGTTACCACCAGTGTTGTTCATGAAACCACCCGTTGGTTTACCCGCTGCATACGCACCATTAAGCGCACTTAAGTCACCTTCGAAGCTGTATTCAGCTGGTGCAAGTGATTTTAAGGTTACATCGAATGACTTAGTATCAGTAAAGTCTTTGTACTTAATGGTTGCAGTTAATGTTACAACTTGGTCGCCAGCAGAGGCACTTGGTTGAGTCACAACAGCCGTGCCGTTAACTGGTTTTAAATACTCTTCGTTGTTTGACGTCCAGCTAATACCTGACACAAATGGACCGACACGTGGTAACTCGAAGCTTTCACGTACTGCAGAGACATCACCTAAATCAAGCGCGTCAGTGATGAAACTTTCGAACTTAGTCGGATCTGTTAGGTTGTTGATTGCTGCACCATTGATGTCTAAGCTGTTTAAGGCGTAGTCATACACGATAAATTCGTCAATTTGACCTTGGAAAGGTAAATCCCAGCCATAGTTCACACCCAGCGCAAAGTTGCCGGTTTGTGTATTAAACATGTCGGGTCTTTGTATTGAGCCAATTCTTTTGCCATCTTTATAAAGTGTAGCTGTTTGGCCTACATAAGTAATTGCAATATGTGACCAGGCTAATGGTGCAGGTGTAGTCTGGTTTACATCACCCCAAACGTCTTTATTATTTTCATCTAAATAGTGGCTCCAAAGGAATGAAGGTGAATTTGCTGGTACGATACTTATCCAGTTATCAACGGATGCTGCAGCAAAAAATGTAGGAGAAAAATCTGTTAGCACTGTTGGCTTAAACCAGTATGAAATGGTGTACTCATCGCCTGTCACTAAGTCATCAGGTAAACGAACACCCGTTGCACCATCAAAGTTAAACGCTTTACCTGTTTGACCTTCAGCGAAAGCGGCTGTGCCTGCACCCACATTTAATAGATTGTTGTCTGTCACCCCTGCATCACCTAGATTGCCTAAACCATCGCTTAGTGATTCTTCGAATTTGTAGTGTGCAATCGCATTTTTAAATTCTGGACGCGCTTCAAGGTTTACATTAAATGTCTTGGTGGTGCTCTCGCCATTTAAAGAGATATTAGCCATTAAAGTAACGGATTTATCACCACGGTCTGGCGTAGGGATAAACACAGACCCTTCGCTGGTGATGTAGTATTCATCACTACTTTGCCAGTTAATCGCTGCACCATCTTTACCTTTAGTTGGTAATGAATAGCCTTCGTCTGCAATTGATAATTCAGTTTTTATATCAAGTGCTTCTTGAACAGTGCCCAGCACGTTTGCAGTATCCGTAATTTCATCACGTTTACTTGCCCAAATGGTAGCGCCTTCGCTTGATGTTGCCGATACAGTGACGGCCATCGCTTTGGTGGCGTCATCCCATTGCCATTTAGCCACGCCGAAGTAAGTACCAGAATCAAGCTCTAGTTTAATATTAGAGTCATCAATCATGTACCAGATACCGGGATCATCACCTGTTACTGAGTGATCTTGATTTAATGCAATATGCATTGAACGAATTGCATCAGTGTTTACATCAGTGCCGTGATTGATAAATTTGTAGTAACCGTAAAGCTCATCAGCAACCACCATGTTGTCGCCCTCAAGCGGCACATAACGTTGTGGTGAAGCCATCGGCCAACCTAATGAGTTAATAAACATTTCATGCACACGAACTTGGTGTGCTTCAGTATTGTTAGGGAACTCAGTCGATGTTTGTGGGAAACGAGTGTGTGTAACTAAAAGGTAACGACCTGTTGCTTCATCGTAGTAAGCCGAGTTATGCCCCGGTGATTGATAGCCCCAAGCAGGTGCTGTTTCGCCAAGTTCTTGGGTGTACTCAAAGCCGCCCATTAGTTTTTCACCGACTTCTAGGCCCCCTACTGCTGCAATGTCATTACCCGCGTTATCTAGGTATGGACCATCAGGTGTTTTTGAGCGAGCAACACGAATGTTATAGCCTCCATTTAAGTCAAATCCACCAGTCGAATAGAATAGGTAATAGTACTCGCTCTCTGGGCTATACATTGCAAAGGCGCCTTCTATCGCACGGAAGTCACCACCGACTAGTTTTTTACCGTATCCTTGACCGGCTTCTGGCATACCGGTCTCTTCGTCCATTGCTAAAACGAAAATACCGCCGGAGTAAGAGCCGTAAACCATCCAAAGCTTGCCGTTTGCATCATAGAATGCAGCAGGGTCAATGACGTTTGGATCAACGGCGCCATTCCATGTTGTTTGGCCGTTATCGAGAGGGTAGGCTGTAAACTCCGCCTCATTGCGGTAGCCACTGCGTAAGAAAATGCCTTTATTTTTATAGGGGCCTTCAATGTTATCAGCTTCAGCTAAACCAAGGTAAGAGCGGTTCCAACACACTTCATCAACAACATCCGGTGTATCTGGGTTATCTTGTGCACAGTGGTTATAGTAAAACCAAAACTTGCCATTTGGCGCTTTGATTACATCGGCAGCCCAGTTGCCAGTAAAGCCATCTGTCCATTCAATACCCTCGGCAATTTCACCTGTGTAGTTGTAATTAAATAGGGGGCTTTCATTAACGGCTGCGTTAGCTGAAAGGCTAGAAATCATTTCCCAGTTCAGAAGATCAGTTGATTTAGCGGCAGCAAGGTGTGAACCAAAAATATAATAAGTGTCGTCAACTTTAACAACAGAAGGGTCATGTACACTGACATTAGTAACCATTACGCTCCCTGATTCTGTGTATTCAACACTGCTACTTACACTGGGTTTTGCGCTTTGGGGTTCGGTAACCGCAGGTGCAGTGTCATATTGTGTGCCTTCTTCATTGCCACAACCGGTCACAGCCAAAGAGCAGGCAATTAGCATAGCTAACTTATTTAATTTCATTTTATGTGTCCTTTAAATCAGGGATTTATTTTTATTGAATTGTTGTCAAAAAGTGTTGCTGCTATAAAAAAATCAACAATAACGTAGTATTGTAATTTTATAATATTATTTAGATTGTGCAAATGATTTCACAAAGGTAATTGCATTGTAAATGCTTTGTTTCTTTAATTTCGTTGTTTGCAGCAGGGTTAAAGTTTTTAAATGGGGGGATGAGCTGTATTGCTAGTACTTTTAATTTGCAGTTTAGGCCTTTGAAAAAAGAGTATAAAAAATGAATAGGGCTCTGCACCAGAGCCCTTCATAGTATTACTTGCTTTGTGCACTTAACCCTTCAGTAGTCATGATAATACGTTTAAGGGTGCCGTCTTCATTGTAGTAAAGTGGTTCGATAGACACGGAACGACGAAAACGCCCACCACTTGGTTTGCCATCAATTGGTGGTACTGCACCTGTATGGTAAATAAAATAATCTTTACCTTTGTATTCGATAATTGATTGGTGGTTGGTTTCACTGTTGCCCGCGATTTCATTCAAGATACCTTTATATTCCCACGGCCCATGAATACTTTTACTCATGGCATAACAGATTTTCTCAGGGAACTCACAGGCGTACGATACATAGTAGTTATCATTTTTTTTATGCACCCATAATGCTTCTGTAAAGTTTGGCAAATCGAGTGTTTTGATTTCCCCATCAAGCGAAAGTAAGTCATCGCTCAGCTTTACATATTTTGGCACTAAGTTACCAAAGAACATGTATGTATCGCCGTTTTCTTCGGTATAAATAGCAGGATCAATATCATCCCAATCATTCGGTGTGTGCTTGGTCATATCGTCTGTAACAAGCGCATGGCCTATGGCGTCTTTAAATGGGCCTGTCGGTGACTTAGACGTTGCAACACCAATAGCAAAGCCCGGTTTTGTATCGTTGTGGCGAACTGTGGTAAAGAAGTAAAAGGTGCCATCACGCTCAATCATGTGTGAAGCCCACGCTTCGCCTTTTGCCCACTTAAAGTCAGTGGCTTTCATAATTGGGCCATGCTTTTTCCAATTCACCATGTCGGTAGACGAAAAGGCAAGCCAGTCATGCATTTCGAAAAATACATCGTTATTAGGTGCTTCATCATGGCCTGTATAAAGGTATACGGTGTCATTATGAACAAGTGCTGCGGGATCTGCAGTAAATACATCGGTGAATAATGGGTTTTGTGCAACGGCTAAGCTGCTCGAAAAAAGCAATGGTAGCGCTAAGGCTTTCAGTTTACTCATGAGTGTCCTCTGTAAATGATTGTTGTTCTGACTGCTGATTTTTTACCCATGATCGATATACGCAGAGTATTATTAATGGTAACTGAGTAACTGGCTGTTATCATGAGATAATTCGAAAAATTGCAGTAAAAATATCAAATTGTATTATTGTATTTTTATAATCATAGTAGCAGCAAAATAATTTGCGTAAATAATTTATTGGCCTTTTTTTCTGTATTTGATGTATTAAAGGCAAGCTAATTGGTCTTTTAACTCATTGAATATGTTGATATTGATTGCTGCTTAAGCTGAAAATATAGCGCCTTCTACATTGAAGGATCATTTTTATTAATGTGTGCTGTGTGAATGAGATCGTATCAGTTTTAATTAGTTTAATCGGTTGATCTATAAATAATCATACAATATTATCAAAAGGGCCCTGCAATACATTTAATCGAGAATCGAGATTCGATCACGCACCGTTTTGACAACACACGATGCACAATGCAGTGAGCATACTTCGGAAACTGAGTCGGTATCTTCCCAGAGGTCCGGTATAATAAAAATTTGGAGAACACCGAAAATGTTTAAAAGAACACACATTGCCAGTGCTGTAGTTATGGCATTTACCTGTCAATTTGCTTTCGCTCAAGAGCAGGCACCAAATACTCCTGAAAAGAATGTCGATGAAATGGAAGTTATTCAGGTATCAGGTATTCGCGGCAGTTTAAACAAAGCACTCGATGAAAAACGTGCAAGCGTTCAAATCGTGGATGCTATTGTTGCAGAAGATATTGGTAAATTCCCTGATAACAACGTAGTTGAAGCACTTCAACGTGTGACAGGTGTTCAAACAACGGGCCGTGGAGCAGGTGAAGTAAGCGCGGTTTCAATTCGCGGCCTTAACGATGTAAATACCACTGTTAATGGTCGTGCTATCTTTACAGGTGCGGGTCGTGATGTGGCGCTGCAAGACATTCCAGCAAGCTTACTATCAGGTGTAACAGTTTATAAAACCCGTTCGGCAGATCAAATTGAGCGTGGTATTGCAGGGGCGATCGACATTAAAACACATCGTCCATTCAACTTCGAAGGTGAAAAAGTCGTTTTAGCAGCGCGTGCTATTTACTCAGACCAGCCAGATAAAATTGATCCAAATATCAGTGCATTATTATCTAACCGTTGGGACATCGATGGTGCAGGTGAATTTGGTGCGCTGGTTAATATTTCTTACTCTAAGACGCATTATCGTGATGATACGATAACAGCGGGGGCAGCATTGCCCTATTTCACAAACTACCCTCATCCTAACTACAGCCCGTACTCATTGATCCCAAAGAAAGGTTCGCAAGGTACAAACTGGAAAGAAGGTCTTGAAAATGGTTTACCGACAACACCAGGCTCGATGATTGATGTTGATGGATTACCGACTGAATATTTAATTGGTCGTGACGCTATATTTGGTACTTCTTTTACTGGTTTGCGCGAGCGCCCTGCGGCATCAATATCTTTGCAGTGGGCACCAAATGAAACGCTCGAAGTGACTGCTGAAGGTTTCTATACGGGTTACGAAAATGAGTCACAAAATGCCTTATGGTTCTCAAATACGTTTGAAAATGGTAATGGCTTTATTGAAACCCCCACGGTGTTCGATGGCACAAATGTAATTAAAGAAAAACAAGCAATCGGTGCTGGTGGCTTCCAAAGTGGTGACTTTTCATATGGTAAAACAGACAGTTACTTATATGCATTAGGGGCTCAGTGGCAAGCAAGTGATTATCTAACTATTAACTCTGAAGTGGTTTATCAAGACAGTGAATATAAGTCAAACTTCTTTGCAATGCGCTTTGACCGCGTAGCAAGTGGCCTTGATGTTGATTTTAATGACAATGATGGTGTACCAGGCATTTCATTTTGGGATGACCCGAACACAGCACTAAACGAAGCCGATATGTCAGCAGTTGAAAATTGGAATGCTGGGACTGTTTATGATAATGGCGGTGGTAATGCGGGTGATGCACTGACTTTCACATTCGACGCTGAGTACCTAATTGGTGGTGCGTATTTTGACAAAGTTAAATTTGGTGGGCGTTATGAAAAGCGCACAGCACAAGAATATACACGAACTAATGAAGGGGGGATTGCCAATACATCAGTCGCGAGTCTTATAGAGAAACTTGCAGCTGCGGGCGCAGCGGATGATGGCACTGGTATCGTTTATCACGTCAATGACTACTTTGATGGTCGAGCAGACACCTTTAACAGCTTTATTACTGCAGACGGCAGTTATATGCTTGATAATGCTCAGGCTGTTCGTGCTGTATATGGGTTAGAAGCTGAACAGATGTATAAAACATTTGATATCGAAGAAAATTCTTTCGCATTATATGCAACCACAAATTTTTTCTTAACGGAAGATATCAGCGGTGAATTTGGCATACGTTATGTGAGCTATGACCAAGAGATGGACTTTACGGCTGAAACGGCAACTAACTCGAATGTTTTTGATAGTAGCTCCGCTGATGCTGATGTGAGTAAAGTTCTACCAAGTTTAGTACTAAATTGGAATATTACAGATGATGTTGTTGGGCGTGTTGCTTATACAAATACATTACGAATGCCTAATTTTGCGGACTTAAATGCACTTCAATATTGGACGGAGCCACTGACTGAAGGTTCTGAATATGGAACAGGAACAGGGGGTAATCCAGATCTCCAACCTGAAGAATCTACCAATTACGATGTGTCTCTTGAGTGGTACTTTGCTGAGTCAAGCTCACTGTACGCTGCATATTTTAAACGTGACATAGAGGGCCGTATTGTTTCTGGACGTAAAGTTGTGATGCGTCCAAAAGCTTCAGATGGTGAAATTATACCATTCGCATTAAGCGCGCCAGTTAATGGCTCTGAAGGTGAGCTTTCAGGGTTTGAATTAGGGTTAGTTTACTTCCCTGAAAATGTACCTGAAATACTAAATGGTTTGGGCGTACAAGCGAGTTTTACAGCGCTTGATTCAGCTCAAAAGACGCCAGAATATAATGATGATGGGTCGTTATCACGCTATGTTGATTCTCAAATGGCGGGTGTATCGGATGAGTCTTACAGTATTGTCGGTATTTACGAGCGTGATTCATTTGACATGCGTTTATCATACGTATGGCGTTCTGAGTTTTTTACAGGTAACGAAGCGGCCATTTTTGCTAACCCTTTGCAGTTCTGGAGCCGTCCTGAGCAAAGTTTAGATTTCCAGTTTAGTTACAATGTGAATGATGATCTTGTTGTAACATTTGATGCAACGAACATTTTAGATGACGTATATCAAAGCTATTATGGGAAAGGTAACGATAACTTATTTAACTTTGGTAACGGGATCTACTCACGTACATTCGCACTCGGTGCACGTTATTCCTTCTAAACTTTTCGATTAGATTAAAAAACCCCGACTTAGCTCGGGGTTTTTTATTGCGCTAAAGATTGCCCAGGGCAAAAAATATTTCTATAACGGAAGATATTTAATATTAATATAGTATTTATTTTCAGTGAGTGAATCATCAAAAGGGTGGGATTTTCGAATTTTATATCTTTAAGGTTATGTTACTTAAGTGTTTTTTGTTTCTTATGAGCTGTGGAGACTCAGATATTTGCCAGATTATTATTTTTTACAATGTAAGTTGACTGTTAATTAATCATACAATACTATTAATGAAGACAGCAAATACTTAACATAACTAAAAATAACCCTATAAATGCACTGACAACAAGCATCGTAAATATGGGGAAGGCAGAAGGCGCACCTTCTGGGTAAATCAAAATTGGAGAGCAGCACACATGTTCAAAAAAACACACATAGCAAGCGCGATTTTAATGGCAGTTTCATGTCAATTTGCTTATGCAGAACAGCAGGATACAAAACAAGAGAATGACGAAATTGAAGTTATTCAGGTGTCAGGTATCCGCGGTAGTTTAAATAAAGGCTTAAACATTAAGCGTCAATCATTCCAAGTTGTTGATGCTATTGTCGCTGAGGATATTGGTAAGTTTCCCGATAACAATGTAGTTGAAGCCCTTCAGCGTGTGACAGGCGTACAAGTTACTGACCGAGGAGCGGGTGAGGTAAATACCGTATCTATTCGTGGTCTAACGGATGTGACTACAACGGTGAATGGTCGTCAAATTTTTACAGCAGCAGGTAGGAATGTTGCGTTAGCTGATATTCCTGCAGCGTTATTAGAAAGTGTCGATGTTTATAAAACGCGTTCAGCATCACAGGTAGGGAGTGGGATCGCTGGTCAAATCGACATTAAAACACAGCGTCCATTTAACTTCGATGGTTCGAAAGTGGTTGTTTCTGCGCGTGGTATTTATCAAGAGCAAGCTGAAGAGCTTGATCCAAATGTATCGTTGTTGGCAAGTAATCGCTGGGAATCTGGGATTGGTGAATTTGGTGCGCTTGTAAACGTTTCATATGGTGAAACCAGTTACCGTGACCAAAACATTGCAGCGGGTGCGATGGTGCCATTTATGACACTGAATCCTGCAGCTGGTTTTGGCCCGCTAGAACGAATTCAAACAACGGATGGCCGTGCCAGTGAAGAACTTATTTGGCAACCAGGTCTTGAAAATGGCCTTCCGTTCCAAGCGGGCTCTACTTTAAATATCAATGGTGTTCCTACGGAATATTATTTATCTCGTGATGCGGTGTTTGCGAGTGACTTCACGGGTAAGCGAGAGCGCCCAGCTGCAAATGTTGCTTTTCAATGGCGACCAAATGATGATTCACAATATACCTTTGAAGCATTTTATAATGGCTTTCGTAATGAGTCATTTAACGCTTTAAGCTTCACGTTTGTAGATTGGTGGGGCAATGTTGATACACAAAACCCGCCAGTTACCTTTGATGGCACCAATATTATAAAAGAGCGTTATGTTGATGCACCTTATGGATTTAATAGTGGTGATTTAACGGTTAGTAAGACAGATAGTTATGTATTTGCTTTAGGCGGTGAGTGGACAATCACCGATACTTTTAATCTTGCTTCAGAAATCTACTATCAAGACAGTCAATATGAGACTGACTTTCTTGCTATGCGAAGTGAGCGCGTTGCGTATGGCTTAAATGTAGATTTTAATGACAAAGACGGAATTCCTTCTTTGGTTTATGCTGATAACCCCGACACCGCTGTTAATGAAGCTGATTTAGCTGATACATCTCAGTGGAATGTTGCCCAACTATACGATAATGGGGGCTCATCTAAAGGTGATGCACTAACATTCACATTAGATGGTGACTTATTTGTTGATAGCTTTGGTTTTGATACCGTTTCGTTTGGTGTGCGCTACGATAGCCGTGGGGCGAGTGACTCAAGTCGTGAGGCTGCCGGCGGTATTTTAGGTCAACCTTTAGGTTCATTCGATGAAGGCCTTGCATCAATTAATGAAGGCTTTTTTGATGGTAATGCGAATTGGCCGTCAAGTTGGGTCGTGCCAAATGGGCATTACATATACAACAACCGTCAGTCATTCCGTGATCTTTATAACATCGGTGCAGATGATGTGATGTTGGAAAAGACGTTTGATATTGATGAAAAGTCTTATGCTGCTTATATTCAAGGTAATTTTTCAACAACTTTATTTGGTCGCGAGTTCGATGGCCAGCTAGGTTTACGATACGAAAACGCAAAAGCGGAGATGACCTTTTTTGACATAGACCAAAATCCAACCGCTGTTAGCTCTGCAGAAAATAGTTCTTCGGCTTTATTGCCAAGCATTGTAGTGCGTTATCATTTAACTGAGGATGTAATCGCGAGAGCTGCTTATACAGAAACGATTCGCCGACCTGACTTTGCTCAATTAAATTCTTTCATATACTACACTGAAGATGTGACGAATATTGGCTATGGCACAGCAAGTGGCGGTAACCCAAACTTAAAGCCTGTTGAATCTAAAAACTACGATTTAACATTAGAGTGGTATTTTGCGGATGATAGTTCTCTTTATGGCACGCTATTTAAACGTGAAATAGAGGGGTTTGTGTATGGCTCGAACCGTATCGTTCAATATCAAGGACCTGATGATGAAGCGCCTTATCCGTACATTTTAAATCAACCGGATAATTCATCTAATGGTACATTAGATGGTGTTGAGTTAGGTTTAGTTTATTTCCCTGACAATTTGCCGGATTGGTTAATGGGTGCGGGTCTGCAGGCAAGCGCAACGTTCCTTGATTCAGAGCAAGATCTTCCTGTGTACGCAGACGGTCAGCTTTCTGGGTATGATACGCGAGACATGTTTGGGGTTTCAAAATCATCATATTCAACCGTGCTTATTTATGAGCGTGACGATTTTGATATGCGCTTAGCTTATGTGTGGCGTGATGATTTCTTAAATAACTACGAGGCCGCTCAATTTGCGAATCCGCTAGGTGTTTATCGTCGTCCAGAGCAAAGCTTAGACTTTCAGTTAAGTTACGATATCAACGAAGACTTCATGGTCACGTTTGATGGTACCAATTTAACAGAAGAAATAGCGCAATCTTATTATGAGTACCCAACAACTCATAACTCAAATAGTGCATTATTTAGCCGTACCTTTGCGCTAGGTATCCGTTATTCTTTCTAAAATTCTTGAATAGACCCAAAAACCCCGGCTCTGCTGGGGTTTTTTATTTTTCAGATTTGCTAGAAAGTGGGCGTGTTTGTTATTAAACGAAAAGAGTTGCGAATTAATTAGTATGATAATACTATCATTTGGGTTAGCATTAAATTTACAAAAATAACGAATGCAGTGGCCAAGCTGTGTAGTATCACATAGTTGATACACAGTATTGAAAGGTGTTCATTGCTTAAAATATTGAGTATTGGCTTAATATTTTCCAATTAGGGTGTGGTATGGAATCTCAAAAGTTATCCGTTGTAGAAAAAGTTGGCTTTGGTGCCGGCGACATGGCAGTGAATGTCATGGTTGCAGCGTTATTTTATTTTATGTCTTTTTTCTACACCGATATCTACGGACTGGATCCGGTTGATATGGGTGTGTTGTTTTTAGTGGCGCGTTTTGTTGATGCCTTTACCGATCCATTAATGGGGGTCATCACCGATAAAGTGAAAACCCGCTGGGGTCAGTTCCGCCACTGGTTCTTATTCTTGTCTGTACCGTATGGTTTGTCGGTTATATTACTATTTACTACGCCAGATCTTGATTACAACATGAAGCTGGCATGGGCCTATGCAACTTACCTGTTTGCTACGTTGATGTTTACCGGTGTAGCAATCCCTTATATCTCTTATATTGGTGTACTCACTGCGGATCCTAAAGAGCGTTTATCTGCTAATGGTTACCGTATGTTTTTCGCAAAAATTGCCAATGTAGTGATTGTATTCTCAGTACCGCTACTTGCGTCTTACTGGGGAAATGGCAGCTTGTCGTACGGTTATAAACTCGCAATGGCATTGGTCTCTGCGTGTGCTGTTGCGTTGTTTTTATTCTGTTTCTTTACTACCCGCGAACGTATTACTCATGAGCCACAAACCGAGGGCGTACTTACGCAATTAAAAGTGCTACTTAAAAACGACCAGTGGTTGTTACTGTGTGCAGCATGTGTACTTGGTACCTTAGGGTATGCAATTCGCGGTAGTGTGGCAATGTACTATGCAACCTATTATTTAGGGGTGCCCGATTTAGCGGGGGCATTCACCAGTGCGGGTATTGCGGCGTCAATCGTATCGATGGTGGCAAGTACGTGGATCACGCAGCGTTACTGTAAAATGAAACTGTTCCGTCAATCACAAATTGCAGTGTTATTTATTTCATTGCTTATGTATTTTGTGGTCCAACCGGGTGATGTAATGATGGCATTCGTGCTTTATATCATCTTGTCATTTGTGGTTGATTTACATGCGCCTGTGTTCTGGTCTGCGATTGCAGAAGCTGTGGATTACGGTGAAATTAAAGACGGTGTGCGTGCATCGGGCTTATCATTTGGTGGTATTTCATTCTGCCAAAAAGCTGGAGGCGGTTTAGCTGGTTTAGCAGGGGGATTATTACTGGCATTTTTCGAGTACAAACCCAACGTTGAGCAAACGGAGTTTACCTTAATGGGCTTAGCACTCATGCTTACTATTATCCCCGGTGTATTCCACGCGTTACTTGGTCTTATTCTTAAAAAATACAAGATTACCGATCAATACTATACGGACATGGTCATTCAAAAACGCCTACCAAAGTAACCTTCTCTTAAAACGCGCACGCTAACACAGTGTGCGCTTTGCTCTTTAAAATAACGGTTCGCTGGGAGACAACAAGCATGAACACATTCAAAGTGAGTTATTTAGCAATTCTGTGTGCTGCAATATTAACGGTGACTGCATGCAGTGAGTTGCCAATTGACAGCAAACAAGCCGCCTCTGTTGCGCATGCTGAACATGCCAGCGAACAACATTTATTTGCGCTAAACCAAGTAAGCTTAAGCGCCAGCCCGTTTTTACATGCGCAGCAAACTAATGTGCGTTATTTATTAGCACTTCATCCTGATCAGCTGCTTGCTCCTTATTTACGAGAGGCGGGCCTGACACCAAAAGCGCCCAACTATGGTAACTGGGAAAATACCGGTCTTGATGGTCATATTGGGGGTCATTATTTATCAGCATTGAGCCTTGCTTGGGCAGCGACAGGGGATGAAGAATTAAAGCAGCGTTTAGATTACATGTTAAGCGAGCTTAATCGTGCTCAACAAGCCACAGGTGGTTACTTAGGCGGTATTCCTAATGGCGATGAAATGTGGCAGCAGATTGAAAACGGTGAAATTAAGGCTGATTTATTCAGTTTAAACGACCGTTGGGTACCACTTTACAATATAGATAAAATCTTCCATGGCCTTCGTGATGCCTACGAAGTTGCAGGAAGTAGCCAAGCAAAGCACATGTTATTTAAGTTAGGCGAATGGTTCTTAGCAACCACAGCGAAGCTAACTGATGAACAAGTTCAGCAGATGCTGTACTCAGAGCATGGTGGCTTAAATGATGTGTTTGCGGATATGTATGTTATTAGTGACGATGAGCGTTACTTAAAACTAGCGCGCCAGTTCTCTCATAACATCATTATTGAACCACTATTACACAAAGAAGATAAGTTAACAGGCCTGCATGCCAATACGCAAATTCCCAAAATTATTGGTATGTTGAAAGTGGCGAATGCCAGCGATGATAAAGCATGGCAGCAAGGCGCTGACTTTTTCTGGAAAACAGTGAGCCAAGAGCGCTCGGTGTCCATTGGTGGTAATTCAGTACGTGAACATTTTCATGATAAAAGTGACTTTACGCCAATGGTTGAAGATGTTGAAGGCCCAGAAACTTGCAATACCTACAATATGATGAAACTCAGCAAGTTACTGTTTTTGAAAACCGCTGATACGCGTTATTTAGACTATTATGAGCGCGCCACATATAACCATATTTTATCGTCACAACACCCAGAACACGGTGGCCTTGTTTACTTTACCTCAATGCGCCCAGGACATTACCGTTTGTACTCATCAGTGCAAGACTCTATGTGGTGTTGTGTGGGCTCGGGTATTGAGAATCACAGCAAGTATGGTGAGTTAATTTATAGCAATACGGGTAAAGAGCTATGGGTGAACTTATTTATTCCCAGTACGTTAAATTGGCAACAACAAGGTTTACAGATCACCCAAGACAGCCAATTCCCTGATGATACCAAGGTTTCACTCACGGTGAACCGGTTGTCTGGGGGACAAAGCTCAGAGTCTGTCATCCATATTCGTAAACCGTCTTGGCAACAAGGTGAACTGCGCTTTACGTTAAACGGAAAAGCCGTGACCGCGAGCGAAAAAGACGGTTACTACAGTATCAGCCATGCATGGCAAAGTGGCGATAAGCTTGCCTTTGAATTAGCACCTAAGCTTTATACCGAGCAGTTACCGGATGGCCAAGATTATTATTCTGTCATGTATGGCCCCGTGGTTATGGCCACCAAAGTACAGGCTTTTGCGAATGAGCAGTTAAGCTTTGTTGCTGATAACAGCCGTATGGGTCACATTGCTGCTGGACCGACGTGCCCACCAGAAGCATTACCCATTATGCTCAGTGAACCTGCGCAATTTGTTGCTGATTTAACTCGTAAACCGGGCCAAGCGTTGGCATTTATCGCAGACAAAAATGTGGCGATTGCAAAGCAAGGCATTGGACAGACTGAACGCACGGAACTTATCCCATTTTTCCGCTTACACGACAGCCGCTATCAAGTGTATTGGCCACAGCAAAGCAAAGCTGAATTCACACAATTTGTAGCTGACGCCAAAGTGGCTGAGCAAGCGAAAGAGCAGCTTCGATTATTAACCGTTGATCACATTACGCCGGGTGAACAGCAACCAGAAGTAGAGCATAGCTTTAAAGGTGAAGGAACCCGTGCAGGTGTCAATAATGGCCACCATTGGCGCGATGCAACAGGTTGGTTTGAATATCAGCTTCGTAACCCCAATAAAAACGCTGCAGCAGTACGTATTCGTTATTTTATCGGTGATGTGAATCGTCATTTCTCAATCACCCTTAATAGGGAGAAACTGGCCGCGGTAAGTTTGCCTGTTGGCAACCCAAGCGATGAGTTTTACACCATTGATTACCCATTAACAGAGGCGATGAAGCAGTCAGAAATGCTGACCTTGCGTTTCACAGCCAACCCAGATTCTGTTGCGGGTGGTATCTATGGCATTCGATTGATCAACGAGCAATAAAGAGTGGGCTATGTTAAGCAATAATGTGTTTGATAAAGCGGTGAAGCCGGTATTTTCGTCATGCTTAAAAGAGCAGCAAAGCGTTTACCAAACTCCTACGGGCCTTGGTTATCGTGTTATTGAGCAGGGAGCAGGTGATAAGCCCCACTGGGATGCAACAGTCACTGTGCATCAACGTGTAGTACTTAATAACGGTCGGGTGTTATTTGACACCCGTGCAGAGGGTGTACCTGTTGAGTATGAAATTGCCGAGGCGATTGTGGGCTTGCAAGAAGCATTGCAACTGATGAGTAAAGGCAGTCGTTTTGAAGTATTAATACCCCCTCATCTTGCGCGAGATGTGTACAGTACATTTATTGCTACAAAGCATGAACAGGATTGCCAAAGCCCGATGCGAGTTGATATCACCCTGCTTGATTTTAATTAATAATACCAACTTAAAATCTCAAAATAGATCACTTGAGTAAATAAAAAACCTGCAAAATTGCAGGTTTTTTGTGTTTGAATAATTACTTTATAAGCGTGGTTTTAAGCTTGTTTAGGTCGGCTGGGTTTACAATCGGCCAATCGTTTTTCCAGCTCATCGGTAAAATTCGTAGCTTTTGTACGCCGTTATCGGCTGTTTCATAGGCGTGCAACACGAGGTAGTCTTTACCATCAAACGTGTAAGCGGCATTGTGACCAAGGGCTGCCCACTCTTTGTTACCTTCAATCACTAAGCTACCACCGCCATCAACCAGAGAGCGACCTTGCTGATCTAAATAAGGACCTTCAACGTTTTTACTGCGACCAACGCGAACATTGTAAGTACTTTCAATACCTTGACAGCATTTATCAAATGATACAAACAGATAGTAATAACCATTCTTTTTAAAGATATAAGGCGCTTCAATTGGGCCATGCTCCGTGTTTGGACGGCTGGCAATGTGATGCCACTTTTCAGGCTGTGCTAAGCGCACCATGTCATCATCTAGTTGCACTAATTTTAAACCACCCCAAAACGAACCAAAGCTCATCCAAGGTGTGCCATTGTCATCTTCGATAATAGCTGGGTCGATAGCGTTCCAATCATCACGCTCAGGCACTGACTCAACCACAATACCGTAATCAATCCACTTGTAGTCAGGTGATGATGGGTCAAGAGTGTCGTTTACCGTTACACCAATTGCTGAGGTGTTTTTACCAAATGCAGAAACAGAGTAATATAGGTAAAACTTGCCATTTTTCTCGTACACATCCGGTGCCCACAGATGGCCACCGAAATTAGGTGACACGCGTTTTGCCCAGCTAGGCTCGTCTTTAAAGACGCGGCCAGTGAGTTTCCAGTTAGTTAAATCTTTTGATTCATAATAGGTAATGCCAGGGCCTGTACTAAATACATAATACGTGTCGCCTTCTTTGGCCATAACTGGATCGTGTACTTCTACCTGTTTTGCCGACACTGCAGCTGCTGAGATAAGTAGTCCAGTTGAAAGCCACTTCATTGCTCGTGTCACTTGGTGTGCGGGTCTCATGATCGAATAC
Organism: Pseudoalteromonas sp. MT33b; assembly: GCF_014117385.1. Classification (NCBI taxonomy): domain Bacteria; kingdom Pseudomonadati; phylum Pseudomonadota; class Gammaproteobacteria; order Alteromonadales; family Pseudoalteromonadaceae; genus Pseudoalteromonas; species Pseudoalteromonas sp. MT33b. The sequence goes on along the minus strand of NZ_CP059831.1, from coordinate 3,485,576 downwards.
CTTTTTGTTGTTTTAACTTTTGTGTTCATTCGTCTACTATATAATATGTAATACAATATTAACAATAAAATAAAAGCGAAATACAGGACACATTATGCTCAAAAAATTATCGCGGCTTACGTTACTTACCGTGTTAAGCGCTTCGTCAGTGCCAGCCTTTGCTGATGCTAATAGTAGCAAGACCGTCGCGCCAATTGATAACCCTATTGTACTTAAGCGTGCCGATCCTTGGTTAGTGCGTGATGAAAAAACCGGATGTTATACCTTTATTGGTAGTTCACCGATGTTTGATGAAATTGAACTACGCCAAGCATGTCGCTTAAATGACTTAAAACTAGCCGAGCCAAAAGTTATTTGGCAAAAGCATGATAAAGGCCCTATGAGCGTTAACATTTGGGCGCCTGAGCTGCACCACATTGATGGCAGTTGGTACATTTACTTTGCGGCCGGTGACATTGAAAAGCCTTTTAGCATTCGTATGTATGCACTTAAAAATGACCACGTTGATCCTATGCAAGGCGACTGGCAAGAAATGGGGCAGGTTATGAGTCACCTAGATAGCTTCTCTCTTGATGCGACCAGTTTTACTCATAAAGGCAAACGCTACATGATTTGGGCACAGCAAAACCAGCCTGCCACATACAACTCGGCCTTGTGGTTAGCAGAAATGGACTCACCAACGTCAATTAAAGAGCCTGTTATCGCGATTACTGAGCCGACCCTTGAGTGGGAAGTACAAGGCTATAAAGTGAATGAGGGGGCTGCTGTAATAACACGTGGAGATAAAATTTTTGTGACCTACTCGGCCAGTGCCACCGATCATCGGTATGCGATGGGCTTGCTATGGGCAAATGTAAATGATGATTTACTTGACCCTAAAAGTTGGCATAAAAAGCCAGAGCCTGTTTTTACTACCCACGCTGAAGTTGGTCGCTTTGGTCCGGGTCATAACAGCTTTGTAAAAGCGGAAGATGGCGTGACCGATTTGCTAATTTACCATAGCCGCGATTATAAAGAGCTAAAAGGCACGCCATTGACGGATCCAAATCGCCATGCGCGAGCACGCATTATTACATGGGATAAAGATGGGTTTCCTGTGTTTTCACCAGAGCTAGCTGATTAAAAAATTTTTAAAAAAAGGGCGCCAATTGGCGCCCTACAACTTTGGGAACGAAATGTTTACCAAAAGCGGTAATATATAAAGGCAGTTATGCCTAAAATGCCCGCTGTATGGATGTAATCCCACTTATCTAAACCTTCGGCGACCTCTTTGAGTGTTGCTTTGTCTAGGCTTGAGAAAGTAAGACCTTTTAATTGCTCTTCATCTGCTTGTTTAGTGAAGATACTCACCACAATCATAATTACGACAACCACAACAAACAGCAGGATACAGTAGTACAACCAGTTCATTGTTGTTATCCATGCAAACGATGAACCCGTTAAATCATCTTTAAAGGGTAATAATACTAAGCGGATCATACCCAGTACGAAACCAGACACAAGACCAACAAACCCCGCTGTTGGCGTTATGCGCTTACTACATAAGCCGAGTAAGAATACAGCCGCGATGCCTGGTGCAATTAATGATTGAACACTCTGGAGATATTCATAAAGTACATCGGCAATTAAGCTCATGACGGGTATCCACAACAGCCCGAGAACAACGATAACGATAGTGGCCATTCTGCCTACTTTTAGAAGGTGTTTTTCGCTTGATTCTGGCTTAAACTTTTTATAAAAGTCGATCGTAAATAAAGTGGCTGATGAATTGAATAGCGAAGCGAGCGAGCTCATCAGTGCTGCGACTAAGCCACCAATCACAATTCCTTTCACACCCGCAGGTAACAGCTCAGCGACTAACGTAGGAAATGCTTGGTCAGCGCTTTCGTAACTAATAATTCCTTTTGCATTCAGAGCGTAAGCAATCATGCCCGGCACTAAGAAAATAAACACAGGGAGGAGTTTTAAATAACCCGCAAACATCGTCCCGCGACGTGCTTCTTTAATCCCTTTCGCAGAGAGTACACGTTGCACAATATACTGATCGGTACACCAATACCAAAAACCGATAATAAACGAGCCAAAGATAATCCCAGGCCAAGGGAATTCAGTGTCTGATGCGCTGCGAATAAGGTGCATATTAACGTCATTTAAGCGTTCAACTTCTGCCCAGCCGCCGACTTTATCAAGACCAACAACTAAAATGACCAGTGAACCAATGATCAACACTGGCGTTTGCAGCACCGAGGTCCACATAATAGCTTTCATGCCCCCTAGAACAGTATAAATCCCGGTGATCACCACTAAACCAATGGCAGAAATCCAAAAGAAATCGATACCCCAAATACTCTCAATTCCTAAAATGGTTTTAAAGGCGATACCACCGGCATACACGGTCACGGCGACTTTTGTTAATACGTAGCTGATTAATGAGATAACAGATAAGAAAGTTCGCGACTTAGAATTAAAGCGACGTTCTAGAAACTCAGGCATGGTGTAGACCTTGCTACTCCAATAGAAAGGCACAAAAATCCAACCGAGTAATAGAATAATCCACGACTGCATTTCCCAATGGGCGAGTGCCATACCTGATTGAGCGCCAGAACCAGATAATCCGACTAAATGTTCTGAGCCGATGTTTGATGCGAAAATAGAGGCACCAATTACTAACCAGCTTGCATTACGACCCGCCAAAAAGTAGTCAGCGGTGTCTTCTTCTTTTTGTCGCATAGACATGACGACAACGCCTAATAACAGGACAAAAAATCCTGCCAGCACTGCCCAGTCTAAGGTACTTAGTTCGACCATTGTGTGTTCCACCTAATTATGAAAGAGAATGTTGCTTTTTAATTGTCAGTTAAAAATATTATATTATAAATTGGATGAGTGAAAGTGATTTGTTAAAATAAGGTGACACTGGATATATAAAAAAGTGACGATTACGCGCGGTTATAATAAGAGGTTCTGTCTTTTTAATGTTTTGTTATTGATTTTAATCAACTATTTGCAGGATGACGGAATAGCTTTATAGATGTATTATATTACCTAGATCTTTAGAGGAACACACATGGCGCGTTTAGAGAATTTGAACTTATCACAACAAGTTACCAATGAACTTGGTAAAGCAATTATTGTTGGTGATTATAATACTGAGACGGGGTTACCAACCGAAGCACAGTTGTGCGAAGTGTATGGTATAAGCCGCACAGCTGTTCGTGAAGCAGTTAAAATGTTGGCTGCAAAGGGATTAATTTCTTCTCGTCCACGACAAGGGATCCGTGTTGAACCGGCGGATAACTGGAACTTATACGACACCAGCGTATTAAAATGGTTACTTGAGAGCAGTCCGTCACTTTACGTACTGAAAGAGTTCTTGCAAGTACGCTTAGCTATTGAGCCACAAGCAGCGGCGTTGGCAGCACGAAAAGGTGACCAAGCTGCGATCGCTGAAATTAAAATGGCGCTCGATAAAATGCAAGCGGCTGCCGATGAACCTGAAGGCGTAATGCACGAGCCAGACCTTGCGTTCCACACGGCAATTTTGCACGCCAGTGGTAACCGTTTTTTCTATCAATTACGTGACTTTATTCGTACTGCATTGCATGTCAGTATTCAGCACACAACACCCGCTAAAGGTAATAAACAAGCCATCGCTGAAGAGCACTTTAAAGTGTATAACGCGATTGCCAATGGTGACCCTGAGCGTGCGAAAAATATGATGACGTACATGATTGATGAAGCGATGGCGTTTATCGAAAAAGAAATTGCAGACAAAGAAGCTGCAGCTCAATAAGTTTCGCTACTCAACGTTGTAAATACTGTAAAAACAAAAGGTTATCATGCCAAATTCAAATGAGCTTAAAACAGTTTACGCCAGCCTTGCCGGTAAAAGTGTATTTATTACAGGCGGAGCGACGGGAATTGGTGAAGTAATGGTAACGCGCTTCTGTGAGCAAGGCGCAAAAGTCACCTTTGTTGATATTGCAAAGCAGCAAAGCGAGGCTTTGTGCGCAAAGCTTGCGGGTAAATATGAGTTTGATCCGCAGTTTATCTATTGTGATATTCGTGATGTTGAGGCATTGCAAGCCGCTATAGAGCAAACCCGTCAGCAACAGGGCGATATTGGGGTATTAATTAATAATGCAGCCGATGACACTCGCCATGCAGCAGAAAACATGGATGTAAAATATTGGGAAGACAAGTTTGCTGTTAACTTACGCCCTTGTTTCTTTTCTTCACAGGCTGTTGTGGCGCATATGCAGCGTTTAGGTGGGGGAAGTATTATTAATATGGGGTCGGTCAGTTGGCGTATTAAGCAAACAGGAATGCCTGCTTACACCACTGCTAAAGCGGGTATTGAAGGTCTGACGCGTTCTTTAGCGGCCTCGTATGGCAAAGACAATATTCGGGTTAATACCTTGGTTCCTGGATGGGTAATGACAGAGCGTCAAATTACTCATTGGTTAACCCCAGAGATGGTTGAAGACGTTCGTTTAAGCCAGTGTATAAACGAAACAATACAACCCGACCACATTGTTAATGCAGCATTATTTCTGGCTGCTGATGATAGTCGGATGATGACAGCACAATCATTAATCGTAGACGCAGGTTGGACTTAATTGCATTTATACATTGCAAAATGACTGACTTGCGATAAAATTTTTTCAATAAAACAAATGATACTATAATAATAAAATATGGGTTGGTATTGTTACCATCTCCCCTATTTTTCTAAGGTGGTAAGAAAGTTTGACCGACTTTGTACTCGTGTATGTAATTCTGATCATTGGTGCTTGCTTGCAAAGTGTTATTGGCTTTGGCCTTGGTATGCTGTGTGTGCCAGTTTTATATTGGTTAATGCCTGAACTGGTGCCTGGCCCTATGATTTTGAATGCACTCTTTTTAACTTCGGTGTTAATGATAAAGCACCGAGGGTCAATCGATATGAAACAGACGGGGATCTCAATAGTCGGTGGTGCAATGGGCGTAATATTCGCAGCGGCAGTGATGTGGTATGTGAATGCTAAGCAGTACCAGTTATTGCTCGGAGTGAGTATATTAGTCGTCGTCGCATTATCTATCATAGGTATGAAACCTAAAATATCGACCATAACGAGTTTATTAGCCTCTATGTCGTCGGGGTTTTTAGGAACCACCACCTCCGCTGGGGGCGCGCCGATGGGGCTGCTCTATCAAGCTGAGGATAAAGATAAAATAAAGGCCAACCTTAGTGCATTCTTTGTTTTCATTAACCTATTTGGCATTATTGTGCTGATGCTTACTGGCTCTGCTGATATGGGGGATGTAAAACTGTTTTTCTTTTGTCTGCCAGCAATCTTAATTGGCTGGGGACTGTCTTTTATAATTAATAACAACTTAAATGAAAGAGCAATTCGCAGCATCATACTGCTAGTCGCAGGCTTATCTGGCCTAGCACTTATTTTTATACACAGATAGAATGGTAAAAGTTCAGCTGTTTATTTAATGAAATTTATGCTCGATGCCACCCTAAAAATAATTATTTCTAGCCAATGCCAATTAGGCGAAGGTGCTTACTTTGCAAAAGCCCACAACTGCGTATTTTGGGTTGATATTTTGGGTCAGCGTTTATTTCGTTTGCACTGCCAAAGTATGCGGGTAAGTCAGTTTGCCATGCCAGAGCCCATTTGTTGGGTAATGGAAACGGAGCAAGGTGAGCTTGTTGCTGGGTTTGCGAAGGGCATCTATAAACTTAATAGCGAAGACTTTAGCCGCGAACTGCTTTACTCAATCGACAATGAGCCACAGCAAAACCGATTAAACGATGGTAAAACATCACGGCAAGGTTTTGGTTTTTTTGGCTCGATGGACTCTCAAGAACAAGCTCCGAGTGGAAAGTTATACCGCGTTGGTCATGGAAAGGCTCCTGAAGTCGTTGACCAACACTACACCATTAGTAATGGACCGGCGGTAAGTAAATGCGGGCAGTTTTTATACTCAACAGACTCTGAAAAACAAACTATCTATCGCTTCTCATTAAGTGCACAGGGCGAGCTTAGTAATAAGCATGCGTTTATCCGTTTTACCGATAGCATGGGTTACCCAGATGGCATGACGGTTGATAATGACGACCACTTATGGGTCGCAGCATGGAATGGTTATGGTGTTTATCGTTTTTCGCCACGCGGCGAGCAAGTGCAATTTTTACGTATTCCCGCACCACGTGTTACCAGTGTTGCATTTGTCGGAGAGGCACTTGAGCATGTGGCAATTACTACCGCAGCAGTCGGGTTGGATGAGTCGGTACTTGCTGATTACCCGCACAGCGGGGGCGTGTTTATTTTAAAGCCGGGTGTTAAAGGCATCGCTGAAACACCGCTTAAACTATAGATTTTCCATTACTTGGTAGCGTAATTCGCCAAGAAATGCCCGTGCTGCGGGACCCAGTTTGTCACCGTCTTTGAAGAGCAAATGTAACTTAGCACTGCGGCTACTGTTATGCGTTAAATTGAGCGCTTTCATTTGCCCTGCTGCGAGTTGTTTTTCAATCGCTATTTTTGGTAACCACGCAAAGCCTAGACCATTACTGATCATATCAATAGAGGTGCGTAAATGCGTTACCGTCCAACGTTGATCGGCACCTAGCCAGCCGCCATCTTGTTTGTGTTTATTCGCTGAGTCACGCACTACAATTTGTCGGTGTGATTTTAAATCTTCTAATGTTATTTCGCGGTCAATCGCATGCAAAGGGTGATCTGGATGCGCCACGGCAATAAATTCAATATTGCATAACTCTTCATGAAAGCCAGCCGCTATCGGAAAACCTGTAATGGCAATATCGACCTGATCATTTACAAGTAATTCATTGCCACCCATCAGCACAGATTCATGCAATTCGATACGCAGTTGTGGGTATTGCGAAGACGTGTCGTTAAGCACTTTATAAAGTAATTGCTGTGGAAAAATGGCATCAACTGCAATGCGCAGCTTGCTTTCGATACCTTCGCCGAGGGTTTGGCCAATCGCTTCGACTTTGGCAGCTTCATCGAGTAAATAATTGGCACGGCGTAGCATCATTTCACCGGCTTCTGTGAGCACCGTTTTACGCCCTTGAATAGTAAATAATTTTACATTGAGTGCCGATTCAATTTTGCCCACGGCATTATGAATACTCGACTGGCTTTTATGAATGCTTTGTGCGGCTTGATTAAAGCCACCAAACTCAACAACAGCACGAAACATGCGCCATTGCTCTAGGGTGATTCTTAGCATGGTATTCCTTTGCTAACGTGGTTACTTACTAATTAGTGCCTGTAAATGGATAGTACCTATAAATTGCAAAAAAGTTTACTTTTTAGCAAAGGGCAACTCAATATATTCAAGCTCATCACCGGGGATTTTAGCAAAGCGCTGTGCTTGCCAATCTTGTTTTGCTTGCTCGATACGCTCTTTGCTGTATGCAACAAAGTTCCAGTGTAAATAAGGAACTTTATTGAATTTACTGCCACCGAGTAAAATAAAGCGGCTATGCACATGGGTCGTAATTTCGTGTTCGCTGTCATCGAGTAGAACAAAATTGTCTTGAGTATAGCGAGTATCACCAATACTAACTTCACCATAAATTACATACACAGCGGTTTCATGATGAGGATGCGGTTTAGTAATATAACTGCCTTGCTCTGCTACTGTATCTAAATAAAACATAGGTGAGTAGCTTTTCACCGGGGAGCTCAAGCCATAGGCATCACCCACGATTAGTCGCATCAGCACTCCTTTTTCTATTTTTTCAGGCAGTTGCTGTTTTTTGATATGTTCAAATCGCGGTGCTATTTCGGTCATGCTCTCAGGCAAAGCAACCCAGCATTGCAGACCATTAATGTCGTGCTCGCTTGCACGCACTTCAAGGCTTTCTCTTTCTGAGTGCACTATACCGCGACCTGCGGTCATCCAGTTAACATCGCCAGGTTCTATTTGCAGGCTATTGCCTAGTGAATCGCGATGGTAAATACTGCCAGTAAACAAATAAGTGAGCGTTGAAAGGCCAATATGAGGATGAGGCCCCACATTTATGCCTTCACCGCGAGGAAAGTGATTCGGCCCCATGTGGTCAAAAAAGATAAATGGCCCAACCATTTTTTTGTCAAAATGCGGCAAGATGCGTTTTACATCGAGCCCACCAATATCGTGGCTGGTTGCTGTTAATAACTTTGCCATATTTGCGCTCCTTAAAAACAAACCCAGCCAACAACCTAGGTTATTGGCTGGGAGAAATGTTATGCCTGACTACGTTTTAACATTAGTTGATCTAGGCTGATTTTGCCTGCACCAACACTGGCTAATGCTAAAAAGCCACCTGCCATTGCAATGTTTTTGTAGAACATTAAAAATTGCATTTGATCATCAAGTTGAAAGTGGAATAACAAAGCACTGGCCAGGCTGAAACCAGCAAAAGCGACAGCGGTTAGTTGTGTTAAGAAGCCGAGTAAAATAAATAACCCGCCAACCATTTCAAAAGCAATGACAAATGGCAGTAAGAACTCTGGTAAACCAACGGATGCCATGTACTGTGCTGTTGCATCGAAAAACTCGATTTTACTAAAGCTGGTGAGTAAAAAGATGGCCGATAAACCAATACGTGCCAATAAAGTGCTAATATTTTGTAATTGTGGTTGAGCTGAGATTAAAGTAAAAAGTTTCATAGTAGGTATCCTGTTTAGTTAAGCTGTGTGTCTGCGATGAAGTAACTATAAATTCACTTTAAAAGAATTAAAAATAGTAAAATTAGCGCTTATTATTCTTTAAAAAAGAATCTTAAAGAAGATTCAATGTGAAGTTATTGTTATCAATAGGATTTTGTTTTTCTATGGCTGCAAGCAGCGTGGTGTTTGCTAATCAAAACTTACCCAATAGTCGTCATTATGAGTTATTAGTTTCAGATATAGCGGTGCAGCAAAGCTGGCAAGTTAAAGACATAATTAAAGGTTATGAGATGTGGGAATATCAAATAAACCTTAATAAAGGCAATACATTAAAGGTTGATTTTGCTCCTTCAAACTCTAGTAACTACTTTAATATTTTACCGAAAGGTAACCCAACCGCTTTGTATGTTGGCCCGGCAAAAGGTGATCATGCTGAGCTTAAAATTCCTGATGATGGCAATTATGTGATTTGGGTATTTTTGATGCGCAATGCCGCAGGCCGTGATGAGCATAGTAAATTTACAGAAGATATTAGCGTTATCAAAAGCCCATTAAATGGGATGCACCCAAGCTGGGATGTCGATGGAGATGGGCCAATGATTGCGAGAAAGACGGCAGCTGTGATCACACCGTTGACTACAGTCTTCCTCGAAAGTCGAATAAGGCCTCTTATAAGGCCTCATTAAGTGACTTATTCAGGCGCGACTTCAAGGGTGGTAAATAATGAGTAACGCACGTTATCGATATCTGCTTCTGTTGGTTTTTGATCAACAGATGCTTCAATCAGATACATATCAGCGTGTTCGAATGTCACGGTGAAGAAACCTTCACTATCGGTAGTAAGTTTTACTTCATCACGCGCATTACGGTAACGAGCACTGCCGCGTACAATCGCTAGCTCAACGTTAGCGGCAGGTTTTCCATCCATTAATAATTGGAATTTAGCCTCTTCACCTGCAAATAAATCGTTTGGATGCGTTGGGCCCGAAATCTCTAAGCCTTGGCCAAGTAATGTGGGTTTAGAAGTGCCGTTACGGCTTACAAAGGTATCAACGGTTGCGATTGACTTAATCGTGCGTACTTCGGTTGCACCAGCAGGAAGATCAGCGTCTTTTTTACCTGTAAATACACGACCACGGTTGCCGTCTTTATCTTTGTAGAATGTCATTAGCAGGGGCTTTTGCTGCATCGCAATATGGTACGTCCCATCTTGCGATAAGCTAACGGCCGCTGAGTTTTTACGTTTTAGGTAGTACGCGCGAATCTTCTCTTCTACAGGCTTACCGTTTGGCGCAAGGGCGATTAATAAGTTGTCATCATATTCTGCGCCTTGTTCATTTGGGCGGTAGGCTTTGTCTGGGCTAAACAACTCGTTTGAAATACTGGCATCAATCATCACATAATGTGTTTTTTCACCCGATAAAGAGGTGTGCGATGGCATTAACCAACGAGCGTGTGCCTGTGCGTAACTTGATGCAAGTGCGGTGAACGTAACGGCACCGATTAGGGCCGTTTTTAATAATTTTAATTTCATTGTTTATCCTTAATTGCTAGTAATAGTAACGAAGCTAGTCGCGAATTCTTTTTCGCCAGCGAGAGTGACTTTGCCATCTTTTGTTAAGTCGATTTCAACACGGCTGTAATCACGGCCACCTTCTTCACGTACAACTTCCACATTGAGTAAATATTTACCGGGTTTAACGGGGTTACCTTTTAAATCCTTACCGTGCCACTCAATGGTGTAAGTACCAGGACGTTTTGTGGCACCTGTTACGCCGTCGAAGTTATCGTTACTGCGACCTGCTTTACGCCACCACTGACGTAAGTCTTTAAACCACTCTGCTTTTTCAACCCAAAGTGCCACTGTGGTTACATGTTTACGTTCTGGGGTTTCAAGCCAAAGCGCAACATATGGACGGTGATAAGGGGATACATCAAGCTCAGGCAAAGTGAACTCAACGGTGAGGTTGGCGTCTTTGGCAAAGCTAAGTGGGCTGAATAAACAGCTGAACAGTAGAGCAAGTAGTAAGTGGGCTTGTTTCATTAAGATACTCCTTTAAGTTGAGGCACCCAAACTAGATAAATAACCAGAGGTGTGACGACACCAAACAGTGTTAGCCAAAGCCCTGAGGTACGCTTTTTACGGTTTTGAAATAAAATAAATAAGCCAGTTATAGCGAAGATGATCATTAATACTGCTGAGATATCAATTACCCAGCTCCATGCCTCGCCTGTATGACGGCCTTTGTGCAAATCACCAATAAGGCTCATAACCCCACCTGTTTGGTAGTCAAGATTGAGCTCTCCCGTTTGAAAGTCGATTTCGGCATAAGCAAACCCTGCAGGCAACGGGTAGTCGAGCATGACTAGTGCGTCTTGTTTTTCCCATTCAATGCTTTTTACATTCTGCAGAGAAAACTGATCTGCCATATAGCGTTCAATTTCAGGGTAAAGAGTGGGTAATGCATTAAGGTTCTGCTGTGCTTTTTCGAAGAGCTGTGCAGAAATGAGCACGTGGGTTTGACCATTATGTTTGTCATTTTCAAGCCAACTTACGTGATTGAGGATGATGCCGCTGATACAAAATAAGATCAGTAGAAAAAATAGCGCGGTTGATAAATAAATATGTAAGGCACGGCTAACGCTATAAAACATGCGTTTATTGAAAGAGAACATAATGTAAGGTACTTGTTATTGATGCTCACATGATAATAGTTCGTATTATTAATAACAAGTGCGTTTACGTTCTTTACATTCGAGCAGTTAATACTGAATAGCGAGGTACGCAATAATGGCGAGTTGTGAGGTAAACAGGCTAGCAAGTAGCATTAATTGCAGCCGAGTGGATATGTTAAGTTGGATCAGCGTCGGATGATTAGGCTTTGAGGGACGATTGATTAAATAGCCCAACACGCACACCTCGATAACAGCTACAAGATACATAACCCAAATCGGTGCTGCGCTTTGCAGTAAGAAGAAATAGCCCACGGCCATGCCAAGGCCAGCTAAAAACTTTGCTCTTAGCGGAACCACTTTATAGAGCTGCCAATATCGAAGTGATTCACCATACCGAGGATGATTTAATAGCCAAGCAGACAAAGCGGGAGAAGAGCGTGTAAAACAGCCCAAAGCAAGAATAAAGAAAATAGTTGTGGGCATCACAGGGAGTGCAATACCTATGATACCTAAGCCAACCATCAATAATCCAAGTAATTGATAGCAGCCATTTTTATAGGCGGTAAATACCGTTCTTACATTCATCAATATAATTGAGCCTGATAAAACTGAAAATGCGGTGATGCATATTTTGCAAAATCATACATTTATTCTGCGTTACTTTTAACTGTAGCTCAGCTAACGTTTTTTACCTAATGTTGCATGAAGAACGTTTAAGGGGTTAAAAAATTGCTGTGTTATTTAGAGGTAAACGAGGGATGGGGGCATAGAAAGTTTAAAAAAGCCCAGCAATAGCTGGGCTAATCGTTTTAAAAGTAGTAACCGATATTGATATTGAAGCGCGTTTCGGTCTCGTCGCTGTCGCCAGCTATTGAGCCACCAACAAACGGTTGGTTTTTCGCTTTTACAAGATCAAAGTAGGTAAATAAGCCACCTGCGGCGACCGACACACCCGTTACATTCATCCACGTGTCTGCACTGTTATCTGACTTATCGTAAATAATGCCGTAGTCATTATAAAATTGCAGGTTGGTTACTGGCCCCCACTCAACAGGTAAACTGTAAGCAATGTTGGCATTAGTCATGGTGGCTTCGGCGGCGATACTGTCATAAAAAGAGTAGGCACCGACAGCCATACGATTTACGTTATCAATGTCGTAATCGTATTCACCATGTTGCAGTTGGAAGTTCCACGGGCCAATGGTGCTGTTAAGGTGCACAGCCCAAGCCATGTAGTCGCCTGCTTTGTCTTCACCGTCGTGTAGGCCGCCTGATAACGCAGAAACACCTAACTCAGTGGTGCCACCATCATGCTCGAAGTGGTAACCATAACGTCCAGAGAATGTATTGTATTCACCTATCGCATTGGTGGGTTCTGCGTAAACGCCTTCGTCGGCATCACGAAAACCAACGACATCATACGAATAACGATCGCTGCGATTATCAACGTAACCGTCAACACCACCTAATTCATCATTTTTAAAAAAGCCAAGGTCAATTTGCCAGTTATCGGCTATTTTACGCTTAAATAACACACCTAAATCGTGGTCATCTTCTAAGCCAACGTAATAAGTGGTGCCAAAAAAGTAGTTATGAGAGTTATAAGGCCAGTTACCAAAGGGGACTTTGGTGATCCCTGCTTGCACTTGCCAATCTTCGGCAAAGTCATAGGCTGCATAGGCATATTTAACTGCAGTCATGTAATCGAAAAAACGAATTTCTGCATTTAATTGCACGTCACCAACATCGCCTGCAAAATTCAATCTGAAAATATCAAAATCGAAGTCGCCACCGCGGTTCTTATTGCCGTCATCATAAGATGTGTGACTAAAATTGGTACGTACAGCACCGCCAACTCGAATCCCAGATTCTTTCTTTTCGAGCTCTGAATCAACAGCAGCCGTTTGCTGCTCAAGCTGCTTTTGCTGTTTAGCAACTTGGGCATCAATTTGTTCTTGCTGCGCCGCTTGTTGTTTTGCTTGTTGCTCTGCTTTATCGAGCTGAGTTTGAAGTTGCTGCATCTGTTGCTTTAGTAATTGCAGCTGCTTTTGAAGGTCATCGATTTCTGATGCCTGACTAAGACTTGAAGTAGTGCCCAACGCTATCGCTAGGGCTAACTTTGAAAGTTTAAGCATGAATTATCGCTAATGTAAGAATGGGTACTATTTAGCATAGATGATATTCACACTGAACCCAAGGGTAGCCACATAAATTTAATATTAATCAACGGGTTTATTATTGAGACTCAATGGTTCGCGTAAGCGCACCTACTTCAAGTAAGGGGGAGGCATCAAGTTGGTCTGCATCCATCATGGCTGCAATACGTTGCATAGATGACAACAATAGACTTTGTTCCCACTCTTCAAGGGCTGAAAACTTTTCAATAAAGTGCTCTTGTAAAGGCTGTGGCGCTTTATTCAAAATTTCTTTGCCGCGCTCGGTAAGGTATAGACTGACACGGCGCTTATCTAGTTGACTGCGAACACGTGTAACTAGCTCACGGTTTTCAATGCGGTCTAAAATATTGGTGACAGTTGCGGGACTTAAATTAACGTTTTGTGCGATGCGGCTGGCCGTAATGCCATCGGTGTGCGCGACTTCGTTCATTATAAGTAATTGTGGGCCTGTTAATCCCGATGTTTTGTTGAGTTGTTTTGAATGAAGGTCGATAGCCCTGATAACTTTACGTAACGATACCAATAGCTCGTCATACTTTTGCATAGTTGTGTCTCTTTAAAAAGGCGGTATCTGGCGACCGCAATCGCGAAATATTACACATCTAATAAATTGAGTTCAAATAAATTACACCTATATAAGCCATAGATTAAAGCTAATAATGGCATGGTTTTGATTTGTATTTAGTTAGAGCAGAAATTAAATGCTCTATTTTGTCGTTTAGATAGGGTAATTGTTGTTAACACTGAAAATGCTAATATGGGGTGACTTAGCATTTGGTTGTAAAACATTTTCATCAAATAACTAAATATTATTTACTAATTGCCACCGCTTTGGGTAAGGTGGATTTTTCTTTCATTAAATGGGACGAATTATGAAGTTATCGCCATCAGTTACGATTGAACAAAGTGACACCGGACTTGAGTTTATTAAGGTTGCGAGTGAGTTGTGTGAAGCAACTATTTTTCTGCAAGGTGCGCAAATTACTGAGTTCACGCCTGCAGGCAAAAAGCCGTTGTTGTGGGTGTCTGAGTTAGAAGACTATCAAGAAGGGAAAGGTGTACGTGGCGGTATCCCTATTTGTTGGCCATGGTTTGGTGTAAGTCAGCATGAAGGTTGGCCTGCGCATGGTGTGGCTCGTACAGGTCTTTGGCGCGCTGAAGAAGTGAAAGAACAAGAAGATTCAATCTATATCAGCCTTTCGTTACCGATGACTCAGGTTGATGATAAATATTGGCCTCACAAAACTAAGCTACTTGCTGAATTTATTTTAACGTCGAGTCTTGAGTTACGCTTAACGACCACGAACATGGATAATGAAACCATTCACTTTACTCAAGCGCTACACACGTATTTCCCAACACCTGCGATTGAAGAAACCAAAGTTGATGGTTTGCAAGGGGCAAAATACATTGAGTTTGGCGAAGGCCCTTTTGAGCAGCATGACTTGGTTGCTTTTGCGCGCGAAACCGACATGGTGTACACCGAAGCAGAGGCTACACAGCGTATAATTACCCCAGACGGCATTATTGAAGTAGGTCGTGAAAACTCAACATCATGTGTGCTGTGGAATCCGTGGATTGAGAAGTCAAAACGCTTGTCGAACTTTGCCGACGATGAGTATCATGTGATGCTCTGCTTAGAAGCAGCAAATGTACTTGATGACAGTGTAGAGCTTGCGCCAGGTGCCAGCCATACGCTTGCAACGACACTTCGCTGGGTTTAATTTACCACGCTCAACGTTAGCACGTAAGGCCAGTGACACTGGCCTTTACAAGGAATAATCGTGTTTAGTAATCAACAAATCGACACTCTGCCTCGCCACCATACTATTAAATTTCAGCCACTTGCAGATAACGCTATTTGGCATGTACAAATTAATTGGCTGCTTTTTTATATTCCACTCATGACGGTCATTGTGGCTGTTCGGTATTTTAATCAACCGTTTGCTGATGCGGTATCTGCACCTTGGTTGCTACTGCTGCCCGTGCTCGTTGTGCTTTCAATGCTGTATAACCTTTACAGTGTTCGTGTAAAAGGGATTGCATTACGTGAGCATGATATTGCTTATAAGCGTGGTTTAATTTGGCAACAAGTGACTCTGTTACCTATTTCTCGAGTTCAACATACTGAGATACATCGAGGACCCATTGAGCGGAAACTTGGCTTAGCAACACTCAGACTCTACAGTGCTGGTGGCATGAGTGCGGATCTTCATATCAGTGGTTTAACAGATAAACAATGCAATGACATTAGGCAGTTTGTACAAAGCTATGGTTATGACAATCATGCAACAGTTGATGAGCTAGTCGATGAATAACAATGATTGGCAACGCGTGTCGCCGTGGGCACTTTTATATTTTATTGTGCATTTTGCTATTCGATTTGTTAAAGATGGCTTACTAAATTTACTGCCTATTTTAGTTATTTTTGTGACTCAGGTTGAGCAAAAATGGTTTTGGGGGCAAGTCGCAGCAAGCATCGCTATTGTCATGTTAGTTGTTTATGCATTTGCATATTATAGAAATTTTTCTTATCGCATCAGTAGCGAAAATGAAATCCTGTTAAACAAAGGGGTATTTAAGAAAGAGCGCTTAACACTGAAGTTTGCCAGAGTGCAAAATGTGAATATCGCTGAGCCCTTTTATTTCCAGCCCGTAAATTTGGTTAACTGTATTTTTGATGCTGCAGGCAGTAGCGCTCAAGAAGCCGTGATCCCAGGTGTAAAGCTCAGTTATGCCGAGCATGTACGTGAACAAGTGATGGCATTTAAAGCGCATTTGCAGCAAAGTGACACACCTGAAAAAGCGGAACATGCAGCACAACCATCAGCACAACACACACTCACGCTTAGTAACGCCGAAATAGCGAAGTTTGGTTTGATGTCGAATATGGCTATTTTAGCGTTAGCGGCGCTTGCCCCTTTTATGAATGCCATTTTTGATTACCTTGAAACTTCATTGATTGCGCGTCTAGAAGCCATGTTTAACGAGCAGGCTGCCTTTGTTGGCAGTGCGGCAGCATTGGCTGTGGTGACCGTTATTGTTGTTATCGTGCTGTGCGCTGTGTTGTTGTCGGTTACTATGGCTTTAATTAGGTTTTTTAATTTTCATTTATATTTTCAAGATAATAAGTTTAAACGTGTAGCGGGGCTCTTTGAGCGCCAGCAGTTATCAATAAGCTCAGAGAAAATACAAAGTGTACAAATTAAGCAAAATATCATTGCACGATTATTAAAGCGTTATACATTGATATGTCCACAAGTGAGCAGTGGTAATACAGCCCCAGGTGTTGCGGCGCATAAAAACAAACAAACACTGGTGATGCCCGTGTTAACCGCAGCGCATGTTCAGCAAGTGTGCCGTTGGTTGTTTCCGTGGTTTATTAATTTAAATGAGCTTAATTTTATTAAACCCGAACGGGCACTGCTGTATAAAAACACTGTGTTGTATGTATTTTTGCCGAGTGTGATTAGCGTTGTCGTTATTGATCAACTATTTGAAACGTTATCAATGCTTTGGGGTTTATTACCTGCGAGTATATTGATGGCTGCCGTATTTTTACGTTATCAAAAAACAGGCATGGCGCTGTATCAACATGAAGGCCGCTCATTTGCCGTGTTTAGAACGGGAATGATAGGGACTCAGTATCGTTTGTTTGAAATTTATAAAGCACAAAGTGCCACGACTATTAGTACATATTTAATGCGAAAATCAGGTTTAAAAAGCCTGTATATACAACTTGCATCGGGTTCTGTATCAATGCCGTATTTAAAATCAGTTGATGCAGAACAGTTAATTGATTTTGTGCTTTATGAAATAGAATCAGAGCCACGCAATTGGTTTTAAATGAAAATGATTATCAATACCGTTGATTCGGTTTCGTTTTTGGGTATACTGTCCAAAAGTGAGGGATGCAGGTATTCAGATGATTTATTTACTTCCAATTATCGCTATTTCAGGCTTAGTTGCTTTACTGTGGTACGCGCGCTTTAAAAATGAGTGTAAAGGCTTTTGTATTAGTTGCGCAATTACTTGTATCGCGTTATTGGTAACCAGTGCAATGATGCTCGTAGGCCTTGGTGCGCTCAGAAGCAGTATGATGTTTGCAGTAACTATTTTTATTATTTATCAACTTTTGGGGTTAGTAAAACCTATCAAAATCGATTAATTTCTTACATTTTTTAACTACACCCGCGCAAAAAAGCAACGCATACTAGTGTGAATATTTAAAATCAATATACCCAAGCTGGGGATCAAGGATTATGATGAAAAAAGCACTATTGAGCGTTGCGCTGCTTGTTGCAGGCGAGGCGTCTGGCCAAGAAATATGGCAAACAATTCACACTGAGCATTTTAATGTACACTTTAGCGTTGAAAACCAACAGTGGGCGCAATCGGCTGCCACAGAGCTTGAAATTGTGCGTGATAAAGTGCTTAAGCAACAGCATCGTGCTTTGGATGAAGTCGTTGATGTAGTCGTGTTTGACCCTCTGAATGCCGCAAATGGCTTTGCTCTACCTGTCTCTAATAAACCCTTGATGGCACTTTTTACCACGCCACCGCAATCCGATACGGTGATTTCTAATACCGATGGTTGGCAACAATTATTAATCTTGCACGAATATATTCACTTGGTGCATTTAGCTCAGCCGACTCGCAGTGATTTTCGTCAAGCAATTAAAAATAGCTGGGATCTGTATGACTTAGCAGAAAAAGACATGCCACGCTGGGCCGCAGAGGGTTACGCAACATTATTAGAATCAAAAATGACAGGCCGTGGTCGAGTGTTTGACAATTTGTCTGAAGCGATTTTAATTGAGTTTGCTCAGCAAGGTGCATTGCCAGGTTATAAGCAACTAAGCAATACAAAAGGCGGCTTTTTGGCGGGGTCGATGGCGTATTTGGTCGGTTCGCGTTTTTTGGCTTGGCTTGAAGAAAACTATTCAGAACAAACGCTTGATGCTGTTTGGACACGAATGCAGGCAGTAAAAGACCGTGATTTCGATGAGGCATTTACAGGTGTATTTGCTGATTCTCCAGCCAAGTTGTATCGCCGCTTTGTTGCTGAGTATACATACAAAGCAATGGCTAAAGAGGTAAGTGAACAACCACTTACAAGTAAGCTTTGGTTGGAGCTTGATCTCTACGCATCAAATCCAGCACTTAGTCCAGACAACTCTAAACTGGTTATTGTTGAGCGTAATAAAGAGGGTGATACACGTTTAGTTATTTACAGTACAGAGCAAAATACTCAGGCTGCAGAAGAATTTGCAACACAGCAAAATGCGCTTTTAAACGATGATCCTCTGGATATTGTCGATAAAGCTCCCGCAGTATTTAAGCGTGAGCAGAAGCATGTATTGCAGCAAATAAATAGACAAGGGATTAAAAATCCACAATGGCTGGATGAAAATACGCTGTTTTTTACAGCAACAACCACCGTGGGCAAAGGGTCTGTTCTTGGGATTTCTGATTTATACCGTTACGATATTACAACGGGTGAGGTCACAGCATTGACGCATCACGCGGGCTTGCGTCGTTTTAGCATTAGCGAAAATGGCGAAACTGTTTATGCAGAACAAAATCAGCATGGTTTCTCAGCGTTAGTGAAAGTAGACCTTACTCATGGTGACGTCACTCCCTTGTTTACAAAAAGCCTTGAAACTGTTTATGACTACCCCGTATTAAGCCCTGATAAGTCGCGGCTGGCCTATTTGAAAACCACATTGAATCAGAATTGGCAGTTGTATATACAAGATTTAAACACGACAAAATCATATCGTGTGCCTATGCCTGCAGGGTATCAATATGTATCGCAACCTAATTGGCAAGCTGATGGGAAAGGCCTTTATTTTGTGGCGGGTAAAAATGCAGCAGTTGATTTGTACCACTATGACTTTGATAAAAATGAACTTTATCAACTAAGCCAAGGCCAAGAAGTTATCGCTCATCCCATGGCGATGAATAATGGTGAGTTATTGTATTTATCAGTCACACCGGATGGCCCAAATATTAAGCACTTTACAGACTTAACTCAGCGCGAAAAAGTGACTGAACTTGCTGTAAACCCCACACCACCGCGTGGTGTGACCGAAAGCGAAGTACTCCCTAAAGCGGCTATTTATCAACAAGCGACAGGTCGACAAACTGACTATGATGTATTTCAGCAAAAGCCGACTTTATCGTTGGGTTCTCAGTATTACTCCGCATCATCGTCAATATTAACCTTGGGTGTTAAAAGCAGTGACTTTTTAAAACAGCTTGATTTGCAAGCAGGCTACAGTATTGATTTACAAGATAGCGCATTAGAGGGGGCGTTTGCCGCTGCCAAATATTCAGCCTTTGATTTACACTTTAAAGCTTTGTTATTCGATTATCAGTTAGATACAGATAAACAGTACCACGGACACCATGCTGAAAAAATTGAAAACACGGGTATACACTTGGCAACAAGTTATCCAATGCAGTTTCAACAATTAAGTATAATTCCTTCTGTGAGTTATAACTACAGCGACTTTGTTCACGGCGATGATCAATGGTTAAAGCTGGGGCTAAAACAAAAGTGGCAATATGATAGACAAACAGTGGGGTTTTCTCAGTCAGCAAAGATAGCTTTACTGAAAGGTGATAGCAAAACGCATAATTGGCAAGGTTACGACTTTGCTACTGAGTTTGGTGCGCATGCGTTTAATATTCCTGTTTATGTTAACTTTGCTCAGCATTATCGTGACAATAATACGCTTGCGTTAGGTGGTTTTGCTTCTAACTTAATTAACAACGAGACTCAAAGTGGTTTAGTAGTGGCACCCGAATTACCGTTTATTAGCCAGCTTGGTAACCGCTATAAAGGTTATGGCGGCGGGGTTAGTTATAAAGATTCGCTCCCATGGCTTTACTATCAACAGCATCAAGTAGATAACCGAGTATATGCACAAAGCTATGGACTAAAATGGCAAGGCGAGTTTAGCTTTGGCCTAGGGCCTGCCGGGCTGAATGATGTGAATATTGATTTGGGCGTCGCCCGTGTTGAAGGCGACGACTTTGAAAACGATTTACGTGCTTGGCTTAGTATTTACTATTCTTTATAACGGTTACTGCTTGGTATTTAAGGCGAATAGTTTGGCGTGATAGAGCGCCCGCTTTTCGTCTTCCCTTTCAAGCTCAATGGCTTTTTCGAGCCACTCTTTGCTCGATTGCTCATTGCCTTGTTGGTAGTTAATAATAGCCAACTCTAGATAGGGTTCAGACAAATAAGGTGCTAAGGCTATGGCGTCTTCGAGCTGCTTTCGGGCTTTAAAATACTGACCATTGTTGCGTGCATTTATTGCCGTTGCTAATAATTCGAACGGATCTTGCTTTGCTAGAGCAAGCTGTGAGTTGAGTTTAGTTAGAAGTACTTGGTCGTCGAGCTGTTCGGCCAGCACAGCGTAGTTATGAAGTAAATTGGTGTTTTCAATGTTGTGCTGTAATGCGGTTTGATAAATATGTTTTGCTCCCACTAAGTCACCAGCTTGACGGTGTAATACCGCTGCAAGATTATACAGTGCAGGATCGTAAGGGGTGTAATCGCCAGCTTTAAGAATATAGCTGTAACTTAAATTAAATTGTTTAGCGACTAAAGCCTCGGCTGCTAAATTACTGTAGTAGCGACTTATTAAATCGTTTAAATGGGCTTTGCCGGTATAAAAACTGCCGCGGCTCGGAAAATAATCAATAATACTTCCCGGTGTGATTAAGTAAGTCACCTCATCATCAAGTGGGGCATAGACTTTGGTCCTAAAATGACCCGATACATACACAATATTACTTTCTTTGCTGTATACCGGTTCACTCGACACTGATTGAAACCCTGTTTTTAGCCCAGCTAACTGAGCATACGCCTGAGTTAAAATAGCAAGGCTAATACAATTACCTTTCTGTTTTTGAATTGTCTCAGAGGCAGTGAGTGTTTCACTGTAATAGTTAAAATTAGTGAGTTTATTTTCTAAATAGTGATAGAGAATTTGATCATCTCTGAGATAGCCACCTTGTCTTTGTGTAAAGTAATCAAGGAATTGTTGTTGCTCGTCGATGGGCAGAGCAAATAGCTCAGTGTCTTTTAAAGTAACAGGCTGAAAAAGTGTGCTATTAAGGAGGTCTGCAACACGAGGTGGCATAACAGGTTGGTTACTTTTACTGGCACATCCGAGCAGTAACATACTGATAAGTAAGATGCAGAAGAGTTGCTTCATCATCTACCTCTAAGCTTGTTTTTTATTCAATGTACCTATGTTATTCGTTGTATTCAAGTTATGAATGCTGTCTCTAAGCTGTAAACACACTGTACGGAAATCTTGCCAAGTCCTCGCTGGCTATTTTTTCATCTTCATTGCATTTTATGAGCATCTCATTAGAATGCCGCGCTCTTTTAAATGGCTTAAAAAACAATGATTTACTTGTTGTGTATGGGCTGTTTATAAACTGCTAACGTATTAACTAAATTGTAACGAGAGAGGTCTGTTTTGGCGCACTATTTGCCGATTATTTCATGCTTTATTTTGGCGTTTAGCTTTTATCCGCTATTAAATAAAATTCGTAAAAATCGCAGTGTGTCGGGCGTGTCGTTGCTAATGATGAGCTTTGGGGTGGCACAAAGTCTTTATTTCATTACCTACAATGTGTACTTTCAGCGCATTTACATGGTCTTACCGTTTATCGTGACGGGTGTGTTAAGTGGTTTAATTCTTTATTACTTCGTGCGTTACAATGCAGCGCGCCAGCAACGGTTGCAATTAGCTGGGCTATTAATTGTGTCGGTGACGCCTTTTTTGTTATTGCTTAGCCCGTCACTGGACACTGCCACAGTCCTTAATTGGCTGACATATGTTGGCTTAGCGATGAGTTCTATCCGTGTTATGCCGCAAACCTACAAAACAATTAAAAGCGGTGATATTAGTAACTTAAGTGCACGTTATTTTAGTTTACAGTTTGTAGCGGGGGCCTGTGGTTTAGGCGCAGAACTGGCGATGGCTTCACCGAGTGTGTCACATGTTCTAACTTTTGTGATGATATTGCTAACTAATGCCGCCCAACTTGGTTGTATTCAATATTACAAGTCACGTCCAGCGATGGCATGATTATAACGTTGAAATAATAAAAGGCTGCCCGTTGGCAGCCTTTTGTGCTTATTTATTAAGCTTCGAGCGCTTTGCTAATTAAGCGATCGATATACTGCTTATGTGCTTTAGCAGCAGTGTCGGCACCCCATGGCGTACTGATATCAGCAATTTTGTTTAGCTGATAAAGCGCAGCAGCTTTGGCTAGGTTGTCGTGCTTGCTCGCTTTACCTAAGCCTGCAATCGCAATCAGCTGGTTCACATACTCAATTTGTAAGTTATGACTTAATGAGTTCGCTTTTTTACTATCGACAAAAATGCTGGCTGTTAGGTCATCCATGAATTGGCTTAGTGAATACTCATTACCGTACATT
Source organism: Pseudoalteromonas sp. MT33b (assembly GCF_014117385.1). Lineage (NCBI taxonomy): Bacteria > Pseudomonadati > Pseudomonadota > Gammaproteobacteria > Alteromonadales > Pseudoalteromonadaceae > Pseudoalteromonas > Pseudoalteromonas sp. MT33b. The sequence goes on along the minus strand of NZ_CP059831.1, from coordinate 3,462,576 downwards.
GCGCTGTCTGAAATACGCAGCATGACTGCAGGGTGTAACAATTGCGCAAGCACAAGCTTTTGCATGCCTAAAATCATGTTATGTGGTTTTGGATCTTCGTTCTTACCGTAATGATTAAAACCACGACGTTGCTGTTGTAAGTAGTTATATAGCGGTTGCATGCTGACTAACACATCAGGTGCAAACACATTTTTGGCCAGAATTTGCATAGCCTGTTGCTGGCGCTCTAATGGCACTGGCGTAAACGGTGCGCCATTTTTATCATCACCCACGACGTTGCGCTCAACATACACCCCACCAATTTGACGAGATACTACGCCAGCCTGTGTTCTGTAACTACCGAATAGGATGTTGGCAGAAGTAACTAGTTGCTGATATGACTCACCTTCAACCGTGGCTTTGTCTTTTAGTTCAGTAAATAGTTTATTGATTAAGGCCATACGGTCTGCGGCGTAGGCCGCTGGGTTTGATGACATATCACCAATCATGATACGTGGATCAATGTGACGTCCTGGCGCTCGCATATCATCAGCGTCGTTACCAAATGCAAGCGCATGCTCAGATGAGCGAGCAAGAATTTTTTCTAAACGTTGTTGCTCGGCATCGGCGTCTGCCAAAGCTTGACTGTAACCATATTCAATAGCCCAGTCGTCATAAGGACCTGGTTTCGTTTGGAAAATGTCGCCTTGTTGCATGCCAATTGGAGCGATATTTGCCGGCGCATAGTCCATAACAGAGCCTGTAACAATCCCTTGCGTTTTACGCTTGTCGTGTACGTCTTTTTCGTTCCACAAAATAGAAGATTTCATATTGTGGTTTAAGCCTAAGGTATGACCGACCTCATGCAAGACAAGTTGCGTTAAACCTTGGCGTAAAATTTCTTTGTCTTCGATGTTTGCACCAGTACCTAGGCCTTTTGCAAGTAACATGTTTTCTTGAATACTGTGGCCCAAAGAGCAGTGTAGTTCTGAGTCATTCATATGTTCAGTGAGTGTCGCCGCACCTTGTGTATATAGGGTGTCGTACATCCAACGGTTTTTCATGAAGACATACTCAAGCATGATGTCTGAACCTAAGATCTCACCCGTTAATGGATTAGCAAGTGCAGGACCATAGCCACCAAATGGTGGACGTGGAGATGCGGTCCAACGTAATACGTTGTAATTTATGTCGCCTGCATCCCAGTCTGCATCGTCTGGTTGTATTTTTACTTCAATCGCATTTTTGAAACCTGCTTTTTCAAACGAGATGTTCCATGCCAGTACCGCATCGCGGATGGTATCGCGCCACTCAACCGGTGTGGTATTTTCAATCCACCACGTAATTGGTTTTACAGGTTCAGATAAGGCTGCGGATGGATCTTTCTTTTGTAAATCCCAGCGTTTGATCACGTCTTCATAAGGGGCCCAGTCGGCAGAGGTCATATTATCGAACTGGTTAGTAAAATAACCAATTCGCGCATCATCTTGACGAGGTTGGTAGTCATTTTCAGGTAAAGCAACAAATGAGTGCTGTACTTTTATTGATACGTTACGAGGGTCGCTTATAGCGGCAGAGCCACGCACACTTGGGTTGGCGTTGCTGAATACATAATCAACAATAACATCTAGGTTATTTGCGTAAGGGCGCTGGTTAACAATACGCGATTTTTTGTCATCTAGTTTACCTAGCTTGAAGCGTTTTTTAGCGTTTTTATCGTCAGGGTTAACCCATGGAGACACTTTATGCAGTGCTTCGCTTAAAAATAGCTTATCAACGTCAAAGGCTATTTTGCCGTCTTCTTCTTTGTCTATTTTGATACTTGCGAGAACGGCTTCACTGATATTGGCATCTGCAGAGCGGGCAAGCGCTGAATTCTCGTCAAACTTATAGCGTGGTGTTTTGCTTACAATATCAAGACGATCAAAATGCTTTCTAAACTCTATGAGTTTGGTCTCTCGGTATGAGCCTCGAAAGTGGCCTGCATCTGTCACGCCATCAACGGTATGTGCAAAATACACAAACGGGGTATTAAGCTGTGACTCATTGATGACCATTAAGTTTTTACCCGTTTTGGCATCTTGGTAAAGTGTAAAAATACCGATAAATTCGGTTTTATCTTTGATCATCTCAGCCAGTGTTTCTGGCTTTTTTTCTTCTTTTTTTGCTGCAATGGCATGACCATTGACTGTCAATGCTAGGCTTAACGCTAGCGCAATATTTGTTATTTTCACTGTTAGAATGTCCTTAAACTATGTCATAGAGCAGTTTAATGAAATAACGTCTTGATAAAAGGTGATATGTTAACAAATGTGAAATTGTGTTTTTAACCAGCTGAAATTAAAATGATTTTCTTTGTAACAAATTGTTTTATACGTCACTTTAATCTGAACGGCATCATTCTATGTCTGTTTGTAACAGTTACTTACAAATGTCACATTAATGTTTCTGTCAGCTTTGGTATGATAGGACCAGTTAAAATATTAAAGGTGTAAGTTATGCGCACGAATTTATTAAAATGGACGTTACCTCTTATCGCTTTATTCATTGGTATTGCAGGTTTTATGGGGATCAATGCGATTGCCCAAGAGCCACAAGATAAGGATGAAGTTGATGTGCGTCCTCTCGTGAAAGTTGAAGCTGTTTCTAGTGATGATCACCAAGTGATTATTAACAGTTACGGTGAAGTGAAACCACTTGAAAGTACCCTGATTGCATCGCAAGTTGCAGGTGAAGTGACCAGTTGGCATCCAAATTTTGTTGCGGGCGGAATCGTCGCGCGTGGTGAAGTGTTATTTACTATTGAAAAAGATAACTACGAAGCTGCTGTATTACAAGCAGAGGCTTCGCTTGCAAGTGCGCAAGCGGCATTGATTGAAGAGCAAGCACAAGCAAAGGTTGCACAGGATGAAGCAAAACGTTACCCAGAGCGTGAACGCACAGACTTATTCCTTCGTAAACCGCAAGTATTAAGTGCCCAAGCGGCTGTAAAATCAGCACAAGCTGCATTGAAACGCGCTGAGCGTGACCTTGCTCGCTGTGAAGTGAGAGCACCTTACGATGCATTGGTCATTAACCGTGAGATTGGTGTAGGTCAATACATTAACGTGGGAAGCCAAGTTGCTGAACTTAATAACATTGAAAGTGCCGAAATCATTGTTCCTATTGCTGGTTTTGATAGTGTGTTTTTACCGAAACGCCTTAAAGGTGTTAAGGCGACGATTATTAATAAAGGTTTAAACAGCTTTACACGTGAAGCGGTGATAGACCGCGATCTAGGGGTTGTTGATAATGCGACGCGTATGAGTAATTTGGTGATACGAGTGAACGATCCATATGGTCTCAAGCATGACGTACAGCCGATTAAGTTTGGTGCTTATGTGCAAGTTAGCTTTGCGGGTGAAACACTGCAAAATATTTACCGTTTACCGCAATCACTTGTTAATAATCAAACGGTTTGGGTTGTAAATGACGAGCAAAAACTTGAGCCTCGTAAAGTCACGGTAGTGCGTGAAGAAGGTGAGTTTTTCTATATCAGTGACGGCTTACAAGTTAATGATCAATTGGTGCTTACATTACCGGAATACCCGCAAGCGGGTATGGAAGTGAAAATTGCAGGCATGAAAGAAATGACGAGCGATGCAGAGAATACTGCAGCGGTTGAAAAGCTTTAAGGTGGCGCTATGACAGACGAAAACACAGAAAAACAGTCTGGCATTATTGCCTACTTTGCCAATAACTCGGTTGCTGCGAACCTCATGATGGTCTTTATCGTTATCATGGGGATTATTAGTTATTTTACGATTCAGCGTCAGATGTTCCCGAATGTGGAAATTAACTACATTGAGATACAAGCCAATTATCCGGGTGCATCACCGCAAGAAATTGAAGAAAGTATTCTGATCAAGATAGAAGAATCGTTAAAAGACATCACCGAAATCAAACGAGGTGTGTATCGTGCGTTTCGCAACAATGGACGAGCAAGTTTAGAGATTAATACCGATGCAGAACTCACAGATGTACTTGATAAAGTAAAGCTGCGTGTTGACGGTATTGCAACATTTCCTGCAGGTATGGAACCCGTTACTATTAGTCAGGTCGAGTTTCGTCAAGACGTCATTGGTATGACCTTGGTCGGTGATATTCCGCTGACTGAGTTAAAACCGGTTGCTAATCAAATTGAAGATGAGCTACTGCAATTATCGAATGTGTCCTTGGTACAAAACGATGTGCCACTTGATGAGATTGCGATTGAAATAGACCCTGATTCGTTGCGTCAATACAACCTGACATTAAGCGATGTTGCTAATGCGGTGCGTCGTTACTCGGCTAACATTTCGGCGGGTCAATTACGCACAGATGCAGGTATTATTTCTGTGCGTGTTGAAAATCAATATTACAGCGGTGACGAATTCCGCCAAATTCCCGTTAAAATTGGTGAAAATGGTGCGAAAGTCCTGTTGCAAGATATTGCTGTAATTAAAGATCAATTTATCGAAGGTGAACGCTACTTTAAATTTAATGGCGAGAATGCGGTTTATTTATCGGTAAAAGCAACGAAAGAGCAGAACATGATCCCCGTTGCAGACTCTGTTAAAGCCTTTATAGAAAAGAAAAATAAAGAGCTGCCAGTTGGTTTGCGCCTAGAACCGCTCATGGATATGACCTACTATCTTAATGCGCGTTTAGACATGATGAAAACCAACCTGATCCAAGGGGCAATTTTGGTTGCCATTATGTTGTCGATTTTCTTACGCTTTAAGTTAGCATTGTGGGTAATGATTGGTTTACCCGTGTGTTTCTTAGGGGCGATGATGATGATGCCGCTCTTTGGGATCAGTATTAATATTGTGTCGTTATTTGCCTTCATTATGGTACTGGGGATCGTGGTCGACGATGCCATCGTCATAGGGGAAAGCGCCTACACCGAAATTGAGAAAAAAGGGGGAGGCGTTGTTAATGTGGTGAATGGTGCTAAGCGAGTTGCAACACCAGCAACCTTTGGCGTATTAACGACCATCGCGGTGTTTGCACCGTTTACATTATCAAGTGGCCCCGAAAGTGCGTTTTTCTTTGGTATCGCAGTGGTGGTTATACTGTGTTTAATATTCAGCTTAATTGAATCTAAACTGATTCTACCGGCTCACATTGCGCACACGAAGTTTCCACCTATTAACCCAAATAGCTGGCGTGCCCGTTTTAATAAGCGTTTTTTCAAATTTGTAAACGGCCCATATAAAGCATTTATCGTACGTTGTGTAGAGTGGCGCTGGTTTGTGTTGTTTTCATTCATTGGCCTATTAATTTTAACCTTTGGCCTGATTTCTTCTAATCAAGTGCGCGTGGTGCCAACACCAAAGGTACCTCATGATTTCCCGCAAATTCGTTTAGAGATGAACGAAAATGCGTCGGACATTCAAACAATTGATGCGGTTCGTGAAATTGAAGCCATGGTGTTAAGAGTTGATCAGGAAACTGAGCGTGAGTTTGGCCAAAAACTGATCCGCGATATTTTGGTATTTAATCAAGGCCGAACGGAAGCACAAATTTTAGCGCCGTTGGTTGATGAAGACCTTCGTCCATATAATGCCTTTGAGCTATCACGCCGCTGGCGTGAACAAATGCCAAGCATTGCGGGGGTTAAGTCTTTGCAAATTTACGATGACGTGAATGGCGGTGGCAGTGATGGCGAGTTTGGTTATCTACTTTATGGCCCAGACATTGATACCTTAAATGATGCAGGGCGTCGCTTTATTCAGTTATTACAACAGCAAAAAGGGCTGTTTGATATTAGCTCGACTATCGACCCGGCCAGTAAAGAAGTACAGCTCAGCTTAAAACCTGTGGCGTATGACTTAGGGTTAGACTTAGCAAATATTGCTAATCAAGTCGGCGCAAGCTTCTATGGTGGTGAAGCACAACGTGTTATTCGTCGTGGTGAAGAGGTGCGTGTAATGGTGCGTTACCCTAAACTCACACGTGAAGCGTTTGCCTCTTTAAAGCATGCTGTAATCACAACCCCTGCGGGTAAAGAAGTTATGCTAGGTGACGTGGTTGAACTAACCGAAAAACCGGGCATCAGCTATATTCGCCGCGAAGGCGGTTATCGTACGGTTTATATTTACGGCAGTATTGATGAAGAAGCCATTGAGCCGGGTGCCGTTGTTAAACAAGTTGAAGACACTTTATTACCACAATTAAAAGAAGAGTACCCATCAGTGAAAACTGAGTTAGGAGGCTCAATTGAAGAGCAACAAGCGCAAGCAAACGAGCAATTAATGTTCTTCATTGGCGGTATGATACTTGTGTATATTTTGCTTGCAGTCCCACTTAAGAGCTATTCACAGCCGTTGATTGTGATGTCAGTTATTCCATTTAGCTTAACAGGCGCTATATGGGGTCATTTTTGGTTTGGCCTAGACATTAGTTTAATGTCGGGCTTTGGTTTAATTGCAGCTGCTGGGGTGGTTATTAATGACTCCTTAGTAATGACAGATTTTGTAAACCAAGCAAGACGAGAAGGCATTTCAACTCGTCAAGCCGTTATCGAGGCGGGGTGTGCACGTTTTAGGGCTATAACCCTAACCTCTATTACAACGTTTGCCGGTGTGTTGCCGATCATGTTCGAAACAAGCCTACAAGCGAAGTTTGTTATTCCGATGGCGGTCGCACTGGGTTTTGCTGTGATGTTTGCAACGTTGATTACCTTAGTGCTTGTCCCTTGCTTATACATTGTGATGAGTGACGTTGGGCACGTATTCTTACGTTTCTTTCGCTCGGTGCGTGAGTTATTTCCAAGCGCTAAGCCAGTAAGAGATTAAGTTAAGATAATGTTTAAAAGCCAACCTCCGGGTTGGCTTTTTTGTATCTGCATTTGCTAGTACTTAATAGTTATATGTATGTTTTGGTTACATTCTTTTGTTTGATTTGTTTTCCGGTCGCGATTATACTCAACTCAGTTTTTGGCAAACTAACTGAAAAGTTAGGACGCAAAGTTTCCGGTCTAAGGTTTTGTTAACAAAACTATGATAGCGGGGCCGCCGATAAGCGCATATTCTTCGGGCTTTGGATCTTTTGCCTCAAACTAAAAAATGTATTTATTTTGTTCGGTTATTGTTGGATAGTACCTATTAGTTGTTCTTAGGGTGTTACTTTGTTTATGCATTCGTCATTGGCCTCTGGAAAGTGGTTACCGATTGGTTGCTTGAACCATCATACTCAGCTTTTTGTTGGGGATACGGTGGTCGTAACCTTTTATGACATGCAAGGAGAGCTAGTCGATTTATCATTCAATTACCGGATCACCAGTACGGATGAAGGTGAGCCTCATAATTGGCCACGTTTAGTTGCCGAGCATATAAACGTGCACATTCCACTGGTTGAGGCCGGAAAAATGACCGAACAAGGTTTGGTGGTTGCATACCGTTCAAACCAAATTTATGCCCTTGAAGGTTCGGGCATAACACATGCAAAAGTGGCGTTTAACTGCATCGCGAAATGTAAAGAACGCGCGGTCGATAATCCACAGGATTATGATTATGTTTACCCACAGGCATGCAGTGATTACAGTGCTGGTGTAAAAGTGCTACAGCCTAAAACAGGCCACATTTATATGTGTAAGCCTTGGCCATTTAGTGAATTTTGTCGTGTTAAAGATTCACATAACCCGTTGTTTGAACCGGGAGTTGGCAAAAGTTGGGCCATGGCATGGCAGCAGATATCGCATTAACCGTTTTCCCCCTAAATGCTATTTTAGCATTGCTTAGCCCACTCAATTTGAGTGGGCTTTTTTATACCCATTTGTTAAGCGAATTGGCCAAGCTTCTATGGTAAACTCGGTTTAATTCGTTTTTTAATTGTGGTTTCTTTGTGTCATCAAGTTCGTATTCATTGTCATTATTAGCGCATCCGCCGGTTGCTAAAAAACAGCCTCATTCCTTAAGCACTCATCAGTTTACTCGCATCGATAATTACTATTGGATGCGCGATGATGAACGACAAAATACCGAAGTATTAACTCATTTGCATGCCGAGAATGATTATTGTGAAAAGCAGCTTGCAGGTATAAAGCCACTTCGTGAGCAGCTATTTGATGAGCTAAAAGGGCGTATTGTAAAAGACGATAATACCGTACCCGTAAAAGATGGAACGTATTGGTATCATTCAGAAGTGCGTGGCGATGATGAATATGCCCGCCACTACCGCAGTAGCTCAATTGACGCCCATGATAAGCAGTTACTATTAGACGTAAACCAATTAGCCGGTGAGTTTGAGTTTTACGAGCTGGGCGAAGTGGCCATTAGTCCAAATGAGCAGTTGCTTGCTTACTCAGAGGATACTGAAGGCCGACGTGTTTATACGGTACGATTTAAACACCTTGCCACAGGTGACATGTTTACTGATGTACTCGAAAACACCGAAGGGCAAGTCGTGTGGGCAAACGACAGTAACACCGTATTTTACGTGAAAAAAGATCTGCAAACCTTGCTTGGTTTTCAGGTTTTTCGCCATGTGTTAGGCACGCCTCAGGCCGACGATGTATTGGTGTATGAAGAGCAAGATAAAAGCTTTTTTATGGGACTTGGCAAAAGCCGTGATGAAAGCCTTATTATCATTGATCTTGCGACCACAGAAACCAGTGATACATGGGTGCTTGATGCCAACAATCCATGTGGTGCATTTAGTGCGTTAACATCACGTGAAGAAGGTCATGAGTTTGATGTAGATAAGCTAGGTGATACGTTTTATATCGTGACTAACTGGCAGGCAAAAAACTTTCGTTTAATGACGGCTACGTTAAGTACAATCGCAGATAAATCACTTTGGCAAGAACACACTCCACACCGCGACAATGTGTTACTAGAAGGTGTAGAGATATTTGATGATTATTTAATTTTAACTGAGCGAGAGCTAGGACAAACACGATTTGTTGTGGTGAATAAGCACGGTGAGCGACTCACCTTAGAGTTTGATGATCCCTGTTATTACGCTGCAATTGCAATGAACCCAGAACCCAACGTACGCTCTGCGCGTATTTATTATTCGAGTCTGACGACACCGGGATCACTGTATGATGTTGATTTAAATACAGGGCAAAAAACCTTATTAAAACAACAACAAGTGTTGGGTGAGTTTAAACCAGAAAAGTACCGTTCAGAACGTATCATGGTGACGGCAAGAGATGGCGAACAGGTACCTGTATCACTGGTTTACCGCATCGATAAGTTTAAAAAAGACGGCACAAATCCATTGCTGCAATATGGGTATGGTGCGTATGGCATTACTATCGATCCGAGCTTTTCTAGTAGTTCATTGAGCTTACTCGACCGTGGCTTCGTGTATGCGATTGCTCATATTCGCGGTGGTGAAATGCTGGGGCGTAGTTGGTACGAACAAGGCAAAAAACAGCACAAGCAAAATAGCTTTAATGACTTTATCGATATTACGCGAGCGTTAACCAAGCAAGGGTACGCTCACCCTGCAAAAGTCTGTGCGTCGGGTGGCAGTGCTGGAGGTCTATTAATGGGCGCCGTCGTTAACCAAGCACCCGAGCTTTATTTAGGCATTGGCTGTCATGTGCCATTTTTAGATGTTTTGACGACCATGTTAGATGAAAGCATTCCGCTTACGACTAACGAGTATGATGAGTGGGGAAACCCGAACGACCCCGCGTATTATGATGTGATTCAGGCCTATTCTCCGTATGACAATATTAAGGCGCAAGCGTACCCTAATATTTTAGTGACGACGGGCTTTCATGATTCACAAGTACAGTATTGGGAGCCCATGAAATGGGTGGCTAAACTTCGCGAGATGAAAACAGATGACAACATTCTTGTCTTTAAAACAGATATGGATGCAGGTCATGGTGGTGCGTCGGGTCGTTTTAAAAGCCTTGAAGAAAAGGCTCTTGAAATCGCATTTTTTATTGCTTTATTATCGAATTAAAGCTTAGATAACACCTATAAGTGCAAAACTTAAGTTGTATTTTAAGGGGTGAGCATGTTTAAAGCCCACGGTGATTGGTGTTACTTTATTGAACCGCCAGTGATTTATGTGGAAATAAGTGGCAGTTTTAATAAAGAAGCTGTTGCTTCGTTTAGTGTTGAAGTTGCTCAAGAAATAATGAAATACCCTGAGCACTCAATTCAGTATGCTGTTGTTAATTTAGCGCAATTTGAATTAGCAACGGCAGATAGTATTGAAACCGCGAAGGCGTATTTTCAAGCTATAAAAGCACGTGGTTACAAACGCGTTGACTATATCAAAGCAAATATAATTGCGCGCAATTTACTCGAGACAATATGGTCGGGTGTCGATATGGATATTAACTTCCATCACAATGCTGATAGCTTTTTTGAAGACAGGCCAGAATACAGTCACCTGAGAAAGTGGTTAAAATAAAAAAGCCCTCATAGAGGGCTTTTCAAGTGATGTAAAGTAAGGGCCTAGCCTAAGTAAGCTTTTAACATCCAAACAAGTTTTTCTTGTTCTTTAATGTAATCACTCATTAGTGATGCAGTCCCTTCGTCATCAGCATCGCCAGCTTCTGTTAAAATTTCGCGCTGCATTTGAATAAGTGTGCTGTAACCTGCTAATAGGTTTTCAACGGCTGCGGTGCCTTCAGTAATGTTCTTCGCTTCATTAATCTTACTTGCTTCGAGGTATTCTGAAAACGCATGAACAGGTGCGCCACCAAGTGTCAAAATACGCTCTGCAATTTCATCTACTTTTTCAAGAAGTAGGTTATAAATTTCTTCAAATTTAAGGTGTAATTCAAAAAAGTTACGACCTTTAATATTCCAATGAAAGCCACGTGCATTCATATATTGAATTTGGTAGCAGCTTAATAAAGTATTGAGAGATTTTACGATATCTTCACTTTTTGCGCTGTTTAAACCAATTGCATTTACCTGTGACATAGATTAGCTCCTTAAAAAAATAATCGTGAATAGGTTACTTGCTAGTGCGTGATATCAAGTATTGGCCATTTTTATTAATCTGTAAAATGGTTTAATTCGAACGGGGTGATAGGTTTTAGCTATCAATACGCATTTTGAATCAGTCGTCCACTATCAGCATAACCTCGAAGTACTCTTCTATAAACTTGGGGCAAATGACGTAAAAAACCACCATAAAAAGTGATTATTTTTTAATGAAGGTGAAAATATGATCTAAAACAAGTTTTGCTTTAGCTAATATACACGCCGATTTAGAACTTGATTTAGGTCAAAAAATCAACGTAGCAGAAGCGCATAATACCTTTACCGCATTTAGCTAGGAGAACAAAAATGGACGGTAAAACAGTAAAAGAAAACAAAGCAGAAATAGTGGTTGTTGTTATTGCATTACTTGCGTTTGTAATCGGTTTAGTTGGTCATCTTGCAGGGGCAAGCTTTGCTAATTTTGACACCTTTGGTTATATCGCTGCGCCGGTGCCGCTGATTCTGGGGATTATTGTATTAATTTCTTACAAAGTTGCCGCAAGTGCTGAGAAATAAAATACAGCTAACGTTGATTGATAAGCTTAATAATGTAATCCATGACTTGGCGTGAGTAGATCATACTGGTGTGACTTAAATGAAACACCTTGTGCTCTGCCATGCCATTGAGTTTGGTTTCATCTATAAGCACTGTGCCATCGGAGGCACTGCCTTTAGCAATGAGCGGCATTAATCCAATGGGTAAGTCGCCTGCAATACTATAAAGCTTGGCATTAAACGGCCAGTCGCCATTTTCAGACAACAAAAACTCGACACTATTTTTAAGTAACATATCGAAGCCTTTTTGCTGCATTTGCTTAGCAATATGGCTGCCTTTATGAGGCGTGCCTAAGGTAATGACTTTTTCAACATGTTTGCTTTGTAGAGAGTTTGCTTCAAGGTAGGCCCGGGCAACTAAACCGCCCATTGAATGACACACCATTGCTGTGGGTTTGCCATTAATAAAGCGGTCAATCTTGTCAAAAATAGCCGTTCTATTTGGCGACAGCGTATTGTAGGTCAAATTGAGTATATTAAGCCCTGATTTTTCAAGACGTGCGCACAGAGGGCGCATTACAAAGCCCGACATATAAAGTCCGTGTAATACTACAACCTGCCTAATTGCCATCGCATTCCTTACATGAGTTGCTGAGGTTTAATTTCGATATTTGCTGTGTCTGAGCTAACCCATACCTCACCGTCTTGAATCGTAATCGTAAGCTTAATATTACGGTCAGCCAGTGCGGCTAATGCTTGAGTCGCAGCATAATCGAGGCTAAAAATACTTAAGTTTTTAAAATCATACAACTTAGGTTGATGCTTTTGCCACCAAATAGTTTGGTTATTTTCGCCGTAAGTATACAAAATAACCTGTTTAGCTTTGTTACAGGCTTTTTTCAAACGCTTTTCATCAGGTAGACCAAGCTCAATCCATAACTCAATTTCTTCGCTGTAGTTTATGTGCCAAAGCTCAGGTTCATCATCAGCACACAAGCCTTTGGTAAACTCCAACCCTTCTCGGGCATTGAGTGCAAATGCCAGCAAGCGGATCATCAGGCGCTGCTCGGTCTCTGATGGGTGCTGTGCAAGGGTTAGATTGAAATCTTGATACAGGTGTCGGTCCATATCGCTCAGCGATATGTGTGCTTTTATAATGGTTGATTTAAGAGCCATAACTGCTTACTTGAAAAAATTTGCGTCATTATAGCGCAATTAACTGCTGAGCCAGTTAAAATACCGTGAAATTATCTTGTAGGAGTAAAACATGGCAATCCAGTGGTTCCCGGGTCACATGAACAAAGCCCGTAACGAAATTAAAGAAATCATGCCACAAATGGATGTGATCATTGAGGTGCTTGATGCCCGTATTCCTTATAGTAGTGAAAACCCGATGGTTACAGCGCTTCGCGGTGATAAACCCGTTATAAAAATCATGAATAAAGCTGACCTTGCTGATCCTAAACTCACGCAAGCGTGGAAAGACTACTTTGAACAACAAATCGGTGTTAAAGCAATTGATTTTGGGAATGATAAAGCGGGTGAAGTGCATCGTATTAATGAGCTTTGTAAAAAGTTAGTGCCGCATAAAGTGGGTGCAGATAAGCAAATAAAAGCTATGATAATGGGTATTCCAAACGTAGGTAAATCAACGTTAATCAATACCTTAGCTGGCCGAATTGTTGCAAAAACGGGTAATGAACCTGCTGTAACCAAAGCCCAGCAACGCATTAAACTTGATGATGGCATTATGTTGTACGACACGCCAGGCATGTTGTGGCCAAAAGTAGAAAACGAAAACTCAGGTTATCGTTTAGGTGCAACAGGTGCGATTCGTGATACTGCGATTGATTATGAGGAAGTGGCAAGCTACACGGCGGAGTATTTATTGCACGCATACCCTGAGCTTTTAAAAAGCCGTTATAAGATTGACGAATTACCTGAGTCTGACTGGGAATTTGTTGAAATGGCCGGTAAAAAGCGTGGCTGTATCCGTGGTGGTAATCAAATTGATACCTATAAAATGTCAGAAATTCTGATAAATGAATTACGTGATGGCATTATTGGTCGAATTACCATGGAAACCCCCGCAATGCGTGAAGAAGAAGAGCGCATGGTGGCAGAGCTTCGCGCTGCGGCAGAAGCTAAAAAAGCAGCAAAAGAAGAAGAGAAAAAACAGCGCCGAGCGCGTGCTCGTAAAAACCGCCGTTAATCACACTTTATTTGCAGACATAAAAAAAGCCCGTAAGGGCTTTTTTAGTTTCATATCTACCGTCACCGATATGAGCAATGTAGCAAGTAAAATAAGTAGGGCGATCGCCTGTTGCCAACATCAAGGGGCGCTGCGGTTAGCAACAAGCGATCTTAGCTTTATCGTGGGCCACACGTGTTTCAGGGTCGAGAAACAAATCAGTTTATTCCGATAACAATTCGCCAAAATACGTAATTAAGCGAACAGCTATTACAATCCGTAATGCTTTTTCCGTCTTGTTGATATTGATTATCAATTAGATTTAGATATCTGTCAATACTCTATTGCAAATAATTCTCATTTAATTTTTATTTTCTTCAAAGTATGGCTATTACACGCATTAGCACTAAAGTTAGGCTGTAAATTAGCGCCAATAAAAACTATGCTGGTGCCATAATAATTAAAAAAATCACATGCGATGTTTTCAATTTGGTCAATAAGCCTACTTGCGATTGTTTATTTAGCAATTTTATTTGCTGTTGCAGGCTGGGCTGATAAAAGAAAGGTGTTGCCTTTTAAAGGCTTAACTTATGGTTTGTCGTTGGGCGTGTATTGTACGTCGTGGGCTTTTTTTGGCACTACGGCGCAAGCAGCTTATAACGGCTGGTGGTTAGCACCAACGTACGCTGGCACGATTCTGCTGTTTATTTTTGGCTGGCAGATTTACTGCCGAATTGCCCATATTTGTAGACAGCAAAAAATCACTTCCATGGCTGACTTTATCGCGACTCGTTATGGTCAATCATCAAGCTTGTCGGGCTTAATATCGCTAATTTCTGTGATTGCTATTGTACCGTATATTTCGTTGCAACTCAGTGCGACCGCACAAAGTATTAATTTACTAACCGACCGAGCAGTGACACAAAGCAGTGAGGTATGGGCCGACAGCACTTTTTATATCACGCTCTTGTTGGCGTTATTTGCAATTTTATTTGGTGCAAGACGCTTAAAACCCAGTGAACATAACCCCGGTTTAATCGCCAGTATTGCCTTTGAGTCGGTGGTGAAACTTCTGGCATTTTTAGCGGTTGGTTTATACGTATGCTTCGTTTTATTCGACAGTCCCATCGCTCTTTTTGAAACGGCACAACAATTAAATATTGACCAACAAGTTGCGGCTTCAAAGAGTCCGACCTATGTGTATGTTGCACATACTCTCTTGGGTATTTTGGCTACCTTGTGCTTACCACGTCAGTTTCATATGAGCTTTATTGAAAAAAATAACGATAAAGAACTGGCTTCAGCACGTTGGCTGTTTCCTATTTACTTATTACTTATCAACTTGTTTATTTTGCCAATTGCGTATGCCGGGCTTATTTATTTTCAAGGACAAGACGTAGGCTACGATACCTTTGTATTGGCATTACCCATGGCCGCAGACGATGCCTTTGTTGCATTGTTGGCCTTTTTAGGCGGCTTTTCAGCGGCGACGAGTATGGTGATTGTGTCGGCAATTGTACTCTCGGTGATGATCACCAATGACTTTATTAACCAGTTCATTTTACGCCGCTCACAACTCACGTCGAGTAGCCGAGGCTTGGATAAAAATAACCTTTTGCATGCGCGTAAAATCGTTATCGTACTGATTTTATTATTAAGTTACTTCACGCATCGGGTTTTAGGCGAAAGCACTACCTTAGCTAATGTTGGTTTGATGTCGTTTACGTTGGTTGCCCAATTTTCACCGGCCATGATCATTGGTTTATGGTGGCGACAAGCGTCTTGCCGGGGTGCACAACTGGGTATTTTGAGCGGTTTTATTATTTGGGGTTACACGTTATTACTGCCCAATTTAGCGGGCGGATTAGGTAACGATAGCCAATGGTTGGTTGATGGCCCTTGGCACATTAGCTGGCTTGCACCGACTGATTTATTTTCGCTGGGTCTTGAAAGTATCAGTCAGGCTTTATTGTTATCGTTAGGTGCGAATTGTTTGGTGTACTTTTTGGTGCCTCTGTTTAGTCGTGCAACACTGGCTGAGCGTTTACAAAGTAATAAGTTTGTTGCTCAAGGAAATGAATCTCGTGTAAGTAACCATTTGCAGCCTTTAAGTTATCACGATTTAGGGGCTTTATTGCAGCGCTTTGCTGAAAAAGAAGCGGGGCAATCGCTGGTAAATCACTATTTTCCTGAAGATAAAAGTAAATGGAAGCGGCCCGCAAATGTTGAACTTGAGTTACTCGTAGAGCGTGAAATGTCGGCGGTCATCGGGGGCGCTTCAGCACGCCTTATCTTGGATGTTGCCAAAAATGAGCAGCGCCAACCTCTTGAGCAAGTTGCTGAATTTGTTGATGAAGCAAGCCAAGTATTGAAATTTAATCGTGACCTGTTGCAATCAACCATAGAAAATATTCAACAAGGTATCAGTGTAGTCGACAGTGAACTGCGTTTAGTTGCTTGGAATCAAGGCTACAAAAACATGTTTGCTTACCCAGATGATGCCTTGTATATCGGTCGTCCAGTTGCCGATATTATTCGCTTTAATGCTGAGCGCGGCTTGTTTAGCGGTGAAAGTATGACCAGTGAAGTTGAAAAACGCTTGGCGTATTTGCGCCAAGGCAGTGCGTATAAATATCAGCGCTCACACAATGATGGCCGCGTGTTTGAAATGCAAGGTAATCCGCTGCCAGGTGGTGGCTTTGTAACGACTTACACAGATATTACTGAATTTGTAAAACAACAAAAAGCACTCACAGAGGCCAATGTTAGCCTTGAAGAAAAAGTGGCGGCACGGACCTTAGCACTCACTCAAGCGAACCAAGAGCTATCAATGGCAAAACAAGTCGCCGAGCAAGCAACCGTCAGTAAAACGCGCTTTTTTGCAGCTGCCAGCCATGATTTATTACAGCCATTTAATGCTGCGAGCTTATTTTGTTCCTTAATGAATGAAAAAGCCCAAGACACAGAACTTAAAGAACTGGCAATGAATATTAAGAATTCGCTCGGCAGTGCTGAAGAATTGTTATCGAGTATTTTAGAGTTAACTAAACTTGATTCGGGATCATTTAAAGTGCAAATGAGTGAATTTGCCATCAGTAGTTTGGTTGAACCATTGCGCAATGATTACGAAGCGTTAGCAAGTGACAAAGGGTTAAAGTTCATTTTAGAAACATGTGATGTCCGTTTGCATACAGACAAAGCATTATTGCGTCGTGTGCTTCGCAATTTACTCAGCAATGCAATTCGTTATACCGAGCACGGCGAAGTTCGCCTGAAAATGCATCACGATGATGACCATGTATCGTTTATTGTTGAAGATACAGGGATTGGAATTGCTGCCGGTGATCAACACACCATATTCCAAGAGTTTAAGCAGTTGGGTGTTAAACCGAGTGCTGAAGGACTTGGATTAGGCCTTGCCATTACAAAACGTATTTGCGACTTATTAAAAATACCGCTCGTAATGGGCTCTGAGCTGGGCAAAGGTACACAGTTTACTTTAACCTTACCATGCAAAGTTAGCACTGCACCAAAGCAGGCACAACATGCTGAAATATCGCAAGAAACAGAGCTTGGGCAATTAAGGATTTGGCTGCTGGATAACGATAGCAATGTATTAGAGGCGTTAAAGCAGTTACTTGAAAACTGGGGATGCGAAATCTCTACGGCAACTAACTTAGCTGAGCTGGAACAATTAAAAGCTGAGCAGCCCTTGCCGCAGTTGCTGATCATTGATTATCAACTTGATGATGGTGTTACGGGTCTTGAGGTCATAGAGCAAGCAGGCTTAACAACACTGCCTGCAATTGTAAATACCGCAAACCATGACGAGGGTATACGCGAGCTGGTGCTCGATGCGGGCTATCCGTTGCTTTATAAGCCACTGAAAGCGCCCGCATTAAAGCGTATGATTAAGCGACTGACTTAATCTGCGTTTTGCTCAGTTGCTGGGGTATTGGCCTTAATTAAGCGCTCTACCTCAGCGACAAACTTCTTATCTAAGTCATCTTCATGGCTCAAAAATAACAGCATTTCATCACCATTGTGGTCAATGACCGTTAGCGTGGTGGTTAGTAGGGCGCTTTTAGCATAATCAACGTTGAGCTTTTTAATGTCACTAAAGCGGCGCTGATCTTTCTCAAGCACACCGTGCTCATTTTCCCAGTAACTAAAAATGGTGTTTTCAGTTATGCCGTTTCCATCAGTTTTAAAATCAACAAAGGCATCACTATAAAAGTATTGCACATTCTCATTTGCTGGGATGATCTCTTTTCGTTTTAAGAAGTTAACTTGATACGACCATAGCTTATCGCCGGTTACTATGGTTGAATTTGGCAACAAATATAGCTCATAAATTAAGCCATAAAATAGCCAAGGCAGCATGAATATCGAAATGATAACCTGCCTCGCTCGCCATTGAGAATGGTACTCAAGAGCTTGTTCAGGTTGCTTGAGGTTTTGAATGTAATTAACTAGAGGCAACCATAAAATAGGCGTAACTAAAAACAGCCAGGTACCATATTCCCAGTTATAGCTTACGACTTCAGAAATGATAATCGCCAGCCATAACACGAACCCAACCGCAACGGGCATGATCTTATTTTTGCCAAAGGTTTGTTCGCTGTGCTTGCAAAGCTCAAGTAACAACGGAATAAAAAACAGTGGTGCAAATATACCTCGGGCAATCGGCATTATATGGCTTTGTTGTTGCTCTTTTATCGCTTTCCAGTTGCGATAGCTCCAGTAGTTAATGAATATTCCTAAGCTCAATAAGCTGTAAATAACAAACTTACTGTTACTGACAGGGTAGAACTGCGTACCTTCAAATTCTGGACGTTTTCGAACTTCAAAACGCCAAGCCGCGATGAAAAAGATGATTGCCGCTAAGTAGCTTAAAATAAAAACGCTATACCAATTGGTTTCTTCATCTACCTGCGTGGTAGTCGCAGTGTTAGTACCATATTTGATAATGCCATATTGCGTTTCGTTAATTAGTTTTTTCCGCGCGTTGAAGTATTGCTCTATTTGGTCTGCAGGAATATGGTCTTGCTTCGCACTGTAATCAAAGTAAAGGGTAAGTATAGAGTCTTTGAAGGTAACGCGTTTTTCCAGATGGAAAAAGGGATTGTCGATACTGAGTTGTTCTTCCTCAAATTCCCAATTAGGCTCTGAGAATGCGATTTGAATTGTTGTTTCAATATCATTTGGATACCGAAACCACATGGGGGCATTACGCTCTAGCTGTTCTGGTTTATAAACGCTGTTTTGAATTTCGCTGGCATAAAAATCGTTGCGATAGCCTTTATTGTCAGGTTTCCAGAAATTATCAATTGTGTAGTATTCATTTGTAATTAGTTGACCTGTGTCATCAAGGGTATCTACGGTCATGGGTTTAGCTGTTTTTAAACCTTTGAAAGAGTCTTGATAATATTCTCTGTAATCATCTTCTGTGCTTTTAAGGCTATTTTTTGCTATTGAACTACGGCGGCTTATCGCTTCATAATCGCCGTATTCATAGCGAGTTGTAAAGTGGGTGGCATCATCTACCTTTTCGGGGATTGAGTAGCTATCAAAGACTTGAACACGCTTGACCAGAGGCTTAGTAAGCATGTCTGTAAAGCCTGTTTCACCTTCTTTAACGATTAAAGCCACGCCATAGTTTGGTTGTGCTAAATGCGCTAAGTCGCCGCGTTGATATGACGTGGTAGGATCAAGCCAATAGCGCTTCCCTTGGTGCTCTAGGGTGACAATGACGTGATCAAATAAGTTTGGGGCGACAGGTAACCTCGCTAAACGCTTTGTTTCTTCTGTATTTACCAATGCTGGATAGGCGTCAACGCCCAGTGCTTTTAACAATGAAATAAGCAGTACTGTTTTGTCTTTACAATCACCATAGCGCAGTGCAAGGGTTTCTGATGCCGGAGTTGGCCGATGCGAGTTGGTGCCCATTTCGAGCCCCAAGTAACGAACTTCGTCTTGACTGAAACGCAGTGCTGCAACTATTTGTGACTCTAAATCAGTATGCTGCAACTTGATTTGACGAGTAATAGTTTCAATAGCAGGGCTAATTTCAATGGCTGATTGGTAAAGTGGCAGTGACCAATCGATGACCTCTTGCCAGTTATTAACTTCAGAGAAATAAACTTGTTTATACGGTGAGTACCAATAAGGTACTTCACTTGCTGAGATCATTGTAGGTTCATTGTGTTGGTTTATTTGGTAGTCAAATCCTATATTTAGGGGAGTACTGATAAGAGTTGATTCGCCATTGACAAAGTTGATGTGTAAAGGGGTTGGCTTTTGCCATAGAACCCGCATAAATTGCTGCACGACAGGCACAGACCAATTAAGAGTTCTCGCTGTACTAAAGTGTTGATAAACTGGATTGCTGCCCGAAATCGTATAGCTGTAATCTAATATATCCATTACCCGCATATCATCAATAATGATATTTAGGCTTAATGTGCCATTGTATATTCGACTTGCTAGGTCGGTCTCACGTTGTAAAACCTGTCGCTGAGCACTACCCAGTTTGTCTATATATTCACCATTACGGATAATCCCTAAACTATTGAGCGAAAGTGATTGATAACTAGGGTCAAAATCAATATTGAGTTGACTAATATAATCTACTCCAGATTGATTGGCAGCTTGCATAACCGTTCGAGTAAAGCGTTGCTGTGGTGCTTGTTCAGTCACCTTAAACTGTGTATCGAGCATAAGATAGAAGGTCCCATCTTTAATATGCTCATTGGGGATATTCGGTGTTAGTAGTTCATGCTGTTTGACCCAGCTATCCGCTGGCGTAACCTGGTAATCATCAGCAACTACCAAGCAGCTTATAAAAAGTAAAAAAAGCGATGATAACGTGAGGTATAGGTGCGTCCATTTCATTATTATTTTCTAATTACGTTTAGTTTTATATGACAAATTACTGAAATAAACAGTATTAGCCAACCAAAATTAGCCTTTTTTGTCTCTTTTTTAGTTATAAAGGCATTTGGTGAAAATGAAGAGTGGATGATGTTTAAATAGTGTGAGGTGGAAATAGGATTCTTCAAAAATCGGCGTATAGTGAAAAAATAATAAAAAGGAGATGTCATGGAAGAGGTTAAACAACAAAGCGCGACTCAAACAGCCGATGTTCAAGGAGATAAGGATTTAGTCGGTATAAAAGGTTGGCTGATTCTGGTTGCTATTGGAGTGGTTATCAGCCCACTTCGGGTTTTTTATGAAAGTATCAACATATTTAAACCTATCTTTACTACTGATATGTGGCAAAGATTAACCTCACAATTTGGTGATATGTATCACCCGTTGTGGGAGCCTCTTTTAATTATTGAGATACTCTTTAATGTTACATTATTTTTTGCATCACTTTATTTGATTGTGTTGTTCTTTAAGCATAAAAAAGCATTTGTTAGCTGGTATTTAGCTATTTTACTCGGCGGCCTCGCATTTATAGTGCTTGATGCTTTTGTTGTGAGCTTACTTGTGCCGAGTGTCACCATTTTTGATAGTGAAATGAAAACTATGCTGATAAGGGGAGTTATTCAAGCCTTAATTTGGGGCCCCTATATGCTTTTATCTCAGCGTGTTAAAGCAACATTTGTTAAATAGTGCTGCAGGGCACGCTCACTTTTGCTTGCGTTCCGTGCGCTGGCTGCGACGTTAAAGTAAGCTCGCCACCTTGATTGCGTATTAGTTCGCGGGTGATTATCAGTCCTATGCCTGTGCCGTTAGCTTTGGTTGAGTAAAATGGCACAAATAGGTTGTCGGGGTTTTGAATGCCACAACCTTGGTCGCTAATTTCAATATTTAAGTTATCACCTTGTCTTGACCAAGTGAGGCTAGGAGCAGAATTGCTACCTGCTTCAAATGCATTTTTTATCAGGTTGATTAAGGCTTGTTCGAGTTGCCCTAAATCGGCACTAAAATGCAGCTTTTCGCTGCTATTTATAACGAGTTCAGGGAAGATAGCTGTTAAACGCGTATTTAATTGCTCGTTGCTTATCGGTTGTTTGTTTGCAGGTGGTAGTTTTGCAAAGGCGCTGTAACTGCTCACAAAGTCTAACAAGTGCTGGGCGCGTTTTTCGATGACTTGCAGCATATCTTGAGCAAGATCATCGTGATTGCTTATTTGTCCCTGACGCTTCATGGTTTGCAGCGATTGGCTCATTGAATAAATCGGGGTGAGGGAGTTACGAACTTCGTGATTTAATACCCGAATGAGGCGCTGCCAGACAAGCTGCTCGTTTTCGCGAAGTTGTTTCTCGATAGAAAAAAAGGTCAGTAATTCAAAGCTTCTGCCAGCCCGCCAAAAAGTTTGAGAGGCTATCTGAAAGCGCTGTGTAAAGGGGGCGCTTTTTTGCTGCTGCCATTGCCCGTCTTGAAGTGTTAACCCCAGCTCACTGGCAGTTTTACCTTCTATATTGCTATTTTGTATACTGTTTAAAAAAGCACGGTTGCTAAAATATACCAAGCTATGTGGGTCTAATATCACAATGGGTAAATCTAGCATGCTCGCAAACTCAAATACAAACTCTTCGGTTTGCATATAGTGGCGTTTGTTTTTCGCTATTTTATCGCTCAGCTTAGCAAAGTCGTTTTTGAGTGAGGCAACTCGGCCACTTTCATAAAAAGCTAAATGCCAGCTATTGCTCTCGTCGTTGGCGAGTGCGTCAAGCTGTAAACCAAAACGCTCTACGACATCGGTGATCAGACGGTAGCTTTTAATTAATGCGAATGCGCTTACGCCAATAAAAGGCAGCAGTAGACTAATGCTGGCGAACCAGTCGAGCTTTAGGCTCAATGTGAGTGCGATGCCCAGTGTGAATAGAGCAATTAACACCACAGAATAATAACGTTTTACACGCTTCTCTAACGACAGCTTTGCACCCATTTAACGATCTACTTCTTTTAGGTCAAGTTGGTGTTTATCAATGCGACGATAAATAGCTGATTTACTTAACCCTAAAAATTCGCCAGCAGCAATCACATTGCCATTAAATTGCAGCAGCGCTTTTTGAATCATCTGTTTTTCAAGCTCTTCAAGAGGCAATAAGGGCAGCGTTTTATCTGCACTGTTAATAGGTTGCTCGCAGCTAGGTTGATCTAAAATGAGATCGCTTGCTTGAATATTGATGTTGTCACTCATGATCACAGCACGTTCAATGCAGTGGCTCAGTTCACGAATATTACCCGGCCAACTGTATTGTTCTAATGCCTCGATGGCTGAGTTACTTAGCGACATATTTGAACGTTGGTATTTTTTACCATGAGTGAGTAATAAATGCTCCGCTAAGGGGGCAATATCCGCTTTTCTGTCGCGAAGCGCAGGAATATGTAGCTCAATGGTGTTGAGTCTAAACAGTAAATCACGGCGGAATTCACCTTGCTCAATCGCCGTTGCAAGTTCTGAGTTGGTTGCCGAAATAATCCGAACATCGGCTGTTCTGGTCTGGCTTGAACCTAATACCTCAAATTCTTTGCTTTCGAGCACGCGCAGCATTTTGCTTTGTAGTTCAAGGCTCAAAGTGGCTATCTCATCAAGAAATAAAGTGCCCCCTTCGGCAATTTCAAAACGCCCTAAGCGATCTTCTTTGGCGTCAGTAAACGCCCCTTTTTTATGGCCAAATAATTCGCTTTCAAAGAGTGATGGCGCAATGGCGCCTATATTTACGCTTACATAGCGTTTGTCACTGCGTATAGAATGCTGGTGGATATAATTGGCCAGTAAACTTTTGCCTGTGCCATTTTCGCCGGTAATTAAAATACTGGCATCGGTTTTTGCGGCGCGCTCTGCTTTGGCGAGTAGTTGTTGCATTACCTCAGAATGGGCTATATAGCTAGCGTGTGTGTTATTGGTAAGTGCTTTTAAGCAGGCATTATCATGGTGGCTTTGTTTTAGTTTTAACTGCTGTTGCACCACCGCTGTTAAGCGCAAATTATTCCATGGCTTTTCGACAAAATCGACCGCGCCTAATTGCATGGCTTTAACGGCGACATCAATGCTTGCCCACGCCGTCATTACGATCACGGGAATGGTTGAACCTAACGTATTTAGTTGCTTTAAAAAACGCAGTCCTTCCTCACCCGATGTGGTGTCGAGTTTGTAGTTCATGTCGAGTAAAATTAAGCTAATATGTTCTGATTTCAACACGTCAAAAGCGTGTTCAGGGCCTTCCGCTTCAAGGCATTGTAAGCCGAGTTGTTGTAATGCAACGGTTGCAGCCAGACGCACATCAGCTTGATCGTCAATGACTAAGATTTTGTCCATGATGTTTTTCTTTTTGTCCTGTTGATGTGGCTTAAGTTAGCACTTAAGCCAC
Source organism: Pseudoalteromonas sp. MT33b (assembly GCF_014117385.1). Taxonomy (NCBI): domain Bacteria; kingdom Pseudomonadati; phylum Pseudomonadota; class Gammaproteobacteria; order Alteromonadales; family Pseudoalteromonadaceae; genus Pseudoalteromonas; species Pseudoalteromonas sp. MT33b. Next base: position 3,438,595 of record NZ_CP059831.1, on the reverse strand, counting down.
CGTTTTGTGCTGTTAATCGTTACGCAGTGCAGCCATAGGTTTTGCTTTAAGCAGTAAAACCAAAGGCCTAAAGCAAGCGAATAGGGCAATACATAAGGTAATGCTCCAAGCGAGTAATTGCAGCCTTACATCAAGTACCAGCCAAGACATTAGCTGCCCTTGTAATAAGTAAAAACCAGCAATCACAGCAGCCAACGCGACACTAAAACCAATTAAAACAGGGATAATCGCTTCAACACTCATCAGTTTGAATAAACGTGCTTTTTTAGCACCTAAAGCCATGCGTATACCGAATTCATAACGGCGCAGACCAAGGTTGTAGCTCAGTACCCCAAAAATACCGATTGCCGCTAATAATAGAGTAAATAGCGCTAAGGTACTACACAGAACCACAGTTAGTCGGCTCATATACAGTAAATTGTCATACTCGTGTTGTAAGTCATTAAACTGCCACATGGTTAAGTCGCTGTTCTTTTCTTTTAGTGTATTAAGTATTTGTTTATTGGTCAGCTTGACGCCTTCAGAGGCTTTAATTGTGAACATATAGCTATACGGCTGGGCCGGCCACCAAATATGACGGCCAAACGACTCGTCGTAGTATTTTGGGTGATTAAAGTCTTCGGTTACGCCGACCACTTCAAACATTTTTTCTTCCAGGCCTTGATAAGATTTACCAATAATATTGCGATAATCTTGATCGGGTAATAAGTTTTCTGCCACGCTTTGTGACACCAGTATCTCGTTGGTTTCACCGCGTATTGCTTGCTCAGTAAAAGTGCGCCCCGCAAGAATTTGCGTGTTAACTAAAGCAAAGTAATCAGGCCCCACCCACTGACTTGGGAAGAAAATTGAGCTTTTACCATTAACATCAGTCAGGGTATTGGCGTTTTGTCTTGGCGACACCGGGCTGTGACCGAGAGCCACATCTTCAATGCCTTCGCTATTCAGTAAAACTTGCTTGTATTGCAGCATGTGTTCGTAGCGCTCAGCCAATGACATTTGATTATTTGGCTGGAACAGGTTGGCAAAATAGAGGTTCTCAGTGTCACTGCCTAAAGGGCGGTTAATCGTACCGAGGGCTTTGCTTACAACCATTACCGAAAAGCTAACGAGTAGAGCGGCAACAAACATTTGTGAGCCAATTAAAATGCGTACCGTACGGCCAGATACTTGTGATACCCCGCCTTTACCACTGTTCTGCATTTGCGTGTTTAGGGTTTTGTAATTCACTAAACGCGCTGTTATCAGTGAGAAAATAGTGGCAAGTGCAATACATAAAAGCACTGCAACGATCACCAGTGTACTATCAACAGCAAGGCTATTAACCAAGGGTAAACGCCCTTCGGCCAATACTTTAAATAAGCGAATGCCCCAGACTGCTAAAAACAGTGCAATACTGACCGACAAAGTCATTAGAATCAGTGACTGTAAGAATATGCTATTAAACAAGGTTTTTCGTTTAGCACCGAGCACTGCTTGCAAAGCGAGGGTTTTATGTTGCGCCAGCGCACGCGAGAAAAATAAAGTACTGACGTTCAGCACCGCAATGATTAATAAGCCCACGGCTCCTGCAAGCATCATTAAGCTTAAGTCATCATTTTTGCCTAATTCAACGTCGCGATAGGCGGTTACTTCGGGTTTTACATCGGTAATGCCGCCATTGTTGAGCCATTCTGATTTTATGGTGTCAATTTGTTGTTTTAAGTCGACTTTAACTTGCTCAATTGTTACGCCGGGTTTTAAAACGGCAATTAGCTTTAAGTTTTTAAAGGTGTTTGTCCACGGGCTTTGCCAGTCTTCATTGTGAAAAAAACGACGGTCGGCGCTTGATGGAAACCACACTTCAACATCACTTGCTTTAAACATATAAGGTGGGCTAAATGAATCATCAACAACCCCCACGATACGGTGAACATAATCGGTTTTACCGGCCATTACTGAGAGTGTCTTACCAATAATATTCGGATCGCTGCTGTAATGCTTGCGCCAAAAGTTGGCTGAAATCACTACGCGATCGTCGGGTGTTTCTAGTGTTTCGCCAAGGTCAAAACCTTGCCCTAGTATGAATGGGGTGTGCAACAAGTCAAAATAATTGCCGCCCACATAAAGTACCGGTTCTTTTGGTTGGCCATCGAGGTTGGCAAAGATTTCCTCGCCAGCATTGATCATCATACTTTGCTCGAAGCTTTGATTATGCTTGAGCCAATGCACCATCGACTGATAGCTTTGAAAGCCGGTGGCGTCGTAGTCATCATAAGTAAGGGATTGTTCAACGACCACCATGCGATTTTCATCGTAGACATCTAGTGGCTTTAAAAAGTAGCTGTTTACTAAACTGAGTACCACAAACAAGGTGGCGAGGGTGAGTGCCAATGTTGCGATAACCGCCGTTACAAAGCCGGGAGCATTCATTAGAGATGCCCACGCTAAACTCAATTGAGTGCGTATTTTGGTTAGTTTCATGTTAGATCACCTCTGCACTTTCTTCATTGTGTTCAGTGGCTGCTAAGTGATCTGAGGCTTGACGCGCCTCTGAGTAGGAAATAATTTCGCCATCGAGTAGTTTTAGCTGGGTTTTGGCACGTCCTGCGTAACGTAAGTCGTGGGTAACCATGCAAATCGTGGTGCCTTTTTTATTTAGCTCATCGAGCAAGTCCATAACCGCATCACCATTTTTTGAGTCTAAGTTACCCGTTGGCTCATCCACTAATAGAATGCTGGGTTTACCAGCCAGCGCACGGGCGATAGCAATGCGCTGCTGTTGACCACCCGATAATTGATTGGGTTTATGCTGAGCACGGTGGCCCATTTCTACTTCATCGAGTGCTTGCTTTACTGCCGCTTCAATGTCGTTTTGGCTCATTGCGGGCTCTCTATAGGTGAGAGGTAGTGCAACGTTATCGAATACAGATAGTTCATCAATTAAATTAAACGACTGAAAAATAAAGCCAATATGTAGATTTCTCAACTCTGCTTGTTTATCCATATCGAGGGTTTTAGTGTCGACATCTTTAATGAAATAGTCGCCACCTGTAGGGCTATCAAGCAAGCCCAGTAGTGAAAGCAGCGTTGATTTACCACAGCCAGAGGGGCCGCTAATGCAAATATAGTCACCTTGATTAATGTTCAGACTGATGTTTTTTAATGCATAGGTTTCAACATTTTGGCCGCGATAGACTTTGGCGATATTGTTTAATGAGATAAGCGTATTGGTTTTCATAAACTGTCCTGTTCGATTTTTATTGTTGCCAAATGCTGCCATTTAGAAAGATCTGAAATGATCAGCTGTTCGCCCTCAGTGGCGCCGCTCAAAAGTTGAATTTGGTTGTCACTGAGTGTACCAAATTCGATATTAATTGGCGCTGCTAACTGAGTACTTGGATTGAGTTTAAAAAGAGTGGCATGGCTGTGCGCCGTTGCTCTTTGCGGTACATTAATGGTTAATGCATCGGGGATGATATTACTCACTACATAGCCTTCGATGCTTAAGTCGGGTCGAGCATTGGCAGGCAGCGTCCCTTCTAAATCAAGTTCTATGATCACGCGACCGTCGGTCACGATAGGGTCAATTCGGGTCACTTTAGCGCTTACTTCTCCCTGACCCGCTTGGCTAAAGGTGTTTACTTTAGCTGTCATATTAAGTGCCACTTTTTCTGCATCGGCTTGCTGTACACTGAGCTCAGCTTTGAGTGCTTTATTTGAACCCACAACAGCAAGGCGGGTGCCCGGCATGAGGTTTTGTCCAAGTTCTACATTGAGCTCTTGCAGCATGCCATCGATACCAGCTTTGATTTGCAGTTCATCAAATGCGTGTTGTTCTACCTGATAATTCAGCTCAAATTGGCTTAATAACTCTTGCTGAATTTTATCGCGCTGTAGGTGCATTTCTTTTAGTTGCATAAGGCGTTGCTTTTCGATGTTAACGCGTTCGGTTAGTTGTGCGACACTGAGTAAACTGCGTTTGTAATCTAAGCTTGAAACAATACCTTGCTCAACTAATTTGCTTTCGGCATCGGCTCTAAGCTCTGCACTTTGTAATTCACTTTTTAAAATCGCGAGGTTAGCTTGGCGTTCAAGTAGTTCACTTTGCTGGTTAATTTGTTGCTCATTGACACTGGCTTTTTGGCGGGCGAGTTCTAATCGTGCAACCGATAAACGTTGTGCTTGTTGCGGGTTTATTAAGCTGAGTATAACCGTGTCTTTAGTCACTAAGGTGCCAGGGTAAACATGGATAGCCTCGACCATGGCAGTATCGGTATTGGTTAAATAGCGTTGGAATTTGGGTTTTAAACGACCAAAACCGCGTATCTTCACTATAAAATCGGCTTTTTTAACGGTGGCGATTTGCAGTTGCTTGGCCAAGAGCGTCGTGGGGGCGAGCCATGATTTGACCAACCACATTACAAGCAACGTGCTTATAATTAAGACGCCAATGATCAACTTTTTACGCTGACTTGGCTTATTGCTAGGTTTTAAGGTGCTATCTAAATCCATTGGCTATGTTTCATTGTGTTTTTAATTAATAAATACAATAGCGAGGAACATGCCAATATTTAAGTTTATGAATTATATGGATTTTTATGTTTTTGTGAATGCGGAAATTCCCACTTCCGGGATTAATAAATCAAAAGTGGGACAGCGTATAAAAACGGCGTTTATTGATTTAATTTTGCAAGCTTAGCCAGTTGCTTTTTCGCATGCGCGTTATCAGGTTGTAGCGTAAGCACATGATTATAGTTGGCGATTGCGTGTTTGTGGTAACCCAAATACCAGTAAGCTTCTGCCAAGCTATCAAAGGTATTGTAGCTATTTGGGAAAAGGTGTGTGTTGAGTTTAAAAATGGCTAATGCTTCATTGAGCTTATCTTGATTGATAAGTGAATAGCCCCACTGGTTAATATTTTTTTCATCAAATTGGATGTGCTCTTTTTGGCTCAATATGTGTGCTGCTTCAATTGCATTTTCATAGCCTTGAACTTCAAGTACTTGCCATAGTTTTTTAAGATTTTTGCTTAAACCAAAGCCATTCTCACGTTTCATTTCAGGGATATAAAAACCGGCAATTTCATCAACAAACTGCGAGGGAAGTGCGCCAATTAAGTTGGTTAAAATGACGATTGACATATTATCTTCAGGGTAAACAAACACACCTGCTCTATCGCCACCTACAGCAGCTATCGCAGGGTGTTCTTCTCTCGCCATTACAGGCCAGCCGAGGCTATAGCCATTTAAACGTTGGTTAAACCCTTGCGTATTGCCATTTAATAAACGAGTAGGGGTCCACATTTTGCGCACACTATCAGCCCCCATTAATTGATTTGTTTGTAATGCAATTAGCCAATGTGCCAGCTCAGTTGCTGTAGAAGCCATGCCCGCGGCTGTTTGCAATAGAGGAGAAAAAATCGCTTCTCTAGAGTTTAAAGGTCATTGCCTTGGTTTTCGTATCGTCTCGCTGAGTGTTTTACGACGTTATTGAGGTTGTTAAAGCCTGCTTCAATTGTTCTGTTCATTTCGGCCTGTTGTAACTGGTTTTTTTGAATAAATTCCTGAAAAGGCATGCCTGAGAGTTTGTTAATAAGCTGACCGACAATAACGTAATTTGTTTGGTTATATTTAAAACGAGTACCTGTATTAAATTCTAATGGCATAGTTTGTACTCGTTGCCACGCGTGATCAGGGCCTTGATCGGAGATTAAATTACCAATGCCATCTTTTAAAATCTCAGGTAAACCAGACGTGTGGCTCATTAGTTGCCTTGTTGTGATTGGGGGCCACTGTTTAGGGAGGTCTGGTAGGTAAGTGGAAATAGGCGCATCAAGGGTTAGTTTCTTTTGCTCAACCAGTTGCATTAGGGCTACGCCGACAAACGCTTTGGTGACTGAGTTAATAGCAAATAAAGTAGTTGAATCAACGGCAATATTATCTTCAATATTTGCAGTGCCATAGTTGGCAGTTTTGGTTATTTTATTATTTTGCACGACAGCTAGCTGCAACCCTGGGATATTTCTTTTTTGCATTAACTCAACGATCCATTGGTCGAGTTCGTCTGCATGCACAGAAAAAGCACTGAATGTGATGGTAAGAAAGGTGATGGTTTGTAGTATGAGTTTTTGTCTAAGCTTTTTGCTTGTTGAGTACACGTGATTATCCTTAGCGTTCATTTTTATCGGTATATGCTTTTTACGAACACATAAGCGAGGAGTGTGCCAAGGTTTAAGTTATTAAAATATATAGTTTTTTGTTTTTAATGCGGAAGGTAAATTCCCACTAATGGGAATTTTAAATAAAAACGGGAGTCGCGTTTATTGCTGTGGTTTATTAATGTGGGTTTAGTACAGTACTCGTTGTCTTCTATTTTAGTTGTCTTCTATTTTACCAACCTGCGAAAGCTGATTAAATAAAATACCTGCCTGAGTACGGTTATACACATTGAGTTTGCGTAAAATGGCTGATACATGCTGTTTAATGGTGGTTTCTTGAATCGACATTTCAAAAGCAATTTGTTTATTGAGTAAACCATCGGCAATCATCGCCAGCACGCGGTATTGTTGTGGGGTGAGTTTTTCAAGGTTACGAGCAAACTCACTCTGCTCATCATTGATTACCACATCGGTTAAATCAACTTCAGGAGGTAACCACGTATCGCCATTTAGCACATGACTAATTGCTTCGCTGATCACATCAAGAGACGATGACTTAGGAATATAGCCAGCTGCACCTAGGCTCATTGCTTGTTTAATAATGGCGGGTGTTTCATTGGCTGAGACCATAATGACTAAAATATCGGGGTAGTGATTACGCAATTGCGACAGGGCTTGCAGACCATTTGCACCAGGAATGGTGAGATCTAAAAAAATCAGCTCAATTTCTGGGTGAGCGGCTAATAATGTAAATAAGCCATCAATATCACTGGTTTCTTTTATGTGTTCTTCAGGCACAGATGTTGCGGCCGCTTGACGAAGTGCACTTCTAAATAACGGATGATCATCGGCGATTATGGTGTTCACAGCTAAAGACATTCCCTCGATTCTCCAATGCGTTATGTTATAAGTGATTTTACAGTTGGAAACAAGGTTTGCCTGAGGGGAAGTATCAGGCAAACCTTTCTCACACAAGGATTTAGAAACGGTAACCTACGGTGAAAGCGACAGTGCGAGGGTCGCCGTAGTAACCGATTAGCGTATTATCACCCCCTAAACCTGGGGTGTATTTGCTAGTATCGGTAGGGTCGCTCGGATCAGGTGCTACGAATTGGTAACCCCCAATCATGTACTCTTCGTCGGTTAAGTTTTTACCGTAAAGACCCGCCGTCCAATGACCATCAGTGCTGTACCATGTCACACCCATGTTGAAGATACCGTAAGCATCTTGCGTTAATAGGCTGTCTTCTTCGAACAGTGCATAATCACCACGGTAGTAGTAATTACCATTGACGACAAAGTCACCCATTTCAGTGTACATACGGTATGTTGCACCTAAATTAAAGGTTAAATCAGGCGTATTTGAAACGCTAAAGCGGTCTGACTTGTCAAATGCTTCACCTGTTTCAGGATTGTAATCAATAACATTGTCGAAGCTACTGTCGATATAACCGACTGAGGCATCAAAGCTGAGTGATTCTGTTGCTACGTAATTAAGTTCAAGCTCAATACCGTCTGATTTAGATTCACCAATGTTACCTAAACGTTGGTTTAAATCAGCTGCACTGTCGCCCGGTAGTACAGAAATATATTGGCGGTCTTTATGATCAAGGGTAAATACGGTGACGTTTGCACGTAAGTTATTGTTCCATTCGCTCTTCATACCCATTTCGAAAGAATCAACAATTTCTGGTCGTGCAGCTGGCTCTGCGGTTGTTGCACGCGGGTTGAATGTGCCTGATTTAAAGCCTTGCGCATAACTTGCGAAGAACATAATGTCGTTTGAGTATTGGTACTCAACACCTGCACGAGGTGTAAAGCGTGACCACTCTTCTTCATCATCAAGTACGGTAGGGACTAGCTGGCCTTCTGGGCGCACATAACCTGGGATCCAGTCTGATTCAGGATAAACAATGTCAAATACAAGGCCGTTGTTAACAATGGCCTCTTTGCTGTCTTTGGTGTAGCGCGCACCTAATGTCATTGACCATTTTTCACTCAAATCAATCGAGCCTTGTATATAGGCTGCTTTACTATTTGAATTACTACAGCCGCTTACTTCACGCGTTAATCCCGCAGCGCCTAAGCTTTGACCTAACACACCTAAAATAGCCTCAAATTGACCACATGACTCACCATCGTAATAGTAAAGGCCTGACACCAACTTGTAGTTATCACCTTGATGGTTTAGTTGAATTTCGTGTGTCGTTTGTTCGTCATCGTAAATAGCCGGTACGTCAAAAATAGGCAGTGAGGTGTTATCAAAGTCAATATTGGTTGGTGAATAACTTTCACGGCTCGAACCGATGTATTTAACACTGGTGCGGTCGCTCATATCCCAACGTGCAGTTAAGCTGTAACCCTCAAGTTCAACTTTGTTCCATGTTGGTAAGCTGGTGTATGAGTCGTATACACTGTCGGGGACTGGCGCATCCGTGAGTAAGCTTGGTAGTAAACGGTAGCCGCCTTTGGCGTTCGATTTATCTTCTGTTTTATCCCACGCTAAGCGGAAGAATAAGTCATCTGTTGGTGTGTATTCTAATGTAACACGAGCTGCAGTGACATCTTTGTTGTAGTTTTCGCGGTCTTGGTTATCAAGTGCTGAGGTTAAAAACTCACCAAAGCCATCACGGTTTAATGTAGCAAACCCAAAGCCCACATACAGTTTTTCGTCAACAATAGGCAGTTGACCTGTGATTTTAAGGTCCTTTTGGTTGTAGCTACCCACTGTGCCCTGCACATTTAACATGGCATCGCCGCTCATTTCTTTGGTGACATACTTAATTGCGCCACCAATGGTATTTTTACCATACAGCGTCCCTTGTGGACCACGAAGTACTTCGATTTGTTGTACGTCTAGTAGGTCGAGTACCGCACCTTGTGGACGCGCTAAATAGACGTCGTCAATATAGATACCGACACCAGGCTCATAGCCCCACAGTGGATCTTGCTGACCTACGCCACGAATAAATGCAGTAATGGTTGAGTTAGTACCACGGCTTGCTTGTAGTGTGGTGTTAGGTGAAAACTGTTGAACTTCGGTCATCACTGATATGCCATTTTCAGCCAGCTCTTCAGCACCAATTGAGGTCACTGCAACAGGTACTTCTTGTAGGTTTTCAACGGTTTTACGCGCTGTTACCTGAATGCGTTCAAGTTCACCTTTCTTGGCTGCAGGTTCTGCTTGATCAGCTGCTTGCGCATTCACACCTGCTAAAGCAAGGGAGACTGCCAGAGTAAGTGGCGCGACTTTTGGGTTAAGCTTTATCATGTTGTATTCCTTGTTATTGTTGTCATTTGTCTTGTGGCCACTCACGATGATGTTGCCTAAGACTCATAATATTTGCCCGTGTCACCTGTCAGTTAATGTAGAAGATAGTTGCGAAAAATGAATTAGTACCATAGTGCTATACCCGCTATAGGCCTTTATTTATCAAGCTTTTAAGCTATTTTTAAAGCAGATAGTACCTTAGTGTTATGTCTTTTTTTGGCGCTTAAGGTAAGACTGAATGCATTATTCCGATGTCACCTCATCTGTTTAATAACAATAATTATAGGAATGTCTATGCTGAGCATGATAGGACTGTTAGGCGGTTTAATACTGCTGATCATTTTAACGTTGCGTGGGGTAAATTTATTTATTGCCGCGCCAATCTGTGCGCTACTTGTCGCACTCAGTAGTGGCATGGCTATTTTTCCTGTGTCGGCTGACTCAAACTTTATCAATTCCTATATGGACGGCTTTGCTAGTTTCTTAAGTGCGTGGTTCTTTATGTTCTTGCTGGGATCTTTATTCGGTAAGTTTATGGAAGACACGGGTGCGGCAGACAGTGTGGCAAGTTATATTGTGGGTAAACTAGGCATGAAGCACGCGGTGCTTGCTGTGGTGATTGCGTGTGCTGTATTAACGTATGGTGGCGTTAGCGTGTTTATCGTAGCGTTTTCTGTCTACCCAATGGCACTTAGTTTGTTTAAAGATGCCAATTTACCGCGCCGTTTTATTCCAGCGACCCTCGCATTTGGCTCAGTGACCTTTACCATGACCTCGGCTGGTTCACCTGAAATCCAAAACTGGATCCCCGTGAAGCACTTAGGTACCTCGCCTTATGCTGCATGGGAAGTGAGTTTAGTGGTGGCTATTTTCATGGCTATAGCAGGCTATTTTTGGTTAAACAAAATGATCAAAAAAGCGGTGGCTAATGGCGAAACTTTTGAAGCGCGTGATGACGACCCGGTAATAATTGAACGTCGTCGCCCGCACCCAATTACGGGTGTGATCCCTTTGATTGTGGTACTGCTTTTATCATTTACTTTACACGATGTGTTACAGCAAACAGCATTGATCGTTGCGTTGCTGGGAGGGGTGTTAAGTATTGTGATTATTAACTTTAAGCATTTTCACGATATGGGGAATGCCATTAATGTGGGCACAACCGGGGCATTGGTCGCTATTGGTAATACCGCAGCAGTTGTTGGTTTTGGTGCGGTGGCTAAGGTGTCACCTGCGTTTACTGCTGCTGTGGATGTAATGACGCATATGCCTGGCAATGAACTTGTAGGGGCTGCGGTTGCCGTGAGTGTCATTGCGGGTTTAACTGGTTCGGCTTCTGGCGGGCAAGCCATTGCATTACCCCTTGTCGCACCTGGGTATTTAGATATGGGTGTGAACCCAGAGCAACTACACCGTGTGGTGGCAATTAGCTCGGGCGCACTCGACACCTTGCCGCATAATGGCTATGTGGTAACGACCATACGCGCTATCTGTAAAGAAACGCATCAACGCGCTTATTGGTCAATGGCAGCGCTAACAGCGGTTATTCCGCTCATAGGTGTGGCATTGGCACTTGGACTCTTTATTTTATTTTAAGGAACAGCAATGAAAACTAAATTAATAATGTTGCTATGGTTGGTTGTATTTAGTTGCACAGCGTTTGCTGCTGATAACACACCACCTCAGACAATGCTGGTAGAAAAACAGCATTTTACGACAAAGGACTTTACCACTGTCTCTGGCGTGACTTTACCTAAAGTCGATATTGGTTGGGAAAGTTACGGTAAATTAAATGCCAACAAAGATAATGTGATTTTAATTACCCATTATTTTTCGGGTACCTCACATGCTGCGGGTAAATATAAAGCAGATGATGCATTACCAGGGTATTGGGATGCGATCATCGGCCCAGGTAAGGCGATTGATACTAATAAATATTTTGTGATCAGTTCAGACACCTTAGTGAATGCGAATTGGCACGATTCTAATGTGATCACCACAGGTCCAGCATCGATTAACCCAAAAACGGGTAAACCCTATGGTTTGGATTTTCCTGTTGTGACGATCACTGACTTTGTTAATGTGCAAAAGCGTTTATTAGACAGCCTAGGCATTAATAAATTACATGCAGTAATGGGCGCATCTATGGGCTCGTTTCAAGCGCTTGAATGGGCAACACGTTACCCCGATAAAGTAGAGCGTTTAATTCATGTCATTGGTGCGGCAACGATGGACGCATGGACTGTCGCAGCACTTGAAAAATGGGCTTTACCAATTCGCCTTGATAAAAATTGGCAACAAGGTAATTACTATGGCAAAGAGCGCCCGTTAGAGGGGCTTGCTGCAACCATGCTCAATATCACTCAAGATGCAATGCACCCGATTATTTACAATGCCAGTTTCCCAGATTTTAACGTTCTAGATGACGGGGCGTTAAAAGACATTCGCACTTTGCCTAAATTAAACCAAGTGCTTGCACAGCGTGCAATGGCGCGTGCGCAAACTCAAGATGCGAACCATGTATTGTATTTGGTCCGGGCATCACAATTATTTACGGCGGGTATGCAAAGTGATTTAACCAGTGCACTTAAAAACGTATCTGCAAAAACCTTACTGCTTCCTGCAAGTAACGACTTATTGCTACGCCCTGAAAACATGCGCGCTGTGTATGAAACCATGAAAGCGCAAGGTAAAGATGTCACGCTTTCTGAAATCGAAGGCGGTTGGGGGCACCTTGATGGCCTGTTCTCAATTGCGCCTAAGGCGCAGCTTATCAGTGAGTTTTTAGAGGAGTAACCCGATGAGCAAAACAGTTTTAATTACCGGTGCTGCCAGTGGTATTGGGCTGTATATTGCCCAGCAACTTGCGATGCAAGGGCATACCATTATTGTCACTGATTTAAATCAACATGCGGCGCAGCAAGCAGCAGCAGGAATTGTAGAGCAAGGCGGCAGCGCTGAAGGCTATGCACTGAATGTGGCAGACAGCACTGCGATAGAGCAATTTTTCACTGAGCTAAATCAGCCGATTGATGTTCTTATTAATAATGCGGGTATCCAGCATGTTGCCAAGCTTGAAGACTTTCCGGCAGATAAATGGCAGTTTTTACAACAGGTAATGCTTGTTGGTCCGGCAATGATGACCAAAGCGGTATTGCCGCGTATGCGTAAGCAAGATTTTGGTCGCATCATTAACATTGGCTCAATTCATGCCATGGTCGCCTCTAAGTATAAGTCGGCTTATATCGCCGCAAAACATGGCTTAATTGGCTTTGCAAAAACCATGGCACTCGAAACTGGCGATGCCAACATCACGATTAATACGGTGTGTCCGGCGTATGTGAAAACCCCGCTGGTGGAGCAGCAAATAGCGTCTCAAGCGAAAGAACATGGCATTTCTGAGCAGCAAGTGATCGACACCATTATGCTTGCTCCTATGCCGAAAAAGGCATTTATCGGCTTAGATGAAATACTGCATACCGTGAGCTTTTTAATGGCGGATGCAGCAAGAAACATTACTGCGCAAGCAATCGCCATTGATGGCGGTTGGACAGCACAATAGGAGGAGCCCATGGCTGGTTTTGATAAAGTAGTAACAACGTATAGTGATGCTATGGCAGGCCTTGAAGATGGCATGACTGTCATCGCTGGCGGCTTTGGCTTATGTGGCATTCCCGAAGGTCTAATTGCTGAAATTAAACGTCAAGGCACGCGTGATTTAACCGTGGTGTCGAATAACTGCGGCGTAGATGGTTTTGGCTTAGGTGTGTTGCTCGAAGACAAGCAGATCCGCAAAATGGTGGCGTCGTATGTCGGCGAAAACGCGTTATTTGAGCAGCAATTATTAAACGGTGAGCTTGAGGTTGAGCTCACACCGCAAGGCACCTTAGCTGAAAAAATGCGTGCTGGTGGTGCGGGTATTCCTGCATTTTATACCGCGACGGGTGTGGGTACACCGGTCGCTGAGGGTAAAGAAACCCGCAATATTAATGGTCGCGATTATTTATTAGAGCCAAGTATTACGGGTGACTTTGCGATAGTAAAAGCGTGGAAAGCAGACCGTTACGGCAATTGTATTTATCGACATACGGCAATGAATTTTAACCCGATGGCGGCAACCGCGGGCAAAATTACGGTTCTTGAAGTTGAAGAAATCGTTGAGCCAGGGGAGCTTGAGCCAAGTCAAATTCACACACCGGGTATCTATATTGACCGCGTGATTAAAGGTGAATTTGAAAAACGCATCGAGAAAGTAACCACTAAGCAAGAGAGCCAATAAGGAGCACGCAGATGGCATTATCACGAGAACAAATCGCTAAACGCGTGGCGATGGAATTACAAGACGGTTACTACGTTAATTTAGGCATTGGAATTCCAACCTTAGTCGCGAATTATGTCCCTGATGGCATCGAAGTGATGCTGCAATCAGAAAATGGCTTGCTCGGTATGGGGCCCTACCCAAGCGCAGATCAAGTCGATGCCGATATGATCAACGCTGGTAAAGAAACGGTCACCGCAGCAACGGGGGCGGCTATTTTTAACTCTGCAGAAAGCTTTGCCATGATCCGTGGCGGGCATGTCGATTTAACCGTACTGGGTGCCTTTGAAGTTGACCAAAACGGTAACATTGCCAGTTGGATGATCCCGAAAAAGTTAGTTAAAGGCATGGGAGGCGCAATGGATTTAGTGGCAGGAGCGAAAAACATTATTTGCACCATGACGCACGCCAATAAACACGGTGAATCAAAGCTACTAACAGAGTGTAGTTTACCGCTCACTGGTGTTGGTTGTATTAATAAAGTGATCACCGATTTAGCGTTATTAGAAATTAAAGACGGTGCATTTCATTTATTAGAGCGTGCCCCAGGTGTTTCGGTTGATGAGATTATTGCAAAGACACAAGGCAAACTTATTGTCTCGGGTGAGATTCCTGAGATGGCATTTGATTAGGCGTTTTTTCGCATTATTTCGAATCTCTTTTTATTTTTGGAGACATAAAATGACTCCTTGGCACCTTAACATCACTTTAACGGCACTTTAAAAAGTGCCGCTTATCCTTTGCATATAAAAATTTTATAAAATTGATTGCATTTTAAGCGACTTCTATGGTGATGTTCGCTTTAAGTAATGCTATACTCCCGCCGAATAATTTTTCGACTTTATTAAGAGTAAAATAATGGCAGATTTATCGAAGTACAGAAATATTGGTATTTTCGCCCACGTTGACGCGGGTAAAACTACCACCACTGAGCGTATCCTTAAGCTTACGGGTAAAATTCATAAGACTGGTGAGGTACACGACGGTGAGTCTACTACTGACTTCATGGAACAAGAAGCTGAGCGCGGTATTACAATCCAATCAGCAGCTGTAACTTGTGAGTGGAAAGGCCACCGCTTAAACGTTATCGATACTCCGGGACACGTTGACTTCACAGTAGAAGTATACCGTTCACTTAAAGTACTAGACGGTGGTATCGGTGTATTCTGTGGTTCTGGTGGTGTTGAGCCACAGTCAGAAACTAACTGGCGTTATGCGAACGAATCAGAAGTTGCACGTGTAATCTTCGTAAACAAACTAGACCGTATGGGTGCTGACTTCTACCGCGTAGTTGGTCAAGTAGAAAAAGTACTTGGTGCTAACCCACTAGTTATGACTTTACCAATCGGTATCGAAGACCAATTCTGTGGTGTTGTAGACGTACTTGAGAAAAAAGCATACGTTTGGGACGAGACAGGTCTTCCTGAAAACTACGAAGTACAAGACGTTCCAGCTGACATGGTAGACAAAGTTGAAGAATACCATGAGATGCTAATCGAGTCTGCTGTTGAGCAAGACGACGAGCTAATGGAAGCGTACATGGAAGGTGAAATGCCTTCATTAGAAGAAATCAAGCGTTGTATCCGTAAAGGTACTCGTGATCTTGCGTTCTTCCCAACGTTCTGTGGTTCTGCATTCAAAAACAAAGGTATGCAATTAGTACTAGACGCGGTTGTAGATTACCTACCTGCGCCTACAGAAGTTGATCCACAGCCTCTAACTGATCCAGAAACAGGTGAAGCGACAGGTGAAGTAGCAACAGTTTCTGCTGATGAGCCACTTAAAGCGCTAGCGTTCAAAATCATGGACGACCGTTTCGGTGCACTTACATTCGTTCGTATCTACTCAGGTCGTATGAAAAAAGGTGACACAGTACTTAACTCAGCAACAGGTAAAACTGAGCGTATCGGCCGTATGGTTGAGATGCAAGCTAACGACCGTAACGAGATCTCTGAAGCGCAAGCGGGTGACATCATCGCTGTTGTTGGTATGAAGAACGTTCAAACTGGTCACACGCTTTGTGATCCTAAGCACGAATGTACACTTGAAGCGATGATCTTCCCTGATCCAGTTATCTCAATCGCTGTTGCGCCTAAAGACAAAGGCGGTAACGAGAAGATGGGTATCGCGATCGGTAAGATGGTTGCAGAAGATCCTTCATTCCAAGTTGAAACTGACGAAGATTCAGGCGAAACCATCCTTAAAGGTATGGGTGAGCTTCACTTAGATATCAAAGTAGATATCCTTAAGCGTACTTACGGCGTAGACCTAGTTGTTGGTCAACCTCAGGTTGCTTACCGTGAAACTATCACGAAAGAAATCGAAGATAGCTACACGCACAAGAAACAATCTGGTGGTTCTGGTCAATTCGGTAAAATTGATTACCGCATCAAGCCAGGTGAGCCTAACTCAGGTTTCACATTCACGTCTTCAGTTGTTGGTGGTAACGTTCCTAAGGAATTCTGGCCTGCAGTTGAGAAAGGCTTTAAGTCTATGATGGATGAAGGTGTTCTAGCTGGCTTCCCAGTATTAGACGTTGAAGTAGAACTTTTCGACGGTGCTTTCCACGCAGTTGACTCATCAGCAATCGCGTTCGAAATCGCTGCTAAAGGCGCTTTCCGTCAGTCTATCCCTAAAGCGGGTGCACAACTTCTTGAGCCAATCATGAAAGTTGACGTGTTCACACCAGAAGACAACGTAGGTGACGTAATCGGTGACCTTAACCGTCGTCGTGGTATGATCAAAGACCAAGAAGCAGGCGCAATGGGCGTTCGCATCAAGGGTGAAGTACCACTTTCTGAAATGTTCGGTTACATCGGTCACTTACGTACTATTACGTCTGGTCGTGGTCAGTTCTCTATGGAGTTCTCACACTACGCACCATGTCCACAAAACGTAGCTGAAACTGTAATCGCTGCAGAAAAAGAGAAAAAAGCTGCTAAGTAATTAGCCTTTTAATTTCTTCAAAAAACCCGCACTTGTTGCGGGTTTTTTATTGCCCGCCAAGCTCGATTACAAATAACACATCTAAATTAATCTTCTATTCAGTGCTTCTTTATTAATGTTCCCAATATGATCACGACTTTTAGTATTGGTTTTATTTTCATAATTACCAAATAAGTACTAAGTGGTTTGATGTGCATGATTTTTGTACAAATTTATTTTTAATCTAAAAAGCTATGCTTTTTAGTAAGTTGTGAATTAATCATTTTGTTCTAGTCTAAAAGTCTTATTCTGTACCTTGTGTACCTTTTTTGAACGGTGTAGAATTGCCTTGCGAATGATTAGTTAATCATTTTGTATTAAAAGTCCTGCTTATTTTTATTAAAAATTAAAGATATATTCTCATGAAAACGATTAAGTTAAGTCCAAATTGGACCGTACAGGGAAGCAAGTTAGTGCTGGCTAGTCTTGTTGCATTTAGTGTTAACATTATTGGTACGTCATTACTGATGTTTATTTTGCCAGTTTTACTGTTTATCACGGTATTAAACTTTTTGCAGATCCGTTTTTTACACTGCTACAAAGCAGGTATTTGCTATTCTCGTGGTTTTGGTAAGCGTTATATAAATGCTGAAGAGATTAAAGCCATTGAGTTTAAGAAAGTGGCCTTTCTTACGGTGTTTAAGATTAGCCTTGAGAATGGTGAAAAATACCATTTTAGTAATTGGCAAATTAATGAAGAGCAGCAATTAGCAATTACGAAGTTGTATAAAGTAAACAAAGGCTCTAGTACATTTAAGGCACATGTAGAGTGTAAGGCTTAAATCGCAGGATGAATAAAGGCCGCAATTGCGGCCTTTTTAATGTTTATGCTTTAAAGCGGCGGCGTACAGCCACGAAAGGTAAAGCAAGTAAACTCAGCCAGCCAAATGAGCCAGAATCGTCTTTATCTTCATCTTCATCGTTAGCTTTATCGTCAGCTTCATCATTTTTCACATTGATGTAAAGTAGTTGCGCTTCCGATAAGTTACCTGCGCTATCTTCAGCGCGGATCATAAGTGTTAGTTTATTTTCGAACTCATAATCAAGTTCTTTCGTAAGGCTGATTTGACCGAGTGCGTCGATTGATATCGCATCTGCGTTTTCACCAGAAACAATGAATTTTACAACAGGCGTATACTCAGCATCAGCATCGCTGAATTCAAGTTGGCCAATGACAGTACCAATCGCGCTATTTTCAAGTACTTCAAAAGCTTGCTCTGGGCTTATTACTGGGGCTTGTGGCTCAGGAATAGGCTCTGGTGCTGGCTCTGATTTAATATCAATGATGACTGGGTCATGATCCGATGCTCGATAAGCATTGTCTGCATAGAGGCTTGCTTGTTGAGTTGATGACTTGTATTCAAGATTATAGTCTAAGCTAATTGGCTCATCGGCATTGATATGCCAATCTGTCGCTGCAACTACTTTACCAAGCAGTGATTCAGATACTAATGCATGATCAAGGCTACCAATACGACCAGAGAAGCTATAAGAATAACCTAATGTGTTACCATCTAACTCTGTAACAGCACTCTTAAGGCCTTTGTCTGCAAATGCACGGATAGGGTCTTCCATGGCATAAGCGTTCATATCGCCAACCAAAATGACATCGTCATCTGCGACACCCGTAGGATGAGTGGCTAACCAATCTGCATAGGCATTGGCACCCGCAACTCGAATTTCATTCCAACATGCTTGGCCATCGCCTAAATCTGCATTATTGCCTTCGGCACTGCCACAGCCACCTTTTGATTTTAAATGCGCAACAGCAACAGTGAAAACCTCTTCTGTTTCTAGCGATTTAAAACTTTGTGCAATTGGCGGACGATTACTGTAATCAAATGGTGCAACCGTAGTATGCGCGGCTGTGCCAACCTCGGTTACTTTATTTGCACGATAGATAATTGCCGTTGTAATCGCGTCAGTGCCTACTTGTGGGACGTTAAAGTCAACAAAAGCATAACTGTTGTTTACGTCTTCATCATTGAGTGCTGCGACTAGGCTGGCGATAGCGCTATTTTCACCAAAGCCATCGTTTTCGATTTCCATTAAGCCAATCACATCTGCCTGAATTGCAGTGATTGCACTGACGATTTTCGCTTGTTGACGAATAAACTCTTCTTCACTGTCTGCACCGCGGCTAGTAGGGAAACCTGCACCTTGGCCATCACCATTGAAGTAGTTCAGTACATTGAAACTAGCAACACGTAAATCTGCACCTTCGGCCAGCTCAGGAGCGTCTGCACGTGGATTTGTTGCTGTAAAACTAGGTTGCACAGTCGGGTGAATACGGTAACGGTCAAAGCTGTAACCCATTACACCGGTGATAGAATTTACTGTATCGCCTAAACGCAGAGTATTATAAGCATCGAGGCCCGTGCCAGGATAAGCAATTGGATCACGGTTTTGTTTGGTTGAACCATCATCAATTAAGATTTGCTTCTTCAGGTTTTCAGCTTCAATTGCATTCGCAGCATCACCTGGGAGCGCAACTTGCGTGCCTTGGTATAAACGCTCAGTACCTAAGTCAACTTCGCCGTAGCGGCCAAGGCCATAGTTGTTATTAACGACAAGTGGTTGAGAGAGGGTAACGAGCATACCTTCGTAAGCTTCAAGGTCTGCAACGTCAGCAACTGGCAAGATGATAGCCGTAGCGTCGGTAGTTAAACCTGTCGCACAAATTTCTACTTGGCTAACATCACCCAGTTGTGTTGCGCTGTAGTATTCAGCCACGCTGCCTTTAACACGTACGTGGTCACCAACAGTCACATCAGTATCAGCGAAATAAACGAATACGCCTTCAGAGGTAAGTGGGTTTGCATCGATATCAGCCGCAAGTGAGCCGATGAAGAAACCTTTAAGTTGATCATCACCTTGGAAGTCAGCAGTGACTACGCCTTCAACTTCTACTTCAGTGTTAATAAGTGGGCTATCACCCCCTTCACCTTGAATGGCACTGATTAAGGTTTTTTCTGCGCCACACACAAGTGGTGTTACTGGTTCTGGCTCAGGTGTTGGTTCACTGCTGTCACCATATAGGCCTAAGTTGCTGAAATCGTCTTGATCGAATTGTTCCCACTCTTCGCTTGGGTTAAAGGCTGCCGTTGCATCGGTACGGCCAGTGGTTACAGTCGTTTTACGACGGAGTGTTTTATTGACTGTTGTTACTCCCCCCTCAGACCACGCTGAACCTGGATCAACACCGAGTTGACCAAAGCTATCAACAATTGCTCCGTCTTTGCTTAATACCAACGCATCATCACCATTAAAGTAGGTAATGGTTGAATCTGTATCTGCTTTTGCTATTAATTCTGCACTAGCGCCTGCATTAGCAATCACATATGTGCCATTTGCAGCAAGGGTACCGCTTAAGGTGAGGCTGTTATTAGGAGAGGCTAAGTCACCATTTCCATTTGAATACAATGAGATAGTGTAACCATCGAGTGATAACTCAGTGCTTGACGTGTTGTAAAGCTCAACAGCTTTGTTGTTGGCGCTTCCTTCAACGTATTCTGAGATGATTAAGTTGGCTGAGGCAGGCGCGCTCAGGCTTGCAATGACAAGCGCGAGCGGCGTTAATTTAGTATTTATCATTATATTTTCCCGTGTATTTATGATTAGAGTCCCAAATTGGGACACAATACTTTAAGGAAAATCTATGACAAATTGAATACAAAATGTTAATAAAAGTGAAATAATCACTGTTTTTTAGACTATTTACTTTAGGTTAGTTATTTTTTAACCACGTTGCTGCTTGTTTAGCAAAATAAGTGAGGATGCCATCGGCACCTGCACGTTTAAAGGCCAGTAAAGATTCCATGATTATTGCCTCTTCTGCAAGCCAACCATTATCAATGGCTGCTTTATGCATGGCATATTCACCGCTCACTTGATACGCAAATGTTGGTACGCCAAACTCGTCTTTCACGCGACGTACAACATCTAAATATGGCATGCCAGGTTTAACCATCACCATATCTGCACCTTCTTGTAGGTCTAACGCTACTTCACGCAAGGCTTCATCTGAATTTGCTGGATCCATTTGATAGGTTTTTTTGTCGGCACCTTTTAAATTACCTGCTGAGCCTACCGCATCACGGAATGGTCCATAATAGCTTGAAGCGTATTTAGCAGAATACGCCATGATGCGAGTATGGATATGGCCTTGCGCTTCTAATGCTTCTCGAATTGCACCGATGCGACCATCCATCATGTCAGATGGGGCGACGACATCAGCACCGGCTTCGGCATGTGAAAGTGCTTGTTTTACGAGTATTTCAGTTGTCACATCGTTAATCACATAGCCTTCGTCATCAATAATGCCGTCTTGGCCATGCACAGTGAATGGATCGAGTGCAACATCAGTGATTACACCCAGCTCTGGAAATGCTTCTTTTAGTGTACGCACAGTGCGTTGTGCAAGTGCATCAGGGTTGTAAGCTTCTTCAGCGAGCAGTGATTTTTTATCACTCGGTGTAACAGGAAAAATCGCGACAGCGGGTACACCTAATTCAACAAGCTCTTTGGCTTCTTCTAGCAATAAATCGATAGAAAGGCGCTCAATCCCCGGCATTGATTCAATGGCTTCACGGCGGTTTTTACCTTCTAACACAAAAACAGGGAAAATAAGATCATTCACGGTTAGTTGGTTTTCAGCCATAAGGCGTCGAGAGAAACTATCACGGCGCATACGGCGCATACGTGTATATGGGAAAAGATCGAGTCCTGATTGGGCCATGCTTTTATACTCCTAGTCTGGTAGAGGATAACTTACTACGCGATTACGGCCTGTTTGCTTTGCGTGATAAAGGGCTTTGTCGGCATAGTCTGTGAATAAACTTGGTTTATTAACGTCTTCTGCAACGGCGCTGAAAACACCGGCACTGAGTGTAAATTTAATCGTTGTTCCGGCAACTATTATATCAGTGTTAGCAGCGGCTTTGCGTATTTGTTCAGCAATTATTAGGGCACCTTCAAGGGGGGTGTTAGGCAAGAGTACAACAAACTCTTCCCCACCATACCGGGCGACTTCATCGAGAGGGCGCTTTAAGTGTTCTTTAATAATATTTGCAGTCGTTTGAATGGTTTGGTCACCGGTTAAGTGGCCAAAATTGTCATTAATTGCTTTAAAATGGTCAATATCGAGCATAATGACGCTAAGCGGGGTTTGTTCCCGGCGAGAGCGGCGAATATCCATTATTAATTTTTTATCGAAATAACGGCGATTTTTCGTTTTAGTTAATGCATCTTCCATATTGAGCTGCTCAAGCTCACGATTTTTGTCTTCAAGCTCACGTAGGGTAACTTGCAGCTCAAATGTTCGCTCTTCAATGTTAGCCTCTAAATCTTGCCGAGCTTGTTCTTGAAGGGCTAAGCGCTCCCGCATTAAGGTATCTTGCGCTTTACTCTCTGCTAATGCGTTTTGTTGTGACACGACTTCGGCATCACGTTGCATCAAGAATAATTTAATAACGGCATAACATAAGCTCAGACTACAAATTAAGAAGCAAACAAACGTAAGAGAAAGCATACCAATATTTAAATTAAATGGGTTAAAGACACCTAAACCACTGTAAATAATCGCAGAGAAAAATGCAGATAAACCAATAAGGAAGGCAATGCTTGGTTGCTTGTACGCCTGGTTAAATTGCTTCATGGCAATGATGAAAAACACCAGTAGTAATACAGGCAAGCTGATTAAACACAGTGAGAGTGCAAAATGTTTAGGGAGAAACCACATTAATACTGTCATCAGTATCATGGCCCAGGCTAACCAATATTGGGTGCGACTCAGGGTTTTATTATCAGTGCTAAAAATACACCGTTGTATAGGAACAAATAGCGCACCACTTATAAAAAATAGACTCGGGATTGCCAACTGCTGGAATGTTAAACCACTCGGTTGTAAGTAGCGATACCCAAAACCATATATATAAGCAAGTGTTAACCATAATGAGGTTAGTAAAATACCTGTGTAGGCAAAGTAACGGCGTCTTGAAAAACCGTACAGGACGAGGTTAGTGATCGCCAAAGAAAGAATAAAACCAACTAATAATCCATAGAGTAAGTTAAATTTACTTTTATATTTAAGGTATTCAGACGGCTCCCATAGACTAAGTGGGACACGTAATCCGCCCTCATTCTCAACTCTTAAAAATACTTCCGTATGACTTGCTTTAGGCAAAATGAGTGGAACAAGTAAGGACTCATTCTTTATTTGCCGATTTGCAAGCGGCAGTGCGTCGCCAATTTTGGTCTTTGACAGAATGTGCCTACCTTGCACATGAAAAACACTGACTTCATCAAGAAGCGGGTTATCGACTGAGAGAATCAGAGTGAGATCATTCAAGGAGGTATTTTTTATCGATACCTTTAGCCACAAGGGTGTCAGGTTTAAGCCCAAGTTAAGAGTGTCAGCTTGATTTTTTTGCCAGTCGATATCTTTACTGATAAATGCTTGTTGCTGAGTGATAGGCTCGAGCGTGTACTCAACATTTATGATTTGTTGAGACTTAAAGTGCGAGCTAACGGCGATAGGGTTAGCCTTTAAATAAGGACTGAATAAAACAACGAAGAGTACGCCACATAGTGACCATAGGCGCTTCATTTTAACCCTTTGTGGTAAATAATGTCTGAAAGTTTAGTGTAGTTTGTTTTGCCACTTCAGTAAATTCACAGCCTTTTAAGTCAGCAATTTGCTGGCATACATAGGTAAGATACTGTGGCTCGTTCCGGCGAGACTTAGGTTTAGGCTTAATGGTTCTTGGCAATAAAAAAGGGGCATCTGTTTCAATAAGCAAACGTTCTAATGGGATGTCGGGCACAAGCGCCTGTAGTTGTTCACCACGGCGTTCATCACACACCCAGCCTGTAACGCCAATATAAAGCCCAAGCGCCAGGTAATTTTGTAATGCTGATGCATCACCTGTAAAGCAATGTAATACGCCACGTACGTTGTAATCGGCTAGAATCTGAAACATATCTTCGCTGGCATCTCGCTCATGAAGATAAACAGGCATGTTAAGTGTTTCAGCAAGTGCCAGCTGTCTTCTTAAAACGCTTCGTTGTACATCACGTGGAGAAAAATCGCGATTGTAATCGAGCCCACATTCACCAATAGCAACCACCTGTGCATGGTTAACAAGTGCGCTTAGCTCACTCTCAAGTGCCTCAGTGGCTGTTTTCGCATCGTGGGGATGAACTCCGGCGGTACACAGCAGATTAAATTGCTTTGCAAGCTGTAATGAGTCATGGCTGCTTTGTAAATCACAGCCAATCAATAGCATTTGCGTTACACCCGCAGCCTCAGCTCGCTGTATGACAGCGGCGTGACGATCATCAAATTGATGATTGCTTAAGTTGACGCCAGCATCAACAAGCCGTGTGCTCATTAGTTTGTGCGCTTAACACGAATTGAGCGGTTTTGACCTTCAACTTTCAATAAAAATGAATTAAAAATACCGCGCTCAATCACGACTGTGTCATTGGCTTTTAGACGTAAACTATCTGAGCCAATTTGACGCCATTGTTGACCATTTTTCAGTTCGATGATGAGCTCGCCATACGCTGCTTTTTCAACGCTTTTAACGACGGCACTAATCTCATCATCATTGTCTTTTGTTGCTTCTTTGTGCTCTAGACCAAAATCTTCATTTTTTGTCTTAACAACCTGGTTTGATGAAGCAACTACCGCAGGTGCCGCAACTGCGGCGGCGCCTGTTACAGGCTTTTCAATTTGTTTGTTTGCTGCAGGTTTAGTCAGTGATTTACCTGCCATAATGTTGTCGTAACAAAGCAAGCGATTAAAGTCGTTTTCAACAAAAGTACAGGCTTGCAATGCTTGAATATTAATTTCGTTAGCGTGCGTTGTGCCTGCAACTGTAAGTAGTGCAATAAAGGGAATTAGTTGTTTTTTCATTTATTCCTCTGATTCCTGTTGGGGTTTGGCGGTATAAAATGCAGCCAAAATTAAGCCTAACTCAAATAACAACAGCATGGGTAATGCTAATAATGTTTGTGACAATACATCGGGTGGGGTTAAGAACATGGCTACCACGAACACACCGACCACGATATATGGGCGTTTCTCTTTTAAGCTTTTAGTGGTTGTCGCACCGCTCCAGCATAACAGCATAATGGCAACCGGTATTTCAAAAGCAATGCCAAATGCATAGAAAAGCTTAATAACAAAGCTTAGATAGCTGCCTATGTCAGGGGCTAAGGTCATCATCTCGGGACCTGCTGCAGTGAAAAAAGCCAGTATCATTGGCAGCACGACGAAATAACAAAAGCTAACCCCACCATAAAATAAAAACACACTTGAAATCAAAATGGGTACTAACATTTTTTTCTCATTTTGATACAAGCCGGGTGCGATAAACCCCCAAACTTGGTGCAATATCATGGGTATGGCAATTAAAAAAGCTAAAAACAGAGTAAGTTTAATTGGAACTATAACAACAGAAGTAACATCTGTAGCAATCATGCTTGTGTTACTGGGTAAGTTTGATACTAAGGGTGCAGATATAAAATCATAAATATCGTACATAAAAAATATCAAGACGATAAATACCAGCAAAGTGCTTAGGAGTGCTTTCATGAGTCGATTTCGTAACTCAATTAAATGGCCCACAAAGCCTGAATGAGCTTGCTCAGTCATAGTGTTATAAATACTCTCTAAAATGGACAACTAAAAGAAAAATTAATTTCATTTTTTTTCACTGTTTTCAACTTTCGTTTCTTCTTGGTTGTCTTTTTTGTAGCTGTGGGTGACAGACTGTGCTGCTTTTTGCAGTTCGTTCACAGAGTCTTGCAGTTCAGGTGATAACTCTTTTAAGTTTTGCTGCTCTGCTTTTTTTAAGTTTTCATGAAGTTCATGGATACGGAGTTCTTCGTTTACTTCAGCTTTCACTGAGTTGGCAACTGACTTAAGCGTTTTCATCCAGCGACTAACGGTGCGTATTGCGACAGGCAAGCGCTCAGGGCCTAAGACAATTAGGCCTACAATCAGTACGACAACAAGTTCCCACATCCCCATATTGATTAAACCTTATGGTCGTCTTTGCTTTTTTCTGCGGTCTCTTTGCTTTGCGTATTAGACGCTTGCTCGATCTGCTCGTTGTTGCTGCTGGTTTTATCGTCTTCAGACACGGCTTTTTTAAAGCCTTTTACTGCACTGCCCAAGTCGCCACCAATGCCACGTAATTTTTTAGTGCCAAATAACAATACAATAATTGCTAAGATAATGACTAATTGCCAAATACTGATACCACTAAGCATGGGTTACTCCATATTTTATCAAATTGATTGAATGTACTTGTTTTGATTATACTCACCAAAACATAAATAGCACTTAGTTTATGCGCTGCGCCAAGCTGCAATAAAACCAACCACAGCAAGTCCTGTTGTGATGCCTGCTGCAATTAGGTCATCCTGTAAATAACACAGTCCCGACACAATAAAGCAACTGCCCGCAAAAATGCTCAGGAGCAGAGGTTTTGACGACGACTCCTGCGGCAATTGTACAGGTTGTTGATGACGCTTTAAGTTTTGATAGATTAAATCGGGTAATTCAGGCATTTTTTCAGCCCAGAATGGTAAGTTCGCGTACATTTTTTTCATCACTGCAAGCGGACCCACTTGTTCTTTAACCCACTCTTCTAAAAATGGCTTAGCGGTTTTCCACAGATCAAGCTGCGGATAAAGTTGCCTGCCAAGGCCTTCAACATATAACAGTGTCTTCTGTAATAACACCAATTGCGGTTGAACCTGCATATTAAAGCGACGTGCGGTATTAAATAAATTAACCAGTACGTGACCAAATGAAATTTCAGCCAGTGGTTTATTGAAAATGGGCTCACATACTGTGCGAATCGCAAACTCGAATTCTTCAATACTGGTATCTGCGGGGACCCACCCCGAATCAACATGCAGCTGCGCTACTTGGCGGTAATCACGATTAAAAAAGGCAATAAAGTTTTCTGCAAGGTAACGTTTATCTTCTCTATTTAAGGTGCCGACAATGCCGCAATCAATGCCAATATATTGAGGGTTATGGGGCGTCTCGCGAGAAACAAAAATATTGCCCGGATGCATATCTGCATGGAAAAAGCTGTCGCGGAAGACTTGTGTAAAGAAGACCTCGACACCGCGTTCAGCGAGTAATTGCATATTGGTGTTTTGTGCAAGGAGCGCTTCGGTATCAGAGACAGGGATACCATAAATACGCTCCATAACTAAGACATTACTGCGGCTATAATCGCTGTAAACAAAGGGAATATAGAGAGAATCTGAGCCCTCGAAGTTGCGACGTAATTGAATGGCATTCGCGCCTTCGCGCATTAAGTCGAGCTCATCTAGTAAGGTTTTCTTGTACTCATTTACCACCTCAATAGGGCGCAAACGTTTGGCTTCTTTTAAAAGTTTTGCAACGAGCTTAGCGACCTTTTGCATCAGCATTAAGTCGGCGTCTATCTGCTCTTTAATATTAGGGCGAATAACTTTAATAACGACATTTTGCTCTTCACCATGCTCATCTAGCAAGGTTGCCGTATGCACTTGTGCAATGGATGCTGACGCGAGAGGGGTTTGCGAAAAGTCATTAAAAAGCTCACTAATGTCATTTATACCAAGCGCTTTTTCAATCAGTTGCTGAGCAAGCTCTCCTTCGAAGGGCTCAACTTGGTCTTGTAACAAAGCCAGTTCAAGCGCAATATCATGCGGTAATAAATCGCGGCGTGTAGAGAG
Organism: Pseudoalteromonas sp. MT33b; assembly: GCF_014117385.1. Taxonomy (NCBI): domain Bacteria; kingdom Pseudomonadati; phylum Pseudomonadota; class Gammaproteobacteria; order Alteromonadales; family Pseudoalteromonadaceae; genus Pseudoalteromonas; species Pseudoalteromonas sp. MT33b. The sequence goes on along the minus strand of NZ_CP059831.1, from coordinate 3,411,136 downwards.
CATTTGCCCAAACTTAATCCACACAGGCCCTAACTCTTGTAAGGCTAAGCGTAAACGCATCCCCGCAGGTTTATCTTTATGTTGATTGCGTAACCAAAATAAACTGCCTCGCGCTAATGTGGCAAACCAAGGTATTTTTTTACGTGGGATCAGTTCGTCTAAGCCGAAGCTCAGTAATGTTTTTGTGATGTAATACAGACGAGCAGTTGACACACAATATCCTTAGCGCACTAGCATAACTTTAATAAGGCGTTTATTCGCATCTCGAGTTGAGACACTTGGTTCTTTAATTGGCGATTCTGTTGCTTAAACTCAGCCAGTTCAAGTGGGTGAATTGTCACTGCAAGCTCGTCTTGACATAAGGTGGTCAGTGTATTTTCGAGTTTATTTTTTACGTTCACACCGTGACGTTTCATTGCTTGCAAAGACAGCCATAGCTGCTGTGCTGGTGCGTCGCCAATATAACGTGAAAAATGCTCTGGCCAATCAATATTAAGTGCAGCAAAGGCATTACTAAAGCCTTGAGCTATGTGTAAATCGCCTTGTAAATCTAATTTATCTTTGCGGATTAACTGGGTTAGCATTGCTGGATTTTTCAGCGTGAGCAGAGTGTCAATATCAGCACTGATCATGCAGTCGAAGTGATGTTCTTCAGTGCTATATAAGTGTATTTGCTCATTACTGTATACGCATAAAATGCGCTGTTGCCAATCACGGATCTCAATCAGTAATTGCTTGTCTGAAATAGCCGCTAGGTTGTCCTTTAGAGACGAGTCTAGCTGCAAAACATGATTAATGATTCGTTCTACCAGTGATAACAGAGCATTTGCTAACATCGCGTTACCTACTTAATCTGTTTAATTTTAGTATTTAAAACCACGGTGTAAGGCGACAATACCGCCGGTGAGGTTTTGATAGCTAGTGTGTTCGAAGCCCGCATCTTCCATCATGCTTTTCAGCGTTTCTTGGTCTGGGTGCATACGAATCGATTCAGCTAGGTACTGGTAAGATTCGCTATCATTTGCAACTAGTTGCCCCATTTTTGGCAAAATATTGAATGAATAAAAATCGTACGCTTTGCTGAGCGCTTCATGTTCTGGTTTAGAAAATTCAAGAACGAGTAAACGACCACCTGGTTTAAGGATGCGGTACATTGAGCGCAGCGCTTTGTCTTTGTCAGTTACGTTACGAAGACCAAATGCGATGGTGATTAAATCAAAGCTGTTATCAGGGAATGGCAGCGCTTCAGCATTCATTTGTACGTATTCAATATTGCCTACTCGGCCTAGGTTACGTAACTTTTCACGGCCGACTTTTAGCATTGAAGAGTTGATATCACCCAAGATTACTTGACCTGTTTCACCGACGAGTTGGCTAAACTTCGACGTTAAATCGCCAGTACCGCCTGCAAGGTCTAATACGTAATGGCCTTTGCGAACACCAGAGCTGGCAATTGTTTGACGCTTCCATAAACGATGAATACCGAACGACATAAGATCATTCATAACGTCATATTTTGCAGCGACTGAGTGGAATACATCTGCAACCATAGATGCTTTGTCGTTTTCAGCAACAGTTTTATAGCCAAAATGCGTGGTCTTTTGTTGATTCTCGTTCATGATTTGTCTCTATCGTGGCAATAAAGACTAGTGTACTTGATTGTAGCTGTGGGGTGCAATTTGATTATAACTAAATCATCAGATTAGCATTGGCTTTTATGATTTAGCGCAGGTTTATTGGCCGGCAATAAAACTGCTTTGACCTAGTGACTTTGCTTTCGCAGCAGCAAGTGAAGCTTTGCGGACTAAGCTGTTGAAGTCGTCTTCATCTTGATGTTTAGCAATCCCTAAAGCAAGATGAATAGCGGGTAGTTTTGTGCCATTCTTTGAACTAATAAAGCGCAGCTTTTCAACACCATTACGCACTTTTTCAGCAATTAAATTAGCCGTCTCAGGCTCAATATCAGCCAGTAAAATAGTAAATTCATCTTTGCCAGTACGCCCTGGTAAACCACTTTCAAGGACATATTTTTGCACTTGTTTGGCGACCTTATTCAAGATCACCTCGCCAATGACATCACCGTAATTATTGATGAAGTGCTCAAGGTTTTCTATTTGAATCGCAATGGCGCACACCGCTTTTCTTTGACCAAGCCACAATTGTGTTTGTTGATTTAAATAATGACGTTTATACAAACCAGTTTGCTCATCGGTGATGTGCTGTTTACGAAGTTGGGTGAGTTGTTTTTGGGTCTTATCTTGTAGTGCTTTGGCTGTTGCGATTTCTTGTTTAAATTGGCGATGTTGAGCCAGTAAATGTTCTGATTGTTTACTGAGCATTTTTAGCGCATGACGTGTTTGTTCTAAGTTGTTTTCGTCAATGGCGTGTACACAATCACTAATTTGTTCAGTAAAGCGAACAATATTTTGTTCATTATTGTTTGCATTGCGCGTTAGTGTGCCCAGAACAGAATCAACATTACGAACAATCGCTGTTTTCATTTTATGGCCTTGTTCCATAAAATCAAAATACAGTTGCTCTATAAAGATACTGTCGATCGGCTTTTTTTGCGCGATGGCGCGATCCAGTGCGGCATTAAGTTTTAGATTAGACTGGCTGACATATGTATATACAACCTGGTAATTAAGTGGTGACGGCGGTAATGCATGATGTTCTAAAAAGATACATACCTTTGTCATTTTTTCTTGAGCAATAGCCATGGAATCATGGAACATCATTTTTTCAATACCACTAAATACGCATAACAACCAATTAATCATCTCTTCCGTAAGGTTTAATTGCATCCAAGCACCTTATATAAACCCGCATAACACGTAATCACGAGAGATAAAACTTGGCGCTAATTGTGTTAAAAGCGTCTGTTTTACGGCTGTATCAAAGCAGAAAAGTTGCTGAGTTGAACTCATTAACGAAACGTTTGCCGTACCTCAAAATGGATCACTTAATTAAGCGAATGGGTATTACAGTAATCTGTAATCTGTCTATTTAAAAGCAAAATCGCTAATTTTGGAACTTAAATTTGTTTCGTTTGGGTCTAATAGCTGATTTTCTCAGCAACTTTAACAAGTGTAATTAAAAATTGCTTAAAGCCTGCTCATTCATGCATTTATAGTGATGTTAATTTGAGCGTATTAAACCGCTGCTTGGTCGCATTTGTTTGGGTTTTAGTGTGAGCTACGCTACTTTATCTCTATTGTTTAAAACGAATAAGAATCCTATGAAACAAACACTATCGCGAACGTTAAACCGTTCTTTAATAGCCATTGCTTTAGCGTGTACTTTAAGTGCGTGCCAGGTAACCACTGTTGATGCAGATCAGCAGTTTAATCAGGTTGCAGAAAATGTGGTCAATTACCGTGAAAGTATCAGCCCTTATGGTAAAGAAAACGGCGTTAATGGTTATTTATTAGCAAATTTATCTGCTGAGTTTTTAGAACAAAAATACCAAAAAAATACCGAACTCCTTGCAGAGCTAGATGCCATCGACCGCGATAAATTGTCGGAAGAAAATCGTATAAATTTAACGATTTTACGTGGCCAAGTACAAAATAGTGTTGATGAATATGTGTTTAATACCCACTACATGCCGTTAACGTCTGAATATGGCTTTCATTCGAGCCTCTCATTTATGATCTCAAGCTCCGATTACACGAAAGCGAAAGATTACGACGTTTATCTTGCCAAACTGCAGCAAATTCCCCGCTTTTTTCAGCAAAACATTGGCTGGATGCGTAAGGGCCTTGAGGTTGGATTAACGCAACCGCAAGCCGTTTTAGAGGGTTATCAAGATTCGATTACAGCATATATAGTTGATGATGCGACACAATCTGAGTTTTATAAACCCTTTTTAAAAAATACTGCAGGGCTCAGTGAGAGCGAATTTTTACAGCGTCAACAACAGGCACAAAAGATTATAAAAGAACAGGTGATTCCTGCATACCAAGGCTACCTGACTTTTTTTAATAACGAATACCAACCGGGTGCTCGTAAAGAGATTGGTATTTCGAGTACGCCTAACGGCAAAGCATTTTATGAAAACCGAGCGAAGTACTACACAACAACAGATATGACGCCAAAAGAAATCCATGAATTGGGTTTGCAAGAGGTCGCGCGTATCCGTGCAGAAATGGATAAAATCATTAAAGAGGTTGGTTTTGAAGGCAGCTTTGCCGACTTTGTGCATTTTTTGCGTACAGATCCGCAGTTTTATGCCAAAACGCCTGAAGAATTATTAAAAGAAGCGTCTTACATTGCTAAAAAAATGGACGCACAGCTTCCTAAACTATTCCATACGTTACCAAGAATGCCTTACGGTGTTGCACCAGTGCCAGCCAGCATTGCGCCTAAATACACCACGGGGCGTTATTCGGGATCACGCCGTGACGACCAAGCAGGCTATTACTGGGTCAATACTTATGCGCTTGATAAACGTCCTTTGTATGTACTTGAAGCGTTAACCTTGCACGAAGCTGTGCCAGGACATCACTTACAAATTTCATTAAATTCAGAGCTGGAATCGCTACCAAGCTATCGTCGTAATGCGTATTTGTCGGCATTTGGTGAAGGTTGGGGGCTATATTCTGAATTTTTAGGTATTGAAGCCGGTTTTTACCAAGACCCATACAGTGATTTTGGTCGATTAACTTACGAAATGTGGCGTGCTGCACGTTTAGTCGTTGATACGGGGATGCATATGTATGGCTGGAGTCGTGAACGTGCGATGACGTTCATGAGCGAAAATACGGCGCTTTCACTGCATAATGTAAAAACAGAAACCGACCGCTACATCTCATGGCCAGCACAAGCGCTGTCTTACAAAATCGGTGAATTAACGATAAAACGCTTGCGCCATGAAGCTGAACAAGCACTGGGTCAAGATTTTGATGTGCGTGAATTCCATCACCAAATATTACGTCATGGTTCTGTGCCGATGTCGGTGCTTGAAGAGCAAATTCAACTTTATATTAAGGCTGAATTAGCAAAGCGAGCCTAAGCAATTGAGCTGATTAAAAAAGGCGTGTTTAAAACACGCCTTTTTGTTTGTTGCGCGTGTTTTAAACTGCTTATATGATTTGCAAGGACGTCATCATCACACAGGAGTCTTGAATGAGTGATTTTATAATTTTTAGTATCGATGTATTTGCCAGCTTGTTTATCTTTGCGTTAGGGATAGGGCTGTTGGTAATCATCTGTTTTTACATTAGTGATGTGACGCAGTCGAAACAGGCTATTCGTCGTAATTACCCTGTGATAGGGCGTTTTCGTTACTTTTTTGAACGCCAAGGTGAGTTTTTTCGCCAGTATTTTTTTGCGATGGACAGAGAGGAGCTTCCGTTTAACCGTGCCGATCGAAGTTGGGTCTACCGAGCAGCAAAAAATGTTGACCGTACCACGGCATTTGGTTCCACTCAAAGCTTAGAAGCCACAGGCACTGTGATGTTCATGAACTGTGCATTTCCGACGCTCGATGAAGAGGCACTCGAACCTAGTCATGTCACCTTGGGACCCTATTGTGAAAAACCTTATTCTACCAATGCATTATTTAATATTTCGGGCATGAGCTTTGGAGCACTTTCAAAACCGGCTGTTCGCGCTTTATCTCGAGGCGCAAAACTAGCTGGATGCTGGATGAATACAGGTGAAGGGGGGTTGAGTCCTTATCATCTGGAAGGAGGAGCCGATATTGTATTTCAGATTGGTACGGCAAAATATGGTGTCAGAGATGAGCAGGGCAAACTGAGCCTCGAAAAACTCAAAGTGATTGCTGGTCATGAGCAAGTAAAAATGTTCGAAATTAAAATGAGCCAAGGCGCAAAACCGGGCAAAGGTGGCATGTTGCCGGGCCGAAAAGTCACCGCAGAAATCGCTAAAATCCGTGGCATACCAGAAGGACATGACTCGATTAGCCCTAATGGGCACCCAGAAATAAAAAAACCTGCTGATTTACTCGATATGATTGAAACTGTTAGAGCTACGACAGGAAAACCCACAGGATTTAAAGCAGTAATCGGTGAGTATACGTGGCTTGAAACCTTATTCAGTGAAATTAACAATCGCGGTATTGAGTCTGCACCAGACTTTATTACCATTGATAGTGCTGATGGTGGCACTGGGGCTGCCCCGCAGCCATTGATGGATTCTGTTGGTTTACCTCTAAAAGAAAGCTTACCTTTGGTCGTTGATTTGTTGAAAAAACATGGTTTAAGAGAGCGGGTGAAAGTGATTGCATCGGGTAAATTAATCGTCCCGTCGAAAGTGGCTTGGGCATTGGCTTTGGGGGCTGATTTTATTGTGTCAGCGCGCGGGCATATGTTTTCATTAGGCTGTATTCAAGCATTACAATGCAATAAAGATACTTGCCCGACCGGTATTACAACGCACAATGAGCGATTACAACGCGGCTTAGATGTGACAGACAAAGCGCAGCGAGTTGCAAATTACAATAAGTTTATTCACTACGGTGCAGGCTTAATTGCTCATTCATGTGGCGTGTCGAGCGCCCGAGAGCTTGCGCGCCACCATGTGCGTGTTGTACAAGAAAATGGGTTGTCAGAACCGCTTGATAAAATGTATGAGCATTACAATAAATAATGATGAGATTGAATAAGGCGCGATAAGCGCCTTATTCATTGGGTAGTTGAATAACTAGTTTAATAAGCTGATCAATAAGGTAAAAAATTCATCTTTATTATCGCAACTTGTTGCGTTAAGCATCAATTGCTCGCCTAACACTAAGGTTTGTTGCTGCACAGCTAAGCGTGCTTGCTCGTTTTCAATGCCGTCAATGTCAGCAACGTGGGCAAGGCCAATCGTACGGCGAATAAGTTCTGCACCGCAATAACCAATGGCATCATGCAACACGCTTTTTAAGTAATCTTCTGTAAAGGCGCGGTTAGCAAAGCTTACATCGGTTGTCTCATTACTTGCTAAGTTCAACCACTGCTCTTCAAACTGGCTATAACAGTCTTGTAAGCATGTTAATAAATGCGTTTGATATTGGCGACGCTTTGCTAATTCAGTTATACGGCCATTTTGCGCGCAGTAGTTAAGTAATAAATTACCCATAAATGAACCGATATCGAAACCAACTGGGCCAAAAAAGCCAAACTCTGGGTCGATCATCTTGGTTGTGTTGTTATCAACAAAAATACTGCCGCTGTGCATATCGCCGTGTAACAAGGTTTGCGGACACGATAAGAACCTAGCTTTTAATTTCGCTGCGGCAAGTTTTAGCGCGTTGTTATTACGAATGTGTTGCACTGACGAATTGAGTTCAGCCGGGAAGTGATTGCGCTCGTGCTCGATATAAGGGTCAGTGAAAAAGAGATCCTCAGTGATCTTACATAAATCTGGGTTGATAAATTGGCTCACTTTGGCTTTTTTATCGTCGGCAGAAAGATAAAAGTCGGAGTTATAAAAACCGGTGCGACTGAGATATTGGGCAACATGACTGGCTAATTTAGGGAACTGCTCGGCATTTATTTGTGCACCACGTAAAATTTGTAAGTGACCTAAGTCTTCCAGCACGGTTAATGCAAGCTCAGCATTGTGGTGCAAAATGGCTACGGTGTGCTCTGGGCATAATGAACCATGATTTATCAAGACGTCAGCCTCGATACGCGCACGGTCTAACGATAACGGCCATGACTCACCCACGCAGCGAGCATAGGGTAAAGCTTGCTTTAAAATTACACTGTTGTTGTGTTGATCAGTGACCCGGAAAACTAAGTTTAGATTTCCGTCGCCGAACTCGTACGCTGACAGCTCAGCGTTAGGAGTAAACACTGAACTGAGTTCACTTTCGGTAAGTTTTTTAATGTAATCAACAGCATGCTCTGCAGTGAAGGCAGTGTAATTAGCCATGGCTCTATCTCAAAATATTATTAACTTTGGGCATTCTATACCTGTAAGCGTTTAGATGTCCATACATCCAGCTTGTTAGTTGTGTAAACTGATGTAAAATACCCTTTCATCAAATTAGTAATCTGGATGCACTATGCAAGATCTCATCGCGAGTAGTATTAAATATCAGCAAAATACCTTAACTGTGCTTGATCAGTACTTATTGCCTCATCAACAGCATTGGCATGTATGCAATGATGTTGAAACGATGAAAGAACTGATTTTGACTTTAAAAATTCGTGGTGCCCCTTTAATTGGCTTAGGTGCCAGCGTACTCGTTGCTCATTTAGCAGAGCAAGGTATGAGTAAAGCAGAGCTTGCTTCAGCGATTGATGAATTAGAAGCAACGCGTCCGACCGCTGTGAATTTAATGCACTGTATGGCACAGCTGCGTGAGGCATTAATGCAACCTGCATATGTTGAGGCTGTTGTAGACACGGCTGAGCAGTTATTTTTTGAAGACATTGCGCTGTGTGACAGCATGGCACAGCGTGGTGCTGAGCTTGTTGCTAAAGGCGATAATATTCTTACTCATTGTAATACTGGAGCATTAGCTACGGCGGGAGTAGGCACAGCGTTAGGTGTGATTTATAAAGCTCAGCAACGCCATGGAGATCTGCATGTCTGGGTTGATGAAACACGCCCATTATTGCAAGGGGGCCGATTAACTGCATTTGAGCTTGAGCGCTGGCAAATACCTTACACGTTAATTTGCGACAATATGGCAGCAAGCTTAATGGCTGCGGGTAAGGTCGATAAAATTTTTGTAGGTGCCGATCGTATTGCTGCAAACGGCGACTTTGCTAATAAAGTGGGTACGTATAATTTGGCAGTATTGGCTCACTTTCATAATATTCCGTTTTACGTGGTTGCGCCGCTAACAACACTTGATACGCAAACAGCCTGTGGTGATGATATTGAGATTGAACAGCGAAGCCCCGCTGAAGTACGTGGTGTGAGCGGTAGTTTTGGTGAAGCACAGTGGGCACCGACGAATGCATCAGTGTATAACCCTGCTTTTGATGTCACGCCTGCAAAGTTGGTTACAGGCTGGGTATTAGATACCGGTGTTTACGAGTATGCTGATATCGAGCAAGGTGTATTAACGCAATTAAAATAACTAGTTGCTGGGTCTTTTCTCAGTGTAAAGCTCAATACTGTTTTGATTATTAGCGGTTACGAATGAAATCGCTAATTTTTCATTTTGTGCGTTGAGGTGCAAAATATAGTTAGACGGTTTCATTTTAATCAGTGTATTCACTTCCGTTAGTTCCTCTAAAGCGGCACTGTAAATGTCAGCAGAGGTGGCGACAAACAGTGTTTGCTCATTACTCGCCATCGTTACTATTGACGGTTTTATTGCAGTCAACTTATCTGGCATAGGTAATTCATGGTAGCGATTAGTTTGGCTATCAAGTTCTAAAAACTGTGTGTGTTTGGCATGCACAATCAATTGATGATCATTACGCCAAGCGATAGCAAGTGGCGTATCAATCGTGCTGATGACTGTTTCTGTATTGTCAGTATTCAATAGCATTAACTGATTTTGTAAGGTGGTTGCATCGGCGTAGATTACCGCAATGCGGTTTTTACGTATTTTAGCGAGCACAATTCGGCCTGGTATTTGCCATTGCTTAATTGTCTTAAAGTCTGTGGCATCTAATAGTGAGAGTTGATGCGTGTGTTTATTGAAACTCAATAAACGCGTGCTGTTTTCATTGGCAGAAACAATGATATTGTCAGTGCCAACCCTATCAGAAATAGGGATATATTGGTTATTGGTTTTAAGCCAATGTTCACGCTTATCGTAATAGGTATCGGCAAAATAAACATCACCATTTGCAAGCGCTACAGCAGAATTTTCATGCTTATTAGCGGTGGCTATGTAGCTCATTTCTTGCGTCTTTAAATCAAAAACACTGGCATCTAGATCATGCAGATCGGTACTTATTAACAGCGACTCTTTGTTGAGTGGGTAAGCGTAGTTAGCGTCTTTAACGGGGGCTTTAATAGCGTGGGCTCGGGTCATTGAGTCGAACGAAAATGATTCAATAGTCGAATTGGCACGGTTATACCAAATGAGCGAATTACTGGGTTCATCATACGTGGCAGCCCATGATCTATAGTTATTTGTCGTGAGCAGCTTCATGGAGCTACCGTCTAGGTTTGCCATATAAATTTCTGCTTGGCCAGTGTTGTGGCGTTCAAAAATAATCCGTTCAGGATTTGATAATGTCGTTAATAAATAATCACCTGTGCCAGTAATATTGGGTGATGTAATGCGGATTTCTTCTGCTGTTTTTTTATCATAAGCGTAAAGCGCAAATAATTGGCTTAAGCCACGATAATGATTACGTCGAAAAATAGCGGTATCCCCGACTTCTGTGTATTGCGTTAACTTATCACCTGAAGAATAAGGATACGACAGGGGGGATTTTTTGATTGTTTCAGAAAAAAAGTCACTGGCCTGCCATTGTTGGCACTGACTATAGTCACCGGGTTTACATTTGACATAAAATAAGCGCAGACCATCATCAGACCAGCCCTGAATATAAGCGTCACCTGAGTCAACTAAAAACTCTTTTTTGGTTTTTAGGTCCATTACATAGATATTCATTATGTCATTTTGCTTGAGAGGTGTGAGCAAATAAGCAAGCTTACTTTTATCGGGGGGCAGTAGTAAGTGAGAGTAACTGCCTTTATGCCAAGAAATAGTGTCAGCATCTAATGCTAGAAAAGGCATGGTTTGTCTGGTTTCACTACTTGCCGCAGGTTTATCTGAAAAAAACCAGAAAAAACAAATTAGCGTTGCTATTAATATGGCGGGAATTGACCACGACCAATTTACATTTCTTTTGGGATGACTGTGTGAAGATGATTCAGCGGCAGCGACTTCACTCGAAGATTCGTGTTGATTTTGCTGTTCTGTAGTGACTGTCTCGGTTTTATTTGAGCTGACAGGAATAAATAAACTATACCCTTTACGGTAATGTGTTTTGATACTTTGGCCAGGCTGCTTTTCTGATTTGAGTGCTTTTCTTAGCTCCGATATCGCTCGATTGATGGCATTATCATCAACGTAGCTTTGCTGCCAAATGTTGTCCGCCAGCTCTTGGCGAGAAATAATACGTTCATTATGTTCAATAAAATAGCACAGTAACTTAAATAACAGCGGTTCTAGTTCGCGAGCATGCACGCCGTCATTAATTGCTTGCAATGATATGTTTAGCTGCCATTCGCCAACATAAATAATATTATCGCGTAAGGGTGAAATTACCGACCCCATGTGTAGTCCTTTAGCTAATAATTAAGTACTGAGCATTAATGAGGTGATGATACCAGAAGTTGTTTTTGAATTGGTTTTTTTGTTTTATATTTGTAAATTAAAGGCCATTTTTTGCAACATATAACCAAGCAGAGGTATTACATTGGAATTTTTCTGCAATGCGTTGATAGTCATCTACCTCATAGTCATCGGCTTGGGCCAACTCTTGTTCGGTGATTAAATAAATTGTGCCATTCACAATGTCGCAGTCTTCACCTGTTTTAATTAACGCAGGATGAAAACGCTGGCCACTGCTTTTTAACACCGCAGGATCAGTAATTTCAATTTCACCGACAATGTACCCTGTTAAAGTCGCAGGCTGACCTTCGAGCAAACGCCCGAAGGTATCGAGTTGCACCTGTTTATATTGCAAAGTGCCGTATGAGAAAAGTTTTTCCATATTAATCAAGCAATGGAAAGTCATTCGCGATAGCTGAATCTGTGCTTTTAGCCACCCAGCCTTCGGTATTATTAAATAAGCGAATAGCAGTAAATTCAGGGTTGCTGCCCATGTCAAACCAATGAGGGGTTAATTCTGGCACCGAAATTAAGTCACCTTGCTGGCACAGCACTTGGTATACTTTATTATCGACATGCAGACAAAAAAGCCCTTGGCCTTTTACAAAAAAGCGTACTTCATCTTCGCTATGGGTATGTTCAAATAAAAACTTACCACGTAACTCAGCGGCATTCGGGTTGCCTTTTGCGAGTGAGATAACATCAACAGTTTGATAACCTCTTTCACGCTTTAAGCGCTCAATGTCGTGAGCGTACGCACTTAAAATAGCATCATGGCTGGTTGTTTCATCAATATGTGCATTCGCCTGCCACTGTTCAAAGCGTACACCCACTGCATTTAGTTTCGTTGCTATGGCGTTTGAGTCGTCGCTGTGAAAAATGATGTCATCGGCATTGTTATCATTAAAAACTGTTAACTGGCTCATGCTAAATACTCCGCACTAAATTCACTAAAATCATTAATATAAGGATGCTCGCTGGTACTTTCTTGGCCATCGCGAATAAGGTGCAAAGTGCGTAAACCTGCCGCTTTAGCTGCCTCTAATTCAGCAGCAACGTCGCTTAAAAATAGCACCTCAGAGGCGTCAAATGGCAGTACAGCGATAATTGTGTTGTAAGCGCTTTGCTCTTGTTTTGCGCCCACTTTGGTATCGAAGTAATCACTAAAAAGAGGTCTCACATCACCATAGTCAGAATATTGAAAAATAAGGTGCTGTGCTTTTACTGAGCCTGATGAGTAAACATACAGGCTTCTTCCTGCTTGTTTTTGCGCGTTTAAAAAAGCGTACGCATCAGGATAAAGGTGACCGGTAAAATCACCATTTTCATAACCTGTTTGCCAAATTAAACCTTGTAACTGTTTTAATGGTGTTACTTTTTGATCCGTTTCAATCCAATGAAGTAAAGTACTAATCACCGTTTCTAGGTCAGCTTCTGGCTGTTCAATGTGTGCTTTTACACTCGCAATATGTTCCGCGACATCGTGATCGTCTTGGTGTGCTTTAATAAACGCAGGAAGCTTTTCAGCGGCATAAGGGAATAGCACATCTTTTACAAATGAAATGCGTGTGATAGTGCCTTCAATGTCAGTTAAAATGGCTTTGATCATGCGTGGATACCTTCCAGTTTTAGACGCTCAAGCTCGCAACTAAATAAAAACTCCAGCCCTTCTAAATGGCGCAATACTTCTTTGATGTCTCTGCCGACAACATAGAGACCGTGGCCGCGAATAAGCACCGCGTGCTCTATTGGCGTATGCAGGTGATGATCGCTTACTAATAGACTTAGGCGATCAATGTCTTGATCGTTGTCGAATATAGGAATGCTTAGCGTATCTAAATGTGAGGTAACACCACTGAGTGACTTTTGCATCTCGTAGCCATGTAAATTAATGGCATGTCCTTTTATGACGCGAGATAAAACGGTGGCAGCAACCGAGTGGGTATGTAAAACAAATTTTGCAGAAGGGATCAGCTTATACATGTTCAAGTGTAGTTCTGTTTCTGCCGAGGGTTTTCCCGACCCTTTAGTGCGGTTGCCTGCGTGGTCCAACTCAATAAATGCATGTGTACCGAGCTGGCCTTTATCGAAACCACTGGCGGTGACGACATAACCCGTTTCTGTGCGGGCTGAAAAATTACCACCGGTTGCTGGGACCCAACCTCGTTGGCTTACCCATTTACCTGCTTCTATTAGTTCTGAAATAGCGGTATTGTTATGCATACATTCCTCGACTTTCTAAAAGTTATTTAGACGGCTATACATCTGTTTTAAGCAATGATAGCATCGCTTCGAGCGCAAAACCATCTTTAAGGAACCTCTGTGTTTGAAAGTAAATTGCCGAATTTAGGCACCAGTATTTTTAGTCAAATGACTGCTTTAGCGAATCAGCATCAAGCACTTAATTTATCTCAGGGCTTTCCTGAATTTGACGCCCCTGATTTACTAAAAAAACAGTTAAATCATTATGTACTTGAAGGGGTTAATCAATATGCTCCGTCAAGTGGTATTGTGCGTTTACAGCAGCAAATAGCAGCACTGATTGCGAGAAAATACCATAACAATATAGATTATGAGCAGCAAGTCACGGTGACATCGGGTGCAACCGAAGCATTATTTGTGGCAATTCAAGCGCTGGTAAGAGACGGTGATGAAGTGGTGGTGTTCGACCCTGCCTATGATTCGTACCAGCCCGCGATTGAATTAGCAGGGGGACGCAGTGTACATGTTGCCTTACATGCGCCTGATTATCGGATTGATTGGCACGCGGTTGCAGAGGTCATGAGCGAAAAAACGCGCGCTATTATTATCAATACACCACACAACCCGAGTGGCAAAATACTTAAAGCTGACGACATTGCAGCACTGAAGGCCTTAGTTAAAGCACACAACTTATACGTGATAAGCGATGAAGTGTATGAACACATCACCTTTGATGGTGCTGCACATGTTAGTGCGCTCACGGATACAGAATTATTTGAACGCAGCTTTGTTATTTCAAGCTTTGGGAAAACATTCCACAGCACAGGCTGGAAAATGGGCTACTGTGTTGCCCCCGCTGAGCTGATGATTGAGTTTCGTAAGATTCATCAATACGTGACATTTTCAAGTTTTACCCCAGCACAACATGCTTTAGCAGATATGTTAGAACTGGAGCCTGAACATGTTGATGGGCTAGCGGATTTTTATCAACATAAGCGTGATTTGCTCAGTAACGCGTTACAAGATAGCCGTTTTACCCTTTTGCCCAGTGAAGGCACATATTTTTTATTGCTTGATTACAGTGATGTGTCAGACCTAAATGATGTGGAGTTTTGTCATTGGTTGGTAGAGCAAGCAGGCGTTGCAGCAGTACCGCTTAGTGTATTTTACAACAGCCCAAGTAATGATAAGGTCATACGAGTATGTTTTGCAAAAAATGATGACACGCTGTTGCGTGCCGCGGAGATTTTATGTCAGCTTTAACGCTTGCCCTTGTACAATCCTCACTTTATTGGCTAGATAAACAGGCAAATCTTGCGCATTTTTCTGAGCTGCTTGACGATTTAACTGAGCCGGCTGATTTAATCGTGTTACCCGAAACATTTGCGACAGGGTTTGCCATCAATCTTGACTGTAGTGAGCCTGAGCAAGGTGACGTTGTTAACTGGTTACAAGCCACTGCAAAACAAAAAAATGCAGTCATCGCTGGGTCGGTATTAGTGTCTCACGGTGATAAGAAAGCAAATCGTTTCTACTGGGTGTGGCCAAATGGTGAGGTAAAGTTTTACGACAAGCGTCACTTATTTTGTTTAGGGAACGAAGGCCGCTATGTTGAGGCGGGTAAGCAGCGTGAAATTTTCAATATCAAAGGCTTTCGCATTTTACCGCAGGTGTGTTACGACCTACGCTTCCCTGTTTTTCAACGTAACTGCAATGACTATGACCTCATGGTGAATGTTGCAAACTGGCCTGCGGCACGTCGCCATGTTTGGGATACCTTATTAAAAGCGCGCGCAATGGAAAATGTCTGTTATGTGGTCGGTGTCAACCGTATTGGGCCAGATGGCAATGAGGTTGATCATAATGGCGGCACTGCAGTATACGATTTTAAAGGGGATACATTAGCAGCGCTCGATGATAACCAATCGGGTATCATAATTCAGCGCCTTGATATATCCGCATTAGAGGATTTTCGGCGTGCTTTTCCTGCGCATTTAGACGCGGATCAATTTCAGTTGATCTAAGCCGCATCGCTAAAAATTTGTTAAACTCATGGTTGGTTTATTAACTACAAGCAATCATGAGTCGCAAAATTACCCCTGTTATTCTTGCTGGTGGCATAGGTTCACGCCTATGGCCGTTATCACGCAAGGCCATGCCTAAGCAATTTTTACCTTTGCTAAGTGATGAATCGCTACTGCAAAGCACCTTAAAGCGGGTAACTGGTTCGCAATTTAATGCACCGATATTAGTGTGTAATGAAGCGCATCGATTTATTGCCAAATCACAGGCATTAGACGTATCTAAAAATGTGACTCTTTTACTTGAACCTGAGGGCAAAAATACCGCGCCAGCTATTGCGTTAGCGGCTGAATATGCGCAGAAAAATGGTTTACTAGGCCCGTTATTGGTAATGCCTGCAGATCATTATATCTGTGACTTTGAAAAGCTACTTGCGCGATTAGATGATGCCGTAGCCTTGGCAGAGGCTCAGCAACTCGTTACGTTTGCAATTACCCCAACGGAGCCGCATACAGGGTATGGTTATATTCGCCAAGGCCCACCACTGCACCGTGATGGCTGTTACAAAGTCGCTGAATTTAAGGAAAAGCCAGTGCTTAAACTTGCTGAGCAATACATTGCCAGTGGTGAGTTTAGCTGGAATAGCGGTATGTTTTTATTTTTCGCTGATGTGTACTTATCTGAGTTAAAACGGTTTGCGCCAAAAATAGCCAGTAGTATCGCACAAGCAGCCTATTTTACTGAAGATCTCGGTTTTTTGAGACCCAACGCAGACATACTGAAAACATGCCCAAGTGACTCAATTGATTACGCTATTCTTGAGCGAAGTGAAAATGTCGCTATGCTTCCGGTTGATTTAACGTGGAGTGATGTGGGCAGCTTCTCAGCCCTTTCAAAAATTGCTAACAAAGATCAATTTGGTAATTATTTGGGCTCGCAGGGAGTGAGTATTGATAGTGAAAATAATTTGCTGATTAGTGAAGCTGATCACACGATTGCAGCTTTGGGAATTCGCAATAAGGCGATTATACATACCCACGATGCCACCCTCGTCGCAGATAAAAAAGCCCTTGATAAGTTGCCTGAATTACTTAAACAACTCGCGCAACGAGACAACGATAAATTGACGCACCATCAAGCCGTATTCAGACCTTGGGGCAATTACCGCACTTTGGTTGAGAGTGTTGGGTTTAAGGTTAAGAAAATTATCGTTAATTGTGGTGCGAAACTCTCAACTCAGCGTCATCATCACCGTGCCGAGCATTGGGTTGTGGTTTCGGGCATTGCCAGTGTACATGTGGGAGATGATAAGTTTGAACTCGGTGCCGATCAGTCTTGTTATATTGCCGCCCAGCAAATTCATAGCCTTGCCAATTGTCATGATGAGCCCCTCATTGTCATTGAAGTACAAACTGGGGCGATACTTGATGAAAGTGATATCGAACGGTTTGAAGATGAATATGGGAGGGAGTAATTGTTAAGCCTCAGAGGTCAGTCGTTAGTCGAATGAGCGGATGATTTAATTCTCGGCGTAATGAAACAAAAAGAGTATTACCATCCGTAAGGGCAGATTTACTTTGTTAATCTAAACTCACTAACCTAGCTCACTTCTCACATGGTTTAAGTACGCTTGTAGGCTGTCTTGCCAAAGTACTAGGGCATCGGTGAGTGATTCTTTTAAGGGCTTATTATCGAGTAACTTACGCTCGATCTTTTTCAGCTCTAAGCCGTAACGATTGAAGCCGAGCTGTAAGGCGGTACTTGCTTGGCGATGCAGTAGTTTAATACATTGATCTTTATCATCTTCAACAAGTTGTTGGCTTCGTATCAGTTTATTCCGCGCCGAGAGAACAAACTCATTATAAATAGAAGACACTTCATCTTCATTAAATGAGCTAATGAGTGCAGCTGCTGCTGTTTCGTCATATAAGGTGTCACGCAGCTCGACGGCAATGCTGGCAGCTTGATTTGTTTGCGAGTCGCTCAATGCTTGGCGCAGCTTTTGTTGTTTAATTGGCTTACCGACAATATCTTTAATCCCCAACGCTAAGTATTCTTTTATTTCATCGGGGCTCAGACTCGCAGTGAAAGCGAGGACTGGCGTGCGTTGATTTAAATGGTCGATATTTTTTAGTTTTTTTAATACTTCTTGACCTGTCAGGTCGGGCAAATTCATATCCAGTAGTACCACATCAAAATGATGTTTTTGCATCAGCTCAATTGCGCTGTTACCGTCTTTTGCGAGTTTTATTTTATGCTCGTCATCGGCCATAAATTCAATGGCAATTTTTTGATTTAAGTCGAGATCTTCCACTAACAAAACATCTAAACCGGTCACATAATCTTTCGATTGATGACGTTGCTCAACAAGACTAAGTTCACCAATTGTGAGTGTGATATCAAAACTAAAAACACTGCCTTTGTTAAGCTCACTACTTATGTTGAGCTTACTACCGAGCTTTTCGAGAAGGCGACTTGTAATAGCAAGGCCAAGGCCTGTGCCACCTTTTTCTTTTCCTGCACTGCTTTGAACATAAGGTTCGGTTAGGTAGATGATTTCTTCATCTTCGATACCAGGGCCTGAATCAATCACACTGATCCGAACGACATGGTCTAGCTGCCCTTCATTGAGCAGTTTGACGTGGATTTTTACAGAGCCTTTATCAGTGAATTTAATTGCATTGCCAACAAGGTTAATAATTACTTGTCTAAGCTTTTGCTGGTCACAATAGTAACAAGCCTGTTCGGGTAAATCGTAAATCAGCTCAAATTTCAGGTGCTTTTGTTCTGCAAGCGGACTGAGTAATAAGCATAAGTTGTTTAACCATGTTTTAAATTCGACATCTTCTTCGTAGAGGGCTTCATCGCGCTGATCTAAGCTTGCATAGTCGAGCACTTTGTCGACCAGTAAGTTCAGTGACTCTGCTGAATTAATAATGGCTTCACAGTATGGTTTATCTCGCGGGTCGCTCGACTGATTCATGATCAGTTGAGCGCTTCCCAGTATGCCATTGAGGGGAGTGCGAATTTCATGACTAATGGTTGATAAGAATAAGCCGCGAATTTCAAGATCTTTATGTGCTTTTTCAGTAAGCTGGTTAAGGTGTTGCTCGCGGCGTTCATTACACAAAATTGCCATGCCTGTGGCATAAAACATCGGTGCAATCACCCCATTAATGAATAGGGTGATACTAAACCAATTTTCGGAAAGTAAATTAGCGGTGCTGACATCGCCCATCATCAGTGTTCTGCCTGTAAATATGGCAAGAATAATCGTTAATATTAAGATATAAACAATGCTGCCATTCGGATAACTTTTGCGGCCATTGCGAATGAATAAGGCAAGTAGAAATAAGGCCTCAATAATGTGTTGTAAATCAGATACTAAAATCCGGTTTCTAAGCTCAGCATTGTCTGTCGCTAAATAGATCATGCTCAGTGCTAATACCCCGGTTATCCCTATAAATGCTCTAAACCCTATACACTTGGCATTTAAGAACTGACAAATAGCGAGTACATGAATAATAGAAGCACTGAATAATAAGGCGTTTGCAATGGTGATACTTGCAATATCATTGATATGACCGAGAAGTGCAAAACTCAGCACCGAAGTGAACATCACTAAAGGATAGAAAATATAGAGCAAGGTGCCCGGAATGCTTTTATTTGCTCGCCATGTCAAATAGTTAAGGAGTGTCATTACCGCCATCATGGCTGCACTTGTGTAGTATAAGGTGACTGAATCGAGCATGGCTTTTCCGAG
This sequence comes from Pseudoalteromonas sp. MT33b, assembly GCF_014117385.1. Lineage (NCBI taxonomy): Bacteria > Pseudomonadati > Pseudomonadota > Gammaproteobacteria > Alteromonadales > Pseudoalteromonadaceae > Pseudoalteromonas > Pseudoalteromonas sp. MT33b. Next base: position 3,391,883 of record NZ_CP059831.1, on the reverse strand, counting down.
GATTACGAACATCTTCGAGCATAAAGTCTATTTGGGTGTTTAGCAACTAGAAACAAAAACAGACGCATTGTGCGTCTGTTTTTTTAAAGAAGAGAGTTTAGCGTATTTCGTCTGGGATATTTTGTTGTGCCCACGATAAAAGCTCGATGCGATTTCGGCATTTCGTTTTTCTGAATGCACTATAAAGGTGCGTTTTAACAGTGTGTGGGCTGATACTTAAATCTTCAGCAATCTCTTTATTTTTCGAACCTTTGCTCATCAATGAGATGATGGCTTTTTCGCGTTTAGTTAGCTTAACAGGCTCGATATTACCGTCAGTTAGTTTGTGCAGGGCATCTTTATTAAATTGCAGCATGCGGTTTAAAGCATTGCACATTATTTCGCGGCGGTACCACAATTGATCTTCAAGCAATAAACGAATGCCTTTCATCAATACATCAGCGTTATCAGTCGTGTAAAAAACACCACGAATACCACTTAATAGTGCACGGTTAGCAATCTCTGGGTTTTCGTCAAGATTGAATAGTACAATATCGCACTTAATGCGTAGGTTAACTAGTTGTTCTTTTAATTTACCCCAGGCATCTGTGCTCGATGTTTCGATGAATAATAAGCGTGTACCTTCTGGCACTTCAGATATATCAGTCCCAGATGTAACAGTTAGACCTTGTGTTTTTAACAACGGCTCCAATACGTTAACACCAATCGTGTTAATTGGTTCTGGATCTAATAATAAAAAAGCTGAACTACTCATATTTATACACTCTTGAATAAAGTTGACTGATTCATCCTACCATGCAATCCACCCCTTTCGTATTAGAAATTTCTGAGTCTTATGCAGGAAAAGTACAGTTTGTGTCTATTTTGTTTCAAAAAATACAGTTAGTTAACGTAACTAAATATGTTAACTAACTGATATATATTCATAATAATCAATAATAGTATATTAGTTCGACTTTTTACAATTTTTTACATAGCAAAGTGCTAGATATTTTGTTTTTTCTTGTCCTGATAAGGAGGCCAACCCATTTCTTTACCAGCTAACATATGTAGATGTATATGGTACACGGTTTGACCGCCATGATCATTACAGTTCATAACCACACGAAAGCCGTCGTCACTAAAACCAAACTGCTTTGCAAGTTTTGCGGCTACGACATAAAGATGACCTACCAAAGGAGCATGTTCTTCACTGATATCATTTATGGTCGCAATGGGTGTTTTAGGAATGATCAAAACATGAAAGGGGGCTTGTGGGTTAATGTCTTTAAAGGCAAGTGACTGCTCATCTTCATAGATGATATCCGCAGGGATCTCACGATTAATAATTTTTGTAAAAATAGTCTCTTGGCTCATATTTACCTCTTTTAAAATTGGCTTAATTACCCGCTCACTAATGACAAACTTTATTTGCAGTGTCAAACTGAAACTGTCGCAAATGAACAACCAAGGAGTGATCATGCGTAAGTTAGTATTACTAAGCAGTGCGTTAATGCTATTCAATAGTATCAGTAGTTTAGCTGAGACAATCCACTTTCCTGAGGAATTTGTCCCTTTGCAAGTAGGTGACCGTCTTATTGAACAATCATTTTTTAGTCGTGTTGACGATGTTGAGCTTGCTCCTGGAACATATCAGTTAAAACTGAAGTACACAGATCTTTACGAACAAGGCTACGATGATCATCAAGTCGTTGAATCCGAACCATTTTGGGTTGAAGTGACGGTTGAACAAGGCAAAAACTATGATTTAGTGTTTAATCGTGCGAGTAATGCCGTTGCTGCTGAAGTGTTTGCTGAGTCACCGCAAGTGAGCCTAAAAGCCAAAGGCAGTGAACTGGCTATGCCTTTATCAATTGTGAATTACCGAGCGGTTTCGGCTCCTGTGCAGGCGGTTGCGACGGCTCCCGTTGTTGCTGCAAAGAACAAACCGGCGACCGCGGCACCAGTCACCCTGCCTGCAAACGTGTCTGGTGGTCAGGCTGGATTGAAAAAAATGCCAAATGCAGCTGCCATGTTGGAATTTTGGTGGCAACAAGCTAGCCCAGAAGAGCGTCGAGCGTTTTTACAAAAAGTAAGTCAATAGTATTGAGAATTAAAAAAGGCGCTGATATTCAGCGCCTTTTTACATTTAGAAGCGTCTTATTTTGAAAATAAGTCGTCAACGGTACCTTGTGCTAGCGGGTGATAACCCGGACGTGCTTTTAAGTACACATCGTGCGCCCAGTCTTTTTTGCCGTTTTTAATCAGTGCTTTATAAAGTGGCACTATTAATTTACGGCGGCCAATACCAGACAAGTGCTTGTCCAAAGCAGGGTAAATAGGCTGATAGCCATTGCCTACAGCCAGCATAAACCATGCAAATGCACGCTCAGCATTGGTTGATTGAGTTAAGTTGAATTGTTTATCAAGCTCAGCCATTTTCTCAATGCTTAAATCGCGAGGGAGGTTATTGAGGAAATGTAACCACTCATGCACTGTCCATTCAGCAGTCGGCAATTCTGCCGCATCGATCTCATTGTTTAACCATGTTTTTGTCACTGTATCGACTTTATCAAATGCATCAGATGTTGGGTTAGGAGCATCAGTTGGTAACCCTGGCTCAAAAATCCACTCGTTTACTTTATCCATGCTCACTACGCCTGGATACTTGTCGATAAGGTTTGCTTTTATGTAAGTAACAAATTGGGCTGTCGTGAGTGACTTAAATGCAAACTCGTCGAAATAACCTTTTACAAATGGGTCAAATTTATCGCGACCAAATTTATTCTCTAGGTAAATAAGAAACAGCTGCCCTTTAGTATAAGGCACTGAGCTGAATGCATCGTCAGGATCACGACCATTAAGCTTTAAGTTTAGGCGCGTGTCTGGAGCAGGAAGTGTTTTAAGTAAAGCACGCAGACCTGCTGCATCTAAAGCTTGCTCCATGATTGCACGGTCACGACCAAAAACTTCTTCCATGATGCGGTTTTCAACATAAGAGGTAAAGCCTTCGTTTAACCATAAATCTTCCCATGTTGCGTTCGTCACTAAGTTACCCGACCATGAGTGTGCGAGTTCGTGAGCGATTAGGTTAACTAAGCTCTTATCGCCTGCAACAACGGTGGGGGTGATAAACGATAAACGTGGGTTCTCCATACCGCCAAATGGGAAGCTAGGTGGAAGCATTAATAAGTCATAACGCCCCCAAGCATATTCACCGTACATGGCGTTAGTTTTGTCGATCATTGCTTGTGTGTCGTTGAACTCAGCAACCGACGCATCTAAAATTGTTGGCTCAGCAAAAATACCTGTCTGCTTAGACATGGCTTTAAATTCTAAGTTACCAGCCCCTATCGCGATTAAGTATGGCGAAATAGGTTGTGGCATATCGAATAAGTAATCACCATCTTTGTACAACGCATCTTTATTGTCTGCACTCATGACTGCGCGAATATCTTTAGGTGTATGAATACGCGCAGAATACGTAACACGCATTGCTGGTGTGTCTTGCACAGGTATCCAACTACGCGCATGAATAGCTTGTGATTGGCTGTACATGAATGGGTGTGATTTACTGGCTGTTTGCTCAGGCGTTAACCATTGTAATCCTGAGGCTTCTGGGCGGCTATTGTAGTAAATACGAGCTTTAACCGCTTGGCTTTTAAATTTAATTGTTAATTTTGAGCCCTTTACGTCATCGCGTGCCGCAAGAGTGAAGTCGGCTTTGTGCCAGCCGCCTTTTTTATCTTGATACATAACTTTGTCGATATCTAAATCGCGAGTATCAAGTACCAGAGTTTTGCTGCTAGCATTGTGCCAATCTAGCGTATGCTCAACAAACCCTTCTAGTTGCTTGTCATCAAAATCAACATCTAAATCTAGTAATAGGTGAGTGGTTGTTACGTCATCTAAGTTTGCATAGGTGTGCTGGCTAATTGCGTCAGCAGTTGCTTGAGAGCATGCGCCTGCCATAGCAAGACTTAAAAATAATGGTTTAAACTTCATAATAACCTTGGAACACAAATGAAAAAAGAACCCGTTTTATAACATGATTAATACAGTGGGTTGAGTGATTTTTACAATCTGATGCGTATTTTGCGATGATAGGTTACACTAATGCGATTAGTTACCGGTAACCTTTGAGGCGTTTTGTGGCTCAGTCCCTGCAACCTTTTCATACCTTTTCATTGCCAAGCCATTGTCAGCATTTCCATCAAATAGATGACGTAGAGCAGCTCGTTAATACCGATTTCTCTGCACCGTTTTGTATTTTAGGCGAGGGTAGTAATACGGTATTTTTAACCGACTACCAAGGGACGGTAATCTATATGGCCACTAAAGGGATTGAAATTGAAGAGCTAAACGATCATTTCCTTTTACATGTTGCTGCAGGTGAAAATTGGCATCAATTAGTGAGCATGACGATTGCCAACGATATGCCTGGGCTTGAAAACTTAGCGCTGATCCCCGGTACGGTAGGTGCAGCCCCGGTGCAAAATATTGGTGCTTATGGTGTCGAGCTTGAAAAGTTTATTAGCTATGTAGAGTACTTCGATATTGCATCTGCGAGTATTAACCGTTTAAGCAAAGAACAGTGCCTGTTTGGCTACCGTGATTCGATATTCAAACATGCACTTAAAAATAAAGCAGTGATCACGAAAGTCGGGCTAACCTTACCCAAACAATGGCAGCCAATATTACATTATGGGCCACTGCAACAGCTACATAACCCGACTGCGCAACAGGTGTTTGAGCAGATTATTGCGACTCGAAATAGTAAGTTACCTAACCCAAGTGAACTTGCTAATGCAGGTAGCTTTTTTAAAAACCCTGTGATTAGCAATGAGCAACTCGCTGACTTATTAAAAAAATACCCAGATATGCCCCATTATTTTGTCGACGCACAACACCACAAAGTAGCTGCAGGTTGGTTAATTGAACAGGCTGGCTTAAAAGGTCACCGTATTGCGGGCGTTGAAGTACATCAGCAGCAAGCTTTGGTGTTAGTTAATCATGGCAACAGCACCGGCGATGACCTGATTGCCATGGTGAATTATGTGCAACAACACGTGTGGCAAAAATACCACATTGCTTTGCAACATGAAGTGCGCTTAATGAATGCCGATCACGAATGTCATATTCACTTGGAGTCACAAATATGAAGGCGCCAGATGGAAATAAACTCGCAATTTTAAATGCGCTCAATTCAGGTGGTTTTATTTCGGGTCAGCAATTAGGTGAGCAGCTAGGAATTAGCAGGGCCGCAGTTGGAAAACATATTCACTCGTTACAAGAAATGGGATTGGATATTTTTAAAGTGACAGGGAAAGGCTACCGCCTGAATAATAGCGCGGGGCTTTTGCATAGAAGTAAAATTAATGACTATTATGCTGAGCTTGGTGGAAATACCGCATGCGTTGAAGTGCAGTCAATTATTGATTCGACCAATAGCGAGTTAATGCGCCGTATTCAGAGTGACACCCCATTAGACTCTGGCACTGTACTCGTTGCAGAAATGCAGCAAGCAGGACGAGGCAGACGAGGTCGGGTTTGGCAATCGCCATTTGGTGCAAACTTATATTTTAGCTACTTTTGGCGTCTAGACGATGGCTTACAAGCTGCAATGGGTGTGTCGATTGCTGTTGGACTTGCGGTATACGATACCTTAAAGGCACTTTATCAACTGGATGTGGAGTTAAAGTGGCCAAACGACATTTATTTAGACGGAAAAAAACTAGCGGGTGTGTTGGTTGAGCTTGATGGTCAACCTCAAGGACCATGTCAGTTGGTTATCGGCATAGGTATAAACGTGCATATGCCAGACAGTGTCAGCCAGCATATTGATCAAGCATGGACAGACTTGAGCCAACATGTAAAAGGCCTTGAGAAAAATAAACTCGTGGCGTATCTGTGCTTTTACCTTGAGCAACGTTTGGCGCAATACCGTCAAACAGGTTTAAATGACATGTATAAACAATGGAATCAGTTAAACGCATTTGCAGGTCAATGTGTGGAGCTCAATACAGGCCATCGAAGTTGGCGCGGTATATGTGAGGGGATTGATCACCAAGGCGGCGTTCGCATTCGCCAAGATGGTGAGGTTAAAAGTTATTACGGTGGTGAAATATCACTGCGTAAGGCTGAACTATGAGATTATTGGTCGATGTGGGTAATACGGCAATTAAGGCCGTACTTTTTGATAATGAGCGTTATCAAGCATGTGAGCTCAATGCCATTCCATGGTCGCATGTTACAGACATGGTTTATGCGTGTGTGGGGAGCACAGAGCGACTTATGCCACTATTTGCGCAGGCACAACAACATGCAATTCCTTATTTCGAAGCTAAAGTAACCGCTGAGCTTGCAACATTAACCTGTGCTTATAAGCAGTATCAAAATTTGGGGATCGATCGCTGGCTTACTGTCATCGCTGCATACACTGAATACCCAGAGAAAGATTGTGTTATTGTTGATGCGGGGACAGCGACCACAATTGATGTATTGAATAAAGAGGGTCAGCACTTAGGTGGTTGGATTGTGCCTGGGCTCGATTTAATGACCCGCTCATTAACGCAAAATACTCAGCGCGTTTTTGACGATGAGCACACCCCTTTTGCCACCGATTTAGGGTGTAATACACCTAATGGTTTAAAAAATGGCGCGCTCGTTGCGACAATGGGGGCAATTGAGCAAGCTGTTCAGCATGTTGATCAGCAAAATTGTTGTTTATTATTTGCCGGTGGCTATGGAAAATTACTTGCTGATCTATTTTCTGGCAGTCAATTTGATAGTGTTTTGGTTTTTAAAGGACTGAATTATTGGCGTGAATTAACAATAAAACAGTAAAAAACCGTGGATTTGCCTGAATTGTGAGCGTTTAACACATAAATTCACACTTTTTTTAATTTTATTGTTGCATCCCAATAAACCTTACCTTAGAATCTCGCCCCGTACTAAAGCAGTGCCGACTTAGCTCAGTTGGTAGAGCAACTGACTTGTAATCAGTAGGTCATCCGTTCAACTCGGATAGTCGGCACCACTTTCCTTTTACCGGAAGTGACTTAGTAAAGAATTTTCGTGGAGGGGTTCCCGAGCGGCCAAAGGGATCAGACTGTAAATCTGACGGCTCAGCCTTCGCTGGTTCGAATCCAGCTCCCTCCACCACTTTATTCTTGACGGTTAGAGGTAGTTTAAGAACAGTTTCCTATGCGGGCATCGTATAATGGCTATTACCTCAGCCTTCCAAGCTGATGATGCGGGTTCGATTCCCGCTGCCCGCTCCAGACTCTGGTGTTGCTGATATAGCTCAGTTGGTAGAGCGCACCCTTGGTAAGGGTGAGGTCGGCAGTTCAAATCTGCCTATCAGCACCAGTATCGAGAACTTATCTTATTATCTCCCTTTATCTGTCAGAAAAAACTATTTGAAATTTGAAAAAATTAAATTAATCTACCCTCGGTGGATTATTTTCATATGTAATCTAGATACACAAAACTGATAGGTTCCGTCATGGCAAAAGAAAAGTTTGAACGCGTAAAACCGCACGTAAACGTTGGTACAATCGGCCACGTTGACCACGGTAAAACTACCCTAACTGCAGCAATCACTAACGTACTTGCAAAAGTATACGGTGGTACAGCTAAAGACTTCGCATCAATCGATAACGCTCCAGAAGAGCGTGAGCGTGGTATCACAATCTCAACTTCACACGTTGAGTACGATACACCAACTCGTCACTACGCACACGTAGACTGTCCAGGACACGCCGATTATGTTAAAAACATGATCACTGGTGCTGCTCAAATGGACGGCGCAATCCTAGTAGTTGCTGCAACTGACGGTCCTATGCCACAAACACGTGAGCACATCCTACTTTCTCGTCAGGTTGGCGTACCTTACATCATCGTATTCATGAACAAATGTGACATGGTTGATGACGAAGAGCTACTTGAGCTAGTAGAGATGGAAGTTCGTGAACTTCTTTCTGAGTACGATTTCCCAGGTGACGACTTACCTCTAATCCAAGGTTCAGCACTTAAAGCCCTAGAAGGCGAAGAGCAATGGGAAGCGAAAATCATTGAACTAGCTGAAGCGCTAGATTCATACATCCCAGAGCCAGAGCGTGACATCGATAAGCCATTCATCATGCCTATCGAAGACGTATTCTCAATCCAAGGTCGTGGTACAGTTGTAACTGGCCGTGTTGAAGCTGGTATCATCAACGTGAATGACGAAGTTGAAATCGTAGGTATCAAAGAAACTACGAAGACAACATGTACAGGTGTTGAGATGTTCCGTAAGCTTCTAGACGAAGGTCGTGCGGGTGAGAACATCGGTGCACTTCTACGTGGTACTAAGCGTGAAGACGTTGAGCGTGGTCAAGTACTTTGTAAGCCTGGTTCAATCAAGCCACACACTAAATTCACTTCAGAAGTATACGTACTTTCTAAAGATGAAGGTGGCCGTCATACTCCATTCTTCAAAGGTTACCGTCCACAGTTCTACTTCCGTACAACTGACGTAACAGGTGACGTACAGTTACCAGACGGCGTTGAAATGGTAATGCCTGGTGATAACATCAAGATGACTGTAGAGCTAATCGCTCCAATCGCGATGGACGAAGGTTTACGCTTCGCTATCCGTGAAGGTGGCCGTACAGTTGGTGCTGGTGTTGTTGCAACTATCGTTGAGTAATCAACTATAGTGATGCATTAAGCATTCAAGAAAAACCCGAGCTTAGTCTCGGGTTTTTTTATGGATGAGAAAATAGATATTAGAAGTTAGATATTAGAAGGTAGATATTAGAAGGTAGATATTAGAAGGTAGATATTAGAAGTCAGTTACCGAGCGGGGGTTACTTACTGGTGTGATTAAACATCAAAAAGTTTGCTTGAGGTTAACGTGGCTTTATTTTGTTCTCGCTTCTCGCTTCTCGCTTCTCGCTTCTCGCTTCTCGCTACTAACCACTATTTCCAAGTACTTTGTTTAATTCTTCTCTTAGTCGTGGGTGTTTTAGGCTGTCGGTCATAATATCAGCTACTTTACTATCGCCACTTGATTCTAAGCTTTGAATACGCTGTGCAAGCTCAAGAGCAAACTCTTTTTTATCGAGTTGATTAGCACGATAAAATTGGCTCACAAGGGCACTGGCTGACACGCTACGAACATAGTCGTTATCGTCGCTTTGCAAGAGCTTTTGAAAGTAGTCGGCTAGTTTTGGTGAAACAGAATCGAGTCGCGATAGATTCTCTATGGCATGAATTCGTGTGGTTGGTTCACTTGTATACTCACTGATATTGAGCATCGCGTCGACAACGGCTGTGTGTTGATTTTCATCTAGATCACGTCTGAGCATGCCTAACGTCATTTTAAGTTGCCCATAGGCTGCCAAACGGTCGTCATCGCTATTATTGATATTTAGTAGTGCAGAAAATGCGTCGTTAATTGATTTGTTTGCATAGTGTTGATCGGCCTTAATGCGCTGACGATAATCATCAGGCAAGTTTCTAAACCAATTAACCGATGGATTTCTTTTGGTTGCTTCTGCAATACGTTCTTTTTCGCGTTGTTCGATGACTTTATCGATTTGTTCTGCAATTAAAGTTGGCTCAATTTTAGGGCTACTTTGTTCTAGTGCGTTAATTCGAGTTTCAAGGTCTAGAATATAGCCATGCAATGCGACGAGGTTTTCCCTGTCTTCAAGGGGAACGCTACCACTTACAGATGAAAAATCGTACTTTGCGGGTTGCGGTTTGTTGAGTGGCTTAGATGCCCCAAACTGGTTGTATAACGTTATGCCTAATGCAGCGGTTGCAAATACAAGCGCAACATTTCCTTGCCATGAAGCCATGTCACATCATCCTAATTACTTCTGTGTAATCATCAGATTAAATCATGCTATTTTTTTAATCAATAAACGATGTTGCAATCAATAAAAAAGCGCATTAACTGCGCTTTTAAGATGGTGATAATGAGGTTAGTTTAATGCGCTTTTGCGTACTCTTCAGCTTGTTGCCAAACTCGAAGCATGTTGCCACTTAAGATCTTTTTAATATCTTTATCGCTATAGCCTCGATTTATAAGGCCTTGTACAAGATTAGGGTAGCTAGACACGTCCTTTAAGCCTACAGGCAGTGAGTCACCAACACCATCGTAGTCAGAGCCAATACCGACGTAATCAATGCCTATTAGCGCGACTACGTGGTCGATATGGTCAAGTACTTGCTCAAGGCTTGCAAACGGGAATGGGTTCTTAGCACGATAAGCTGCGTCAAAATCTTTGCTGAGCTTCGTGCCTTCCTTCTTCTTGTCTGCTTTTGCTGTTTTTAGCTGATCATACCAAGAACCAGCTTGAGCGGTTACGAAGCTTGAACCAAAGTTGATTTGAATAACACCGCCATTCTTTTTGAGTGCTAATAACATATCGTCATTCATATTACGCTCAAAGCCTGGCGTATATTTACGCAGCGATGAGTGAGAGGCAATCACTGGTACTTTCGAAATTTCCATGACTTGGTAAAACGCATCATCTGAAATATGCGATACGTCTACAAGCATACCGATGTTGTTCATCTCTTTGACCAGCTCTTTACCAAATGGGCTTAAGCCTTTCCACTTACGGCGAATATCGTAAGAAGAGTCTGAAATGTGATTGCTTTGCGAGTGAGCAAGGGTGATGTAGCGCACACCACGGTCATAAAAATGCTTCAGGTTTTTCATGTCACCTTCAATCGGTGAACCATTTTCCATCCCCATTGCCAACGACATTTTACCTTGTTTAAAGTGTGCTTTGATATCTGCTGTTGAATCAGCCATTGCAAATTTATCTGGGGCACGCTGTACAATGGCTTCCATGCTATCGATTAACTGATTAGCAAGTTGGTAGCTTTTACCTTTGCCTTCAAACTCGAGGTTAGCTGGAATGTAAATTGACATAAAAGGGGCGTTTAGGCCGCCTTGCACTGCACGCGGATAGTCAAAATCGCCGTCATCAGTCGCTTTAGTTACATCGGCCCATTTATCGTGAATACGGTAAGGCACATCAATGTGTGTATCAATTAAAATCGTGTCTTTTGCTAGTTTGATGGCTTTATCTGATGCCGTCGTCTCACTTGCATGAGCTTGGCTGATTAAGGCCAACGAAACAGCGGCAACCAATGAGCTTAGTTTTTTCATTCTTAATGGCTCTTTAAAGTTAAAAAGCCATTGTGAAGGGTTGTAGAAAAAGTTACAAGTTTAGTCGTTAAACGACGCTTGATACTCTGGGTCGGCTTGTAATGCGATAAACTCGGCTTTTGAAATAATGGTGACAGATTCATGTAGTTCAGAAAAGAACACCATTGCGTCACCTTTTTTTAGTTGCTGAGTAACCTGCGCCACCTTACTTTCAATACTTACCTCTTGCTCGCCATAGTCAGTGCCTTCACGTAATACATAGCTTTCAATTAAATTGTAAAGTGTCTCTTTATCAAGTTTTTCGTGTGGAATGATCATCACTGCTCTTTTTAACTAACTGTTGAAAATACTCAGGCACTATACGCTCAAGCCAGTACTCGGGTTTAAACGGATTATTACCGCTAATAAAACCAACATGGCCGCCTTTTTCGGAGATACGCAGAGTAACATGTTCACTGACATCTGTGCTATCGGGCACGGCTTTAATTGATAGCATCGGGTCATCTTTTGCGTGCACAATAAGTGTCGGTGTTGCGATCGTTTTTAAAAACGGTTTGGCGCTTGCTTGTTGATAGTAATCTTCAGCGCCAGCAAAACCATGCAAGGGAGCCGTTAGTAAGTTATCGAACTGCCATAAGTCATCAATAGCCATTAACTTTTCTGGGGTAAGACTAATTTGCTGTTCTATTTGTGGCAGCTTTCTTTGCATTGATTTTTTCATGCGATCAAGCAAATACTTTTGATAAATTTTACCTAAACTTTTACGTATTACTTCGCATGATGCCGATAAATCAAAAGGAGCCGATACCACGGCTGCACCATGTAAGTTCGATTGGCTACCTTGCTCACCTAAATATTTAGCAAGCACATTACCGCCTAGCGAAAAGCCAACAGCGAAAAGAGGACGTGAGGGAAATGTGTTTTTTAGGTGGTTGATAAAAAAGCGTAAATCTTCGGTCTCGCCACTATGATAAGCACGCGCAAGGCGATTAACTTCGCGTGAGCAATTACGAAAGTGCATGAGCACTACCGCAAAGCCTTGCTGCTTGAGCTTTTTCATCATGCCTTTGGCATAAAAGCTATTAATGTTGCCCTCTAGGCCGTGTAACACAATGGCTAATGGAGCATGTTCATTGTGTGGCTGTGCCCAAGCAAGTTCTAAAAAGTCACCATCTGGGGTGTCGATTGTTGATAAGTCGTAGCGTGTATTATGAAAAGGACGAAAGAAGCGCGGCATTATGGTTTGCAAATGGCGATTGCGCATCCACCACGCAGGCTTAAACTCAGGTAACATAGTTGACACTTTCAAGACAAAACAAGCGCCCATTGTAGCAAGTTTTTGCTTTTTTAGAACAGGTGGCAATTTTGTGTTGTTGCAAATAAAAAGCCCCTAAACAATAAAATTGGATGGGGGCTTTGTGCGTCGTGCTTAATTCTTACTTAGGAACTTCTGCGTCGTGAACTTTCTTGATGAAATATCCGACGTAAAAAAGGCATAAAACGATAACAACTGCCAAAATGCCAAATGACATAAATAAGACGGGGTCGCTAAAAAAATCTCTAAAGAATACGTTCATGGTTGTGCCTCCTAATGTCTATGGGTTAATCATAGGCTGGCTTTGGGGTGGGTGATATGATCCAGATCAAGCTATTTTCCTGAAGCTACACAAGGCGATTTAGAAGTTGATTTGGATCAAAAAATTAAAAGGAGTTAGTGAGGACCAAGCTAGTAATGGCAAGTTGGTTTATATTTAATTTCTTGTGAAAAAGAGTATTACTATTGTATATCTTCAATTAACTTACGCTAAAATGCGCCCTGTTTTTGGGAGTTCAATTTTATTAAAATAGAGATAATAAAGTGAAAAAAATTATTTTGTTGGGAGTTTTAGTCTTATTACCTACCTATACTCAGGCTACTGTAGTTTCTGAAATATTAATTGGCAAAGCTAAAAATAAAATTCATACATATCAAGATCATGATTTAGGTGATAGCTACTCTTCTACATTAAATTCAGATTCTTTTGGCTTTCGATTAGGTTATGAATTCAATGAATATCTTGCGTTTGAAATTGCAAAGCATAGGCATGGCGAATCAGTAAATGAGTATACGATATCAATACCGGCTCATTTCCCCAGTGATTATAAACAATCTATGCAAGTAAGAGTACCTTTAGAAGTAGAATCAATTCGTTTTGGAATTAAAGGAAAGTCAGAAATATTTAAAGACTTTTCTATCAATGCGAGGTTTGGTGTAGCTCATTGGGAATATAAAGATGCTAATCCTACCAAACTAGTGCCGACTGACAATATCCAGTATCAAGAAAGTGGCAATGATTTATACGCAGCAATTGGCTTAGAATATTTATTTACAGAGCACTTTTACTTGGGTGTAGAATATTCGTTGCTAGGTATCAAAGAGTCTAAAGAATACGACTATAGCGGAACAATTAAATATCAGCATGATATACAAGATTTTTCAGTTGTGCTTGGCTGGAGGTTTTAAATTTAACTTTATGAATTCTGTTGGGTAGAGTGAAATCCAATGAAGCTCACTGATGGAATGGCTTAAGGTTTGAGTCTGTAAGTCGTCGCTTATGGTGACAATGACTACTCTATTGAGATTAACGCGCTAAAGCACGACCTACAGAAGCGCTGTATAGCTTTTACTTACTACCCCCTAAAGCGTAGCGCCTCTAACCTCATAGTGAATAAATTACTTTAAAATTTTACAAAGAAAAGACGGTGAGACAGATAAAGATATATTCGCAGTTAAAGCTGGCTCCTACAGGTATGAATCCCCGTGGGCAATGGTTTTAGTCATGATTGACCTAACTACACCCTAAACACAAGCTTGCCCCAAATTACTTACAATTTACAGTTCAAGTAAATACAACCTAATATTATTCGGCTCCGGATACGTAACTAATCTAAATTTATTTACCGCATCTATCAACATTCCTTGTTGCTGCTTTTCGAGTTTTAACTCGGCGTTGAGTAGGTCTATACGAATCGTGGCGTAATCAGCAATTTCGGTTTGATTGGCTTTTAGGTAGGCGCGAGTCTTACGTAGAGGCTTTAATACCTGCTCGTCAAATTCAATAATGCATAATTCAAGCTGATTAAGTTGAGTGTTGTTTAAAGCAAGCTCAAGAGAATCTAAATAATACAATAGCAGACACAGGTTAACGTTTTTACCTTGCTGGTTTTGGTAATCTAACAGGCGTGCTTGCATGTCATCTTTACTATAAAGCTGACATGCAAATTGCCAAAAATCGTCACTGTTAAGCAAGTTCATCGGCAAACGCTTGTTCTTTTTCTTCCATTTCTTCAAGGGCCATCAGTAGCTCCTCTTCGATGTCATTTACTTTTGGCGTTAATGTCGCTTGTTTTGCGAGTAACTCTTTGAGTTTTGCTTTGTTGTCATCGTTATAAAGCGCGTTATCGCCAAGTGCCTCTTCGATTTCAGCTAATTCCGCTGAGTGTTTATCGAGCTGCTTTTCGAGCTTTTCAATTTGCTTTTTAAGTGGTTGCACTGATTTTCTAAACTCGGCTTCTAAGCGCTTTTGTTCTTTACGATTGATGCTTGAATGCGCTTTCGGTGCGCTGTCTTCAGTTGTTTTTGCAGCTTCTTTGTTCGCATTGAGTAACCATTGGTAGTACGCGTCAAGATCATAGCCAAACTGGGTTACTTCTCCGTTATCAACAAGGTAATATTCATCGGCTGTGTTTTTCAACATGTGGCGATCGTGCGATACGGTGACCATTGCCCCTTCAAAACCTTGTAGAGCCATTACAAGAGCATGTCGCATTTCTAAATCAAGGTGGTTGGTGGGCTCATCGAGTAACAGTAAGTTGGGCTTTTGATACACCAACATAGCCAGTACTAAACGTGCTTTTTCGCCACCCGAAAATGGAGCAACTGGCTCAAGTGCTTTATCGCCAAAAAATGCAAAGCCCCCTAAAAAGTCGCGCAGTGATTGCTCTGTTGCCTGCGGATTTAAACGTTGTAAATGCGTAACGGCACTGGCTCTTAAATCCAGCGATTCGAGTTGGTGCTGCGCAAAGTAGCCAATATTTAATCCTTGATGCTGAAACACTTCGCCCGCTTGCGGTTTGAGATCTCCAGCTAATAATTTTATTAGCGTTGATTTACCCGCGCCATTTCGCCCAAGCAAGGCAATACGGCTGCCCGGTACGAGGTTAAGCTTAATGCTGTGTAAAATGGTGGTATCGCCATAGCCCGCTTTGGCTTGGTCAAGTGTCATGAGCGGGTTCGGTAGTGCGGTTGGTTCAGCGAATTCAAAATCGAAGGGTGAATCAGCATGTGCTGGCGCCAGCTTTTCCATACGCTCCAGTGCTTTTACCCGACTTTGTGCTTGTTTCGCTTTACTTGCTTTGGCTTTAAAGCGAGTAATAAACTGTTCAAGATGCGCAATTTGTTCTTGTTGCTTTTCGAACATGGCCTGTTGCTGTAACAAGCGCTCTGCTTTTTGGCGTTCAAATTGCGAGTAATTGCCTTTATAAATATTAATTTTTTGCTGGTCGATATGCCAAATTTGATCAACCACCGCATCGAGAAACTCACGGTCGTGTGAGATAAGCACAAGTGTGCCAGTATAGGCGCGTAAAAAGCGCTCTAACCAGTAAACAGCATCAAGGTCTAAGTGGTTGGTTGGCTCATCTAAAAGCAATAAATCGGCATCGCGAATAAGGGCTTGTGCCAAGTTTAAGCGCATACGCCACCCCCCCGAAAAGGCACTCACAGGGTTGTCAATTTGCTCATTGGAGAAACCTAAACCATGTAGCAGTTCACCGGCTTTTGCTTCAATGCTGTAACCTTGGATATTTTCAAGACCAATATGTGCCTTTGCTTGTGCCGCGCCATCATTATTTTGCTCGGCTTCGCGTAGTGCGATTCTGAGTGTGTAATAGTCAGGATGGCCTTGGAGTACGTAATCAAGCGCACTAATATCGAGAGCCGGTGTTTCTTGCTTTACAGAAGAAATGGACCAGTCTTTAGGAATGCTGCATTCACCAGCATCGAGTTGTAATTCAGACTTTAATAGCGCGAACAATGTGGATTTACCACAGCCATTAGCCCCGACTAGGCCTACTTTATGCTCAGGGAATAAGGTTGCAGAGGCACCTTTTAATAAGGCATTACCACCACGAAGAAGCTCGATGTCTGAAATTTGGATCATGAAAGTTTACTTGCACACCACAGTTTTAATTGCGCATATCATAACACGGATCGTATTAGGCTTCGCAATCGTATCAAACACAGAATTATTAGGCTAAAATAGCCGCCTAAATGGCACCGGAGATCATGTATGAGACAAAAAAAACGCTTTATCGCAGGGGCATCATGCCCAGAGTGTAATGCGATGGATACGATGATGCTTTATAAAGAGCATGATGTTGAGAAAGTAGAATGTGTGCAGTGTGGCCATAAAATGACTCAGCCAGAAAAAGCAGTACAAGCCTCAACACGCCAGTTTGAACAAGTGATTGGGGTGTTTAAGCCGGGCGATTAACCCGGCTAAATTTTTCAATATTAATAATGTGGCGGAGGCGGCTCATGCATCTGCGACATTAAAGAAGGTTGTTGTGCTTCTTTAATTTTTTCTGCAAGCAATTCAGTCTGGCGCTTCATTTTTGCAAGCTGTTGCTGATGCGCTTTAAGCTCATCATTTAATATTTCAATTGTTTCATCTTGAAAAGCGACTTTTGCTTCAAGTTCCATTAGACGATGTTCAATTGTGTTCATTTGATTCTCTTACATTAAAACTTTCAGCGAATCCGCTGGAGCTTTCGGTTAATAACGCTTGGTTGTTATCAGTAAACGCAACATCTAACACCACGGCCGATTTCGGGCGACTTCCTTCACGAGGAACCACTTGCCACGTTTGCAATTTTTTACCTGAGTCTAGCTGCCATAATTCAACAAGTCGATTGGGTGACCCGGTTGCGATTAAGGTGCCTTCATCGTTAAAACGCACTGCGGTAAAAATTTTCTGACGCGCAATATACGCCAGTTTGCTAACAAGATCACCTGTAGTCAGTTGCCATACATTTGCTTGCTTCATACTGTCAGCTGTAAATGCATAGCGGCCTTGTGGATCGAGGGCGACTTGAGTAACGCGAGTCGGGTGGTTAAAGCGATGTATAACTTGCCCTGTACGGGTATCCCAAAAGTAGGCAACATAGTCATTAGAACCACTGATTGCGTAATGACCATTCGGTGAAAGGTCAACAACATTCACTTTTTCTTGGTGGCCAAGGAACTCTATGCGTCTTCCGGTCTCTAAGTCGAGGTAAACGACTACACCGTCGGCGCGGCCATATAACACGCTGCGTCCTTGGTTGCTAATCGCGATATCTCTAATTGTTGAGGCGTGTATTTTATAGTAGCCCGTGTTTTTACCTGAGTTAATGTCCCACACAGCAAATGTGGACTTTTCTGCGGTGACAGCATGGCTATTGTCGTAAGAGATTGCCACAGTGTGAACGAGGCTATCTTGAGCTTGTTGTTGAAACCATTGGTATTTTAATACCTGCTGTTGATTATCCCACAGCGCGACCCCATGGTGTATAGATGAGATCACGCTGTATTTGCCATCATGCGAAATAGCAGATGCAAACGCACCTTTAGCCGCATGTTCATAACGTGCAGTGGATTGCTCATGTTGCTCAGAGCAGGCAACAACTAAGCTTAGGCTTAGCAGATACAAAAAAGTACGAAATATCGACATATTACGGGTATTTCCCCTTAACTCTTCGTGATTGAGAGGTTAGACTAGGGCTCATTAAAGGCCTAGGTTGTTATTCTAATCACTGATCATGCGTTTGCATGAAGTTTAGTTATTAGACAAGCAGCCTACCATGTAGGTCGTTAATCTTTAACTAGTAATAATACAATAATTGACAACTGCAAAGTGTGTCGGAGATATAAAATGAGAAAGACGATTAAATTGTCATTGATTGCAGCGTCAGTTTTAGCGCTTACAGCTTGTAATCAAGAAGCAAAAAAAGAACAGCAAGTTGAAGTTAAACTAGAGACTGAAGCACAACAACAAGCATACGGTATCGGTGCCTCTGTTGGTAATTTCTTGAATCAAGACTTAGCTGACAAAAAAGAGTTAGGTGTTGAATTAGATGAAGCGCTATTAAAGCGTGGTTTTGAAGACGCACTTGCAGGTAACGCAAAATTAGACGACGAAAAAATTCGTGAAGTGTTAACAGCGCTTGATCAAAGCATTCGTACTAAGCAACAAGAAAAAGCAAAAGTAGAAGCTGAACAGAGCAAAGCTGAAGGCGAAAAATACCTAGCAGAAAACGCGAAGAAAGAAGGCGTGACAGTAACTGAGTCTGGTTTACAGTACGAAGTGATTTCACAAGGTGATGGCGAAAAGCCAGTCGCTACTGACGTGGTAAAAGTACACTACAAAGGTACTTTACTAGATGGAACTGAGTTCGATAGCTCTTATTCACGTAATGAGCCAACGACTTTCCCACTTAACCGTGTGATCCCAGGTTGGACTGAAGGTTTACAGTTAATGCCTGTTGGCTCTAAATACAAGTTCACTATTCCAGCTGATCTTGCTTACGGTGAGCGCGACCTAGGTAAGATCCCTGCTAACTCAACGCTTGTGTTTGAAGTAGAACTACTTGAAATTCAAAGCGAAGAAAAAGCAGCTGCTGCAGAGTAATTTTTTACTCAATGAGAAAAGGGCCTAAAGTAGGCCCTTTTTTTAGCTGCTAAATGCTGTTTCTTTCATTTGCAGCGTGCCTTTATCGGCATCAAGTGCCACCACCGTACCGACCGGTAAAATAAACTGGCGTTTAATATGACCAATCATTGCACCGCGATAAGCCGGAATGCCTAATGGCTTAATATAATCAGCAAAGATATCATCTAAGGTTAATGAGCCATAGCCTCGACCAGGCTTACAGTCATTACAATCACCAAATACAAACCCCGCTATTTTATCTAGTGCGCCCATAAGTTTAAGGGTGCTCATCATACGGTCAATACGATAAGGGGCTTCATCAATATCTTCTAAAAATAAAATAGCCCCATTAAAGTCAGGTAAGTAGTCAGAGCCTGCGAGTGCTGTGAGTACAGTGAGATTCCCCCCGATTAAACGGCCACTGACCTGACCCGCATTGATGGTTTGGGTTAAGTATTGGCTGTTGACTAGTTCATCGTCTGCTTTGGGTAAATTTTGGTAGCGCATTAACTGACGTTGTTCAAACATGTTTTTAAATTGCGCAACATGAAATGGATTCCAATCGCTGGTGGCATTAGGGCCATGAAAACTAATAAGCCCGGCTTTAGCGAGTAATGCATTATGTAATGCCGTGATATCAGAATAGCCCATAAGAGGTTTCGGATTATTGCGAATTGTTGCATAGTCTAAAAGTGGCAGGATACGAGCCGCACCCGACCCACCCCGTAAGCACACAATCGCATCGACATGTGGGTCGGCAAATAAGCTGTTTAAGTCACTCGCTCTTTGTGCATCTGTGCCAGCTAAATGACCGCGTCGGGCTAAAATATTAGGGGCAAGCTTTGCTTTATAGCCGAGTGCTTCTATTACACCTTTTGCGAGTATGATGTCAGCGTGCTCAGCGGTTGCCGCTGATGGGCTGCACAGACCAATGGTTCCCCCTTTTTTTAATGGCTTTGGTTTTACTAAAGTGGGAGTTGCAGTGTGTGATGCGCCAATCAGTGGTTGGCTGGTTGCTAAACTTGCACCTGCTGCAAGAACAGAAAGAGATTTTAAGAAAGTACGTTTGTTCATCGTGCGCCTCATTTTTTTACTATGAGTAACGCATTAAAATAATTATTTCAAATTTTTGTTATGAAATGGAATATAACATTCTATTAAGGTAGGCAGATAACAAGACTTTCCAGCAGAGAAAGTGTTCTCTGCTGCCGTCTTACTGTGTTAGCTGGTGTGGTTTGAATAGAGATTATCGATTAGTTCATCTTCTAATTCAAAGCGCAGCTCAAGTGCTTCACCTAGCACTGATAAATCTTTATCAAATTCGTCGAGCAAGTCATCTGAGTCAACTTCAGCGTATTTGTCGTTAAAGTCTAATGCAACATCGGTAGTTTCAGAAATTCGTGGGTAGAGCGCATTGGCTAGCTTTTGGCTTTCTGGGCCTTTTTCTTCACAGGCCTTGGCAATGTCGTCATACACTTCGAAATGTCCCGCTGACAGGTAATCCATCAGTATTTGACAAAAGTTTTGGATTTGCAGTTGATCAGGTAGGGCGTGATCTTTCTTTTCATACGGTGAAAATCCCGCAATACGGCAAAACAACACAAGTAGCTTTTGACGTTCTGTAAGCCATTTATCGATGACAGAATGGCTACCTCCCCACTTTTGTTGAGCTTTTTCCAAACGCGTCAGCATATTTCATCTCCTCGCTGAGTTGGTTTTCCTTCCCTATATAAGAAGGAAATATGACACAAAGATCAACTAAATTCTTAGTGCCTAATTGCAACAGATTGTTAAAAGCCAACTTAGAGGCGCATATTTAAGCAGCGTTTTTCTGCTTCTTTACGCTGTTGTCTAAGGCTGGACTTTTATGCTCTAACAGCAGTGTATGGGAAATAATTAAAAACTACTAGTGTTTATTTTGGATTATCAATCTAATGAGGTAGAGGGGGTATCTTGTTGATTAAGAAAAGAAAAAACCACCAAAATTGGTGGTTTAATTCTTTTTCCGAACTTGTTAAAACAAGCTTTCTTATAGTTATGGGAAGATTTTTGTTCTTATTGTTATACAATTTTTATTATTGTTTTTGTTAACGCGGGATAAGTTATACCAAGCTTTTTTCGATGTTGCAAATTTATTAATAAAAAGTTTTAAAATTATTTTAATTTCGTTCAATAATTGTGCGGTTTTATGTGGCGTAGCTAAAAACTATGATCTATGTCTAGGGTCGGTTATCTATCCATAGTGAGCGGCGCAATATGGTGATACAATCAGCGCAATTTCATTCAGTTCTAGGATCTAAAACGCATGAGCGAATTAAAAAACGACCGTTATTTACGTGCACTACAAAAGCAACCTGTCGATGTTACACCGGTATGGATGATGCGCCAAGCAGGCCGTTATTTACCTGAATACCGTGCTTCACGTGCTCAAGCAGGCGACTTTATGAGCTTATGTAAAAACGCCGAACTTGCTTGTGAAGTGACTTTACAGCCATTACGTCGTTACCCGCTTGATGCTGCGATTCTATTCAGCGATATTTTAACTATCCCAGATGCGATGGGATTAGGCCTTTATTTCGAAACCGGCGAAGGTCCTAAGTTCGAGCGCCCAATTTCATCATTAGCGGATGTTAAAAAGATTCCTAATATCGATCCAACTGATGAATTAGGCTATGTGATGAATGCGGTAAGCACCATTCGTCGTGAACTCAAAGGTGAAGTGCCACTGATTGGCTTCTCAGGTTCACCTTGGACACTTGCCACATACATGGTTGAAGGTGGAAGCAGCAAAACATTCGGGAAAATCAAAAAAATGGCGTTTGCAGAACCGCAAACACTACACCTATTACTCGATAAATTAGCTGATTCAGTGATTGATTACCTCAACGCACAAGTGAAAGCAGGTGCGCAATCATTGATGGTTTTTGATTCATGGGGGGGAGTGTTAAGCCCGCGTGATTACAATGAATTCTCACTACAGTATATGCATAAAATCGTTGATGGCTTAATTCGCGAGTACGACGGTCGTAAAGTGCCGGTAACACTATTTACTAAAAATGGTGGTCAGTGGATTGAAGCAATTGCAGCAACAGGCTGTGATGCAGTAGGCCTTGATTGGACAATCAATATTGGTGATGCAAAGCGTCGTGTTGGTGATAAAGTGGCACTACAAGGTAATATGGACCCATCAATGCTGCACGGTACGCCAGAGCGTATTCGTCAAGAAGTCGCCACAATTTTAGAAGACTTTGGTACAGGTTCTGGTCATGTATTTAATTTAGGGCATGGTATTACCCCAGATGTTGACCCTGAACATGCCGGTATATTTATTAACTCAGTGCATGAGTTAAGTGCTAAATATCACAAGTAAGTCGCTCTAGTTATAAAAAAGCCCGCAATATGCGGGCTTTTCTATATACGTTCAATCGCTTATTTAAATAAGCGATTTAAACCATTTAACGCAGCAACTCGGTAGGCCTCAGCCATGGTTGGGTAGTTAAAGGTTGTATTTACGAAGTAATCGATGGTGTTACCACCGTTCTTTTGTTCCATAATTGCTTGCCCGATATGGACAATTTCAGACGCACGTTCACCAAAGCAATGCACACCAAGCACTTCTTTAGTATCAACATGGAATAAAATCTTTAAGCTACCTACCTCAGTCCCGGCAATTTGTGCGCGTGCCAAATGCTTAAACTGTGCACGGCCAACTTCGTATGGAATTTTAGCTGCGGTAAGCTCTTGTTCGGTTTTACCCACTGAGCTCATTTCAGGAATCGTATAAATACCGGCAGGAATATCAATAATCAATTTTTCTTCGCAGTTACCACATGCAATG
Source organism: Pseudoalteromonas sp. MT33b (assembly GCF_014117385.1). Lineage (NCBI taxonomy): Bacteria > Pseudomonadati > Pseudomonadota > Gammaproteobacteria > Alteromonadales > Pseudoalteromonadaceae > Pseudoalteromonas > Pseudoalteromonas sp. MT33b. The sequence continues at coordinate 3,369,163 of NZ_CP059831.1, read as the reverse complement.
GCATCAGCAGCAATACGCCCTTGGTCAAAGGCAGCACTCGCAAGGCTTGGGTAACCAATAACATCACCTACAGCATAAATGTTATCAACCTCTGTTTGGTATGTTTCATTTACTTTAAGCTGGCCACGGCTATCGGCTTTTAAGCCCACAGCATCGAGGTTTAGAGTGTCGGTATTACCTGTACGTCCGTTAGCAAACAAAATACAGTCTGCTTTGACACGTTTGCCCGACTTCAAATGCATCACGACACAGTCATCACGGGTTTCGATGCGATCAAACTCTTCGTTATGGCGAATAACAATGCCGCTATTCCAAAAGTGGTAACTCAGTGCATCTGAAATCTCAGCATCCATAAAGGCTAGTAAGCGATCACGGGTGTTAACTAAGTCAACTTTCGCGCCTAAGCCTTTAAAAATAGAGGCGTATTCACAGCCAATCACACCTGCACCATAAATAAGCACGCGATGAGGGTCGTGTTCAAGGCCTAAAATGGTATCGCTGTCGTAAATTCGTGGATGCGAAAAATCAACGCCTGGTGGCCTGTAAGGGCGAGAACCCGTTGCGATAACAATGGTTTGTGCAGTTAACGTTTCAAATGAACCGTCGATGTGAGTAATTTTCACTGTGTGTTTATCAATAAACTCAGCATCGCCTTGGTACATATGAATACGATTACGGTCGTAAAAGCTACTGCGTAGGTTAGATTGTTTCGAAATGACATTACTAGCATGGCGAAGAATATCAGGGAAAGTGAGGCGGTTAGGGCGCTCGCTGATATTAAAAAGTGGGTTCGCTTTGTATTCAATGTAACGACTAACAGAGTGGCGTAAGGCTTTTGAAGGAATAGTGCCCCAATGGACGCAACCGCCACCTACTGATTCTTGGCGCTCAATAACAGCTACTTTTTTGTTACTTTTAGACAGGTTCATGGCGGTGCCTTCACCGCCAGGACCTGTGCCTATGATAATCGCGTCGTACTGATACGAAGGCGTATCTTTTTGCTTTACGTTTTGTTTGGCCACAGCCGCTCCTATGTTAACTAAAAGAGGCTTTTAATAACCTCGCATTTAGTGCAAGCCAAGCCTGCTTTTGGTTTTCCCAAGCGGCTTCAAGCTCATGATATTGTGTCATTACTGCTGATTTTTCGCATTGTTTTATCATTTTATTTTTTTTGATTTCTAACACGCGTTTTTGCAGGGCACAAAAGTGTTGCAGCTTTTTCAGCAATAATTCGTACTCAGATTGTAATAATGTAAGCTTATCTTGGGCTAAAGGCAATTTTGCGAGCTTATCTTGGGTCTTATTCATCAAGGTTTCTGCTTTCGCTTTTTCAATACGTTCAACAGGCGTACGTTTGAGCTTTGAGGCTAAACCCATCGCGGCCAATGAGCGGATCATCCACTTAGTGGGATCATAGTGATACCATTTTATGCCGTTACGATAGTCGCTGGCAAAAATATGGTGGAAGTTATGATAACCTTCGCCATAAGTGAATAACGCTAAAAAACCGTTATCACGTGCAGTATTTTTTTCTGTGTATGGACGAGAGCCCCAAATGTGCGCCACTGAATTTATAAAAAAGGTAAAGTGTTGGCTTAATACCAAACGTAGCAGACCCGCAAGTAATAGCATGCCCCACACATCACCCAGCATTAAACCCAGCGCAAATGGAATACCAATATTAGTGGCTAATACTAACTTCATGTAATGGCGGTGTTGCCACATTACCACTTTATTTTTCTGTAAATCTCGGCAGTTGTTGTAGTTGCCATACTCATCACCTTGATAGTCACGTAGCATCCAGCCTATATGGCTATACCAAAAGCCGTTGGTAGCTGCGTAAGGGTCTTTGACAGGGTCGTCGACTTGACCATGGTGAATACGGTGATCACTACTCCAATGCAGTGCGCTGTTTTGCAGTGCAAATGCACCACCAAGGGCAAAAAAGGCTTCAATCACTGGATGAGTATCGTAAGTCTTGTGTGCCCACAGGCGATGATACCCCGCGGTAATCGACATACCCGCATAAAACATACACGCAACGAATGCAATCCAATGTGCGCTGGTAAATCCATAGGTAATTCCATACCATGGCACTAAAGTAACGGCAGCCAAAAAAGTAAGGCTAAAGAATAGGACGTTGGTCCAAATAATAGGTGGTTTTTTCATCTTTCAAAATCTGAGCGTACACTTGTACGCTAAAATAGTGTTTCAAACTCTCCGCGTCAAGTATTAGACTGTCTCATTAACCGAAAAATCATTAAAAATTCACGCTGGGAGTTTCCATGTCGGGTGTTAGAGCGCAACAGAAACAAAAAACACGACAAGCACTAATCGAAGCAGCATTTAATCAATTGAGTGCGGATCATAGTTTTTCTAATTTAAGCTTGCGTGAAGTTGCCCGTGAGGCTGGTATTGCGCCTACCTCGTTTTACCGTCACTTTAAAGACATGAACGAACTTGGCTTAACCATGGTAGATGAAGCGGGTTTAACGCTGCGTCAATTAATGCGTCAAGCACGTAGGCGAATAGCCAGTGGTGGCAGTGTCATTACGACATCTATTGTGACTTTTATGGAGTTTATCGATAACTCAAGTAACCAGTTTAGGTTGCTGCTGCGTGAACGTTCTGGCACTTCTAAGGCATTTCGTGCTGCTGTCGCGCGTGAAATTAAACACTTTATCTTAGAACTTGCTCACTACCTTGAAAGCGAAACCCCATGCGATGCCACCCATGCGTATATTCAAGCGGAGGCCATGGTGACTTTAGTATTTAACGCCGGTGCTGAGGCACTTGATATTGAAGGACAGCAGCGAGAAGAGTTAGTAGAGCGTCTAATTTGGCAACTACGTTATATTGCTCGCGGCGCCACAATGTATGTGCGAGACAACAATCATTCTTAAAAGTTAATCTAAACACGGGAGTCGGCTGTAAACGATAAATTAAACGCTGCCGACTTGGGTTTTGGATTGATTATTCAAAATGTACTGTTTAATGGATTTTAAATTTCTATTATTATCGCTTTTCAATCTACTTTTTAGAAAAATTATGCTTGCAAGCCTGTTTGTTGAATGTTAAAAATACAGCTCACTGAACACACATTTAGTAAATAAAGATGCAAATGACACGTTTAATTACATTAAAACTAAACCTCTTACTGCTTAAGCGAGTAGGCGGGGCTTAGTGTATTTGCATTTGTAAAACATTATAAAACCCCGCAAGCGCGGGGTTTTTTTTATCTCGCTAATGGGTCATTGGGAACGAGGACAGTTTATGAAAGATAAGGTTTGGATTTTTGACACAACGTTACGTGATGGTGAGCAAGCGCTTAAAGCGAGCCTAACAGAAGACGATAAAATTCAACTTGCGCATACCATTAGCCGCTTAAACGTGGATGTAATGGAAGTGGGTTTTCCGGTATCAAGCCCGGCAGATTTTCGCTCAGTACAGCGTATTGCGACCGAAGTAAAAGGACCAATTATTTGTGGTTTAGCGCGTGCGGTTGCAAAAGACATTGAGGCCTGTGGTGAAGCGCTACGCCCAGCAGAGCAAGGGCGTATTCATACCTTTATTGCAACCAGTCCATTACACCTTGAACATAAACTACGAATGAGCTTAGACGATGCCACCGCCATGGCTGTAAAGTCGATTAAGCTTGCTCGTCACTATACTGATGACGTGGAATTTTCGTGTGAAGATGCTGGCCGTACACCACATTGGGATTTATGCCGTATCGTTGAAAAGGCCATTGATGCAGGTGCATCGACCATCAACTTACCTGATACCGTGGGCTATGTAACGCCAGACGAGTATGCGGCGATGATCCATCACTTAATGAATAATGTGCCCAACATCGATAAGGCGCGCTTAAGTGTGCATTGTCATAACGATTTAGGTTTAGCAGTGGCGAATTCAATTGCCGCAGTGCACGCGGGCGCTCGCCAAATTGAGTGTACGATTAACGGCATAGGTGAGCGTGCAGGTAACTGCTCGCTTGAAGAAGTGGCGATGATCATGAAAATGCGTGAAGACCACTTAAAAGTGCATACCGATATTCACAGTGAAGAAATTTACCGCGCTTCTCGTCAAGTGGCGAAGATATGTAATATGCCGGTCCAGCCAAACAAAGCCATTGTTGGTGAGAATGCGTTTGCGCACAGCTCGGGTATTCACCAAGACGGCGTTTTAAAAGCGCAGAATACTTACGAGATCATGTCGCCAGAAAGTGTGGGTGTGCCCAGTAATCAATTAAACATGACATCGCGTTCAGGGCGTCATGTTATTGAGCACCGTTTAGAAGAGTTAGGTTATCAAAAGTCTGACTACGACATGGATAGCTTATACGAGAGCTTTTTAGCATTAGCAGACCAAAAAGGCACTGTGTATGACTATGACTTAGAAGCGATGATTTACTTCAATCAAATCAGAGATAAAGACGAGAAGTATCAACTTGAGTTTGTTAACTCAACGTCTAATTCGCAATCGGTTGCCAGTTCTACGATTGGCATGACCATTGACGGTGTATCTAAGCAAGAAGCTGCAACGGGCAATGGCCCGGTAGAAGCCTCGTTTTTGGCAATTGAGCGTTTAACGGGTATGTCGGTTGAGATGATTGAATACAACCTTGAAGCCACAGGGCAAGGCGCAAGTTCATTAGGCCAAGTAAATATTATTGCTAAATACGATGGTCGCCCTTATCACGGTGCGGGCATTGCGGCAGATGTCGTTGAAGCTTCAGTGCGTGCCATGATCCGTGTGTATAACTTAATTTATCGTGCACAAAAAGTGTCTGATTTAAAACAACAAAGGAAAGCAGGATGAGTCAATCTAATTACAGCATCGCCGTATTAGCAGGCGATGGCATTGGTCCAGAAGTAATGGCTGCAGCAGAAACCGTATTGGATGCTGTAAGTGAAAAGTTTGGTTTTACATTGACTCGTCATCACCATGCGATAGGTGGCGCTGCGATTGATGAATTTGGTCAAGCATTGCCGCAAAGTACACTTACTGCGTGTGAAAATGCTGATGCTATTTTATTTGGCTCTGTAGGCGGCCCAAAATGGGAGAACTTACCACCGAATGAGCAACCTGAGCGTGCTTCGTTGTTGCCACTGCGTAAGCATTTTGGTTTGTTTTGTAATTTACGCCCCGCACAGTTGCTACCAGCCTTAAGTGCAGCTTCACCACTTCGTGCAGATATTAGCGCACAAGGCTTTGATATTTTATGTGTACGTGAGTTAACGGGCGGTATTTATTTTGGTGAAAAAGGGCGCAGCGGTGAAGGCGAACAAGAGACCGCATTCGACACGCAAACCTATTCGCGTAAAGAAATTGAACGCATTGCTCGCTTTGCGTTTGAAGCGGCAAAACTACGTAGTAACCATGTTACATCGGTTGATAAAGCCAACGTGTTAGCGTCAAGTGTATTGTGGCGAGAAGTGGTCACCGAAGTCAGTAAAGACTACCCAGAAGTAAGCCTCGATTACATTTATGTTGATAATGCGGCGATGCAATTAGTGAAGCAACCAAGCCAATTTGATGTACTACTTTGCGATAACCTATTTGGCGATATTTTGTCGGATGAATGCGCGATGATCACAGGCTCTATGGGCTTATTACCATCGGCGAGTTTGAACCAGTCTGGCTTTGGTTTGTATGAACCTGCGGGTGGCTCTGCCCCCGATATTGCAGGAAAAGGGGTGGCAAACCCGATTGCGCAAATTTTAAGTGCTGCACTTATGTTGCGTTACTCGCTTGGACAAGATGAAGCGGCACGGACTATCGAAAAAGCGGTGGCAGAGGCGGTTGAAGCCGGTGTGGGTACGCCTGATATCTATCCAAATGCAGGGTATACCACCAGTGATGTTGCTGCAGCAATTGTTGCACGTATTTAATTAAAATTGATTGCGCTGAACTCGTCATTCAGTGCAGCTAAAACGAGGGAATAGCAAGTGGCCCAAACCTTATATGATAAAATTTGGCAAGCCCATGTGGTCGCCAGTATTAATGATCAAACCGATTTACTGTATATCGACCGTCATTTAGTTCACGAAGTAACATCACCACAAGCGTTTGCAGGTCTGCGTGAGAAAAACCGCAAAGTGCGTTGCCCAGAAAAAACCTTTGCAACCATGGATCATAACGTTTCAACAAAAAGCCGTTCGTTAGATGCTGCAAGCGAAGTGTCTAAAAACCAGTTAATGGCACTGGATGCAAACTGTAAAGAGTTTGGTATTCAACTTTATGATTTAAATTCGATTAATCAAGGTATTGTGCATGTAATGGGGCCTGAGCAGGGCATTACCTTACCGGGTACGACCATTGTTTGTGGTGACAGTCATACTTCAACCCATGGTGCGTTTGGTGCACTTGCGCACGGTATTGGTACCTCAGAGGTCGAGCACGTATTAGCAACCCAAACCTTACAGCAGAAAAAAGCCAAGTCGTTAAAAATTCAAATTAATGGTCGTTTACGCCCAACAGTCACAGCGAAAGACCTAATTATGGCGGTCATTGGTAAGCTAGGGACCGCGGGTGGCACTGGGTATGTAGCTGAATTTTGTGGTGAAGGCATTGAAGCACTGTCAATGGAAGCACGCATGACGCTGTGTAACATGAGCATTGAAATGGGCGCAAAAGCCGGTTTAATTGCACCTGATCAAACTACCTATGATTACTTAAAAGGTCGCCCATTTGCACCAAAAGGCGATGACTTTGACGCAGCAGTTGCCTATTGGCAAACACTAAAAACGGACGAAGGCGCGCAGTTTGACCATGTTGTTGAATTACAAGCAGCCGACATTCAACCGCAAATTACTTGGGGCACCAGCCCTGAACAAGTTATTGGCGTAGATGAGTGTATTCCAGACCCAGAACAAGAGCCTGATTTAATTAAAGCCGATGCGATTCGCAGTGCGCTGAAATACATGGGCTTAAAGGCGGGTGACAAGCTTTCTTCAGCAACGGTTGATACGGTATTTATTGGTTCATGTACAAATAGTCGTATTGAAGACTTACGTGCCGCTGCACAGATTGTTGAAGGTAAGCAAGTTGCAGCCGGTGTAGAGGCATTGATTGTTCCAGGCTCTGGCCTTGTTAAAAAGCAAGCAGAAGACGAAGGACTTGCTGATATCTTTAAGGCAGCAGGGTTTGAATGGCGTGAGCCGGGGTGTTCAATGTGCTTAGCCATGAATGATGACCGATTAGAAGCAGGTAAACGCTGTGCATCGACCTCAAATCGTAACTTTGAAGGACGCCAAGGTCGCGGTGGGCGCACTCACTTAGTTAGCCCAGCAATGGCTGCGGCAGCTGCAATTCATGGTCGTTTTGTTGATATCAGAGGAGAAGCCTAATGAGCGTATTTTTTAGTGGCTTAATGGCCCCGTTAGATAAAAACAATGTAGATACTGACCAAATTATTCCAAAGCAGTTTTTAACTTCGACAAGTCGTGATGGCTTTGATGCGGCGCTTTTTTATGATTGGCGTTACTTAGATAATGGCGAGCCAAACCCTGAGTTTATTTTGAATCGCCCTTGTTACCAAGGTGCGCAAATTCTTTTAACTCGCGATAATTTTGGTTGTGGTTCATCGCGTGAGCATGCGCCATGGGCATTAAAGCAATATGGTTTTGAAGTCATTTTAGCGGAAAGCTTTGCAGATATTTTCTTTAATAACTGCGGCAATAACCAAATGCTTGCTATCGCATTACCGGCAGAAACACTTGAGCAATTATTTGTACTGAGTGAACAGTATGATGATATTCATATTGAGGTAGATTTAGAAAATCAGCAACTTCGTAGCGATAAATTTGAGACCATTCATTTTGATATTCGTCATGACATTAAAGAACGTTTATTAAGTGGCCTAGATTTTATCGGAGTAACCGAGACGCTTAACGGCCAAATAGATGCTTTTGAAAAGCAACTTGCAGCCACGAGACCTTGGCAATAAACGTGTATTACATGTGGAACCTAAACGCGGCGTAAGCCGCGTTTTTATTTATTACTTATCGTGATTGCTTTCTTTGTCATGTATAAATCGCTAATCTAAAACACGTATTTTTTATTTAAGGAACACACCATGAAATATTTAGTGGCTTCAATGCTAGTGACAGCATCATCAGTGGCAATTGCACGCCCAGCGCCGTTAGTGTCAATACCGAGCCATGATGGCTTTTTTAATAATATTGCAGCGCATTGTGGCAAAGCGTATGAGGGAAAAGTTACGGTTGATAATGCCACTGGGCCAAGCTCGTTTGCAGGTAAAAAGCTTATTATGCATGTGCGCCACTGTAACGAGCGTGAGTTGCAAGTACCATTTCATGTTGGAGATGATGCGTCGCGTACATGGATCATAACTAAAACAGGCAGTGGTTTGAGTTTAAAGCACGACCATCGCCATAAAGATGGCAGCGATGATGCGTCTACAATGTATGGCGGTCATACTGTTGATGCTGGCTTTGTGAATGCTCAGTCATTTCCTGCAGATCAATATTCAAAAGAGTTGTTTGCAAGCCAAGGTATTCCGCAGTCGATGGGGAATACGTGGCAAATGTATATTTACCCAAAACAATTCACCTACCGTTTAGTGCGTGAGGGTCGTGAGTTTCGTGTTGACTTTGACTTAACAAAACCGATTACACCTCCAAACGCTCCGTGGGGCTACACTGATTAACTAGCTTCAAGTAAACTCAAGAAGTTGGCGTTAATAGTAGCCGCTGGATACCGATTTATTATCCAGCCTTTTGGTTAATTAGCGTCGTCTTCACATTGCAATACTACGGTTAAAGGTGGCTGGTAGGCACGTGGTTTCGTAGGAAAGCGCTCGTACTCTTGTACGCCATCAGTCACTCTTAACATAAAAGGTTTGTCCTTACATAACCGGCTAGCATGACGCAGTAAAAAGACGCTTTGATTTTTGAAATGTGGGTAATCATCAGATTGAATTTCAAGATGATAACGACCATCTGCCAATTTGGTTTGATAGTAATGGACTTTCTCATCAAAGTCGTAGAGTTTCTCGGTTTCGCCTTTTGCGGCCTGGGCAGCACTGCACCCCGCAATCAATATCATCGCGCTGAACAGTAGTGCTTGTGTACTTCTAACTCCACTCATAAACACTTAACTCCATGTGATTAATGCGTTAATTCATCGCATCGTTGAACCATGAATTAGCATCCATAGTCAAACTAAGGTAACGTTACATCTATACGTAGTTTAACACCCAAAAGGGACAATGTGATGCTCAGTAAAATAAAACAGCTCTTTTCAGTAATGGACAACAGCCAATCTAACATTAGCGAACATGACCTCAAAACGGCTGTTGCTGCACTATTAATTGAGGTGATGCGCGCTGACAATGAGTTACAAGATGATGAGCAACAGGCACTGAACAACACCTTAAAGAAATACTTTTCTTTATCAGACGAAGAAGTGCTGGAGCTTGTAGAAGGTGCGTCGAAAAACTTAGATGAAGCGATTGATTACTTCCAATTTTCCAAGCAAATTAACGCTCAGTGCAGTGCCGAGCAGCGCATCGATATCATCGAGCTGTTATGGCGTTTAGCGTACGCTGATGGCGAACTTGATAAACATGAAGAATTAGTTATTCGCCGTGTCGCGAGTCTTCTGTATGTGACTCATGAAGACTTCATCGCTGCAAAATTAGCAGCGACAAAGTTGAGCTAAACGCTTACTTATTTAATTTACTGGCGACACTGACAAGTTGCTGTGCAAGGCTGGCAACTTGTTCGGCAGTATCGGCATCGTTAATGCGGCCGTGTTCATCTAATTTCGTGTGGATAGCGGGCACTGCAAGTTGGTCAGCTAATACTAGGCTACCGATGCCGGATAAAATATCGCGTACATGATTTAAACCACGTAGGCCGCCTAAACCACCAGGTGATGACGCAAAAAGTGCCGTTACTTTGTTACGAAATGCAGGCACTGCACCTTGCTCAGTTCGCGAAGCCCAGTCGATGGCATTCTTTAAAGGTGCTGTAATAGAGCCATTATATTCTGGGCTTGCTAATAAAATACCGTCGGCAGCACGTAGTTTATCTTTTAAACGTTGTGCACCTGCAGGTGTACCCTGTGCTTCTAGATCTTCATCGAATAGTGGTAAGTCTAAATCGCTTAGTTTAAGCACTTCTACTTCAGCACCGCTTTCAAGGGCGAAGCGTGCTGCTTCATTAATTAGTTTTTGATTAAAGCTGTCTTTACGTAAGCTGCCTGCGAGGGCAATGATTTTTGGTGCTGTCATGATGGCTTCCTTTTAAGCTTCACGGTTGATACCTTAACTTTAGCAAAAAACCGCTTGCAGAAAAGCCAAATAAACGCAAAACTTATGTGCATATACGCACATAAGAGGGCGCTATGGCAATTCAATTTGATGATTGGCAAGATGTAAAAGTTGCTTATGAAGTCGCACGACTAGGCACATTAACTGCCGCGGCAGAATCTTTGGGTGTTCATCACAGCACGGTACTCAGAAGGGTTAATAACTTAGAAGAGAATCTTGATGCACGCTTATTTCATCGCCATGCGCGTGGTTACACCGTGACAGAAATAGGTGCAAAGCTCTTTGCGACAGCGAAAGCGATTAATGCAGAGCTCGAAAAGCTACACAACGATATTATTGCTGCCGACAGTCAACTGCGTGGCAGTTTATTACTGACAACGGTCAGTGGTTTCATTGATGTATTAAGTGAAGTATGCGAACAGTTTCAGAGCCTACACCCGCAAGTACGGCTTGAAGTGATCCTTGACCAAAACCGATTACGTCTTGACCATGGTCAAGCTCATATTGCTGTACGTGCAGGCCCTCGCCCTGATGAAGGAGATTATATTGCTCAGCATTTGGCTGAGTTATCGTCCGGGTTTTATGCTTCAAAAAGCTACATTGAAAAATATGGTTTGCCGAAAACCTTACAGCAGTTAGAGCAGCATAGTTTTGTGTCGGGTGTAGCTGGTTACAACGCTAAAGTGCCTTATTTTGCTTGGGTTGATGAGCACATAGCACCCGCACAAATCAAGCTTAGAGTATCAGAAACATCAGAAGCAACGCGTGCTATTGTTAGGGGGCTGGGCATTGGTGGTTTACAGCATGAGGTCGCAGATCAATACCCAGATTTAGTGCCTGTGCTTGCAAAAGAACTCGTTTGGCCGACCGACCTCTGGTTGGTAACACATCACTTGGTGCACCGCACCGCGAAAGTACAGGCATTTAGCCAGCTACTAAAAGCCTATTTTAAAAAATTAAAAAACTAGAGCGACTTTTTTACGTTAATACCCAAGCGTTTGGCCAGCCTCACAAGGTTGGCCCTGTCGACTTTAAGCGTGCGGGCAGTGGCTGCCCAGTTTAAGTTGTGCTGTTCTAGTTGCTGCATAATCATCTGATAACTAAACGCATCGGTAGCTTCTTTTAATGACAGCGAGGATGTATTGGTATTGATAAGCTGAGTCGTTGTGTGCGTGTTTGTAGCACGTTTTTCTATATCACAGTGCTGTGGTTCAATGGTGATGATTTTCTGTTGCCATTGTTGTTGTTTGGCTTTCAAAGCAGCTCTACTTATCACGTGTTCAAGCTCTCTCACATTACCAGGCCAATCATATTGGCGTAGCAATATTTGCGTGTCGATACCCAGTTTTAGCTGTTTTATAGCAAGTTTGCGCGCAGTTTGCTCAACAAAAAAGCCAGCCAAAAGAATCACATCATTTTCGCGCTCTTTTAGTGCGGGTACGTTAAGTGGGTAAACGCGCAGCCTATGATAAAGATCTGCGCGAAAACGTCCTTCAGCAACTTCTTGTTTTAAATCGCGATTTGTTGCTGCAATAACGCGTACATCAACGTAACGACTTTGATCTTCACCCACGGTTTGCACTTCGCCACTTTGCAGTACGCGCAACAACTTACTTTGCATTGCTAAGGGTAATTCACCAATTTCATCAAGAAAAAGTGTTCCGCCATCAGCGAGTTGAAATTTACCTTGGCGAGTTGAATGGGCGCCAGTAAATGCGCCTTTGCTGTGCCCAAAAAATTCACTTTCTGCCAGATTCTCAGGTAACGAAGCACAATTAAGGTGGATTAAGGGTTGTTCTCGTCGCTTCGAATTGAGATGAATATTACGTGCAACAAGCTCTTTCCCGACTCCAGTATCGCCTTGTATCAGTACGCTAAACTCCGATGCAGCCACTAATTGAATATCATTTTTTAGTATTTGCATACAGTGGCTATTACCAATTATTTCAACACCTTCTCGGGTTAAAGCCTCAAGATTAAGTTGCTGAGCTAGTTGGTGATTGTGCTGTGCATGTTGCTGGTAATGTTGCACTGTAAGGAGGGTTTCAACATGTGCTGCGACTAATTGCATAAGCTGTGTGAGCTGAGTCTGGGGGACATCATCAAAAGCATATTCGTTGAGGCTATCAAAGGTTAAAACAGCCAGTAATTGTGAATCTTGCTGTTGACTGTAAAGGGGCAGCCCCATGCATGCATGTACAGGAAAATCCCCCTCACGACTTTGTAATAAACCATCATAAGGGTCAGGAAGCTCACACTCTTTAGCAAACTTGAGCGGTTGGGTGCTTCTGCAAATTTCAAATAAACGAGGGTGCTCGTTTATCTCAAAGCGTCTGCCAAGAGTGTCTTGAGACAAGCCGCGCTGGGCGACGGGTTTTAACGTTTCGCCCTGCTTAATAAGTAGGGCAACGGCATCACAGTGTATCCATTCACTTATACAGCTTAGTAGATCGCTGAAGTCGTTTTTGTTTGGATTTACGTGGGCAAGTGCCAATGCAATATCGAGGATGCTTTTTTGGCTTGTCATGTCAAATTGACCTAAATGTGTTTTTTTGTCTTTTATAATGGTGAGTCATTATGACACATAAGGCAATGATTTGTTTTTAATTGATTGAAAATAAATGGTTTTTATTTTTGGCGTGAACTGTGCAATAGGCTGACTAATTCGGGCAAATAAGGGTTGCAATGAAAGTCATTAATTTAACAGAGCCAATGCAAAAAAAAATCCATGTTTATCAGCTAAGTAAATGGCCAGTATGGGGATTAGCATTTAGACCTTTCTTTTTAGGGGCTGGTATTTTGGCTGTTTTATCTATGAGCTACTGGCTGCTAATTCTGAGTGGCTATGCAAGTTGGCAGTTAACAATGCCTGCTACGCTGTGGCATGCCCATGAAATGCTATTTGGGTTTGCAGGGGTCGTTGCTATGGGATTCTTACTGACCGCAGCGCAAACGTGGACAGGTGTGCCAAGTGTTAGCGGTATTAAATTGTGTTTACTTAGTGTGACTTGGGTTATCGCACGCGGCAGTTTCTTTGTTGACGTAAATGGTATTAGTCAACTTAACCTTTACTTGGTAGGGGGATTTCAGCTTGTGTGGTGGTTGGCTGGTATTGCTATTTTGACTGATATGCTCTTACAGGCTAAAAGCCGTCATAATTATTTGTTCATTTTTATTACCGCCATGCTATGCGCGTGCAATATGATTTTCCTCAGTTTGGTCGTTTTGCAAAAGTTTTCCTTTGCGCTAAGTATTGTTGATACCGCCGTTTTACTCATGGTGTTATTGGTGGGGGTTGTTGCGGGGCGTGTTGTGCCTTTTTTTACCGCACGCGGTCTTAATATTACTGAACAAGTGCGCAGCCCTAAGCTTGATAAGCTACTGCTATTCAGTTCGTTATTTGCCATTGCTTGGTATTTCTTAAGCCAGTTATTTTTTAACACATTGAGTGTTGGCTGGGTATTCGCATGGCTAGCTACCTTGCATTTTTATCGCAGTATTTTGTGGTGGCATGCAGGTGTATTAAAAGTGCCTTTATTGTGGTCTCTGCATTTTGCTTATTGGGCACTGGCAATAGGTTTAGCGTTAATCGCTGTTAGCTTTTACAGCCCACTCATACTCTTTAAAGATGCGTTGCATCTTGTCACTGTTGGCACGATTGGCTTAATGATTCTTGCCATGATGGTGCGTGTATCGCATGGCCATACAAGTCGTCCTTTACAGGTGCCTGTACTCGTGAATGTCGCCTTTATGCTTATTGCAGGAGCTGCCATTGTCCGTGCTCTGCTCCCCGCTATTTTAAACCATCACCTTGCGTGGCAATTAAGTGCATTGCTATGGGTGCTGGGTTTTATTTTATTTTTATTTCATTGTGCGCCCATTTTACTTAAACGTCGTGTTGATGGCCGTCCAGGTTAACTACTCTTGAATAGGAAAAAATATGTTATCTGAAAAAACGATCCAGGTTGTAAAAAGTACACTGCCTTTGCTTGCAGAAGCAGGTCCGCAAGTTACTGAGTACTTTTATGATCGTATGTTTAGTTATAATCCTGAGCTAAAAAATATTTTTAATATGACCCATCAAAAATCAGGGCATCAGCAATTTGCATTATTCAATGCGTTAGCTGCTTATGCTGCAAATATTGATAATCTTGAGGTCTTAAAAAGTGCGTTAGCGCGTATTAACCATAAACACACGAGTTACCATATTTTGCCAGAACACTACTCGATTGTTGGTGGGCATTTAATTGCGACCTTAAAAGAGTTATTGCCAGAGCAATTTACCCCTGAGGTTGAATATGCGTGGCGTGAAGCATATGCATTGCTTGCCGATGTATGCATTACAGAAGAAATGGCGCTATATCAAAAAACTAAACAAGCTAAAGGGGGCTGGTTTGGTACTCGTTTGTTTACGATCACTAAAAAACACGTTGAGTCAGATTCTATTACCAGCTTTACCCTCACTCCTTGTGATGGAAAGCCCGTTGTGTCGCACTTACCTGGTCAATACTTAGGTATAAAAGTCCACTCTAAAAAGACTGAGAATACTCAAATTCGCCAGTACTCTATCTCACAAAAAAGTAACGGTGAAAACTATCGGATCAGTGTGAAGCGAGAAGGACTGGTTTCTAATTATTTACATAGTTTAGATGAGGGCGAGCACATAGAGGTCTACCCACCCGCGGGTGATTTTGTTTTACGTGAAAGTAACAGCCCTGTGGTATTCATTTCTGCAGGGGTTGGTCAAACACCCTTGTTGGCCATGCTGCAAAGCTTACTTGACAAGCAACCTAGTCAGCCTATCCATTATTTACATGCCTGTGATAACGCTGCGCAATATGCATTTAAAGATTATTTGCTGTCAGAAGTTAATACACACCAAGGGCTGAGTTGTTTTACATGGTTTAAAGAAGGAGCCGGAGCCGATTTTACTGGTTTGATGGATGTTGCTTTACTGGCTGAAAAGTTACCGCTTAGCGATGGCGCGTTTTATATCTGTGGACCCATTGCTTTTATGGCTTTGATTAAACAGCAACTTGTTAATTTAGGTGTGGCAGCCGAGCGTATTCATTACGAAGTGTTTGGTCCTCATCAAAGCCTATAATAGCGATATCTGACAAGGGTTAATTATTGACAATTGCATGGATAGCAACGCTATTCATCAGAAGCACTAGAAAATGAAAGGCGCAGTAACATACTGCGCCTTTTTTGCTATTTGACTTCGCATTCCACATTGGGCAGTGGAATACGCAACTCTTTTTTAGGGTAGTAAAGTACGCATTGATCAGCGGCTTTTTGCAATATGAACTTTTCAGATGGAATGCTATGTGCCCCCATAATTGGCATACCATCTGGACCTTTACTGGTGCCGTGATCAATCAATAGTTCTGCGCTTTTTGTAAACACATCATCAGCGAGCGTTACTAAGCTCCCACCTTTGGCTGACTGAATCGCTTGTTGCAACTGAGTGATGACACCTGGGTTGACTCGCGTTAGTGTGGCATTTTGTGGTTGTTCGGCTTGGGTACTTTTACACGCCACTAAGCTTGTTAACATAGCGACAGCCAGCACATGTTTTTTACTCATTGCTCTTTCCTTTCGCTGAAACTGGACGAGTTAAATCCATGTTTTCTCTGTAAATAGGACGATTTGGTGAAAGCGATAACCCAGTCTCTTGTTCTGCTTGTGATGCAAAGTTTAGCTGTTTAGTTGCTGATGCTTGCGCCACAACAGGACAGCTATCATTTTCAATATGATAAAGAGCGGCCGCGAGGAGTCCTTCTTGTTGGTCGCCTAAAGAGTGATCAAAGTCATCAGCAACGACACATCCTTTCACATCAGCTGCAAATTGTGGTGTTGGTGTTGGGTTTAAGCCATCGGCGTATTCACCAAAACCTTTAAAGTTGGCACCGGTAAACTGAATGGTGTAATACGTCGTGGCGCAGTTATGCGTTGGGGTAAAGCCATAGGGTTTACCACAGGTTTTACCACCAATTAAAATAACTTCAGCATCAATGCCTTTTAAGCCATTTATAAAAGCTTCTGAGGCAGAACAAGTACTTTCAGTGCTCAGTACATAGACTTTTGCTAAGTTAAGATCTGGCAGGGTATTATTAGTTACCTCAAAAGTTGAGTAGTCCACTTCAATATCAACGAACGGAAATGGGTTTTCAACAGGTTGTTTGTCGTTTTTAATGGTTTGATAGTAATAGTAACCTTGAGTATTAGCAGGGCCTGCGACCATATAAGCAAGCTGCGATGACAGCGCTAACAAGCCGCCACGGTTATATCTAAAGTCGATTACGAGTTCATCAATATTGTCGGCTTTAAACTGATTGACCGCATCAATAAGTCCTTGCTGAGCAATACTAATATGGCTATTAAATTGCATGTAGCCAACTTTGAAACCGTTTTCGGTAGTGATGGTGCCAACGTTTTGCACCGGCGTTTGGGTGATATTTCCGGCGACGATATTAATCGACTTTTCAGTGCCATCATTGCTGCGCAACTTAAAGTTGTGAGATTCGCCAGCTGTTGGACTAAAAAGTACTTCGTTTAATGTATCGACGCCTGCTGCGGTATTGCTATCAATGCTTACATTGTCAACCGATAGAATAGTATCGCCGCGCTGTAAACCTGCTTTAGCGGCTGGCGAATCATCTTCTAGATAAGCAACGCGCAACTCACGCGGAGGAGTACTCTTAATAAATGCCCAGTTAATTCCGTAGCCAGATACGACACCTGATTGCGCTTCTTTAAAGTAATCTTCGGTCGGTTCGCTAAAGTGGAAGTTATCTTTGTTAGCACCTGAGTCTGTTTTTTGGAACGTTTTTAACTGTGCAAAATAAGCGGCCACTGAATTAAAGTTATCTGGGTTATTATCTTCAATTTCATCGTACCAAAGGTAAGTTTCATTGCTCCAAGAGCGTAACCACATTTTCTCTGTAAATTCAGAGCCTGCTTTATCTGGGTATGGTTGGTTATTGTTGTAAGGATCAGTGCCCGTGCGTGGTATTGCACATTGGTCTTTAAATTCACTCGATGAGGCAAAAGTACCCGCAGTCCATGTTGGTCCAGAATTTGTTGGGGGTGGTGTAGGCGTGCTTGTATCTGGGTTGGTTGGCGTTGATGAACCTCCGCCACCACAGCCAGATAAAGAGAGGCCTGACACTGCAAAAAAGATTGCTACTGCGAGTTTGTTATTTTTAAACATTTGTCTACTTTCCTGTAAATAATTGTTTAAAAAGTATCAACAAGAAAGAGGCAAGGCAATAGAGTAAGGTTGTAGTTTTGTAAACAGGTGTACAAATTTTACAGTGCTTTTCTATTGCTTATTTCGGCTATCTCGAGTTTTTGCCATGACTCAAACAAGGTGCGTTGCTTATCTGATATTTTTAAGTCATAGGTTTTTTGCATATAAAAATAGGTGTCTGCTATACGTTTTCTTGCATAAAGTGGAGGTTCGAATACGCGCTGTTTAAAATCTATTTTCACAGGGCATGCGCCGTAGTTGGCGCTACTCGTTGCAACCATTCCATAGCGAAAATTTGAGCGGTCGGCATTTATTTCACCAATTGCAGGGGCTAGATTATGGATGTCAGCCTCCATTTTACGAAACTTTTCACTGACTTTTCGGCAGTTTTTACGCCCGCCATTTTGCCAACATTGTAATTGGTGCCCAAACTCCCACGCAGGGACTATATGTTCCCATTCAATTCGTTTCGCGCGTGCATTTTCTTTACCAGAGCGAGTGATTTCGTTACGTGGTATGTACCCGCAGACGCTCGGGTCGGGCACCAGTTTTTTTCCTTGGCGTTTAATATCACACCCGCAATATAAGCTTTTAGCGTTTTCGGGTAAGGTTTTAATAAGGTATTTTTTGGCGCTAGAAAAGTTTGAAAACTGTTCCGCAGACGCCGTAAAGCATAACAACAGGCATAAAGTTGCTGATAAAAGTAAACGCATATCCATCACATAAGTGAACTACTGGAAACACTATTGTAAAACGCAGAGCTGAAAAGAAAAAGAGCACGCGCCAAAAGTAAACTATAGTCATTAATAAATACAGTCTATGGGAGTTGAACAATGCGGTTAGGTGCGTTTTCTGTGAGTTTAAATGTACAAGATATCCATGCTTCAAAGCTATTTTACGAGAAGTTGGGGTTTACTCAGTTTGCGGGTGAGATAGAGCATAATTGGTTGATTATGAAAAACGGTGAACATTTAATAGGTTTGTTTCAGGGGATGTTTGATAAAACCATGCTGACTTTTAACCCTGGCTGGGACCAAAGTGCGAGACCTTTAAGTGAGTTTAGTGCTTATGATGAACTAGAGGCGCACTTTAAACAACAGGGGCTGGCGGTACAAAAGGTCGGTGATGCCAGTTTTATTGTCACCGACCCTGATGGTAACCCTATTTTGATTGATCAGCACGTGTAATCGGTTTACGGCGTCTGATACGGACATTTTGTAGTAATAAAATAATGCCCGTAATACAAAATAATACGCTACTTGCGGCAAAGCTAATTAGTAATGGGTTGTTGAAATTTTCTCGTTCATCATAATCCATGATATGCAGCATCCAGAAAAAGTCAAAAATGCGCCACAAGGTGCTACGAACAGTAATGACTTTACCGGAGTCGCCTTCTAAATAAACGGTTGTATTTAACCAATCGTTATAGCTCACTTGCCACACATTGGAGCGGTGACCGACTTCTCTCGCTCCTTTTTCTAGTAACTGCGCACCCGCGACATCCGCCTTGATGAGTAAGTGTGCATTGGCATTGGCAATAATTTCAGTTTTAGTTGGTGTGCTCATAGCACGACCTGATTGACCGTCAAAGTTAAACACGCCTTTATTAGTCGTCACTTCGATGATGGGAGTGGTTAAAAAATGACGGTATTGAATGCTATCAATTTGCTGAAATTGTTTGGTTATTTGGTCAAGAGAAGCGGGGTAATCATGCAAGGTAAATGGATTATCTAAGCTACGGTTGGCTAAATGTTTACCATGTACTTTTTGAAGGGGGATGGAGCTCATTACTAAGCCCCCTAATAACCAAAAAAAGAGTTGTATGGCGAGTAAGTAACCCAGCCACTTATGCCCTTTACGGGCATATTTAAATACGCGCTTATTCATTGATTACCTCTTATTATTTTTTTATTGGGCAGCGGTATAGACAGAGCGACTCAACGCTCTTGCAGCATTTACTGTATTCTAAATTTGGTTTATGTACAAAACTGAGTTAAAGTTTCAGAGATATCAATAGAGGGTAAAAACGAGAGTATGTCGGAAATTCAATTTTTAAATGTAGATCTGGAACTTGAATCAAAACACGATATGAGTGCGCTGGTAGCTGATTTAAAGAAAAACGCCATGGTTTTACATTACGACCAAGATGAATACCGTCAATTAGCACGTATTGAAGCCGCGGCTGATATCAGCACACCAGATAAAGCTATCAACCAATTATGTGAACTTATAGAGTCGTGCTCACGCAATGCATTAAAGCAATGGTTGTCTTGCTCAAAGCGTACTTTCGATATTGGGTTTGAGTCGGGTGACTCACCTAAATGTTTTAATCAAGCCCTGCACGCAGACACCTTATTACGTATTTCAGCGATTGGCGCAGGGCTCGAAATTACTATTTATCCTGTTGAGCGTTAATCACTAACGCTTGACTACCGCTGCGGTCATTCGTGATACGCAGCATAGTTCACCTGCCGCATTCGTTATTTTAATTTCCCATACAGATGTTCGCTTACCTAAGTGCAGTGGCTTTGCCGTGGCTGTTAAGAGGCCTTTTCGAGAGGCTTTAATGTGATTGGCATTTATTTCTTGGCCAACAGCATAATATGCGGTGAAGTCGACCACAAAATTGGCTGCATAACTTGCTACAGTCTCTGCTAAAACAACATTAGCACCACCATGGACCATCCCCATAGGGTTATGATGCTCTGGAATAGCGGGCATAGTGGCCACTAAATAATCGTCGCCGATTTCGGTTATTTCAATGCCCATTGTTTTCATTAATGTGCCTTGCCCAGTAATACCCTGTTCGAGTTCTTTACATAATTCGAGGGTGAATGGTTGATACCAAATGCTCATTGTGTTTCCTTTGCAAACTAACTTCTTAAGTGAAATATCGGTATACAATATGGTATCTATCCCCACCGTTCAATGCTTGTTTTTTATCATGAGAGGAAGGGGAATTTAAATTTGCGATTTTCAGATAACTGTATATACTCACAGTTAAATGTACTGTATGGAAAACCAGTTGTATGCGCCCATTAACAAAACGCCAATCGCAAATTTTAGAACTTATTAAAGTATTTATTAAAGACACTGGTATGCCACCTACGCGTGCTGAAATAGCGCAAACATTGGGATTTAAAAGTGCCAATGCCGCTGAAGAGCATCTAAAAGCACTGGCAAAAAAAGGCATGATTAAAATGAAGCCTGGAGCAAGCCGAGGCATTCAATTAGTCGAAGAAGACGAGCCAGAACAGCTTGGCTTACCACTGATTGGGCGTGTTGCCGCGGGTGAACCTATTTTGGCGCAAGAGCATGTAGAAAGCCATTGTCAGGTTGACCCTGCATTGTTTAAACCCGCTGCAGACTTCTTATTGCGAGTTAACGGCATGAGTATGAAAGACATTGGCATCATGGATGGTGACTTACTGGCAGTACACAAAACGCAAGTTGCAGAAAATGGCCAAGTTGTTGTGGCACGTGTCGATGACGATGTGACTGTAAAGCGCTTAGAAAAAGCAGGACGTAAAGTATTTTTGCATGCTGAAAATGAAGAATTTGCCCCGATTGAAGTGGACTTAGAGCATGAGTCATTTAATATTGAAGGCTTAGCGGTTGGGGTTATTCGCAACGCTGATTGGATGTAGCTTTTTATATTACGCGTTAATCGTTACAAGCAGAGTAATTACTTTATCTGCTTTGCTAAACTTTTTTGAAACAACGCACCAAATTGATTCAATTTGGTGCGTTGTTTGTTTTTGACCGTTTACCTAAGATTTGTTAACCCTTACTTTCTACATAAAGCCTTATACGGCGCAGTTTTCCTTTCTTTTTAAGTTTTTATACTTGCCTTAAGTATTAATTAACGCGCTGATTATAGTTGTTATTTTTGCACCAAAATAAACATTTATTACCACAAAAACTTGCTTATTGCTCATTTTTTAACTAATTGGTTAAGTACATTGTATTAACACCTATTTACGAAAAAGACACACAACAAATGTGTAAGGGGGTTAAACAATGAGTGTGTCGTTCACTGCGTCGTGATGATACACAGACCCAAGCTGTTTGTAGATGACACATCAACCATCGATTGGTTTGGGTATTTAAACAATAAAAAAAACGAATGGGCACCAGCTGTAACGCCTTTTCGCTTTGCGTCTTGCAATAGCATTAAAAGGAGCTGTCACATGGGTAAACTGCGTTACACCTTGTGGCTTATATTGGTAGCACTTCCGCAACTTGCTTTGGCAAATAGCCAATTCAATATGCGTAAAGGTGTCACTGATATAAGTAATAATGTTTATGAATTACATATGACGATATTTATTATCTGTTGTGTGATTGGCATCATCGTATTTGCGGTGATGTTTTGGGCTTTGATACATCATCGTAAGTCTAAAGGGGCAAAGCCTGCCCAATTCCATGAAAGCACGAAGGTCGAGATACTTTGGACTGCTATTCCATTTGTGATCTTAATCGCTATGGCAATCCCTGCCACCAAAACGCTTATTGCCATGGAAGATGCTTCAAAAGCAGATATTACAATCAAAGTAACAGGGTCGCAGTGGAAGTGGCACTATGAATACATGGGAGAAGATATTGCTTTCTATTCGATTTTAGCGACACCGAAAGATCAAATAGATAATCAAGCCGAAAAAACAGAGCACTACCTACTCGAAGTCGACAAACCTCTGGTGTTACCAATCAACAAAAAAGTACGTTTTTTAATGACCTCTGATGATGTAATACATTCTTGGTGGGTTCCTGATTTTGCCGTGAAAAAAGATGCCAATCCCGGCTTTATTAATGAAGCATGGACACGCATTAACGAGCCCGGTATGTACCGTGGTCAATGCGCAGAGTTATGTGGTAAAGACCATGGTTTTATGCCGGTGGTTGTTGAGGCATTGCCAGAAGATGAGTTTGCGACTTGGCTTGCAGACGCAAAACAAGCGAAAGAACAAGCCGCTGCTGCAGATGCCGCATTACTTGATCAAACTCTTTCGAAAGATGAATTAGTTGTTTTAGGCGAACAAGTCTATATGGCCAGCTGCGCAGCCTGCCATCAGCCCACTGGCATGGGATTGCCGGGTGTATTTCCAGCCTTAAAAGGCAGCCCAATCGTGTTGGGCGATGTGAACGATCATATTGATATTGTTTTACATGGTAAGCCAGGTACAGCGATGCAAGCGTTTGATAAACAGCTTTCAATAAAACAACTTGCAGCAGTCATCACTTATAAACGCAATGCGTGGGGTAACAATACCGGTGATGTCATTCAACCGAGTCAGATTCAAGCAGCAATTGATGCAGCAGCGGAGGCGAACTAATGAGTAACGTTATTAATGAGCAAGCCACTGAGCATGCGCATCACGACCACCATCATCCAGCGAAAGGTTTCAAGCGTTGGTTATATACAACCAACCATAAAGACATAGGTAGTTTGTACCTGATCTTCTCGTTGACGATGTTTTTAATTGGCGGCGCCATGGCTATGGTGATCCGTGCTGAATTATTCCAACCTGGTTTACAATTGGTTGATCCTCACTTTTTTAACCAAATGACCACAGTACATGGGTTGATCATGGTATTTGGGGCTGTGATGCCCGCCTTTACAGGGCTTGCAAACTGGATGGTACCTATGATGATAGGTGCGCCAGATATGGCCTTACCACGAATGAACAACTGGAGCTTTTGGATTTTACCTTTTGCCTTCCTTATTTTATTGGCATCGCTGCTTATGCCCGGTGGTGGTCCCGCTTTTGGTTGGACGTTCTATGCACCGCTTTCAACGACTTACAGTAACGATAATACCGCGCTGTTTGTGTTTGCAGTGCATATTATGGGTATTAGCTCAATTATGGGCGCTATCAATGTCATTGTGACAATTGTAAACCTTAGAGCGCCGGGTATGACATGGATGAAACTGCCTCTATTTGTATGGACGTGGCTGATCACGGCTTTCTTACTGATTGCTGTTATGCCCGTGCTGGCAGGTGCCGTGACAATGGTATTGACCGATAAGTACTTTGCGACCAGCTTTTTTGATGCTGCTGGTGGCGGAGATCCGGTGATGTTCCAGCATATTTTCTGGTTCTTTGGTCACCCTGAAGTCTACATTATGATCTTACCGGCGTTCGGTATTATCTCAACGATTGTGCCGACCTTTTCGCGCAAAAAATTATTCGGCTATGCGTCCATGGTGTATGCAACCTCATCAATAGCACTCTTAAGCTTTATTGTTTGGGCACACCACATGTTTACGACAGGTATGCCGGTTGCTGGCGAATTGTTCTTTATGTACGCGACGATGCTGATTTCGGTGCCAACTGGGGTAAAAGTGTTTAACTGGGTGGCAACAATGTGGCGAGGCTCTATTAGCTTTGAAATACCCATGATGTTTGCAATCGCCTTTATTGTGTTATTTACGTTAGGTGGTTTTTCGGGGCTTATGCTTGCTATTACACCGGCCGATTTTCAGTATCATGACACCTACTTTGTGGTTGCCCACTTCCATTATGTATTAGTTACAGGTGCTGTGTTCTCCATTATGGCTGGGGCCTATTATTGGCTGCCGAAGTGGACGGGCAATATGTATAACGAGACCTTGGCTAAATGGCACTTTTGGTTATCGCTTGTTAGCGTTAACGTGCTGTTTTTCCCAATGCACTTTGTGGGGCTTGCAGGTATGCCCCGCCGTATTCCAGATTACGCACTTCAATTTGCTGATTTCAATGCCATCATCAGTATCGGTGGGTTTGCGTTTGGTTTATCGCAACTGCTGTTTGTTTTAGTGGTCTTTAAGTGTGCCAGAGGCGGCGAAAAAGCCCCCGCTAAAGTATGGGATGGCGCTGAAGGATTAGAGTGGGAAGTTGACTCACCAGCACCGTATCACACCTTTGAGACGCCACCGGAGATTAAGTAATGAATCACGCACCTTTGCTTAAAAAGCTGTTGTTAGCATGTTTAGCTATGTTTGCATTTGCCTTCGCATTGGTGCCGCTTTATGACGTGTTTTGTGATGTTACGGGCCTCAATGGTAAACCCTCACTTGAACAAGCCAAAGTCAGTGAGCATGTAAATACTGAACGTCAGGTTGATGTGAGTTTTACAACTCATGCGCAAAGTGGCGCCCCATTCAAAGTGGAGTCTGAGCAGTACAGCGTCGCTGTGCAGCCAGGCGCCATGCGAGAAGTTAAGTTTAGTGCTAAAAATACCAGTAATACTGACAAGGTAATGCAAGCTATCCCAAGTGTTTCACCCGGTAAAGCAGCAAAGTATCTACATAAAATTGCTTGTTTTTGTTTTGATCAACAGCCGTTAAAAGCAGGAGAAGAAGTGGAATTCACTTTACTGTTTTATGTTGATACTGAACTACCCTATGACGTGGAAGAGCTAACATTGTCGTACACCGTGTTTGATATTAGCGGGCAAGTTGTGGCCAAGAACGATTAAGCCGCCAAGCTAATTGCTAATTAGGAGCAAACAAAATGAATCAAAATTACGAAAAATATTATGTGCCAGCCGAGAGTCCTTGGCCAATTGTTGGGGCTGTCGCAATGTTTTTAATTGCAGTAGGCGCAGGCCTCACTGTAATGCAAGTAAACGGCGAAGGAAACAGTGGTCAGTTCGTCTTATATCTTGGTATTGCGATCCTCATATATATGGTTTTTAGTTGGTTTAAAAACGTGATTGAAGAGTCGCACAAAGGGTTATATTCAGCACAAATGGATCGCTCATTCAGACAAGGTATGAGTTGGTTTATTTTTTCTGAAGTGATGTTTTTTATGGCGTTCTTTGGGGCATTATTTTACGCCCGCATGATCTCGGTACCTTGGTTAGGTGGTGCGGGGAATAATGCCATGACCAACGAGGTACTTTGGCCTTCATTTGAGGCCGTATGGCCATTGTTGACAACCCCTGCGGGAGAGACAACACAAGCAATGGGTTGGCAAGGCTTACCGCTGATTAATACCCTTATTCTATTAACTTCATCGGTCACTATCCACTTTGCGCATGTTGCCATAGAAAACAATAAGCGGGGGGCACTCAAAACGTTCTTATCACTCACTGTGTTGCTTGGTGTGGTGTTTTTGGCTCTGCAAGTTTATGAGTATATGCATGCATACCAAGACTTGGGTCTAACCCTTGATGCGGGAGTGTATGGCAATACCTTCTTTTTGCTGACCGGCTTTCACGGCATGCATGTGACCTTAGGGACGATTATTTTATTTGTGGTACTGCTGCGAATTTTTAAAGGTCACTTTACCAGTGAAAAGCATTTTGCCTTTCAAGCTGCGGCTTGGTACTGGCACTTTGTTGATGTGGTGTGGTTGTGTTTATTTGTATTTGTGTACGTGCTGTAGCGTTATGAATTGGCGATGGGTTAGTGTGAATAAAGCCCAGTTTTAATGCCGCAATAATGATGATCAGTACCATGGCAGAGAAAAACACTCGTCGACCTAAATAGTGAGACATAGGTCGCGAGTGTTGCTTAGTAGACATCATCACAAATAGCGCCCGAAACAGATTAAACACTATATATAACAATAACAGTGTAATGATGATTTTTATCATTTTAGGTTTCCTAGATGCAGTTGATTTTAAGGCGTAAACAAAAGCTTAGCTCAATTATTGCAATTTGCGTTGTGTCACTTGCGGTGCTGGTGTGTTTACGGCTGAGTGTGTGGCAGTATCAACGTGGTGAGCAAAAACAACAGCAATTAAGCCAGCTTGAGCAGTCAGAACAGCAAGGTGTAATGGACTGGCAGGCATTTCAATTATTACCTAATCAGGTTGATAAAACAGGTTTAAAGCTGACTTTGAATGGGCTCATCAATACGCAGCGTTATTGGCTGTTAGATAATCAGATTTACCAAGGACAAGTAGGATACGACCTACTTGCTGCTGTAAAAATTAATGATGATATAGCGCCTGTCATTGTTAATTTCGGCTGGTTGAAGGCACCGGTTGATCGTAGTCAACTCCCCACCGTAAATTGGCCTCAACCTTCACACATATCTACCACAGTGCAACTCAAACAAGGTCAGCTGCAAGGCTTTACGCTAGCAGATGAAATTGGCGCTGAAGCTGGCTGGCCTAAGCGTATTCAAGCAATTGATTTAGACATTTTTAGTCGTCAACTAGCGCAACCTCTGCAACCGTTTTTAGCCTACCGCCTTGCAGCTGATGACATAGCGACTCCTCATTACGAAAGTGTGGTGATGGGGCCAGACAAGCATTATGCCTACGCTGTGCAGTGGCTGCTCATTGGTGCGGCCTGTGTTGTTATAGCTTATTTTGCGATGAGAAGGAGACGTAATGAAAGTTAATCCACTTAGTTTATTTGCTCTATGTTGCTTTGTGCCACTGGCGTTAGCGTATACAGCATTGAAACTTGATTGGCTGCCCAGCGGTTCAAGTAATTACGGGGAGCTGTTAGAAACAGAAGTAAAGCTTGCAAATTGGCAGCAGGGCGATCCGAAACCATGGACGATTGCGCTTAACTACCCAAAAAGCTGTTACTCGGTTTGTGAAGCCCAGTTAGCTAGCTTAGACAACCTTCATATTGCCTTGGGTAAGAATCAGCAAAAGGTTGATGTTGCCGTTCTTACAAATCAGCAAGATATAGCCACTAGTTGGCGACAATTAGATGAAAACTCAGCGCTTAAAGCGGGAGATTTATATTTGGTCGATCATATGGGCTTGGTGGTACTGCACTATCCTTACACTGATGAGCCAGAACAAAACAGATTAATTCAAAAAGGGTTACTGAAAGATCTAAAAAAACTACTTAATTATGCGCGTTCAAGTTAAAGCTCAGTAAGGATGCAAAAGATGTATAAAAATTATAAATATTTAGTCTTAATTACGTGTTTTATGTCGGTGTTAGTCGTTGGACTGGGGGCTTATACACGGCTCAGTGATGCAGGTTTAGGCTGCCCGGACTGGCCCGGTTGCTATGGGTTTTTAACGGTGCCAAAGCACGAAACAGCATTACTACATGTTGAACAAAACTACCCAGATATGATGTTTGAAGCGGCAAAAGCGTGGAAAGAAATGATCCATCGTTATTTTGCCGGTGCGCTTGGGTTATTTATTTTGGCTTTGTTTGCTTTGGCTTGGTTAAAACGCCAATACCCAACTACCCCAGTTAAGTTAACGTTACTGCTCCTTTTATTAGTGGTATTTCAAGCCGCGCTAGGTATGTGGACCGTTACCATGAACTTACAACCTTTAGTGGTGATGGGGCATTTGCTTGGGGGGTTCAGTATTTTGTCTTTAGTGTTCTTGTTGTACTTGAGGCTAACCACAAAACCCATTGTGGGTGGGGATGCGGGAGCTCGGCCATATTACCGATTAGCCTTGATTGGCTTAGTCGTTTTGATACTTCAGATTGCCTTAGGAGGGTGGCTTGCGGCTAATTATGCGGCACCGCACTGCAATGGGTTGCCATTGTGCAGTTATGCTCAACCTTTCTCGTTAAAGAGCGTTTTTCAACTGCCACTTGAACACAGTACTTATGAGTATGGTGTTTTATCGCAGCAGGCACGTATGTCTATTCACTTATTACACCGTATTTGGGCCCTTGTTACCTGTGTTGTATTGGCACTCATTATGTGGCGTATCTATTCGCACTCTTATTCTCGAAAAATAAAGCATTGCACGGTCACCGTGTTAATAGCCTTACTGTGTCAAATCTGTTTAGGCCTTGCGGTTGTTCATTGGCATTTCCCTTTAAGCGTAGCGCTTGCTCATAACTTAATGGCAGCCATGTTGTTATTAACAATGGTTAGACTATGTTTCCACTTAAAAGCAAGAACTTAGGAGGCGATAATGGCCTTAACATTACGTACTGAAAAATCAATATTTTCTCATGGTCATGCGTTGTTAAAAGACTATCTTGCGATTAGCAAATTTAAAGTCGTTGCGATGCTTGTTCTCACCGCATGGGTCGGTTTAGCACTTGCTCCTGATATGGGGCGAGGTCTTTTTGTTCAATTGGCAAGCTTGTTGGGTATAGGTTTACTTTCAGCCGCTGCTGCGGTGATTAATCATGTTGTTGATAGTGAAATTGATAGCAAGATGGCGCGCACTCGCCACCGTCCTGTCGCTAAGGGGCGTTTGAGCAAGCAACATGCTTTAAGTTTTGCAGCTGCTATTGGTACTGCAGGCTTTATGATGTTGATCATTTGGGCAAACACCTTAACGGCGATACTGACACTTTTTGCGTTAGTGGGTTATGCATTTATTTACACTTCTTTTTTAAAGCGTGCCACACCCCAAAATATTGTTATAGGGGGGCTGGCCGGTGCTATGCCACCCTTATTAGGGTGGGTGTCTGAAACGGGTCATATGGCGGCAGCGCCTTGGCTACTTGTTATGATTATTTTTACCTGGACTCCGCCTCACTTCTGGGCGTTAGCGATTGCGCGTAAAAGTGACTATGAGCGCGCAAAAATTCCGATGTTACCCGTTACTCATGGTATCGAATTTTGCAAAACATGTGTGGTCGCTTACTCTGTTTTACTGGCATTGGTGTGTGTATTACCTTATTTAATTGGTATGTCAGGGGGCATATACTTAATGGCGGCAAGTGCGTTAAATGCCATTTTCGTTTATAAAGCATTAAAACTAAAACTGGGTGGGAAAGATGATACCGCGATGGACTTATTTCGTTTTTCAATTGTGCATTTAATGCTACTCTTTATCGCCTTATTTATTGATAAATGGTTGCTTTTATGACGCGTTTTTTAGTGGCACTTTGTTTGGGAGTGGTGTTTTTTTTAACGGGCTGTAGCCCCGAAAAATCACCTCCCGATGTGGATGCGCTGGTGTATCAGCAAGCCAAGCCTGTTAAGTCATTTACATTGATTGATCAGCATGGCGACACCGCCGATAATAGTCGCTTCAAAGGTCATTGGAATTTAGTCTTTTTAGGTTACACAAGTTGCCCTGATATTTGCCCAATGACGTTGGCTAAATTGACCAGTGTGCAACAGCAGCTGAGCCAAGATTACACGGTACAAGTGTGGTTTGTAGCGGTTGATCCAAAACGAGATACCACCGCAAAACGCAAAGCCTATATTGATTATTTTAACCCTGATTTTTTAGCCGTATCAGGCCCTCATAAACAGCTCTTTCCCTTTGTTAGAGATTTAGGGCTCATTTACGCGATTAATGACAGTGATGAGCAAGAATATGCTGTTGATCACAGTGCGTCAGTCGTGATGGTTGACCCCGATGGCGCGGTACGCGCAATTTTCAAGCCCGAGTTTAAACAGGGCAATGTTCCGCTTATTAACGCCAGTACGTTAACAGAAGAGTTTAAAAAAATTGCAGATTATTATCACTAAGTATCTGTATAGACAAGTGTGATTATTTTCGAGGGAGCGATTGCTCCCTTTTTTGATTTCAACATGTAAGCTACTAAAAAATTTTACAATTTTTTAATTCAATTAATGGCAATTTTAATAACTCGGTCTAAGCTTTTGTTATGAATTGTTTTAAGCAGGGAAAGTGCCAGTAATGTTGAAGCTTCCTACTGAATTAGCCATCACTCAAGTCGAATCACTACATCAAGATTTGTTGCAAGAGTTGTCAGCAAACGATGATATTTGCCTTGATATTAGTGAGGTGACTCGTGCCGATACGGCCTCAATTCAGCTGTTATGTTCATTACAAAAGCATTTGCTTTCAGTCCAACACAAAATTATTTGGGTAGGCGAAAGCAAGCCGTTGCAAGAGGCAATAAATAGTTTGGGCTTAAGTCATTATCTTGTACTTGAGAATACCAATTAAGAGGTTTTTATGAAAAGAATTTTAGCTGTTGATGACTCTGCATCTATGCGACAAATGGTAGGTTTTACGCTAAAAAAAGCAGGCTTTGAAGTCACGGAGGCAAAAGATGGCAGTGAGGCGTTGAACATAGCTAAACAGCAAGGTTTCGATGCCGTTATATCCGATGTGAATATGCCAGTGATGGATGGTATTACGCTCATACGTGAATTACGTAGTTTACCAAACTATAAATTTACCCCTTTATTGATGCTAACGACCGAGTCTGGCCTTGATAAAAAATCCGAAGGAAAAGCAGCGGGGGCAACGGGATGGATTGTTAAACCATTTAATCCTGAGCAATTGTTAGCGGTTTTAAAAAAAGTGATTCGCTAACAATAGGAGCGGGGCATGAGTATAGATCTAAGCCAATTTTATGAAGTGTTTTTCGAAGAAAGCTTTGAAGGACTGGATGCTATGGAGGCTGAGTTATTAAACTTAGTTCCGGGCGAAGAAGACTCAGAAACAATCAACACTATTTTTCGCGCCGCGCATTCTATTAAAGGGGGCAGTGGTACATTTGGCTTTAATTCTGTTGCTGATTTTACCCATGTTTTAGAAACGCTGTTAGACCAAATTCGGGAAGGTTCACGAGATTTAACGGCCGAACATGTAAACTTATTACTAAAATCAGTGGATTGTTTACGAGCTTTACTTAGAGCATTGCAAGCAGAGCAGCAACCCGACTTAACCGAAGCGGATGAACTGCGAATCAAATTCGAAGAAATACTCGGTATGCGTGCGGCAAGTAAAGTGGCAGAGCCTGTGCAGGAGCCACTAAGCGAAAACAGTATTAATACTTTCCAAATCGATTTTAAACCACATCATCACTTATTTAAAACCGGCAATGAACCGCTGTACATGATCAGTGAATTAGCTGAGTTAGGTGACTTAGAAACTCAAGCGTTTCAAGATGCTGTTCCTGATATTACCGATCTCGCCCCCGAAGATTGCTTTTTGTCGTGGCGTTTTTTCTTAACCACAGAAAAAGACCAGAGTTGTATCGAAGAAATTTTCGAATGGGTTGAGGATGATGCCGATATTACGATTACCTTATGCGGCGGTTTATTTGGTGATGAAGTCGCTGTGAACGCGGCGCCATCAACGCAGGTCGAGACTGACAACAAAAATGAAAAAGCAGCCACCAAGCCCGATGCCGAAGTAAAGAAAGTCTCTGCTGTAAAATCAACAACAACCAACACCGAATCCACCTCAATCCGTGTTGGAATTGATAAAGTTGACTCCTTAATCAACATGGTTGGTGAGTTAGTCATCACACAAGCTATGCTGACTCAATTAGGTGAGCAAGAAATTACTGAAGCCACGATTGCATCGTTGCAAGAGGGGCTGGCTCAACTGGCACATAACACCCGCGATTTACAAGAAAGTGTTATGCGAATCAGAATGTTGCCTATTAGTTTTGTGTTCAGTCGCTTTCCTCGTTTAGTCCGTGATATTTCGCAAAAACTAGACAAACAAGTCGAACTGAAACTACTTGGTGAGCAAACTGAGTTAGATAAAACGGTGATGGAGAAGATTTCTGACCCGATGGTGCATTTGGTTAGAAACTCGCTTGATCATGGCCTTGAAACGGTCGATAAACGTGTTGCTGCCGGTAAAAATCCGGTTGGTACCGTGACGCTTAATGCCTTTCATCAAGGTGGTAATATTGTCATTGAAATTATGGATGACGGACAAGGCCTCAATACCACCAAAATACGCGAAAAAGCCATTAAAAATGGCTTGATATCAGAAGCAGACGATCTATCTGATAATGAAGTTAACGAACTAATTTTCTTACCCGGCTTTTCAACGGCTGACCAAGTGAGCGACTTGTCGGGTCGCGGTGTTGGTATGGATGTGGTTAGACGAAATATTGAAGCCTTGAGTGGTTCCGTTGAAGTGTCGTCTGCCCCAGGTGTTGGTTCAACGTTCACCATTCGCTTACCACTCACGCTGGCTATATTAGATGGTCAACTTGTTCGTGTGGCTGAGCATACCTACATTATTCCACTTATTTCGATTATTGAATCGTTGCAAATCGATATCACGAAGGTCAGTCGAGTTGGAAAAGATTTGGATGTGTTGCGGCTACGCGATGAATACATCCCGATTTTACGTCTATACAGTATTTTTAATCATCAAGGTGCGATTGAAACACTGGATAAAACCTTACTGGTGGTGGTGGAAAGTGATAACCAAAAAATTGGTTTATTGGTTGATGACTTATTATCCCAGCAACAGGTTGTTATTAAGAGCTTAGAGGCGAATTATCAAAAGGTCGATGGCGTCTCAGGGGCAACAATCTTAGGGGATGGCCGCGTTTCACTCATTGTTGATATTAGTGGCTTAATTAAGTTATCAGGGCTTAGAAAGCCCGGCAGTCAAGAGCTAATAATAGAGTCAAAAGCTAACTTGGAGGCGTCATGATTGCAGCACACGATGACCTACATAATAAGCTGAATATTGAGCAAGACCAAGATGTTAAACAGTTTCTAACCTTCTTTATGGCTGAAGAAGAGTACGGTGTAGATATTTTAACTGTGCAAGAAATACGCAGTTGGGAAGAAATAACGGTTATTCCAAACTCACCCGATTTCGTCAAGGGGGTGATCAACTTACGTGGCACGATAGTGCCTATTGTTGATTTGCGGTTGCGATTTGGTATTCCGGCTATTGAGTATGGGCCACTCACCGTGGTGATTGTACTGAAAGTAGAGTTAGAGAATGCAAGTAAAATTATGGGCATCGTTGTTGATGCTGTTTCGGATGTCTATAGCATTGCTGAGCATGAGGCAAAAGCAGTGCCACATCTATCTGACTCAGATAACGCACAGTACGTTGCGGGGTTAGTAAATGTGGGTGAAAAAATGGTCGCGTTACTCGACCTACAAAAAACAATGGACATTTAATTGGGTAGATTAACAAGAAGGTGAAGGGTATGGGATGGTTTAGCAGTCCTAAAAATGTTGAGTCAAATAATGATTTGGTTGTTGCAGCATTAAATAAATCGCTTGCAGTGATTGAGTTTCAACCGTCTGGGTCGATCATTACTGCCAATGCAAATTTTTTAAATGCCATGGGCTATCGGCTAGAAGAAGTTCAGGGTCAACATCATTCAATGTTTATTGCAGAAGAAGATGCACAAAGTCCCGAATACCAACAGTTTTGGCAGCGCTTGCGCAGCGGTGAATTTATTTCGGATGAATTTAAACGGTTCGGTAAAAACGGCAAAGAAATTTGGATCCAAGCAACCTATAACCCAATTATTGATAGCAATGGTAGCGTAGTCAAAGTGATTAAATTCGCCAGCGATATCACTGCACAGAAGGAGCTTGAAAAACAATCTAAACGTGATGCTGACCTGTCAAATGCACTGCGTGTATGCCAAGCAAATGTGATGATGGCTAACAATGATTTAGAAATAGTGTTTGTAAATGAGCAAGTGA
Organism: Pseudoalteromonas sp. MT33b; assembly: GCF_014117385.1. Taxonomy (NCBI): domain Bacteria; kingdom Pseudomonadati; phylum Pseudomonadota; class Gammaproteobacteria; order Alteromonadales; family Pseudoalteromonadaceae; genus Pseudoalteromonas; species Pseudoalteromonas sp. MT33b. Next base: position 3,335,322 of record NZ_CP059831.1, on the reverse strand, counting down.
AGCAAATGCTCAAAGCACGTGAAGCCGCATTGAAAACAGTGCTGCCTAGCTTTTCTGTTGAAAATTTAATTGGCACCTGTGTTGATGATTTTCATAAGCATCCTTCACATCAACGTGAATTACTAAAGAATTTATCTGAACCCTATAAAACGACACTGCGCTTAGCGGGTCTTATTTTTAGCTTGATTGCAACCCCTTGGGTTAATTCGTCGGGTAAGCGTTTAGGGACAATTGTTGAATGGCAAGATATCACTGACAGTGTCAATAAAGCAGAAGCCGAAAAGCGTGAAGCTGAAGAGAATCTACGGGTACGTCGCGCGCTTGACCGCGTAGGCACTAACACCATGATTGCCGATGCGAATAACGACATCATCTATATGAACGAAGCGGTGCTCAATATGATGAAAGTGGCAGAGAGCGATCTTCGAAAAGACCTGCCTAACTTTAACAGCAGTAATTTACTCGGTCAGAATATTGATGTGTTCCATAAAAACCCTGCACATCAACGTAATTTATTATCAAAACTGAGTGATACCTACAGCACTGAGATTCAAGTAGGTGGACGTACTTTTGGTTTGGTAGCTAACCCTATTTTTACCCCTGAAAACGAACGAATTGGAACGGTTGTTGAGTGGGAAGATAGAACCGCAGAAGTTGCTATCGAGAAAGAAATCGCTGGTCTGGTAACCGCTGCAGGTAAAGGTGATTTAGAGGCACGAGTTGAAATTGCGGGTAAAACAGGCTTCTTCTTACGTTTAGCACAGGGCCTAAATAGCTTAGTGGGTATTGTAGATGATGCCGTAAAAGACACTGCTAATATGCTTGATGCTATGGCTAATGGTGATTTATCTAAGCGTATTGAACAAGAGTACCAAGGTTCATTTGATAAATTAAAACGCGATGCGAATGCCACGGCTGATAAGTTAACGGAGGTTATTAACCGCATAAATACATCAGCGACATTGGTGGCCAGTGGTGCAGAAGAAATCTCGCAAGGCAATGCAGACTTAAGTCAACGTACTGAAGAGCAGGCATCTTCGCTTGAAGAAACAGCATCAAGTATGGAAGAGATGACCAGTACAGTTCGTCAAAATGCCGATAATGCAAAAGAGGTTAACGAGCTTGCCGAAGAGACTCGTAGCAAGGCACAAAAAGGAGGCGAGGTTGTCAACCGTGCCGTAACGAGTATGTCGGCTATTAATGAATCGAGTAAGAAGATAGCAGATATCATCAGTGTAATTGATGAAATTGCCTTCCAAACTAATCTACTTGCATTAAATGCCGCGGTAGAGGCTGCACGTGCTGGTGAACAAGGGCGTGGCTTTGCGGTTGTTGCGGGTGAAGTGCGTAATCTTGCACAGCGCTCAGCTGCTGCGGCAAAAGAAATTAAAGAGCTTATTCGCGACAGTGTCGGCAAAGTTGAAGATGGCACATTATTGGTGAATGAATCAGGTTCAACGTTACAAGAAATTGTCACAGCGGTACAACGCGTAACGGCCATGATTTCGGATATTGCGCAGGCATCGGAAGAGCAAAGCTCAGGTATTGAGCAAGTAAATAAAGCCATTGCACAAATGGATGAAATGACACAGCAAAATGCGGCGCTTGTTGAGCAGGCATCTGCAGCAGGTGAATCAATGGCAGAACAAGCCAATGATATGCGCCGCTTGCTTAACTTCTTCTCGCTATCGAATCAAGAGGAAACAGACATCACAAGCAGAGTGACAGCGTCACCGATTAAACAATCGAGCCCGTCTGGGCGCTCAGCTCCCAAAGGAAATAACTTTGTTGACCCAGGCGATGAGTGGGAAGAGTTTTAATACGCTTGCCGTTTCACCATAGTGAATGTCAATGGTGTGAACTAACAAAGCTTATTGAGCAAAAAGACACGGCAAGGTGACCAAAGTAAGGGGATCATGAGTAACCGCTTACCTGCAGTGGGTTACCTTACGTATCGGTGCAATCATGCTTAACACGCTTATGATCGTCTCGCTGTTTTTACCCGCGGGACTGATTAACCACTTAAGTTAATGGTTTGACTATAATGCGCGCACTCTTTGAGGCTAGTGGGTCCAGACATGAAAGAGTTTTTACTGACAGACAGTGATTTCAAAAACATTTCGTCACAGGTATATGATGCTTGCGGTATTGTGCTTGCTGAACATAAACGAGAAATGGTGTATTCACGCCTAGCAAGGCGTATACGGCTTCATAAGCTTAAAAGCTTTAAAGAGTACTTAGATTACTTAGAAGAGCATAAAGAGCATGAGTTTAGCGAGTTTATAAATGCAATTACCACCAACTTAACCTCTTTCTTTCGTGAGCCTCATCACTTTAGTTACCTAAAAAATACCATTGTACCTAAGCTGCTCGTTTCTAATGCGAAGAGCAAGCGAGTACGTGTTTGGTCGGCTGGGTGCTCTACAGGTGAAGAGCCTTACACAATTGCAATGACCCTAAGTGATTTATTTCCAAAAGATTGGGATGTGAAAATACTGGCCACCGATCTTGACTCTAATGTGCTTGCGAAAGCACAAGCAGGCACTTACACGGCTGCGAATGTAAATGGCTTAGAAGACAGTCAGCTTAAACGTTGGTTTCTAAAAAGCCACGATGGACAGCTTTATAAAGTGAAACCAGCGCTACAAAAAAACATTTTTTTTAAACGCTTAAACTTACTGCAAAGTTGGCCAATGAAAGGTCCTTTTGATGTGATTTTTTGTCGCAATGTGGTGATTTACTTTGATAAGTCGACCAAAGATACACTCTTTCGACGCTATTATGAGTTACTTAGTAACTCAGGCCATTTATTTTTGGGGCACTCAGAGACACTCGGTAAAGATCACAGAGAATTTAAGAATTTAGGCCAAACGATCTACCAAAAGGTGGTCTATGAACACTCATTATAAAGCAGTTTTACCAGGGTTTGAGCATGTAAAACGCTTTTGGGATAACCGCAGGCAAAAGGTGATAGCGAAAGTATTGCCGGGTGAATTCTATGTTTCAAAATCGGATGAACTCATCACCACGGTGTTAGGGTCTTGTATTGCAGCGTGTATCTACGATGATGGGTTAGGCATTGGTGGCATGAATCACTTTATGTTACCGATTGAAAAAGGCGTTGATCCCGCCAATGCGCATAGCCTTAATTGCCGTTATGGCAACTGGGCTATGGAGTACTTGATCAATGAAATTCTGAAAAATGGAGCCTCAAAACGAAACTTAAAAGTAAAGTTATTCGGCGGGGGTAAAATTATTCGCTCAATGACAGATATCGGGGTGGGTAATATTCGTTTTGCAAATGCTTATGTACTTGAAGAGGGTTTAGATTTAGTATCTCACGATGTAGGTGGACCTTGGCCTCGTAAGATCATCTTTGATCCGCAAACGGGAAAAGCACAGGTGAAAAAGCTACGTGAACTACATACAGATAAACTTGAAGAACGTGAAGTTAAATACTTACACGAAATTGAGCAACAAGATGCAAAAACGGATATTGAGCTATTTTAGGAGAGCATATGATCAAAGTCCTTATTGTTGATGATTCTCCTTTGATACGCGGATTGCTTAAAGAGATTCTTGAGCAAGCAGATGATATTCACGTTGTGGGGTCTGCAGAAGACCCCTACGAAGCGAGAGAACAAATAAAACGCCTCAACCCTGACGTGTTAACGCTTGATATTGAAATGCCCAAAATGGATGGTTTAAGTTTTCTTAAAAACTTAATGCGTCTACGGCCTATGCCGGTGGTAATGATATCAACATTAACACAAAAGGGATCGCCCATTACCCTCGAAGCGCTTGAAACGGGAGCGGTTGATTTTATAGCAAAACCGACCGCTAACGTGTCTCAAAGTTTGCAACGGTATGCGCATTTATTACATCAAAAAATACGTACAGCGGCTGGTGCTCGGGTTCGCACATTCAAGGAGCAGAGCCTAGAAGCCGATAGCGCCTTATCAACCTTACAATTTAAAGCAAATAGTGTGCTGGCGATTGGTGCTTCGACAGGTGGCACCGAGGCAATTAAAGAGGTTTTGGTGCGTATGCCTGAGCAATGTCCACCTATTGTCATTACGCAGCACATTCCGCCAGTATTTAGCACTTCGTTTGCTATGCGTATGGATCGTACCTGTAAAATTAATGTCAAAGAGGCAGAGCACGGTGATAAATTACGCCCCGGTTGGGCTTACATTGCACCGGGCGATCAACATTTAAGTATTGTAAAACAAGGTTCTGCTTTGTATTGCCAACTCGATACATCTGAATTAGTTAATCGCCATCGACCTGCAGTGGATGTATTGTTTAATTCGTTATTGGTTGCGTGTCCAAAAGCCACGATTGCTGCGTTACTCACAGGCATGGGGAGTGATGGCGCGAAAGGGTTACTGGCATTAAAACAAGCGGGGGCTTATACAATTGCACAAGACGAGTTATCGTCAGTGGTGTGGGGCATGCCAAAAGCCGCTATCGAACTGGATGCGGCTCATGAAATTGTGCGTCTTGATAAAATTACCGCGCAAATGCTTAAGCAGGCCGTTAAGGTGTGATCACCCAAGGTTGTGAAAACCAATAATAGCTGCCTTTTTTCTCAATCGAAGGGGCCGTACAATTAAAACGTGAACGGCCACTTTTCAATTTAGCTGGCGAGATAATTTGCACCGTGTCTTTGCTTGTCCAATTTAAGTCTGCTTGACCAATCCCCGAGACATAGCACGCAAATTGGCTTTTATGAAAGTCTTGCATATCAAATTGAATGCTTAAGCTAGGTGGATTCTCGTTAGTAACACTGTCTGAGTAATTTAACGCTTTGATAGTGAAAGCCTGTGACGCTAATTTTGTCGATAATGTATCAAGTTTGGAGTAAAAGCCTGATGCAGGGAAGCGTGGTAAACGGGTAAAGTCAGAATGAATACCCACCGCACCTGAGTGTTGACCAATACCAACAAAGCCAATTGACTTAACCAGTGCTTGAAGTGAATTATTAAATTCGCCATAGGGATAGGCTACGTATTTATAGTCATGACCAATCTCTTCTTTGATACGCTTTTGTGCTGCGAGAATGTCGTTTTTAGTCCGTGCTTGCCATTGTGCGTCAGTTTCACCCTGTTGCTTTAAATGCATGTAATTATGCGCTTGGGTGTGATTACTAATAAGTGCCCCTTTTTTAGAAAGCGCTTTTAATTGCTGCCATGTCATGACATAGCTTTTACCTTCATCAATCAGTTTTGGATTAACAAAAATAGTGTAGGGGTAGCCGAACTTCTCAAGAATTGGCGCGGCTTGTTCATAATTGTTTTTATAACCATCGTCAAAGGTAATTGCGACGGTTTTATCGGTTAATTCTTTGCCAGATTGCAGTGAACTAATTAGCTCATTTAATGGCACTACAGTAAAGTGATGATCTTTTAAATACTGCATGTGTTTTATAAATGTTTCACTGCTGACACTGGTGACCGCAGGAAGGGTTTCACTCACATGATGATACTGTAAAATAACGGCGCCGTGGGCACGCATTGATAAACCTAACAGGACTGCAAAAATTACATGAAACATTTTCTTAAACGTCATAAGGCACACCATAAAAGTTTGCTGTTATTAGCCGGTCCAATGATCTTATCAAATATTACTGTCCCACTGTTAGGATTAGTTGATACTGCCGTGATTGGTCACTTAGGAAGTGCTCACTACTTGGCGGGGATAGCGTTAGGCTCTACGGTTATTTCGTTACTATTTTGGCTGGCAGGCTTTTTAAGAATGAGTACGACGGGGCTGGTGGCACAAGCTTACGGTAAAAATGACCTTACTTTGCTAGGTGAACTGTTAAAGCGTAGTTTGTTGCTTGCAACTGGGGTTGCGTTGTTATTAATCGCGCTCAGCACACCAATTCAATCCTTAATGGCTTACTTGTCAAATGCCAATCAAGCTGTTTTAGAACAGGCGTATAGCTATTTTTCTGTTCGTATTTTTAGTGCGCCAGCGGCCCTTTGTAATTTGGTGCTATTAGGGTGGATGCTCGGTGTACATTATGGACGAGGTCCATTTTATTTATTATTAATTACCAATATCACAAATATTGTGCTCGATATTTACTTTGTGGTTTTTCTTAATTGGGGAGTGGCGGGCGCGGCTTGGGCCTCGCTTATTGCCGATTATATCGCATTCGGTTTTGCTGTTTTTCTGGTGTTACAACTTGCTAAAAAGCAAGGTATTAATTTGGCCGTTAAAGCATGGTTAAGCGTAGCTAAAATAGGCGAGCTGCTTAATTTAAACCGCGATATTTTCATTCGTTCACTGGCACTGCAATTGTGCTTTAGCTTTATGACTTTTTATGGCGCTAGAATCGGTGAAACAACATTAGCAGCTAATGCCGTATTGCTGAACTTTCTGATGTTGGTGAGTTTTGCTTTAGATGGTATTGCTTATGCGAGCGAAGCAAAAGTAGGCAAAGCCAAAGGGGAGCAGAGTGTTGAACAGATCAAACTTTGGGTGAATTTAAGCTTGTTCTGGGGAGGACTCTTTGCGCTCTTTTATAGCCTGATTTTTTTAGTGTTTGGTGGCGCTATTATTCGCCTTTTAACCGATGTGCCTGAGGTTGTCAGTCTGGCTACACACTACTTACCTTGGGTCATTATATTGCCCATTGCGGCCATGGGGTGCTTTTTATTCGATGGTGTATTTGTTGGTTTAACACGCGCAAAAGACATGCGAAATACCATGCTAATAAGCGCGACATTTGGTTTCTTTGGGTTATTTTGGTTGGTAAGCGACTGGCAAAATCATGGATTATGGTTCGCTATGACAAGCTTTATGTTATTGCGTGGCGTTACGTTATGGCTACGTTATCGCGCAATGGTTAAGCAACAACAGTTGTTAATTTGAGTGGTTATTTCCACAGGTCAAGATCATCATCTTTAGGGGATGTACGCTTAAGCACTTGTGCGAAACGGTTCGCAAAAATACCTAAGTAGCCCCAAAATGCAAAAAACAATGCAACAGCTAAAATGACAAGCCCCACAAGCTGGAAAATTGCGGGTCCATAATAGCCGATAGCAATGAATATCACGGCTAGCACAAACAGTGCTAAGCCGCGAAGAAAGCGTTTTAGGCTTAATTTGGGGTCGCTACCTAAGCGAAAAACCCACTGCTTAAGCATCTTAAGCGCTAATTAGTAGTATGAGTGCTCACCCGGGTTGTGATCAGTAATATCTCTCACCCCTGTGATCTCATCAAATTTAGCGATCATTTCTTTTTCGATGCCTTCTTTTAACGTCACATCGATCATTGAACAACCATTACAGCCACCACCAAATTGCAGTACTGCAATACCATCGGCTGTAATTTCCACAAGGCTTACTTGGCCACCGTGGTTAGCAAGTTGCGGGTTAACTTCGGTTTCAAGCATATGTTGAACACGTTCTTGAAGCGTCGCATCGTCGGTCAGCTTACGTGCTTTTGCATTCGGTGCTTTAAGCGTTAGCTGAGTACCCATTTTGTCAGTCACAAAATCGATTTCAGCTTCTTGTAAGAAAGGAGCACTTTCTGCATCAACAATGGCATCAAAACCATTAAATGGTAAACGAATGTCGCTTGCTTCAACTGCGTCTTCAGGGCAGTAAGAAACACCACACTCAGCTTGCGAAGTACCTGGGTTTACAACAAACACACGAATGTTAGTTTGTTCAGCTTGGTCTGCTAAAAGTTTAGCAAAATGAGATTGTGCAGATTCAGAAATAGAAATCATAAAACGAACTATACTTGACTAAATTACTCGGATACTGCCTATCATACTCCGCTCATCGTGTTGTCGCCAGTGTTGAGCGTAAAAAGTTGCATCTATTTTATCGAATGGTAGCGTGAAAACATCAAACAATAACAGGTGCTATCTATGCGTTTAATAATAACAATATTAACCATGCTAGTGAGTTTTTCAGCATTAGCAAAACCACTTTCCTATTATTTTGAAGAAGATGTGAAATTTGATCCGCTTATTCCAACCCCGCAAGAGGTTTTAGGCTACGAAGTGGGCGAGTGGCATGTACGCCATGATCAACTTGTTCAGTATATGCAAATATTGGCAGACAAAAGTGAGCGTATTAACATTGAAGTAATTGGCCGGACGCACGAGCAGCGACCCTTGGTCATGTTAACGATTACTGCGCCAGATAAATTAGGCCAAGTAGAGCAAATTCGTAAAGCACATTTAGCTCGCTTAAGCGGTGGAAATACTGACTCAAGCAAGCAACCTGCGGTTGTGTGGATGGGTTACAGTGTGCATGGCAATGAGTCTTCAGGTAGCAACGCATCGCTATTAGTTGCTTATTATCTTGCTGCGGCACAAGGGCCTGAAATTGACACCTTATTAAACAACACCGTTATTTTATTAGACCCCTCTTTGAATCCTGATGGCTTAGCGCGTTTTGCGAATTGGGCAAATAGCAATCGAGGCATGAACTTATCATCGGACCCTGAAACACGTGAGCACCGTGAAAGCTGGCCGAGCAGTCGTACTAACCATTATCTTTTTGATTTAAATCGTGACTGGTTGTTACTACAACACCCTGAGTCACGTGCGCGTATTGCCCAGTTCCATCACTGGAAGCCTAATATTTTAACTGACTTTCATGAAATGGGCCCAAATAGCACATTCTTCTTTCAACCGGGAATACCAACGCGTAAACACCCAATTACACCAGAAGAAAATGTGACATTAACGAAAGCAATTGCAAATTATCATGCAAAGACGCTTGATGAGCATAATGCGCTGTATTTTACTGAAGAAAGCTTTGACGATTTTTACTATGGCAAGGGGTCAACCTACCCAGATGTAAATGGTGGCGTGGGTATTTTATTTGAACAAGCCAGTTCTCGTGGGCACTTACAAGAAACAATTAACGGCCCGTTGAGTTTTCCATTTACTATTAAAAATCAACTGTTAACGAGCTTATCTACATTCCAAGCAGCGATTGATAATCGCCAAGACTTACTAGACTATCAAGCTGAGTTTTACACTAAAGCTACGGATCTTGCTGGCGATGAAGATTTTAAAGGCTATGTGGTAAAAGGCGGCGCTGATAATAGCCGTATGGCGTATTTTTTAGACGTGTTAAAGCAACACCAAATCAATGCGTATTTGCTTGAAGAGCCCTTAAAAGTGAATGGTCAGAGCTTTTCTGAAAAAAGCTACTACGTGCCATTAGCACAGCCACAATTTCGTTTAGTAAAAGCGATTTTTAGCGAGCAACAACGCTTTGTTGACAATACTTTTTATGATGTTTCGGGCTGGACATTGGCCCATGCATTTAATTTAGAGTTTGCCAAAGTGAGCAGCAATTGGGGCTTAAACATTGCAAAAATGCCGTGGCAGAAAACGGTTAAATCAAGCTTCGCTGCGTTACCACAAAGCTATGCTTATGCATTTAAGTGGGATGACTACCTTGCTCCTAAAATGTTAAATAACTTACTTAAGCAAGGTGTTCAAGCGCGTGTTGCGCTTAGTTCACTTACAGCAAAAACACCCGCAGGTGAGGTTGCTTTTGAGCCAGGCAGTATTTTATTACCAGCCGGTATTCAAACAGACCCTAATTGGGTGCGTTATTTAAACCAAGCACAAACAGATTTCGGTATTGAAATTGTTCCCATCAGCTCTGGTTTAACAGTGAAAGGGGCTGATTTAGGGTCTCGTTCTATGGCTGTTGTTAAAGCACCTAAGGTACTGCTTATTGGTGGCGAAGGAACCAGCCAGTATGAGTTAGGCGAAGTGTGGTATTACCTTGATCGCTTTGTTGATATTGCCCCGAGTATTATTGAAATGGAGCGTTTAGATAATATTAACCTCGATAAGTACAGCCATATTGTGCTTGCGCATGGTAATTATAATCGCCTTGATGATGCGACTAAAATTGCAATAAAAGCGTGGGTTCGTAAAGGCGGGGTAATCTGGGGCCATAAAGGCGGTGCAAAATTCTTAGCGGATCAGCAACTATTAAAAGCGAATTATTTGTCACGCCGTGATGTTGCAAGTGCATTTGATACAAAAGGCCTTACTTATGCCGATAAAGATGACTTAGCAGGGCGCCAACGCATTGCTGGTGCCATCTTTAATACTCACGTTGACTTATCGCATCCACTGACTTTCTCGCTTGAGCGCAATACCTTACCTGTATTTAAAAATAGCACTTGGTTACTTGAAAAATCGGAGGCACCATTTGTTAATGTACTTACTTATACAGACACGCCATTACTTGCAGGCTTTACCGATGATGTCAATGTGGAGCAGGTAGCCGGTGCTGCAGGTTTAATTGCGCACTCTTACGGAAAAGGCAGTGTGATTGGTATGACTGATAATCCCGTTTTTCGTGGTTACTGGTATGGAACAAGCCGATTACTAAGTAATGCATTGTTCTTTGGTCATGCATTTAGTGCATCGGGTGACTAATTAAGGGGAGTCAAACATGTAAGGATTGCCCATACTTGTTTGGCCCCTGCCTGTTTTAATGCCTCTGTTGCTGCGTTTAATGTAGCACCAGAGGTCATCACATCATCAACAATAGCCACCGATTTCCCTGTCAGATCTTGCTGACATACAAACGCATTTTTTACATTCTTTACCCGTTTTGTTTTACTTAGTTTTGATTGTGGCTGGGTGGCTTTTTGTTTATGAAGAGGCGTAATAACGTCTTGCTGTAAGCCCTCTAGAACCGGTAACCACGTTTGGCTTACTTGGTTATAGCCACGCGATAAAAAACGCCTTTTATGTAACGGCATTATGATAAATACATCAGGCCAGTGTGTGTTTGCTGCAAGGGCATGTTGCAGCTGTTTGGTTATGATTTGCTGTAAAGCCACTTTATAATGCTGTTGATTGTTAAATTTTAACTGTATGAGCCATTGTTTATAGGGTGCTTGATACCACGCACAGGCAATGAGATGATCAAAATGACAGTCAGGAAAAGCGTCACAAATATCGGGGCGATGTAAAAGGTTTGGATGACGTGCTAAGTCAAAAAGTGCAAGGTCATCCATACAGTGTGGGCAGAGTGACTGATTACTTTCAATGTGGCCCCTGCAACCCAAACAAAAATTTGGGAACAGCGCATCTAAAGCGACTTTAAACGCCTGAATTAAGCCCGCCATTGCATTCATTCCTTTAAACGCTATTATGAGCGCTAAGTGTGGTTGAGAGTTTATAAATATGCAAAATGAAATGGTGTTGTTACATGGCTGGGGAATGAATCAAGGTGTGTGGCAAGTCATTATGCCTGAACTTACGTTTTTTCATGATGGCGCAGTTCGCTGCTTAGATTTACCTGGGTTTGGTAACGCACAGTCAATACCAACACCTTACACTTTGCATGCTGCGGCAGAGCAGCTCAGTAGCGAATTAAATGAAGGATCAATACTTGTCGGCTGGTCACTGGGAGGGCTGTTTGCTTTGTATATTGCTGCGCACTGGCCTGACAAAGTGGCCAAAGTTGTGCTGGTAGCATCAACCCCATTTTTTGCCCAGCACGATGATTGGCCGGGTATTAAGCCGGACGTCCTGAATGCGTTTAAAGATCAGTTAGTGAGCCATAGAGAAAAAACCATAGAACGCTTTCTCGCTATTCAAGCTATGGGCAGTGAGTCTGCTCGTGATGATATAAAGCAGCTAAAATTATTATTGAATCAATACCCCGCTCCCAAAGAGCAGGCGCTAAGTGCAGGACTCGATATACTACAGCACGATGATTTACGCGCTATGTTTGCACAGTTAACGGTGCCTATAGTCGGCATTTTTGGTCGCTTAGATGCGTTAGTGCCTTATTGTGCTCTTAAGAAAATGCAGGCGCTGCAGCCTAATTTTGACTACGAGGTAATTGATAAAGCATCCCATGCCCCGTTTATTTCTCACAAAGAGGCATTTATAACAGCTCTTAAATCAGTGTGTTAAACAAAACCTAGCTTGAGGCCATAAAAATAGCGGGATTATACTTTATTTTGTTCGTTTTGTGAGCGATAATTACGGTTAGATCTCACTGTTGGAGACCATCATGGCAATCGGTTCTGTTTTTAATAATGCGGTAGAAGGTTATAACCGTGCTAGCCAAGGTATTGAAAAGGCAAGCGCTGAGATTAGCCGTGCCTCAATAGATCAACAAGATGATGCTCAGCTTGCGCAGCAGCGCCAATTACAAGCCGCTCGCCCCGATGAAGCAGTCACGCCTCCTGTATCACAACCCGCGCGTATTGATGAGTCGCTGGTCAACTTAAAAGTAGAAGAGTTTAATGCCAAGGCGAATATCAATAGCATTCAAACCGCGGATGAGGTACTGGGCACTTTAATCGATATTAAAGTATAAATATCATGAACATCGTTACTCCTTATCCGGCCATTAACTTAAACACTGCGAATGTGCATACAGAAAGTGCGCGCCGTGATAACCAGTTGCGCGAGGTAATCCCCGCACCTACGGCAACCAAACCCAGTAACGCTGAAAATAAAACTTTAAACGATGGCGAAAAAGCCAGACAACCAGGCACTGACGCTGGCACCTATGATGCGAAAGGCCGTCTTGATGACAACACCGTAGTTCAAGAACGCCAACAAGGCGATTCTGAGCAATCGGAACAAGAGCAACAAGAAACAAAGCAAGAACAAAAAAAAGAGCAACAAGTTGCTGAACAAGAGCAGCAAGATGCGGAACAAATAAAGGAATTAAAAGCCCGTGATACTGAAGTGCGCATTCACGAGCAAGCACATGCATCTGTCGGTGGGCAATATGCGGGTGCGCCAAGTTATGAGTATCAGCGCGGTCCCGATGGTACTAATTACGCTGTTGGTGGAGAGGTTCAAATCGATGTTGCACAAATCGAGGGGGATCCAAAAGCCACCATTGAAAAAATGCAAACTGTACGAGCAGCAGCGCTTGCTCCACAAGAACCCTCAGGTGCTGACCGTGCTATAGCGGCAGATGCAACGCAAAAACTTGCGGCGGCTCAAGCTGAGTTAGCGACTCAGTCTGATGACGATAAGCAGCAAAATGGGCAAGCGTCATTTAAAATTAACCGTGAATTTGCCAATGAAGATAGCCCGCAAGTGAGTGCATCGGAGACTAAAACAGCAAAGCGTGACGTGGAAGTAGATCAACGCGCTCAACGAATTGCTAATTTCTATCAAGCGGCAACCTCTGCTGCGGCTCAAAACCAATTTTCTGCGGTTATTTAACCTCATATTTTCTTACACATTACTTACTATAAATAGGGTTGTTCCTATTGTGGTAAAAAATTAGCTCTGTTAGATTGTCCACGATTTTAAATAAGGATGATTTAACATGAAATATGCTGTACTTATCGGTGCACTTTCACTTGTATCAACAGCTGTTATGGCACAAAACACCACACCTCTTAGCTATGATTATGTTGATGCTGGCTATCAGAAAATGAAAATTGATGATGCTGATGATCTTTCTCTCACGGGCTATGGTATCAACGTCAGTAAACAATTTGCACAAAACTGGTATGTGCAAGGCCACTACTCAAAAGTATCTGATGACTTTACAGAGTTAGATATCTACGACAATGTGACTGTTTATGATATGAACAACAACCCAGTCGGTACGGGGCAGACTGAATATCTTTATCGTACAGAGTTAGATATCACGCGTTATGAGTTAGCTTTAGGCTATATTTACTCTCTGTCTGATGTGACTAAAATTGATTATTCAGCGAAGCTGGGCCAGCTAAAATTTGAAGGTGACGTACTGTACAAGCAAGATATCACTTATCAAGAACAAGTACTCGATACCAACTCTGAGAGATATTCTGATTCAGATACAGCTGATATTTTATCTGTAAATGCACAAATTAGGCACTTATTAACCGATTCAATAGAGCTAAATGCGGGTATCGGTTACGAGCGTCTGCATGATGAAGAAAGCGAAAATAATACCGTGCTTCATGTCGGTGCAAATTATGCGATTACAGCTGATTGGTTAGTGACCGCAGCGTATCGAGATGTAAACGACTATTCAGATCTTACCTTCTCAATTCGTTATAATTTTTAGTTAATTAGCAAGCTAGCGAACCTTTCGCTAGCTTCTTTTTATATATTATTTCTGTTCCTGCAATAGTGTTTTCTACAAAAAGCTACATTTTGTATAAATAATCCGCAACGCTTTATATATCACCACTTCAATGTTTACATGGTGTTAATTTTGTGTCTGAAATGTATACCTCACAGTTTGACCCTTCATAACGCCGCCTGTATATGTCTGTCTGCTAATAGAATTTAGTGTCTCAGCTTTTGCGTAAGCAAAGCTGTTTTAAATTAAATCAGTGGGAATCATATGCAACCTAGCAATAATAAAATAGCACACTTGAAAAAGAGCTCAGTTGCAGTACTTACAGCATTGTATGTAGGTACTTCAGGTTATGCTGCGGCAGAGCCGGGCTTTAATAAAGTGTCAGACAAAGGCTTTTATCAGCCAACATTTACAGCTGAAGATATCGCAAAGTATCAAGAACAAAAACAAATTGCTGATCATCCAAGCTTATTAAAGGGCAGTGTTGAGCGTTTAAATCAACATTATCAAAATCAACAACCAGAACATGTGTTCCAGCCTCAAGAGGGTGTGACAGGTGTTCAAACTTATATCGTTCAAATGACTGAAGAGCCAGTCGCGAGTTACCAAGGTGACATTCAGGGCTTTACTGCAACAGCGGTTACTGAATCTCGTTCGTTAATGGTTAATGAGCGCTTGGATACATCGGCACATAAGGTGCGTGCTTATCAGGGTTTCTTGAAGCAGCGCCAAACATCTGTATTAAGCAAAGCACGTGCCGTGGGTGCTAGCATTGATGTTAAAAAGCAATTTACGTTAGCAAACAATGCCGTTGTTGTCGAAATGACGCAGGCGGATGCTGAGCTACTGGCTAAGCAATCGGGTGTGAAACGCATCACACCAAACCGTATTTTCGAACTACGTACAGACCGTGGCCCAGAGTTTATTGGCGCAGATCAATTATGGCAAGGCGCTACACCTGCATCATCAGTGGGTGTTAAAGGCGAAGGCATGGTTGTAGGTATTATTGATACAGGTATCAATACTGACCACCCTGCGTTTGCAAGCGATGAAGAGTACAGCAAATCAAATCCATTTGGTGCAGGTAACTTCGTTGGTGATTGTGAAGCTGATCCTACGTTATGTAATGACAAGTTAATTGGTGTTCGCTCTTACCCTGAAATTACGGCTGCGAATTCAGACTATCGATTTGCACGTGCTGATCGTCGTCCAGAGAATGGTGAAGACTACAACGGTCATGGTTCACATACTGCAAGCACAACCGCGGGTAACTACATAGAGAATACGCCACTTCAAGCAGCCACAGGTGAGAAAGTGAGTGATGGTGAAAACTTGCCATTTACCTTTGATCACACCAGTGGTGTTGCACCGCGCGCGCACATTATTTCATACCAAGTATGTCACGCGGGCAACTCGGGCGACTTATACGCTGATTGTCCTGAGTCGGCGATTTTATCTGCTTTTGAAGATGCAATTGAAGATGGCGTTGATGCGATTAACTTCTCAATCGGTGGCGGTGAAAGCTTCCCGTGGGAAGACCCAATGGAAATGGCATTTTTAAGCGCACGTGAGGCCGGTATTTCTGTTGCCGCTGCTGCGGGTAACTCAGGTCCGTACTATATGTCTGCGGATCATACATCACCTTGGGTGACGACAGTGGGGGCATCAACGCATGATCGCGTGATGGAATTAGGTGTTAAAACCATTAACAACTTCCAAGGTACACGTGCACCTTCTGTTGGTGAGTATGCAGGTAAGAGTTTCGCTGGTGGAATTACTGGTGAGGTTGTTTTAGCTGAGAATTACGACGACCCTAATGCTGACGATGGCTATGATGCAGCTAGCTGTAATGCCCCATTCCCTGCGGGTACTTTCACCGCAGACCAAATAGTGGTGTGTTTACGGGGTGATATTGCGCGTGTTGATAAAGCGAAAAACGTAGCTGCGGGTGGCGCAGGTGGTTTTATCCTGCAAAATATTGCTTTTGGTGAGAACGTTGTTGCAGATAACTATGTGATCCCAGGTATTCACTTATCTTCAAGTGCGCGTTTTGCTATTCGCAACTGGGTGAATGCTAACCCTGATGGCGCTGCAATTGCGACTATTGGTGAGCCGCAAAATAACTATTCGTTTGACGAAGAAGCTGGCAACCAGCTCGCTATTTTTAGCTCTATGGGCCCAAGTTATTATATTAACAACCTTGTTCCTGATTTGACGGCACCAGGTGTTGATATTTATGCTGCGAATGCTGATGACCAACCATTCACCGCCAATCCTAGAGCATCAGACTGGACATTCATGAGTGGTACGTCAATGGCTACTCCGCATGTAACCGGCGCCATGACTTTATTGATGCAAATGCACCCAGATTGGACGCCTGCTGAAGTACAATCGGCTCTGATGATGACGGCGAATAAAGTGCGCATTTCTAACGGTGTTACGTTAGTTGACCCTTACTACAACTTCATGACGGGAAGTGGCTCAATTGATGTTGCGCAAGCGGCAAATGCAGGTCTTATCATGGATGAGACAATCGAAAACTATCACAATGCTAACCCGCGTAATGGCGGTTTAGTGGAGTGGTTAAACCTGCCGACATTAGTAAACCAAGACTGTGAACTGACCTGTTCTTGGATGCGCACAGTGAAAGCGACTAAAGATGGTTCGTGGGATGCAACAGCCTATGGTTGGGGTATTGAAGGCGAGCAAGAAAGTGCGGGTGTCGAAGTGAGTGTTACACCAAGTAACTTCACACTTAAAGCGGGTGAAACACAAGACGTGATGGTAACGATGAAGTTACCGAATATCATTCAGTCTAAACTAGACCCAGCAGAACCCGGCGCACCATGGGACAGCATTATAAACAAAAATGCGTGGTTTAACGGTAAAGTACTTTTTAAAAATACCGATGGTAATTCACCTGATGCTCACTTCACATTAGCGGCTAAAAATGTCATTGATGAGCTTCCAGCCATGGTTGATATCGATATGGCTCGTGCCAATGCATCAGAGTCAATCGTTGTGAATACTGACAGCTACAGTGAGTTTACACCAACTTATTATGGCCTTGTAAAACCGACTGAAGTAACAGCCAATATCTTAGGTGTATCACCTTATGTAACGAAAGACCGTGTAGAAAAAGCATGGGATATTCAGGCAATTGAGGTACCTGAAGGTACAAAACGCCTGATGATTAAAGTGGCATCAACAGAGCAAACGACTGATTTATCAGATATCGTTGAACCGCGTTGGCAAATTAAAAAAGCACACTTAGTGGTGGGTTATGATGCGAATGGTAGTGGCTCGTTCATGGTGTCGGATGAAGACATTGCTGAAGATCCAAATGCATTAATTAAAGCACTGAACGAAGAGATGATTTGTTATTCTTCAAGCAGTGTTGAGGATAACTACTGTAATATTATCGATCCTAAGCCTGGTAAATACTGGTTCGCTACCGCAGCGTTAGCTGGTTTACGCGATGTGGGTTATCAAACAGTGACTCACTATGCATTTGTGAAAGAGCAAAATACGGGTGAGTTCAGTGTGTCGGCTCCACAACAACATTCAGGTAATGGCAACTATGAAATTGCGATTAATTGGAATCTACCAGAAGCGCAGCTAAACGATGTGTATTACGGTGGTTTTGAACTGGGTGATTCAGAAGGTGCTGAAGGGACTTTAGGGTTTACATCAGTTAACTTTAAACGTGACGCTGAAGCGTTAACCCTTAATATTGATCAAGACTCAGCACGCGCTATGGATCTTGTAAATGTTAACGTGAAACTCAAAGCTAACTATGAATCTGACGCGCGCGATTACACTTTAGCGTTAACCATTCCTGAGGGCATGGAAGTTTGGCCTGACACATTGACTTCTAACAACGAGTCAGTTGCTGCTTCATTGGAAGTAGAGGGCAACACTTTAACAATTAAAGGGACTCAAGAGGCTACTCGCAATGTGAAGCGTGATTATGTTGTCACGAATAACATCACTAATGAAATGTGTAAAACGCCAATGATCGATGAGTACTCAACAGGTGGCTACATCGATTTATGGGGTGACTTCCGCATTCAACCTGATGCTTCTTGGTATGAAGGTGGCTCAAATGTTTACTTTGATGTACCAATTGATTGGTTATTCTACAAACAAGGCGCTAAGTTTGAAGTTTATAATCAAGCAAACAACAACGAAGTACGTTTACACCCAACAGGTGCTATGCAATTTACACCAATTTGGTGGATGATGAGTGCGCACCGTGGTCCAGGTTTCTTAGTTGAAGCATTAGCCCCGTTCTGGCGTGGTTCATTTGAAATCACTAATCTACGTGATCCAAGCGATCCAACAGGGTTAACAATTGCAAGTCAATATGCAGAAGAACGTCCTGATCTTGGTGACCTTCTGTTCATGGAATTTGATAATGTTACCGACAAGAATACGGGTGATACTTATGATTATGAAGTGATCTTACGCAGTGGTATTGATGACCATGAAGGTAAGTTTGAAGCGATTTTTGCATACGACAATCTAGGTGCTGATATTGATACAGGCACTATCTTTATTGAAGGTGGTGACAGTGTTTATGCTACAACCGCGGGCTACAAAGACGGTGCTCTAAGCAATGTAATCGGTTTCGATGACCTTGGTAAAATCTTACAAGATGACTTAGTCATTTGTTTTGATTACGTGGGCCCTGAGCAAAGTGAAGTTGAATTTAACTTTACAGCGACAATAAAGCCAGAAGCGAAAGGCACCATGCAAGACATCGCGCTTGATTATCTATTAGGTAGCCAAGAGTCAGGTACATTAATGCACTCGATTGGTGTACAAAGCAATCTTAAAATGGCAGATATTGCTGATATGACGGTTGCTGAAAATGGTCGTATTGATGGCATTGAAGTGATGGTTATTGATGCTGATCAATCGCCAAATGAGCTAGTAATCACGGGTGAACATGTGTCAGCTGAGGTGAACGGTATGTCGTTTAATCTGATCCCTGAACCTTATTTCTTCGGTGAAACTTTTGTAACTGTTACAGTGCAAGACAAAGCAAACCCAACAGATAAAGTAAGCAAAGAGTTTTTACTGACTGTTGAGTCTGATGGTGAAGAAGCCCCCGTGATGGTTAACGACATTGCAGATATGACTGTGATGCAAGGCGATATGTTAGAAAGTATTGCTGTTTCTTTATCACGTGAAACAGAAGAAGCGTTCACTCTTACTGTAGACGCTGATAATGCGACATCAATGGTTGATGGCATGACATTTAGCCTTAAACCTGACGCTGACTTCTACGGTGAGATCCCTGTAACAGTGACATTAACGGGCACAGATACCACTATCTCAACTGACTTTATGGTTACAGTAACCGCCGTTGATCTTGCGATTGTTGCGCTAGAAGATATGTCGGTGATGGAAAACGAGTCAGTTGACAATATTATGGTTAGTTTAACGCGTGAGACAGCTGAAGAGTTCACACTGTCTGTTGATGCTGACAATGCGACGACATCAGTCGATGGCATGTCATTCAGCGTAACGCCTGATGCTAACTACTATGGTACAACGACAGTTAAAGTCACTTTAACCAGTGGTGAAAAATCATTGATGGAAGAATTTGCACTTACAGTTGTTTCAGACGGTATTGAATTAGGTTGTACAGATACCGCTGCAACAAACTACGATGCGAATGCTAATACTGATGATGGTAGCTGTGTATACCCAGAAGTAGAAGAAGATGATGACAGTGGTTCATTCGGCCACTTCATCCTGTTACTCCTTCCATTACTTGCACTACGTCGTCGTAAGTAATCGCTTTAAAGGCTCATTTTAGTGAGCCTTTAAAAACAAAAAAACCGCGTAAGCTTAACTTACGCGGTTTTTTATTAGCCTAATATAATGGCTACTTTTTAACTTTAGCGTTGGCAAAGGCATCGGCAAAGGCATTGCCCATGGCTGCATTACCAAAGTCGCGTTTTGGTTTAGAGGTGTTTTTTACCTTTTGAGCCGCGGCAGGTTTGCTTGTAGTTGCCGCTTTATTGCTGGTATCAACATCATCGTCTAAGCGCATGGTAAAGCTAATACGTTTACGAGCAGCATCCACTTCAAGCACTTTTACTTTTACGATGTCACCCGCTTTGACTACTTCACGCGGATCTGAGATAAACTTATTCGTAATAGCAGAAATATGCACCAAACCGTCTTGGTGAACACCTACATCAACGAAGGCACCAAAGTTTGCTACGTTTGACACCACACCTTCTAGAATCATGCCCGGTTTTAAATCGTTAATGGTTTCAACACCGGCTTTAAACTCGGCCGTTTTAAATTCAGGGCGCGGGTCGCGGCCTGGCTTATCAAGTTCTTTAATGATGTCTGTGACGGTTGGTAAACCAAATTTGTCGTCAATATAGTCGTTCGCAACAAGCTTGTTTAGTATATCTGAGTTACCAATTAAGCTATTGACATCCAGGTTGTTCTTTTCGCAAATACGCTTAACAATCGGGTAGGCTTCAGGGTGAACTGATGACTTATCAAGAGGGTCTGTACCATTAGTGATACGTAAGAAGCCCGCGGCTTGTTCAAATGCTTTTGGCCCTAAACGCTCTACTTTTTTAAGCTCAGAACGCTTGCTGAATGAGCCATTCGCATCACGGTAGTTAACAATGTTCTGTGCCAGAGTTTTGTTTAAACCCGATACACGAGTAAGTAACGGCACTGAAGCCATATTTAAATCAACACCGACAGAGTTTACACAGTCTTCAACCACCGAAGTCAAAGTTTGCCCTAACTGACTTTGTGACACATCGTGTTGGTATTGGCCCACACCAATTGACTTAGGTTCAATTTTAACAAGCTCTGCAAGGGGGTCTTGTAAACGACGCGCAATTGAAACAGCACCACGTAACGATACATCGAGATTAGGAAATTCATTCGCAGCAAACTCAGAGGCAGAGTAAACAGATGCTCCAGCTTCACTGACCATAATTTTGTTAAGGTTAAGCTCGCTGTTTGCTTTTATAAGCTCTGCGACGAGTTTGTCTGATTCACGTGATGCGGTGCCATTACCAATGGCGATTAACTCAACTTTATGCTGGCGACATAATTGTTCAAGCGTGCGCAGTGATTTTTCCCAATGATTTTGAGGGGCATGTGGAAAAATAGTTTGTGTCGTTAATAGTTTACCAGTGCTGTCTACAACAGCTATTTTACAGCCTGTGCGTAAACCTGGATCTAGGCCCAATGTTGTACGAGGACCAGCCGGAGCTGCCATTAATAAGTCTTTTAAGTTCTTTGCAAATACGTCAATGGCACCGGTTTCGGCTTTTTCGCGCATCGCCCCTAAAAACTCATTTTCAAGATGTAAGCTTAATTTAATTTTCCACGCCCACTGCACTACGCTCATTAACCATGCACTCGCTGCTGAGTTGCTAACATCTAAGCGATAATGATCGGCAATCATTTGTGCGCAGATTTGTGCAGGATTTTCAGCACTGGGTTCAGGGTTAATATTGAGCTGCAATACGCCTTCATTTCGTGCTCTTAACATGGCTAAAGCACGGTGAGAAGGCACTTTTTTTAGTGGCTCTTGGTGTTCAAAGTAATCACGGTATTTTGCGCCATCATTTTCTTGGCCAGCAATAACGCGGCTCTCAATTTGACCATGTTGACTTATATGACTGCGGAATTTTGCAAGCAACTTAGCATCTTCAGCAAAGCGCTCCATTAAAATGAACTTAGCCCCATCGAGTACGGTTTTCGTATCAGCAAAACCAGCATCGGCATTGATGTAGTCAGTGGCGTGTTGTTCAGGGTCTAAGTTTGGATCATTAAACAGGGCATCAGCAAGTGGTTCAATACCTGCTTCAATTGCAATTTGCCCTTTGGTACGGCGCTTAGGTTTGAAAGGCAGATATAAATCTTCAAGCTCCGTTTTACTGTCCGCGTTATTAATATCCGCACTGAGCTCGGTTGTTAGTTTTCCTTGCTCTTTAATCGTGGCAAGTATAAAGCTACGGCGCTCTTCTAGTTCACGTAAATACGATAGGCGTTGCTCAAGTAAACGCAGTTGCGTGTCGTCTAAGCCACCCGTTACTTCTTTACGATAACGCGCGATAAAAGGTACTGTGGCACCTTCATCAAGTAATTTGATTGCAGCAACAACTTGTGGTTGCTGGGCATTTAGCTCAGTCGCTAAGCGTGCAGAGATATTGCTCATGCATAAACCTTTTTAAAAAATAGAAAATCAGTAAAACTGAAGATTAATTGCCTGAATAATATCACAATAAGAAGGCCTTAAAAGCACTGCTTTTAAGGCCCGCTGAAATAGTTCTTCACAACGCAAATTTTAATACTTAGTGAGGGTGATCGATGTGTTGCATCACTTCACTGAAGCTATTAGCAATGGGGTTGATATTAACAGGAATATGTAACTTTTTAGCAATTTGACGCGCAGAAATTAGCCCACAAATTTCATGCTCTTTACTGGTGACTAGCAAGAACATCATACCTTGATGCTCCATTGTTTGTAGTACATCGCCAATGCATGCGTAACTAATGCTTTGTAAGCTTGCACCCGCTAAATTACTAAGCGGTGTCATTACATCGTGTAATGTAATCTCGTCACGGTGCAGGTTTAAGCGCTGTGCAAGCATCATAATCTTAGAGCTTTGCAGGTCAGCACTTGATGTAATACCCAGTAACTTATCTTCACTATCAATTACTAAGATAAAGTCAGAACAGTGATTGCTAGTTTGTTTCAGCGCATTAACAATCGTTGTGTCGTAATGAGCGCGTAACGGGTCTTTACTGGTGAAGCTATTTAATACTTTAAGCGCCGGAGAGGTTAGGTCTAGGGTTGGCTCAACTTCATTTACAGCATTAGATAATGCGCCATTTGAAATGTCTTGTAGACGTAATTCTTTGAAATTATTCATTTTGATCACCATACATTTTAATAAAACTTTAATTGAAACAATTTTGAGTTAATTAAAAAGCAGGGGGACCTCGCTGATGCGCGCTGAACACAGAAATAACAGAACAAGGATTAACATACACCGCAACACGGCCATCTGGCAGTGGTTGATCTGCACTGGCAATCAGCGAAGGGGTATGTTTGTCAAAGTCAGTATCTGTATTGGCTGGGTCTGTACTGTCGCACGCAATGAAATGTGCGGTTGGCGTAACACTGTCTGAGTGACTTTCAATGTCATTGGCGTAAGATATCAAACTCGCACTCATTAAAAGTGCGAATACAATGGCATTACTCATGATGCGATGTATTAGGTTTGACATACTTACTACCTTCTAAAACCTCAAGCACTAAATGCGTCTTGAGTCTCTTTAGTTATAGAACACATTTTTAGAGTAGACAATCACTAATTAATGTTTTCTGAATATTTGTACCATTCCGCAAAAATACTTAATCATTTTGAGTGATTAAACCAGTCGCTACCTGCGTTAAAAATTTCTGATTTACGACTGCATGGATGCAGGAGGTAGAGCAATGCAGGAGCAATTGCCGAGAACAACTAAATAACTAAATTTTTGCCTTGTTATCAACGCGGTTTTATTGCCTCAAAATAGACCACTTAATTAAGCGTTAATGGTATTAAAGATAAATTAGGGTGCGTTAGGGTAAGTTATTTCATTGACGAACCATTCTTTTGTGCCTTCGGGTGTGATGACCGAAAATTCGTCATCCACTTCTTTACCCAATAGCGCACGCGCCATAGGTGCGTCGATAGAAATATAATCTTTACGCTCATAAATTTCGTCTGGGCCCACAATACGAAATCGTTTGATGTCGCCTTGTTCATTTTCAATTTCGACCCAAGCGCCAAAAAATACTTTGCCTGCTTGTTGCGGATTGTAGTCAACAATTTTTAGATCTGGCATACGTTTTCTTAGGTAACGTACGCGGCGATCTATTTGTCGTAAAACACGTTTATTGAATTGATAATCGGCGTTTTCAGAACGGTCACCTAAGCTTGCTGCCCACGTGACAATTTTGGTAATTTCAGGACGCTTCTCATGCCACAAATAGTCATGTTCTTGTTGTAATTGTTGATAACCTTCACGCGTAATTAAATTTGTTTTTGCCATTTTACTTAGCCTCACAAGAAAACCTGCCGCACGGTATAAAAGTCTTTTGTCTTTGTCGAGTAGGATTTTGAAATGTTCCGTAACAATCTAAGCGTGCAATTCGATTTTTATTCTTAAGTTTTTCATTTATATTAACAAGTAACACATTACAACAAGAATGAAAGTTATGGGACACGAAACGACAAAAGTATTGGTTGTTGATGACGATATGCGTTTACGCAGTTTGCTTGAACGTTATTTGGTAGAGCAAGGGTTTATTGTTCGTACAGCAGCGAATTCAGAGCAGATGGATCGCTTACTCGAGCGTGAAAATTTCCACTTAATCGTACTCGATTTAATGTTACCCGGCGAAGACGGTTTATCCATTTGTCGCCGTTTACGTCAAAAAGAAAACGATATACCCATTGTGATGTTAACAGCTAAAGGTGACGAAGTAGACCGTATAATAGGTCTTGAGCTCGGTGCTGATGACTATATTCCTAAACCGTTTAACCCACGCGAACTATTGGCACGCATTAAAGCGATTTTACGTCGTCGCGCTAAAGAAGTACCAGGCGCGCCTGCTGCAGAGGAAAACGAAATTAGTTTTGGTGAATTCACACTAAATTTAGCCACGCGTGAGATGACGCAAGGTGATAACACCATGTCATTAACCAGTGGTGAGTTTGCGGTATTAAAAGCGCTTGTCACACACCCGCGTGAACCGTTAAGTCGTGATAAGCTAATGAACCTTGCGCGAGGCCGAGACTACAGTGCACTTGAGCGTAGTATCGACGTACAGGTTTCGCGTTTGCGTCGCATGATTGAGGTTGACGCTGCTAATCCTCGTTATATTCAAACAGTATGGGGCTTAGGCTACGTATTTGTACCAGACGGTGAAAAGTAGCAATAATGGGCATGTTTCCGCGAAGCGCATTTGGACAAACCGTATTTTTAGTCGCAGCGTTGCTTTTAATCAACCAGATCGTGTCATATATCACGGTCAGCTTTTATGTTGTAAAGCCAACCATAGAGCAAGTAAATCTGATCCTCGCTAAGCAAATTAAAACAGTGTTTATCGAGTGGGAAGAAGGCGTTGAAGTGAGCAAAGAAGCCTCTGAAAAGTTCTTTGAAATAACAGGGATAGAAGTCATGACCCAGCGCCAGGCAATGCGCGAAGGGCTGGCTGAAACACGTGAATATTCAATGCTTTCGCGCAGCATGTCTAAAGAGTTGAATGGTTCAGCACGTGTGCGCATTAGCCAAACGGATCCGCTTGTATATTGGGTTGAAGCACCGCAAGCCCCTGGTTATTGGGTACGCGTACCCTTAACGGGTTTGCAAGAAAACAACCTGAAATTTTTAACTTTTTACTTGTCCAGTATTGGTTTTTTAAGTGTGCTAGGTGGCTGGTTGTTTGCGCGTCACTTGAACCGTCCTTTAAAAGCACTGCAACAAGCTGCTGTAAAAGTGGGGGTGGGCGACTTCTCCACCAAACTCGAAGAGCAGGGCTCAACCGAAGTCATTGAAGTAACGCGTGCTTTTAATCAGATGTCTCGGGGTATTGCGGCATTAGAAAACGACCGTCGTTTACTAATGGCGGGGGTATCTCATGACCTTAGAACGCCGCTTACGCGCATTCGTTTAGCCACAGAAATGATGTCAGATGATGAAGACTACCTTCGCGAAGGGATAATCCATGATATCGAAGATATGAATGCGATTATTGACCAATTTATAGAGTACTTGCGTCATCACAAGCGCGAAGAGCTTGCGCTTGAAGATTTAAATGCGCTTGTTGCAGAAGTCGTCGAAGCAGAGCAAAAGCATCATCGCAGCATCACCTTTAAAGAAAACCCCAGTATTCATGATGTACCAGTGAGCATGGTGGCAATAAAACGTGTTGTCACTAATATGATTGAAAACGCGATACGTTATTCACAGGGTGATATTGAGGTTGAAACTCGCCTGAGTAGCAATAAAAAATTCGCGATGGTGGTTGTAAATGATCAAGGCCCAGGTATTCCTGAGAGTGAACTTGAAACCGTGTTTGAACCGTTTAAACAAGGCGATGCGGCGCGTGGTAGTGAAGGTAGCGGTTTAGGGCTGGCAATAATCAAACGTATTGTTGATATGCATGGCGGAAAAGTGCAGTTGCTTAATCGCCCCGAAGGTGGCTTAAGTGCACAAATCTATTTACCGTTGTAGATGAAATAACGTGACAGATTAAGACAGATTGCTTAAAAAGTGCGACAGGGGTGTCGCACTTATCTTATTGAACGTTATGACTGTGGTTGGCCGTAAATTTGCTCGGCACGATTAAACAATATCCACGAGGTCAAAATATACTTATCGTTTGAGATAGGCTTATTGCCACGGTGAGTATGGGTAAAGTAGCCAGGAGCCACCACCATGGTTCCTTTCTTGGGCGATATTTTACGTTGTTGATAGTAAAATTCGGTTTCACCACCTTCCTCTACATCGTTTAAGTAAAACATAAACAACAATACGCGATGAAGCGCTTCGTTATGACCTACTTGCGGGTATACCTCACTGTGCCAGTATGGATAGCCCCCTTTATTGATGTCGTATTTTTGCGCCTGAATGTTACCCATTCTAAAAATTTGCTGGACTAGTAAAGGCAGTTGCGGCTTGCCGACTTCTTCAAAGTTGTCTTGGTTTAAGTCAACGGGTTGACCGGTTTTTGGGTGATAGACTTTTAATCCAAACGCGCCAATCATCATAAAAATATGCTCTTCGAGATACTTAAAGATGTACCCTGCGGTGGTTTGTTGAATATGTTTTAATTGTTCGGCGTATTCTGGGTGATTATTTAGGTATAAATCGCGGCTGTCTTTTTTAGATAAATCAACGCCACCAGAGGTAATGCCTTGTTTTAAATGCGGGCTTTGTTCAAATACCGTGATAAAATTATCGCAAAATTCTTTGCTAAGGGCGTTTTCGTATACGCGAATAAAGTCCGTCATGAGCTACCTTTAGTTTATATTTTTTATAGGGTTACTATGTTTATTGAATCAATCACGCCCCGATTTAGCGAAACGGATGTCTTAGGGCATATCAACAATACCGTACTCCCCGTGTGGTTTGAAGCCGCCCGTGCGCCTATTTTTAGATTTTTTACACCGGATTTAAATCCGCATCAGTGGAAATTGATTATAGCCAAGGTTGAAGTAAGCTTTGTCGGAGAGTTGTTTTATGGCCACGATGTTGAGATAAAAACAAGTGTTGAGCATATTGGTTCAAGCTCCTTTGTATTACGTCAAGAAGCGTGGCAGCAAGGCACATGTTGTGCGGTGGGTAAAACGGTCTTGGTACGGTATGATTTTGCTAATAAATGTTCGCAAAAGTTAGATGAGCAAGAAAAAGCAGCACTTTCTGCACACTTATTCGTTTCTGAGTAGCCGTTTTTTGCCGACATTTCTGGGCGCTTGGGGTAAAATGTCGCTTCATTATTTTGACTGAGTAATTTTGGGTTACACGCAATGCTGTTAATGATCGACAACTATGATTCGTTTACCTACAACCTAGTGCAATACTTTCAGCGCTTGGATCAAGAGGTATTGGTTAAACGAAACGATGAGATAAGTGTTGCCGACATCAAGCAATTAAAGCCCGAACATATTGTCATCTCTCCTGGGCCTTGCTCACCAAATGAAGCCGGTATTTCGCTGCAAGTGGTTGAAGAGTTTAAAGGGCAGCTGCCTATTTTAGGTATCTGCTTGGGACATCAAACAATTGCGCAAGCATTGGGAGGTGAGGTCGTACGAGCACGACAGGTTATGCACGGTAAAACCTCCTTAGTGCACCATACAAACCAAGGTGTTTTTAAAGGCTTAGCCAACCCATTGACGGTATGTCGTTACCATTCGCTGGTGGTTGATAAACAGAGTCTTCCCAGTGAGCTCAGTATTACAGCGTGGACCGAACACAATACGCATTTTGATGAAATAATGGGAATAATGCACAAGGATCTCGCACTTGAAGGTGTGCAATTCCATCCTGAAGCAATTTTGACGCAACAAGGGCTTGAATTACTTGCCAACTTTTTAACTCGCTTCTAATCTTAAGCTAATTATTTACAAATATGAACGACAATACTGCTGTGCAAATGACCGATGAAATCCGACAACAAAGGACTGCGATGGTGCTTAATGAGCGTGCGCATGATCTTTTGCTTGGCCACAGTTTTGCACAGCGTCAGATTGGCTATATTCATACTTTAGAAATTGATTATGGCGAGCAAATGGAGCAGCGAACTTTATTAGAAGTTGAAGTTGCAGCGCAAAAGAAACGCCAAAAAAGCAGTACAGCGCACCATAAGTATCGTGCTCAAGCGAGTCAGCAATTACATCAAGTGATTGAAAATGCGATGAACAAGCAGCTGGAAGATATTGATTCAGTGGTACATGAAACCATTGGCATTCAAGACAGTGTGCCCGCTATTTTAGATATTCTTGCGACACGTTCAGCATCGGTAGGTCGCTTAGAGCCGTTAATTAAAGATTTAACCTGGCTTGGGCGTGAGCTCGTCGCGTTTGTTAATTTGCCATACTATCGCCAGCAACGCAGTAAACACACTTCCGTTAAAGTTGATAACCCGTTACTCGCATTGCGTTATATTGGTCTTGATAACCTGAAATTTGTGGTCCCGACATTCGCAGTACGTCACTGGATGCCTCACAGCACAGAACCCTTTCCTTTATTAAAGCGCCGCTTACGAGATAATTCAATGGCATGCGCTATTGCAGCACAAGAAATAGCAAAGCTAAACGGCGTTAATGAAGAACACGCGTTTACTTTAGGCATGTTATTGGATGTAGGGAAAATTGCCTTAGTAAGGCTCTATTTGCGCACTTTTGAGCGAGTGTGGCAACGCAAGGTGGCAATGGCGCGCGAAGAACAAAAGAAAGATTTGCATACTGCATTATTAGAGTTAAAACCCGATCCTTTATTTTTAAGTTCGTTATTAAGCAAATTGTCACTTAAAGTGACAGCCACCGTGATTGAGCAAATGGCATTTCGATATTTACCGTTTAACGCCGTTTTGCAGCAATTAACGACACCCCTTGCTAAAAATGATGAATACCTTCCTCTGACCCAAGTGATTTTAAAAGCACGGTGCTATGCGCAGTTTTTAAGCTTGAACGAACATCAGTTAGTTGAGAAAGATGAAGTTCAACGCTGGTTTACGCATTATGGTTTTACACAAAATGAGCTTGATGAACTGGCAAAATGCAACTTTGAGAACTTCCATATCCAAATTAATTAAAATAATTGTTAATTTTTTTGCGACTATTCATTCATTGTAAATGCTGAGCGATAGCAATATTTAGATAACGTGCCCATGCGTGGTTTGCTAGCAGCGCGCCTTTTAAGTGTATTTTGTATAAAAAATACCCCTCAAATAGTTATTCACTATCCATGAAAAAATATCTCAAACCCTTTATTTTCAAGGGCTGCATGAAAGTTTTCTAAGAGACAGATGGATTTTTTTCTGAAATAATGGATGAATGAAAATTGAACCAAAGAGTAATTAAGGTGATTTTACTCTAAGCTCAATTAGCTTAGTAAAATAGCTTAGTTTAGCTTTATAGCGCCGCTTAAGATGGCGTGTGCTTACGATAAAGAGGATATAAAATGACAGTCAATCGCGAATTATTTGATCACGTAATGGTTCCTAACTATGCACCATCAAGTGTTATTCCTGTGCGAGGCGAAGGCTCTCGAGTTTGGGACCAAGAAGGTCGTGAATTTATCGATTTTGCAGGTGGTATTGCTGTTAACTGCCTTGGCCACTGTCACCCGGCCTTAGTAAGTGCATTAAAAGAGCAGGGCGAGAAAATCTGGCATCTATCAAATGTGATGACCAATGAGCCAGCACTGCGTTTAGCTAAAAAGTTAACCGATGCAACGTTCGCAGAAAAAGTTTATTTTGCTAACTCTGGTGCAGAAGCAAACGAAGCCGCATTAAAACTTGCGCGTCGTTTTGCACTTGATAACTTTGGTGAGCAAAAATCACAAATTATCTCATTCAATAAAGGTTTCCACGGTCGTACATTCTTTACTGTAACAGTAGGTGGTCAGGCTGCCTATTCAGACGGCTTCGGTCCTAAGCCGGGCGATATCGTACATTGTGATTACAATGATTTAGCGGCTTTCGAAGCACTGATCAGTGACAATACATGTGCAGTCATGATGGAACCTCTACAAGGTGAAGGCGGGATCATTTCACCAACAAAAGAGTTTGTAAAAGGTGTACGTGAGCTGTGTACTAAGCACAATGCGCTGTTAATTTTTGATGAAGTACAAACAGGTGTCGGCCGTACTGGTGAGCTTTATGCGTATCAAGGTTTAAATGTCACGCCTGATATCTTAACCACAGCTAAAGCGTTAGGTGGCGGTTTTCCTATTGGTGCAATGATCACCACAACTGATATTGCTCAGCACTTAAAAGTAGGAACACACGGTTCTACTTATGGTGGTAACCCACTTGCGTGTGCTGTTGCAGAAGCTGCATTTGATACGGTGAATACACCAGAGGTATTAAGTGGCGTTAAAGAAAAATCGGCTTTATTCCGCGAACTATTAACTGCAATCAACGACAAGTACAATGTATTTAGTGAAATTCGTGGCGAAGGTCTACTACTGGGTGCAGTGGTTACTGAGCAATTCAAAGGCCGTGCAAAAGAGTTTTTAGTGGCAGGGACCGAAGAAGGCGTCATGTCATTAGTAGCGGGTGCAGATGTTGTTCGCTTTACTCCTTCACTTGTTATTCCTGACGCTGATATCCGCGAAGGTATGGCTCGTTTCGAAAAAGCAGTTGCTAAAGTCGTTAACGGCTAATCATTCAACTGACATATCAGGGCAAGCACTGCTTGCCCGCGTTCATAATTTACCGTTATTTATAAGGGAGCAAGCGGACTCATGATGATCCTTCGCCCAATCCAGCAAAGTGATTACCCAGCATTACTTAAAATTGCCCATGAATCAGGGCATGGTTTTACATCTTTGCCTAATAATGAAGAGTTGTTACAAAAGAAAATCGATCATTCACTGAGCTCATTTGCAAAAGTAGCCCAGCAGCCTGGTGATGAAGGTTACCTGTTTGTTCTTGAAGATAGCGAAACAGGCGAAGTAGTGGGTACTTCAGCCATCGAAGCCGCCGTGGGTTTAGATGACGCGTTTTATCATTATCATTTAAGTAAAGCGATTCATTCATCGCGTACACTTAACGTTTATAAAGCCGTTGATATCTTAACGCTATGTAATGATTACACCGGTGCAACAGAGCTATGTACATTGTTTTTGAGAGATGGTTACCGCAAAAATAACAATGGTAAATTACTATCAAAAGCACGTTTTATGTTTATTAATCAACATAAAGAACGTTTTGCTGAAACAGTTATTGCAGAAATGCGTGGTGTGTCAAACGAGAATGGCGAAAGCCCATTTTGGCAATGGCTTGAAGAGCACTTTTTCTCAATGGATTTTCCAACAGCCGATTACCTGACGGGAATAGGTCAAAAAGTATTTATTGCCGAGTTAATGCCTAAATACCCAATTTACGTGAATCTATTAAGCAAAGATGCGCAAGCTGTTATTGGTCATGTGCATGATAATACTCGCCCAGCTATTGAGCTGTTGAAGAGTGAAGGTTTCACTTTTAACGGCTACGTTGACATTTTCGATGCGGGTCCTACGGTTGAAGCTAAAGTGGATAATATCGCTACGATTCGTAATTCAAGAAAGGTGCAGGTCGAAATAGGTCAAAGCCAAGGCGACACCACCGTGATGCTCGCTAATGATAAACTGACTGACTTTAGAGCCACAGTGACACAAATTAATCTACCGTGTGATGTCGATACAATTACCCTTTCAAGTGAGCTTGCAAAAGCCCTTCACTTAGAAGCTGGCGACACCGTATCAGTTGCAAAACTATAGAATTTAGGAGACACAGTAATGACGCATGCAGCGCAATTTATTAATGGTCAATGGCAAGCAGGCCTTGGTCATGCATTCAACTCTGTAAACCCTGCAAATAATGATGTTATTTGGCAAGCAAATACAGCCACGGCTGAGCAAGTCGACAGTGCTGTAAATGCCGCGCGCCAAGCTTTTTATAGTTGGGCGGATAAATCATTTGCAGAACGTTTAGCTATTGTTAAAACGTTCGCTGAAACGCTTAAAGAGCATAGTGAAGAGTTAGCGCTGATCATTGCGCAAGAAACAGGTAAACCGTTGTGGGAAACTCGCACTGAAGCAGGCGCCATGGTGGGTAAAATTGCGATCTCTGAAAAAGCGTTTTTAGAGCGTACCGGCGACGTTGAAAACCCCATGCCACAAGGCCGTGCGATGATCCGTCATAAACCACATGGTGTTGTTGCCGTTTTTGGTCCGTATAACTTCCCGGGTCATTTACCAAATGGGCATATTGTTCCAGCATTACTAGCGGGTAACACGGTTGTATTTAAACCTTCTGAGCTCACTCCCGCTGTTGCAGAGCTGACTTTAAAACTGTGGCAAAAAGCAGGTTTACCTGATGGGGTTATTAACCTTGTTCAAGGTGAAGTTGACACAGGCAAGGCGCTTGCGGCGCATAAAGGCATTGACGGCTTATTCTTTACGGGGTCATCGCGTACAGGTCATATCCTACATGAACAATTTGCAGGTCAACCGGGTAAAATCCTTGCTTTAGAAATGGGGGGGAATAACCCGCTTATCGTGACTGACGTTGCGGATACTAAAGCTGCTATTCACGATATAATTCAATCTGCGTTTATTTCTTCAGGCCAACGTTGTACCTGTGCGCGTAAGTTATTCTTACCTGTGGGCGAGCAAGGTGACGCCATCTTAGCGGGTCTAATAAAAGCAACCAAAGCGATTAAAGTAGGTGAATATGATGCTGATGACCAGCCGTTCATGGGCTCTATGATTTCGGCTGCGGCTGCCGCGGGTATGGCTGCAGCACAACAGCAATTAGTAGAACTAGGTGCTGACGTATTAGTTGAGTTAACGCATACAGAAAATACCGGCTTTGTAACGCCAGGCATTTTAGAGTGTACAAACGTGACTAATTTCCCTGATGAAGAGCACTTTGGTCCACTTCTTAAAGTTTTCCGCTTTACTGATTTTGATGCTGCCATTGATAAAGCAAATGACACAAGCTTTGGTTTATCAGCGGGTCTATTAAGTGACAATGCAGCTGATTACGACCACTTCTTACGTCGTATTCGTGCTGGTATTGTTAACTGGAACCGCCCAATTACGGGTGCATCGAGTGCGGCTCCGTTTGGTGGCATTGGTGCGTCTGGTAACCACAGAGCAAGTGCATATTATGCAGCAGACTACTGTGCATACCCTGTTGCGTCAGTTGAGCTTGAAAAAGTGGCTATGCCAGCCACATTAAGCCCTGGCTTAAAAATAGACTAAATCAGTATTAATGATTATAAAAAGCAGCTTCGGCTGCTTTTTTTGTATTGGCTTTATAGCAAAGGTAGCAATTAAAAGCGCTTTCTGCTTAAATCTATAGAGTTAGTCATTTTATTAGGTGTGCAGTCGTATGGTTTTAGATAGGCAAGGGTACGATGATCTTGTCATGTATCTCACTCAAAATTTAGCGCTATTTGAGAAGCCAGGTCAAATAAAGCCAGGAGCTCCAACGGTGCTAGAGCTAATTGAAGACGTGATTGCCGAGAATGTCATGCTGCTTTGCGAACAGCATACAGAATTGAACACCGAACAACGCAGCCAAATCGTTCGCGAAGTCGATGGCATCGTTTATGACTTACAAGAAGTACTAAGCAGTGTCACAAATCAACCTGTTACTGTTGAGCAACACGCCTTTATTGATGAGTTTGCTGGACTTGTAAAAAACTTATTCGATACAGCCGTTGCTGAAAGTGCGTAATCTCCTTTAACACCTAATATCGTTTTTCGATTGCATCTGAGTGTGACTTGCTTACAATCAAGCAAAATAACTTTTAGAGATAAAATAAATGCAAGCGAATGTAAAATGGGTAGAAGGTGATACCTTTATTGGCCTTTCAAATTCAGGTCACAATGTCGTTTTTGATGCGGGTAGTGACAGTGCTGCACCAAGTCCAATGGAAATGGTATTAATGTCGGCAGGGTGTTGTTCATCTGTTGATGTTGTCAGTATTCTTAAAAAAGCGAAGCAATCATTTTCTGACGTGCAAGTAAAGCTCAGTGCTGAGCGTGCTGAATCTGCTCCTCGTGTGTTTACCAAGATTCATCTACATTTTGTGGTTACTGGCGATAACGTGTCTGAAAAACACCTTGCGCGTGCTGTTCAATTGTCTGCAGAAAAGTATTGTTCTGTAGCCTTAATGCTTGATAAAACAGTAGAAATTACACATAGCCATGAAGTTGTGGAAGAACAAGTAAAATAACGCTTTTTCCAAACGCAAAATTCGTATAAAATCCGCGAACTTTTATTTCTGCTGGTGCAGGTTTCACTCGTTTAAAGGTTGGTTTAGCATGAATAAACCCTTCGATAAAATTAAGCTTCATGGCTTTAATAATTTAACTAAGAGCTTAAGCTTCAGTATTTACGATATTTGCTACGCGAAGACTGAACAACAGCGTAAAGAATATATTGAATATATCGACGAACAGTACAGTGCTGATCGCCTTACCGATATTTTAGGTGAAGTAGTGGACATTATTGGTGCAAACATTTTGAATGTTTCTCGCCAAGATTATGATCCGCAAGGTGCCAGTGTAACAATTCTGATCTCAGAAGAGCCAATTGAGCAGCAAACAACGTACGACGTTGATGAAGCGCCGGGTCCACTTCCTGAAACTGTGGTAGCACACTTAGATAAAAGTCATATCTGTGTTCACACTTACCCAGAAGCGCACCCTGATGATGGTATTTGTACTTTCCGTGCTGATATCGAAGTATCAACGTGTGGCATTATTTCGCCACTGAAAGCGTTGAACTTCTTAATTCACAGCCTTGAGTCAGATGTAGTAACAAT
This sequence comes from Pseudoalteromonas sp. MT33b, assembly GCF_014117385.1. Lineage (NCBI taxonomy): Bacteria > Pseudomonadati > Pseudomonadota > Gammaproteobacteria > Alteromonadales > Pseudoalteromonadaceae > Pseudoalteromonas > Pseudoalteromonas sp. MT33b. The sequence goes on along the minus strand of NZ_CP059831.1, from coordinate 3,300,161 downwards.
TGACTACCGTGTTCGTGGTTTCACGCGTGATGTTGATGGTGTGAAACACTATATCGACCATGCGATCAATTCTATTCAGAATTACATGACTGAAGATACAAAAGAAGCGTACCAAATGATGGACGTAAACGTGTATCAAGAAAACTTGTTCCACACTAAAATGATGTTAAAAGAAACCGACTTAAATACCTATTTATTCGGTGTATCTACATCTGATTTGTCAGAAGACGAAGAAGAAGAGATCCGCTCTAAGCTAACACGCGAGATGCAAGAAATCTTCTACGGTCGTAACTTACCTGACACTGAGTAGTCACTGGTAACGTATTAAAAAAACGGCGCATAAAATTATTATGCGCCGTTTTTTATTTTATAAGCAGTAACTCAGTTTGTCTGCCATTTAGATACCACACCCCTGATTTATCGAAAAACGCATCTTCTTCGAGCATAATTCGAATTTCTTTATTCCATTGTTTTATAAAAACGGCGTTGTTTAATTCAATCGAATACGCGGTATTTAAGTGCAGTGGATAGTCGCCATCGCCAGCAACCCCTTGTTGTGAATCCCACATGCCCAGCGTTGTTCCCGCAGCATGGCCATGGTAACCAATAGGGTGGGTGTATATTGTGGGCTTTAACCCTTGAGCAATCGCCTCTGCACGAGACTCTTTTAGTACTTCATTACCCGTTTTACCGGCTGCAAAGTGTGAGGTGAAAATATCTTGTAATTGATTGCCACTTTTTAAGGCATTCACTAAATAGTCTGGTGCCTGCGTTTCGTTTTCTTTTAACACGTAAGCATGTTGTTGAGTGTCAGTGTTCAAGCGCAAATAGGTAATGCCAAAATCAACATGCAGTAGATCACCCGCTTGAATAATGTGCTCATTATCTTTGCTAAAGCTTGTTTCATGATCAAACGTTTTTTTATCGGCACGCTGTATACTGACACTGGGGTGAAACCATGTTTGCAGTTTTAATTCTCTTACCCGCTCTCTAAACCACCAGGCTAAATCGTTTGTGGTTGTTTCACCTACCTTTATCACTTTGCTTGAGAAGCCCTCAGCAATAATTTGATGCGCAATAGCCACTGCCTTTTTATACATGTCTACTTCTTCAGGTAAACGTTGCTCGAGCCACTCAATAGCGAGAGGTTCAGCAGAAATGAGCTTATCAAGGTATTTTTTAGGGAGTGCGCTTTTAAGATTATTAAAATCACCGACGACAAGACCATCGGCATGTGCCCAGTTTTGAGAGGTGTTTAGGGCAATATTTTTAGGTTGGTATGTTTCAATTATGTCATTTAGAGCAAGCCATTGATCAGGTTGCTTTTGTTTATCCCATGACTTTTTGAATACCTTGCCTATTTTATATGGCGCGATAGCGTGCGCATCAACCCCACCTTGTTGGTTTCGAGCAAACACCAAAATGGTGGTGCGTCTGGCTGATAACCAAGTCGCAGGCAGCATTGTTTTTAAAATAGGATCTTCGTTATATTCTCTACTGATTAGCAGCCACATATCAATATTATGCTGCTTCATTAATGGGGGCAGTAACGTTTTTACTCGTAATTCAGTCATTTTATCAATAAATTCAGCGCGCGCTTTCATTGGTAAAATATCGACCGTATTTGCGCTTAATGGCAGGGCTAATAAGGCACAAAATAATGAAATAACCGTTTTTTTGTTATTAGTCATGGGTTAACTCTTTTTATTGTCAGTGTCTTTAGAACATAGCAATAATAAATAGACAAGACGATAAGATTAAGATGAATAACAGGTTTATATCTACGGGGTTGCTTGCTACAGTAAATTGATAGATTGCTCAAGAATGACTAAACCAATGATTGAACATCAGTTATTTAAAGCCGAACAAATAAGAACGAATGAAGCCATTGCGGCTAAACGTTGTGGTGTTGCGATGTACACGCTTATGGAACGTGCTGGTCAGGCTGTGTTTATGCATAGCGTGAACTACTTTGCGGACGCGTTGCATTACGTGGTGTTGGTCGGCGTTGGAAACAATGCTGGTGATGGCTACATCGTTGCAAATTTGGCTAAAAAAGCAGGAAAAAACGTGACAGTGATAGCCGCTGTACCTGACAAACCCTTGTCAGGAGATGCACTCACCGCACAACAAGCTTGGTTAGATGCCACAGGCGAAATCGTGACAGACTTTGCTGTGCTTGAACAGGCTGATGTTATCGTTGATGGTTTGCTTGGTACGGGTATTCAAAGTGACGTTCGCTCGCCATTTAGTGAGCTGATAAACGCGGCGAATAATAGCCGAGCGCCCATTATAGCTATCGATCTACCCTCTGGTATTCATGCCGATACTGGCGCCGTTCAAGGTATTGCAATTAAAGCGACTGTTACTGTGACCTTTGTGGGTATTAAACAAGGTTTGGTAACGGGACAAGGGCGCGCGCATGCAGGTCAATGTGAGTTTGCAGATTTAGGCATTGCTGATGCATTTGCGTTGCTGTGCCCACCCTGTGCTTTACTTATTAATCAGCAAACAATCAACTCACTACCAGCGCGTGATAACAATAGCCACAAAACCAGCCATGGTAAGTTATTGTGCATTGGGGGTAATGCAGGTACAGCAGGTGCTATTCGCTTAACGGCAGAAGCGGCACTGAGAACAGGTGCGGGTATGGTTAAGGTGTATACGCATACCAGCTCAATTCTCAGTGTAAGTATGGGAAGGCCAGAGTTAATGGTCACAGACGCTAATCTAATTGCTTCTCTTGAATGGGCAAGCTGTATTGCCATAGGTCCCGGTTTGGGGCTTGATAGTTGGTCTGAGGCTACCTTTGAAACAGTCATGCAGTACTGTTTCACCAATAATAAACCCTTAGTTATTGACGCCGATGCACTTAATTTAATTGCCCAACATGCGTCGTCATTTCCACTGACAAACACGGTTATCACTCCTCACCCCGGTGAAGCCGCACGGCTGCTTAATTGCAGCACCTCAGACATAGAAACTGACCGTTTTGCAGCGGTCAAACGTTTAGCGCACAGCTATACCACAACCTGCGTACTAAAAGGGGCTGGCACATTAATTAGCAATAACAATAAAACCTGGGTCTGCACAGATGGTAATCCAGCCCTTGCTGTTGGGGGGAGTGGAGATGTACTCACTGGCGTTATTGCAGCCCTAATTGCACAAGGGCTAGATACTCTGCAAGCAGCCAGCTTAGGGGTCTGCTTACATGCAAAAGCGGGTGATATCGCCGCTGAGCGCGATGGTGAGCGTGGTATGTTGCCAAGTGATTTGTTTATGATAGTCAGAGAGTTAGTTAATTCACCTTAACAAGCCATAAATCAAAGGGCCAATTTCATTTATGCCCATTCGCCTCATAAACAGCTCACAATCATTAAGTATTATTGCGGGTTGTATCAGAGTGTTTCAAAATGATGGGCTCCTGTGTCGACAGTGTGGGTTTTATTTTTTAGTCATTAGTTATAAATTAAACAATAAGTAGCACGATTAAAAGTCGCGTTGCTATTACATGTATACCCACTGTTTGGATTAAAATAATTAAAAGGATTTATATGAATAAAGCGGTTAATTTATACTTGCCTCTACTCGTGAGTGGCATAGCCTTAGTCACTGCAAGTGTGAGTGTGCAAGCTGACAGCTCTCACCCCGTAAAACACTTTCCAAAAACAGCAACCCAGTGGAAAGCCACTACACAAAAAGATATTGAAGCTGCTTATCAGCAATCAGTCGATAATCACCCCGGCATGTTTGATAGCGATAACCCAGGGTTTCCACAATTACTGTTTAATGCCAAGCAACACGCTTTAATGCTTGCCGACCAAGTAGAAAATGCACAAGGTTACGCAGCCGCAATTGCACGTTTTAATTCGGTTTTGCAAGATGGTCACGCTGGGGCAGTTGCACTGTTACCTGACGACGTTAAGTTGCCACGACGCTGGCCCGGGTTTTCTGCAGTATGGCGTGGTGATGGCTTAAAAGTGTATTACAGCGAGCATGATAAAGTAACGAAAGGGGATAAAATAGTGCGCTGTAATAACACGCCTATTGAACCCTTAATGCGCGATACCCTGTTTAAATTTTATGGTGAAGTTGATCAACCCGGTCATTGGTGGAACCAAGGATGGCGATTATTAGTGGATGATGGAAACCCATTTCTAACCCCCTTTAAAAGTTGTGATTTTGTGAAAGTCAGTGGCGCGACGTATAGCGTTAGACTTGAATGGTTTGAGCGCCCAAAAAATGTTCGCCAGCACTTAGTAAATGCTTACAATGGTGATGAGCTCGAGGTAGGCCTGCACTGGGCAACTCAAGAGATTGCTTGGATAGCAATGCCTTCATTTTCACCAAATGAAGAACAAAAAGCACGTTACCGACAACTCTTCACTGATTTAGCCGAGCAGCGTGAACAGTTGCTAACGTCTAAAGCGGTGATATTAGATCTTCGCCATAATCAAGGCGGCTCAACATATTGGAGTATGAAAATTGCTGAGCAACTTTGGGGGCCGCAGCATGTGACATCGCGAAGAGAGCAGTTAGCTAAAAATACACGCGTTTGGTGGCGAGCATCCAAAGATAATACGCAATACCTTGAGTCATTAAAAACAAAAGTGCAAGACCAGCCCGAGGTCTTCGCTATAGTAAAACAAGTCTCAGCAGGTATGCAGACGGCGTTAGATATGGGTGAACCTTTTTATATTGAGAAGAAGCCAGCAACGACACCGGTCTTAGATGAAGTATCTGAAAGCGATTTTAACACTAAAGCCATCGTTATAGTGCCCGGACAATGTGCCAGTGCGTGTCTGGATGCAATCGATACTTTTAAGTTATTTTCAAATACAGTGTTATTTGGTGCGCCGAGCAGTGCTGATTCAACCTATATGGATGTTCGATTTGTTGATACTCCCTCAGGATTAAGCAAAGTGATAATCCCTAACAAAGTTTATGTAAACAGAGCGCGCGGTAAGGGGGATTTTTACTGGCCTGATATTCCATACCATGGCGTTGACTGGACAACAGAGGTTTTATTAGAACACATTGAGCGTGTTATAAAGTAAAGTGATCTGTAGAGATAAAAAACCCAGCCGAAGCTGGGTTTTTTAAGCGAAGTGCTTGGAGTGGACTACATCATGCCGCCCATTCCACCCATGCCGCCCATGCCACCCATATCAGGGGCACCAGCGTCATCCTTTGGGATTTCAGCAACCATTGCTTCAGTTGTGATCATCAGACCCGCGATTGAAGCAGCGTACTGTAGTGCAGAACGCGTTACTTTAGTTGGGTCTAGGATACCCATTTCGATCATGTCGTTGTATTCGCCAGACGCTGCGTTATAACCGTAGTTACCTTCACCGCCTTTCACATTGTTAACAACAACAGATGCTTCGTCGCCTGCGTTTGTAACGATTTGACGCAGTGGTGCTTCCATCGCACGAAGTGCAACTTTAATACCGTGACTTTGGTCTTCATTGTCACCAATTAAGTCTACCAGCTTGTTTGCAGCGCGCACTAATGCAACACCACCACCCGGTACAACACCTTCTTCAACCGCTGCGCGAGTTGCGTGTAATGCATCTTCTACGCGGTCTTTCTTCTCTTTCATTTCGATTTCAGTTGCTGCGCCAACTTTGATTACTGCAACACCGCCAGCTAGTTTAGCCATACGCTCTTGTAGTTTTTCTTTATCGTAGTCAGACGTTGCTTCTTCGATTTGTGCTTTGATTTGTGCAACACGGCCATTGATACCGTCTTCTTCACCTGCGCCATCGATGATTGTTGTGTCATCTTTAGTGATCACAACGCGCTTCGCTGTACCGAGGTCTTCAACTGTTGCTTTTTCAAGTTCTAAACCGATTTCTTCAGAAATTACAGTACCACCCGTTAAGACTGCGATGTCTTGTAGCATTGCTTTACGACGGTCGCCAAAACCAGGTGCTTTAACCGCAGATACTTTAACGATACCGCGCATGTTGTTCACAACAAGCGTTGCAAGTGCTTCACCTTCAAGGTCTTCAGCAATAATTAATAAAGGCTTGCTTGCTTTAGCAACCGCTTCTAATGTAGGTAGTAACTCACGGATGTTAGATACTTTTTTATCTACAAGTAGAATGAATGGGTTATCAAGCTCTACAGCGCCTTTTTCTGCGTTGTTGATGAAGTAAGGAGACAGGTAACCGCGGTCAAACTGCATACCTTCAACAACGTCTAATTCGTTTTCTAGTGACTGACCTTCTTCAACAGTGATAACACCTGAATCACGACCCACTTTTTCCATTGCTTCAGCAATAATGTTACCAATTTCGCTATCAGAGTTAGCAGAAATAGTACCTACTTGGGCAATCGCTTTTGTGTCAGCACAAGGAACAGACAATGCTTTAAGCTCTTCAACAGCTGCTGTAACCGCTTTGTCGATACCGCGCTTAAGATCCATTGGGTTCATGCCTGCGGCAACTGCTTTTAAGCCTTCGTTTACGATAGCTTGCGCTAATACGGTTGCAGTTGTTGTACCGTCACCTGCAGCGTCATTCGCTTTTGACGCTACTTCTTTAACCATTTGTGCGCCCATGTTCTCGAACTTGTCTTCAAGCTCGATTTCTTTTGCAACAGACACACCATCTTTAGTGATGACTGGCGCACCGAATGATTTGTCTAAAACAACATTACGGCCTTTAGGGCCTAAAGTTACTCTTACTGCGTTTGCTAAAATATTTACGCCTGTTAGCATTTTGCCACGTGCGTCACTTGCAAAAAGTACTTCTTTTGCTGCCATGATTTAATTCCTCTTAAATTCTGTAAACGGGTTGCTAAACGAAAAGTAGGATTAACCTACAATGCCTAGAATGTTATCTTCACGCATGATCAGGTACTCTTGACCTTCGATCTTTTCAGCTTTTTCAACATAAGAGCCAAACAGCACAGTGTCACCGGCTTTTACTTCTAATGCTCTTACCTCACCGTTGTCTAATACACGGCCATTACCAACAGCGATAACTTCTCCGCGCGTTGATTTTTCAGCTGCAGAGCCAGTTAAAACAATACCGCCAGCAGACTTAGTTTCTTCTTCTAGACGCTTAACGATGACGCGATCATGTAAAGGACGAATGTTCATTTATTTAGTTCTCCTAACAGTTTCTGAACAGTACAGAAAAAATCTTGTGTTATGCAGGGGAGTGCTAAAGCCACCCGTTGCGTTTCATTGCCTTCAATAATGGGGGTGGCTTAAAAAAATCCAAGTATAAAAATTAAAAATTTTTAATCTTTTCGCTCAAATTCGCCATCAATGGTTGTTGGCTGGTGAGTTGGCTCTTCATGTTGGCTGGTTTTACTATGATATTGAAAGTGTGCAGCGCCTTGATTCATTTGTGAGCTCATACGTACAGTCGCTTGACTGGCAAGGCCTGCCGCCAATTTATTGCGCACTACTGGCGTCAATAATAAAAAGCCAAACACGTCGGTCATAATACCAGGGGTCATCAATAAGACACCGGCGATAATCACACACAGACCGGTAAATAACTCTTTTGCAGGCATTTGCCCTTGCGCCATTTGCAGTTGTACGTTTTGAATAGCACCGATACCTTGCTGCTTTACAAGTTTTGCACCGACAATCGCGGTGACAATGACAAGCGCTATGGTTGCAAAGCCGCCAATGACTTCACTCACTTGAATGAGCAGTGCAATCTCAACAATCGGCACTAAAATAAATAATAAAAACAAAAATCTAAACATAACGCTCTCTAAAAATGTCGCTCTTTTTTGAGTCAGTGAAATATAAATATGGGTGATCAGGTCTTTTTTCAAGGTAGAACCAAGGATCATTGAGGCCGCTACACATTGTAGTGACTATCGGCTACTATGGTGCGACTCATGTAATCAAATAAAGGTTCCTTATGACTACGCATTTTCGACTAATTTTTACTACCTGTGCAAATGAGAATGAAGCGCGTCTGCTGGCTCAGCACCTAGTTAAAGAAAAGCTAGCGGCCTGTGTGAACATTTTGCCGACCATTGAATCTATTTACATGTGGGAAGGTGAAGTGACTCAAGCCAAAGAGAGTAAGTTACTGATCAAAACAAAATCAGAAAAAATGAATGAGGTGATCCAAACTATCAAGAAGTTGCATAGTTATGAGGTGCCAGAAATTCAGGTCGTTGATGTCGCAACAGGCAATTTAGCCTATTTTAATTGGATGGATGAGGTACTTAATTAATGCGATCGTTCTTTTTATTACTCTGCGCACTGTGGTTATTGCCAGCCAGTGCAAGTAATAGCAATTTACTCGGAAATTTACTGCAACAACCAGCAGAACAAACTTTTCTTCCTGTGGATCAGGCCTTTGTTTTTGATTTTGATCAGCAAGGTAACACCCTCTTCATTGGCTGGGACATAGCGCCAGACTATTACTTATATAAAAAGAAAGTCGAAATAATTGCCAAAGGAGCTGATATTGAAATTCCAGACCTTGGCAAAGGTGAAATAATCGAAGATGAGTTTTTTGGCAGAACCGAGGTTTTTTTTGATTCCTTAAGTATCATCTCCAAATTAAGCAACGTGACAGAAGATGCCGTTGTAAAAGTGCGATTTCAGGGCTGTGCAGAGGCTGGCTTATGTTATCCGCCAGAAGTTAGAACCATCCCTCTTTCACTCATCGCCGGTGAGCAGGTTACCGACAGTGCATCTGCGGGTAATGCATTAGCGGCATTAACAGCCAATGCTGAGTCTTTAGAAAATGCAGAGCCTTCAAAAACAGAACAAAAAAATACATCTGCAGCTCCCAAGGGGGAGCAGTCTTATACAGATAAATTAGCCTCACAGGGATTACTGACTAATTTAGTGATTTTCTTCTTGGTGGGTGTGGGTCTGGCCTTTACGCCGTGTGTTTTTCCGATGTTTCCAATTTTATCGAGCTTAATAGCAGGCCAGCAAAACCTTTCAACGAAAAAAGCATTTTCATTATCTTTTGTCTATGTACAAGGTATGGCGGTGACATATGCTGCGTTAGGTTTGGTGGTTGCTTCACTGGGTGGACAAGTTCAAGGGTATTTACAGCACCCAACCGTACTGATTAGCTTTAGTATTTTGTTTGTATTGCTGGCCATGTCGATGTTTGGTTGGTACGAAATTAAATTGCCAAGCGGCATGATGAATAAGCTCACTCAGGTGAGTAACCAGCAAAAAGGCGGCAACTATGTTGGCGTGTTTATGATGGGGGTGTTGTCGGGTTTAATCGCGTCACCTTGTACCACGGCACCGTTATCAGCAGCCCTGCTTTATGTTGCACAAAGTGGCGACTACTTGGTAGGCGGCTTGACGCTTTATGTACTCAGCTTAGGTATGGGCTTACCGTTATTATTACTTGGCACGTCAGGTGGTAAATTACTTCCTAAAGCTGGCGGTTGGATGGAACAGGTTAAAATCTTGTTCGGCTTTATTATGTTGGTTGTGCCACTCATTTTATTAGAGCGAATTGTTGATATTGAAATCATTTGGTTGATGGCCGGTTTACTTGCACTTGCAACCGCGTTGTATTTACACCATTGGCAAAGTGGTCAGTCGCAAAGTAAGCTAAAAACGGTTTTATGGTTTGCGGCAACGTTATTAGTCATTACAGGGGCTTCGTTAACGAAAAACTACTTTTGGCCGACTAAAGCAGTGGTTACTAATGTGGCAGAGCAAAACCACGGCTTTACACAAGTGGCGAACCTAGCAGAGCTTAAAGATAAAATTAGTGATGCAAACAGCCAAGGCCGTTTAGTGATGGTGGACCTGTATGCCGATTGGTGTGTTGCGTGTAAAGAATTTGAGCATTACACCTTTCCAGATGCCAATGTGCAAAGTGAGTTTGCTCATTTTGAGTTAATTCAAATTGATTTAACCGAAAGTGATGCAAAAACCATTGAGTTAATGGAAGAGTACACGGTGTTTGGTTTACCAAGTATTTTGTTTTTTGATACCCAAGGTAACGAGTTAGCCGAGCAACGAGTCACGGGCTTTTTAAATGCGAAAGACTTTGCCGAACATTTAGCAAAAGTACGAAATAACGCAAAATAAACGGTTAATTGCATCGAACAAGCTGAACGCCACTCAATTGAGTGGCGTTTTTATTTTTAAAAGAGCACTTCATGTAAAATCTAATACATTAGGTTTAATTTTAAACGGTTTGAATAATTAATCACCCTAATAAAACAACAAGGATAACTTGTCGCAGCTCCTTGTCACACGTACGATGCGCCTTGCTTAAGAGTGATTAGACCAGTATTTTGCTGCTATTTACGTCGAAATATCTATAATAGGTGGTTAACGTGAGAAATAGTTGCTATTTTACATTTACCCTCTTAAGTTAAGCAGGGGTTTATGTTGAATATGTTTAAACTAGTTACTTAAAGGATATATCGCGTATTATGGCTGCAAAATTCAGACTTTTAGTTATAAATGGGCCAAATTTAAACATGCTTGGCAAGCGTGAACCTGAAAAGTATGGCACACAATCTCTTGACGAGATTATGGCTGAACTAAGCACGGTCGCGACGCGTTACCATGTTGATTTAACGCATTTTCAAAGTAACAGTGAAGCGGCGCTTATTGAGCGAATTCATGCAGCGTGGCAAGCGGTTGATTGTATTATTATCAACCCTGCAGCATTTACACATACAAGCGTTGCCTTACGAGATGCATTACTCAGTGTAAACATTCCCTTTTACGAGGTGCATTTAAGTAATGTACATGCACGTGAAGCATTTCGTCATCATTCGTATTTTTCGGATGTGGCACAAGGCGTTATCGTTGGATTAGGAGCAATGGGTTATAAAGTAGCACTTGAAGCTGCGGTTAATCGGTTGCAAAACACACATTAATTTTAAATAAACTAACAGGCGGGTCGTTTAATGGATATTCGCAAGATCAAAAAACTTATCGAACTAGTAGAAGAATCTGGTATTGCTGAATTAGAAATCACTGAAGGTGAAGAATCAGTACGCATTAACCGTAATAATATGAGTGCAGGTCCTGCAATGCATTATGCACCTCAACATTTTGCGGCACCAGCGCCGGCAGCAGCACCTGCTCCAGTGGCTGAAGCACCAGCGGCAGAAGCAGCACCAGCAGCACCAACCGGTCATCAAGTTAAATCACCAATGGTAGGTTCTTTCTACTCAGCAGCATCACCAGAAGCAGCGCCGTACGTAGAAGTAGGTTCAAAAGTAAATGTTGGCGATACACTGTGTATCGTTGAAGCAATGAAAATGATGAACCAAATCGAATCAGACAAAGCGGGCACAGTAAAAGCTATCTTAGTTGAAAACGGCGAGCCAGTAGAATTCGATCAACCTTTATTCATCATTGAATAATAGCGCAACAAAAGGCCAACTCTATGTTAGATAAAGTAGTCATTGCAAACCGAGGTGAAATTGCACTTCGTGTATTGCGCGCCTGCAAAGAGCTTGGGATCAAAACTGTTGCTGTGCACTCAACGGCAGACCGTGATCTTAAGCACGTGTTACTGGCAGACGAAACAATTTGTATTGGTAAACCTGCTGCGTCTGAAAGTTACTTAGATATTCCGCGCATTATTGCGGCGGCAGAAGTAACGGATGCGGTGGCGATTCACCCAGGTTATGGTTTTCTTTCTGAGAATGCAGACTTTGCTGATCAAGTAGAGCAAAGCGGCTTTGTATTTATCGGTCCAAGAGGCGACACAATTCGTCTAATGGGCGACAAAGTATCTGCAATTGAAGCAATGCGTAAAGCTGGCGTACCATGTGTACCAGGTTCTGATGGTCCATTAACGGCTGATAATGAACGCAATATTCAAATCGCTAAGCGCATTGGTTACCCTGTAATCATTAAAGCAGCAGGCGGCGGCGGTGGTCGTGGTATGCGTGTTGTGCGTAGCGAAAAAGAATTAGTAGATTCAATCGCATTAACACAACAAGAAGCGAAGCAGTTCTTCGGTAATGGCATGGTTTACATGGAAAAATTCCTAGAAAACCCACGTCATATCGAAGTACAAGTATTAGCTGACGGCCAAGGTAACGCTGTTCACCTTGGTGAGCGTGACTGTTCAATGCAACGTCGTCACCAAAAAGTGGTTGAAGAAGCACCCGCACCGGGCATTACAGCTGAAATGCGTAAGTTCATCGGTGATCGTTGTACTCGTGCATGTATCGAAATCGGTTATCGCGGTGCAGGTACTTTTGAGTTCTTATACGAAAACGGTGAGTTCTACTTCATTGAAATGAACACCCGTATTCAAGTTGAGCACCCTGTAACAGAGATGGTAACAGGTGTTGACTTAATTAAAGAACAGCTAAAAATTGCTGCGGGTCAACCATTATCATTCACTCAAGAAGATGTGGTTATTCGTGGTCACGCCATTGAGTGTCGTATTAACGCAGAAGACCCTGAAACCTTCATTCCTTCACCGGGTAAAATCACACGATTCCACCCAGCTGGCGGTTTAGGTATTCGTTGGGACAGCCACATTTATGCTGATTACACTGTACCACCTCATTACGATTCAATGATTGGTAAGTTGATCTGTTACGGTGAAAACCGTGATGTAGCGATTGCGCGTTCACGTAATGCGTTAAACGAATTAGTTATCGACGGCATTAAGACCAACACCCCACTGCACAAGAAAATCTTGGCAGATGAAAACTTCCAAAACGGTGGTACTAATATCCACTACCTTGAGAAGAAACTCGGTCTTTAAACATAATAATGTTTACCTAAAACAAACCGGCAACTTTGCCGGTTTTTTTGTGTCAAATTCAAGGCATGGCTGATTCTCGCCTTACATAAATAATCTGGTATGATTAACAAAGTAGTGTGTTTTTAGTTTTTCATGAGGTAATAATGACCGACAGTGTTGGTTTTCCACTGGCTGATGAAGCTGCAACGGTAAACATGGGTAAGCAACTTGCGGCGTTAATGGAGCAAGGCGCGGTAATTTATTTGCACGGCGACTTAGGAGCCGGCAAAACGACTTTAACGCGTGGTATTGTTCAAGGTTTTGGTCATCAAGGTAAGGTTAAGAGTCCGACGTATACATTAGTAGAGCCTTATCAATTAACGAAAGCAGATGTCTATCACTTTGATTTATATCGTTTAGGTGACCCTGAAGAACTTGAGTATATGGGAATTCGTGACTATTTTTCACCACAGGCAATTTGTGTGGTTGAATGGCCCGAGAAAGGGGGCGAGTTTATCCCTACGCCCGATTTAGATGTCACGTTACGCTATGAAGGTGAGGCACGTGCTATTGAAATAAAGAGTTTAACTGAGCGTGGTCAGTCTATAGTTAGACAATTAAAGAGCGCGCAATAATAAAATAAATAACAATAAAAGGTGTGTTATCAAAAATGGGTCGTTGTACATTTAAACTATTAATTTTTTGGATGCTTTTGATTGTTAGTGACGTTGCGCTGGCACAAAATTCCATTAATAGCGTGCGTGTGTGGCCCTCTCCAGACAGTACTCGGGTTGTGTTTGATTTAAACGACAAACCCGATTACAGCTACTTCATGCTGAAAAATCCATCGCGTTTAGTGATTGATCTCAAAGACACCGATAAGTTAGATACACTGCCAAGTATTCCAAACAAACACCAAATAGTTTCTAAGCTGCGTTATTCGAAACCAAAAGACAGCAAAAGTGTGCGCTTTGTCTTTGAATTAACCCGAGCGACGAAGCCCGTGGTATTTGCATTATTACCTACCGACCCTTATAAGCATCGTTTAGTTGTTGACCTTGTAGATAAAACACCAAAAGCGGAGCCGATAGCGAGTACGAATAGCAGTGTCAAAAAGCGCGAGCTTAATCAAGAACGTGATATTGTGATTGCGATTGATGCAGGGCACGGTGGTGAAGACCCCGGTTCAATAGGGCCATCAGGCACCTATGAAAAAGACATCACGTTGCAAATTGCTAAACGCTTGGAGCGAATGATTGATGCTGAGCGCGGGATGATTTCACGTATGATCCGCCGCAGTGATTATTTTGTAAACTTGAATACGCGTACCAATATTGCGCGCGAGAAAAAAGCAGACTTTTTTGTGTCTATTCATGCTGACGCCTTCACCAGTCCGCAACCTAATGGAGCCTCTGTATGGGTGTTGTCGCTGCGCCGTGCAAACTCAGAAATTGGTAAATGGATTGAGGATAAAGAAAAGCATTCGGAGCTTTTAGGCGGTGCTGCTGGGGTGTTAAAAGACACCGCTAGTGAAAAGTATTTAGCGCAAGCATTGCTTGATATGTCGATGGACCACTCAATGAAAACGGGTTTTAACGTCGCTGAAGAGGTGGTGAGAGAGCTGAAAAAAGTGGCTAAATTACATAAAAAAGAACCACAAGCAGCAAGCCTTGCAGTGCTTAAATCGCCAGATATTCCCTCTATTTTGGTCGAAACAGGGTTTATCTCGAATCCGCGTGAAGAACGTTTACTAAAAACAGCCAATCACCAAGAGCGATTAGCTAAAGCAATCTTTAAATCAATTAAAAGCTATTATTTACAAAATCCACCTGATGACTCTTTATTTGCTAAATTAAAAGCGCAATACCCAACCAAGCATAAGGTACGCCCGGGTGAATCGCTAAGCATGTTGGCGAGTCGTTATGGCACATCTGTGAGCAAGCTTAAAACGGTAAATAACCTAAAATCGAACACTTTGTTTATCGGGCAAGAGCTTGATATTCCCCAAAGCTAGTCAATTAGCGTGTTAGGAACACTATGAGTATAGAAATATTACCCGCGCGACTGGCTAACCAAATTGCAGCGGGTGAAGTGGTTGAGCGTCCCGCGTCAGTCGTTAAAGAGCTGGTTGAAAATAGTTTGGATGCCGGTGCGACGCGAATCCAAATAGATATTGAACGTGGTGGTCATAAGCTTATTCGGATTCGAGATAATGGCTCGGGTATTAATAAAGATGAGCTCACATTGGCACTATCTCGCCACGCAACCAGTAAGTTAAAGTCACTCGATGATCTGGAGAATATTTGTTCGCTGGGTTTTCGTGGTGAAGCGCTGGCCTCGATCAGCTCAGTATCACGTTTGACATTGAGCTCGAAGCCAAAAGAGCAAGAGGCTGCATGGCAAGCGTTTGCTGAAGGCCGTGATATGGCGGTGCAAGTCAAGCCAACAGCCCACCCCGATGGCACTACCATTGAGGTGAAAGACTTATTTTTTAACACCCCAGCACGACGTAAATTTTTACGCACCGAAAAAACCGAGTTTTCGCATATTGATGAGCTCATTAAGCGAATCGCTTTAAGCCGCTTCGATGTGTCGATTACGTTAACGCATAATGCCAAGGTCGTGCGTCAGTACCGTGCTAAACCAAACCCTGAGGATGCGATTACCCGTGTTGCGCAAGTCGCTGGTAAAGCATTTAGCGAGCACGCTTTACATATTCAATCTGGTGAAGCGGGGCTGATGCTGCGAGGTTGGGTTTTACCTGTAGGGTCAAGCAACAGTACGCAGTACACCTATGTAAATAATCGCATGATGCGCGATAAGTTGATTCTGCATGCAATTCGTCAGGCCTTTGAAGAGGTCGCAGGGTCTGAGGAGCTACCAGGCTTCGTTATTTATATTGATATTGACCCGCGCCAAGTTGACGTTAACGTGCACCCGGCCAAACACGAAGTGCGTTTTCACCAAGGGCGCTTGGTTCATGATTTTATTCTACAAGCGATTAAACAAGTGGTCGTGCCGCTTCAGCATGACGTCGATTTTGAGTCAGGTGTTAATAACACGCACTCTGTTGCAGACACGCCACTTAATTTCACTCAATCAAGTACGTTGCCAGTGAGTCGCCCTGCTACAAGCTATTCTGAGCAGTATGATTACCCTAAGTCGGCATTACAGCCAACGCGTCACCCTTCGTATTCATCGTCGGGTGGGGCATCGCGTGCAGGGGGCAGTGCGCCAAGTGAGCCCCGAACTAAAACGACTCATCACGATGTTAATGCGTTTTATCAAGGAATTAGCGAGCAACACGCGGCACATTTTGACCGTGTTAGCCCTGAGCCCAGTGTTGCAGCGGTAACCGATACACAACCCGCATTGACCCAGCTTATCCATGTGCAAGAGGGGCAGTGTGTATTTTGTGAAGATAACCAGTTATTTGCAGCTCACTTTAAGCATGCACTGAGCCTCGACTGGCACACTCAGGTTGAACAAGCAGGAAACCTTGAAGGCAAAGCATTGCTGTTGCCTGTGCGTGTTAATGTGAGTGATGATGACGTCAATGCGCTTAATGCGCAGCAATCTTGGTTTACGTTATTAGGGTTTGACCTCGTTATTGAAAAACATTTTGTGATGGTGAAAAAACTGCCGCCCTGTTTGTATTTATTAGATGTGAGTGATGCAATAGCACGACTTATTAGTGCCTGTCAGAGTGTTGATAGCACATTAGACGGTTGGCTTATTTGGCTTGATAGCCAAATACCGACCCGGTATTTTGCAAGCCAAGTCTTTTTGGAACAAATATCGCGACTAGAAAATAATCCACAAACAATGCAACGTTTGCGTGAAAAAGCAGTTAAAATAGAACTATCTCAGTTTTTAAACGAAGCAAGGTAATCAGGCTTGAATAACTTACCCGTCATTTTTTTAATGGGACCAACAGCTGCAGGGAAAACCGAACTGGCAATTGCATTGTGCGAGCACCTTAACACTGAAATTATCAGTGTTGACTCCGCACTTGTATATAAAGATATGAATATTGGCACGGCTAAGCCCGATGCTGATGAATTAGCGCGAGCGCCACATCATTTGATTGATATTATTGATCCAGCAGAGAGTTATTCAGTCGCAGATTTTCGTCGCGATGCAATTGAAAAGATTGATCTATTTCATCAGCAAGGTAAAGTACCTGTACTGGTTGGCGGTACAATGATGTATTTTAAATCATTACTTGATGGCTTATCACCGCTACCAGAGGCATCACCCGAAGTACGTGCTGAGCTTGAAAAAGAAGCAAAGCAGTTTGGTTGGCCGCATTTGCACAAAGAGCTTATTAAAATTGATCCTGATGCTGCGAGCAAAATGAGTGAAAATGATTCACAACGCATTAATCGTGCGCTCGAAGTGTATCGTATAACAGGTAAAACAATGACAGAGCTGCAAAAACAAAAGCAGCCTGAGTTACCTTATACTTTCCATCAATTTGCGATTGCACCTGATGATCGCAGTGAATTGCATCAGCGAATTGAGAAAAGGTTTAAAATAATGCTCGACCAGGGGTTTGAAAATGAAGTTTCATCCCTATATAAACGTAAGGATTTACACCCCGATCTGCCATCAATTCGTTGCGTAGGTTATAGACAAATGTGGGATTACATTGCAGGCGAAACTGACTATGATGAAATGGTCTTTCGTGGTATTGCAGCCACACGGCAGTTAGCCAAGCGACAGCTAACTTGGTTAAGAGGTTGGCCAAATGTTACTTGGTTAACCACGGGTGATGAAGAAAACTTGCAACGTGTAGTAAGTTCGCTAAGCTAGTAGTAGTTGAAAAAAATTTAGCTTTGTTAAATGAGTTCAGCTACTTAATTATAATAACACCTAGAACGAAGGAAAATAACATGGCAAAAGGCCAGTCGTTACAAGACCCATTTTTGAATGCGTTACGTCGTGAGCGCATTCCAGTATCAATCTTTTTGGTTAATGGCATTAAACTTCAGGGTAAAATCCAGTCATTTGACCAATTTGTTATTTTACTAGAAAACACCGTAAATCAAATGGTGTATAAACACGCTATTTCTACCGTTGTTCCAGCGCGATCTGTTAACTTCCAAGGTGTACAAGGAAGTGATGATGCAGAAGAGCAAGAAGCTGGAAACTTTTAAATTTAGGAGCGTAATGCTTGTTTGACCGTTATGAAGCCGGCGAACAGGCAGTTTTAGTTCATATCGACTTACCTAAAGAGGGGGATCGCGAAGATCTTCACGAATTAGAGTTGTTGGTATCTTCTGCTGGTGTTAGTAGTTTGGCGATTGTGCAAGGCAGTCGTCAAGCACCACATCCGAAACTATTCGTCGGGACCGGAAAAGCAGAAGAAATCGCTGAAACTGTCAAAATCCACAATGCAGATGTCATCATTTTCAATCATCAACTTAGCCCGTCACAGGAGCGCAATTTAGAGCGCGTTTGCCAGTGCCGTGTACTTGATCGTACGAGTTTGATCTTGGATATTTTTGCGCAGCGAGCGCGTACCCACGAAGGTAAACTTCAAGTGGAGTTGGCTCAGCTTCGCCATATCTCTACTCGCTTGATCCGTGGTTGGACCCACCTTGAAAGACAAAAAGGCGGGATTGGTTTACGAGGACCGGGTGAAACTCAACTCGAGACAGATAGACGCTTACTGCGTGCAAGAATTAAGAATATTCGTGCCCGTTTAGATAAAGTCGCTGTTCAGCGTGAGCAGGGGCGACGTGCGCGTACTCGAAATGAAATCCCCACGGTGTCATTAGTTGGGTATACCAATGCGGGTAAGTCGACACTCTTTAACCGTATAACAAATTCTGATGTGTATGCAGCGGATCAGCTGTTTGCAACACTTGATCCAACGTTACGTAAGTTGGACATTGGAGACATTGGCCCCGTTATTTTGGCCGATACGGTGGGCTTTATTCGCCACTTACCACATGATTTAGTGGCTGCCTTTAAAGCAACATTAACAGAAACGCGTGAAGCCGATTTACAGCTTCATGTGATTGATGTGGCAGACCCCCGCCGTAAAGAAAATATTGAGCAGGTGCAATCGGTACTCAAAGAAATTGAGGCAGACGATGTGCCACAATTATTGGTTTATAACAAAATTGATGCGCTAGATGACGTTGCGCCACGTATAGATAGAAACGACGAAGGGCAACCTATTCGCGTTTGGCTTTCGGCACGTACGGGGGTCGGTTGTGAGTTGTTGTCTGAGGCAATTAATGAGTTACTTGCCAAAAAAATGTTTGCCGATGAGCTTAAATTACCGCCACAACACGGGCGTATTCGTGCCGCATTATTTAATTTAAATGCTGTGCATGAAGAGCAATTTGATGAGCAAGGCAATTGGCTTTTGTCAGTACGTTTGCCTATGGCGGAATGGAATCGTTTGAAAAAAGAAATGGGGCATGACCTCGATTCTTTTGTAGCGGCGAACTAAAAATCAGCAGCATTTGTCATTTTTAGTATGAGAAATGCTGTATATTTGATAGATTTAACCTAATTCATTTAGATAACAATGGAGTATAGCTATGGCCTGGAATGAACCGGGTAATAATGGCAATGATAAAGATCCGTGGAATAATAAAGGCGGTAAAGATCAAGGCCCACCTGATTTAGACGAGGTACTGCGTAAGTTCTCCGGCAAGTTTGGCGGTTTATTTGGTGGTAACAAACCAGGTAACAACGGCGGCGGACTTGGTGGCGCAGGCATTTCTTTCATTTTAATCATTGCCGTCATCGTATGGGCATTGAGTGGTATTTACACCGTAAAAGAAGCCGAGCGTGGTGTGGTTCTACAGTTTGGTCAATTTGACCGTATTGCTGAACCTGGCTTACGTTGGAAGATGACGTTCATCGAACGTGTTATTCCTGTTGATATTGAAGCCGTTCGTTCATTATCAGCAAAAGGGTTTATGCTCACCGAAGATGAAAACGTAGTTAATGTTGAGTTTGAAGTTCAGTACCGTGTAATTGACCCACATCTTTACAAGTTTAGTGTAACGGATGCTGATCACAGCTTACAACAGGCACTTGATAGTGCACTGCGTTATGTCATTGGTCATGTGAAAATGGACCAAGTACTCACAACAGGTCGTGAGGTAGTTCGTCAACAAACATGGGATGAACTAAACAAAATTATCGAGCCTTATAACCTCGGTATTATTGTCAGCGATGTGAACTTTAAAGACTCTCGTCCGCCGGGCGAAGTGAAAGATGCCTTTGATGATGCGATTGCAGCGCAAGAAGATGAAGAACGTTTTATTCGTGAAGCCGAAGCATATGCCCGTGAAATTGAACCGCGTGCACGTGGTCAAGTCACACGTATGACACAAGAAGCAGAAGCGTATCGCGAACGTATTACCCTTGAAGCTCAGGGTGAAGTGGCACGTTTTGAAAAGTTATTACCTGAGTACCAAGCAGCAAAAGAAGTCACGCGTCAGCGTTTATATATTGATGCAATGGAACAAGTGTTAGGTAACAGCTCTAAAGTGTTAGTCGATGTGAAAGGTGGCAATAACATGCTGTATTTACCACTTGATAAAATCATGGAAAAGCAAGGCACAGCAACGCGAGTTGCACTTCCAAGCTCAAGTGATATCAAGGACCTTCGCAATAAGATAAACACATCACGAAACAGCACTGTTAATCCAAGCGGTGATCGTTTCGCTACTGACCGTTTTAATGAGGGGAGATAAACAAGATGAAAAACTTTAGTTTAGTCATACTCGCCCTTGCTCTTGTATTGTCGTTCTCAGCCGTATTTGTTGTGCAAGAAGGCGAAAAGGCAATTGTGCTGTTATTCAGCAAAGTACAAAAAGACGACAGTGATAACGCGGTGGTGTATGGGCCTGGTTTACATCTTAAAGTCCCATTTTTTAGCCAAGTACGTCGCTTAGACGCACGTATTCAAACGCTAGATGGTGCACCAGACCGCTTTGTAACCAGCGAGAAGAAAGACTTAATTGTTGATTCGTACGTAAAATGGCGTATTAACGACTTTAGCGCTTTCTACTTGCGTGCTCGTGGTGATAAGCAATACGCTGAAACACTCCTAAAGCAAAAAGTTAATAACGGACTGCGTACTAACTTCGGTTCGCGCACTATCAGAGAAATTGTCTCTGGTGAGCGAAGTGAGCTGATGGAAGAAGCATTAGTACAAGCATCAGAAAGTGCGCAAGAGTTAGGTATCGAAGTACTTGATGTGCGTGTTAAGCAAATTAACTTACCACAAGAAGTGAGTAGCTCTATTTTCCAACGTATGCGTGCTGAACGTACTGCAGTGGCAAAAGAGCACCGTTCTGAAGGTCAGGAAAAAGCGGAAACAATTCGTGCAGAAGTCGATCGCCGAGTCACCGTTATGCTTGCTGATGCAGAGCGAAATGCACGTACTGTGCGCGGTGAAGGTGATGCGAATGCCGCAGCTATCTACGCGAACGCATACAGTAAAGATGCTGAATTCTTTAGCTTTGTTCGTAGCTTAGAAGCATACAAAAATACCTTTAAAGATAAGCAAGACGTGATGGTTCTATCACCGGATAGCGATTTCTTTAATTACATGAAAGGTTCTAAAGCACAGTAATTTACTGTCGCTGCTAAAAGCCCCGCCTATTTTGCGGGGCTTTTTTGTTTCTGAGATTGCTTAAAACATAGACTGTCTGTTTTTATAAACCTCTGTTCTGCCTGTAATTGTGCTATTAAATAAGATGATAAAAGTTCAGCCGCAGAAAAAATAAGCTAAACGGGGTGATCTTTCACCTCGTTTTCTGGTAAAATCTCGTCCTAATTTTTTCTAAGTGAATTTGCAATGGGTAAAAACGTTGTTGTACTAGGCACCCAATGGGGTGACGAAGGTAAGGGTAAGGTAGTTGACCTCCTTACAGACAAAGCATCTTTAGTAGTTCGTTATCAAGGTGGTCATAACGCAGGCCATACTTTGGTGATCAACGGTGAAAAGACGGTTTTACACCTTATTCCATCGGGTGTATTACGTGACAATGTTAAGTGTGTGATCGGTAATGGTGTTGTTTTATCACCAGAAGCATTAATGAAAGAAATCGGCATGCTAGAAGAGCGTGGCGTACCAGTACGTGAACGCTTATTAATCAGCGAAGCATGTCCGCTAATTTTACCTTTCCACATTGCATTAGATTTAGCCCGTGAAAAAGCACGTGGCGATAAGCCAATCGGTACGACAGGTCGTGGTATCGGTCCAGCTTATGAAGACAAAGTAGCACGTCGTGGTATACGTGTTGGTGACTTATTCAACCCTGAACAGTTTGCTAGTAAGCTTAAAGAGGTATTGGAATACCATAACTTCACGTTAGAGCATTACTACAAAGTAGAGCCAGTGGACTTCCAAAAGACATTTGACGATGCAATGGCAATCGCTGATATCTTAAAAGCAATGGTTGTTGATGTTACTGAGCTTCTTGATCAAACACGTTTAGCGGGCGACAACATCTTATTTGAAGGTGCGCAAGGTACGTTACTTGATATCGACCACGGTACATACCCATACGTAACATCGTCTAACACCACTGCAGGTGGTGTAGCTACCGGTGCGGGCTTTGGTCCATTACACCTTGATTACGTATTAGGTATCATCAAAGCTTACACAACACGTGTAGGTTCAGGTCCATTCCCTACCGAGCTTTACGACGGTCTAGATAAACAAGACCCAGTAGGTAAGCACTTAGGTGAGAAAGGCCATGAGTTTGGTGCAACAACGGGTCGTTTACGTCGTACAGGTTGGTTAGATGCAGTGGCTATGCGCCGTGCAGTACAAATCAACAGCATCTCAGGTTTCTGTTTAACTAAACTAGACGTACTAGACGGTTTAGAAACACTGAAAATCTGTACTGGTTACCAGTTAGAAGATGGCACAGTAACGAACGTTACACCATTAGCTGCTGAAGGTTACGAGAAAGTAACACCAGTATACGAAGAGATGCCTGGTTGGTCTGAAAACACAGTTGGTGTTACTTCAGTTGAAGAGCTGCCAAAAGCAGCGATTGACTACATCAAACGTATCGAAGAAATCACTGGCGTGCCAGTTGATATCATCTCAACAGGTCCAGACCGTGTTGAAACAATGGTATTACGCAACCCGTTTGCATAATCACTATATGTTTAAAAAAAGCTGCTTCGGCAGCTTTTTTTGTGCCTAAAATTTATTCTGGAATGAAAATTGTATATTATTTACTAAGACTGATTTTCATTAAGTGATTTTGATGCGTGTTTTATTGCCTTTAACATTCCTCTTTTCAAGCCTAGCCATGGCTGAAGAGCCTATTACAGCAGTCCCTTTGTATACTGAGAGCGAGTTAATTGGCTTAATTAATAAAAATGCACATTTGGCGCGGGTAAAGGCTGATGATTGCCAGCTAGTACAAGATATTGAAGCGCGAGCCAATAAAATGGCGTTGCCATCGTATCAATTCCTGTATGGTGATATGTTAGCGTATGCGGTGTGTGTAGACCGCAATGTTGAGCTGGGTGTTTATTACATGCGCCAAGCCGCACAGCAAGGTTTTGCAGCGGCACTCGAGCAGCTTGGCCGTTACTATGATGTCGGCCAGTTAGTGCAGAAAGATAAAGCCATGGCGGTCACCTACCTCAGAGAAGCGTCGGCACAGGGAAACCTTAAAGCACAAATTCGCTTGGTTAACCTATTCAATCAAGGCTATGGCAGCCCTCGTGACTATGAAGACGCCTACCGTTGGTTATTTCACTCAATGGTGGCTGACAAAGCACAGCATAAAAAAGTAGAACAGTTACTGGCTAAATTGGCAGAAAAAATGCCCGACAGCGTTGTCGCCCGCGCCCGTCTACCTGAATAAACAAAGGCCAGCAAATGCTGGCCTTATCGTTATTATTAGTCTTCTTTTTTCTCTTTATTTTTACCGTTATTCGGATCTTTTAAAACAGAAAGTTTAGGAGGCTGTAGTGCCACGACTCGTTCACCAACTTGAGGTGTTTTTTCCATGTGGGTGGTGAAAGGGCGAAGACGTATAGGTGAATCATCGTCATCATCTTTTTCACCATTTAGAATAAACAATGGAATTGCTTCACTGTTGACTTCTTGGTACTGCTCCCAGCTAAACTCGTCAGAAATACGCGTTGCACTCACTTTACCCCCTTTCGCGATTAAGCTACTTAAACGAGCATAGGCCCCGTTATCACCAAATAAAATTTGTCGTGATAAGAACGTCGCACTGTCTTTATTCGCTTTAGCGTGGTTGGTTGATGAGCGCAGTGAAAATACATTTTTTTCATCCAATAGGTGAGAAAAATACTGTACGCCCAAGGCATTATGATGACGGTTTGGCGACAGTGCCAACACGTTTCTAATTGTGGTTAGGGGTAAGTAACGCTCAGCATGTTCTGATTGCGGGTTACCGTAATAACAGGGTAAACCATCCATGCGCGCCATGCGACAGTTTTCCCACGCGGGGTCAGATAAATGAACAGGAATGTTTTGTTCTTTTAAACCACAGGCGATAGCACGTGCAACATGGTTTGCACCTATGATAAGAATCGTATTAGGTGACGGCTGACGTACTTTTAATAATTTAGCTAAAGGCGTTGCCGTTAAACTCTGTAAAACCACTGTGACGATAATGACTGTGAAGATAAGTGGCACTATTTTTTCTGCATCCGCGATACCGGCTTCGACCATGCTTAGGGCAAACACAGAGCCTACTGCTGCCGCGACAATACCGCGTGGGGCTATCCACGATAAGACGAGACGAGATTTTAAGGGTAAATCACTTTTAAACGTCGAAATTGCGATACACGCAGGACGCGCCACAAATAAAACAATGGCTAAAAAGATAAACACGTCGCTGTGCAGCATCATTAAGTCGGATAGCTGCAAACGTGCAGCCAGTAAGATGAACAGGGATGAAATGAGAATCATCGACAGGTCTTCTTTAAATTCAAGCACAGAGTCTATTTCTAAGTCGTCCTGATTAGCAAGCCATATACCAAAGACGGTAACAGCAAGTAGTCCTGATTCATGGCTTAAGTGGTTAGAAACCGTGAAACTAATGAGCACTAAGGCTAGTATGCCAAACTTATGTAGTTCGAACGGTAACCACTCTCGGCGAATAAGTAGGGTTGTTAACCAGCCAGCGACGACACCGATTGTTAAACCAACGCCTAAGGTCTTGAATAAAGCAATGATCGTGTGGCTGAGTACTTCGCCCTGACCAACAAGCATGACGGCTTCAAATACAAGCACTGCAAACAAGGCACCAATGGGGTCAATAACAATACCTTCCCAGCGTAATATACGGTCGATATCTTGCGTAGGCCGCATTGAGTTTAATAAAGGGGCAATAACCGTAGGGCCGGTAACCACTAATACTGCCCCCAGAACTGCTGCAACACGCCAGTTTAGTTCTAAAATCCAATAGGCACTGAGGCTTATAATTAAACAGGTGGTGATCATACCGATGGAGCATAGGTTTCGAACAACTTTGCCTATGCCTTTTAACTCTCGAAAATGAAGCGTTAAGGAGCCTTCAAAAAGGATCACTGCAACACTCAATGACACGACAGGGAAAAGCAAGTCGCCGAGTAAGGCATCGGGGTTTAAAATGCCGCTAAATGGGCCAAGTAATAAACCCGTTAGTAGTAAAAATAAAATAGCGGGTACACGAAACGCCCAGGCTATCCACTGTGCTAACACAGAGCACAAGGCGATCCCTGCTATATAAATTGCTGACATAGAATAAAGTATCCTTTAGTTACTACTATTTAAAAACACCAACGAGATAGGTAATCGCGTTTGAAAACGATAAACAGTCGTTAACTTTTAAATAAAATTGCTTACCTATTAAAGCCTACTCACCGTCATAGACACAAGCAAACTTGTTGCTTCACATACGATTTTAGTCGTTATTACTACTTTTTGGGCTGCTTTCGACAACAAAATCTTTAAAAGTTGATAAAAAATCATTAAGTGATAAATGCTAGGTCTTAACTGTTTGTTATTTGAGCTCTATTTTTCAAGGTTATGGTAAGTATAAAAGGTATGATTGCTTTTCAGACTTGATCTTACCCCTATGTTTACCGTATTATATTTCGTGTTCAAACAATTTGATATCTAAATGATTGGTAACGAAAACCCTTTCTACTTAGAGCTCAAGCTCTATTTAATCAATTGTTTGGCGAGCTAAGTGTGTATTTTACACTTTGTTTTCTAATTAAATAGAAATGAGCTTGGTCCTATTCAGTGTGTATTTATTACGTGTTGAATAGAATATAAGTTCATTGTCTGGTCAATGTTTAGTTCCCATCGTGGCAGCTAAATCTCGGTCATACAGTCTACACCCTATCTGTTGGTGTACCAGACTGTATAGGCTCTATGTATGTTGTTATTAATAAAAGCCGCACACAGCTTTTTACAGCGATACATAAACAACACTTATCTTTTTATAACAACTTATGGTTTATAACCGTTTGGTCTACTGACTGAATAAAAGTTGTGCTATATCTAATCGCATTACTTGCGTGGCTTAGCTGTGTGCTCAGATAAGTGGTTTGACAGATTAATTATGATCAGTGCGTTTAGCTCGGCTAAACGTGAGTCTTTTAATCAGTGGCATTTTGACACTGAACAGATAGTAAAATGGAAAGTTGAACAGTTATGCAAAAGTTTAAATGGCAACGTATAGTACTAAAAGTTGGTAGCGCCTTAATCGCACCTGATCAAGATGGGTGTCGTTCTCGTTATTTACTGACCATTGCACAGTTCATCGTTCGTTGTCGAGCGCAAGGTATCGAAGTTATTTTAGTATCGTCAGGTTCGGTGGCTGCTGGTTCGCATTTATTCCCAGAGCAAGAGCAACGCTCTGTGACGATGAAAAAGGCAATGGCAGCGGCTGGCCAAACAGAAATGATGGCCATGTGGGATCGCTTTTTTGATTTCCCATCGGCGCAAATTTTATTAACGCATGGTGATTTGCGAGACCGTGAACGCTATACAAGTATTAGAGAAACAGTATTTACTTTACTTGAGCACGGTGTATTGCCCATCATTAATGAAAATGACACGGTAACAACCGACGATTTAAAAGTAGGTGATAACGATAACTTATCAGCCATGGTTGCGGCTGCGGCAGATGCGGATGCCTTGATGATTTTCTCAGATGTCGATGGTTTATATGACAAGAACCCTAATTTACATGAGGACGCTGTCTTATTACCTGAAATCGAAAGCATTGATGAATCAATTTATGCTATGGCTGGGTGTGCAACCAGTGCTGTAGGTACTGGCGGTATGAAAACGAAAATAGAAGCAGCAGAAAAAGCGACTTCACATGGTATCACCACCTATATTTTAAACGGGTTTAAAGAAGAAACATTTAACCGTTTATTAGCAGGTGATAATCCAGGCACTATTTTCACCCCATACGAAAAACCAATGCAAGAAGCGGTGCATTGGATGACTCACACTGCCAATGAGCAAGGTGAAGTTGTGGTTGAAGGTTCAATTAATGAATCATCAAACCGAGAAAATGGGTGTATTCGCAGTGATGAAATTCTTGCGGTACACGGAGAATTTGGCGTAGGCGATACTATTTTAGTACGCAGTGACGATGGTACGCGCCTAGCAAAAGCAACAGCGAATTACAGTAGCTGTTTATTAAGTTTTATAGCTGACAACGAGCAAAGTGAATTTAGCGAGAAAATGCAGGATTCAATTGGCCCCGTTGTTTCAGAGAAAGATATCGCATTATTGGAGAAGTCATGAGTTTAATTACGGATATTTCGAGCCAAGCAGCACACGCTGCTACCCAGCTAGCCTTACTGGATACAGCCACTAAAAATCAGGTTTTAACTGAGATGGCACAGGCACTTCGTGAAAGTAAAGCGTTCATTATCAAAGAAAATGAAAGCGATTTAGCTGCGGCGCGTGATAATAATCTCCCTGGGTCAATGATTGATCGCTTAACGTTAAATGATGAGCGTATCGAAGCCATGGCTGAAGGGATTGAGGTAATTGTTAGCCTTGACGATCCTGTGGGTCAACTACGTGAAATTACTGAGCGCCCGAATGGCATTAAGATCAGTAAAATGCGTGTGCCTTTAGGTGTGGTGTGTATGATTTACGAAGCGCGTCCTAATGTAACAGCGGATGCGGGTGCATTGTGTTTCAAATCAGGTAACGGTGTCATATTACGCGGTGGTAAAGAAGCGCTTAAAAGCTCGCAAGCGATTGCCAGTGTGATGCACAAAGTATTAGAAAAGCATGGCCTGCCAACAGCGTTAATTTCGGTGATTCCAGACCCAGACCGCGGTTTACTCATGGAGCTGATGCAGCAACGTGACACCATTGACTTAATCATTCCACGTGGTGGTGAAGGCCTAATTAACTTTGTAACAGAAAACAGTACGATTCCTGTTATTCAGCATTTTAAAGGCGTATGTCATCTTTATGTAGATAAAGACGCCGACTTAAATGTGGCTATTAATCTATTACTTAACGGTAAAACGCAGCGTACAGGCGTGTGTAATGCACTTGAAGGTTTAGTTGTTCACCAAGATATCGCTGATGAGTTTTTAAACTTATGTGCAGTGGTACTGCGTCAAGAAGGCGTAAAAGTGAATGCAGACGCAATAGCCGCAGCGTATTTTGACAACGCGACTGTACTGGGCGACGATGAGTTTGGTGAAGAGTACCTCGATTTAGAAATCGCGATTAAAGTTGTTCCTGATTTCGCGGGTGCGATTGACCACATTGCTAAATTCGGTTCTAACCACACAGAAGTGATCTGTACAAAAGACCAAGCTGCTGCGCAGTTATTCCAACGTAGTGTAGATGCTTCAGTGGTTATGGTTAATGCATCGTCTCGTTTTTCTGACGGCTCGCAATTAGGTTTAGGTGCAGAGATTGGTATTGCAACAACCAAGCTGCATGCTTATGGCCCAATGGGCTTAGAGTCACTCACGACAGAAAAATACCTAGTGAACGGCGAAGGTCAAATTCGCGAGTAATTATTTACACAAAATAAAACATGAAAATGCCGGGCTCTGCTCGGCTTTTTTTTATGTGAATAAAATTAAGACGGCAAAAAATAACGGATAAACTAGATAATTTTTTTAGATAAGTTTGATATTAAATTTGATATTAAATTTGGCAGAGTGCCTAAGAAAAGTAGGAAGGTGGTGGAGCTAAGCAGGATCGAACTGCTGACCTCCTGCGTGCAAGGCAGGCGCTCTCCCAGCTGAGCTATAGCCCCACATTCCTAAATACAGGATGCTTAAGTCTTACGTCCTAAGCGGGGTGAACTTTAATTATTTTTACATTCGCGGTCAAGTGTTTTTTAAAAAATGATCGAATTTTTACCCTCCGCTTTTATTTTTGATAGACTAGGTCGCATCTACTGTTCAAGGCTTATCCAATAATGAAAAAAATAGCATCGCTTTTGGTTGTTTTATTAGCTGGTTGCGCAAGCCAAGGGGACGCCCCTCCTTTTGAAATTAATAACAAACAGTTTTATGGAAAAAATGATGAGCAGGGAAATAAAATTTTTGCTTATGTTGTGTCAGTAAAAGCGCAAGGCCGAAAGCCTATTAATTTAGATAAGCCGATGACGCGTCGACAATTTAAAGACTTTGCCGAGCAAGAGTACTTTGAAGAGTCGAGCAACTTAAAATTACTGTTAGAAGATCAAGCTGTTGAATTATTAAATGAAGAACTCAAAGAGCGTTCGTATTGCGACGACAAACATGTAATTGACGAAGTATTATGGCGTGATTTGAGTGTGCAATTACGAGGACGTTGTTTGTAAATGTATGCCGATAAAACCAAGCTGGCAGCGGCACTTGCTCAGCTCGCTATTGAATACGAAGAAATAGAACACCCACCATTACATGGCAGCCTCGATGCTGATACGTTTATGGTTGATAGGCCTGGTACGCGACTGAAAAACTTATTTCTGCGTGATAACGAAGGTAAACGTCATTTTTTGGTGATAACAGCCCACGACAAACAGCTTGATTTAAAAGCGATTGCAAAGCAGCAAGGACTTTCGCGGATAGGTTTTGCCTCAGATGAGCGGCTTGCACGTTATTTAAAAGTGCCGCCTGGCTGTGTATCTATGCTGGCACTTTTAAACGACAAACAAAATAATGTCACGTTGTGGCTTGATCAAGAAATCTGGTTTAATGCGCTTTTTCATTGCCATCCGTTTGAGAACACCGCGACTTGGTTAATGAAAAAAGACGACTTAGAACGCTTCTTTGCCAGTACAGGGCATCAGCCTCGAGTCGTATTCCTTCCTGCTAAATAAACCAACGCGAGCCCTATTAAACATACCAGCAGCAGTACTGCCATAAAGGCAACTTGACCATGTTGCTGGTATATCAGCCCCGGTAACAGTGAACCAAGTGCACCACCACTGTAATAAAACGATACATAGCCCCCATTCGTCACACTGGCAGGGGCGGTGCTAATTTTATTAACCAATGGTGCAGCACTTGAATGAATCACAAACATAGCGCCACAAAAACCTGTAAATGCGATGACAAATAACAGCAGCTGTTGACTCATCAACAGCAACATTGTGAGGCTATAAAATAAATATACCCCAGTGAGCAAGCGCCAAGGAGATGAAGACTTTCTCAGTAGCCAAGGGGTGGCTATTGACGCAAGCGCACCGACTAAGTAGCCAGTATAAACAAGTCCGATTTCGCGCGTGTTAGTAATGGCAAAGCTATCTTGCAGAATAAAGGGCAAATAATTTAACAGCGCTGCAAAGCAAAAGAACATACAAAAAACCGCCCCATAGAGCTTCAAAACTAATGGGCTTTTTAATTGCTTTAAATATAAAAGGGGCGATTGCGGGGTATGAATTGCGGTTGTCTTTTGGGGTTTAGGGATAGCGAAGGCAAGACAGACTAAGCCAATCGCTATCACATAGTAAAAGCTTTGCCAGCTTAAAAAATCAGTAAATAAGGCCGCTAACATACGACCAAAATAACCACCAACAATCGTACTACCAATATACAAGGTCATATTACGCTGTAGTAGGTCGGCTTGGTAAGTGACACCAATATAACTGGTCATCGCGGTGAGTGCGGCTGGCAGCGTAATACCTTGAATAAAACGTATCAAAAGTAACACGTTAAAGCTCGGCGCAAAGGTAAAAATAACGCAGCTAATAGCCAGTATAACCATAGCGATTTTTAAAATAACCAGCGGGTTACGCTTTGCTAAAAATAACCCATACACTAATGGAGCGATTGCTAGCGGGAGCATTGTGGCTGTCATTAAACTGCCGGCGGCGGCTGGCGACACAGAAAAATGGCGAGCAAATAATCCAAGTAAGGGCTGGGGTGCGTATAAAACAAAGAAAATAAATACAGAGCAAAGTAACAAATGTCGCAGCTGCATTTTTAGCTCCGTGAAGAAAAAGTATTAGCTTATAGAGTGCGAGTAATTTTACAAGTATCATAATGATTAAAGTAAGAAATATTGCGTTAAATCAAAGTGTCATGATTTCATCGCGTGTTAATCTGCGTGTAATAATATAAATAGCAAAGATTCAAATGGGTTCAGTACTGTTATTTGTTTGCATAGCTGATTAAAATAGCCCTTATACGCATTTTAATTATTGGAATTTAGTGATGGGTTCATTACAAGATCAGCTACTTAAAGCTGGGCTCACTACCTCGCACCAAGCGAAAGTAGCTAAAACTGAAAAACGTAAGCAGCAAAAGAAAAAAAAGAAAGGGGCTACCAGTAACCCAAGTGATTTGCAAAAGCACATTGAGCAAACCAAGCTCGAGCAGCAGAAAAAAGCAGATGAACTAAATAAAGCGCGTTTGGAAGAGCAAAAACAACGTGAGCAAGTTGCTCGCGTTAAACAAATTTTAGAGCATAATAATCAGGATGAGATCCGTGGCGATCGCACCTTTAATTTCACTTATGAAAATAAAGTGAAAGAGCTCGACGTAAATGAAAAAACACAAAAAGCGTTAGCGGGTGGTCGCTTAGCAATTTGTGTTTTAGAAGGCCAATTTTTTGTTCTGGAAGATGAACCAGCTCGAAAAGTCGCTGAAGTTAGCGAAGAATATATAGTGTTCCATGTCGAACCTGAAGATAAGCAAAAGGATGAAGATGATCCCTATGCTGATTTTGAAGTGCCTGATGATTTAATATGGTAACCCGCATAACTGCATAGCATTTAGGTTGCTGTAACAATTTTTCGGGGGCAATTTGGGTGCAATATTGTTAAATCATGGTCTACACTAAAGAAAATGTTTTCTAACCCGTTAAAAAGAGAAGATACAAATGAGCAAGATAACTAAAATTCTATGTGGGGCTGGCCTTGCAATGGCTGCAAGCCTATCTTTCAATACAATGGCTGCTGATGGCGCGACGCTATACACAGCAAAACTTTGCCAAACATGCCACGGTGCAGAAGGTAAAGCACCCATTATGCCGCTATACCCTAAGCTAAATGGCCAAAATAAAGAATACTTACTTGCACAAATGAAAGACATTAAGTCTGGTGCACGTAATAACGGTATGGCTTCTGCGATGAAAGCAATGGTTGCGAACGTATCTGAAGAAGAAATGGCAGCAATTGCAGATTATTTATCACAAGTTAAATAATCCGCTACATTTAATAAAAAAGGCCACATCAATTGATGTGGCCTTTTTGTATCAGCTATTGATCATCGGTTAATAGTAATTTAGACTTCTATACATCTATTTATGCTTGTCGCATATACAAGGTTTTCCATGTTTGACTTACCAAAACTCGACTTAAAAAATAAAGTATCTGAACAAGAATGGCAGCTTCGCGTAGATTTGGCTGCATGCTATCGTTTGGTCGAGCATTTTCGTTGGGGTGATTTAATTTATACCCATTTATCTGCACGCTTACCGGGCACAAATCAGTATTTGGTCAATGCATTTGGTTTAAGCTTTGATGAAGTAACCGCGTCAAACTTAGTGAAGGTTGATTTAGAAGGGAATATTCTCGACGATACACCGTTTAAAATTAACCCTGCAGGTTTCACTATTCACAGTGCTATTCACGAAGTGCGCGATGATGCGCATTGTGTTATCCACCTTCATACCAAAGAGACTATTGCGGTAGCAACGCAAGAAAAAGGTTTACAACCGTTAAGCCAATACTCGATGTTTTCATTGCCGTCACTGTCATACCATGGCTATGAAGGCTTAGCCGTGAACAAGGATGAAAAAAAACGCTTACAAGATGATTTAGGCACTACAAATCATATGCTTTTAGTAAATCATGGCGGTTTAACGGTGGGCCCAACGGTGGGGGATGCATTTATGCGCTTCTATGATTTACAGCGCGCCTGTGAAATTCAATTGGCGATTCAAGCCAGTGGTCAAACAGCTATTCCGGTGCCTCAACCTATTATCGATAATATTTATAATCAAGCGAATGTCGTGCATAGCGGCAGTACTGGAGGCCAATTAGCGTGGCCTGCGATGCTGCGTAAGGCTTATCGCCTTGATCCTAGTTTTGCTCAGTAAGGAGTAACCATGAAAGTTAATCGCGTCGAAGTGTTCGATATTCATTGTCCAGACAGACCTGCTTGGACACCTGTGTTTGTGCGTATTCATACAGATGAAGGTATTAGTGGCGTTGGTGAAGCCGGGCTTGCTTATGACTTAGGTCACAGTGCAGCCGCTGCGATGATCAAAGAAATGGCTGACGCTTTTTTAATAGGCCATGACCCGTTTCAAACTGAAAAGCTATGGTCACGAATGCTACGCGAGAGCTTTTGGGGATTAGGCGGAGGGCCTGTTGTCTACGCTGCGATGAGTGCGATTGATACTGCACTGTGGGACATCAAAGGGAAAGCATTATGTTTACCTGTTTATCAATTGCTAGGGGGTAAAGTTAACGACAAACTTCGTACTTACGCATCGCAATTACAGTTTGACTGGGACAGCGAGTTTAAAGCACTTATTCATCCAGAAGAATATGCAGAAGCGGCATTAAAAGCGATTGCTGAAGGCTACGATGCAGTGAAAGTTGACCCTATCCAATACGATAAGCACGGCAATACTTATTATGACCGCACTAATATTATTTCTCGTGGTGAAATGAAGTTATACCGCGCGCGTATGCAGGCTATTCGTGAAGCGGTGGGTGATGAAGTTGATATTATTTTTGAATGTCATAGTTTGCCAGGGGCAACATCTGCAATTCAAATTGGTGAAATCGCCGAAGAATTCGATTGCATGTATTATGAAGAGCCAGTGAACTACCTAAACCATTCATTGCATGCCAAAGTCGCTGATAAAGTTGCAGTGCCCATAGCCGGTGGCGAGCGCTTGTATAATCGTTGGGGTGTACGTCCTTATCTTGAAGATCAAAGCATTGATGTGCTTCAGCCAGATCTTGGTTTATGTGGTGGTTTCACCGAGACGAAAAAGGTCTGTGATTACGCTGATATTTTTGATGTGCGTATTCAAGCGCATGTATGTGGCGGTCCAGTTGCAACAGCGGCATCGTTGCATTTAGAAACAGCTATTCCTAACTTCTTAATTCATGAACATCACACTTACGCGATTAAAAAGTGGAATCGTGAGTTATGTATTCAAGACCCACAACCTAAAAATGGCTTTTTCCAAGTATCCGAAGAACCCGGCATTGGTATTGAGTTAAACGATGATGTTGTGATGCGTTCGCAACGTGTCGAAATAAAATAAATAGATTCAGCAATAAAAAAGCCCGTAAGGGCTTTTTTTATAGGTGTTTAGGTATATGTGAGGCTTAGTTAACCGCTTTACACTTTACCAGCGGCAGTGGCTCTGTTGCTTTGCTGTCTAAATGACGAACAAAGCACATTTTATCTTTAATGAGTAATTCAAAGCGATCGGGCATAGAAAGCTGCTTTCCCATGATTGGATTGCCTTGCGCATCTGTGATGCCCATGCTGTCAGTAACGAGGATACTGCTATTGATAAAGGCATCATCGGCGACTGCAATAGGCTGACTGTGCATTAATCTGGCAATACCTTGTGCAATCAAGGTGCTTTGCGGTGTTGTTAACACCGCATGTTGTAGCTTAGGAGTCGGCTCTTGGCTTTGTGCACTACACCCAAGCAAAGTCACAAAGTATATTGCTGTGGCTACTTTAAAGTTCATACACGCCTCTAATACTCAAGTATTTTGTTTTGCTCAATAAGCGTTGTTGCTCGGTTGTCCTGTACTTTTGGTGTATCAGTGAACAGCGCTGGTGCAAAACCCTGTTTGCTGGTCATTGAGCTTGCTACAGGGCATGTTCCAGTCGCTCTGTATGCCAGTGCAGTACTAAGTAATGCTTCATTTTCGTCGCCAAGCTGATGGCTAAAATCATCGGCGACTGCACAACCTGGGACTCGCACGGGTTGAAACTCACTGCCAGTGCTGTTTTGGGGGGCAAAGCCATCGGCATATTCACCAAAGCCTTTATTGTTAACTCCTGTAAATTGAATGCTGAAGTAGGTCGTATCACAGTTATCGGTTGGGTAAAAACCATAGGGTTTACCACAGGTATTTTCCCCTATTTGAATGACCTCAATATTGGCCCCTCTTAAGCCATTAATTACGGCTTCACTGGCTGAACATGTACTGCCTGTTGTTAACACAAAAACACGTTTTAGGTCTAAACTAGGCAATGGTGTGCCAGGGTTGATTGCTGGGTTTTCTGCAAATCCGACAAATTCATCGGTAAACGGCACGGGCTCCAAACGCTCCCCAGTGATTGGGTTAAAGGTTGGGTGTTGATCGTTAAAGATAGTCTTTTCGAAAATTTTGCCGTCAGTATTTTCGGCACCTGCAATCATATAAGCAACTTGACTTGCCATCTGTAGGAAACCGCCGGGGTTGTATCGCATGTCGATAATCAGGTCTTTCACATTACGTGCTGCTAATGTATTAAAAGCATCAAATAAGGGCTTTTCTGCAATCGCATTGTGGCGATTAAATTGGAAGTAACCGACTTCTCCATTTGCGAATGTTTTAATATTGCCTACAGCTTGTCCCGTAATAGTTTGGGCTGTCATGGTGACTTCGCGGGTTTCACTGGTGTTGATATCTTTAAACACAAAGGTCGTTACTTTCCCGGATTCAGACGGAAAAAGACCCGCATTGAGTACGTCGACTTCAGCTTGGGTGCTGGCATTTACAAAGTCTACACCATCCACTTCTAACACTTCAAAACCACGCGCTAGGTTTTGTGTTGCCGCGGGTGAGTTGGGTTCGGTATAAGTTATAATGGCTTGACGTGGGGCGCTGGCACTTATTAAACGTATTTTAAAGCCATAGCCAAAGGTTTGTCCCGACTGGCTTTGTGCTCGCCATTCATCGGTGGGTAAACTGGAATGAAAGTTGTCTTTTTTAGCCCCTGAATCCGTGGTGTTTTCGGTTTTTAGTAACGCAAAATAATTGAGAACCCCATCAGTGAGAGCTGGATCACGGTCTATTATTTCATCGTACCAAAGGTATGTTTCATGGCTCCATGAACGCAGCCAGTGCTTTTCATTGAGTGCCTGACATTGTTGATCAAACTTACTCGATGGCTCAAACACACCTTGTGTCCACGTAATGGTGGCTGGGTCTAGATTGCCTGAATCGGAGTTGTCACTCCCACTGCCGCCACACCCAACAAGACTAAATACGCACGCACCTAAAATGGCCGCTTCTTTTGAAAAAATAAACATAACCACTAACCTAAACCGCTTTTATTTAACTAAATATAGCTAGTTTTTAATCAATTTGATAGATTTCGTGGGCGTTTTTGTAGCTTAGACGATGCCATACGCTGTGCTGGTTACACAATGAAAAGTAATGCTGCCAGCATGTCTCGTAGTGTGTCTTTATTTGGCAAACAGGAAAATTACTGGCAAACATAATACGCTGCTCGCCAAAGTATTGCAGCAGTGTATCAAGCAGCCATTGGTGCTTACTTGCAGCCAGTTTGCTGAACTCTAAGCCTGAGAACTTAATCGCAATATTATCACAGCGGCTTAATTTAATAACCGCGTTTAGCCATTGTTGTTCATCGCATATAAAGCCTAAATGGTTAATTACGACTCGTAATGAGGGAAGGGCATGGCAGTATTTTATGAGCTGCTCGGTAATGTGTAGGTTTTCAATTTCAAACTGTGCTTCAAATCGCAAGTTTTGCGCAGCAAGATAGGCTAAGTTTTCAAGGCAATTAGGTGCGAGTAAACGAGTCGCATCTTTACCTTCAGTAATATCGCGAATACCCACAAGGTGTGAATGTGTTAATGCCGAAAGCGCCAGACTAAATTCGCTCAAGGTAGCGTCTATTCGACTATAACTAATGGCTTTGTATTTGTAGCCGTTTAAATGCTGTGCTAGCCAGTTGAGCTCTTTAATAGGGTCATTATTATCGTACCCTGCTTCAATATGAACAAGTGCTTCTAATTGAAATGGGCATGCTGATTTTAGTTGCGCCATGCTAATAGGAGCTTTGATCTTATCGAGGTGAGGCCACGCAGGTGGTTTCTCACCTTGCAACCAAGTGTATTGACCCTCAGTGAGGTTAAAAAAATGCACATGGGGGTCAATAATCTTGTCGCTCATTGCGTGGTATACCCACCATCAATGCTGTGTAGGCTACCAGTGATAAAGCTTGCCTCAGGGCTAACTAAAAAATTAACCAATGCAGCCACTTCCTCTGGTTGACCTAAGCGCCCTAATGGCTGTAATGCTGCTTCTTCTGCGACGACGGCGGTTTTATCGGCACCGCTTCGCTTGCAGTAAGCGTCAATTGCATTATGAAATAAAGGTGTTTCAATGGTGCCTGGGCAAATAGCGTTAGCGCGAATGTTAAATGCGGCATAATCCAGAGCGGTTGTTTTTGCCATTGAAGCAAGTGCATGCTTTGTTAAGTTGTAAGCAAAAGAATTGGGCTTACCAATAAGCGCTTGATCAGACGCAATTAAAACAATACTACCTTGCCGTTTTGCTTTCATGCTGGGTAAAACTGCTTGAATTGCCGCATACGCGCCTTTTACGTTGAGCGCAAAAAGAGCATCAAACGTTGCCTCGTCAGTA
This sequence comes from Pseudoalteromonas sp. MT33b, assembly GCF_014117385.1. Lineage (NCBI taxonomy): Bacteria > Pseudomonadati > Pseudomonadota > Gammaproteobacteria > Alteromonadales > Pseudoalteromonadaceae > Pseudoalteromonas > Pseudoalteromonas sp. MT33b. The sequence goes on along the minus strand of NZ_CP059831.1, from coordinate 3,262,375 downwards.
TCTTCAATGGTGGCACTTAAATGACGACCAGCATTAGAAATAAGCGCATCGATACGGCCTGTTTCTTGTGCTATATCAGCAATAACCGCTTTTACCTGCTCAACATTACTGACATCACAGTAGCGGTAGTGACCTTCTGATGGTGTAATATCAAGGTTATACACGATGTATGCTTCGCGCGCTAAGCGCTCAACAATAGCCTTACCAATCCCTTTACTGCCACCTGTGACAATAGCAACGTTTGTCATTATTTACCCTTAGTGGCTATGACCACAACCGCCTTCACCATGTACGTGACCGTGCGCTAATTCTTCACGTGTCGCTTCACGGACGTTGAGTACTTCAACGTCAAAAGTCAGTGTTTTACCTGCAAATGGGTGGTTTAAGTCACAATCTGCATTGAAACGACCTACTTTTACAATCGTCACTTGATGACGGCCTTGGTTTGAGTGAACAATCGCAGTCATACCCGGTTTCCACACTTTAGTGTTACCTTGTAAGTGCTTAAGTGGAATACGCTGAATAAGGTCATCAACACGCTCACCATAAGACTCGCTTGGCTCAAGTGTTACACTAAAGCTATCGCCAGCGCTTTTACCTTCAAGGGCTTTTTCAAGACCTGGTAGCATGCCTTCTGTACCATGGATATATGAAAGTGGCTCGCCATCTTTGCTTGATTCAATTTGCTCGCCTGCTTCACTTAATGTGTAGTGGAACTCAACGGCAGTGTCTTTGCTGATTTGCATGTTTTTTCTCTTGTAAACTTAGAATATAAACACTGATTTTACGCTAACCACAATGACACAGCAATCAAGGCTTTTTCAAAGAGCTTTCAATACCCGACAGCATAGCCTCGCTGGCGGATGTTTGAGGGGCTGGTGGCTTTGCTTGAGGAATATGCAAAGTTAGTATGGTGCCTGGTTTTAGTAGGCTAGACGCGCTGAGTTTATTCCAAATAGCCACGTCTTTATGAGGGACATCAAAAAGCTGACTAATGCTCCAAATAGAATCCCCCGGCTTTACTTGATAATCGACAGCAACAGTTGAAACAACGTCTTCTTGTTGCTCTAAATACGGACTGATATTGTAATCAACTATTAACGATCCAGGCATCGTTTGAGGTTTACTTAGGCGCAATTGTTCACCCACTTTAATGAGATTCGAGGTTTTATTATTGAGCATTTTTAATTGGCTTATAGGCATATTAAAACGTCTTGCGATGCGATAAAGCGTATCGTCCTTTTGAACGGTGTACTCGCCAATAAAGTTGTTACGAAATAGTTTACTCTGTAATAAAGTACGCTGCTCTATTGGTAATATCAGCGTGTGGGGGCCATTAGGAGAGCTTTGATTCTTTAAATAGCCAGGGTTTAGTTTATGTAATTGGCTACGCCCAATCCCAGATAAACTCGCAATTACCGAAAAATCAAATTGCTGGCCGACATTAAACTCCGTTGTGAGCGGTTTATTAGCGAGTTTTGGGCGTTTTAGGCCTTTTTCAGGGTGTCTGATTAAGTGGCTGAGTGCTAATAATTTAGGGATATACTCAGCGGTTTCTTTTGGTAATGACAGCGACCAGTAATCGGTTTTCTTACCGAGTTTTTTATTCTTCTCGATGGCTTTCTTAACACGCCCTTCACCACTGTTATAGGCCGCGATTGCGTGTAACCAATCGCCATCAAAGCGTTTGTGCAAATAACTGAGGTACCCTAAGGCAGCATCGGTTGAGGCGAGAATATCTTGGCGGCCGTCATACCATTGGTCGCTCTGCACGCCAAAGTGATAGGCAGTTGCCCCAACTAACTGCCATATCCCCACAGCTTGCTCTGATGATTGAATAGTGGGTCTAAAGTCACTCTCTACGAAGGGGAGTAATGCAAGCTCCATCGGTAAATTCTGTTTTTCGACGCGTTTGACGATATGGTAAAGATACGGTGCAGCGCGTCGGTTCACTTTTTCAAGGTAGGCTGGTTGCTTTAAGTACCACTTTATCCGAGCTGTCGTATGCTTATTGGTTTGAAATACCAACGATAGATTATTTGCAATGTGTTGCCACAAATCAGCCGCTCGCGGTTTAGCGAGTGGCGTATCTTTATAAGGTTGAAGTTTTACAGGTTCAGCAGTCTTATCGGCTGTAGCAACAGGTTGCTCAGTCGGCTGTGTTTGTAAGCTTAAATCAGGCTTGAAATGGCTAAAAATCTCTGGCCGAGCCTGTTGCTCTTGTTGTGTATCTTGCTGAGTTGTTTGGCATCCTTGTAGGCCAATAAAAAAACTCAGCAATAGTAAATATTTCAAACGCATTAAAGCCATGTAATAAAATCCCTTTACTATTTTAGCGCTATTTTGACGATTTGGCCTGCTTAAGTCCAGCTTCTAGAAACATGACGAAAGCGCGTTGACCGACTTCATCAAGTTGATAGTCTTGTTTTATTTGCTCAGGAAACAGGGGAATTAACTCACCAATAGGCTTTTCGGGCTGTGCATTTGCAAGTGTCAAAATAGCAGATAAAAATGTTTTCGGCTGATTAAGTTCTGCAGGAGTTAGTTGTGCACCATGACCCGGTAAAATTGTTGTGATAGCACTATTTTGTTGAATCTCAGTTAACGCTGCGAGCCAATTATCTATTTGCCCATGCCCTGGGTAAGGTAACCAATCGGTTATATCTCCACCAAGTAATACCCGGCCATGATCGGCTGTTAATACTAAGTCGCCATGCGTGTGTGCTTGATACGGCATAACAGTAATCGGATAATCACCAAGGTCGAGATGCGTTTCTTTAGCAATACGGATTGCGGGGGGATTGAGTGTTAATTCGCGCCAACGAAACAGGCGTTTTTTAGCAAGTGATAGTTTTTCTCGCCAAACGGCTTGTTGTTCTTGTGGTTGGCTTGCTAAACGTTGATAACTTAGTTCTATGCTTTTTTCATAGCCATCAAGTTTATCGTTTAAGGCTTTTTGATAGTGGGTGAATTCATTCGCTAGTTGCTGATGAACAATCAATTTTGCATCAGGGAACGTGGCTTGTAACACTGCAAGACCCAGCAAGTGGTCATCATGATAATGACTCGCAACCAAGTAGCATAAAGGTGTTTTTAAGCGCTTTTTCAAACGCTGTGCGAGTTGCTCAACCGCGGCAAAATCACCGCTGGCATCAAACATAAGTGCACACGTTTTACCTTCAATAAGGATCTGATTTGAATCGTAAAAGCGCAGCGATGCCTGTTGTTGTAAAAATTGAATCTCAGGGCTGATAGTCTGCCATGTAACCTTGGCTTTAGATGAGAAACTTGCTGTTAGTAGCGCTAAAAAAGCCCACATTGATAAAGCATATATGCGCATTCTAATTTGCTCGGTTATTATTCAGGTTGAGCATTGTAAACAAAAAAAGCGCAAGATGCGCTTTTTATATAACCAATACCACTCACGGCGTATTAAGTCGAGTGAGTTTGGTCTAAGTACTGGCTAAGTTTATCGATTAAAGAGTCATGCTGTTGCTCTTGTTTTGCTTGTTGCGATTGTGCTTCGAGCAATTCATGGCTTAAGTGCAGCGCAGCCATTAATAACGCTTTTTGTTCATTACGAACAGAAGAGCGTTGTTTCATTTGGTCCACTAAGTCATTCAAATGTTGTGCAGCAGCAACTAGGGCGTTCTCTTGACCCGGTGGGCAAGAGAACTCATGTTCTTTACCTAGTAGCTCTACGGTGACCCGCTGACTTTGTGGGCTGCTCATTAGCTAGCCTGATGTACGCTTTGTAATTTCTCAAGCAGGCCAGTTAATGTGCTGCTTGCTTCTTTTTGTTTTTCTTCGCTATCGAGTACTTCAAGTTGAAGCGTTTCGTTCTCGTCTATTAATTTTGCAGTTTGATCTTTTAAGCTTTTCACTTCGCTTTCAAGTTCGCTGTTTCGGTGGATTAATTTGTCGATCAGTTGTTCGAGTTGGGAAAGGGTTTCGTTATTCATAAATGCGCTCATAAAACTGTGATTATTGTCATGCAAATGTAAAGGAAAGTGTGTTGATATGCCAGCATTTACGCCTGTTTTAGCGTATTTTTATTTAAAATTAAGGTGTAATTCAGCGTAGCTGCATTTTTATTCATTTATGGTTCACTCTGCGCTTAGATTTTAGGATTATTCACTATTTATCATGTACAATATCTTCATCTATTTTTCATGCAGCACTGCATTTAGCGATTTATAAATATGCTTAGTTACCGACACTCTTTTCATGCAGGCAATCCTGCTGATGTGCTTAAACATCTGGTTTTAGCTGAAGTTCTAAAATACCAAACAATTAAAGATAAGCCACTCGATTATATTGATACCCATTCGGGGGCGGGCTTTTTTGAACTAGCGGGCAGTGATGCACAAAAAACACAAGAGTATTTAGATGGCATAGCAAAGCTTTGGCAGCACCAGAGTGAGCATGCACCGTTAACTGAGTATATAGAGCTGATTAAATCGTTTAACCAGAATGGCGAATTAGATTTCTATCCTGGCTCGCCAAAAATTGCTGAACACTTTTTGCGTCGCCAAGATAATGGCTGGTTTTTTGAGTTACATCCTCGCGACTTAGCATTACTTAAGCAGAATATGATAGGTAAACGCTCTATCCGTGTGCGTGGCGAAAATGGTTTTCAAGGGTTAGTTGGTCTGCTGCCACCGCCATCGCGTCGTGCATGTGTGCTGATTGACCCTCCATACGAAATTAAAGATGACTATGACACGGTGGTAAAAACCCTCGTTAAAGCGCACAAACGCTTTGCAACGGGTACGTACATGATTTGGTATCCGGTCGTTGATCGTGAGCGCATAGATAAAATGGAAGCAGGTTTAATCGCATCTGGCATGCGTAATATTCAATTATTTGAATTAGCCACCGAAGCAGATACTGAGGTACATGGTATGACGGCCTCAGGCATGATAGTGATCAACCCACCATGGAAACTAAAACAGACGATGGACGCGGTTTTACCTGAGCTTGTTTCTGTATTAAGTGACAGTAGTGGCTTTTATCGCAGTGAGCAATTAGTTGAAGAGTAATGCTGCAACAATGTGCCTATTTAATAAAGGGTATAAATAAAAAACGCCCCGCAATTGCGGGGCGTTTTCGTGTTAACTGTCATTAATTCATATAGGTTGCTGCAAATGTAGCAAGGGGTTCGCTGCTGCCATCTAATAGCGTAAGCTGCTCACCATTAATTGAAAATTGCGCTGTCGCAGTGAGTAGAGCTGACATTGCAGCTTCAATATCCATTTGCTCGATACACATTTTCTTAGTGCTGGCTAACGGGTTGAAGGTGAGTGATTGATTATTCACGTCATAGCTGCCTGAAAAGCTATTACAGCCAAGGAAACCATGCGTTGAGCCATCTTCTTTAAATTGAATGAAAGGCTCTTTTGTTTCTACTTTAACGGGTTCACCGTTAATCGTGACTGCTTTCCAATATGTATTAGTTAACGTTACATCGGGCTTTTTCGCCGACACTTTAGATACCGTCACTTTATACACATCATTCTGAGCACCTTCAGCAAACGGGTTGTTGTGAGTGGTGCTAATGTATAGCGGCTTGCCTTGGTTTTCGATTCGAGCGCCGACGCTATAACGATGGCGATCAGCAATTTTACTTTCATCATACTCAAGTGCGACGTTATAAGGAGGCGCCCCTTTTAACGCAACTTCTTGTTCGCTGATCACGTCTGCTTTTGCATCCATTTTTGATACATCGGCTAACTGCACTTTTAATACAGAGCCTGGTGGCAGCATGCTACGGTCTAAATAAGTAATTTGCGTATTGAGCGTTTTCATTGTTGATTGCTCTGCTTGAGGCGCGGCAGAGTCTTCGCCACAACCGGTAAGAACTAAGCTGCTTCCTAAGATCATTACGCTGCAAAGTGAAGCACGTTTTAAAGATGAAAAGGTATCCGAAGCCATGATATTTTCCTTGCGGTTTTAGTGTTATACACTGAGATTATTGTATTAGCATAAAGTTCGCTGACTTAATCATAGCTTAATTGAGTCAAAGTGGGCGCAAGGCCCATTTTTAATAAGAAATTATTTTTTCACGTATTTTGTTAGAATAACGATACGTTGCCCATCGACACGTCCTTCAATGTGTTCAGGGTTACTGGTTAAACCAATATTTCTTACGGCGGTGCCGCGCTTAGCAACGAGGCTGCTCCCTTTTACATCGAGATCTTTGATTAGCGTTACTGTATCGCCGGCTTGCAGCACAACGCCATTACTGTCGATATGTTTAATGTCATCATCTTCAGCAAGGGCTGTTTGCGCCCACTTTAGCGTGTCTTCTTCAAGGTAAATCATGTCTAGAGCATCTTGTGCCCAGCCATTATCTGCCGCTAAACGTTTTAACATACGATACGCCACCACTTGAACGGCAGGCGTTTGACTCCACATGCTGTCATTTAGGCAATGCCAGTGAGTTGCAGTTAATTCTGCGTTATTTTCGATTTGGTCTTTGCAAGTCTGACAGACATAGATACATTTATCAGAGTGAGCTTCCGTGACAGGAGGGACTTCGTATACAGATAAATTCTCTGTTGCGGCGCACAGTTCACATTGGTTATTACTGCGTTCGATAAGGGCTTGTTCAATGCTCATAGGAGGCTCTTTTTAGTTAACAAGAAAAACAGCGCGCAGTATAGCAAATGTAGCCCCAAAGCGGAATATCCCTAATTATTGTGGGGGTATGTTTTTTGTGTATTTATTGATGATGGTATCAATCGTGCCATTATTTTTAAGTTGCTCAATAGCTGCATTTATATTCTTGAGGAGCGACTGATGTTCTGCTCGGATACGAATTTTCAAATTACCTTGTGAATGAAGGGCGCCAAGCTGCGTATTGATATTGAACCAGTTTGACCAGTATATCGCAGAGAGCTTATCAATAATTGCCACCTCTATTCTGTTGAGTTGTAATGCTTTAACCAGCTCTTTTTCGGAGTGAAAATCAACGCGCGTGAAGCGCTCATCATCATAATAGTAATAGCCAAGTACCGTGCCGACAGGGTGCTTTTTTATTGCCTCTAAATCTTGCCATTTGTTGATATTTTTACTCAAGCTAACAAGGTATTCTTCGACGGTAAATAAATTATCTGAATAGCGGAACATGTCATTTTCTCGCTCTTTCTCACTGAGCCATTCAGGACTGATAACATCAAAATCGATGTGGCCTAAATGAAGATACTTAACCGTGCGTTTGGCTGGCAATTCAATGTGTTGTGCATCAATGTTGGACAGACTTAGCACATGTTGGATGATTTCTGGCAGGATACCGGGCGAGTTTTCGTCATCAATATAGTATGGGTAATAGCTTCCTGAGGCCGTAATATTATACTTTAACGCAGGGGGCGATGCCGCATACGCAGAGCTAAAAATAGCACCGTATAAAATTATGAAAAATAACGAAAAAATTAAGTGCAATGGACTATGTTTAAAGTTATTCATAAATTTAGTTTGGTCGGGTTTTTCTTTTTTAGCAAGGAAAACATCTTTCACTATACTTATAACAATTGTAATGTGGCTTTAGTTACATTTAGTGAGAAGTAATATGTCAGAGTTAAATATGGAAGGTAAAAAAAGTCAAAACGTGACTCAGTATATAGCCAGGCAGCCAATATTTAATGCTGATAGAAGTGTGTATGCGTATGAATTGTTATACAGAGAATCGAGCGATAATGTTTTTCCGATAGGAACCAGTGATGGCCAAGCCACCGGACGACTCTTTTTTAATGCATTGATGTTAATGGGACTTGAAAAGCTTACAGGGTTTCAACCTGCGTTTATTAATTTATCGACCGATGCCATTCTTGATGATTTTCCGCGACTGCTCCAACCAAGCAGTGCAGTACTCGAAATAGTTGAGCGAACGACAAGTATCCCAAAAGTTGTAACACGTGTTAAACAGCTCAAAAAAGAGGGCTATTTTTTTGCCCTTGATGATTATGATGGCACTGAAAAATGGCAAGACATACTTCCTTTGATGGACTTCATCAAGTTAGAGGTTGAGCATCCTATTATTAAAACCAATATGATGATCAAAAAGCTAAAACGCAGTTACCCAGATGCAATCATAATTGTTGAACGCATCGAAAATTATGATGACTTTAAACAGTTAAAAGACGCGGGTTGTGATTTATTTCAAGGCTTCTTTTTTGCAAAGCCAGAAGTGCTTAGCTTTGGTAATGTTGAACCGTCGAAAATGGCAGTACTTGATTTACTAAGCTGTACAGCAAGGCCCGATATTGACTTTGATGCGGTGCAGCAACGCGTTGGTCGAGACCTTGGTTTAACAGCGCGTATTTTAAGATTGGTAAATGCACGCTCACCTAATTCACAACAAACGATAAAATCAATCTCACAAGCGGTTATTTATTTAGGTGAAGATGCGATTCGTCAGTTTGTCCGTGTTTTAGCATTAAGTGAATTGGGGAATGATAAACCACAAGAATTAACCAAGCTTGCGCTTACACGTGCAAAGTTTATTGCGCTGATGCTTGAACCCGGTGGTAAAGAGCTATCAGAGCAAGGTTATTTAGTCGGATTGCTGTCTGTGCTTGATGCCATTCTCGATATGGAATTAGATAGAGTTACAAAAGAGTTTTCACTCGGCGCAGAACTTTCCAGTGCATTGTTAAGCTTTAATGGTATGCAAGGTATTAGCCTGCGACTTGTAAAAGCAATCGAAGAAGAACAATGGCAAGACGTGCGGTCATTTTTAACCATGATTCGGCCAGCTTCACACATGGACGTTGTATTTAAAGCAATGTACAGCGCACGTGCTTACGCAGATGAAGTATTGACGACCTTGTCATCAATTGCAGACTAATGATATTGAGTTGGTTATTATGTTCGCACTGTTAGTGGATAAGGTTTTTATACCATGCGTTCAATATTTCCAATTGTGACGATTATTTTTGCCCTCGCTTTACTTGTCCCAGGGGTTACTCAGCCCGTTCTCACGTTAGAAGGTAAAATAGATAAATCTAAGTTAGCTAAAACAGGCATTGAAATGTTAGCAGATGAAGGTGATAGAAATACGCGCAGCGTATTGATGATGGCCTCCAGTATGTTAGGTCTTGATAAGCTTGAAGGCGAAATAGACGCGTACAAAAAAACGCGCAGTATTTGGGGCACTGTGAACGAGCTTGCTAACAATAAAAACTACTTAGTAGCGGTACTCGTTGCGGTGTTTTCGATTGTTATCCCGACAATAAAATTATTGATGCAGTTACTGTATTGTTTTCTTCCCGTGAATAAATTTAAGCAGTTACTCGGTCAACTTATTCAGCAACTCAGCAAATGGAGTATGGTTGATGTGTTTGTCATTGCATTAATCGTTGCTTATTTAGCAGGCAATGCCGATGGTCAAATGGGTGAGTTGATAAAAATGCACGCAGAGCTGGGGGTGGGTTTTTGGTATTTTACTGGCTACTGTTTATTTGCAATAGCCGCTAGTAGCAGTATAAAAATAGAGAAACCCTTGTAGTTGGCGTAATTTTCAGGCTACAATTTACACGATTAATATTTAAGGTATGTTGATGACGCGACTTTCAAGCTATATGTTAATAGCCATGATGCTGCTCACATTTGTGAGTCAGTCAGTTGCGTCTGTGTCAATGGTCTGCGACATGCCGCATGCTTCAATGGCTATGAATCATCATGCCGATATGGACAATGATAACGACATGTCTGAGATGGACTGTTGTCATGAAGATACCATGGACAGTGCAGACTGTGCGTGTCCATTTAATGCGTGTACTGCGCATTCACTCCTTCCTCTTAATAGCACAGTGATGAATGCTAACAAACAATCTGAAAAAGTACGTTTGTTTAATGTTAGCCAACGCAGCTATCCTATAAGTTCTTTATATCGCCCACCTATTACTGCTTAAGCAGGATAGGTCTGTCAAAAATTCAGCTAAGCGCTGCTTTACAACCCATTCTGCCCCTAACTCTATTGTTTTTTAACTTTCTAGAATTTTAGTGGAGCATGTGATGACTCACAGCAAATTTTTAAAGGCATTTTGCCTTGGTGTATTAGTAACGACTTCCAGTATGGTTCAGTCTAATCCATTGACACTGAATGGCGTGGTTGAATACGCACTGACGCATGAGCCTTGGCTACAAGCAAACAAATATCAGCAAGAGGCAATTGAAGCGCAAAGTATTGCCGCAGGCACCTTGCCAGACCCTGTTCTGACGGTAGGGCTGATGAATTTACCGACGGATGGTTTTGCCTTTGATCAAGAAGGCATGACGCAATTTAAGGTCGGTTTATCACAACAGTTTAGCCGCGGTGATAGCTTGGCATTACAGCAACAAGCGTTAAGGCAATCGGCCGAGCAATACCCATGGCAACGTGCTGACCGACAAGCGCAAGTAAAGGCTATTGTTACTGAAGCATGGTTAAATGCCTACCGAGCTCAGCAAAGTATCCAATTAATTAACCAAGATAAAGCCTTATTCAACCAATTGATTGATATCACAGAAGCAAGCTATGCAAATTCTTTAGGGACTACGCGCCAGCAAGATATCATTCGTGCTCAGTTAGAGCTTACACGCTTAGAAGATAAATTGGTGATGCTTGAGCAGCAATTCGATAGTGCGAAAAAGCGCTTAGCACAGTGGTTGCCAATTGACATGCTAAGTGGTCCTGTCAGCAGTGATAATGGTGATGTGGCGGCTTTAATGCCATACCAAAATATGCAACCAACAGGCGTGACCGAAGTGCTTATGGGGCATCCTGCTGTTGTGGCTATTGAGTATGCCTTACGTGCAAAAAGCACACAAATCGAAGTGGCAAAAGAAGCCTATAAGCCACAGTTTGGTATGAATGTTGGCTATGGTTATCGTGATGATACGCCGATGGGAAGTTCGCGCGCCGATTTATTCTCGATAGGGGTCAGTGTTGATTTACCATTATTTACAGATAACCGCCAAGATCAGCAAGTTAATGCGGCTATTGCAAGTGCTGAAGCAGTTAAAACCACAAAGCTGATCACGTTACAAAAACTGAAAGGTCAATACTTTAAAGAGCTTAGCCAGTTAAGTCGCCTAGCCCAACGTCGAGCGCTTTATGTCGAGCAGCTTTTACCACAAATGGCAGAGCAAGCCGAAGCCACATTAAATGCATATACCAATGATGATGGGGACTTTTCAGAAGTCATGCGTGCTCGTATCAGTGAGTTAAATGCAAAAATAGATGCCCTAAATATCGATATCGACACACAAATTACGCTGGCACGTTTAAATTATTACGCAGCAGCAAAAGACAGCCAAATTAATGCAGCACACAGCCAAGGAGCACATCATGAATAATACCGTTAAATTAGGAGTGGCTTTGGCAGTGGGTGCCGCTTTGGCAACCGTAGTAAATCAGCTTTCTACTGCTGATCATTCCGCTATGCCAAGTGCAGAAAAGAAACCTCTGTATTGGGTTGCTCCCATGGATAGCAACTACCGACGTGATGAGCCAGGATTGTCGCCAATGGGCATGGAGTTAGTCCCTGTATATGAAGAAAACAGCGCCGAAGACAGCCCCGGAACAGTTAGAATATCACCTGCCGTTGTCAACAATTTAGGTGTTAGAACCGCACCGGTACGTTTTAAGTCACTGCAAACTACCGTTGATACTGTGGGCTACGTGCAATACGACCAAGATCAATTAGTGCATATTCATCCACGTGTTGAAGGCTGGATTGAAACGCTGTTCGTGAAAGCTGCGGGTGATCAAGTAAAGCAAGGTGAACCACTCTATACCTTGTATTCTCCACAGTTGGTGAATGCGCAAGAAGAGTTACTACTTGCCCTAAAGCGCAATAATAGTGTGCTTATTCGTGCTGCCAAAGCGCGTTTGGCCTCATTAAATGTATCGAGTGATTTTATTGAGCGCTTAGAGCAAAGTCAGAAGGTCAGACAAAACATCACCTTTTATGCCAAGCAAAGTGGTGTACTGGATGAGCTAAACATTCGAGAAGGCTTTTATGTGAAGCCCGGCACAACCATGATGAGTATTGCTCACCTTGAAGAAGTATGGGTTGAAGCTGAAGTGTTCGAGCGCCAAGCAGGGCTTATCAGTAAAGGTTTGCCTGTAACAATGACCTTAGATTATTTACCGGGCCGTCAATGGCACGGCAAGGTTGATTATATTTATCCTACCCTCGATGAGAAAAACCGTACATTACGTGTGCGCCTCAGGTTTGTGAATGATGAGGGCTTATTAAAACCGAATATGTTTGCTGAGGTCAGTATTACGGCTAAGCCAACAGAGCCACAGATAGTGATAGCGAAAGAGGCGGTGATCCGCACAGGTAGCCAAGACCGAGTGGTGGTTGATTTAGGTGAAGGGCGCTTTAAGTCAGTCGCTGTGACCATTGGGCGCAGTGATAATCACGACATTGAAATTTTATCAGGCTTACTAAAAGACGATAACGTGGTGACATCAGCGCAATTCTTGATTGACTCAGAATCAAGCAAAAGCTCTGACTTTATGCGTATGCAAGAGCCTGATAGCGAGAGTGCCATGGTCAATGGGGTGATCAACAGTATTGATCGCAAAGCCAGAACCGCGGTGATCAGCCGTGAAGCAATTCCAAAATGGGGCCGTGAGGCGGCAACCGTGGAGTTTCATTTTTCGCCGCGTATCGATTTATCACACCTACAGCCTAATGACGAAGTACATTTCACGTTTAAGCTGGTAGAGGGTGAATTTATGATTTTTGACATCATGACCTTAAGCCATCCAATGCAAGGAGAGATGAAATGATTGCAGCAGTCATTCGCTGGTCAGTCGGTAATCGTTTCTTTGTATTACTGCTGTCCGTCATGCTGGCAGGCTTTGGTATTTTTTCTTTGAAGAATACGCCAGTTGATGCGCTACCTGATTTATCTGACATACAGGTCATCGTTAAAACATCCTACCCGGGGCAAGCACCACAAGTCGTGCAAGACCAAGTAACGTTTCCAATTACCACCGCTATGCTCTCGGTACCAGGGGCACAAACGGTCAGGGGCTTTTCATTTTTTGGCGATTCGTATGTTTACGTCATATTTAATGAAGACACCGATTTGTACTGGGCACGCAGTCGGGTGCAAGAGTACTTAAGTCAAGTGAGTGCTCGCTTACCTGAGTCGGCTAGACCAGAGCTTGGTCCCGATGCAACAGGGGTCGGTTGGATTTACCTTTATGCATTAGTTGATAAAACAGGAAAGCACGATATTAGTCAGCTACGTAGCTTACAAGATTGGTTTTTAAAGTTTGAATTGCAAACTGTACCAGGGGTGTCAGAAGTTGCATCGGTCGGTGGCATGGTTAAGCAATACCAAGTCAATGTAGACCCCGATAAACTGCGTGCTTATGGCATTCCCCTGAGCCTGATTCAAACAGCAATTAAGCAAGGTAACCAAGAGCGAGGTGCCTCTGTTGTTGAAATGGCCGAAGCGGAATACATGGTATCAAGCACCGGTTATATTAAAAGTGTGGCCGACTTAGAGGCTATCCCGTTGGGGACTAATGCCAACGGCACACCGCTGCAGCTTCGCGATGTTGCCGATATAAAATTAGGGCCGCAAATGCGCCGCGGTATTGCTGAGCTTAATGGTGAAGGCGAAGTGGCTGGGGGCGTTGTTGTGATGCGCTTTGGTGAAAATGCACAAGCCACAATTAAACAGGTTAAAGAAAAGCTAGACTCTTTGAAAAAAGGCTTACCCGAGGGCGTTGAAATTGTGCCTGTCTATGACCGCTCTAACTTAATCACCAAAGCGCTGGATAATTTGACCTCAAAACTGATTGAAGAATTGATCGTTGTAGCCTTGGTGTGTGTGGTGTTCTTGTTTCACATTCGGTCATCAATTGTGGCAATTATTACTTTACCAATGGGCATATTAACCGCATTTGTGGTTATGTATTGGCAAGGTATTAATGCCAATATCATGTCACTTGGGGGAATTGCGATTGCGATTGGCGCGATGACGGATGGCGCGATTGTTATGATCGAAAACATGCACAAGCACATGGAAAAAACCCCACTTACTGACGAAAACCGTTGGCAAGTGGTGATGGACTCGGCTTCAGAAGTGGGCCCTGCATTATTCTTTAGTTTATTAATTATTACTGTCAGCTTTATGCCGGTGTTTATTCTTGAAGCACAAGAAGGGCGTATGTTCTCTCCGCTTGCTTACACCAAGACCTATGCCATGGCAGCCTCCGCTGGCTTAGCAATAACCTTAGTGCCGGTGTTAATGGGTTACTTTATTCGCGGAAAAGTTATTTCTGAGCAAAAGAACCCAGTCAACCGTTTACTTGTGGCAAGTTATAAGCCGTTATTAAATGCGGTTCTTAAAGCCCCAAAAACCACGCTAGTGATGGCTATCATTTTGGCTGTAGTCGGTTTTTATCCGGTTAATAAGATTGGCAGTGAGTTTATCCCTCCGCTTGATGAGGGGGATTTAATGTATATGCCCACAACCTATCCGGGTATTTCAATCGGTAAGGCCCGAGAACTCTTACAGCAGACCGATAAACTTATAGCCAGTGTGCCAGAAGTCGAGAGTGTCTTTGGTAAAGTAGGGCGGGCTGAAACAGCCACTGATCCTGCGCCACTCACCATGATTGAAACCTTTATTCAGCTTAAGCCTAAATCACAATGGCGTGAGGGAATGACAACCGAAAAGCTTAAAAAAGAGCTTGATAGCTTAGTGAAGTTCCCCGGCTTAACGAATGCGTGGGTTATGCCGATTAAAACGCGTATCGATATGCTTGCCACCGGTATTAAAACGCCAGTGGGTATTAAAGTAGCGGGCCCTAAGCTGAGTGAAATACAGAAAATTGGTGAGCAAATTGAAGTGATATTAAAAGACTTACCGGGTACTGCGTCTGTGTATTCAGAGCGAGTAGCGGGTGGGCGCTATATTAAAGTGGATATCAATCGCGACAAGGCTGCGCGTTATGGTCTTAACATTGCTGATGTACAACAGGTTGTGGCGACTGCAATTGGTGGTATGAATGTAACCGAAACGGTTGAAGGACAAGAGCGATACCCGGTTAATTTACGTTATCCACAAGATTACCGTGATTCGCCAGAAGAGCTCAAGCTGCTGCCTATTGTCACTGCAAGTGGGCAGCGAATTGCACTGGCTGATGTGGCTGATGTCTTTATCGAAGACGGTCCTCCGGGGATAAAGAGCGAAAATGCGCGAATCAATGGCTGGAGTTTAATTGATATTGAAGGCAGTGATATCGGCAGCTATGTTGAGCGTGCCCAAAAGGCACTGCATGAGCAGCTAGAGTTGCCTGCTGGCTACTCAATTACGTGGGCAGGTCAATACGAGTACATGGAGCGCGCTAAAGCTAAATTGAGTTATGTGCTACCGCTAACGCTCGCTATCATTGTGGTGCTGTTATACCTTAACTTTAGAAGCTTTATTGAAGTGGCGATGATCATGCTAACACTTCCTCTGGCGATGATTGGTGGTATTTGGCTGATGTATATCGAAGGTTTCAACTTCTCTGTTGCTGTCGGGGTTGGTTTTATTGCGCTTGCAGGGGTTGCCGTAGAAATAGGGGTGATCATGCTGGTGTATCTTAACCAAGCTTATCTCGAGGCTAAACAGCAAGCAGAGCACTTTGGTGTCGTTGAACTTCGCCAAGCAATCATCAATGGTGCAGGATTAAGGGTTAGACCTGTGATGATGACCGTAGCCACTATTATAATTGGTTTGTTACCGGTGCTTTACGGTACTGGCACCGGCAGTGAGGTAATGAGCCGAATTGCTGCGCCTATGGTCGGTGGGATGTTCAGTGCCGTGGTACTGACCTTACTGGTGCTACCTGCTTTGTATTTTATCTGGCGTAAACGAGACCTATAAATTTTACAGCCAGTGTGTAACTTGTACGCTTTTTTTGCGTACAGGTTACACATAACACAGTTTATTTATTGATTTAAAAGAGTTTTTAATCTGGATTGATTTATGCATTTATTTATTAAATTGACTTTAATAAGGAATGCACATGCAAGTTAAAACAATACAACAGGTTTATGATTGGACCGTTTTATTTCACACCCAAATGGCGGCCAACTTCCATAGTGTAAAAGACTTATTGGATGAACATAATCAAATGCTGGTGGAGTATTATCTCAACTATGAGAAAAAGCTCGCCGAAGATTTGGTTGGCTTTAAAGCCATTACCGAAATAAACACCCTTGATACTTACTGCTATGAATATTTTGCAGACAACCCTGAACTGATCACATTCAGTGACATCAGCACTGATCAGCAAATAGACGAAACAGCCATTCAAGTTTACCTATCAACTCAACATAAAAAGGTGATCGATTTATACGAGTACCTTGTTTCGCGAGCAGAAATCCAAGACACGATTGAAAAGCTTGAGCGCTTACTCGAACTTGAGCATCAAGGCTTAAAGCAAATGATGCAAAGTGCTAATCGTCATAGGGATATGTAATACCATTAATCCGCAATAATACTTAATCATTTAGGGTGATTAAACCAGTTGCTACCTGCGTTAAAAATGTCTGATTTACGACTGCATGGATGCAGAGCAATGCAATGCAAGAGCAATGGCCGAGAACAACTAAATAACGACATTTTAGCCTTGTTATCAACGCGGTTTTATTGCCTCAAAATAGACCACTAATTAAGCAGAGCGGTATCATTAATGAAAATCGAGCAAAAAGCCGACTTTTTTAAGGTATTTTTGTTCTTGCTGTAAATCGGCCAAAAGCAAAGTATGTTCCTTCAGCCACGTGTCGTTGAATTTTAAGAACATGCTATTTTGCTTGGCCGTTACCGTTAACGACACGCCTTGATCTGGTGTGCGTTTTTGATTTAAAAGCACGGCAAGACGCAAAATCACGATCAGCTGTAAAATTTGATGGTGTTGCACTGTGTGTAAAGTGGGAAATTGGTCTAAACGAATCTTTTTACGGTAAAAGCGGATCATACAGCTGAGTAGCGTTTGCTGTTGCTGTGTAAAGCCCGGAAGCTGACTATTTGCCACAATATAAGCACTGTGTTTATGTAAACCAGATGAGTTTATGCCCAGCCCTATTTCATGTAACTGTGCCGCCCAATTAAGTAAATTTAAAAAATCGGGATGGCTGAGCTGCCAAGGTGTTTTAACGTGTTCAAATAACCATTCAGCGGTGCTAGATACGCGGTTTGCGTGTTCTTTGTCGATGGTATTGCGATCGCTTAAATTATGAATGGTATTGGTGCGAATATCTTTGTGTGCGAGTTTTTGCTGCATTTCATGCAAGAGCCCTTCACGCAGTGAAAAGTCACTGTATTGCATCGCATCGATGTCGAAAAGCGTAAAGAGTGCAATTAAAATCGCGAGCCCACCACAAATACTCTCTTGTCGCTCAGGTGTTAAACCTTCAATGTGTAAATTTTGAATCTGTTTAGCGGCAATAAATTGCGTTTTAAGCTCATGCAGTCTTTCAATAGTAATCAGCTCTTGCTCTGCGTCATTTGCATTAATCATTGCCAAAATTGATTTTATTGTACCCGATGTCCCCACGACAGACTGCCAACCTGTGTTGATGTAGTTCGCAAAGATAACTTCAAGCTCTTGCTCTGCGCGTATTTGTGCTTTCGCGAAGCGTTTGGCATTAATTTGTCCATCAGCAAAAAACTGCTTTGTATAGCTGACACACCCCATGTTTCGGCTTGAAAGTAAGCGATGCTTAAAGTGTTTACCGATAATTAATTCGGTGCTTCCACCGCCGATATCAATGACTAAGCGATTATTATCATGATGAATGTAATGTGCGACGCCTTGGTATATCAAGCGCGCTTCTTCTTGTCCTGAAATGACCTCAATCGGGTATGGAAAAACGTCACTGGCTTGGGTTAAAAACGAGTGAATGTTTTTGGCACGTCTTAGTGTATACGTGGCGGCAACTTTAACGTTCTCAAGTGGAAAGTCCTGTAATGTGGCTGCAAACTGCTTAAGAATAGCTAAAGCGCGTTCGATTGCCGCTTGGCTCAAATGATTTTTATCATCTAAGCCATCTGCTAAATAAACCCGCTGCTTTTCTTTATGGAGTATTTGCAAAGAGCCATCGACTTCTCTTGCGACCACTAAATGAAAACTGTTTGAGCCTAAATCTACTGCAGCAATTGAAGGATAATCATTCATTATTATAGTTACTTTCCCATTTCTTTAAGTGATCGTAGATGGCAATTTGCGAGCGAATTTTCTTGCGATTACCTCGGCGAACATAGTGATTTTTCTGCTCACTGTCGATCAAACGTGCTTTAGTTCGGTCTTTAAACTGTAGCTCAAGAATATCAATAATGAGTTGCTTAAGTTTTGAATCAAAAATAGGAACGGCCACTTCGACACGATGGTCTAAATTTCGGGTCATCCAATCGGCAGAGGAAATATAGACTTTTTCATCACCATTGTTATGGAATACCATCACTCTGGGATGTTCTAAAAATCGGTCAACAATGCTTATGATACGAATATTGTCATGTGCACTGGTGGTTGTAGGGACTAATGAGCACATACCGCGAACGATAATACGTATTTTAACACCGCGTCTTGCAGCAAAATAAAGGTGATCGACAAGCTGCTTATCAACTAAATTATTCACTTTTAAGGTAATACGCCCCTGTTTTCCATGCTCTACGAGGGCGATTTCATCATCAATGAGCGCCATAATCGTTTCGCGCGCATTGACAGGCGAAATCATTAAATGTTCAAAATGAAAAGGTCGGTAGCTACTTTCAATAAATTTGAACACGCTGTCACATTCTTCTGTGATCCCCTCGTGTTTGGTGAATAAGCTAAAGTCGGTATAAATTTTTGCGGTTTTTTCATGGAAATTACCCGTCCCAATGTGAGCATACTTCACGACGGTGTTTTTTTCTTTACGGTGAATAACGCACAATTTACTGTGCACTTTTAATGCGGGAATACCAAAAATAACTTTAACCCCAGCATTACTCAGCGTTTTCGCCCACTCAATATTATTTTGCTCGTCAAAGCGCGCCTTTAACTCAACCATAACTGTGACATGCTTGCCATTTTTTGCAGCATTAATTAGCGTTGACACTAAGCGCGATTGGCTCGCAACGCGATATATATTTACTTTAATTTGCGTAACATCAGGGTCAAACGCAGCTTGGCGAACAAACTCTAATAAATGATTAAAGGTGTGATAGGGGTAGTAGAGTAAAATATCGTGTGCTGAAATCGCGTCAAACACACTTGAAAACTGATTAAATGCAGCACTTTTTAACGCCGCCAATGGTTTATTTTCTAAGTATTGGCGACCCACATTCGGAAAGGCGATAAAGTCTCTAAAATTGCGATAGCGTCCTGCAGGAATAAGCGCATCATGCTGGCTTATATTGAGGCGTTTTTTCATGACACTGAGCATGTCATCGGGCATGCTTTCATCATAAACAAGGCGTACAGGCTCGGCATAAATCCGCTGTTTTAGCCCCTTCGACATTTTATCGAGCAACCCTTCTTCAAGTTCATCATCTAGATTGTACTCAGCATCACGGGTTAATTTAATTGCATAGCACTGAATATCATCAAAGCTAAAAAAGCTGCTAAACACATCGCGAATAAAATAAGCGATGATGTCATCCAGCATCACAATGGTTTTATGGCGACGAGTTTTCTCTGGCGGCAAAATAATAAAACGCGGCACTCGGTCGGTAGGGACTTCAAGCATTGCGTAATGGCTTTTTTGCGTACTCATTTCGACAAAAAAGTAGGTCATTGTGTCGTTAATTTGATCGGAGTAGTCTTTTTTCTCAGTGATCAAAATAGGTAAAATATGTTGCAATACACTGTCGTGAAAGAATTTTTCTAGCCAGTTTAAATGAAATTCGCTTAACTTTTCGGGTAATTCAACATGAATATTGTGCTCATTTAAGTCGGCTAAAATATCCTTATGAATTTGATTAAATTTCTTACCCAGTTGCAGTACTTTTTTTTGTATTTGCTGTAACAGTATTTCGTCTTCTTCAAAATTCGCGTCAGGCAGTTTGTTAAGTAGAATACGACGCTTAACATCGGCGACACGCACACGGAAAAATTCGTCCATGTTGTTTGAATAAATCCCTAAAAAGCGCATTCGTTCGATGATTGGGTTCGACTTGTCTTTTGCTTCTTGCAGTACGCGCTCATTAAAAGACAGCCAACTAAGCTCTTTGGCAAAGTAAGTGACGGCGTGTGAAGAGGAGTGACTTGCGTTCATCTGTTTTTCCAACGTTTCTGGCTAGTTAGAATATAGAGGATGCAGATGACGGTTATGTGACATACGTGTCACTAATGTGACACGTCGTTAGGTATCAAGGGTTATTTGTGCCCTTATAGTCGTTGATTAAGCATCTTCTATATCAACAATAAGATCGGTGGTAATCGATTCAAGCGCACTGATGACTTCGTCTTTGTTCATCCCCACTGGTAGCGCAACGGTGGCCACCGCGCTAAAAATAGGCACTCCCCAATTTGGCGCACTCTGTTGTTTTGAATTGAGATGCGTAATGTTAGCGCCTTTGTGGCGAATGACACTGGCAAGCTCTTGCACGATGCCTGGTCTATCGTTACCGGTGATCAGAAAATTAATTTCTTCAGAAGGCACGTCAGGTAAGGTATCAGTGCCGCGCTCAATCCTTACCTCTAAATGCGGTAAGCTGTGCAGCGCATCTTGCAATTCTTGCAAGTGTTCTTCAGGAACTGCGGCTTCAATAATGCCCGCAAAATGGCCCGCTAAATGACTTAAGTTACTGGTTAACCAATTGCCATGATGGCTTAAAATCGTGGCTGAAATGTCTTCGACGAGGCCCGGTTTATCGGGACCTAAAATAGTAATTACTAACTGCTTCATATTTAATTCTCTATAAAAAGCCTCTGAAAAATGCAAAAAAGGAAGGAGGCGTTGGGTTAAGATGATTCTTATTATTGAAAAAAATAAGTCACATTGAGTATTAATGCTGATTTAACGTTTGTCCAATTTTTTCCATAGAGTAATAAAAAATTAGCGATAACAAATTGTTAGCTTAATTCCTTTGGCATTCTTAGAGTATTGTTTTTGGTAGTATTTTGGTCATGTTTTAGGGATAAACCCCGTATCTAAAATACCTGTTTTATTACACTGAAATATGACGTTTGTAACAATACTGTCATCTTGGTGAAATATAATGCGCCCAACGTTAAGATTTAAGGGTGTTTTGATGACTTCCAATCCGAATAAACCGACCTTTCATACGGATAGAAGCCGTCTATTTAAAGATCGGTTTGCCAAGTGGGGTATTTCCGCAGGTGGTGTAATGGTGCTTGTCGCGCTGTTACTAATTTTCTTTTACCTTCTTTATGTTGTTCAACCTATTTTTGAATCAGCAAAAGTAGAGACACGTAACAGTGTCAAACTACAAAATGCGTCAGAAATTGTTGGGCTCGGTATTGAAGAACAAACCGAAGTTGCCTTTTTACTAGGCGAAAAAGGCACGGTTGATTTTTACAATGTTGAAAAACAACACTTCGGTAAAAAAATCACCACTCTTAACACTGAACTCCCCAGTGATGTAAGCAGTTTTGCAAGCTCTGCTCCTTTTCAAGGGCAATACGCTTATGGCCTTGAAAACGGGTCTGTTATGGTTGTGGTGCCGAAGTTTTTGGTCACATTCCCTAACAATGAGCGTCAATTAACGCCTCGTTTAGATTACCCTCTGGGTAAAGTGGCATTAGAAGTTGATGAGCAAGGCGCTGCCATTAAGAAGTTTGCATTTAGCCATTACGAAGATAAAACCGCGGTGGTTGCGTTAACTGCGGATAAACGTGTTTTATTCAGCAGCTTTTTAGCTGAAGAGAACATGTTCACTGGCGAAGTTGAATGGAGCGTTGAGCGCACAGAGCTTGATATTGATGGCCGTGTTGATGAGTTATTAATGTCGCCAGATACGACGCGCACCTTTATTCGCTCAGCTAACCAAATTTATGTTTACGATACGCGCTATCCGTCTGAGGTAGAGCTTATTCAAGTACTTGCTGCAAACGAAGAAAACGCAAACCTTGTTTCTACGCAATTACTTGCTGGTGCAAACTCATTGATGCTTGCCAATGATAATGGCGAAGTTTCGCAGTGGTTTGAGGTGAATACCGACGAAGGCCGTGAGTTTCAAAAAATTCGCGCGTTTGAAACCAGCAAACAATCAAAGTTAAGTATTTTCACTGAATTCTATCGCCGCACTTTCTTTACTGCGGGTGCCAATGGCGAACTAGGCATTTACTACACCACCAGTGAAGCAAAGCTGTGGCAAGGTAAAGTCAGTGACGGCCCAATTGATAATTTCGCAATTGCGCCGCGTTCAAATGCTGCACTTATTCTTGCTGATGATGCATTGAAAGTGATTGAAATCCATAATGAGCACCCAGAAGTAACGTGGTCTGCATTATGGCAAGAGGTTTGGTACGAAGGTTACCCTGAACCTGCATACATTTGGCAGTCAACTTCAGCGAGTGATGATTTTGAGTCTAAATTTTCGTTAGTGCCAATTTCATTCGGTACCATTAAAGCCGCACTATACGCGATGTTATTTGCGGTACCAATTGCCTTATCTGCGGCTATCTACACCGCATACTTCATGTCGAGTGAGCTGCGTAAAGTCGTAAAGCCAACCGTTGAAATCATGGAAGCGTTACCGACCGTTATTTTGGGTTTCTTAGCCGGTCTTTGGTTAGCGCCGTTAATTGAAGAGCATTTACCAGCGATTGTGGGCTTACTGCTGTTACTACCGATTGGTATCTTACTGACTGCATTTGGTTGGAATAAGCTGCCAGCTTCTATTCGTCACCGTGTGCCTGAAGGTTCGCACTCAATCTTATTGATTCCGGTTGTGCTGTTTATTGGTTGGTTGTCATTTGCGATGAGTGGCACAATTGAATCATGGGTATTCGATGGTAATGTTCGTCAGTACCTCACCAATGAATTAGGCATGACATTCGACCAACGTAACTCGCTCGTTGTCGGTATTGCGATGGGCTTTGCGGTTATCCCCACTATTTTCTCGATTGCAGAAGATGCGGTGTTCAGTGTTCCTAAACATTTATCGAATGGTTCACTGGCACTCGGTGCAACACAATGGCAAACACTGGTACGTGTGGTTCTTCTTACTGCAAGCCCAGGTATTTTCTCAGCAGTGATGATGGGTCTTGGCCGTGCAGTGGGTGAAACAATGATTGTACTTATGGCAACAGGTAACACGCCTATTATGGACTGGAGTATTTTCCAAGGTATGCGAACACTTGCAGCGAATATCGCGGTTGAAATGCCAGAGTCAGAAGTAGGGAGCTCGCATTATCGCATTCTATTCTTAGCAGCGTTTGTACTATTCATATTCACATTTATTTTCAACACAGTGGCTGAGTTTGTTCGTCAGCAACTGCGTGATAAATACAGTTCAATGTAGGTGGAGAGACACGACATGGTAAAGCAGTGGTTTAAGTCTGGTTCTCCTTGGATTTGGATGACCGGTGGTGCGGTGAGCATCAGTTTAATCTCAGTTCTTGGTTTGTTAGCCATGATTGCTTGGAAAGGTTTAAGCTTTTTCTGGCCATCAGAAGTTATTCAACTTGAGTTACAAGGCTCAGTTGCAAAACAAACTGTGATTGGTGAAGTTTATGATCGTGAGCTCGTTGCAAAGTCACGTATTGAGGCAACAGGCGTTGATTTATCTCATTACGACAAAGAGCAGTTAGAACGTTTATTAATTAAAACCGGTAACCGTGAATACGTTGATTTAGATTTCCGTTGGGTATTAGAAACCGATATCAAATCACGCACAGCGCCGGCTGAACTTGCCGTATTTGAGCGCAGTAAAAATGGTAATTTTTACGGCTATGTTGACCAAGTTATTAAAGACGGCGAAGTTATCACAGAGAACAAAATAGACGTACTCTATGATCTTGTTGAGCGTGCTGTTGAGTTAAATGACCAAGCACTTGATTTGCAAAATGGTGACATTGGTCACATTAACTATGAACTTGAGCGCTTACGTTTAAAAGAAAAAGCGTATCAGCTTGATAATGAACTTACCGATGAACGTGTTGCAGAGCTGGCAGCTGCCCGTGCTGAGCTACGTGAAGAATACTCGGTACTTGAAAAACAACTTTTTGCGCTACGCAAAGAAGCAAAGCGTGACCAAGTAACCGTAAAAGATATGCGCGGTGAGGTTGTTACATTACCACTTTATCAAGTGCTTGATGTGTGGTTCCCAAATGACATGGGGTTCTTTGCTAAGTTAGGTCATTACTTTGTACAGCTAGGTAAGTTTGTGTCAGACGATCCGCGCGAAGCAAACACCGAAGGGGGTGTATTCCCTGCGATTTTCGGTACCGTGTTCATGGTATTACTGATGGCCGTTATTGTGACGCCATTTGGTGTGGTTGCGGCAATTTACTTGCACGAATATGCAGCCAAAAATGCTGTCACGAAGATGATTCGCATCGCCGTTATCAACCTTGCGGGTGTACCGTCTATTGTTTACGGTGTATTTGGTCTGGGTTTCTTCGTTTACATGTTGGGTGGCAGTATTGACCAATTATTTTACCCTGAATCATCGCCAAGCCCCGTTTTTGGTACGCCAGGTGTGATATGGTCGGCATTGACCCTTGCGATTTTAACCTTACCTGTGGTTATCGTTTCAACAGAAGAAGGTTTATCACGTATTCCAAGTACTGTTCGCCACGGTTCATTAGCACTGGGTGCGACAAAAGCTGAAACCTTATGGCGTATTATTATTCCAATGGCCAGCCCAGCGATTATGACTGGATTAATTTTAGCGGTTGCACGTGCCGCGGGCGAGGTTGCGCCACTTATGTTAGTGGGTGTGGTTAAAATGGCGCCTACATTGCCACTAGACGGCAACTTCCCATACGTACATTTAGATAGAAAATTTATGCACTTAGGTTTCCACATTTATGATGTTGGTTTCCAAAGCCCGAACGTAGAAGCGGCGCGTCCGCTGGTATATGCCACGGCATTCTTACTGGTTTCAGTAATTATCGCCCTGAATATCACCGCGATTGGTATTCGTAACCATTTACGCGAAAAGTTTAGAGCTCTAGAGCATTAATACAGAATTTTTATAGGTAGACAGAGATGATTACAGTTGCACCACACGTAAACCAAGCGAAAAGCGCGGCAAAACTAGACTTAGAGAATCTAACCGCAGAGCAAACTGCGTTAGAGATTAAAGATTTAGATCTATACTACGGTGATAAACAAGCGCTTAGCGGCGTGAATATGAAGATTCCCAAAGGTCAGGTAACAGCGTTTATCGGCCCATCGGGGTGTGGTAAATCGACGCTGCTTCGTTGTATTAACCGTATGAATGATTTAGTTGATAGCTGTCGTATCACCGGTGAAATTTTACTACATGGTCATAACATCTACGATAAAAGTGTCGATGTTGCCGCACTGCGTCGTAATGTTGGTATGGTATTCCAACGTCCGAATCCATTTCCAAAATCAATCTACGAAAATGTTGTTTATGGCCTACGCTTACAAGGAATTAAAGAAAAGCGTAAATTAGACGAAGTCGTTGAGCAATCTTTACGTGGTGCTGCATTGTGGGATGAAGTAAAAGATCGTCTTCACGATAGTGCATTTGGCCTATCAGGTGGTCAGCAGCAACGTCTTGTGATTGCGCGATCAATTGCGATTGAGCCAGAAGTGCTCTTGTTAGATGAGCCAACATCGGCACTCGATCCAATTTCTACATTAGTTATTGAAGAGCTCATTAACGACTTAAAGAATAAGTTTACCGTGGTTATTGTTACTCATAACATGCAACAAGCCGCGCGTGTATCAGACCAAACAGCGTTTATGTACATGGGCGAATTGATAGAGTATTCAGATACCAACACCTTATTTACGACACCAAGTAAAAAGAAAACAGAAGATTACATCACTGGCCGCTACGGCTAGTCGAATAAAACACTTGGTAACGTAAACGAATTTTATAGAGGTAGACAATGGAACATAATATTAATAAGCATATTTCAGGTCGCTTTAATGAAGAGCTTGAAAATGTTCGTAACCATGTACTTAGCATGGGTGGCTTAGTTGAGCAGCAGTTAAATAGTGCGCTTGATGCGGTTAGTAAAGGTGATGCAGAATTGGCGCAAAAAGTCCGTGAAAACGACTACAAAGTAAACGCCATGGAAGTCAATATTGACGAAGAATGCACACGCATTATTGCACGTCGTCAGCCTGCTGCTAGTGATTTACGTTTAGTTATTGCGATTGCGAAAACAATCGCCGACTTAGAGCGCATTGGTGACGAAGCAGAGCGTATTGCAAAAGTGGCGCTTGATTCATTTACCAAAGATCAACAAGATCTTCTTGTTAATATTGAAAATATGGGTCGCCAAGTGTCGAAGATGCTTCATGATGTACTTGATGCATTTGCCCGTATGGATGTGCAATGTGCCTTCGAAGTTCACAAAGAAGATGCAAAAGTTGACCGTGAATATGAAGCAATTACGCGTCAAATTATGACATATATGATGGAAGATCCACGCTCAATCCCTAAAATTATGGATTTAGTGTGGTCAGTTCGTTCACTTGAGCGTATTGGCGACCGTTGTCAGAATATCGCAGAATACATTATCTATTTTGTGAACGGTAAAGATATTCGTCATACATCTCAAGCAGATATCGAAAAGTCGCTGTAAATTTTTAAGCACTTTTCATTTTTAAACCGAGCGGCTTTAGGCCGCTTTGTCTATTATTGGTGATGTCAGGCAGAAAAAGCGTTCAAAATCGTACACAATGCTGTAAAATTCGAACCTGCCAAAGCATACTAATTTATAAAGGGTCAGTTATGCCTACAAATGCATTTTTAGGGGTTTTTGCTAAATCTCCTATTAAGCCTATGGAAGATCACATTAAGAAAGTACATCAAGCAAGCAAAGCCTTGATCCCTTTCTTTAATCACGTTTTTAAAGAAGAATGGAAAGAAGCGGAGGAAATCCGTCTAAACATTCGTAATTTAGAACGTGAAGCGGATGACATGAAACGTAACATTCGCCTTCAACTACCGCGCGGCTTATTTATGCCAGTTGAGCGTACCGATTTGTTAGAGCTTGTTACCCAACAAGACAAAATTGCGAATAAAGCAAAAGACATTGCAGGTCGTGTAATTGGTCGAGAAATGACGATTCCGGTAGAAATTCAAGAAGATTTTCTTGCTTATGTAACACGTTGTGTTGATGCGACAAAACAAGCATCAAAAGCAATTAACGAGTTAGATGAGCTACTTGAAACGGGCTTCAAAGGTCGCGAAGTGACTTTAGTAGAAAAAATGCTCGTTGAATTGGATGCAATCGAACAAGACACGGATGACATGCAAATCAAAATACGCCGTCAATTGCGCGCCGTTGAAAATGAACTAAACCCAATTGATGTGATGTTCTTGTACAAGATCATTGAGTGGGTCGGCGATCTAGCTGATATTGCAGAGCGCGTAGGTTCTCGTCTTGAGCTGATGTTAGCTCGTTAATTTAAAATCAGTTCAAATACGAAAAATTAAAGGTTTCACACAATGGATATCATTGCAAATTACGGCACTTTTTTAGTTTTAATTGCCGCAGCAGTCGGTTTCTTCATGGCTTATGGTATTGGTGCAAATGACGTTGCCAATGCGATGGGTACATCAGTAGGTTCAAAAGCACTTACTATCAAACAAGCAATTATTATTGCGATGGTGTTTGAATTCGCAGGTGCTTACCTTGCCGGTGGTGAGGTTACATCAACTATTCGTAAAGGAATTATCGACGCCACGCCATTTATTGATATACCTGAGCTTATGATCTTAGGTATGATTGCCGCGTTATTTGCTGCAGGTAGCTGGCTATTAATCGCCTCTTTCCTTGGCTGGCCTGTATCGACTACTCACTCAATTATCGGTGCGATTATTGGTTTTGCTTTAGTGGCTGTTGGCAGCGAAGCAATCCAATGGAATAAAGTACTGGGCATTGTGGGGAGTTGGATTGTAACACCTGCAATTTCGGGCTTTATTGCTTACCTTATCTTTATGAGTGCGCAAAAGCTTATTTTTGATACCGATGCTCCACTTAAAAACGCTAAGCGCTTTGTCCCTGTGTATATGGGTCTAGCGGGCTTCATTATGTCTTTAGTTACGATTAAGAAAGGCTTGAAGCACATTGGTATTAACCTAGGCGCTGTTGAGGGTTACGCACTTTCTATCGCGATCGCTGTCGTGGTTGGTATTATTGGTAAGTTTGCTATTTCACGCTTAAAAATTGATCCTAAAGCTGACAAGAAAATGCAATTTAATAACGTTGAAAAAGTGTTCGCGGTATTAATGGTATTAACAGCTTGTTGTATGGCATTCGCCCATGGTTCGAACGATGTTGCAAACGCGATTGGTCCACTAGCTGCTGTTGTAAACATTGTTGAGCACAACGGTGAAATTGCTAAGAAAGCCGCTATCGCATGGTGGATTCTACCACTGGGTGGTTTGGGTATTGTTGCTGGCCTTGCTATTTTAGGTAAGAAAGTAATCAAAACAATCGGTGAAGGTATTACTCACTTAACACCTAGCCGTGGTTTCGCTGCTGAGCTAGCTGCTGCATCAACGGTTGTTATTGCATCAGGCACGGGTTTACCAATCTCTACAACACAAACGCTTGTAGGTGCTGTATTAGGTGTTGGTATGGCGCGTGGTATCGCAGCGCTTAACATGGGTGTTGTAAGAAACATTGTAGTTTCTTGGGTAATTACATTGCCAGTTGGCGCAGCCCTTGCTATTGTTATTTTCTACGTACTGAGAACAGCCTTCGGCGTTTAAAAAGTACTAACAGACTTTTAGCTTGAAAAGATCTCAATGCCCTAGGTATTGGGGTCTTTTTATTTGCAGGTAGTAAAAAAGAGTATGAATAACTTACCCAGTATTAAACAACTACAATATTTACTCGCCGTTCATCAGCACCAACACTTTGGTCGTGCCGCAAGTGCCTGCTTTATTGGTCAGTCCACGTTAAGCAGTGCGATTCAAAACTTAGAAGAAACCTTAGGTTGTCAGCTTATCGAGCGTGAAAATCGCAGCTTAATGTTTACTGCCATTGGGGAAGAGGTCGTAGAGAAAGCACGTAAAATCATTGACGATACGCTAAGTTTGAAAGAACTCACCAAAAGCTTTTTAACCCCGTTAAGTGGTAAGTTAACCTTAGGCGTGATCCCTACCATCGCCAGCTTTATCGCGGCGCCGTTGTATCACTTTTGCAAGCAAACATTTACCGAGCTTGAGTTAGTACTTGTTGAAGATACCAGTGAAAAGTTACTGGATAAGCTTGAACACGGGCAAATTGATATCGCGTTGCTTGCGTTGCCGTTCGATACCGAAAAGTTTCACACCCAAGTGCTCGCTAAAGACCACTTTAGCTTAGTTCACCATAAAGATTATATGCCAGCGAAAGGTGTCGAAGACTTTAACTTGTTGCCCGATGCCAGTGTGTTTTTGCTAGAGCGAGAGCACTGTATGACAGGCCATGCCTTAAGTGCTTGTCATTTAAATCGCTCAAGTTGCATTAACCCGTTTGAAGCGGCCAGCTTACATACGTTACTGAGCATGGTTGAGCATCAACTGGGCGTTACTTTTTTACCGCAAATGGCGATTAACGCGGGCATTCTAGAGAAAAAAGACATGGTGGCAACGCCATCACAAAGCGACGCATACCGAGATATTGGTATTGTGTGGCGTAAAACCACCGGGCGAATCCGCGATTTTAGGCTGTTTAGTCAACAGTTAGAGCTGTTTCTTGCCAAGCAATGCAGCTTACATACCCAATCAGCAGAATAAATTGCAGCCCCAAATAAAAATTTGGGGTTTTTTATTATTAAAGCAAACTATTTTTTTCCTTCCCTCGACTAACTTTATACATTACCCCTTTTTACGATAGATAAATAACATGACGAGGCTACCGTGTTTTTTCAATCACTCGACACATTAATTGCCAAGGCGCAACAAGGCAATAAACGGGCATGGTTGAAATTAGTGAAGCAACATGAAACGCAGGTCTATAACTATTGTTTGCGAATGTTGAGTCACCCTGATGATGCAATGGACTTAATGCAAGAAGTGTTTATTTCTGTGTATAAGAGTTTGCCTAGCTTTCGGGGAGATTGCAGCTTTAATACTTGGCTTTACCAAATCGTGCATAGACGAAGTGTTGAGTATTATCGTCGCCGTAAGCACCACCAAAGCCTAGACGGTTTACCCGAAGAAGCCTGTGAGCGTAGTGAAATAGAAGCGAATCAACAGCAATCTCAACAGCATAATGAGCTTAAAAGTATGATGAACAATTTGCCGTGGGAGCAGCGTTTGGTTGTAGAGTTAAAGTTTTTTCAGCATTGCACATTTGAGGAAATTGCTGAGCAGTTAGGTATTTCAACTAATACTGCTAAATCAAGATTATACAGTGCGTTAGGTAAGTTAAAAGTGCATTTGGAGGCAGTAGATGGCTAATTTAGAGTCGTTATTTACAGCATGGCTAGAAGGTGAAAGCTTAACGGAAGAGCAAATTAGGTTGCTCGAAAGTAATCCTGACTATGCCTTGATGATGGAAAATGCGACAAAGTGGCAGCAGCATAGTCTTAACTATCAACCGTTACCAGTACCTGACTGGGATCGTGGTTCTTGTATGCCACAAGCGCAAAAGCAGGCTGTGTATTTTGGTTCTGGTTTATGGGCGATGGCTGCGTCTATCGCATTGTGTGCCTGGCTATTAATAACCAGCCCAGAACAAACAGATTCACAGTTGCTTGAGCAAGTGGCTAAGCAAACTCGTTTATTAGAGTCACAACAAAAACAAATAGATCAATTGCAAAACATGCTAACAGCACAAAATGACATACAGCAACAGCATATGTATCAGCTAGCGAAAGAAGCGATTAAAACGGGTCGTGTAGAGCGACAAGAAGATATTGCCAGTGTGCTTGCTTATATCAAAACGCAGCGCGCCCAAGACCAAGCATACTTGCGTATGCAATTAAATGATTTAGCAGAGCAAGTGGATGGCCGACCTATGCCAACCGTTGCCAACAACGTGGAGTATTAAAATGCCAAAGAACATGATAGCCAGTGCGGTGTTATTGCTATGTGGTGTAGCAACAGTGAACCCTGTGTTTGCACAAAGTAGTGATGAGTTAGATAAAATTCAGCGTGAAGTGGGAATTATGGAAAAAATTCTTACGGCTGCTTTAAAGCAAGATACGGATAACAAAGTGAGCAACGTGTCAGCAAGTTATTTACAGCACCAAGGTGTGGTGTTTAGTTTTGACGTGCGGGGGTCGCGATGGTCAACTATTTTTGCATCGGTACCTGATGCTCCTTTGCCACCTATGCCAGATATTAATTTTGATGAAATAAGCGACATTGAGATTCTTGGTGACCATGTGCAGGTGATAAGCGACGCTGTGGTCGTTAAAACGCAAGAAGCGTATCAGCACGCGATGGAAATGATGCGTGAAAGTGCAGAGCAAGTCCGTGAAGTGGCTGAGCAAGAGCGTGATATTAGCCGTGAAATTCGTGATCTTGAACGCGAAAAACGTGATATTGAATTTGAGCGTCGTCATGATAAGGAAGCTGAAAATCAAGCACTTGAGCAACGTAAAAAAGAGTTACAAGCCTCTATTAAAGAGCTTGAAAAAGAGCAACAAACGCTGTCATTGAAGCAGCAAAGGTTACGCAAACAACTTGCAGAGAAAAAGCAAGCGCGCGCAAAAGAGCAGCAGCAGCAAATGATGGCTCTAACAAACAGTGTAAATAACAGTATTGCATTATCGTTGTGTGATTATGGCAGTGGTTTACGAAGCTTACCCGATAATGAGCACGTCAGTGTTGTTATTCGCGGACTCGATCAGAGTAAAATGGATCACATTAAAGTGTTTAAAAAAGCAGATATTAAACAGTGTGTAGTGGGGAATATTAAATCGTCGCAACTACTCGAACGTGCATCAAGCTATGTGTTTTAAATAATTGATTTCCCAACCAAAAAAGCAGCCTATAAGGGCTGCTTTTCATCCATTGAAAAAGGCTTTAAGCTGGGTAAAAACAATAAGTAAACCCAAACAACCAGATTAAAATAAGGCACTAAGCCCAACCCTGTAAATACTTTTACCGGGTACCCTTTGTAGGTCGCATTACGGTAACATTGATATGCTATCCCTAGATTAACGATCAGTAACAATACGATTAGTTGTGTCATCACTTTTCTCCTAAATACCGCTAATACAAAAACGTATAGATGTTAAGTCATTTTCAGTATGTATAATGTAAAAGGTAATGTCATGTTTTTTTTAGATTATCACTATAAATGCGCGACATTATCTCTTGGCGTGAATTAATTATAGATGAGTATTCTCAGGATGGTAGATAAAAAGTTAATAAAATTGTTTAAAAATGTATCAATATTCGGGGCGGGTTAGCTAGTCAGTTGTTAGCTAAAAAGTTTATTGTTAGAGATTCTTTCAAGCTCACTGCTAATTTTTTCAACGGGCATGGGGCGTGCAATAAAGTAACCTTGCCCGTAATCGACGCCTATCTCTTTTAGTGCTAAAAATATTTCTTTATTTTCAACGTATTCAGCAACAGAACGCTTATCTAAAGAGCGGCTAATATCGTTTATCGCCTTCACGAGCGCAAGGTCGATAGGGTCGTTCAACATATCGCGAACAAACGAGCCATCAATTTTTACATGTTGTGCTGGCAGCTGTTTAAGGTAGTTAAATGTACTAAAGCCAGTGCCAAAGTCGTCAATCGAGAAATGGCAGCCTAAGCCATTGAGGCGCTCTATCATTGCGCGGGTGGCCACTAAATTATTGATACTGGCTGACTCGGTTATTTCAAAAATAATACGCGTGGGTTCAACGTTATACTCTTGTAGGCTCGATTCTATATGCGGTAATAATCGTTCATCTAAAAATGACTGTGCCGATAAATTAATAGCCACTTGGTTGAGCTCAGGAAAATCAGCAACACTTTTAATCGCATTACGAATAACACATTGGTCCATCAGGTATGTGTCGTTTAGTAATTCTAATGCGGGAATAAATTGATTCGGGTAAATGAGCTCATTATCAAGCTTTAAACGCAGTAAGGTTTCAAAGTAAGCCACATGGCCACGTTTAAAGTCCCAAATTGGTTGGTAATGTAATTCAATTGCATCGTGTTGCAGTGCTTGGCGAATGCTGTGGCCCCATTCTAACCCTGCTTGTAGGCTATTGTGGTGAGTGTCTTCTTTTGAATAACAATGAACCAGATTACGGCCTAAGCTTTTTGCAACATACAGCGCAATATCAGCTTGCTTAAGGCATTCGTTGGGATCATTATTTTGTGCGGTAATTTGTGTTAGGCCAATTGAGCAGCTAATTGAATATTCTTGGCCTTCTGAATGAAATTGGTGTTTTTCAATGGCCATACAAATACTTTCTGCGACTAAATGGGCATCAAGCAAATTGGTGTTTTTCAGAATAACCGCAAATTCATCACCGCCAATACGGCAAATTAAGTGCTCGTCGCTAATATTGGCAGTAAAGAGTTGAGCGACTTCTTTAAGCACAATATCACCTTGTTGATGACCTTTACTGTCATTGATGATTTTAAAATGATCTAAATCGATATAAATAAGCGCATGTTCTATATCGCCATTGGTGTATTTGGCTTGGCAAATACGTTGCAATTGCTGATCAAAATAATAGCGGTTATGTAATTCAGTTAGCGTGTCATGCAATGCTAAATGACGAAGCTGTAACTCAGCTTGCTTACGTTCATGAATGTTATCGATAGTGGCTGTAATCGTTGCAGAGTTACGGCTGTTTTTTATTAACTGCATTCGGCATTCAACCCAAATGGCATTGCCGTTTTTATGACTCAGTTGTATCTCAACTTGCTGTTGTAGCTCCCCCCCGTGCAAAATACTTTGAATCGTATCTTGTAACTTGGGCTGACACTCAGGCAAACAAAAATCAGTTAACGACTTAGATAAACTTGATTTAATGCCGTATCCCGTGAGGTTTTCCCATGCAGGGTTAATAAAGCGAATATTTCCTTGCTGATCAAACTCCAATACCACGGTGTTTAAATGCAATAAAATACGTTGGTGAGCCGAAAACAGTTCTTTATAGCGGCTTTGGCTTTGGCTTAGTTGCTCAACTTTTTGTGCAAACTCTGCATAACTCACCATAAAATCTTCACGGCGTGCGGCATGGTCACATACTTTGCTCAGTAAAGACTGATCATAAGGGGCGCGTATAAAATCGGTAACACCAGAGAGCAGCAGTTGCTCGGCATAATCGGCATCGTTGTTATCAATGATGGTAACAATGGCTTGTTTAGGATTATGCTGCAATATTTCGCTAATCAGCGCGCCTGCGGGATCTGATTGCGATTGAGTTGCATCAATCAATACAATTGCAAACTTTTGTTGTAGGTACGTCGCCAGTGCTGCTTTTGTCGATGTCGTGTGTGTAACAGCAAAACTGAGTTTGAGTTGTTCGTTGATGTTATTTGCTTTGCTGTTATTCGTTTCAAGTAGGAGTAAATTAAGGCGGCTGCTTTTTTCTAGGTGTGTCGACAGGACATTAGCAAGGACTTGCGGCAGCATATCTTGGCGTTCAAAAGGCAATACAGCATCAATACCATAACTGCGGGCTGTTGTTTCAGCGATACGCTCACAATAAATAGGGGGAGTTAGCAGTATAGGTGTATTTTTTGGGGTTTTTAATAACCCCGAGCGAATCATGCGCGAGAAGCGCCAGCCGTCAATTTTGCCGACTTCAAGGCCCGTAATAATAATATCCACCGGCTGGCTTTTAAGTATTTTTAACGCCTCTTGCGAGTCGTTGGCTTCAATAAACGTAAAAACATTAAGTTTGTTGAGTGTTAACTTAATTGTTTCACGCTCAGCAACGCTAGCGTTTAAAATTAGCAGTTGCAACTGCTTTGCCATGGCGCTACTACCTCTTAACTGAACCCATGCTTAGTGAATGGGTTAGAATAATGACATTTCTATTATTCTACAAGCAAACTTTACCTAAAAACGGTTATTAGCCTGTACCAGCTTACACGGTTAGGTTGTTTGTTCTTGAACCGAGGTGCTTTGCTTGAGGTGGCAAGCGTATCAGAGTAAACTTGGCGCGTTTTTATTAATGAGAGATATGCTCTATGCGCGTGGCTGATTTTAGCTTTGACCTTCCTGATGAATTAATTGCTCGTTTTCCAAAAGCAGATCGAACAAGCAGTCGTTTATTAACGCTCGACGGCCCAACAGGGCAGGTTGAACACAAAGTGTTTAGTGATATTTTATCTCTGGTAAATGAAAATGACTTATTAGTGTTTAACAACACGAAAGTGATACCAGCACGCATGTTTGGCCAAAAAGAGTCTGGTGGTAAGCTTGAAGTACTCGTTGAGCGCGTATTGGACGAGCACCGTGTACTGGCTCACGTACGTGCGAGTAAATCACCAAAACCGGGCTCTAAAATTATCCTTGAAGGCAAAGCCGAAGCAACCATGGTAGCGCGTCACGGTGAGCTATTTGAACTTGAGTTTGCTAAAGACGAAAATGTATTAGATATCTTAAACGATATTGGCCACATGCCATTACCGCCATACATAGACCGCCCAGATAATGAGGCTGATCGTGAGCGTTATCAAACGGTGTATGGTGAGAAACCCGGTGCTGTTGCAGCGCCAACAGCAGGGCTTCACTTTGACGATAAATTAATGGCGGCTTTAAAAGACAAAGGCATTAACATGGCGTTTGTTACTTTGCACGTGGGTGCGGGTACATTCCAACCTGTGCGTGTTGATTCAGTTGATGAACATGTTATGCACTCAGAATATATCGAAGTTCCCGATGAGGTTGTAAAAGCCGTAGCCGAAACCAAAGCAAAAGGCGGGCGTGTTGTTGCGGTGGGCACCACTTCAGTACGTTCTTTAGAGTCGGCTGCAAAAGTACATGGTGGCAAGCTTGATACTTACTTTGGTGATACTGACATCTTTATTTACCCGGGTTATCAGTTCAATGTGGTGGATGCTATGGTCACTAACTTCCACTTACCTGAATCAACGTTGATTATGTTGGTGAGCGCGTTCGCAGGCCAAGAAAACATTATGGGTGCTTATCACACAGCGATTGAGCAACAGTATCGCTTTTTCAGTTATGGTGATGCCATGTTCTTAACGCGTAAATAAGCGTTAGTCATCTTTTATATTACCCCGTAAAAAGCCCAGCATTTCACTGGGTTTTTTATTTTCAGCCATTATTACTAAGCTATGCGTTGATATGAAGCCTCTGTGCAACACTGAATTCTGCATCGTGGGGAGAGTTTAGCTAGCGGGCTTTTTATTTTTGAATTTAGCCCAATTAATAGTAATAAATGCGCAAACAGGTTAGAATCGAGCGGTTAAATTATAGCTTGTTGGACTGTTTTTCCGACACTAGAGGATAATATGAAATTTGAATTAGACCGCACTGACGGTAAAGCGCGCCGCGGCCGCTTGATTTTTGAGCGTGGTGTTGTAGAAACGCCTGCATTTATGCCAGTAGGTACTTACGGCACGGTAAAAGGGATGACTCCCGATGAAGTAAAAGATACGGGGGCACAAATCTGCCTTGGTAATACTTTTCACCTTATGCTGCGTCCTGGCACAGAAATCATTAAGCAACACGGTGATTTACACGACTTCATGAATTGGGATCGTCCTATCTTAACTGATTCAGGCGGTTTCCAAGTATTCAGCTTAGGTGCGATGCGTAAAATCACCGAAGAGGGCGTCATGTTTAGCTCGCCTGTGAATGGTGAAAAAATCATGCTTTCACCAGAAAAAGCCATGCAAGTTCAGCGCGACTTAGGCTCTGATATTGTGATGATTTTCGACGAATGTACGCCATATCCTGCCACTGAAAAAGAAGCCAAAGACTCAATGGAGCTCTCGCTGCGTTGGGCTAAACGTTCAAAAGAAGGCCATGGTGATAATCCAGCAGCACTGTTTGGTATTATCCAAGGGGGTATGTACCCTGAGCTTCGTGCACAATCGCAAAAAGGCCTAGAAGACATTGGTTTTGATGGTTATGCACTGGGCGGTTTATCAGTGGGTGAACCTAAAAACGAAATGATCAATATTCTTGATCATTGTGCGTATAAAATGCCAGCCGACAAACCACGTTACTTAATGGGCGTTGGTAAACCAGAAGACTTGGTTGAAGCGGTGCGTCGTGGTATCGATATGTTCGACTGTGTAATGCCAACCCGTAATGCACGTAATGGTCACTTATTCGTGACAGGTGGCATTGTTAAAATCCGTAACGCAGTACATAAAACAGACACCGGTCCACTTGATCCAGAGTGTGATTGCCATACATGTAAAAACTATTCACGTGCGTACTTGCATCATCTTGATAAATGTAATGAAATCTTAGGCGCACGTCTAAACACGATTCATAACTTACGTTATTATCAACGTGTAATGGAAGGCTTACGTAATGCCATTAGTCATGGCAAACTAGACGAATTTGTTGCAGATTTTTATGCACGCCGCGGCCAAGAAGTGCCAGAGCTTGCAGATACATCAGATTAAATTTTTAGAAAAATTAAAGAGGAAGTGTAATGAGTTTATTCATCTCAAACGCGCACGCAAGTGCGGCAGGTGCAGCACCAGCAGGTGGTGGCATGGAAATGCTAATCATGTTGGGTATTTTTGGTCTGGTATTTTATTTCTTAATTTACCGTCCGCAAGCTAAGCGTGTAAAAGAGCATAAAGCCCTTATGAGCGCGATGGCAAAAGGTGACGAAGTGCTTACGCAAGGTGGTTTAGTTGGTAAAATTGCTAAAATCGCTGATGACAAAGACTTCATCGTTATCTCATTAAACGACCAAGCAGAAGTAACAGTACAAAAATCAGCTGTTTCTGCAGTATTGCCAAAAGGCACTATGAAGTCGCTATAACAATAAAAATAAGGACTCACACGTGTTAAACAAGTTTCCATTATGGAAGTATTTACTTGTTCTTGTTGTGTTAGTCGTTGGTATTTTATATGCCTCTCCTAACTTGTATGGTCGTGACCCGGCCATACAAGTATCGGGCACTAAAGGTACTGATGCTGACCTAAGCGTACTCGATAAAGTAAATGCGACCCTCAAAGAACATAACGTTACTGTTAAATCAAGCAAACTTGAAGACGGACAAATCCTTGTACGTTTTAAGAATGTTGAAGATCAACTTAAAGCGCAAGACCTACTGCGTGATTCCCTTAGTGAAGATTACATCTCTGCCATCAACATGGCTCCAGCACAACCAGAGTGGTTAAAAGCATTGGGTGGTAACCCGATGAAGCTGGGTCTGGATTTAAGTGGTGGTGTTCACTTTACTATGGAAATCGACATGGCGACGGCGGTTGATACACAGCTTGAGCAAATGGAACAAGATTTTAAAAGTGATTTACGTGAAGAAAAGCTGCGTTACCGCACGATTCGTCGTGTAGCTGGCAGCGAGCGTTTACGTGTTGAAATGCGTAACGAAGAAGATAAAGACGCAGCAGAGCGCTTTTTATCAACCCGTTACCCGCTCAATGTGTACATTGATGATAGCAGCAGTGATAACGCTTTTTACGCCAGTATGAGCGAACAAAAGCTTAAAGAAATTCGTGATTACGCTATCAAGCAAAACGAAACGATTATCCGTAACCGTATCAACCAAATCGGTGTTGCTGAGCCAAACGTTCAGCGTCAAGGTGCTGAGCGTATTATCGTACAGCTTCCTGGTGTACAAGACACAGCCCGTGCCAAAGAAATTTTAGGGGCTACGGCAACGCTTGAGTTCCGTGAAGTAGACGAAGATGCTGACCCAAGTGCAGCCTTACAAGGGCGTGTACCACCAGGCACCGAAGTGATCATGGCACGTGACGGTTACCCTGTGGTACTAAAAAAACGCATTATTCTTGAAGGTAGCCACATTACTGGTGCGCAATCAGGAATGGATGAGTATCAACGTCCGCAAGTAAGCATTAGCCTTGATAGCAAAGGTGGCGCAAAAATGAATGCGTTCACCAAGCGCGCGATTGGTAAGCGCATGGCAACCGTATTCATTGAGTACAAGCCATCGGGTAAAACAGATGAAAACGGTAAAGCACTTCCTCCAATTAAGGTAGAAGAAGTGATTAACGTGGCGACAATTCAAGCACGTCTTGACCGTTCGTTCCGAATCACGGGTATTGATAACCCTGCTGAAGCCCATAATCTGAGCTTATTACTACGTGCAGGTGCACTTGTTGCTCCTATTCAAATTGTAGAAGAGCGCACGGTAGGCCCAAGCCTAGGTCAAGAAAACATCGAAGCAGGTATGACGGCAGTGGTACTAGGCTTTGCATTTGTGCTTGTATTTATGCTGGTTTATTACAAAGGGTTTGGCATGGTGGCAAATATTGCCCTTGGTGCGAACTTAGTATTAATCGTGGGTGTTATGTCATTAATTCCAGGTGCGGCATTAACCTTACCGGGTATTGCAGGTATCGTACTGACCGTGGGTATGGCCGTTGATGCAAACGTGCTTATATTTGAGCGTATCCGCGAAGAGCTTGCCGACGGCCGTAGTCCGCAACAAGCCGTTCATTTCGGTTACGACAGCGCATTTAGCACAATTTTCGATGCAAATATCACCACGTTAATCGCAGCAGTGATTCTGTTTGCAGTGGGCACGGGTCCAATTGCTGGTTTCGCCGTGACACTTGCGATTGGTATTATCACCTCTATGTTTACAGCCATTGTTGGTACCCGTGCGGTAATCAACTTGTTTATTGGCGGTAAGCGTATTGATAAGTTGTCGATTTAGGAGTCAGCATGCAAATCTTAAAACTCGGTGGTAAAACACTCCCGTTTATGAAGTTCCGCAAGTTTGCCATGACATTATCAACGTTGTTGATTTTGGCTTCTTTCGTATCGTTTTTTACAAAAGGCTTAAACTTCGGTTTAGACTTTACCGGTGGTACAGCGGTTGAAGTTGGCTTTGCACAACCTGCAGATCTGAAAAAAGTACGTGAAGCAATTACGGCAAGTGGCTTTGAAGATTTCTCTGTTCAGCTATTTGGCTCAAGTAAAGAAATTCTTGTGCGCCTTGCACCGCAAGGTGATGGCGTGAAAGCAGAAGTCATTGGTAACCAAATCATTGATGCCTTAAAACAAACTGATTCAAGTGTTGAAATGCGCCGTATTGAGTTTGTGGGCCCAAGTGTAGGTGAAGATTTAAAAGAGCAGGGTGGCTTGGCCATGTTAACTGCACTTATTTGTATCTTGATCTACGTGGCATTTCGCTTTGAATGGCGTTTTGCGGTTGGCGCGGTATCAGCACTATTACACGATGTTATTATCACATTAGGTTTATTCTCAATACTGGATCTTGAGTTTGACTTAACGATTTTAGCAGCGATTTTGGCGGTGATAGGTTACTCACTCAACGATACCATCGTTGTATCTGACCGTATTCGTGAAAACTTCCGTAAAGTGCGTATCGATGACACCATAGAAATCATTGATATTTCACTTACGCAAACATTGAATCGTACCCTTGTAACATCAATCACCACAATTTTAGTATTGATTGCATTGTTTGTATGGGGTGGTCAAACTATTCACGGCTTTGCGACAGCATTACTATTTGGTGTGTTTATCGGTACTTACTCATCTGTGTATGTTGCATCAGCAGTGGCGATTGCAATGGGTGTAAGTAAAGAAGACTTAATTCCAGAAGTAATCGAAAAAGAAGGTGCGGATCTCGATCCTATGCCTTAATAAGCCATGCTTAAAAAAGAACCGCCCTGTTTGGGCGGTTTTTTTATGGAAGAAATTATGAAGTATCTAATAAGTAATGTATTTATTATTTTTTTACTGCTCGGTTGCAAAGAGCAACAGGTTGCCAAGCAAGCTGAGTCAGCACCAAAGCCACCCACAATAACGCCAGAACAACAATTAGGTGAGTACCAAAGTTTGGCGTGGCAGGTTGTGACAGCACTGCAAGGGCAGTCAGATACGCAGCAAGTTAAATCCATGCTGTTGTCGTTGGTTCATTCATCACAGGGATTATTTTTAGCGTTTAATCAGGTGTTTCCAGAGTGTAAGCAGACATTAGACGCTATTACTAAATATGTTGAAAGCACACCGCTTACGGCAATCTCTAGTGACAATGAGCCCCTTAATTTACAACCTGAGTTACCCGATTTTACAGGGCCTAACTGTTATCACATACAACAGCTGTTACTTAATCCGTTAGCCGTTTTGGCGATGACGACACAACAACAAATGAATCATGTTGATATTGAACAGGCTGAACTAAAAATGATCGATAGCTTAGCGCGCATTAAGCAATTGGAATTAGTGGGAATAAATGAACAAGAGGTGAATGAAGCGCAGCGCTTGCCATAAAATTGTCATACTAGATTGCTAATTTAGTCATCTATTTGTATGACAGAAACTAGGTGAAAGGTGAGTGCACAACTACAGCGAATATTAGAAAACAGTGACATTAAAACGCTGTTTCAGCCCATCTTTGATGTTTCTAATCAACATATTTTGGGTTACGAGGCTTTAAGTCGGGGGCCAAAAAGCTCTGAACTTGAGATGCCCAGCGCTTTATTTTCTGCTGCAATTGCCTGCAATAAAATTTCAGAACTTGAGCTTTTGTGTCGCAGTAAAGCCATTGAAAACTTTGTTAAGCTCAACCTGCAAGGTAAGTTGTTCTTAAATGTCAGCCCTAAAACACTGCTCGACCCATGTCATCCTAAAGGCGAAACATTACACCTAGTTGAACATTTTGGGCTGGCGGCTAATCGCGTTGTCATTGAAGTAACTGAACAAGAAAAAGTAGACGACGGATGTTTACTGTTAAAGACCATCGCGCATTATCGTCAATTAGGCTTTTCAATTGCCATTGATGATTTAGGGGCAGGTTATTCGGGGTTAAAGCAGTGGTCTGAGTTATGCCCTGAGTTTGTAAAGATTGACCGCTACTTTATTGATCACTGTGACCAAAGTGTGGTGAAAAAAGAGTTTCTAAAATCAATCATTGTATTGGCTAAAGCCACGAATACCCAAGTGATTGCCGAAGGTATCGAGCGCGTAGAAGAGTTACGTTTACTCGAAAGTTTAGGAGTGCAGCATGCACAGGGCTTTTTATTAGAAAGACCGAGTTTACAGCCCAGTTACCAAATTAATCTGCATTGCTTAAAACACCTTGAATCATCAGACAACAGCAGCAGCTTTGAACAATCAATGGCTATCGGTTGGCTTGCTGTTGAGCATGCCAGTATTGAGGCGAATACCCGTTGTAAAGATGCGCACAGTATTTTTGAGCAAGATAAAACACTCACCAGTCTTGCTGTCCTTGAGCAAAATAGTCCCGTAGGCTTATTACACAGAGATCAACTTACCGAGGTGTTTGCAGCTCCTTATGGTCACGCGCTTTATGATAAGCAGCCTGTTACCACACTAATGGATAAGCAACCGCTAGTGGTTGATGAAAACGAATTGCTTGATACGGTTAGTCAACAAATCACCGAATTTGAATTCGATATTCGCCGCCATATCGTCATAACACGCAACGGCGACTACTTAGGATTGGCACCTTTGCGTAATATTCTCAAACACATCACCGAAGAAAAAATACGCCACGCTCAACACGCAAATCCATTGACCATGCTACCCGGTAATGTGGCAATAAATGAAGCTATCGAATTAAGGCTGCGCAATAGTTATGCGTTTTCGTTAGCGTATGTCGATTTAAATCACTTTAAGCAATTTAATGATTTGTATGGATACGCCAGTGGCGACAGTGTGATCAAATTATTAGCCGAAGTGATCGTTGATGTTTGTAGCAAAAGCAAAGGCTTTGTTGGTCACATTGGTGGCGATGATTTTATGGTGGTATTCGATAAAGACGATGCAGAGCATAGGTGCCATGCGATCATTTCAGAATTTGAAGAGAAATCACGCGCCTTTTTTACCCCTGAACACATCTCGCAAGGTGGGTATTGGGCGAGTAACCGCGAAGGTAAAAAACAGTTTGTACCTTTGCTAACGCTGTCGATTGGTCTCGTTAAACCTGACCTTGAGCAATGCATTAATAGCCACCAAGTTGCAGCACTCGCAACCGATGCGAAAAAAGAGGCCAAACGCTTTAAAACGAGTCACTTATTTGTTTGTAAGCGTCGTTGTCCGGCCCCGGCAGTGGTGAGGCTAAGTGTCGCGAGCGATGACACCCTGCAAATAGGGTTATGAAGAAAATTTGAGTTCGGCCAATTTCACTTGTGTCTCACTCTAAGCCAGTGTAGGTTAAAAAAAACACGTTAAGAATAATAATAATGAAGCGACTATGTAGTGCAATCCTTGTTGTGCTAAGCCTAGGATGCAGCCTGCCTATTGATGCCAAAAATGTGGTGAACTTAGCCATAGAGCAACGTCCCTTGTATCAGCGCGATCATTATTTACACGCGCTGTTAGGTGCATCGTTTCGTGCCGCAAAGTATCCCACCGTTATAAACGAAGTACTGGTGCACCCTCATCAACAGCGCACATTACTCATGCTCGACGAAAACCAAGCCGATGTCTACTGGAGTATGACCAGCCCAGAGCGAGAGCATCTAGCGATTGCTGTTCCAGTCCCTTTATTTAAAGGGTTTATCGGTAAACGCGCACTGCTTACAAAACGTGAATTTTTACCGCGGTTTAAAGAGGTAAAAACTAAACAAGACTTAATGGCGTTTACCGCTATACAAGGTCATGACTGGCCTGATACAAAAATATTGGCGCAAAATGGCTTAGCGGTTCGGCCACTGGCGAATTATCAAGCAATGTTTAACTTAGTTATAAGTGGCCGGGTTGATTACTTCCCGCGTTCATTTATCGAGGTGACTTCAGAGCTTAAGCAAATAAATAGTGAGCAACTGGCGATTGTGCCCAATGTCTATATTAGCTACCCGAGCGCTTTTTATTTTTTTGTTAGCAATAACAAGCCAGAGCTAGCCGAGGTATTATTAACAGGCTTAAACGCGATGAAAAGCTCAGGTGAGTTTGATCAGCTGTTCAACAGTTACTTTGCTGAAGACTTAGCCGGTCTGCCGTTTACAGAAAAGAGTGCCATAGAAATAAAGTTGGAGAATGACTATTTTCAGCCACAAAAAAAGGAGCCGTAGCTCCTTTTTGTCATGCTAATCACGCGTTAGAACTAATGGGTCATTAGCGAAGTAGTGACTCAGTTAATACTGGACGAATTTCACGAATGATTGCTTGTGTTAATTTAGGCGCGCCACAGATAATGTTGCCGCTTTGGTTGTAGTTAATACCGCCTGCGAAATCAACAACCATACCGCCCGCTTCTTTAACTAAAAGCTCACCAGCGGCTGTATCCCAAGGCTTAAGGCCAATTTCGAAAAAGCCATCAACACGGCCAGCTGCAACATACGCCATATCAAGAGCAGCAGAACCTGCACGACGAATATCAGCCGTGTGAATAAATAAAGCTTTGAATGCCTCAGAGTATGCGTCTAAGTGATGCTTTTGTTTAAACGGGAAACCTGTAGCAAGAATAGAACCTGCTAACTCGTTAGTTTTTGATACACGTAAACGCTTGCTGTTAAGCTGTGCGCCTTGACCGCGAGACGCTGTGAATAATTCACCACGAATTGGATCATAGATAACAGCTTGGTCTAAACGACCTTTTACTTTAAGTGCAATTGATACTGCGTAATGAGGGATACCCTTGATGAAGTTTGTTGTGCCATCAAGTGGGTCAACAATCCATTGGTAATCTGCATCTTTGCCTT
This sequence comes from Pseudoalteromonas sp. MT33b, assembly GCF_014117385.1. Taxonomy (NCBI): domain Bacteria; kingdom Pseudomonadati; phylum Pseudomonadota; class Gammaproteobacteria; order Alteromonadales; family Pseudoalteromonadaceae; genus Pseudoalteromonas; species Pseudoalteromonas sp. MT33b. The sequence goes on along the minus strand of NZ_CP059831.1, from coordinate 3,217,467 downwards.
TGTGCTCACCTAGTTCTTCACCAACGATACAGTGATCAGGGTAAGATCTTAAAATAGTGTCACGGATTGCGGCTTCAGCTTCTTTATCGATGTTAGTCACTAAATCGTTAGTGCCTTTTTGTTGTACATCAACTTTTGATAAGTCTTCACTTGCGCGAAGTAAAATTTTGCCTGCGTTACGCGCAGCGCGAACCGCAATGTTTAACATTGGATGCATAGCATTACCTTTGGGTTGTAAAAGAACGAATATATTTAAGCCGGCGTATTCTAGCGGTTTTTACTGCAAAGTAAACAACAAAGCGGAAATACTTTTGGTTGTTTTTTGTACTGAACTGATTTTAAATTAAATTTCTATCTGACTATTTTTAAAAGCTAAAAATTATACGGGGCGTTTCATACATAAATCTGATACTAAAAATAAGGATGTACTAGTAAAAGAAAAACCCCTAGCACCGCCCATGATCTGTGATCAATACTGATTGATCGCGTGATCTGTATAGCCTCCAGAATAGCTTTCATGGTAGAATTCGCGCAATTTTTGACATTCAGTAAGTAACAACGCAATGACACTTGATGATATTCGTATCGTATTAGTTAACACATCTCATTCTGGTAATATTGGCTCAGCAGCACGTGCTATGAAAACGATGGGCTTATCAAACCTTTATCTTGTTGACCCTGCATGTGAAATTGATAGTCATGCCAGTGCGCTTGCTGCAGGTGCAACCGATGTTTTAGGCAAAGCCGTGGTTGTTGATACCCTTGCTGATGCGATTGCTGATTGTAGTTTAACGATTGGCACCAGTGCTCGTTCGCGCACCTTGTCTTGGCCGATGGTTGAGCCACGTGAATGTGGTGAAAAATTAGTGGCAGAAGCGGCGAGTGGCCCGGTTGCACTCGTGTTTGGTCGTGAAAATAGCGGTTTAACCAATGAAGAGTTACAACAGTGTAACTATCATGTGTGCATTCCTGCGAACCCAGAATACAGCTCATTAAACCTTGCTATGGCAGTACAAACTCTGTGCTATGAAACACGTATGGCGTATTTAAACACCCAGCCAAAACAGCAAGAACAAGACGACGTTACTTACCCTAACGCAAAACAAACTGAGTTGTTCTATGAGCATTTAGAGCAAACATTAAACGACACCGGGTTTATCATCAAACAGCACCCAGGTATGGTGATGACTAAATTACGTCGTTTGTTTAATCGTGCGCGCCCAGAAGAAGCCGAAATGAATATCTTACGCGGCATTCTGACTTCAATTAATAAGTCTATAAAATAATCACAGGTTATAAGCATAATACTTGACTAAATTACTCAGGTAATTACAATAGACATAGTACTTGACCAATTTAGTCGGGTATTCGGTTTTATCAATGGCAAGTATCAATTTTTATCACGTGATAATACTTGACTATTTTGGTCTGGTAATTAAAATTTGCACACCTTAGCGTGCAGTAACATCGGGGGCTCCATGAAGTTAACATCAAAAGGCAGATACGCAGTAACCGCCATGTTGGATGTTGCACTCCATACAAATGTGGGTGCAGTGCCCCTTGCCGATATTTCTGAGCGACAAGAAATTTCGTTGTCTTACCTCGAACAATTATTCGCCCGTTTACGTAAAAATGGCCTTGTGACTTCTGTGCGTGGCCCAGGTGGTGGATATTTATTAGGACGTGGCGCGAATGAGATTTCTGTTGGCGATGTTATCAATGCCGTTGATGAGTCTGTTGATGCAACTCGCTGCCATGGTGCAACGGGTGGCTGCCAAAGTGGCATGCGCTGTTTGACTCATACATTGTGGTCAGATTTAAGCGCGCGTATCGAAGATTTTTTAAATAGTATTACCCTTGCTGAATTGGTAGAAAAATCAGATGTGAAAGAAGTCGCATCGCGCCAAGATAACAGCATCAACACTGCAATTAAGCAACTGGAAAACATTCAAGTAAGCTGTCAACTGTAGCTTGACGAAAGCGGAGAGAGAAATGAAGTTACCGATTTATTTAGATTACGCAGCAACCACGCCTGTTGATGAACGTGTGGCAAAAGAAATGATGCAATGCCTGACTATGGACGGTAATTTTGGTAATCCTGCATCACGCTCACACCGTTTTGGTTGGCAAGCAGAAGAAGCGGTTGATCAAGCGCGTACAGACATTGCTGATCTGATTAACGCTGATCCACGTGAAATTGTTTTCACTTCAGGTGCTACAGAATCAAATAACCTCGCCATTAAAGGTGCTGCACAGTTCTATAAAAAGAAAGGCAAGCATGTAATCACGGTTAAAACAGAGCACAAAGCAGTGCTTGATACATGTCGTGAATTAGAGCGTCAAGGTTTCGAAGTAACCTATATGGACGTTGAAGAAAACGGTTTACTTGACCTTAAAAAGCTTGAAGCCGCTATGCGTGATGACACGGTACTTGTTAGTGTCATGCACGTTAACAACGAGCTAGGTGTTATCCAAGATATCGCGACAATCGGCGAAATGTGCCGTGAGCGCAAAATTATGTTCCACGTTGATGCGGCACAAAGTGCAGGTAAAGTACTTATCGACGTGCAACAGTTAAAAGTTGATTTTATGTCGTTCTCTGGCCACAAAGTATATGGCCCGAAAGGTGTTGGCGCATTGTATGTTCGTCGTAAGCCACGTGCTCGTTTAGAAGCACAAATGCACGGTGGTGGTCATGAGCGTGGTATGCGTTCAGGCACACTGGCTACTCACCAATTAGTGGGTATGGGTGCGGCATTTAGAATCGCAAAAGAAGATTTCGAAAAAGACCATGCACATATCAGCGCACTTCGTAAGCGTTTGGTTGATGGCATTATGGCTGATATGGACGAAGTTTACTTTAATGGTGAACCAAGTCAGTCAGTTCCGGGTATTGTAAACATCAGCTTCAACTTTGTTGAAGGTGAGTCGTTATTAATGGCTGTTAAAGACATTGCTGTTTCATCAGGTTCAGCCTGTACCTCAGCAAGCTTAGAGCCTTCTTATGTACTACGTGCGTTAGGCCGTAACGACGAATTAGCACACAGCTCAATTCGTTTCAGCATTGGCCGCTTTACGACTGAAGAAGAGATTGATTATACCGTCGAACTAATCAAAAACTCGATTGGCCGTTTACGTGAGATGTCTCCTTTATGGGAAATGCATCAAGAAGGTATTGATTTAGATTCAGTTGAGTGGGCGCATCACTAATCAGTGATCGCCGCCGCTAGCAGGTAGTGAGGATAGTATTATGGCTTATAGTGATAAAGTAATCGATCATGTTGAAAATCCACGTAACGTGGGTTCTTTAGACAAAAATGATCCATCTGTTGCAACAGGTATGGTGGGTGCACCTGCGTGTGGTGACGTAATGAAATTGCAAATTAAAGTATCACCAGAAGGTGTTATTGAAGATGCAAAATTTAAAACATATGGTTGTGGTAGCGCAATCGCCTCTTCTTCACTTGTAACAGAGTGGGTGAAAGGTAAAACATTAGACGAAGCTTCAACAATCAAAAACACTGATATCAGTGCAGAGCTTGAATTACCACCAGTGAAAATTCACTGTTCAATTTTAGCAGAAGACGCGATTCAAGCAGCGATTGCTGATTACAAAAGCAAACAAGCGAAGTAAGAGATAAATTCATGGCAGTGACATTGACAGATGCGGCAGCAAACCGCGTAGAATCATTTTTAGCAAATCGCGGTAAAGGCATTGGCCTTCGCGTAGGCATTAAAACGACGGGCTGTTCAGGTCTTGCTTATGTTCTTGAATTTGTTGATGAGTTAGCAGATGGCGACGAGGTTTTTGAATGTCGCGGTGTGAAAGTAATCGTTGATGCTAAAAGCTTAGTGTACATAGACGGCACTGAACTTGATTACACTAAAGAAGGTTTGAACGAAGGGTTTAAGTTTAATAACCCGAATCAGGCCGATGAGTGTGGTTGCGGCGAAAGCTTTACCGTTTAAGCTAGCACGTTTTCCTTGCTTGAAGCCCTACCTGTGTAGGGCTTTGTTCTTTTTCTGTTTACCGAGTTGGATTATGTAATGCGTTACTTTGAGTTATTTGCGATTCCAGTAGACTATAACATTGATTTAGCGACTATTAATAAACACTACCTCGAGCTGCAACGTGCAGTTCATCCAGATCGTCATGCCAGTGCTAGTAGCCGCGATAAACTACTTGCTGTGCAAAACGCGGCTGAAATCAATGACGCATTACAAACATTAAAACACCCGGTAAAGCGTGCTGAATACATGCTTAGTGAGTTGGGCGTTGATATTCGTGCTGAACAACAAACATTACAAGATCCGCTATTCTTAATGCAGCAAATGGAGCTTCGAGAAGAGCTCGAAGAGCTTGAAAATGCCGCAGATCCTGATGCAGCAATTGCCCAGTTTGAAACGCAAATTAAACAGTTAGACACGCAATACAGCAGCGAACTGGCTGATCAGCTAGCAAGCAATGATGAACAGCAATGGCAGGCAGCGGCAGATAATATTCGTAAGTTAAAGTTTGTTTATAAGCTACGCGAAGAACTTGAGCGAATTGAAGACAGTTTATTTGATGATTAATCGTTAGTTGTAACTTAACAGCTATTTAAGAGTTTAAAAGAGCATTATGGCATTATTGCAAATTGCTGAGCCGGGGCAAAGCGCGGCACCACATGAGCACAAATTGGCAGTGGGTATTGACCTAGGTACAACAAATTCACTTGTTGCGACTGTCCAAAGTGGCGAAGCTCGCACACTAACAGACCTTGCAGGTAATGCAATGCTGCCGTCGGTTGTTCAGTACCAAGCAGACAGCATATTAGTGGGTGAACAAGCGGCTGCAGCGGCTACACAAGATCCAGCAAATACACTCATTTCAGTGAAGCGCTTCTTAGGCAAAACACAAACCGAAATTGAGCAAAGTTACGGTCAATTACCGTATCAGTTTTGTGAACATAATGGCTCACTTGCCATTAGCACTGTTGCTGGCGCAATCAGCCCGGTGTCTGCTTCAAGTGAAATATTAAAAACCTTAAAACAACGTGCTGAAGAAAGCTTTGCCGGCCAAGATATTATGGGCGCCGTGATCACTGTGCCAGCGTACTTTGATGATGCACAGCGTCAAAGCACTAAAGACGCGGCTGAACTTGCGGGTATTAATGTTTTACGCTTACTCAACGAGCCAACAGCGGCGGCAGTTGCCTACGGCCTAGACTCAGGTCAAGAAGGCATTATTGCCGTTTATGACTTGGGTGGCGGTACTTTCGATATCTCTATTTTACGCCTGCATCAAGGGGTATTCGAAGTCATGGCGACAGGCGGTGATTCGAGCCTAGGTGGTGATGATTTCGACTCATTACTGGTTGACTACTTTAAGCAGCAAACGGGTGTTAACGAGTTATCGGCATCGGTTTTACGTTTATTCATCAATAAAGCAAAAGCCTGTAAAGAAGCATTAAGCCAATACCAAACAGTGAACGTTGGCTTAGAGTTTGATGGCCAAAGCTACACAGTTGAAGTAACGCGCGAAACCTTTGATGAATTGGCGCTAGGACTTGTAAAGAAAACGCTTCGCTCGTGCCGACGTGCGGTAAAAGATGCCGGTATCGAAAACCAAGAAGTACTGCAAGTTGTTATGGTGGGTGGGTCTACCCGCATGCCGATTGTACGCTCTCAAGTTGCGGCATTTTTTGATAAAGAACCACTGACCTCAATTGACCCCGATCGTGTTGTGGCCCTTGGTGCTGCTTTGCAAGCAGATGTGTTAGCGGGTAATAAGCCTGATTCAGACATGTTATTGCTCGATGTATTACCACTTTCGCTTGGTCTTGAAACCATGGGCGGTTTGGTTGAGAAAATCATTCCACGTAACACCACAATCCCGGTGGCACGTGCACAAGAGTTCACCACCTTTAAAGATGGTCAAACGGCGATGTCATTACACGTTCTGCAAGGCGAGCGTGAATTAGTAGATGATTGTCGATCGCTGGCTAAATTTAGCTTAAAGGGCATTCCGGCTATGGCGGCAGGTGCAGCGCATATTCGTGTTACTTTTAAAGTTGATGCCGATGGTCTATTGAGCGTATCAGCAATGGAAAAATCAACTGGTGTGCAAGCTGAAATACAGGTAAAACCTTCATTTGGCTTATCGGATGACCAAGTTGCTAATATGCTGAAAGAGTCGATGACAAATGCCAAAGACGACATGGAAGCGCGAATGCTCAAAGAGCAGCAAGTTGAAGCATTACGTGTTGTTGAAGCACTTGAAGCTTCACTCGCAACCGATAGCCAATTGCTTGATGAACAAGAATTAAGTGTGTTAAAAGCAGAAATTGCTAAACTTATTGCGGTACGCGAAAGTGCCACAACACCGGCAGAAATTAAAGCAGCGATTGAAGCTGTAGATAATGCAAGTAGCGAGTTTGCTGCGCGTAGAATGGACGCATCAATTAAAAAAGCGCTGCAAGGGCAGTCAGTAGACGAAGTTTAACGAGGTAAGGTATGCCACAAATTATTTTTCTTCCACACGAAGAGTTATGCCCAGAAGGCGCAGCAATTGAAGCACCTGCAGGCGAAACTGTATTAGATGTTGCGCTTAAAAATGGCATTAGCATCCCACATGCCTGTGAAAAATCATGCGCGTGTACGACATGTCATTTAATTATTCGTGAAGGGTTTGACTCTCTAGACGAAAGTGATGAGCTAGAAGACGACATGTTAGATAAAGCATGGGGACTTGAACCAGAGTCACGTCTTGGTTGCCAAGCAATCATTAAAGATGAAGATCTTGTGGTTGAAATTCCAAAGTATAATCTCAATATCGTTAATGAAGAGCATTAATTCTTAACGGCTTTGAATACCTAAAAACCGCTGTAGTTGCTTGGTCTCTACAGCGGTTTTTTGTTTTTTAGCTGTCAGATAGTAGATTTCAGATGATAGTCGTCAGATTTCTGATTTCTAGTGTCTTTAACTTGGAGGTTCTATGTCTGATTTGGTTTTTTCTGATTCATTTATCGACGGTGACTTTTATTCTACAAGCCAGCGTTTTAGTGTCGATAACCCCGCAACCGCAGAGGCGATTACCCATGTCTCTAATATTGATAAAGCCGGGGTTGAACTGGCTATAAAAAGTGCCGACGAAGCCTTTAGCAAACTAAAGCAAACAACGGCGACTGAGCGCAGTGAAACGTTGCGACGTTGGTACGACTTAGTCATTGAGCATAAACAACAACTTGCTGAGTTAATGACCAAAGAGCAAGGTAAACCTTTAAAAGAAGCATTGGGTGAAGTGGAGTACGGTGCCGGGTTTATTAAATGGTTTAGCGAAGAAGCCAAACGCAGTTACGGCGATAGTATTCCTGCGACGGATAGTCAGCATCGTTTATCAACAATAAAGCAGCCCGTGGGTGTGGTAGCAGGTATTACACCGTGGAATTTCCCGATTGCCATGATCACGCGTAAAGTTGCCCCCGCATATGCGGCAGGCTGTAGCTTTGTTATTAAACCTTCTGAGCATACGCCGTTGTGTGCAATTGCACTTGCATATCTCGCTGATAAAGCCGGTTTCGTGAAAGGTGCCTTAAATGTGGTGGTCTCTGAAAACGCAAAAATGGTCGGCGAAATCATGACAGAGTCTGAGCGCGTACGTAAATTTACTTTCACAGGTTCAACTGGTGTCGGTAAGCAATTACTCGCTCAGTGTGCTTCTACAATTAAGAACACATCGATGGAGCTCGGTGGTAATGCTCCCTTTATTATTTTTGAAAATGCCAATTTAGATGACGCCGTTACAGGGCTCATGGGCGCGAAGTTTAGAAACGCAGGGCAAACCTGTGTCGCCGCAAACCGTATTTTTGTAGAGCGCTCAGTGCTTGAAACCGTGCTTGAAAAACTCACTGACAAAGTAGCAGAGTTAAAAGTAGGCAATGGCCTTGATGAAGGGGTGGATATTGGCCCATTAATTTACCCAAAAGCAAAAGAGAAGGTACAAAGCTTAGTCGAAGATGCGGTGAACAAAGGGGCTTCTTTAATTGGCGATAATAAGGAGCTTGAGGGCAGTTTTCAAGCGCCACTCATTTTGACTGATGTCACCCCAGAGATGGATATTTACCATGATGAAGTGTTTGGTCCTGTAATCAGCATTATTGCCTTTGATAACGAGCAAGAAGTACTGAAACTTGCCAATGATGTGCCTTATGGCTTAGCTGCTTATTTTTACAGTGACAACATCAAGCAAATTTATCGCGTAAGTGAAGCACTTGAATACGGCATGATAGGCATTAACGAAGGGCTTATCTCAAACCCAGTTGCCCCATTTGGTGGTGTGAAACAGTCGGGCCTGGGTCGTGAAGGTGGTCATCAAGGCTTAGATGAGTATCTAGAAGAGAAGTATCTTTGTATGAAGATTTAAAAGCCGCTTTAACCTCTTCGCGCGAAATAAATTTAACGCCTACAACAAACCGTAGGCGTTATGCTTGCATGGCGCATTTAGGCAGCAACATCTCTTTTATAACATTCACGGCTAAAGCCACTCCTACAAAAAGCCACTCATACAAAAGATGCACACGATACACGTAGGAGGCGTTTTAACGCCGAAAAGCAAACCTATTCAGCGGTATTAAACAGCCTTCTCAGTATAACTGTATTAGCTCGTATCTCGTTTTTCGTCACTCGTTGCTTACAACCTCTTCGCGCGAAATAAATTTCACGCCTACATTAAACCGTAGGCGTTATGCTTGCATGGCGCGTTTGCGCAGCAACACCTTTATAAGATTCACGGCTAAAGCCACTCCTACAAGTGACATACATCACACACGTAGGAGGCGTTTTAACGCCGAAAAAGCAAACCTGTTCAGTGGTATTAAACAACCTTCTCGATTTAGCTGTATTAGCTCGCACCTCGCTTCTCGAAGCTTATAACCCTTTCACGGCTAAAGCCCCTCTTACAAAAGATGCACACGATACACGTAGGAGGCGTTTTAACGCCGAAAAGCAAACCTTTTCAGCGGCATTAAACAACCATCTCGATTTAGCTGTATTAGCTCGTATCTCGCTTTTCGATGCTCGTTGCTTATAACCCTTTCACGGCTAAAGCCACTCCTACAAGTGACATACATCACACACGTAGGAGGCGTTTTAACGCCGAAAAGCAAACCTATTAACTGGCATTAAACAGCCATCTCGATTTAGCTCGCACCTCGCACCTCGTAACTTACAACCTCTTCGCGCGAAATAAATTTCACGCCTACATTAAACCGTAGGCGTTATGCTTGCATGGCGCGTTTGCGCAGCATCACCTCTTTTAAAATTCGCGGCTAAAGCCCCTCCTACAAAAAATGCACACGACACAAGTAGGAGGCGTTTTAACGCCGAAAAGCAAACCTATTAACTGGCATTAAACAACCTTCTCAGTATAACTGTATTAGCTCGTATCTCGCTTTTCGATGCTCGTTGCTTATAACCCTTTCACGGCTAAAGCCACTCCTACAAAAGATACACACGACACACGTAGGAGGCGTTTTAACGGCGAAAAGCAAACCTATTAACTGGCATTAAACAACCTTCTCAGTATAACTGTATTAGCTCGCACCTCGTATCTCGAAGCTTATTTATCTCGCATCTCGTCGCTTATAACCCCTTCGCGCGAAATAAATTTCACGCCTACATTAAACCGTAGGCGTTATGCTTGCATGGTGCGTTTGCGCAGCAACATCTATTTAATAAAATTAGCGTTAAAACGCCTCCTACGATGAAGCTACCCGCTTATTTTTAATAAAATGATAGCGCTGTCATTTTAGTTTTTATATGATAGGTATGAATAATAAACAAAAATGACAAATATTACGGAATAAATACCGTAAACTCAGGGCTTAAACGAGGAGAAAGTAATGGATTTTAAGAGGTCAATACTCGCCGCGATACTGGTAGCATCACCTGTAGTCGCACATGCGACACTGACGCAATCACAGGTTAATCACTTTGCTAAAGACACTGAATTACTATTTTCGGTAGAAGATAATTTCCGTAATAAAGACGCGGGGTTCTTAGGTCAAATTACGCTTAATAATCGCTCTGACGTGGCTTTGCCTGCGGGTGAAAGTGATTGGCAGCTTTATATTCACTCTGTTCGTAAAATTTCGACCGAACATGTCGCAGGCTTAAATATTGAACATGTTAATGGTGACTTACACCGTATAGTGCCAACGAGCAGCTTTAAAGGGTTAGCAGCGGGTGAAAGCCTAGAACTGCCTTTTGATGCACAAGTATGGGTTGTTGCTTACAGCGATTTTATGCCGCGTGCATTTTTTGTTTCAGGAAAAAATAAGCCAGCGGTATTTGCAAACACAGATACCGAAGACTTTAAACAATTTGTAATGCCGTTTACGCGCGATAACCAATTATACCGCTATAACGAGCCGAAAGATTTATCTGTGCTTGCAACGCCTAAAGTACGCTTTGAAAGAAACAATGCCGATAACGTTGCTGTAAGTAAAGAAGATGCACTAAAACGCATTATTCCAAAACCACGCAAAGTTGACTTTAACCGGGGTACAACAACCATCAATAATGATTGGCAAATTAGTTATCAAGGTCAGCTCAAGCACGAAGTAATGGTGTTTATGCAAGACTTACAAGATGACTATGGTATTAGCCTTAAAGCGCAGCCTGACCATATTAACCTTGGTAAAGAGAAACTTATTCGTCTTAAAGTCGACCCTGCACTGAATGCCGGTAAAGCTGAAAGCTACACCCTCGAAATTGATGATGAAGTCATTAACATCGTCGGCAGTGATAATGCTGGTGTGTTTTATGCGATGCAAAGTGTGCTTAATTTGATGCCAGCAGCAACCCAAGGCTCAGCAAGCTTACCTCAGCTTGAATTAGAAGACTCACCTCGCTATGGCTGGCGTGGTATGCATTACGATAATGGCCGTAACTTTCACGGTAAAGAAGCCATGTTTAAGCTCGTTGAGCAAATGGCGCGCTATAAAATGAATAAGCTACATTGGCATTTTTCTGAAGATGAAGGTTGGCGACTCGAAATACCTGGCCTACCCGAGCTTACCGAGGTAGGTGGATACCGTTGTTTTGATTTAGAAGAGCGCACCTGTTTATTAACGCAGCTAGGTACGGGACCATTTAAAACAGGTTCGGGTAATGGTTACTTAAAACGCGAAGAATTTGTTGAACTGTTAAAATACGCAAAAGATCGCCATATTCAGATCATCCCTGAAGTAGAGGGACCCGGGCATGCGCGTGCTTCAATAAAAGCGATGGAGGCACGTTATCATAATATGCTCGAACAAGCCGAAAAAGCAGCTAAAAACAATATAAAAACTGGCTCGGCCAAGCAAGAAATACAACAAGTGGATATGGGTCCTGCAACACAGTATCTACTGACCGATCCGAAAGATACCTCAGTGTATATGACGGTACAAAATTACAAAGATAATTCGATGAATGTCTGTATGGATTCAACCTATGCATTTTTAGATAAAGTAACGTATGAATTACAACAAATGTACCGCGAAGCGGGCGTACAGCTGAAAAACCTACACATTGGTGGTGATGAAGTGGGGGCTGGTTCATGGATTGGCTCACCTGTTTGTCAGGCGTTATTTGCCGAGCCGAGTAATGGCGTGTCGGGCCCCGCTGATCTTAAACCATACTTCACGCAACGCGTCGCGACACTATTAGAAAAGCGCGGTATTTCCCCAGGAATTTGGGAAGACGGCATTATGTATGACCGTGAGAATTCATTTAAACGTGATGAATTCCCAAATAAAACCTTTACGGTTAATACATGGGATAATATTTGGGAGTGGGGCGTTGCAGACAGAGCATATCGGTTAGCAAATGCGGGCTACCAAGTGGTGTTATCACATGGCACGCACTTATATTTCGATCATCCCTATGAAGCCAGCCCAGAAGAGCGTGGTTATTATTGGGCAACCCGTTACACCGATACTAAAAAAACCTTTAACTACATGCCAGACGATGTATACGCGAACGCAGACTATACCCGTACTCGCGAGCCAATTGTTAATTTAGAAGCCTTGGTTGGTCGCCCGTTACCTAAGCTTGAGAAACCTGAAAATATTCTGGGTATGCAAGGTCAGGTGTGGTCTGAAACTATCCGCACAGAAGATCAGGTGTTAGCGATGATTTTTCCGCGTATTTTGTCAGTTGCAGAACGTGCGTGGCACAAAGCAGAGTGGGAAGGCGAAAATGTCGATACCAAAAAGCAAGCGAAAGACTGGGCTGAATTCTCAAGCGCTGTGGGTTTAAAAGAGCTCGAAAAGCTGGCGCAAGATGGTATCAATTTGCATTTACCTGTGCCCGGAGCTGTTATTGAAAATGGGACGTTAAAAGCCAACACAGCGTTTAACTATTTAAGCATTGAATACAGTCTAGATAATGGAAAAAATTGGCAGCTTTATGCTGATCCGATCAGTGTTGAAAATGATGCAAATGTAGCCTTGCGTAGCCGTTTAAATTCGCAGCAAACAAGCCGAATAACCTATGTAAATTAATAGATTACAAGCAAACTAAAAGGGCCTTTGGCCCTTTTTTATTATCTTGCTTTTAACTAAAGGCATCGTATTATGACTACAATTTGATGTCAGTTTAATGGCAGCGCTGTCATTTTTGTTGCGTTAGTGTTATAAATATTTCATCAAACGTATTTATAATCATCTTGAACAAATAGCGTTGATAAATTGAGTCAATGCTATGAATGGGAATTACCATGTCAGAAACGAATAAACAAAGCAGCCTAATACCTATGGCTATCGTTGCCACGCTGTTTTTTATCTTAGGCTTTGCTACTTGGTTAAATGGCTCTTTAATGCCTTTTCTGCAGCAAGTTTTGCAGCTTTCGCCGTTTCAGGCGTCGTTGATTATTTTCTCGTTTTATATCGCGGTAACATTCACTGCGATTCCATCAGCGATGATTATTCGTAAGGTGGGTTACAAAAATGGTATGGCCCTTGGCATGGCAACCATGATGGTTGCAGGGTTGTTATTTATTCCTGCTGCAAAAACACAAGTGTTTGCACTGTTTTTATTTGCGCAACTCGTTATGGGCGCGGGTCAAACATTACTACAAACAGCGGTGAACCCGTATGTGGTAAGAATTGGTCCCGAGGAATCAGCCGCAGCCCGCGTAAGTGTTATGGGTATTTTAAATAAAGGTGCAGGGGTTGTAGCCCCGATTGTGTTTACCGCACTCATATTGAGTGATTTTAAAGGGTTTGTTGGTAAAGAGCTCAGCCAAGCTGACATCGATGCCATGGCCAATGGCTTAATATTACCGTATTTAGGGATGGCACTTTTTATTGGTATACTTGGCTTCGCAGTGACCAAAATGCCGTTACCTGAACTAATTGATGATGCTGATGAACAGCAGCCTGGGCAAGTTAAAAAAGCATTGGCGCATCCGAGCCTTGCGTTAGGGATTGTAGCGTTGTTTGTGTATGTGGCTGTCGAGGTAATTGCTGGTGACACCATTGGTAGCTTTGCTCTGTCATTGGGTGTCGAGCAATACAGTGTGATGACATCGTACACCATGGGTTGTATGGTACTTGGTTACTTTTTAGGTATATTATTGATTCCACGAGTGTTGTCTCAGCAGGCAGCACTGACTATTTCAGCGCTGTTAGGCTGTGTGTTAACGCTTGCGATAGTAACTGGCAGTAATGAGTCGGTTGTTATTTCTACATTGCTTGGCCTAAAATCGGTACTTCCTGATACCTTATTGCTGATTGCTGTGCTAGGCTTTGCCAATGCAATTGTTTGGCCAGCAGTTTGGCCGCTAGCGCTTTCGGGCTTAGGTAAGCTTACCAGTGTGGGGTCGGGCTTGCTTGTTATGGGTATTGCCGGCGGTGCATTTGGTCCGTTATTTTGGGGCTTGGCAAGTGGCGGCGTTAAAAGTGCCGAGGCGCAACAAATGGCTTATATTGTGATGTTGCCTTGTTATTTATTCATACTTTTCTATGCTGTGAAAGGGCATAAAATGAAAAGTTGGAAGTAATTAAAAAGCGTGAGGTAAAGACGAGTAAATCGTCGGCCTTGCACTTGATGTAAAGCATTTCTAGTAAATAGAAATAATCCCGTGTGTAATGCCACCGAAAGGTGGCATTTTTTTGTCTTATTTAAACCGTTGGCGTTATGCTTGCATCGCGCGTTTGCGCAGCAACTTACCTTTAAAAATTCACGGCTAAAGCCCTTCCTACAAAAGATGCACACGACACACGTAGGAGGCGTTTTAACGCCGAAAAGCAAACCTATTCAGCGACATTAAACACCCACCTCGATTTAGTTCGCACCCCGCATCTCGTACCTCGTAGCTTATAACCCTTTCGCGGCTAAAGCCCCTCCTACAAAAGATACATACGACACTCGTGGGGGGCTTTTTAACGCCGAAAAAGCAAACCTGTTCAGCAACATTAAACACCCACCTCGATTTAGCTCGCATCTCGCTTCTCGTACTTCGTAGCTTAAAACCCTTTCACGGCTAAAGCCCTTCCTACAAAAAATGCACACGACACACGTAGGAGGCTTTTTAACGCTGAAAAGCAAACCTGTTCAGCAACATTAAACAACCATCTCGGTTTAGCTGTGCTAGCTCGTATCTCGCTTTTCGATGCTCGTTACTTATAACCCTTTCGCGGCTAAAGCCCCTCCTACAAAATATGCACACGACACACGTGGGAGGCGTTTTAACGCCGAAAAAGCAAACCTGTACAGCAACATTAAACAACTATCTCGATTTAGCTCGCACCTCGCTTCGCGTACCTCGTTGCTTAAAACCCTTTCGCGGCTATAGCCCTTCCTACAAAAGATGCACACGACACACGTAGGAGGCGTTTTAACGCCGAAAAAGCACACCTGTTCAGCAACATTAAACAACCATCTCGGTTTAGCTGTACTAGCTCGCACCTCGCTGCTCGTAACTCGCAATTCGCATCTCGTACCTCGTTGCTTATAACCTCTTCGCGCGAAATAAATTTCACGCCTACATTAAACCGTATGCGTTATGCTTGCATGGCGCGTTTGCGCAGCAACTTTTTAAATAGCTTTGAGGTTAAAAAATAAGCAAGGTGAAATGTATAAGATGCGCTGAATAAAAACAGAGAGTTAAAAACAAATGCTAAAAATTGAAATAAAATAATGCTAGGGTAACTAGGCTAAGAATAAATCTATAAAGGAACAACAAAAGAAATACAAAAGGGGGGGAGTGGGGCGACTGATGGGGCTTGAACCCACGACAACCGGAATCACAATCCGGGGCTCTACCAACTGAGCTACAGCCGCCACTGAGATACACCATGTTTGGTGTGGCGCGCATATTACATAATTAACGTGGGCTTGTGAACCCCTAAATATAAAAAAAGATAAAAAAGTTGAAAGAGTAAGAAATTTCAGAAACTTAATACTGGTCAGCTGGCGTTCAGTTTCGGGGGCTAGACTCTCTCTTTTGCAATTAAGCAATCACTCATTGATTAATCTGCATGTTATTTAATGATTTTTTAACCAAAGATCATATATAATTTCAACAGCGTTACGCTAAAAATGAACTTCAGGAGAGAACATGGATACAATAATGAACTGGATCAATGAGAATTCAGATTTAATAATACATTACGCCGTTCAGGCTGTTCTGGCGCTAATTATCTTCTTTATTGGTAGCCGCATCGCTAAATTCTGCGAAGGGTTAACTGAAAAAGCATTTGATAAGAAAAAAGTAGATAAAGCGGTAGGTTCATTTGTAGCGAGCATTGTTTATGCAATCGTTTTTGCTGCAACAATCTTAATGGCTCTATCTCAACTAGGTATCGAGACAACATCATTCATTGCTATCTTAGGTGCTGCGGGCTTAGCTGTTGGTTTAGCACTTCAGGGTTCATTATCTAACTTTGCTTCTGGCGTATTAATTATTTTACTTCGTCCGTTCAAATCAGGTGACTATGTTGAAGCTGGCGGTAAAGCGGGTACGGTTAAGAAAATTGAAATTTTCTCTACAGAAATGCGCACACCAGACAATAAAGTAATTGTAATGCCTAACTCAAAAATCATGGGCGATGCAATTGTTAACTATTCACGTGAGTCTACACGTCGTATCGACTTAGTAATTGGTGTTGGTTACGACGCTGATCTTAAAGAAGCAAAAGCAGTGCTTAAGTCAGTACTAGACAAAGAAACGCGTTTATTAAAAGATCCTGCATACACAGTAGCTGTATCTGAACTTGCCGATTCAAGCGTAAACTTTGTGGTTCGTCCATGGGTTAACTCTGCTGACTACTGGCCAACATATTTCGACTTAATGGAAAACATTAAGATTGCACTTGATGATGCAAACATCACAATTCCATTCCCGCAAATGGACGTTCATTTGCACAAAGAAGACTAAATTGTCTAATTAAAAGTAGTAAAGGTTATTTTTTAATGAAATTAAAAGCTTTATCAATTCTAGTTGCAGCATCTGCTGCAACTAGCGCATTCGCAGCCGATGAAACGAAAACGTGGGACGTTACGAGTGAGTTAGGTGCCATCATAACCAGCGGTAATACAGAAACAACCACTCTAAAAGGTGGCATAAAGGTATTACATAACCTTGAGAGCTGGAATAACGAATATAAGCTTGATGGTCTTTATAAAGAAGACGAGATCGAAAATGATGCCGGTGTTAAAGAAACACAGCGTACTAACGAAAAGTACTCTTTTTCTGCACAGGGTAACTACAAGCTAAACGAAAAGCACTCACACTTATTCATTTACGGTTCGCACGTATCTGATTACTTTGGTGCTTACCGTAATGAGACTGTAGTTTCAGCGGGTTATGGTTTACGATTAATCGACCGTTCTGATATGTGGTTAAATGCAGAAGTGGGTCCAGGTTATAAATACTTCCAATACCCAGACACAAGCACAGAAGTTGACGAAAACGGTAACTCACTTGCGGGTGAACGCGAAGGTGAAGTAATTGCGTTAGGTAAACTTGACTACAATTGGCAAATTTCAGACAGTGCGCGTTTCACTCAGCTCGTTTCTGTGGAATACGGTGATACCAACACCAAAACACGTTCTGAATCAGCCATTCTTGCCAAAATTAATGGTTCACTGCAAATGAAAGTGGCGTACAACATTACTCACAACTCTGATGTCGCTGACGACAAAGAAAATACAGATACTGAAACGTCATTAACGTTGGTTTACAGTTTTTAACTAAATAAACCGGAATATTGATGTTTTTATGACAGAAAGGGACGAAAGTCCCTTTTTTATTTTTTGTCATTTCAGGTAGAATAGACAATCTTTTTGACTGTAGAACTATGGAAATCCCTACTTGTGATGTTATTTAAAAGACTCTTTATTACTTTTTTGCTATTAACTTCTGCATCAGTATTGGCATTTACCCCTACAGCAGCTCAAATTGAGCAATTTAAAAAGCTTCCTAAAGCTCAGCAAGAAGCGCTTGCTAAACAATATGGTGTCGATTTATCCACCATAACAGGCAAAACCTCTAATAAAGAATCTGTTGAACAAGAGTCAACAATTCAACCTCGCTTTGAAAAAGAACAAGAAGAACTTACAGACGATGAACGTTTTGCGCCGAAAGTCGATGAAGTAAAACCTTTTGGTTATGACCTATTTGCTGGTGAGCCAACCACATTTATGCCCAGCGAAAATGCCGCAGTCCCAGATACTTATCTAATTGGCCGTGGTGATGAGCTTACTATTAACTTTTATGGTAAAGAAAGTGAAAGCTACGATGTGATGGTTGATCGTGAAGGCCGTATAAGTATCCCAAATCTTAGCCCAGTCCAAGTTGCAGGGCTTACATTTGCAGAAGTAAAAGAGCTCATTAAAGCCAAAGTTGAACAGGAAGTTATTGGCATTAAAGCGTTTGTATCGGTCGGTAAACTACGTAGTATTCGTATTTTAGTGTTAGGTGAAGCTTATAAACCGGGTAGTTACAGTGTGTCATCACTGACTACAGTATCGCATGCTTTGTTTGTGAGCGGCGGGGTGTCAGAAATAGCCTCATTACGAAACATACAAGTTAAACGTGCCGGTAAAGTTGTTGCAAATTTTGACTTGTACGATCTGCTTATTAAGGGTGATAGCAGTAACGATATTATATTAAAGCCAGGTGATGTTGTTTTTATCCCGCCTGTTGGTTCGCAAGTTGCTGTTGAGGGACTTGTAAAACGCCCAGCAATTTTTGAGTTAAAAAAAGGCGAAACGGCAGAGCAGCTTTTAAAAATGGCTGGCGGTTTAAAGCCACAAGCATATGCTAAAAAAGCGTTGGTTGAGCGCTTTAACAATCACAACATGAAAGAAGTATTATCTGTTGACTTCAGCACAGATCAAATTAGCTATATTCCGCGTGATGGCGACCGTATTCGGTTTAATCCTATCAGTTTACAGTACCAGAATAGTGTTAGCTTAATTGGTGCTGTTGCGCGTCCTGGTCATTACCAATGGCATCAAGGTAAACGCATTTCAGATATTTTCACTTCAGTGCGTGGCGACTTACTGCCACAGGCCGATCTTGGTTATGGCTTACTGGTACGTGAAATAAACGTTGCCGGTGATATTGAGGTTTTCCAATTTGATATTGCCCAAGCTATCGTGAAAGCTCAAGGTCATGATTTAGAGTTAAAAGCAAACGATAAACTGTTTGTTTTTAGCCGTTATCAAGAAAGAGAAGCTGAAGAAATTGCACTTGCAAATATGGCGTTAAGCGAAGAGCAACAGCAACAGCAATTTAAAGTGAAGCAATGGCACGAATATCAAAATAAAGAGTTTGAACGCTATATTGGTGTTTTAAAAGAAGAAGACCCTTTCAAGCTTGAGGAAGAAAAAGTACTCACCATCGCAGAAATATCGAAGCGTAAAGCAAAAGAAGAAGAGCAGGAGTTAGAACCTGAAGATTACGCAGTCTTTAGTCGCTATAACTTATTAAAACCAATTATAGCAAAGCTTAAACAGCAAGCCTCTGTTACAACAGCAATGCAACTTGTTGAAATTAATGGTCATGTTACGTACCCAGGCGTTTACCCGTTAACGGTTGGCAGCGAAGTAAATGAACTTATTGCAGCAGCCGGTGGCTTACTTGAGTCAGCTTATACAGAACAAGCTGAAATCACTCGGATTGTTGCGGGTGATGCGTCAAAAGTTGAACACATCAAGTTTGACCTACATGCAGCTATGCTAGGTGAAAAAGCTGAAAATAAAATATTGCGTAGTAAAGATAGTATTAATATTTTCTCTATTCCTAATTGGCAAGAAAACGTAAAAGTTGAGCTAAAAGGTGAAGTGAAGTTTCCTGGTGTATACACCATTCGACGTGGAGAAACCCTTACTAACCTGCTTGAAAGAGCTGGGGGGTTTTCTGACTTTGCAGAACCCGATGCTGCTATCTTTACTCGTGAGTCAATCCGAAAACAAGAACAACAACAGTTAGCAAAACTATCAGAAGACTTACGTCGAGACATTGCCACAAAAAGCTTTGAAAAATCCGTAAGTAGTAACACCCTTTCTTATGAAGAAATGAACAAGTTACTTATTGATTTGGCAAATGTTGAAGCTGTAGGACGTTTAGTTATTGACCTTCCCCTGATTGCTGATAACAAACAAAAACTTGTTTTACAAAATGGCGATACGCTTTATGTCCCAAGCAAACGTGACTCAATAAGCGTTATTGGAGAAGTAAACTACGCGACTTCTCACTTGTTTAAACCCGGTATTGACGTTGAAGATTACATCAGCCTCAGTGGTGGTTTAAAAGAGCGTGCCGCTGATGATCGAATCTATATCATTAAAGCAAATGGTTCAGTAAAAATTCCAAATAGCGGCAGCTGGTTTGCAGTTAATGATTCACAGCTCTTAGAAGCGGGCGACACTATCGTTGTACCAATGAATGCTGATTACATGGACAACTTAACCTTGTGGAGCACCGCAACGCAGATTGTTTATCAGCTTGGTGTAGCCGTAGCAGCGATTAGTAGTATTTAAAGGTTTAAGATGAATAATCAAGAAGGTATTCAAATAGATTTTAGAACGTTAGTAGCTATTTTATGGCGAGCAAAAATTTTTATTATTAGCATCACCATTTTGTTTTCTATAGGGACTGTTTTATTCTCTTTGTCATTACCAAATATATATAGATCGGAAGCTTTAGTAAGTATCGTCGAGAATGAAGATTCATCTCTAAGTGGTTTATCTTCAAAGTTTGGGGGGTTAGCGTCTATTGCTGGCATTAATTTACAGAGTCAAAGCGGAAGTAAACGTGAAGTTGCATTAGAAACATTAAAAAGTAGATCTTTTATTAAAAGGTTTATTAATGATAATAAACTGAAACCGATCATTTTGGCTGCCAAGGACTGGGAACCTAAAAATAATGAATTGGTTTATGACCCTGAAATTTATGAAGTAAAAAGTCAAAAGTGGGTACGCGAAGTTTCTTTCCCTAAAACACAAGTTCCCAGTGATATAGAGGCTTATAGATTCTTTATGAAGGAAAACCTGAATATTTCTGAAGATAAAGACACTAGTTTTGTCTATATTTCAGTAAATCATTTTTCTCCATATATAGCTAAAGAAATTTTAGATAAGATAATTATATCTATAAATGATGAATTACGTAAAGTAGACATCGAAGAGGCAAATAAAAGTGTCGCTTTTTTACAACAGAAGATAGAAGAAACTAAAAATGTAGATATGCGAAAGATCATGTTTGATATGATCGAAACCCAAGTACAGAATCAAATGCTTGCAGAGGTTCGGGATGAATATATATTTAAAACGATAGATCCCGCTATAGCAGATGAAATTAAATTTTCACCCAAAAGAGCTGTTTTATGTATTATGGGGTTTATAATAGGCTTCTTTTTTTCTGTTCTCTGTGTATTAGTATCCTACATATATAAAGAACAAAAAGTAGAATAAACTTTATATTTTACTGAGAAAAAAATTGTCAAAAATAATTTTAAAAGAATCCTACTTATACATAATAGGAGAAATAATAAGTAAAGGCATCCCTGTTTTATTATTGCCATATATGGCAAAAAAAATGGGTGTTAATGAATTAGCTGAATATTCTATTTATCAGTCTATTATTGCATTTTCATCAATATGTCTCTTGTTATCAATGGATGGTGCTATAGCTCGCTATTATCACCGCTATGGTTTTAGGGCTATTGAGAGACTTAAGAACGTAGCTTCTTTCATTAGTGCGGTATTGTGTTTAATATTCATTTTAATATCATACCTTTTTTCCTACTATTATATGGCCATGGCTTGCTTAGTCTCATTCTGTTATGTGATTTATATGCTTAACTTATCTGTAGCTCAGGCTTCTAGACAAGTGGATAAGTATTTGGCGGCTCAACTAATCAGTGGCTTTGTTCTTCTTATTAGTATTATTTTATTTTTTGAATTTTCGGAAGCGACATCAGAGACACGAATTTATGCGAGTGCTTTATCTTGGTTTTTACCATCATTTTGGCTTGTTTTTAATCTAAAAACCTATAAGCATAAAATAAGAAAGAAAATAAATATGAAACATGCATTATATTTATTTTCTTTTGGCCTTCCGCTTTTGTTACATTCTTTTTCTGGGATGTTAAAGGGGCATGTTGAGAGATTTTTTATTAATGAGAGCTTCTCTAAAACAGCATTAGCAGAATATTTTCTAGCCATGCAAATAGCAAGTATATTCTATCTTTTATTACTGGCTTTAAATCGAGCTATTGTCCCACATTTTTACTCAGAAATGAAAAGCTCTTCTTTAAATATCAAAGTGATAGAAAAACTAGTTCTAAAATCTTTTTTAATTATACCTATTTTTCCTTTTTTGGTTTATTTGATCCCTGATCAAATCTTCTATTTTTTCTTTGGTAACGAATATATGAATCTAAATAAGTGGACTAGTATATTGGTGTTAGGCTATGCCCTAATGATACCTTACTTTATTATGGTTAATGTCTTGTTCTATAAAGCCAAAAATAAATTAATCTCAACAATAAGTGTGATCGCAGCAGGTGTGCATGTAATTATTTCTTACTTGTTTTCTAAAATATCGATGGATTTATTGGTTTATACATTATTCATATCGTCACTTCTTCAATTAATTGTTATGTATTTTTATACATTTAATTCTAAAGTTAAGGTAATAAAATAGATGGAACTTTATATCGCATCTAAACCTCTACAAATAAATGTAGCAAGTATTATTGCTGATACGCGAATGAATGAAAGTTGCTTGATTATTATTGATATGTTTCATGATGCTGAAAATGTATTCAATAAAATTAAATCGAAAGGTTGTTGGGGGAAAGTCCTATTTGTAAAAAATAGATTTATGTCTTTCTATAAAGGTGCACAATTACAGCCCAGTAAGACTTATATCGATGGAGATATAGGCACAAGACTCGCTATTTACCTTACCTACTTTAAGCTATTTTCTA
This sequence comes from Pseudoalteromonas sp. MT33b, assembly GCF_014117385.1. Lineage (NCBI taxonomy): Bacteria > Pseudomonadati > Pseudomonadota > Gammaproteobacteria > Alteromonadales > Pseudoalteromonadaceae > Pseudoalteromonas > Pseudoalteromonas sp. MT33b. The sequence goes on along the minus strand of NZ_CP059831.1, from coordinate 3,194,998 downwards.
GAACTAGGAAATTATATGTTTATGAAGAAGGAATTGGAACATATAGAAACGATATCTATAAATCTAGTATTAAAACTAAGCTTTTTGACATTTTAGGTATCAGTACTGTTTTCGGTGGAAGTTGGTTTTGCGATGGTGTTTATGTTTTTGAACCTCTGGTTTATGAAAAAAATATAAAAATAAAAAAAGAAAATTTTAAAATATTAAAACTAGAAAAGAGTATTAAAAGCTACTGTCAGGATAATATTTTTTATTTAAATGATGTTTATGGATTTAACCCTGACGCATTAGGTAGCGGGAATTCATCTTTTGTTTATATTAGTGATTGGCATTTCGATAGTTGTTTCTTAAAATCTGCAGGTGAAAAAAAATTCGATAAGAAAATAATTAAATTGCATCCTAATATAAAAGAAGGTATTAAACTTGATCTTGAGGGGTTTGATATTTTAGATAACAAAGTTCCTGCTGAGATATTGATTCATTCCCTTTCTGAAAACTATAAAACCGTAACTGTCTTACATCATGGATCTAGTGTAGAGCATTATATGAAATATGATAATGTGAATTATGTGAAAGTCTCAAAATGAACTTTAACTTAACCTGTTTTTTTTGTGTATAACTATGGAATAAAGAGTTACTTAAATGCTTGATTCTTTCTCATATTACTAGCGGACTTGCGATGGATTATTTTTCACTGTCTAATTATGTGCTGCTATTAATTGCAAGCATTACAATAATATTGATAGCCTATTCAGACTTGTTTGGTAAAGTTAGCTTCAAAAGTTCAGGTTCTTTATTAGCTATCTTATTACTATTAATACTACTTATTGCTCGTGATAAAGGCTGGGATCTAGAGTTATATGAGAATATTTTTAACAATGTAAATGAAGTTGGAATTGGTGGTTGGATAGAACCTGGATTTCAGTTGCTCATTATCGCAGTGAAATCTATTGGGGGTAACTTTCTACTCTTTAATATTATTTACTCGCTAATTTTATGTTGTCTACTTTATTCTATTATTAAGAAAGATATCCGTTATGCTTCAGTAGCTGTTTTAATGTTCTTCTTGCTTTATTACTTTAGAGGTCCATATGGTCAAATAAGGCAAGCATTAGCAATGTTGATCTTTATATATTCTTTACGTTATATCTTTGACAGAAAGAACTTATATATTTCTTTAAATCTAATTGCATTGATGTTTCACAGTGTAGCAATATTTGGTTTATTCTTTATTTTTCTTGCTACAAAATTTAAAGTTACAAAGAAAAATTATGTAGTAGTAATTTCTATTTTTGTTGCTTTGTACTTTTCAGGTGTGTTCAGTAATCTTCTTGTTTATTTAATTGGTCTCGATTCAAACCCTATCTTGATGAAAGTTCAGTTCTACCTTGAGAATGCAAATGTTAAAGGTGGTTGGCTAACTCCTGACTTTTTCAAAATATGCGTTATTTCATTTTTAATTTTGTTGATTGCCCCTGAATTTGATAAAATATCACCTTATAAGAGAGTTCTTATACTGAGCTTTCTAACTGGTTCATGCTTATATATGCTTCTTAGCTTTGATTTGAGATTGGCATCACGCTCTAGTCGACTTTTCTTAATATCAGAGTTTTTGATAATTGCAATGTTATTCGAGTATGCAAAAAGTAAAGGCAAGTTATTTTTGTTTATGCTTTTTTATGGTTCTATCTATTTGCTTTGGGAGTTTTATATAATGTCGAAAGCAGAAGTTATTTACTCTTGGAGTTGAAATGAATATTGAGATTTTAATGGCGACAATGGCTAAAGCTAAGATCAGTGATATTGACTGGCAAGCTAAGAATATTATTTCGCCATTATTATTAATTAACCAATCAGATTTTAATGGTAAAGAAGTCTCTGATGATATCACTATGATATCTAATACTGAGAGAGGGTCATCTAAGAGTAGAAATCTAGCAATTGAAAATGCAACAGGCGATATCTGTATTATTGCTGACGACGATGTAAGTTACTTGGAAGGTTATGAAAATATAGTTAAGGATGCTTATTCTAAATATCCTGATGCCGATATAATAACTTTTCAAATACAAACGACTGAAGGTAAACCATTCAAGCCAAATTATCCGGTTGAAGAGGGATATCATTCAAAAATGAGTATTTTAAAATGTGCTTCAATAGAGATTACTTTTAAAAGACAATCAATCATCGATAAGGGTTTGAAGCTTGATCTAGAGTTTGGTCTAGGCAGTAAATATCGAGTTCATGATGAGATTATTTTTCTAAAGGATGCTTTAAGTCAAGGTTTGAAGTGCGTTTATGTACCAATTCCTATTGTTGTGCATCCCCCAGAAAGTTCAGGTACAGATTATAATGAAGCCTTATTATTTTCTAAGGGCGCTGCCTTTTATCGCTTGTTTGGAATCTCTGCTATTGCTTATGATTTAGCTTTTTCACTCAAAAAGTATTCAGAGTATAAAAATGTCTTTAGCTTCTTTGATTGTTTAAAGTTGATGATAAAAGGCACTTTGAGTTATAGGAAGGAACACTGATGGTTACAGAAGTAAAATATTTAGTTTTAGGTGGCGGTGTATCTGGTTTAGCATTTGCCAACTTTGTTAACTCTGATGATTACTTAATTTTGGAGAAAGAATCAGAGCTTGGTGGTTACTGTCGTACTATAAATCAAGATGGGTTTATTTGGGATTACGCGGGTCACTTTTTTCATTTCGCGACAGAAAAGCTTAAAAACTTTTTTAAAGAGAAAATTGACGATCAAAAACTTGTTGAAAGGACTAAAGTAACGAAGATCTTTTTTGATAATGACTTAATTGATTTCCCTTTCCAGTCAAATATTCATCAGCTAAAAAAAGACAAGTTCCAAGAGTGTTTGTACGATCTATACTTTCGCAATGATAAAGAAGCATACGAATCATTTCTTGATATGCTGTATGCTAAGTTTGGAAAAGCAATAACTGATTATTTTTTAAAACCCTATAACGAAAAATTGTATGCATGCGATTTAAACACTCTTGACGTGAATGCAATGGGTCGCTTTTTTCCTTACGCCAATCTAGATCAGGTTATTAAATCATTCAAAAAGCAGTCTGTTGAGAGCTATAATTCAACTTTTTTGTATCCTAAAGAGGGTGCTAAAATTTTTGTTGATGCATTGGCAGAGTCAATACCAGATTCGAAAATATCCTTAAATGAGATAGTGTTAGAAATAAACTACGATGAAAAGGTTGCTATTACAAATAAGCGGCAGATTACTTTTGATTACTTAGTGAATAGCTCTCCACTTAAAAGCTTTTCTGAAAAAATTAACATTGAAAAAGTAAATCGTTTAGCTGATGACTTTAGTTATAACAAAGTGTTGGTATTTAATTTAGGTTTTGATAAAAAGTCACCAAATGAAGATACTCATTGGCTTTACTTTCCAGATAAAGATATCAATTTTTATCGAGTTGGTTTTTACGATAACATCCTCGGTAGCTCAAGGTTGAGTATGTATGTTGAAATTGGTTATTCACCAGAGGACCCTGTCGATATTGATGAGCAGTTAAAGCTAACATTAGAAAACCTTAAAACAGTAGGTATAATTAATGATCATAAGCTCGTTTCATATTGTTCTATTATCATGGATCCTGCATATGTACATGTAAGTGATAAATCCAATTTATCAAAGAAAGAAATATTAGCTATCCTATCTGAAAAGAACATATATTCTATCGGACGATATGGAGACTGGAAATATTGCTCTATAGAAGATTCTATGCTCGATGCGATTAACTTAGCTAATGAGATAAGTTAATTCTATAAAGTTTTAACTACATTAGAAGGTTTGAGACTTCTTTAAAGTATCGACATTCTTCGCAATGTAAATGTGGGTTTAAAACGTTTGAGTGAGTGTAAGTTTACTTAATGTTTACAAGTATAAACCATAAAATGAGTATATTGTTACTATTATAATGAGACTGAAAAAGAGTCTTTTGTTGGAAAAGTTATGTTAAACAATAAAACAGTATTAATCACGGGTGGCACGGGTTCATTCGGTAAGAAATTTATAGAGACAATTTTAGCGCGTTACCCTGACGTGAAAAAGATTATTGTTTTTTCTCGTGACGAATTGAAGCAATCAGAGCTTCGTATGAGCTACCCGCCACAACAGTTTCCCCAGTTACGCTTTTTTATTGGTGATGTACGTGATAAAGAGCGTGTAAAGCAAGCGTGTGAAGGTGTTGACGTGATTATTCATGCTGCTGCAATTAAGCAAGTAGATACAGCAGAATATAACCCAACAGAATGTATTCGTACTAATGTAGATGGCGCAGAGAATGTGATTCATGCGGCACTAGAATGCGGCGTTAAAGACGTTGTTGCATTGTCAACAGACAAAGCATGTGCCCCAATTAACTTATACGGAGCAACAAAACTTGCATCAGATAAGTTATTTGCAGCGGCGAACAATATTAAAGGCTCAAAAGACATTAAATTTAGCGTTGTTCGTTATGGTAATGTTATGGGTTCACGTGGCTCGGTTATTCCATTTTTCTTGAATAAGCGTCAAGACGGTATTCTACCTATTACGCACGAAGAAATGACACGTTTTAATATTTCCCTTCAAGATGGCGTAGATTTGGTTATGTTTGCGATTGGCCATCATTTAGGTGGTGAAATCTTTATTCCTAAAATTCCTTCATACAAAATTTTAGATGTTGCTACAGCCGTGGCTCCAGAGTGTAAGACTGAAGTTGTTGGTATTCGCCCTGGTGAAAAGTTACATGAAGAAATGCTCACTGAAACCGACTCAATTAATACCATTGATTTAGGTGACAAGTACGCGATTCTACCGTCAGTTTCTTACATGTACACTGAAGCGCAATTTCTTGAGCACCATAAAGCGAAGAAAGTTCCTTTTGGTTTCAAATACAACTCAGGTACAAACACCGAGTGGGAAACCGTTGAAAGTTTACGCCACTTAGTCAAAGAGCACGTTGATCCTACGTTTGAAGTATAAGAGAACGCATAAATGATACCGTACGGAAAGCAATCTATCACAGCAGAAGATATCAACGCTGTTGTTGAGGTATTGAAGTCAGACTTTTTAACTCAAGGGCCACAAGTGCCTGCATTTGAAAAGTCGTTAATGGATGCCACTGGTGCACATTACGCATTAGCAGTTAATAGTGCCACCTCAGCATTGCATATTGCCTGTTTAGCCTTGGAGCTAGGGCAGGGTGATGTTCTTTGGACAACACCCGTCACATTTGTTGCATCAGCTAATTGTGGCCTTTATTGTGGTGCGACGGTTGATTTTGTCGATATTGATCCACAAACGTACAACCTATGTCCTACTGCATTAGAGGCGAAGTTACAACGCGCTAAAGTTTCGGGAACGTTACCAAAGGTGTTAGTGGCTGTTCACCTGTGCGGTCAACCTTGTGATATGAAAGCTATCCATGCGCTATCACGCGAGTATGGTTTTAAAGTAATAGAAGATGCGTCGCATGCGATTGGTGGTCGTTACAAGTCACAACCGATTGGTGCGTGTGAATACAGTGATATAACCGTCTTTAGTTTTCACCCTGTTAAAATTGTCACGACGGCAGAAGGGGGCGCAGCACTCACAAATGATAAAGCGCTGGCCGATAAAATGGCACTGTATAGAAGTCATGGTATCACTCGAGATGAAGCCTTGATGGAAAATCCATCACACGGTGGCTGGTACTATGAGCAAGTTGACCTAGGTTTTAACTACCGTATGACAGAGTTACAGGCGGCACTAGGAGTGTCGCAAATGTCACGCTTAGAGTCGTTTGTCGCTGCTCGCCATCAGTTAGCTAATCGTTACAATGAAAAGCTTGCACATTTACCGATTACTTTGCCGTATCAGTTGCCAGAGACGTATTCTGGCTTGCATTTATATGTAATCCGTTTGAATTTAAGCGCCATCACCAAATCACACAAGCAGGTATTTGATGAGCTAAGAGCAGCGGGTATCGGAGTCAATTTGCACTATATTCCGGTGCACTTGCAGCCGTATTATCAGCGAATGGGTTTTAACGTAGGTGACTACCCAGAAGCTGAGCGTTATTACGCAGAAGCGATTTCTATCCCTATGTTTCACGGGATGACCCATGAACAGCAAGATGACGTTGTGAAGCAATTAACAGCTGTTTTGAGTGAATAGTCGTGAATATAGCAATCATTCCAGCTAGGGGTGGCAGTAAACGCATTCCGCGAAAAAACATCAAACTGTTTCATGGTAAGCCAATGATAGCCTATTCGATAGAAGCGGCTATCAAAAGCGGGTGTTTTGACAAGGTGATAGTGTCAACAGATGATGCTGAAATTGCCGATGTTGCACAGCAGTTTGGCGCACAGGTGCCGTTTATGCGACCAGCAGATATTGCGGATGATTACGCAACGACTCTGGATGTTATGAAACATGCGCTTGAATGGCTTGAGGCACAGGGTGATGCTATTGATAATGTCTGTTGTCTTTATGCAACTGCGCCGTTTGTTTTGCCAAGTAACCTAAAACAAGGGTATGAAGCATTGCAATCGGGTGAGTTGGATTATGCATTTAGTGCAACGAGTTATGCATTTCCTATTCAGCGAGCGCTAAAACTGAATGCCGAAGGCACGGTTGAAATGTTTCAACCGGAGCACTTTAATACCCGTTCGCAAGATTTAATTGAAGCATACCATGATGCGGGCCAATTTTATTGGGGCACAGCGGACGCATTTAAAGCTAAACGGCCTATATTTGGGGTTAAGTCAAAAGCTGTACTTTTGCCACGAAAGCAAGTGCAAGATATTGATACGCCAGAGGATTGGGATTTAGCTGAAGCGTTATTTCAGGTTATCAAATGCTAAAAATTGCTTTTCGGGTTGACGCATCCATTCACATTGGTAGTGGTCATGTTATGCGCTGTTTGGTTTTGGCGGATGCGCTGTCAATCAATGGCCACCAAGTTGTTTTTTTGACTCGTCCACAAGCCGGTGACTTAATATCATTTATTAAGCAGCGCGGTCACAATGTTTGCCCACTTTCAGCGCTAGCGTGCCCAGTTGAACCTGTTAGTACAGATGACTATCAAGGCTGGCTTCAAGTCCCAGAGCTTGATGATGCAGCAGAGTGTGCTGATTTAATTAAATCGACAGACTTAGTCATTGTTGACCATTATGGTATTGGTGCTTTATGGCACAAGCGAGTAAAAGAAACGCATGATTGTAAAGTGGTTGTAATTGATGACTTAGTGAGAGCGCATGACGCTGAATTAATTATCGATCAAACATTACAACGACACGCAGCGGAGTATAACCGAAAAAATGCCAATGCATTGGTACTTGCAGGAACGCAATACGCACTAATTGCGCCTGTTTTTGCGACATATCACCAACAGTGCCAAGTAGAAAAAAAGTCGCTTTTGCGACAGCCGCCTCGCATCCTTCTTTCGATGGGAGGCATTGATGCACCAAACGCGACACTTCGAGCTCTGCAGGCTTTACAGCAGCTTGACACAAAGCCACTTGTCACCGTTTTATTAAGCCCCCGCGCGCCAAATTATGAAAGTGTAAAGGCATTTTCGTTACAACATCCACATTGGGTAACGCATATTGACTTTGTAAGTGATATGGCAGCATTAATGGCCGAGCATTCACTTGCAATAGGCGCACCGGGAAGTACCTCGTGGGAGCGAGCATGTGTTGGGCTACCAAGCATTATTATTGCCCTGGCTGAAAATCAGCAAACAATTAGCCGTAATTTGGCATTGATAGGTGCTGCAAAACAAGTAGACCTATCTCGAATACAGACAGATTTAGTGCCGACGTATCATGAATTACTCAGTCAGTATGAAGAGATACGGAGAATTAATTTACAGCTATGTGATGGGCAGGGAGTACAGCGAGTGGTGAAAGCCATTAACCGACTGAGTGAGTTTAGGTTAAAGTTACGGCCCGCTATCACCTCAGATATTGAACAAGTTTACGAGTGGCAGTGTAAGCCAGAAACACGAAAATATGCATTAAATAAAGCGGTGCCGAGTTTTTCAGAGCATCAAGCATGGATGACAAAGAAGCTCGCAGCAAACAACGACTATTTTTATATTATTGAACTTGTTTACGAAAATAACAAAGAAACGGCACCTGTGGGTGTAGTTCGCCTTGATAATAGCGCGCAAGGTCAATACACGATTTCAATTTTTATTGACGCTGATTATTTTGGCAAGGGCATAGGAAAATATGCCTTACAGCAAATAGATAACTTACACCCTGATGTGATAATAAATGCCACGGTATTAAAAGAAAACGCGGCATCACAAGCGCTTTTTAGTAGCGCAGGGTATCAGAGAGTCAATTCAGAGCAATTTACTCGACCAGTTGTGGAGTGAGGAATAATGACAAAATTTATTACGATAGATAACAGAAAGATAGGCCCAGATTACGCACCGTATATTATTGCGGAAATGTCAGCAAACCATAATGGCAACATAGAAAACGCTTATAAAATAATGGAAATGGCAAAAGAATGTGGCGCAGATGCAATTAAGCTGCAAACTTACCGTCCCGATACAATCACGATGAAAAGTGATAACCCTGAGTTTTTAATTAAAGGCGGGTTATGGGATGGCAAAATGCTTTATGACCTATATGAAGAGGCGCACATGCCATGGGAGTGGCATAAACCTTTATTTGAGAAAGCGAAAGAGCTTGGCATTACAATTTTTAGTTCGCCATTTGATTTTACGGCAGTGGATATGTTGGAAGAGCTTGGTGCGCCAGCTTATAAGATAGCTTCGTTCGAGGCCATTGATTTACCCTTAATTGAGTATGTAGCGAAAACGGGTAAGCCGATGATAATTTCGACGGGTATGGCAAACGAAGAAGAAATACGCGAAGCAGTCGAAACAGCGAGAAACGCAGGGTGTAAAGAATTGGTTGTTTTACACTGTGTGAGCGGTTACCCAGCGCCAGCAGAAGACTACAATTTAGCAACGGTTGCAGATATGGCAACGCGTTTTGATGTGCTAACGGGGCTATCTGACCACACAATAGATAATACAACAGCTATTACGTCGGTCGCGTTGGGGGCATGTTTAATCGAAAAGCACGTTACGCTAGACAGAAATGGTGGCGGACCGGATGATAGTTTTTCGTTAGAGAAGCCAGAGTTAGAGCAGTTATGCAGAGATAGTAAAATAGCATGGCAGGCGCTAGGAAAAGTAAATTATGAGCGAAAAGAGAGCGAGAAAGGGAATGCAATCTTTAGGCGTTCATTGTATGTAGTAAAGGATGTTGCAGAGGGTGACGTGTTTACACATGAGAATGTAAAGAGTATTAGACCAGGATATGGCTTAGCACCAAAGTATTTAAATGATGTAATAGGTAAAGTCGCTGCTAAAAGTATTAAAGCAGGTGTCCCTATGGAGCTGACATACTTGAAAGGTTAGATTTTAATCAGTCACTTCACTTATATGGCAGCTTTGCTAGATTATATAAAGTATAGATGAATCTATCTGTTTTAAGTTTTTGTTATCTTAAAAATAAATCCCAAATGATACATATATGTGTTTTATGTATCATTTACTGTATTTTCAGTTAAAAGTAATTACAAATTATTTAAGGGCTTCGTTGTTCATTAGCTTTTGTTTCTTGTATAATTCTCGGTTGTTGTTTGTCAATACTGTGTAAAATACTTCTCTTTGTATTTTATTTTTCTCAACTAAAAGATTGTAACGTGTATAAACTATTATCAAATTCATTTGTATGTCACACACTGGGATTGTTGTTTACGGCATGCTTGGTGTTAGCTTTTTCTGCATTCCCTTACTCTACGGAATCTGTAAAAAACTCTTTAATGCTTGTTGAGGGAAGTTACCTAGCGACAGCCTTCACTTTGCCTTTAGTGGCGAAGTATCTTTTAGTTGATCGAAAATACTACATAATCCCGTTAATTTTTTCAGTGTTTAGCATAGCACTTTCGTTAGTATTGATTTTGCGTTTTGATTACTCTTTATTTCTAATTTTTGTCGGTGCTGCATCAAGCTTTGTTTGGTTATTTACAACAACGATTTTAAGAACAAATCATAAAAAGTTAATGTTGCATGTGATTGATAATTTTGATTATTCTGACTTGGAATCTCATAGTAACATTGAAACGATCTTATTATCTGAGCCTTATGATCAAACTGCGATTAAGCACGGTTTAGTTGTTGATCTACACCAGAACTTAACGCCTTATCAAGAAAAGTTTATTGCAGATTGTAGCTTGAACGAAATCTCAGTTTTTCATGCCGAAAGTATAAAAGAAATGATCAAGGGTAAAGTACAAGTTCATCATCTTTCTGAAAACTCAATAGGAACTCTGCAACCAAACCCTATTTATCAGCTTTTTAAGCGTGTATGGGAATCAGCTATTATTATTCTAACGTTGCCTTTTTCACTTTTTGTAATGATAGTAACAGCGATATTGATCAGGTTAGAAAGTCCCGGCCCAATTATATTTACGCAAGAGCGAGTTGGCCAAGCTGGTCGAGTTTTTAAAATTTATAAGTTCCGAAGCATGACCGTTGAAAAGTTGTGTGATAAAGATAAGTTTGCAACGGATGAACAAGCTCGAATTACTAAAGTTGGAAAATTTATTCGAAAAGTTCGAATTGACGAGTTACCTCAGTTTTTTAATGTACTAAAGGGAGATATGGCGCTTATTGGTCCAAGACCCGAGCAAGAGTCTTTCGTGAGGTTATTTGAGCAAGATATTCCATTTTATGGTTATCGTCATATGGTTAAACCAGGTATTACTGGGTGGGCACAAACAGTCCATGGCTATGCAGATGATACTGACTCTACAAAAGAAAAACTTGCTTACGATCTTTATTATATTAAACATTTGTCTTTTTGGCTTGACGTAAATATTGTGTTCAAGACTTTAAAAACTATGCTGACAGGCTTCGGGGCAAAATAATAATGTCGTTGGTTTCCATTATTATGCCTGCGTTTAATGCTGAAAAAACGATAGAAAACAGCATTCGCTCAATCCAAAACCAATCCTATACAAATTGGGAGTTGCTTGTTACAGATGATAGCTCAACAGACTCAACTGCTAAAATTGTACAAGAGCTTGCCTCTAATGATAAACGTATAAAGTATACCTTGAATAAGGGAGCATCAGGGGCTTGGTCAGCTAGAAATAACAGTATAAAAGTGGCTCAAGGTGAATACATTGCTTTTTTAGATAGTGATGACACATGGTTACCTAATAAGTTAAAAGCTCAAATTGAAGCGATGAACATACATAATGTAAACGCTTCACACTGTGCATACTATCGCGTAAACGAGTCTGGCGATGTTCTTAATATAAAAAAAATTAAGTCACGTGTAACTCTTAAGGATATGCTAAAACAAAACTGTATAGGTAACTTAACAGGCATATACAACGCTAAATTGCTTGGTAAATTTTACCAACAGCACATAGGGCATGAAGACTATGCTATGTGGTTAAATATAATAGAAAAAACAGACTCTATAGGTATTGAGGAGCCCGTTGCGAATTACTTAGTTGCTACGAATAGCTTATCAAGTAACAAGTTTAAGGCCGCAATGTGGCACTTTAAGATACTTAAGAGTAGTAATAAGGTTGGCCCTTTGAGTGTTTGGTATTATTTCCTATGTTATGTTGTGAACGCAGTTAAGTCTCGCGTGTAAAATACATTCTTCTTAATCCGCAATGTTTAATCTACCTTCTTTCTTTTTACCTTTTCTAAACTGGTTTCAATCAGCAATTTCAAGATCATAGACTTACCGATTAAAATTAATAACGTTTACTGGTTGTTTTAAAAAAGTAGCTTGATAATTAAATCGTCACAAAAATAAATTAGCGTAGTAAGTAAATACAGCAGCGCGTTGTTTTTACTTACGAGCAATTATGAACATAACAATTGTAGGTACGGGTTACGTTGGTTTGTCTAATGCTATGTTGTTGGCTCAGCACAATAATGTAGTGGCTTTGGATATTGTTGAAGAAAAAGTGGCATTACTGAATGCGAGTAAATCACCCATATCAGACACCGAAATTGAAAATTTCCTTGCGAATAAAAAATTAAACTTTACGGCAACAACAGATAAGTTTTTGGCTTACGAAGCAGCTGATTTTGTAGTGATAGCAACACCGACAGATTACGACCCTGAAACTAATTATTTTAATACCCAGTCAGTTGAAGCAGTTATAGCAGATGTACAAGCTATAAAACCACATGCTGTTATCGTGATAAAGTCGACAGTACCAGTTGGCTATACCGAAAATATAAAGCATAAGTTTAAAACAGATAACATTATTTTTTCGCCAGAGTTTTTACGTGAAGGCAAAGCCCTTTACGATAACTTGCACCCATCGCGTATTATTGTTGGTGGGCACTCAGAGCGTGCCGAGGTATTTGCCAACTTGTTAGCTCAAGGGGCCATAAAAGAAAATATTGATATTTTGTTTACTGACTCAACCGAAGCCGAAGCGATTAAGTTATTTTCGAACACCTACCTTGCTATGCGCATAGCATACTTTAATGAACTTGATAGTTATGCTGAAAGTCATGGATTAAATTCCAAACAAATAATTGAAGGCGTGTGTTTAGATTCACGCATTGGTAGTCATTATAACAACCCCTCTTTTGGCTATGGTGGCTATTGTTTACCTAAAGACACCAAACAATTATTAGCTAATTACCAAAACGTACCTAATAACATGATTCGTGCGATTGTTGATGCAAACTCAACACGTAAAGACTTCATAGCAGAGTCAATTCTTGCTAAAAACCCTAAAGTTGTGGGTATTTATCGTCTTATTATGAAAACCGGTTCAGACAACTTCAGGGCATCTGCTATCCAGGGAGTAATGAAGCGTATTAAGGCTAAAGGGATTCAAGTCATTGTATTTGAGCCTGAGCTACAAGAAAGTACTTTTTTTAACTCTAAAGTGACACAAGATCTCAATGAACTAAAAATAAGTGCAGATGTAATTATTGCAAATCGTATGGTTAAAGAGTTGCAAGATGTTGCAGAAAAAATATATACACGAGATCTGTTCGGAAACGATTAGATTAATGACAGAAAAAGCATGAAATTTTATAATAGACATGCCATAACTCTATGCGTATAATCGCCGACTCATAAAAAGCAATCCTTTAGGATTGGATTTAAGGAAGATGAGCATTCTGGGTGTGACTATGGAAAGTTGGTACTTACTTTTTTGCAAAGCAAAACAAGAGCTAAGAGCTCAAACAAACCTACAAAACCAAGGTTTTGAGGTATTCTTTCCCGAACATAAAATAGAGCGAATTATAAAGGGACGCCGTTCTATTAAAACATCTCCTCTTTTTCCGAACTATTTATTTATTAAGTTAAACACACAAAATTGTAATTTTTCTGCGGTAAAAAATACGCGGGGCGTAAGCGGTTTTGTAGCTTATGGCAGCAAGTTTCAAATTGTTCCTGAACAGCTAATTTTTCAACTCCGTTCTTTTGAAACAGCGTGCGAAGTAAAATCAGACTTACCTAAAACGGGTGATGTGGTTTATTTAAATACCGAGTCGTTTAAAAATGTTAAAGCCATATACCAAGAACCCGATGGCGACATGCGCAGTATTTTGTTAGTTAATTTATTGAACAAACAAGTCACAGTAAGTGTAGATAACAAAGAGATTAGTTTATAAGTTCTACGAGTAATCTTGTAGGAACGGCCGCAGGTATGATGCTTGCGTGGCGTGGAAAAATTTATAAGTCGTGATTCAACACGACATTAACGTAGGAACGGCTTTTGCCGTGAATAAGGTAAAAATGTTCGGCGTTAAAACGCCTCCTACGGTGTAGGCATTATGCTACAACGCGTAAAAACAAAAACTAGCAATAAAATCAGTACGTAGGAACTGCAACCTAGGGGCGGAAGCGTGTCCGAAGGACTAGACAAGCAAAAAGTTTTGCTTTCAAGCGTGAGCGAGAGGAGCTCTGCGACGAACTGGAACGGAAGCGTGTCCGAAGAACTTATAGAGCTCCGAGCCGCGAGTACGATGTGCGAGCTTGTTTATGTAGGCGTGAAATTTATTTCGCGCGAAAACGCCAAATTTGGTTCGGCGTTAAAACGCCCCTACGGTATTTGAATATCGCGTGTAGGAACTGCTTTAGCTGTGAGCAAAGCATAAGCCACGATGTACAAGATGCGAGCTTATTTATGTAGGCGTGAAATTTATTTCGCGCGAAAGTATCAAATGTGGTTCGGCGTTAATCCCCCCCCTACGGTGTATGAATATCGCGTGTAGGAACTGCTTTAGCTGTGAAGGGATTATAAGTAACGAGTTACGAGAAGCGAGATACGAGCTAAATTGAGCTGGTTGTTTAATGTCGCTGAAAAGGTTCGCTCTTTCGGTGTTAAAACACCTCCCACGTGTGTGAATTGTGTCACTTGTAGGAACTGCTTTAGCTGTGAAGGGATTATAAGTAACGAGTTACAAGAAGCGAGATACGAGCTAAATTGAGCAGGTTGTTTAATGTCGCTGAAAAGGTTTGCTCTTTCGGGGTTAAAACACCTCCCACGTGTGTAGTGCGTGTCTTTGTAGGCATAAAATTTATTTCGCGCGAGAACACCAAACATAAAGAAAAAGCAATCGGTACTAAAGAACCTCGATGCATTCATTAACTATTTTGCAAAAAACTGTCACAAGTGAGCGTTTACTAAACACTCAGTCTTGCGAACCAATGGTTGCCATGCTTTAATTAGGCAGCAAAAAAATAAACAGTTGTGGGTTTATTTAAACTGGACGTTTTAAAAAAATTATTTGGGAAATAACAATGGCGCTTAGCTGTAAAACAATTGTGACGTCATTTGCGTTACTAGCAATGACTGGCTGTACAATCATCCCCGGTAGCCATTTTGAAGGAATCGAATCGGGTGAAAAAGTAGATAACCTTGAGAAGGAGCTCGATAAAGTCAATATTCAAATCATCGACTCTTCTTTAATTAATCAGCAAAAACAATCTCAAGTTACACATACTAAACCAACAAGCTTAGACGGTGTTGATACCTCTGACTACCAATACCGATTAGGCGTTGGTGATGTACTAACGATAGGTGTATGGGATCACCCTGAGCTTACAATACCAGCGGCTGTTCAGCGTACTGCCGAATTTGATGGCTTTCGTGTTCAAGCCGATGGCACAATTACGTATGCATATGCACCAAATATTCAAGCGGCTGGCAGAACAGTACAAGAAGTACACGCAGAACTTGTTAAGCGCTTAAGCCGCGTTATCGAAGACCCACAGGTCGATATTAAGATAGTTGGTTTTAGAAGCCAAAAAGCCTATGTCACGGGTGAAGTAAATAAACCAGGCGTACTACCAGTAACCGAAATTCCACTTACATTAATTGATGCATTAAACCAAGCCGGTGGTTTAACGGAATCTGCCGATTGGCGAACAGTGACATTTACACGCGGTGATAAAACCGAAGTTATTAAATTAGATGACTTTTACGCTAAAGGTGATATTTCACAAAATCGTTTGTTAAAACATGGCGATATTGTCCACGTAAACCGTAACGATATGCAAAAAGTGTTTGTATTAGGCGATGTTAAGCGCGCTGGTACAGTGGGTGTTAATCGCTATGGTTTAAATTTAGCGCAGGCATTAAGTGATGCGGGTGGTTTAAACGAAAACACGGCAGATGCTAACGGTGTGTTTGTACTACGTAAACGCAATTTAGAAACCGACGGTGTAATTGCCGATGTATATCAACTGCATGCTAAAAATGTGGCAGCTTTAGTATTGGCCGAGCAGTTTAAGTTACAACCTCACGACATTGTGTATGTAACAAGTGCACCGCTTGCCCGTTGGAACCGTGTAATAAGCTTACTACTGCCTTCTGTTAGTACTGTAGATGCAGTAAACGACGTAGCAAACACAAACTAAGGGTTAAATAGTATGTTTGATTCTGTATTAGTTGTGTGTGCCGGCAATATATGCCGCAGCCCAACCGCCGAATATGTATTAAAAAGCAAACTGCAAGGCAAAAATGTAACTGTATCGTCGGCGGGGTTAACAGCCCTTGAAGGAAAACCAGCCGATGCCCAAGCTCAGTTAATTGCAAACGAACATAATATTGATATGAGCGCGCATCAAGGTAGGCAAATTACCTCGAACCTTGTTGCAAATAATAGCGTAATACTCGTGATGGAGCAGCGCCACATAAATGATTTGTGCGCGCGCTATCCACAGGCACGCGGTAAAACATTTTTGCTTGGTAAGTGGGTAGGCGATAAAGAAATACCCGATCCTTACCGTCAAAGCCAAGAGGCTTTTAAGCATGTTTACGAATTAATCGATAGCGCGTGTAGCGCTTGGCAAAAGTATTTATAAGGAAAGGCTAGTACATGAATGCTCAGCCCACTGCATTAGCAGCAAATAAACAAAATAGAACCCAACAAGAACAAGCAAGCCAAGAAATCGATTTAATGGCGTTATTAGGTGCATTAATTGACCGCAAATACTTTATAGCGGCAATTACGGCAGCCTTTATGGCTGTAGGTGTGTTTTACGCGGTTTTTTCTACTCCGGTTTACCAAGCAACGGCCATGATACAAGTTGAAGATGGTGGCGCATCGGTACCAGGCTTTGATGACATGGCCGGCATGTTCGAAAGTACCTCGGCTGCAGTAACCGAAATAGAGTTACTAAAATCGCGCTCTGTTATTGGCGAGGCCGTCGACACATTAAAGCTCGATATTATTGCCGAACCAAAGCTCTTTCCTGTAATTGGTAACAGAGCGTTTCGTAAGTTTACTCCAGTAGAAAATGGTGACCTAGCGGAGCCTAGTTTTGGGGCAAGCAGCTATGCCTGGGGTGGCGAGAGCATAAACGTATTTAGGTTTGACGTACCGCGTTCAGCAATCGGTACAGGTTTTACCTTAGTTGCTGGTGAAGGCACTGGCAATAATAAACAATTTACACTTTTAAATGGTGACGGCGACGTTATTTTAAAAGGTAAAGTGGGCGAAGAGCTAACAAATGGTAAATTTAACGTAACAATTCGCAGTTTAATCGCCCGCCCTGGCACCGAGTTTACGCTTTTACGTCAAGATCGTTTAAATACTATTTTAGATTTACAAGCAGCAATTGGTGCAAGCGAAAAAGGTAAAGACTCAGGCATTATTAATTTAAGCTTACAAAGCGAAAACGCGGGCTACGCCGAAAAAGTGCTCGATAAAGTGGCCGCTATTTATGTACGCCGCAATGTAGAGCGCAATAGCGCCGAGGCACAAAAATCACTCGAGTTTTTAGAAGTACAGTTGCCTGAGGTTAAAAAGCAGCTTGAATACGCCGAGCAGCGTTTTAACGACTACCAAATTCAGCGTCAATCAATCAACATTACTTTAGAGACGCAAGGCGTACTAGAGCAAGTGGTAGAGCTTGAAACTAAATTACAAGAGCTTGAGCTAAAGCGCCTAGAGCTAAGCCGTAAATTTAAAGACAGCCACCCAACGTACCAAGGTGTACTTGAACAAATAGAAGCAGTTGAAAAACAAAAGCAAAACCTTGTGGGCGAGGTAGGCAACTTACCCGAAACTCAGCAAGAGCTATTGCGTTTAAAACGCGATGTTGAGGTAAGCAACCAAATTTACACACTACTGTTAAGTAAAACGCAAGAGCTCGATATTGTGCGTGCAGGCACCGTAGGTAATGTACGTATAATTGACCATGCCGAGGTTAATACCTCAAAACCAGTTAAACCTAAAAAGGCATTGATTGTTGTTATGGCAACCATGCTGGGCGGCATGCTAGCTGTAGCTATCGTATTAATACAAAAAGCGATACATAAAGGGGTCGAAGACCCTAACGAAATTGAGGCGCTAGGCCTGCCTGTATACGCAAGCGTACCGTATTCAGACTACCAAGATAAACTTACCGGTTTTAGCAAAGCTAAAAAAGGCCGTAACAAGCCTAAAACCATACTGGCGGTTGATAACCCTGCTGACTTATCAATAGAGGCGTTGCGTAGCCTTCGTACCAGCTTGCACTTTGCGATGATGGAGTCTAAAAATAACCTGATTGCTATTTCGGGCCCAAGTCCAGGTGTAGGTAAGTCGTTTATATCGGTTAACCTTGCAACGGTGCTAGCACAAAGTGGTAAAAAGGTACTTATTATCGATGCCGATATGCGAAAAGGTTATTTGCAAACCCAGTTTGGTATGCAATGGGACGATGGCTTAAGTGATTACCTATCGGGCCGTTTAAACCTAGAGCAAGTAACAAAGCACTCGCAAGTGCAAGACCTCGACGTAATTACACGTGGCCAAATACCACCAAACCCATCTGAGTTACTAATGCACAGTAACTTTAGTAAGCTAGTCGAAGAAATAAAAAGCAAATACGACATTGTAATAATTGATACCCCTCCAATTTTAGCGGTAACAGACCCCGCGATAGTCAGTGCCCACACAGGTACAACATTACTCGTAACGCGTTTTGGCCAAAACCATGCGCGCGAAATAGAACTTACCCGTAACCGGTTTGAACAAAATGGCATTGATGTAAAAGGCGTTGTGTTTAACGGTGTATTACGTAAAGCAAGCAATGCATATGGTTACTATGGTTATTACAATTACGAATATAAATCGGGTGGTAATTAAGCAGTTAAATTGTTTTATTTGGAGTAAAGCTGCTCTGCTTTTGAGTTGTGATAATGAATTATCTGTTCATGTTTAGTGAAAGGTGGTTTTGTGTTTTGGCAGTATAAGTATTTTTTAAATTTAAGAGAGTATTAAAATGCGCGATTCATTAACGGATCTAAAGATTGGCATAATAGGCTTGGGTTACGTAGGTCTCCCATTAGCAGTCGAGTTTGGTAAAAAGTACCCTGTACTGGGTTTTGATATTAACCAAAAACGAGTCGATGAGCTAGAAAAAGGGCATGACTCAACGCTTGAAGTTAGTGATACAGAGCTTGCAGATGTTAAGCATTTAACGTTTTCGTGTAATAAGCAAAATTTAGCTGAATGCAACGTTTATATTGTAACAGTGCCAACGCCTATCGATGAAAGCAATGCGCCTGACTTAACACCACTTCGTAAAGCATCTGAATTACTGGGGGAGTTTGTTAAAAAGGGTGATGTCGTTATATACGAATCAACCGTTTATCCTGGTGCAACAGAGGAAGTGTGTTTACCAATCATCGAAAAAGTATCAGGCTTAAAATTTAATGAAGACTTTTTTGCAGGTTACTCACCTGAACGAATTAATCCTGGTGATAAAGTAAACACGCTAACTAAAATAATGAAAATTACGTCTGGCTCAAACCCAGAAGTTGGTGAGTTTGTAAATAAACTATATGGCTCTATCATTACTGCTGGTACTCACTTAGCGAGCTCACTCAAGGTCGCAGAAGCAGCTAAGGTCATTGAGAACACGCAGCGTGATTTAAATATTGCAATTATTAATGAATTTGCAAAAATCTTTAATCGCTTAGGTATTGATACAGAAGAAGTGTTAAATGCGGCGGGAACTAAATGGAACTTTCTAAAATTTAAACCTGGGCTTGTTGGTGGGCATTGCATTAGTGTTGACCCTTATTATCTTACTCATAAAGCACAAGAAGTGGGTTATCGCCCCGAGGTTATTTTAGCGGGCCGTCGTATTAACGATGGTATGGGGGAGTATGTTGCCACCCAATTAGTTAAAAAGTTAGCGAGCAAAAAAATTCATATCGATGAAGCAAAAGTGCTTATTTTAGGCTTTACCTTTAAAGGTGATTGCCCAGATGTACGTAATACAAAAATTATTGATATTGTTAAAGAGCTTCAAGATTTTAATATGTCGGTAGATGTATATGATGGTTGGGCAAACCCAGCTGAAGTGAAGCATGAGTATGGTGTGGAGTTAATTTCCACGCTAGAGAAAGGCAAATATGATGGTGTTGTATTAGCTGTTGACCACTCAGAGTTAAAAGAAATGGGTGAAGCAAACTTACGTGCATTAGGTAAAGAGAACCACGTTTTATATGATGTAAAGCACGTTCTAAAACCACATGAAGCCGATATCAGACTATAAAGGAATTAAAATAATATGAAAAACTTTGCTCTTATTGGTGCCTCAGGTTATATCGCACCCCGTCATTTAAAAGCAATTAAAGAAACTGGTCATAACTTATTGGTTGCAATGGATATCAACGATTCTGTGGGTATTATGGATAGCCACTTTCCTGAAGCGGAGTTTTTTACAGAGTTTGAAGACTTTACCGCATACGTTGAAGACCAAGCAATGCAAGGAAATAAGATTGACTACATTTCTATTTGTAGCCCTAATTACTTGCACGCGCCTCATATGAAGTACGCATTAAAAAATGGTATTGATGTCATATGCGAAAAACCATTGGTTCTGCATTCTGAAGATATGGATATTTTAAAAGAATACGAACAAAAATATGGTGCTAAAGTGAATTCAATTTTGCAATTGCGCTTGCACCCATCAATTATCGCCTTAAAAGAAAAGGTTGCTGCTGCGCCTGCAGGCACTGTTTTTGATGTCGATCTAACGTATATGACTTCACGTGGTAAATGGTATATGAAATCTTGGAAAGGATTTGACCATAAATCGGGTGGTGTAGCGACCAATATTGGTGTTCACTTTTATGACATGCTGCATTTTATTTTTGGTGAGTTAAAGCATAACGAAGTTCATTTTAGAGACGAAAAAACTTCAAGTGGTTACCTTGAATATGAACGTGCTCGCGTAAAATGGTTCTTGTCAATTGACGCAAATAACTTACCTGAAAACGCTGTAAAGGGTGAAAAACTAACTTACCGTAGTATTACGATAAATGACGGCACTAACACAGAAGAGCTTGAGTTTTCGGGTGGTTTCACTGATCTGCATACACAAAGTTACCAAAATATTTTGGCAGGTAACGGCTTTGGTGTTGATGAGAATCGTGTGGCAATTGAAACAGTCGAAAAAATCCGTGAAATGCCAATTGCAGTTGCGAGTGATAAAGCGCACCCCTTACTTTCAAAGGTACTTTAGCCATGAATTATCATGTACACGATAGTGCCATTGTAGATGATGGCGCAAAAATTGGTGAAAACACACGTGTTTGGCACTTTGTTCACGTATGTGGTGGTGCTGAAATTGGTGAGGGCTGCTCGCTAGGTCAAAATGTGTTTATCGGTAATAAAGTAACCATTGGCCATAACGTAAAAATACAAAACAACGTGTCGGTTTACGATAATGTTCACCTAGAAGATGATGTGTTTTGCGGCCCTAGTATGGTGTTTACTAATGTGTATAACCCGCGCTCATTTATAGAGCGTAAAACAGAATATCGCGATACGCTTGTTAAGCAAGGTGCAACACTTGGCGCTAATTGCACAATAGTATGCGGTGTGACAATAGGTGAATACTCTCTCGTTGGTGCTGGCGCTGTTATTAATAAAGATGTAAAGCCTTTCGCGTTAATGGTAGGTGTACCTGCTAAACAAATAGGCTGGATAAGCAAGTATGGTGAGCAGTTAGACTTGCCGCTCGAAGGAAATGCTATTGCTACATGTGAGCACACAGGTGAGCAATACAAATTAGAAAACGGCTTTGTTTCGATTCAATAATTTTTAGAAGTACTCATAAATGCAATTCATAGATTTAGCTGCGCAATACCAGCACTTAAAAACTAAAATAGATAAGCGTATACAAACAGTGTTAGACCATGGCCATTATATAATGGGGCCAGAAGTACACGAGCTTGAGGACCAGCTTGCAAGCTATGTGGGTGTTAAGCATGCCATTACCTGTGCAAACGGTACAGATGCTTTAACGCTCGCTATGATGGTGTTAGGTATCAAAGAAGGGGATGCCGTTTTTTGCCCAACCTTTACCTTTTTTGCAACGGCAGAAGTAATTGCTTACGAAGGGGCAACACCTGTATTTGTTGATTCTGACAAAGCAACATTCAATATTTGCCCTGTCGATTTAGAGAAGCGTATCCAAGCGACGATTGCTGAGGGTAAATTAACGCCAAAAGCGATTATTGCGGTTGATTTATTTGGCTTACCAGCAAATTACCCCGAGATTCAAAAAATAGCTGATAAGTACAATTTAAAGCTAGTTGAAGACGCGGCGCAAGGGTTTGGTGGTGAAATTGATGGCAAACGAGCTGGTAGCTTTGGCGATATAGCCACTACGAGTTTCTTCCCAGCTAAGCCTTTGGGTTGTTATGGCGATGGTGGTGCTGTTTTTACTAATAATGATGAGTATGCAGAGTTACTAAAATCGTACCGCGTACATGGAAAAGGCAAAGACAAGTACGATAATGTACGCATTGGTATGAACTCTCGCCTTGATACGATTCAAGCGGCAATTTTACTGGAGAAGCTAGCAGAGTTCCCAACCGAGCTTGTTAACCGCAACAAAGCAGCTGCAAATTACGAGACTCAATTAGCGTCAAAATATAAAACACCACAAGTTCCTGCTGGATATGTTAGTTCATGGGCACAGTATACGTTGGTGTCAGATAATCGTGATGCTGATATGAAAGCTTATAAAGACCAAGGCGTACCGACGATGGTTTACTATGGTACATGCATGCATGAACAAACCGCTTTTAGCGAACTGGGTTATCAAGCAGGTGACTTTCCGAACGCAGAGGAGCTTGCTAAATCCGTATTTAGTTTACCTATGCATGGTTATATAATTTACCCTAAGTCAGTTTAATTTATGCATCTCAAGAATGTTTTTGTGCTTGCTGGCGGTACAGCTAGCGCACAATTAATTTTATTTCTTGCTTCACCAATATTAACAAGAATATATTCACCGAATGAATTTGGTTTATTTGCGGTTTTTTGGTCGATTGTCAGTGTGTTAACTGTCATATCAAGTTTGAAGTATGAGCTGGCAATCCCTTTGGCAACAGAGAGGGAAAGAAATGATATTGGAGTAGCTAGCATATTAGTTCTCACGATGTTTTCTTTTACTCTCTTGATTGTTATTACAGCTTTGCCCTCATCGATAAGCAATTACCTCAATTTATCTAATGATTCGGAGATATTGTTTCTAATTCCATTGTGTGTTTTAGCTTGCGGACTTTATCAGATAACTACAGTCTATTCTGCTACATTTAAATTATTTTCCCAGGTATCAATATCCAAACTGATACAATCAATAGTTCTTATTGCGTTACAGGTTCTTCTATTTAAGTTGAGCACATTGGCGTTAATAATCGGGCAATTGGTAGCAGCTTTAACTGCTGCTATTTACTTAAATAGCTATATACCTGTTGTATTCAGTAAGAAATCACTAAGTAAAATGTGTTTTTTAATCACTAAATATAAAAAGTTCGCTATATTTTCTACCTGGTCGGGATTGTTTAATGCACTAGGAATGCATATGCCAGCCTTGCTGTTTGGCTGGTTATTTGGGGCAGTATATGCAGGTTTGTATTCACTAGCCGTAAGAATGCTGTTAACTCCGGTAGGTTTAATTTCTACATCAGTGACTAAAGTTCTCATGTCTGATGCTAAGGGAGATTTAGCTTCAGGTGTGTTGCCTCGCAAAATCCTATCCATAATTGTATTTTTGAGTTATGGAATCGGTTTAACTATGTTGCTAGTAAGCTATTTTGGCAGTGATATATTTGAGTTTGTGTTTGGTGAAGAATGGAAAGATGCTGGCAAGTTCGCAAGATGGTTGACCCCTTGGATTGTTATGGTTTTTGCGGTATCACCACTTGGAATATTACTTGAGCTATTTGATAAGCAAAAAGACTTTTTATTTTTTCAAATCTCTATGTTCTTTTTAAGGGCTATTGCAATTTTTATTGGTTATTATATGAATAGCGTTGAGGTGGCCTTGATTGTATTTTCTATTACGAGCTTTATTTGCTGGTCTTTTTTATTGTATTATCTAGTTAAAATATTTTATATTCCGAATGGATTTATGCAATATATGCCAATATATTTTTCACTATTTTGCACGTTATTGTCATTTTCTCCACCTTTGCCAGAAGAAATTAAGTTTCAAGTGATGCTTATTTTTATATTTCTCATTGTTGGAGGTTATGGGGTATTATTTAAAAAATTTAGGAGTTTAGGATGGTCTTTAGGAAATTAATTTTCGTACTAGGGCATTTGATATTTAAACCCAAAGTATTACCCTATTATTTTATTTTTAAAAAAAATGAAAATAAAAGCCTTAATCAGATAAACGCCATTAAAAAAAGAAAAATTGATGATTACATTTTGAAAATGCAATCTAGAGTTAGTTTTTTTAAAGGCAAACAAATTAATTATGAAAACGCCCCTATTACAACAAAAAGTGATATAAAAAAAATCAAAGGGCTTCTTTTGAATTCTCTGGCGCTTATAAAGTTAAACCAGGTCAAACTGGAGGCTCCACAGGTGAGCCATTAAAATACTTAATGACTGATGATTACAGTGCTAGGGGGTTAGCCCTATTGTACCGGGGATGGTCTAGAGGAGGCTATAAGTTAGGTGATAAGGTGGCTGTGATAGCTGGCGGATCTTTGATAAAAAACAATACAACTTTTAAAGCAAAAGTTATAAATTTTATTTTGAATATGGATAAATACTCATCTTTCGGTATGACAGAAAAGGACATGTTAGATTATATTACCTATGTAACCAATTCAAAAGCAAAGTTTGTGAGAGGTTATGTAACTTCAATATATGAGATCGCTAATTTAATTTTGAAGTATAACCTAAGCATACAAGTCAAGGCTGTTTTCACTACAGCAGAAATGCTAACGAAGCATCAGCGGCAGGTTATTGAAAAGGCGTTTGATTGTTCAGTATTCAACACGTATGGATTAAATGATGGTGGTGTTAGTGCGTATGAATGCAATGAGCACAATGGTTTTCATATTGATGTAGAAAGAAGTTTTTTGGATGTTGTCGACGCCAGCGGAAAACCAATTGTTAATGAAATAGGTAAGATAATTGCTACAAGTTATACTAATTTCGGAACATGCTTTTTTAAGTACGATACTGGTGATCTAGGTGTATTATCAAGTGAACAATGTAGGTGTGGCTCCCCTTATCCATTATTAAAAAATATCCAAGGTAGAATAACCGAAAGTATTACGTACAACAGTAAAACGGTTGGAAGTCCTGTTTTGACTGTTTTAATGAGTTCATTTGATGTCAATATGTATCAATTTATTCAGGTTGATGAGAGTAAGTTAATATTAGTTATTGATAAAGGTGCTACGTTTAATATAAGTGATGAAAAAGCTATCAGAGATTCAATTAAAAGTAACCTAGGTGAGGTTGTATTAGAAATTGTCTACGATAAAGCTCGGTTTGAGAAGTTAGCTAATGGGAAACATATATTAGTTTTAAATAAGATGAAGAAAAATGAAATTTAAAATTTCTCTAGTAGAAGTGAAGAGTGCACAATTATTTTTCATTTTACTATTCCCACTTTTTTTTATATATCAAGCTATAATGTCACTTGGTTATATCCCGCCATTCTTAGGTGCGTACTTTGGGCTTGTTTCTCTCATAATATTACCATTTGTGTTAGTGAGCTATTTTTATGTTTTTTTTAAGAAACCAATTTCTTGGCTTGAAAAAGTTTTTTTAATTTATGTGGCTTATTCTGTTTTTATTACTTTATTTAACTTTTCATTTGCCGATTTAAACGAATATGACTATGACATGCTTTATTGGTCAATTTCTAGTGTGATATTTATTTTTATCTGTTTCTTTATTGGAAAAAATGTAGAAGTAACAAATGCTTTTTATGCTGTTTGTTTGTTATTGTTTTTTCTGTCTGTTTTATTGGTGTTTTTAAATGTCGGAGAGCGCGGCATTTTCTATTTAAAGTCTGATAGTGTGAATGATTCGCTAACAGTTACATACCAAGGGTTTGCACGTTCATTATTGATGATGAGTCTTTATTGCGTGGCCTTTTGTAATAATAGAATTTATAAACTAGGACTGTTCGCTTTGGCTACTATAGCTTTATTTTTCAACGGTGCTAGAACTGAATTTATAGTATTTACTGTTTCCTTTTTGTCTGTATATTTACTGTCGCAGCATAGCTTTAAACTCTTGTTTTTGATGGTTTTTAGTGCAATTTTTCTTATGTATTTCGGTGAGCAAATTTATGAAATGTTGCCAGACAATCGTATGAAATCAATTTTCAATATTTTCTCTACAACTAGTGCTAATTCACGGAGTGAATATTTTAATTCAGCACTGACTACAATTAGCAACTCTCCATTGTTTGGTGATTATGGCAGTTATCTAAATGAATATGGGCAGGGGGGGTTTTCCCATAATGTTTTCTCAGCTTGGGTTAATTTAGGACTGTTGGGCTTTATTTTATATTTATCAATTATAACCTCTATCATTTTTAAGGTTTTTAAAGATATCGGCGTACCTATTAGCAACAAGGTTTTTACATTTAAAGCAATGTTGGCAATATCAGTAATAACAATGGTTCTTTTTTCTAAGGATTATTCCTACATGCTCTTTGGTTTTATGGTTGGTGTCTTTTGTAATAATAAAATTAATAAAGAAGTTTTATAAAAATGAATGTGAATAAAAAAGTTTGCCACATTACTTCGTTGCATCAGCGCAATGATTCGAGGGTATTTCAAAAAGAGTGCCTTAGTCTATCTAAGCATTACGATGTATCTCTAGTTGTCTATGATGGGAAAGGTAACGAAAAAATTGAAGATGTAAATATTTTTGATGCTTACGATGAAAGTAAAGATGAGGCCACTAGTAGAATTAAGGGCCTTTTAGTTAGGCCATTTAAAGTTTTGAAAGTTGCTAAAAAAATCAATGCAGATATTTATCACTTTCACGACCCCGAGTTAATATTTATTTCTTTGTACTTGAGAATGCGAGGGAAAAAAGTGTTTTATGATATTCATGAAAATTTGCCCCTTCAAATAATGAATAAAGATTGGTTGCCCCCTGTTTTAAGGAAGCCAATATCTATTTTATTTACCTTTTTGGAATATGTGTGCTGTAGGTTTTTCTCTGGTACTTTTGTACCTCAACCATCGATGGTAACTAAATATCTAAAGTACAATGTCAACACCAATTTAGTTGCTAACTTTTCTAACTGGCCTGTCAATCGGAGTGGCATAGGTAAGGGTGATAATTCACGGCCAGTACTTTTTCATGGAGGTTCGCTATCTGCTGAAAGAGGGCTGTTCAATATGCTAGATCTAGCTTACTTAGGAAAAGATTCAATAGAGCTACATTTGGCTGGCGGTTTTAAATCCGAAAGTGTAAGAGAAAAAGCACTGCAACACCCAGGCTGGAAGTATACTAAGTATTTTGGAGTAATTGATAGTAATAAAGTTCGCGAGTGCTATCAAAATTCTGACTTCGGAATTATTTTATATAACAATGTAGGTCAATACTATCTTTCTTATGCCATAAAGCTATTTGAGTATATGGCTAATGGTAAGCCAACAATTATGCCAAACTTTGGTGAGTGGGTCTCATTTAATGAGCAATACCAAGCGGGAATTAATGTAAACGTTTTAGAGCCTAAAAGTATATTGAATGAGATCTTAAGCCTATTTTCAGATACGCCTAGGTATAATGTGTTAGCGATGAATGGTGCTGAGGCTATAGAAAATAAATTAACTTGGGATTCGCAAGTTAAAAATTTAATTAAAGGATATAACTTCAATGATTGAAAAATTTAAAAATGTACTGGTTTTAGCACCTCATACTGATGATGGAGAGCTCGGCGCTGGCGGGACTATTTCAAAACTAATCGAAAATGGTGCAAAAGTTACATATGTAGCTTTTTCTACAGCTGAAGAGTCAGTACCTGATGGGTTGCCTAAAGATATTTTAAAAAAAGAAGTAGTGAAAGCAACTGCTGAGTTAGGTATAAAGCCTGAAAACTTAATTATATTAAATTACCAAGTTCGCAGGTTTAATTACGATAGGCAGCAAATTCTTGAGGATTTGATAGCGCTTCGTAAAGAGTCATCTTTCGATCTTATCTTAACTCCTTCTGTACATGATATACATCAAGATCATTCAACGATATCTCAAGAAAGTATAAGAGCTTTTAAAAATACAACTATTTTAGGTTATGAGTTAATCTGGAATAATTTAACTTTTAATACGCAATGTTTTGTAAAATTAGAAGAAAAGCACATTGATGCTAAGCAAAAAGCTTTAGAAAAATATGAGTCTCAAGGGAAGCGTAATTATTTAGCCAGAGATTTCACATTTTCTTTAGCTAAAACCCGAGGTGTGCAAGTTGGCGCAGAGTATGCCGAATGCTTTGAAGTGATAAGAATATTTTTATAGGGATGAATATGCAATACAAAGTTGAAGGAAAAATTACAGCCTTAGAGTTAGCTGAAGCTTTAGGTTTGCAACTTAAAGGTAGTAAATCGCAGTTGATCTTAACTGTTGGCAGTTTATCAAATGAAAACTCATCGGTTTTAAAGTTTACAAATAAGCAACAAGAGAAGCACCTGAATGGCATAGTTATTGGTGATAAAGATAACAATGCAGAGTCATTAATTATTTCAGATAATCCTCGTTTAGATTTTTGCCGAGCATTACAATACTTAGTTGATGTTTCAATACTTGTAAATGATTCAGGTAAATCATGTATTCACCAAACAGCTATAATAGCTGAGTCTGCTGTTATAGAGCCTGGCGTTAATATAGGAAAAAACTCTGTAATTGAACATAACGTAACCATACACAAAGGTTCTGTAATTGGTGACAATACAATAATTAGGTCTAATACTGTGATTGGCGCTCAAGGCTTTGGTTTTGAAAAAAATGTGGATGGTTCGTGGGTTCGGTTTCCTCACCTTGGTAGGGTTATTATTGGTAGTAATGTTGAAATAGGTGCTTTAAATAGCCTATGCGTTGGGGCGCTTGAGAATACAGTTATTAGTGATGGAGTTAAAACAGATAACCTGGTTCACATTGCTCATAATTGTCAAATAGGGAAAAACTCAATTTTAACTGCCTGTACAGAGTTAAGTGGTGGAGTAACTATAGGAGAAGGGGTATGGATGGGTCCAAACTCCTCTACAATGCAAAAAATAACCATTGATGACTTTGCTGTTGTTGGCTTAGGTAGTGTCGTGACAAAAAATGTAGAATCGGGACATACAGTTGCTGGTGTGCCTGCTAAAGTAATAAGGAGAGGCTAATGAAAACAGTATTGATTACAGGTGGTACAGGTGGGATTGGAACTGCTTTAGTTAAAGCTTTTGTCAATAAGGGCTATCATGCTTTTGTTACTCATACCCATAAAACAGAAGATACATTAGATAGTTGGTTATCTGAAAATGAACTTAGCTTAAACGATGTCACTTTTTTACCTCTGGACCTTAACAATAGAAATGAAGTTGAGCTTCAGTTATCTGCTTTATTAGAAAAATCCAATGTTGATGTTTTGATTAATAATGCAGGGATTACGGCCGATTCAACTTTTTTAAAGATGAAGCCAGAACAGTGGGATAACGTAATAAATACTAATTTAACGTCTTTGTTTTCTGTTACTCAACCAATTGCGCGCTCAATGGTTGAGAATGGTTTTGGTCGAATCATTAATATTAGTTCTATTAATGGTTTAAAAGGGCAGTTTGGTCAGTGTAATTATTCTGCTGCTAAAGCGGGCATTATAGGTTTTTCTAAGTCTCTGGCTCAAGAGTTAGCGCTGAAGGGCGTGTCGGTAAATGTTATAGCCCCTGGCTATACAATGACACCTATGGTTGAGAGTATGAGAGAGGATATTCTTGAAAAAATCAAAGGTAATATACCGACTAAACAATTAGTTTTATTAGACGATTTAGCCAAAGCAGCTTTGATGATCGCTGAAAGTGGTATGTCATTAACAGGAGAAACAATTTCTGTTAATGGCGGACAGCACATGTATTAGTTATGAATATTTGGTATATACACCCATATGCGGGCAGTCCTAAATATGGGATGTCTTTTAGGCCTTATTATCTCGCAAAACACTTTAACAAGTTAGGTCATAACACAACAGTTATTTCATCATTAAAGCATCACCTTTGCTCATTACCTTTTAAAAACCCAGGTCTAGTTGATGTAGAAGGAGTGCAGTATTTTCTTCAAAACTCTATCGACTATCAGGGCAATGGAATTAAGCGCTTACTTAATATGCTAATGTTTGGCTTGGGTTTATTTGGGAAGCATTTTAGAACTTTTAGCAAAATAAATCCCCCTGATGTTATTATTGCTTCAACAGCACATCCTTTTCATCTGTTGGCAGCAAAGTATTACAGTAAAAAATACAATGCGAAATTAATTCTTGAAGTAAGAGATATTTGGCCTTTAAGCCTCCAAGAGCTAGTTGGAATATCTAAATATCATCCTCTTAGTATTTTAATTAATGCGTTTCAGAAGTTTGGCTATAAAAAATGTGACCACTGTGTATCGTTATTAGAAAACTCTGAATTGTTCTTCTTAAATGAAGGTCTTAAAAAAGGAAAGTTTAGCTGTATTCCAAATGGTATTGAGTTATCAAGCAAGCATGAAAAAGAATCTGAAAATTCATCATTGAAGTCACAGCTTAGTATCGCAATTTCAAATTTTGATACTGTTATAGGTTATACTGGTGCGTTAGGTATACCGAATAATTTAATGCCTTTAATAAATGCAGCTGAAAAATTTAAGAAATATAATATTGGTGTTTTGTTAGTCGGTGATGGAATTCAGAAAAAAGCGCTAGAAGAAAGGGTGGCTGAGTTGCAGTTAGATAATGTGGTTTTTTTTGGTAAGGTTCCTAAACATTTTGTGCCATATGTAATAGATTCATGTGATGCAATGTTTATTAACGCTATGCCAAAAGAGCTTTATAAATTTGGTATTTCACCAAATAAGATATTTGATTATATGATGCACGATAAATTAGTGTTTAATGGAATAGACTCTCCAAATAACCCTTTAGAAAAAGCCGGGTGTGAGATCAACTTTCCAGCTAATGATTATTTGTCGTTAGCCAATAAAGTTATTGACTTCCATAAAAACAAAGAAAACTTCTCTATTAATTCATCTGAATTTGTTCGGAGACAGCACTCTTATGCTCAACTTGCTAAAAATTATGAATCACTGATGGAAAGTTTAGTAGGATGAATAAAGTAATTCTGACTGGAGGCAGTGGTTTTATAGGGCAGCACTTACACGAAAGTTTACTAAAAAATTCATGCAAAGTTTATTCTTTATGCAGAGAAGAGCTATCAGGTAAGAATAAATCAATATCAGAATCAGATTTTTTTGATACTAATACGCATGTAAATGCTGATACTGTTATTCACCTTGTCGGAGCCGCACATAACCATTTCTCTGACAATGAAGCTAATTATATAAATTTTGAGTTAACTAAAAAGGTCATTGAGCGTGCAGTTTCACTTAATATAACAAGGTTTATTTTTTTAAGTTCTGCGAATATATATAAAGAATGTAAAGATACAATAAAAATTGATTCTCAAATTGAAGTTGATAGCTTACCTAATACTATGAAAAGCAAGCTTTTAGCTGAACAGTATATTCAACAAGTAGCTAAAAATAATGATATTGAGGTTGTTATTATTAGAAGCCCTCTTGTTTATGGTGAAAATGTCAAAGCTAATTTTGCTTCATTAATGAAATTTGTTGGTAAAGGGTTTCCGTTACCATTTAGATTAATTAATAATAAACGAAGCTTAGTATCGATTTATAATTTAGTTGATTTAATACAAGTTTGCATACGCCACCCTAGAGCTGCTAACCAAGAGTTTTTAGTAAGTGATGATCACGATTTATCAACGGCAGAAATGGTCGCGCTAATGGCAAAGGTTCAATGCAAGCCAAACTTGGCGCTTCCAGTGCCTGTTTGGTGCTTTAAATTAGCAGGTAGATTATTTGGTAAAAAAGATATTGTTGACAGGCTAACAGGTTCACTTCAGTTAGATATAACACATACAAAAAATACGCTTAACTGGTCTCCGCCTTACTCTGTTGAACATGGCTTTAAACTTGCTGCTAAACGCTCTTAACAAGAAACTAATGGATTTATAAAATGATACGTTTACTCGACTTTTTCTTTGCTTTATTTGGTTTGCTTATAGCTTTACCATTTTTAGTTATTTTATACGTTATAGGCTTGTTTGATACAGGTTCGCCTATTTTTACACAAGAGCGTGTAGGGCGACATAAAAAACCGTTTACTCTTGTTAAATTTAGAACAATGAAGGTTGATACAGCTTCTGTTGCCAGTCATTTAGCAAGTACAGCCTCAATTACACCTTTTGGTGGTTTTTTGCGTAAAACAAAGTTAGATGAGTTACCACAGCTTTGGAATGTACTAAAAGGTGAAATGAGTTTGGTTGGCCCGCGCCCTGGTTTATTTAACCAAGAAGAGTTAACAGAGGCTCGTGATGCTAAAAATGTTTATTCTGTCCGCCCAGGTATTACCGGCCTTGCTCAAGTAAACGAAATTGATATGTCTACCCCAGAACTCCTCGCACAAACGGATCGTGAAATGATCGATACCCTTACTCTATCGAGTTATTTTAAATATATTTTAATGACAGTTACGGGGAGTGGGAGCGGTGATCGTGTTAAATAGTGACCAAAGTTTAGGTGGTCACTGAGGCTCAATAGAGCTTTCGTCCTAGGTTTAATTCAAATTTTCATAAAAATCAAACACTAATGATATTGTATTGGTTTGGTAGCTAGATTCATTTAGTTCAGCTATAATTCATGAAAATTTAACAACTGTTAAGCAGCCAGTCAGCTTAAGTTGGTATTTTAATCGGCAAAAACAAGACAGGGAACTTGTTGTGGATAATATTATTCGCTCTATTTTAAACTCTTCGCGTGCAACTAAGCGCATTATTACTCTTTTTATCGATTCGCTATTTATAATATCAGCGTTTTGGCTTGCGTTAATAGTTAGGCTCGATAGCATTGCACCGCTTAGTAAAACAGACAACTGGATGTTGCTTTTATTACTTGTGCCCACAGCGTTGTTTACTTTTATTAATTTAGGTTTGTATCGTGCAGTGCTGCGTTATATGAACTCGCAAGCTTTGTGGGCCATTGTGCTTGGTACCCTTATTAGTACGGTTGCTTTGGTACTTTTTGCTTTTTTTATTGGTGTAGAAATCCCCCGTACCATGCCGTTTATTTTTGCTTGGCTATGCTTACTTACAGTGGGTGGGGCACGTATTGTTGTGCGTGCGATGATTGGTAAATTAACAACAGCAAATAAAGAGTCGGTTATTATTTACGGTGCGGGTTCGTCGGGTCGCCAATTAGCCACAGCGCTAGGCGCAGGGCCAGAGTACTTTGTACGCGCTTTTATAGACGACGACGAAACAAAGCAGGGCTCTATTATTCAAGGTATTCCTGTTATTGCCTTTAAAGATATTTACGACCTAATAAACAGAGGTAAAGTAAGTAAGGTTTTACTGGCAATGCCAAGTGAGAGCCGAGCCCGTCGTAAACAAATTTTAGCGCAACTTGAGCCGCTTTCTATTAAGGTGCTTTCTATTCCTGGTATGGCCGATGTAATAGAGGGTAAAGCTAAGCTTTCTGAGTTTAGAGATGTTGAAATAGAAGACCTATTAGGTCGCGATTGTGTGGCACCAAAGGCGCATTTATTGGCCGCTAATATTAAAAATAAAGTGGTTATGGTAACCGGTGCTGGTGGCTCAATAGGGTCTGAGTTATGCCGCCAAATAGTAAAGCAAAAACCAACCAAGCTTGTGTTGTTCGAGCTAAGTGAGTTTGGTTTATATTCAATAGAAAAAGAATTAGCAGAGTATATAGCTAATAACCAACTTAATGTTGAGCTAATCCCAATTATGGGCTCTGTACAGCGCATTAACCGAATTGAAACAGTAATGATAGCGTTTGGTGTACAAACCGTTTATCACGCTGCAGCCTACAAGCATGTACCTTTAGTTGAACACAATGTTGTTGAAGGTGTACGCAATAATGTTTTTGGTACTTATTACACGGCTAAAGCTGCTGTAAATGCCAAAGTTGAAACCTTTGTACTTATATCGACCGACAAAGCAGTGCGCCCTACTAATGTTATGGGGGCTACAAAGCGTATGGCAGAGCTGTGTTTGCAAGGCTTAGCCCAAAATAAAGGTAAAAACCATAACACGCGGTTTTGTATGGTAAGGTTTGGTAATGTTTTAGGCTCTAGTGGCTCGGTAGTGCCATTATTCCGTAGGCAAATACGTGAAGGCGGCCCAATAACGTTAACCCATAAAGATATTACCCGCTTTTTTATGACCATCCCTGAGGCCGCACAATTAGTAATTCAGGCTGGTGCTATGGGCAAAGGGGGCGATGTATTTGTACTTGATATGGGTGAGTCGGTAAAAATTATCGATTTAGCCACAAAAATGATTCGTTTATCTGGCTTTGAAGTAAAAGATAAAAACAACCCGCATGGTGATATAGAAATAGTGTGTACAGGCCTTCGCCCGGGTGAAAAACTGTTCGAAGAGCTATTAATTGGTGACAATGTAGGCGAAACATCGCATGAGCGCATTATGACCGCGAATGAAGTTATGCTGCCTCTAGCAGAGCTTAATGTATTTTTAGAGGCGCTTGATATCGCTTGTCATAACTTTGACCACGAAACCATAAGACAATTACTACTAGACGCACCAACCGGCTTTAACCCGACCGATGGTATTTGTGACTTGGTTTGGAATGCGAAACAAACAACAAGTCATAATATCAATGACTTTGCAGAGCAAGGCAAGGTAGTTAATTTAAAAAATTAACAAAGTATATTTGATCATTTTTTTAAATTAAAGGTTGCTTCGCAAACGCGCCATGCAAGCATAACGCCTACGGTTTAATATAGGCGTGAAATTTATCTCGCGCGAAAGGGTTGTAAGCAACGAGTTACGAGAAGCGAGATTCGAGCTTGTGTAGAGAAGGTTGTTAATGCCGATGAAAAGGTTTACTTTTTCGGCGTTAAAACGCCTCCTACAATGTGTGATATGTATCACTTGTAGGCAACGATTTACGAGAGGCGAGCTTGTACAGCTAAATCGAGATGGTTGTTAATACCGCTTAAAAGGTTTGCTTTTTCGACATTAAAACGCCTCCCTCGTGTGTGATGTGTGTCACTTGTAGGAGGGGCTTTAGCCGTGAATTTTAAAAAATAACTTCCGATGAAACGCGCCATGTAAGCATAACGCCTACGGTTTTGTCGCTTTTTATTTGAATTTTAATATTACAGAATAATATTGCTCGCATCTCGCATCTCGCATCTCGCATCTCGCATCTCGCATCTCGCATCTCGCATCTCGCATCTCGCATCTCGCATCTCGCATCTCGCATCTCGCATCTCGCATCTCGCATCTCGCATCTCGCATCTCGCATCTCGCATCCAAACAACCATTCACTTTCTATCAAGCTTTGAGTTGTTAACGTTGACTTAAACGAACGACAAATAAAGGATTTGATATGAAGGCTGTTATTCCTGTTGCAGGGCTGGGCACTCGCATGCTGCCAATGACTAAGGCTATTCCAAAGGAAATGCTGCCATTAGTAGATAAACCACTTATTCAATATATAGTAAGTGAGTGCGTCGCTGCAGGCATTAAAGATATTGTACTCGTAACACATAGTTCTAAAAACGCCATTGAAAACCACTTTGACACGAGCTTTGAGCTAGAAGCAACACTCGAAAAACGTGTAAAACGTACCCTACTTGAAGAAGTGCGCTCTATTTGCCCTGAAGATGTAACCATTATGCATGTTCGCCAAGGCGAAGCTAAAGGGTTGGGCCATGCAGTAATGTGTGCTAAACCGATTGTTGGCGATGACGACTTTGTGGTTGTATTGCCCGATGTAATTTTAGATGCGTATACGGCAGATCAAAAAACTGAGAATATTGCAGCTATGATCACGCGCTTTAAAGCGGTTAAAGCAAGCCAAATTATGCTTGAACCTGTTGCCTTTGATGATGTGAGCAAATACGGTATTGCCGACATAAACGGTGTAAAAATTAAAGCGGGCGAAAGCGCCCCTATTAAAACCATGGTTGAAAAGCCTAAAGCTGAAGATGCGCCTTCTAACTTAGCGGTTGTTGGTCGTTATGTATTGTCGAAAGCTATTTGGCCACTACTGGCTAAAACCCCCGCTGGTGCGGGCGGCGAAGTTCAGCTAACTGATGCGATCGACGAGCTAATGAAACACGAAATTGTTGAGGCTTTTCACATGAGCGGCCGTGCACACGACTGTGGTGATAAATTGGGCTATTTAAAAGCGATTGTTGAATACAGCATGCGCGATGAAAAGCTAGGAGCTGAATTCACTGATTTTGTAACGAAAATGGTTAACCCTACAGAAAGACACCTTAAAGCGGTTTAACAAAAAGATTTCAAATATAAGAAGTTAGATATTAGATTTCATAAGTCAGATTACACACACATTTAGTGGTTAGAAGTTAGTTAATAGTTTTTAACCACTTGCTTTATCCTCCCCCCAACAAAATCTTGTTCAACGCAACTCGCCACTATTTAATTCGTACTATCTTCTTGTTTTTTGATTCTAATGTTATATTTACTTTAATTAAGGATTTTATAATTTTAACTCGGACTCACCTATGCCTAAATTTAATACCTTGTTTTTAAGTTGTGCTGCTGCATTAAGCTTGCCGGCTGTTGCAGACGACATTAAAGCGTATCAATCATTCTCTGGTTACACAGGTTTAATAAATACCCCTAATGCCGAAGTACAATTAAAAGGTACTGCAGATATTGGTTTTAACAATCAACTAGATCTAAGAGGTGTTAAGTATTTAGACGGCCATAACTTTATATTTTCTGCTGGGCTATTTGATGGCCTAGAAGTCAGTGGCCAGATTGCCGCAGAAACAATGCACGACAATATTTTTTTAAGCGAAGGTCGTGGACAGTTACGTGATTTATCATTTAATGCTAAGTATCAATTACCTTATATTCCAAAAAACTGGTTTAGTGTGGCTGTAGGTGCTAAAGATATTGGTGGTGCAGCCAATAACTACGAAACGTATTATGTAGTGGCATCAAAAGAGTTATGGGATTTTAGATTCAGTGCCGGTATTGGTACTAACGAAAAGCGTACAGGTATGATGGACGGCGCCTTTGCGGGAGTTGAGTGGCAACCACTCGAGTGGTTTAGTGTATTAACCGAGTACGATGCCGAAGCAGTAAATGCAGCTGCACGTATTACAGTACCTAAAAAGTGGCTTTACGATATTGGTGAGCTTACTTTTACCAGCCGCTTTTACAGCAGTACCGATTTTTCTGAAGAAAAAGACACCTATTGGGGTGTTAACTTTAGCCTACCATTGTCTGATGAAGCTAAAAGTAATTATAAACCTGTTGAACCAGCGCCATATGTTGCACCGGTTAGCACTAAGCCAATGGCTAAAGTGAATGACCATGGTGTAGGGTTTATTCATACTGCCATGGCTCCAGAACTTGCAGAGCAACCTAAGGCATTAACGCTTGCTAAAATTAATAAAGCACCTAAAGAGCTGTCTAATGCAAATTTAGGTGACCAAGTTCAGCAATTAAAAGATGCTTTATTAAATGACGGCTTTGAAAATGTGGTAGTTGGTTTTAACACCAGTACAATTTTTATTAATTTTGAGAACTCGGTATTTAACCGTAACAATGTAGACGCGATAGGTGTTGTACTTGGTCGCATTACAGAAAATGTTAGCATTGCAAACAAGCACTTTAGTGTTCAATTATCTAAGTCGGATTTACCACTAATCGCCATTCAGGGAAATATTGATAACTACCGTGCCTTTATAGAGCGTGGTATAAGCCCTGACTTAAATATTCAACATGGTCGAGCGAGTATCCCCGAGGGTGTTGTGTGGGCAGGTAAAGCACAAGCAAGCCCATACTTTAAACCTCGTTTAACAGTAAGCCCAGTGCTTTCATCAACATACGCTACTGAGTTTGGTGTTTTTGATTACTCGGTAGGTGCACGTGCAACACTTGATATACCGCTTTGGAAAGGAGCGGGTATTAATGTGGCTGCGCAAACTATCATTGAAGAAAGTGACGACTTTGAAGATCGTAAAGTATTTGATAATTACAGCCTTGACGAAGGCATTGTAAATGCAAGTTTGTATCAAACCTTTGCGTTACCGTTTGGTTTTTATAACCAAACGCAAATAGGTTTTTATAAAGATTTTTTTGATTACAAAGCGATTATTAACGAAACAGCATGGCTCAGCCCTGAAGGTCGCCATAAAGTAAGTGCAAAATTAGGCTATTTTGATTTTGCTGATTACAGAGCGACTCGCGAGTATCAAACGCTTTCTTATCAATACAACTGGGTAGAACACGATATTACTTTACACGCCAGCGGCGGTAATTATTTTTACGAAGACAGTGGCTATAAGCTAGAAAGCCGTTTTTGGTTTGGTGACAGCTACGTAGGTGTATATTATCAAGATACTGAATCGCAAAAAGTAGGTGTTGCAATTAGCATTCCGCTTACTCCACGTAAAGACATGAATGTTACGCGTTATGGTCAGTTAAAAGGCCAAGCTGCATGGCGTACTTCTGTTGGCACACGTATCGGTAATGATGTAAATACCCTAGTATTTAATGAAGCTTATGCGCCTACATCATCAATCACACTCGATAACACGGTGTTTAATAAAGGCCGCTTAAATGCAAGCTACATTTACAACAACCTAGCGCGCATGAAAGAAGCGTATGAGAGTTATAAATAACGCAGAGTAACGAGGAACGAGTTACGAAAAGCGAGCTAAATAAAAAAGCCAAGGAGTGGCTATGTATTATGAAAACCTTGATGTTTGGAAAAGATCTTTTAAATTAAGTCTTCTAGTTTACAAAAGCTTGTATGCATTAAAAGATTTTGGTTTGAAGGATCAGATGTGTCGTTGCTCGGTTTCTATACCGAGCAACATTGCCGAAGGTTATGAGCGTTTTTCTCAAAAAGAAAGGGCTCACTTTCTTTCAATAGCAAAAGGCTCAGTTGGTGAATTGAAAACACAAATCATGCTAGCTTCTGAGCTAGGCTACCTCCAAGAAGATAGCTATTTGTTTATTTTAAATGAATGTGAAGAAATAGGTAAAATGTTGGGTAAGCTAATTTACATAATTAAGAATAATTAACGTATTCTTGTAAACTCGCTACTCGCTACTCGCTACTCGCTACTCGCTACTCGCTACTATTTCTTTATCAAAGCGTTGCTTTAGGCCCGTTAGCATTGCCCCTAACTCTTTTGTTTCTTTGATCCAAAGTTGTGCTTTATCTCGGTTTATATAGCCTATTTCTATACCAATATAAATTTGTGTTCTTGCTTCAGCAAGAGAAGCTCTCGCAATATCGATAAATCGACTTTTTTCTTTAAAACTTTCGCGACTAACCCCCTCTGCAATGTTGCTAGGTACAGATAAACCTGAACGCGTTAACTGGTCTCGAAAGCCAAAATCTTTAATCTTAGTTGTTGATTTATAAATATCTGCACTTAACCGTGCCGAACGTTTCCATACATCTAAGTTTTCAAAATTCATAACAAATTCCTTGTGCTATTTTAATCTAGTTTCTAACCTCTAACCTCTAACCTCTAACCTCTAACCTCTAACTTCTAACCTCTAACCTCTAACTTCTAACTTCTAACTTCTAACTTCTAACCTCTAACTTCTAACCTCTAACTTCTAACTTCTAACTTCTAACTTCTAACTTCTAACTTCTAACTTCTAATTTCTAACCACTATTTCTATTCCTATTCCTTTTCCTAAAACCTGTTCGAGTTTTTTTGCTAATGTCTGTTTTGCTTGTTCATCGCCATGAACGATTTTAATTAAACGGGGTTTTTTAAGCATACCGGTTACAAACTTAATTAATCCGGTTTGATCTGCGTGGGCGCTGTAGCCGCTAATTGTGTGTATTTGTGCGTTTATGGTTACTTTTTCGTTATTTATAAATACATAACCATTGCGTGGGCCATAGGTTTGAATATCGCGCCCAAGTGTTCCTTCTCCTTGATAGCCTACAAAAATGACGTCGGTTGTTTTGTCTGGTAAAAAGCGAGCTAGATAATTCACAATTCTGCCACCGCTGCACATGCCACTTGCTGCAATAATAATGGCAGGCTGTTGTTTAGAATCTAAAAAGTTAATAAGTGCTTGATGCTCTTGGTGAGTGTCGATGGTATGTAACTGGCTAAAATCGAGCGGATGGCGGCCTTGGTTTATTCTTTTTTTAGCTTCGTCGTCCCACAGTTCTTTGAAGTGCAGGTACTCAGTCGTGAAATTTGCCGCCATGGGTGAGTCTACAATAATTTGTAGTGTATGCCACATGGAGCGTTTACTCGCGGCATGAATAATCTGTTCAAGCTCGTATAGCAGCTCTTGCGTTCGGCCAATACTAAAGGCAGGTATAAGCACCACTCCGTTGTCGCTTACAGCTCGCTCAATAACCTTTTTAAGCATTGTTACTCGCTCTTTTCTGCCCTGATGGTTTTTATCGCCGTAGGTTGATTCAATAACGAGAGTATCAGCTTTATAAGGTGGCTTAGGAGTAGGTAACAGTGGTGTATAGGGGGCGCCTAAATCACCAGAAAAAACGACGCGATGTGTATTTGGTTTACTGCCAAGTTCAA
The DNA here is from genome assembly GCF_014117385.1 of Pseudoalteromonas sp. MT33b. Taxonomy (NCBI): domain Bacteria; kingdom Pseudomonadati; phylum Pseudomonadota; class Gammaproteobacteria; order Alteromonadales; family Pseudoalteromonadaceae; genus Pseudoalteromonas; species Pseudoalteromonas sp. MT33b. The sequence goes on along the minus strand of NZ_CP059831.1, from coordinate 3,154,336 downwards.
TTTCAATATAAGCTGAGCCTAAAATATGCCCAGCACGCTGCAAACGAAACTTTGTTTTTAGTTGTAAGTCATCGAGAACATGCCACTGATTAAAATCAATCGCAATAATTTGTCGTTTAAGTAATTTAAGGCAAGTGCGGATCATGCTTTCATCGCGGGTGACGCCTACTTTTAAAGCATCTTCAATCACCATAGGCAGGAGTTTAGCACTTGCCAAAGAGGTATAAATAGGCCCTCTGAAACCTGCTGCGAGTAGGTATGGAATACGACCAACATGATCAATGTGGCAATGGGTAACAAGAAGCGCTTTTAATGTTGAAATATCAAATTCGATATTAAGATCGTGTTTGCTTTCTTCTCCCTGAAACAAACCACAATCAACAAGTAAAGAAGCCGAGTCGTTTATGAATAGCTGGTGGCATGAGCCAGTTACGCCGTTCACCGCTCCATGGTGTTTTATATGCATAATATACCTTCGGTATTAATGGGGTAGTTTTCAGCATAGAGGTTATTGGTTGTTAGAGCAACGGATGATAAGGCATAGGTAACGGTAACGAGTAGCGAAGTACGAGATGCGAGATAAATAAACCACGAGCAGCGAACTGTGAGATAAATAAGTAACGAGTTACGAAAAGCGAGATGCGAGCTAAACCGTGAAGGATGTTTAATACCACTGAACAGGTTTGCTTTTTCGGCGTTAAAACGCCTCCTACGTGTGTAGTGTGCATCACTTGTAGGAGGGGCTTTAGCCGTGAAAGGGTTATAGTAACGAGTTACGAGTTACGAAGTACGAGATGCGAGCTAGTACAGCTAAATCGAGAAGGTTGTTTGATATTGCTGAATGGGTTTGCTTTTTCGGCGTTAAAACACCTCCCCCGTGTGTGATGTGTGTCACTTGTAGGAGGGGCTTTAGCCGTGAAAGGGGTGTAAGCAACGAGTTACGAGAAGCGAGATGCGAGCTAAACCGTGAAGGATGTTTAATACCGCTGAAAAGGTTTGCTTTTTCGGCGTTAAAACGCCTCCTACGTGAGAGATGTGTATCTTTTGTAGGCGTGAAATTTATTTCGCGTGAAAGGGTTATAAGCAGCGAGTTACGAAAAGCGAGATGCGAGCTAAACCGTGAAGGATGTTCAATACCGCTGAAAAGGTTTGCTTTTTCGGCGTTAAAACGCCTCCTACGTGAGAGATGTGTATCTTTTGTAGGCGTGAAATTTATTTCGCGTGAAAGGGTTATAAGCAGCGAGTTACGAAAAGCGAGATGCGAGCTAATGTAGGCGTGAAATTTATTTCGCGCGAAGATGGCTAACCTCTAACCTCTAACCTCTAACCTCTAACCTCTAACCTCTAACCTCTAACCTCTAACCTCTAACCTCTAACCTCTAACCTCTAACCTCTACTTCAGTTCATCCCTTATTTATCTCTAAAATCGCTTTAAGGGTATGCTCTTTGGCGAGAATATCGCGGTATAGGGCAAACTGGTTGCGGGCACGTTCTAGGTTATGGTGTGCGTGCTTGGTGGCAAAGTAGTTATCACCATCGATAAAGTCGGTTAAAAAGCGCAGACCAATCATAAAGGTCATGACTTTTGTACCAAGCCAAAAGCTTTCTTTTTCGGCGTCGGTAATAACCTCTTTTAACGGTTCTACATAACCTTTTACGATAGCGGCGAAGATCTCTTCGCGAACGCGCACGTTGTTTAAATTCGTAGAGTCTTCTTGCTCTGGTGAGCAGAATGTACGCACCATGTCACCAAAATCAAACAACCAGTAGCCTGGCATGCAGGTATCTAGGTCGATAACGGCTTTGGCATTATCTGACTGCTTACAAAAAAGCATGTTGTTTATTTTCGTGTCGTTATGGCAAGGTCTAAGTGGAATTTTACCTTCAAGCTCTTTTAGTTCATCGACTAGCGTATATTGGTTTAAGCAAAAATCAATATCGCTTTGGCAAAGCGCAACTCTGCTTGCTGGGTCATGTTCGACGACCTTTTTGAAAGCGTCAAAACGCATCGCTAAATTATGAAAATTAGGAATGACATGATGCAGCTGGTCAGCTTCAAAGTCTTGCAATGCTAAAGCGAATTGTCCAAATGCATTGGCTGCAGTTTGTGCCTGCGAAATAGTTGCAACAACATCTTCGCTGTAACTGCCGCCAATAAATTCGAGTGCACGCCATACACCGTGATCGTACTCAACCAAAAAGTCATTTTTTATTGTGGGTACATGGCGAATAATGTCTAAATCATACTCACCTTTTTGGTGTTTTTCTGTTAAATGCTGTTCAATCAAACGTGCATTTTCGACCAGTTGCTCTGGGTGTGGAAACACATCGGTATTGAGCTTTTGCACAACTAGCGCATGTTCATCCGTTTTTAAAAGCATTGTGGTGTTGATGTGGCCGTTGCCAATTGGTTTTAGACTTACATCCACTTTGTTTAGGCCAAAACATTCAGATAAATGCGCTGCAACTGGGTTAGACTTCATAGGAAATTCACTTTTAATTTGCATTTGAACAGGTGTGCTTGTTGTTAGTTCGTCCGTGATGTAATTCATAAAGCTTTTTTGAAACCTTTTCTAGCTCTGATCTGTAAGTAACACCATACCAAGCAGATTGAGCCTGGTAGACAGCCACTGATTGAAATGTGTTTTTGATTGCTTTTTGGATTTGGTCAGGCAAATAATACTCTTTTGTGACACCGTTGTCATTATCTTCTAGAAACTCAGAAAAACCACTCTCTAAATACTCAAAAATACGCGGTGTAATTCCCCAAAAGCTCATTGAGCCTAGTGCATCATTTGCTATTTCGCATTGTTCACCGTGAGGGTTATTGCCATAAAGCGTGTTGTTCTCACGTTTTATATCTAAATACTCAACCACATCGATAAGATAACCTTGCTGATCTACCTTACATACCCCTCGGTTAACGCCACCTTGCATTGAAAGCGTGTCTTTAATTGGGTACCCAACCATTGCCCACTGCGAGTTGTGTTTAAAATGTTCTGCGATAATCTCGAATGATGAAGCACCGTAATAATCATCGGCGGTGACCACAATGGCAGGGTTATGAACAAACGGTTTTGCACATAAAAGTGCGTGGCCTGTACCCCAAGGTTTAGTGCGCGTTGTGGCTAAAGAGCTAAATTTAGCGGGTATCGCTGTGATTTCTTGTTCTACGAGCACAATATCGAGTGATTTAGGTAAGCGAGGTAAAATGGTGGCCTCGAACTCTACGCGTATTTTTTTATTAATCACGATGACAACTTGGCTTACCCCCGCGTTTACTGCATCGGTAATGCTGAGTTCCATAATGGTACAACCAAGGCCAGGGATCTCAGCAATTTGCTTATTTCCACCAAAACGGCTACCAAGTCCGCCCGCCAATACGATTAAAGTTAGAGAGTGTTGTGTCATTGCGCATACAGAGTGAAAAAACAAAGGAAAAGTTTACCAGAAATATTTACGGCGTAGGAGGGGCTTGAACCGTGAAATTATAAGCAACGAGTTACGAGAAGCGAGATGCGAGCTAGTACAGCTAAATCGAGAAGGTTATTTAATACCACTGAACAGGTTTGCTTTTTCGGCGTTAAAACGCCTCCCACGTGTGAGATGAGTGTCACTTGTAGGAAGGGCTTTAGCCGTGAAAGGGTTATAGTAACGAAGTACGAGATGCGAGATGCGAGCTAGTACAGCTAAATCGAGAAGGTTGTTTGATATTGCTGAATGGGTTTGCTTTTTCGGCGTTAAAACGCCTCCCACATGTGTGATGTGTAGCACTTGTAGGAAGGGCTTTAGCCGTGAAAGGATTGTAAGCAACGAGTTACGAAGTACGAGATGCGAGCTAGTACAGCTAAACCGAGAAGGATGTTTGATATTGCTGAATGGGTTTGCTTTTTCGGCATTAAAACACCTCCCACGTGTGAAGTGTGTATCACTTGTAGGAAGGGCTTTAGCCGTGAAAGGGGTTGTAAGCAACGAAGTACGAAAAGCGAGATGCGAGCTATATCGTGAAGGTTGTTTAATGTCGCTGAACAGGTTTGCTTTTTCGGCGTTAAAACGCCTCCCACGTGTGAGATGAGTATCACTTGTAGGAAGGGCTTTAGCCGTGAATCTTATAAAAGATGTTGCTACGCAAACGCGCCATGCAAGCATAACGCCTACGGTTTAATGTAGGCGTGAAATTTATTTCGCGCGAAGGTGCTTTACAGCTCGCAGCTCGTATCTCGGTTCTCGCATCTTGTTATTCTCGCTTTACCTTGGCGGTCGGTGGTATATTCTCTTTGGTAGGTAATAAAACCGTTTAGGTAGATAATTATGGCAAAAGATAGATACGCGCCAAAAGCGCTTGGCGATATTATGGCTGGCTTGAGTGGCCGTCTTGCGTCGTATGCTGGAAAAACGCAAGGTCTTTCGAGCCAACAAGCTATTCTTGATGAGTTTTTAGGGGAAATACTGTCTAAAAAATGCCGCGTAAGTAACTATCGTGATGGTACGTTAATGATCGAAGCTGTTTCTGCGCCTATTGCGCTGCGTTTAAATTATTTAAAAATGGATATGCTTTCGCACTTTCGTGCTGCGGGTATGGCAGAGCTCGGGCAAATTAAAATAACAGCGAATCCGCAAGCAACCCAACGTTTATCAGCCTCACCAAAACACGACAATAAACCCGTTTCTAAGCGCAAAATGAGCGAGCAAACAGCTGATTACTTAACGGCTATCGCCGCTGATGCACCGCCATCGCTGAAAGAAAAACTTGAGCGCTTGGCATTGCACGGGCGAAAGAAGTAACTTGTAGGCGTGAAATTTATTTCGCGCGAAGGTTTATAATAGAAATTAGAAGTTAGATATTAGAAGTTAGAAATTAGAAATTAGAAGTTAGATATTAGATATTAGATATTAGAAGTTAGATATTAGAAGTTAGATATTAGAAGTTAGATCACGCAGCTTGCTTGAGATTAAAGTGGATTTATTTTGTTCTAACCACTAACCACTAACCACTAACCACTAACCACTAACCACTAACCACTAACCACTAACCACTAACCACTAACCACTAACCAAATCGCCTTTTTTCACCCCACATCTTGATTTTATTTCGAATGTCGCCATATCTATCGGGTGGTTTAATTTTCGTGTTTTTTTGCGGGGTTAAACTAAAGTTTACGGCTGATTTTTAAATTTTCTTGCTGAAATTCCATATCTTCACGCTGAGATGGTTTGATGTTGCGCAGACTCTGGTATGATAGCGCACGAAATAAGCGGTGTTTTGAACAGCGTACAGATAAATTGTTAATTAATATGCTCTACATCATAAGCATAAGCGCATATTAATTATCAATTGTAGAAAGTGGGTTAGCTAACGAGTAGCTAACAAAGAATATATTGTAACGGTTTTATCATGATATCTAATTTATTTACCAAGATTTTTGGTAGTCGCAATGACCGCACTATTAAAAACCTAAGAAAGACGGTCGCACTGATCAATGCGCTTGAAACGCAATTAGAAGCGCTTTCTGATGAAGATCTAAAAGCAAAAACAGCAGAATTTAGAGAGCGTTACGATAACGGACAAAGCCTAGATGATATTCTACCAGAAGCATTTGCTGTGGTACGTGAAGCATCTAAGCGTGTAAATGGCATGCGTCATTTCGACGTGCAGCTACTAGGTGGTATGGTATTACACCAAGGCCGTATCGCAGAAATGCGTACCGGTGAAGGTAAAACACTAACGGCAACATTGCCTGCATACCTGCGTGGTTTAACGGGTAAAGGTGTTCATGTTATTACCGTGAACGACTACCTTGCAAAGCGTGACGCAGAAACCAACCGTCCATTATTTGAATTCCTTGGCCTAACCGTAGGCTGTAATGTGCCAGGCATGATGCCACAGCAAAAGAAAGTGGCTTACAGCGCCGACATTACTTACGGTACAAATAACGAATTTGGCTTTGATTATCTTCGCGATAACATGGCATTTAGCATTGACGAGCGTGTTCAACGCCCACTTTACTACGCTGTAGTGGATGAGGTGGATTCAATCCTAATCGATGAAGCGCGTACGCCGCTTATTATCTCAGGCCCGGCTGAAGACAGCTCTGAGCTTTACATCGAAATCAACAAGATTGTGCCAGAACTTGAGCTGCAAGAAAAAGAAGACGAAGAAGGCGTTGAAGGTGACGGCGACTTTACTATCGATGAAAAGTCTAAGCAGGTTCATTTAACTGAGCGTGGCCAAATTAAGGTTGAAGAACTACTGATTGAGCGTGGCTTAATCGAAGAAGGTGATTCACTTTATTCAGCTTCAAGTATCACATTATTAAGCCATGTTTACGCAGCATTGCGTGCGCACAAGCTTTATCAAAAAGATGTTGATTACGTTGTTAAAGAAAACGAAGTAATTATCGTTGATGAGCACACAGGCCGTACAATGGAAGGCCGTCGTTGGTCAGAAGGCTTACACCAAGCTGTTGAAGCAAAAGAAGGTGTACGCATTCAAAACGAAAACCAAACATTGGCATCAATCACATTCCAAAACTACTTCCGTTTATACGACACGTTAGCGGGTATGACGGGTACAGCAGACACAGAAGCGTTTGAGTTCCAGTCTATTTATGGTTTAGACACGGTTGTAATGCCAACCAATAAACCGATGATCCGTGATGACCGTGCCGATCTTGTGTATTTAACACAAGAAGAAAAGTATGAAGCCATCCTTGCCGATATTAAAGACTGTCAAGAACGTGGTCAGCCAGTACTTGTGGGTACTATTTCTATCGAAAGTTCTGAGTACTTATCGCAATTTTTACGTAAAGAAAAAATTAAGCACAATGTACTTAATGCTAAATTCCACGCGCAAGAAGCCGACATTGTTGCTGACGCGGGCTTACCTGGCACAGTAACGATTGCCACTAACATGGCCGGTCGTGGTACCGATATCGTGTTAGGTGGTAACTGGCACAGCGAAATTGAAAAGCTAGAAAACCCAACTGATGAGCAAATCAAAACGATTAAAGAAGAGTGGCAAAAGCGCCATGATGCAGTAATCGAAGCAGGTGGTTTACACATCATTGGTACTGAGCGTCACGAGTCGCGCCGTATCGATAACCAGTTACGTGGTCGTTCAGGTCGTCAAGGTGACGCAGGTTCGAGCCGTTTCTACTTATCAATGGATGATGCGTTAATGCGTATCTTCGCGGGTGAGCGCATGACTAACATGATGCGTAAACTGGGCATGCAACGTGGCGAAGCAATTGAGCACCCTTGGGTTAACCGTGCAATCGAAAACGCACAACGTAAAGTTGAAGCGCGTAACTTCGACGTACGTAAACAACTTCTTGAGTACGATGATGTCGCAAACGACCAACGTCGCGTAGTTTACTCGCAGCGTAACGAACTACTTGAAGAAGGCGATATTTCAGAAACTATCACTGCAATCCGCAGCGATGTTCTTAATGGCATGATTGACCAATACATTGCACCGCAAAGCTTAGCGGAAATGTGGGATATTCCAGGCCTAGAAGAACGCTTAAAGCAAGATTTCTTAATTGAGCTACCAATTTCACAATGGCTAGCTGAGGACAGTAAACTTTACGAAGAAAAACTGCGTGAGCGTATTGAAGAAGCTGTTGAGCAAGCATACAAGCAAAAAGAAGAGATGGTAGGCGATTCAGTACTACGTCAATTCGAAAAAGCGATTATGCTACAAAGCCTAGACCAACACTGGAAAGATCACTTGGCTGCAATGGATCATCTTCGTCAAGGTATCCACTTACGTGGTTATGCACAGAAGAATCCGAAGCAAGAGTACAAGCGTGAATCATTCGAGCTATTCTCTGAAATGCTTGAAAACTTAAAAATCGACGTAGTGAGTATTTTAAGTAAGGTTCAAGTACGTGCAGAAGAAGATGTTGAAAAGGTAGAAGAGCAACATCGTCGTAGCGAAAATGCACCACGTGAATACCAACACGAAGAAGCTGAGCACATTGGCGGTGAAACGCCACAAGGTGCTGTAGTTAGCCACCGTGCAGAGCCTAAAGTAGGCCGTAATGAGCCGTGCCCATGTGGTTCAGGTCAAAAGTTTAAACAGTGTTGTGGTAAATTAAAGTAACCAAAACACTGGGATAAAAAGCGACGCTTGCGTCGCTTTTTTTATGATTGAGGAAATATAAAATGACTAAGAAAGTAGTGCATGTCGCAGTCGGTGTAATTTATAAAGACCAACAATTATTTATTTGTAAGCGCCCAGACGATAAACACCAAGGTGGCTTATGGGAGTTCCCTGGTGGCAAGGTCGAGCAGGGCGAAAGCGTGTTTGCAGCGTTACAACGTGAGCTGTTAGAAGAAGTAAACCTTACGGTTAATGGCAGTGATGAATTAATGGTTATCGAACACGATTACGGCGATAAATGTGTGCGTTTAGATGTTCATATAGTTGATAACTTTACAGGCGAAGCCCATGGCGCTGAGGGTCAGCAAGGTAAGTGGGTACCCATTAATGAGCTTGATGACTATGCGTTCCCAGCCGCCAACGTCGAAATAGTTGAAAAGATAAAGCAACGCTTTAAATAAGTAACGAGATAAATAAGCAACGAGCTGCGAATTTCGAGGTACGAGCTATACCGAGCTGGTTGTTTAATACCGCTGAACAGGTTTGCTTTTCGGCGTTAAAACGCCTCCCACGTGAGAGATGTGTATCACTTGTAGGAAGGGCTTTAGCCGTGAAAGGGTTATAAGCAACGAGCTGCGAAAAGCGAGATGCGAGCTAAGCCGTGAAGGTTGTTTGATATTGCTGAACAGGTTTGCTTTTTCGGCGTTAAAACACCTCCCACGAGTGTGATGTGTATCACTTGTAGGAAGGGCTTTAGCCGTGAATTTTATAAAAGATGTTGCTGCGCAAACGCGCCATGCAAGCATAACGCCTACGGTTTAATGTAGGCGTGAAATTTATTTCGCGCGAAGGGGTTATAAGCAACGAGCTGCGAAAAGCGAGATGCGAGCTAAACCGTGAAGGATGTTTAATACCGCTGAAAAGGTTTGCTTTTTCGGCGTTAAAACACCTCCTACGTGTGTAGTGTGCATCACTTGTAGGAAGGGCTTTAGCCGTGAAAGGGTTATAAGTTACGAGAAGCGAGATGCGAGCTTGTATAGTTAAAACGCCTCCCACGTGTGTAGTGTGTGTCACTTGTAGGAAGGGCTTTAGCCGTGAAAGGGTTATAAGCAACGAGCTGCGAGAAGCGAGATGTTGGATGTGAGCTAAACCGAGAAGGATGTTTAATACCGCTGAAAAGGTTTGCTTTCTCGGCGTTAAAACGCCTCCCACGTGTGAGATGTGTGTCACTTGTAGGAAGGGCTTTAGCCGTGAAAGGGTTATAAGCAACGAGCTGCGAAAAGCGAGATGCGAGCTAATGTAGGCGTGAAATTTATTTCGCGCGAAGGTGGCTAACCTCTAACCTCTAACCTCTAACCTCTATTTTCTATTTTCTATCTTTTAACCTCTAATTTTTTGTTTCATCGTTCAAATATGCAGCTCATCCCTTTTTGATAAAAATTGTTACATATTCGATTTTATTGTTTTGCATATGAGGTTTATTATGGGGGTAGCGAAAAACTACCTGCTATTATGGTTTTTCAATAGATACTTCAAAAACAATTAAGTACAGGACTCCCATGAAAAAAGTAACACTTACCGCTGCAAGTATTGCGCTTGCACTTGGTCTTGTTGGTTGTGGTGAAAAAGAACAAGAAATTAAAACACCTGCAACGGCAACCGTCACTGAAGCAAAAGCACCTTTAGATTCAGGTATTGAACTGGCGAACATGGACAAGTCTGTTCGTGCACAAGACGACTTTTACTATCACGTTAACGGTGAATGGCTAGAAAAAACAGAAATTCCAGGTGATAAATCAAACTACGGTTCATTCACTCAGCTTTATGATGATTCGCAAAAAGCGATGAAAGAAGTACTCGAAAAAGCCGCAGCAAATAAAAATGTTAAGCCAGGCTCTGACGAAGCTAAATTAGCTGCTTTCTATAACAGCTATATGGACGAAGCGGGCCGTGAAGCTGCGGGTATCAAACCATTAACGCCAATTCTTGAAAGTGTTGACGCAGTTAAGAATAAATCAGACCTCGTTACATTAATGGCTGAGTTACGTATTAAAGGCGGAAGCTTACCATTTGGTTGGTACGTAAATAACGACGCGAAAAACTCAAGCGAAAACGCGATGTATGTTTACCAATCAGGCCTAGGTTTACCTGACCGTGATTACTACTTAAAAGATGATGAAAAATTCACCAAGATCCGCGCAGCCTATGAAGCATACATTACTGCTATCTTAAGCAAAGCGGGTGTTGCTGATGCAGAAGCTGCTGCAAAAAATATCATCGCACTTGAAACAAGTATTGCAGATGCACAGTGGAGCCGCGTTGAAAGCCGTGATGCAACCAAATCTTATAACAAGATGAGCATTGCTGATGCGAATAAATTGACGGGTGAGTTCGATTTAGCTGCGTATTTTGATGCATCGGGCGTTAAAACCGACGACGTAATCGTTCGCCAGCCTAGCTACCTTGAAAAATTCGCAGGTATCTATAGCGATACTGATTTAGCAACATGGCAGAACTACCTTAAATTCCATTTTGTGAGCAATTACGCAGGTCTTTTAAATAAAGAGCTAGTAGACCTTAACTTTGATTTTTACAGCACAACACTTCGTGGTGTGACAGAGCAATCACCTCTGTGGAAAAAAGCAGTTGATGCGTCTAACGGTGTGTTAGGCGAAATTCTAGGTAAAGTATACGTTAAAGATAACTTCCCGCCTGAAGCAAAAGCGCGTATGGAAGAGCTGGTTGATAACGTAATTAAGGGCTACGCAGTTGCGATTGAAGGTCTTGAATGGATGAGCCCAGAAACGAAACTTGCTGCGAAAGAGAAGCTTGATAAGTTCACGCCTAAAATTGGTTATCCAGACAAGTGGAAAGACTACTCATCGCTTGAAATTAAAGGTGATGACCTCGTTGGTAACTACATTCGCTACAGCGAGTGGGAATTTGCAGACATGACTGCAAAAATAGGTAAGCCGGTAGACCGCTCTGAGTGGCACATGACACCACAAACGGTTAACGCTTACTACAATCCAGTGAATAACGAAATTGTATTCCCTGCAGCTATTTTACAACCGCCATTCTTTAACCTAGAAGCCGATGATGCAGTAAACTACGGTGCTATCGGTGCGGTAATCGGCCACGAACTAGGCCATGGTTTCGACGACCAAGGCGCAAAATATGATGGTGACGGTAACTTACGTAACTGGTGGAGCGAATCAGATCTTAAACAGTTTGAAGAGCGCACAGGTCAACTTGTTGCTCAGTACAATGAGTACAAGCCGTTTGAAGATGCAAGCGTAAATGGTGAGCTGACACTTGGTGAAAATATTGGTGACTTAGGTGGCTTAACAGTTGCTTATACAGCCTATCAATTATCACTGGGTGATGAAAAAGCGCCAGTGATTGACGGCTATACTGGCGAGCAACGTTTCTTTATGGGCTGGTCACAAATCTGGCGTCGTAAATATCGTGATGAAGAGTTACGTACCCGCCTAATGACAGACCCTCATTCACCAAGCCACTACCGTGTAATCGGTATTCTTTCAAACATGCCTGAGTTCTATGAGGCATTTGACGTGAAAGAAGGCGACAAAATGTATATCAAACCAGAAGATCGTGTGAAGATCTGGTAATAAACCACGGTTTGAAAAGAAGGCTCTGAGTGTTTGCTCAGAGCCTTTTTTGTATGTATATCATTGTAGGAGGTGTTTTAACGCCGAAGTATTTATGGTTATTGTATTTAATGTTCACGGTTAAAGCCGTTTCTATGTATATTTATCTTGATTCTGTTATATCTTTGGCTAGGTTTAATACAGTGAATGGAGGGTTATGGATGACCGCACATTATCAAAATCTAAGAAAACATAGGGTATCAATTCCCTTTCATTACTACAGTGTTACAACTTCAACTCTTGATAGAAACTGTTATTTTTCTGACTTTAATAATGCTCGAGTCTTAATTAATACCTTAAAGGCTATAGAAGATATTAAAACCAGAACAATTTGCTTCGTTGTAATGCCTGATCATCTACATTGGTTATTTCAGTTACAAGATAAAGTACCTTTAGCGACATTAATGAGAGAAGTTAAAGGGAAAAGTTCATATTTGATAAACAAGTCAGCAAGCCCAAAAAGAAAAATTTGGCAGCCAGGATATTATGATTCTTTGATCCGGAGTGAAGAGCATTTACGAGACGTATCGCGGTACATTATTGCAAACCCGTTGAGGGCTGGAATTGTTAAAAATGTGCGTGATTATCCTTATTGGGATTGTATCTATTTATAGTTAAATTTTACCATTCACGGCTAAAGCCGTTCCTACAGGAATTGTAGGAGGCGTTTTAACGCTGAAATGGTTATTGTGTTTTGTTCACGGCTAAAGCCGCTCCTACAGGTGTTGTAGGAGGCGTTTTAACACCGAAATGTTTATGGTTATTGTGTTTTGTTCACGGCTAAAGCCGTTCCTACAGGCGTTGTAGGAGACGTTTTAACGCCGAAATGGTTATTGTGTCATGTTCACGGCTAAAGCCGTTCCTACAGGCGTTGTAGGAGGCGTTTTAACGCCGAAATGTTTATGGTTATTATGTTTTGTTCACGGCTAAAGCCGTTCCTACAGGAATTGTAGGAGGCGTTTTAATGCTGAATTGTTTATGGTTGTTGTGTTTTGTTCACGGCTAAAGCCGTTCCTACAGGTGTTGTAGGAGGCGTTTTAACGCCGAATTGTTTATGGTTATTGTGTTTTGTTCACGGCTAAAGCCGTTCCTACAGAAATTGTAGGAGGCGTTTTAACGCCGAAATGGCTATAAAAAAAGCCGCATAATTTACAATAAGCGGCTTTTTATATTAAAAGAGACTTAAACCATAATCGCATCTTTTAGATACTGGAATAACTCTTTGTAACTCTTTGCCGGTTTTTCGGCTTTAACTTCTTTGGTTGCATTACGCACTAGTTGACGCATTTTTTGACGCTCAAGCGATGGATACTGCTCAATAGTCGGGTTGATTAAGTCATCACCTTGCTTGATCAAGTCATCACGAAGCTTTTCTATTTTATTCATTAATACGTCAGCTTGGTTATTCTTGTTCAGCATGATGTCAATCATGGCTTGAATTTCATCAACGTTTTCAGTGGTACGTAGTACTTTTGCAATATAGTTTAAGTTACGACGGTAAGCATCGCTTTTATCGCTAACTTTATCTGCAACGACGAGGGCCTCTTTAAGCTCGTCGTTTAATGGTAAGCGGTCGCGTTGCTTTTTAGCCATCCCTGCGATTTCAGCGCCAAGATCGTGATATTGCATTGCCTCACGCTTTAATTCGCTTTTTGATACGTAAATAATTTCTTCTTCAATTGCAGGCTTTTTCTTCTTCGCCATAAGGATGCTCATCCGGTAAACTTAACTATTCACTATTATACGCCATTTAGTTAATGATTAATATTAGCTGATGCACGTCTCGCAGTGTGTTAGCATTCGCTACACTATAAAAAATATCATAGCCTAGGACACCGAAGATGAAAGATCCTATTTATCAACATATTTCACAAGTGAAAGATGCCGTAAGCGAAGTTCTTGAGCATGCTAAAAAGCTCGGAGCAACCGCTGCAGAAGCTGCAATGTCGAGCACGTCAGGTTTGTCTGTTAGCACGCGAATGGGAGAAGTTGAAACAATAGAGTTTAACCAAGATGGTGGCTTAGGTATCAGTGTGTATGTGGGTAATAATAAAGGCTCGGCATCAACCGCCGACTTAAACCCAAAAACGTTACGTACTGTGGTCGAAAAAGCGATTGATATTGCTAAGTTCACATCTGACGATCCATTCAACGGTATTGCCGACAAAGAACTACTTGAATTTGCACCACAAGATTTAGATTTATATCACCCGTGGGATGTCAGCCCAGATCAAGGTATTGAGTTGTGTCATCAAGCAGAGCAGGCCGCATTAAATGCTGATGAGCGCATTGTAAATTCTGATGGTGCGAGCTTTTCGTCTCACCAAGGGCTTCGCGTATATGGTAACAGCCATGGCATGATTGCTGGTTACCCGCGTACTCGCCACAGTATAAGCACCATGGTGATTGGCAAAGAAGGTGAGCAAATGCAGCGTGACTCTGCATACACTGTTGCTCGCCATAAAGACGATTTAAACGATGCTGCAAAAGTGGGTCTTGAAGCGGCTACAGAAACACTCGCTAAACTCAATAGTCAAAAACTCGGTACCATGAAAGTGCCCGTTATTTTTAGAGCAGATATTGCCAACTCGTTGTTTGGCCATTTAGTGTCGGCGATTGGCGGTGGTGCACTTTATCGTAAATCGAGCTTTTTACTCGATAGTTTAGGCACCAAAGTGTTCAGCGATTGTGTGAATATTTCTGAGCGTCCGCATTTATTAAAAGGCCTTGCTTCATCACCGTTTGATGCGGAAGGCTTAAAAACAGTCGACCGTGAAATTATTCAAGGCGGTGAGCTGCAAACTTACCTATTAGCAAGCTATGCGGCTCGTAAATTATCAATGGCACCAACCGGTCATGCGGGCGGGATCCACAACTGGTTAGTTGAGCAAACGCACGCTGATTTAAAAGCGCTGTTAAACACCATGGGCACCGGCTTATTAGTCACAGAACTCATGGGACAGGGGGTCAACACGGTAACAGGTGATTACTCGCGCGGCGCAGCGGGCTATTGGGTAGAAAACGGCGAGATTCAATACCCTGTCAGCGAGATAACAATCGCAGGCAACCTTAAAGATATGTTTAAAGCGGTTGTCGGGCTGGGTGGCGATATTGAGCGTCGTGGCGGGATTCAAACGGGCTCAGTGCTAATTGAACAAATGCAGATAGCAGGAAGCTAACACGCAACGAAGCATCATAAAGCCTCACTTAATAAAGTGGGGCTTTTTTATTAAAAAATGCTTTACCTCAACTAAACTTTAGGTTTTATCGTACTGGCAGTTTCATAATTTAAAAGGAAATTCGCTATGCATTTAGAACACATAAACCTAGTCGTAAGTAATGTTGACGCCATGCTGCATTTTTATAAAGCCGCGTTCCCTCATTGGCGAGTAAGAAGCCAAGGCGACAGCACCTGGTCTGGAAAGCCGCGTAAATGGCTGCACTTTGGTGATGATTACCAGTACATTGCATTCAGCGATAATGGTGAAGATGAAAATCGCGATTTATCGGGCCATCAAGTGGGCCTTGCTCACTTTGCTTATGTGACACACGATATTAATGCCGTGATTGAACGCCTTGTAGATGCAGGCTACGAAGTGGATAAATTAGGCCCTGAAAACCCTTACCGAAAAAACGTGTATTTTATTGACCCCGCAGGCTTTGAAGTCGAGTTTGTCGAATATTTCAGTGACATCCCAAGTGAAAGAAATAATGATCTTTAGCGATGAAAAAACGAGAGCGAAGTACGAGCGAAATAAGTAACGAGTTACGAAAAGCGAGATGCGAGCTAAACCGTGAAGGGTGTTTAATGTCGCTGAAAAGGTTCGCTTTTTCGGCGTTAAAACGCCTCCCACGAGTGTAGTGTGTATCTTTTGTAGGAGGCTTTAGCCGTGAAAGGGTTATAGGTAACGAGCTGCGAAAAGCGAGATGCGAGCTAAATCGAGATGGTTGTTAATACCGCTTAAAAGGTTTGCTTTTTCGGCGTTAAAACGCCTCCCACGAGTGTGATGTGTGTCACTTGTAGGAGGGGCTTTAGCCGTGAAAGGGTGTAAGCAACGAGTGACGAATTACGAGATTCGAGCTATACGGTGAAGGGTGTTTAATGTCGTTGAAAATGTTTGCTTTTCGGCGTTAAAACGCCTCCCACGTGTGAGGTGTATATCACTTGTAGGAGGGGCTTTAGCCGTGAATTTTATAAAAGACGTTGCTGCGCAAACGCGCCATGCAAGCATAACGCCTACGGTTTAATGTAGGCGTGAAATTTATTTCGCGTGAAGAGGTTCTAAGCAACGAGCTGCGAAAAGCGAGATGCGAGCTTGTATAGTTAAAACGCCTCCCTCGTGTGTGATGTGTGTCACTTGTAGGAGGGGCTTTAGCCGTAAATTTTATAAAAGACGTTGCTGCGCAAACGCGCCATGCAAGCATAACGCCTACGGTTTAATGTAGGCGTGAAATTTATTTCGCGTGAAGAGGTTGTAAGCAACGAGCTGCGAAAAGCGAGATGCGAGCTTGTATAGTTAAAACGCCTCCCACGTGTGAGATGTGTGTCACTTGTAGGAGGGGCTTTAGCCGTGAATTTTATAAAGAGACGTTGCTGCACAAACGCGCCATGCAAGCATAACGCCTACGGTTTAATGTAGGCGTGAAATTTATTTCGCGTGAAGAGGTTGTAAGCAACGAGCTGCGAAAAGCGAGATGCGAGCTTGTATAGTTAAAACGCCTCCCACGTGTGAAATGTGTATCACTTGTAGGAGGGGCTTTAGCCGTGAATTTTATAAAGAGACGTTGCTGCGCAAACGCGCCATGCAAGCATAACGCCTACGGTTTAAGGTAGGCGTGAAATTTATTTCGCGCGAAGGGGTTATAAGTAACGAGTTACGAAGTACGAGATGCGAGCTAAACCGTGAAGGGTGTTTAATGTCGCTGAAAAGGTTCGCTTTTTCGGCGTTAAAACGCCTCCCACGTGTGAAATGTGTATCACTTGTAGGAGGGGCTTTAGCCGTGAATTTTATAAAAGACGTTGCTGTGCAAACGTGCCATGTAAACATAACGCCTACGGTTTAAGGTAGGCGTGAAATTTATTGTGCGCGAAGGGGTTTCGCAACTCGTATTTCGTCATTGCACTCTATTCATTTCTTTCCAACTGGCTTTTAGGCTGTTGGCAAAGCTGATGAACTTTTCTTTCATGGTGCGTTTGACTTTAATCTCTACTGAGCCTAGCCAAACATTACCTTCAATCGTAATTGTGGGGCCTTGCCCTTTATTGAGTGCAACCGATTTATTTTCAACGCTACCAACCACACTAAACAATTTTGACACTACATTTACATGTTCTGGCACGTAGATTTCGTCGCTGCCTAAAATACAGTTTACGTAGATGGTGACATGCTGGTGCTGAAAAACGGCTTCACTAAAGTCTAATTCAATTGAGCCTAAACAGTTCGTTAGGTGAATTTCTTTCGGGACTAGCCATTGGCCGCTGCGCTCGTTGGAACCTAAAATACTGCGTAGTTGCAGGCTTTCTGCATCGCTACCATGTGCATAGTGAGGCTTAAACTGCACGTGTTTATGTGACTTGTAGTCAATATCTGCTGTTAACTCTAAGTCAGCAACCAGCTCAATTAACACCTCATTGCTGGTGGCTTCCATTGCTTGGTCTAGTCTTCGTTCAAATGCTTCTGCTGAAATAACTGCATGACTGTAGTTATAGATAAGTTGATCGATTACTTCTTCTCTTACTTGCTCGATGGGGCGATCTTCGAGTTTGACGGCCATGATAATTCCCTGTTGAGTTTTAAAGTTATGTTAATCACAAAGCAAAGTGTAGGCCAAAAATTATTTTATTAATATTCATTGGCTTATGTTTTTTGGTGTGGGCTTTCATTCGTTAAATTAACCATAGATTAATAAGATTGACAATTAATTAGTCATTTTTATAACAGAGTGAACTTCTTACCGAATTGTCTGTAAATAATTACCGAAACGAATATAAACCATGGCTGAATATCGGTTTAACTTATTGAATAATATAAAAATAAAAAGTTGGCATCGTAGTCGCATTAGTTATCTCGTCTTTAATCAAAAGGAGAAAGATTATGAATACATTCAACAAGACTATGATTGCTGCGTTAGTAATTGGTGCAACAAGTATGAGTGCTCAGGCAAGCAACTGGGAAAATGAAAGTAAAGATGCTTGGATTGATGGTAAGGCAGAAACTGTGCTTCTTATGAACACTAACCTAAATAATTTTGATATCAACACAGACGTAAAAAACGGCAAAGTTGTATTAACCGGTAAAGTTGATAGTGAATTAGACAAAGAGTTAGCCGAAGAGCTTGTACTTAGCCTAGACGGTGTAACTGCTGTTGATAACAAATTAACGGTTGTGAAAAACATGAAGTCTAAGGCCACGAGTGCAGATAAAGGTGACTCAGTAGAAAGTGACTTAACTGATGCGAAGATCAGTACAGTGATCACCACACGTTATTTATTTAACTCTGAAGTAGGCGGCACTGATATTGATGTCGATACAGATAAAGGCGTTGTTACATTAAAAGGTACGGTTAAGTCAGATGCAGAAAAGCAATTAGCAGTGAGCATTGCTGAAAATGCTGAAGATGTGCGTAAAGTCATCGATGAACTTAAGATTGTTGCTGAATAATAGCACGCCCTATAGCCCAGCTTTGGCTGGGCTTATCTTTTTCAAGGAGTGAGTTATGGATTTAATACGCATTATTTTCTCGGTTTTAATTCCGCCTCTTGGCGTATTTTTACAGGTAGGTTTAGGGGCACAATTCTGGATTAATATTATTTTAACCTTATTAGGGTACATTCCAGGTTTGATTCATGCTGTGTATATTATCGGTAAGCGATAATAATCACGGTTCAAAGGAATGAGTGTACGGCAAGGAAATGCACACGTAATAATGGATGACAACACTGCAAGGAGATTTACAGTATGGAAAATGTAACACAGCACAAAGGACAGCAAGGAAGTAACAAGGCGTTATGGACAAGCGCACAATGGCAACGCTTTATGGATAAAGTGAAAGGATAAACACCAAGGATTTTGGTTTAGGCTAGGAGCCAAATATGGATGAAGCTAGCGTAAGGAGGTGACAAAATGGAACAAGTACAAGCGCAATTATTACACGGACTGAACAACAAGGGAGTTGCTACATGGAATGAGCAACAGTGGCAACTATTTATGGAACTTACTAAAGCGGTTACGCCACAGGTAACAAGGAAGGCTGACGATAAAAACCCGATGTCATCTTCAGGTGACATCGGGTTTTTAATTACATCTGCAATCTATCTCAATACCAATTCAAATCAGTGTGAATGATTTAGACCTGTCGTTTGCAGCGTTAAAAATTTCTTATTGACGACTGCATGGTGCCTGATTTGTTACTTATGATAAGTAGCAAGAACACACACCTAGAACAATTCAATGACTAATCACAACTTAAATTGATTAACCGTTTTATTAAGTGAAATAGCTAGCTCATTGAGATCGCGTGCTTCGTCTGCTAACTCATGTGCATGATCTGCTGTGCTATTTACTAAATGGTTAATTGCCGCGAGGCTATTATTAATGTCCTCAGCAACCACCGTTTGTTGCTCAGTTGAGGTCGCAATTTGATGACTCTGGTCTTGTACATTCGTCACTGAGCCTGCAATATCTTGCAGTGCTTGCAGTACAATTTGAGTTTGCTCTACAGAGCCTTCTGCACGCTCTTGACCCTGCTGCATCATGGTGGATGCTTTTTGAGCTATTTGCTGTAACCGCGTGATCATATTACGAATATCATCGGTCGACTCTTGTGTACGACTTGCCAGTGAGCGTACTTCATCAGCAACCACCGCAAAGCCTCGCCCTTGCTCACCTGCACGCGCCGCTTCAATGGCTGCATTGAGTGCCAGTAAATTGGTTTGTTCTGCAATTGAGTTGATTACATCGACAACAGCGCCAATATTGCCGCTTTCTTGCTCAAGCCCAGCAACAACTTTAGATGCCTCACCGATGTGGCTGGCAAGTGCGGTCATCACCGATTGCGCCTGCGTTGAACGCTTGGTGCCATCGGCTGTAATGCTTTGCACTTCTTCGGCTGCATTGTTGGTGTGTTGCGCATTTCGCGAAATTTCGAGTACCGTAGAGGCCATTTCTGTTACTGCGGCGCTAACACTGTCAACTTGTTGTTTCTCTTGCTGAATTTCGTCGTTGGTCTTTTTAGAGACGATTTTAAGCTGTGAAGCCGCTTGGCTTAACTGCTCAGCTTGGGCTGCTGTATTAAGCATCATGGCGCGTAATTTATCGATAAAGGTATTCATGTGGTGAGCGAGCTGACCAACTTCATCTTGACTCTTTATTTCGATTTTTTGGGTTAAATCACCATCACCTGAAGCAATATCACGCATGATATAAGTAAGTTTTGTCAGTGGTTTAGTGATCATTTGCGTAGCCCAGAAGATCATCGCAATAATAATCGCTAAAATGATGATCACAGAGGTCGTTGTTGTCATGACTGCATCATGTACTGGCTCTTCGATCATGCTGGTTGGTATTAAAATACCCACATACCAATCAAGGTATGGGCTTTCTAATTCAAGGCGGTTGTATACAACGTAATATTGCTCGCCTTTTAGGGTGACAAAACCACTGCCGTCTTTGTTGCTTTTCATGGTGCGGTTTAATTCGCTGAAGCCTGATGTGTCACTAAATTGTTTTTCGAGGGCATCAAGACCTTCTTTGCCGTTTGGACCTTCGTCTGTCACAGACAGTTTATGGTCGGTGCGCTTAGATAAGTGAACCACCTTTTGGTTGCCATCAAGTAAAAAGCCAAACCCTTGTCCGTTAAAGCGAATATCTTCAACCATGTCGTTGATATTGTTAAGTTGTAAATCAACCCCACCAAAACCAACCAGTTTGTTTTGTTTATTATAAACAGGTTGCTGTACTACAGCTGAGGCGTTGCCTGTGGTTAAATCAACAGAAATAGGACCAACATACAATTTGTTGATCTTTAAGGCATCTTGCCACCAGCCACGTTTATAAGCGTAATAAGGCTGGCCATTGTAGTGAGTGGTGCGTTCGTTTTCTTTAAAGTACTCACCGGTTGTCGCCGATGCGAAGAAGGCAGATAAAATATTGTCGTCGTTGCCACTAATACGTACAAAGTCTTGGTTAACGCTGTCGTATCCGGGTTGGTTCTCAAGGCTTTGATCGCGCTTGTTCCAATTATCAAACCAATTCACTAAGTGCGGATTGGTTACAAAGGTTTCAACTACTTTACCGTATTTGGCAAAGTAACTTTGCATTGAAAGCCGCTCACTTTGTAAGTAGCTATCCGCTTCGCGTTGGATAGCCTGACGTGATAGGTCAGCAATATGGCTCACAAAAAAACTAGACGCGATGATAAGTAATACACTTATCGTTCCGCCGATGAGTAATAATATTTTTTTACGTAAAGAAAGGTTATTTAACATAGGTGCACGTGTTTTTATTATCGGGTAGAGTTAGTTATCTAATCATATTTGCACCTAAATCGCTACATTGCATAGCGAAGCTTATTAATAAAATATTACATATAGATAAGGCGATATTATTAAATGGTTAATTTTGATAATAAAATAGTTGTACTTGGTGCTGGGTGGCTTGGTCAGGCACTTTGCTTTGAAGCCAAAAAATTACAGTGGGATGTGCAAGGCACACATCGAAGTAGTGAACATCAATTTGATTTTCATAGACAATTCTTACTTGAGCAGGGAAAAGTTAAGCATGATGTTAGCCTTGAAAATGCATGGTGGGTATGTGCTATTCCTCCACGTAGTAGGCAACAGCAAAGTAATTATTTAGAGACCTTAAATGCAGGACTGGCTCTTGCCGATTCATTGCATTGCAAAGGCTTTATTTTGTGCTCGTCGACAGGGGTTTATGCTAATGATAATGGGCTTTACAACGAAGCAAGTATTATTGAGTGTCAAACAGACCGTCAGCAACAGCTATACGATGCAGAGCAAGCCGTATTAAAAGCAGGTGGAAAAGTATTACGTTTGGCTGGTTTAGTTGGTCCACAACGTGAGCCGGGACAATTTGTGGCAGGTAAAGAGTTGTCTAGCTCAAGTGAGCAAATCGTTAATATGGTTCATCAGCAAGATGTAATTAACGCAATATTTAGTGTTATTACGCATTGGCCTGTGGCACAAAGTGTTTATAACGTCGTTAACCCTGCTCACCCAACTAAAGCTGATTACTATCGAGAAAAGTGCCGTGAGAAGGGTAATCCAGCGCCTACTTTTACCAGCAATGAGGTGGGGGAGCGAATTATTAATGGTGAAGCCATTAAAGCGCTCAACTTTAGTTACCAACACGCTATTTAGCTATTTTTTAAAGGTTAAATGCCCGCCTAATCGGTATTTACTGCCGGGTGAAACAAGACGTGCAAAGCTCACAATACCTTGTGATGACCATGTTCGGCGGATTACTTGCAAACAAGGCTCTTCGTTATATAAGTTGAGCCATTCACACATTTCAGGGTTGGGCATAACGGCTTCAACCGTGTGGCGTGCCTCGGTGAGTGGGGCGACGAGCGATAAATATTCATGCGGTGTTTGGTTGTGAAAATCTTGCTGTAAGTAGTCTTTGGCAAGTAAAGGGTTCACGAAACGCTCTTCAACTTGCAGTGGTTGCTCGTTTTCATTGTGAACAATAACACTGCGATACACATGACTGTCTACTTCAACACTCAGTGCAATGGCAATAGGGGCGATAGCACGTATCGATTCCATAACCAAAATAGTGCAACTGTAGTGACTATTTCGCGCTTTTACCTCGTCGGCAATGTTTTTTATTTCTAGCAATGAAGATTGCGATTTGAAGCTTGCTAC
Organism: Pseudoalteromonas sp. MT33b; assembly: GCF_014117385.1. Classification (NCBI taxonomy): domain Bacteria; kingdom Pseudomonadati; phylum Pseudomonadota; class Gammaproteobacteria; order Alteromonadales; family Pseudoalteromonadaceae; genus Pseudoalteromonas; species Pseudoalteromonas sp. MT33b. Next base: position 3,131,673 of record NZ_CP059831.1, on the reverse strand, counting down.
AAATGTGCCTAACCCTTGGTTGCGCGTTAAAATACCGGCTTCGGTGAGTTCTGATAAAGCGCGTCTTGCTGTCATTCTACTCACTTGAAATTGATTAGTGAGCTCATTTTCTGACGGTACACGGTCATTTTCTTGCCAGTGACCAGCGCGGATATTTTCAAGAATAAATTGTTTTATTTGCGCAAACTTAGGAACACTCATGCTGAGAACGTTATTGGTAACTTTTTAGTGTGTTTCAAGGTGGCATAATTTTCTTGTATATACAAGGTGAGTTGTTAAACTTTAAACAATTTCAAGTTACAGGGTTCAAACGACCAAACCCGACGCATCAGTATAGGTGAAAAATGCACACAACGAATAATGATCACGCACACTGGGATTTATTGATCACAGATGCCAATATCGCGACGATGGACCCTGCAATTGATGCACCATATGGTGCGCTTGAACACGCTGCAATTGCTGTAAAAGACGGCAAAATAGCATGGCTAGGATCACAGGCTGACTTGCCACAATTTGATGTGTTAGCAACCCCAACAGTATCTGCAAAAGGGCAATGGTTAACACCAGGGTTAATTGATTGTCACACTCACCTTGTATTTGCTGGTAGCCGTGCAGAGGAGTTTGAACAACGTTTGCAAGGTGTGAGCTATGAGCAAATTGCAGCAAACGGTGGCGGCATTGCCAGTACGGTTCGCGCCACACGCGAAGCCGACCATGAAACACTATTTGTTGCAGCGAAAGAGCGCCTAAATGCGTTGTATGGCGAAGGGGTGACTACCGTAGAAATTAAGTCTGGTTATGGTTTAGATTGTGAAAACGAAATTAAATTACTTGAAGTTGCTCGCTTATTAGGTGAAAACCACCCTGTCGATGTGAAGACAACATTCTTAGGTGCTCATGCGTTACCGCCAGAATACAAAGGCCGAAGCGATGAGTATATTGAGCTTGTCTGCGGCGAGATGTTAGAACAAGTGGTTGCAGGAAACCTTGCTGACGCCGTTGATGCTTTTTGTGAAAATGTAGGTTTCAGTAACGAGCAAACTCGACGCGTTTTTGAAGCGGCTAAAAAGCATAACCTGCCAGTGAAGCTTCATGCTGAGCAGTTATCTAATCAACATGGTGCTGCGTTAGTTGCCGAGTTTAATGGTTTATCCGCTGATCATATTGAACACCTTGATGAAGCGGGTATTAAAGCAATGGCTAGCGCTGGCACGACGGCGGTGCTCTTGCCGGGTGCCTTTTACTTTTTACGTGAAACAAAATACCCGCCGATTGAATTACTACAGCAATACCACGTGCCTATCGCAATTTCTACTGACTTTAACCCAGGTACTTCACCTTTGTGTTCATTGCACTTAATGATGAATATGGCATGTACTATTTTCCGTATGACACCAGAGCAAGCATTAGCTGGGGTAACACGTAATGCAGCGGGGGCATTAGGTCTTAGTGATCGTGGTGTGCTTAAAGTTGGTGCGCGTGCCGATATTGCCCATTGGCAAATATCCCATCCTGCGCAATTAAGTTACCAATTTGGCGTAAATAAACTGTTAAATCTGTGGATTTTGGGTAGACTAAGTTAGAGAGAGTTTTTACGCATTTTGGATTACATGTCATTAATTGCCAGTTTAGCGAGCAGTACTGCGAGCCTCGTAAATTTAAGTAGTGATGTTGTACCAGTTTTTTTAGCTGGTGCCGTTTTTATGGCAATGATATGTGCCTTGTGTGTAACCCATCATCCCGTATTAAGGTTAAGCCTAGTCGTTAATGGCGTATTAGGCTTAGCAATCCTGAGTGTAGGGTCACCTTGGCTTATTTTATTACTGGCCATAAGCCTGTGCTTTCATCTGTGGCAAGCATTTAGAACGACAAACTGGTTAGCAATCACACTCAGTGTGTCGGCAGCACTCTGTTTTGCCGTGTTATTTTCTGCGCATTTTTTACTTGATATTGCCTTTTATTGGTTAGTATTGTCGGTGGTTATACTCAGTGTGTCAGGCTTTTTTAATTACGAAGAGCCCGCAGAAGACGAAGAGGTTCCCGTTGAACCTAGCCGCCACGACGATTTAGATAAAACCCCGCTAAAAGAGCTTCCCGATCGCAAAGGATTAGAAAAAAGCTTCGCAGTATACAGTGAAGCGCATTCAAAAAACTGTGTGCTGGTTGTGATTCGCCTCGAAGGATTCGAAACCGTTAACCAGCACATAGGTCGTGACTTTGGTGATTTATTACTGGCTCAATCGGCCAATCGTATCAAACAGCAGCTCACCTCAGATGCAGTTCTGAATATGAAAGGGCGCTCAGGGGGCGTCGATAAGCTGGCTCATTTAGGTGGATTAAACTTTGCGTTTATTTGCGCGGTTGAAGAGCAAAAGCACCTTCATGAACAATTAATTAGCCAAATAAGGCAAGTGACATTAAAGCCGTTCAATGTGGCCAATTGCACCATTGAAGTTAAAGTGCGTGCCAGTTATGTGAATTGTAACGACCCTGATCACAGTTTTGATAATTTAATCTCTTTTGCTTACCTTGCACTTGATTCAAACCCAGATAAAGCGATAGTGCCGTATCAATCACAAATGATGATCGAACAGTTAGAGCAACAAGCCCGATTACGTGAACTTGCTCATCTTGATTTTGCCAGTGAGCTTGAACTGTATTTTCAACCCGTGATTCGTAATAGTGATGAACATATTGAGTTTTTAGAACTCTTACTGCGTTGGCAACACCCCAAACAAGGCATATTAGCGGCCAATAAGTTTATTGATGATATTCGCGTTGCGGGGCTTGGGTATCCGGTTGCTGCGTTTGTCATTGAGCGTGCCGCAGAGCTTGCAATGGCCTTACGTATGGAAGGCATTCAATTACCATTGAGTATCAATGTGTTTGGCCCTGAAATGCTTCATGAAGAGTTTATAGAGTTTGTAGACCGCATCGCAACTGAGCATCGCTTAGAGCCCGGAGATTTAATTATAGAGTGTCCGTTAGACTTATTCATGGGGTTAGATGACCAAGGTAAAGCCATGGTCGCGCGGCTTAATAGTATTGGTATAAAAGTGTGTGTTGATGGCTTGGGAGACAGCCCCGTTTGGTTGGCTAAGTTACCTAACCTTAATGTTGAATACATTAAAGTTGCACCGTCATTAACCGCAGACTTTGCGCATCAAGCCCAAGTGCGCAGCTTAGTATCGGGTATGGTCGATATGCACACGCAAAATAATGCTAAAGTAATTTGTGAAGGTGTTGAAACACTCGAGCAACTGAAGTTTGTTAAATCACTTAATACATATGCCGCGCAAGGTTATTATTTTAGTTACCCGCTGAGCAGTGTGGGAATGATGTCTTGGTTAAAACAATGGCGGCTAGAACGTGAATAGTGCAAACGCGCCATGCAAACATGCCGTCTACAGTTTAATGTAGGCGTGAAATTTATTTCGCGCGAAAAGGGTTACAAGCAACGAGTTACGAAAAGCGAGATGCGAGCTATACCGTGAAGGTTGTTTAATGTCGTTGAATAGCTTTACTTTTTCGGCGTTAAAACACCTCCCACGTGTGAAGTGTGTATCACTTGTAGGAGGGGCTTTAGCCGTGAAAGGGTCATAAGCAACGAGTTACGAAAGGCGATATACGAGCTAGTACAGCTAAATTGAGAAGGTTGTTTAATACCACTAAATAGCTTTACTTTTTCGGCGTTAAAACGCCTCCCACGTGTGAAGTGTGTATCTCTTGTAGGCGTGAAATTTATTTCGCGCGAAGGGTTACAAGCAACGAGTTACGAAAAGCGAGATGCGAGCTAGTACAGCTAAATCGAGATGGTTGTTTAATGCCGCTGAACAGGTTTGCTTTTCGGCGTTAAAACGCCTCCCACGTGTGAAGTGTATCACTTGTAGGAAGGGCTTTAGCCGTGAATCTTATAAAAGATGTTGCTGCGCAAACGCGCCATGCAAGCATAACGCCTACGGTTTAATGTAGGCGTTAAATTTATTTCGCGCAAACGCGCCATGCATGCATGGCGCCTAAAAACGAGGTTACTCACCCGGCTTTTGGCGCGTTTTATTACAGGCTTTCTCTTGCTTGCAAGTAAGCATTAACTAATGCGGTGATGATTTGCCCAGCATCGTTTATTCCTGCCTCTAACCCTACGGGGTGTTGCGATGGTGCACCTTCACATAAATGCAGGTAGCTGGCATGAACATGCCTAGCAGCTAAATGCACAAAATGCTCAGCATCACTGACACTAAAACCACAGTTTGTGTAGGCGCTTACCGGCATGAGTGAAATACTATCAAGGTCTACTTCCACGCCAAGGGGGGCGCTGTCAAAGCGAGCAAGCGCCTGTTTGCAGGCCGTTGAAAGGTCGATAGTGCGACGCACTTGAATATCTTGGTAGCTATCAAACAAGAAGTTTGCATCTTTGAGAGCATTCAGAATTGCTTGGTTATTTTTAAATTCGTGCAAACCGATTACATGATATTGCGCAAGGTGACTTTCAGAATAGGCGTACCTGAAGCCGTTACCACTGTGGCGACCTTCACACTCTCTAAAATCTGCATGTGGGTCTAAGTTAATGGCATTAACAGGCTTAGCGTGCTGTTTACTTAACGCACGTAAAATTCCTAAGCAGTTATTATGGCCCCCACCAATGACAATAGGTTCTAAACCTGCAGCAAAGATCATCGCCAGTACGCGCTCAACGCGGGTGTCGATATCTGCGCAAAGTTGGCGCAGCTGAGCTAAGTCAGCGTCGTTTTTGTTATCGAGGTGAGCGGCTTGCTGGTTTAAATCATCAAGTTCCACTTCGCCGAGTAATAACACGCGTTCATGATTTAGAAATTGATTATGAGTTTGATTAAGAAAGCGCTTTAAAAAAGCTTGCCATGCTTGATGCGAACCGCCATTGCCTAAATTAGCACGGGGACCAATATCTTCACACACGCCAACGAGTACATAGCGAATGCCGAATTGTTTTGCATCGATAAGGGCTTGAGGTGCGTTTGTGTGTGTATCGAGGAGGGCGAGGGCTTGCCACGCTTTCTGTTCGTTGGCGCGGCGGACACATAAATGTTTAACCGCCGCTTCATCATAAATTTTAAGGTAGTCAGTCACCGAGTTTAGTCTTCTTCTATTACGTCGAACTCTAATTCATCAGCAGATAATATAATGCCGGTGCTATCAGCGTAAACAAAGTCACCATCAAAGAATGAGACACCCGCAAAATTAACGCCAATGCCGTCTTCACCGGCTCCTTCACTGTCGGCAGCAACAGGAATAGACGCAATTGCTTGAATGCCTAAATCTAATTCTTCAAGGTCATCAACATGGCGAATAGCACCATATACAATAATACCTTGCCAGTTATTTTCTAATGCGATTTCAGCCAGCTCAATATCAATTAGTGCGCGGCGGGTTGAACCACCACCATCAATTAACAGTACACTGTCGGTACCATCTGTTGATAATATTTCGCGGATCAGCTCATTGTTCTCAAAACATTTTACGGTTCTAACTCGACCACTGAAACTTGGGCGTCCACCAAAATTGATAAACATAGGTTCGAGCACATCAACCACATCGGCAAAGTGGTCGCATAAATCAGAAGTGCTGTAATCCATTTTTTCATCCTCTAAAGAGACTGTCTGTTTAGTACTCAGTATACCCTGATACAACTCAATAACAACGACTTAATACGTGTTTATTACTTTAAATCAAAGGAATCAACTCACCGCAACATTAGTGTCTCAAAAGCGTCACCTAATTGTTATTTTTAACACCTAAGCTGAGATGAGTAGCCCTCTTATAAAGAGGTCATGTTTGTATTAAAAACAGACACAAAGTATGACAAGGAGCTTGGCCATGGCAAATAACATACTGACGAAGTTAGCAAAAGTGGATGAACAGTTGTTTTTAAGCGTATTTAACGATGCATCGCCTAATTGGCTTAGACGCTCAGCAATCGGTCTATCAAAAACCGGCGATGGTGGGCTATACCTGATGTTATTTGTGGGGTTTTGGTGGTTCAGCGAACAATTACATTTCCAGCAGTTTGCCTTGAGCCTGTTGGTTGGCTTTGCTATAGAGCGACCCATTTATTTTTTGGCTAAAAAACGCATTGCTCGAGTCAGGCCTTGTGATTGTTTAGTGCAAGGGGCTTACCTGGTGCCCAGTGATAAGTTTAGTTTGCCCTCGGGGCACAGTGCTGGTGCGTTTGTTGTTGCGACTATTTTAACGATGTACTTCCCTGCTTTTATGGCTGTGTGGTTTATCTGGGCGGCAGGCGTTGCGGCTTCACGGGTTGTCGTGGGCGTGCATTATCCAGCCGATGTGATTGTTGGTGCGGTGATAGGGTCGAGTTGCGCTGTGCTTGCTGTGATGGTGGTGGAATATATATGAGAATTTTGTACGGTATTCAAGGTACAGGGAATGGTCACATAACACGAGCTCGGGTTATGGCAACAACATTCAATGCATTAGGTGTCGATGTTGATTATGTGTTTTCGGGCCGCCGTGAGCACGATTACTTCGATATGGATGAATTTGCTAACTACCGAGCGTTTCGTGGTTTATCGTTTACCAGTAAATCGGGGCAAGTTGATAGCTTAAAAACACTCAAAAATGCTCGGCCATTGCAGTTAATCAAAGATATAAAAAGCCTTGATTTACGTCACTATGATTTGGTGTTTAATGATTTTGAGCCGATCACAGCATGGGCGGCTAAACAGCAGGGGGTGCCGGTTATTGGTATGAGTCATCAGGCGGCATTTTTGTCAGATAAAGTGCCGATGTTTGGTCGCTCATTTTTCAGAAGAGCGTTAATTCGTCATTATGCGCCCGCTAATGTTTATTTAGGTGTGCATTGGCAACCTTATGCAAAAAATATTATTCCTCCGTTTATTGCGGCTCATCAGCATAATAATCCTGTCATGGTTGAAAATAAGGTGTTAGTTTATTTACCATTCGAAAACTTAGACAGTGTAGTCGACTACCTAAAAGACTTTCCCGAGCGCGAATTCTATTGCTACCACCCTGATGCAGAAAACTCATCAATTGGAAATATTCACTTAAGATCACCATCACGCGTCGGTTTTTTAAATGATCTTGCCAATGCGGGGGGAGTGATAGGAAATGCTGGATTTGAACTGGCCAGTGAGGCCTTGCAATTGGGTAAAAAGCTGCTGTTAAAGCCGCTTGGTAAGCAATTTGAGCAAGGCATAAATGCACAGACTTTATTGTCAATGGGGGCGGCGCATGTCATGAGCTATTTAAATCCCTATGCCATGGATGACTGGCTGCAATCAGCACAAAACAGAAAACTGAATTTTCCTAGCGATCCGGCTCCTTTGGTTGACTGGTTACAAAAAAGACAATGGCAACAACTAGATAAATTGCACTACCACTTGTGGCAACAGGTTGATATTGAAAAAAAAGTTATTGTTTAAACCATTCGTATCAACGACAATGCCCGGCAACATTAGCTACTTTTATTAGCTGCTTTAAATAGTTTAGCTATACTCTTATATGCATGTATCTATAGGGCGCTCTGAATGAATGTATTACAAAACTTAACTATAAAACGTCGTTTACAATTAAACGCGTTAGTTGTTGGTCTTGCAATGATTGTGATGCTATGTGTCATTATCTTTGAGTCTCGCACGATGCTAAAACTCAATGAGACAATTCAAAATGCGGAGGAGCTTGATATTCATGAGCTTTCTATGCGTAAGCATGAGAAAAACTTTCTGTTTTACAAAGATGTAAACAGCCTTAGCTTATTTGAAAATGAGTACACACAACTTAAAACAAAAATGGCGCGATTAGATGAATTGCTAAACGATTTATCGATGAACACAGATAAGTTAGGCGAGTTTAGACGTCTAGCTAAAGTGTACTACGATGATTTTAACAGCGTTGTAGAGTTACAAAAACAAATAGGTTTACACCCAAAAGATGCGCTTTATGGTGATTTGCGTAACGCTGTGCATCAAGTCGAAACACTATTAAGTGAGCGCGAAGATTACCGTTTACTCACTTACATGTTGCAGTTACGCCGCGCCGAAAAAGATTTTATGCTGCGATTTGACACAAAATATCTGACCAAGTTTGATGAATTAGTCGCTGATTTTGAGTCCGCCATTAAAGTAGCTGAGCTTGATGGTAACTACGAAAGTCAATTACTGGCTCTTTTGTCGACCTATCAAACTAAATTTAAAGCACTCGTCGATGCACAAGTCTTACTCGGTCTAGACTTAGATTCGGGTGCCTTGGGTAAAATGAAGCAAAGCGTTGAGATGAGTGATGCCATTGTTTCTGAACTGACCGATGAGACAAAAACATTTGTTGAATCAAGCGCATCGCAAGCACAGTTAATTGCTTTAATGGTGTTTATTATTGCAAGTGCTGTTGTGATGATTTTGGTTTACTTTACCAGCCGTTCAATTATTCAGCCTATTGAGCGTGTATACCATACAATTAATGAGATTCGTCGTAGTAACGATTTAAGTATTTCGATTGAGCAGTCGGGCAAAGACGAAGTGACGATTATGACGGTTGATTTTAACAGCTTAATTGGTGATTTTAAAAAGCTGATTTACGAAGTTAACACGGCACTGAGTACGCTTAATATCGCGACTGAACATTTATCAGAAACCACATCAGCAACCAGTTCGGGTATGCAAGAGCAGCTGCATGAAGCCGATATGGTTGCAACTGCTGCAACTGAAATGCAGGCAACCATTCAAGATATTTCGCATAATACCGAAGCAGCGGCTAAAAAAGCAGAGTCAACCAATTTAAGTGCCCAACAAGGTCGCTCAGAAGTTGAGTCAACGGTCGTACAGATTAATCATTTATCTGAGTCGCTTGGAAATGCTTCGAGTGTTGTGTCGCAATTAGAAAAAGATGCCGAAACGATTGGCTCGGTGCTTGATGTGATCCGTGGCATTGCTGAACAAACGAATTTACTCGCACTGAATGCTGCAATCGAAGCGGCGAGGGCCGGTGAACAGGGACGCGGTTTTGCTGTGGTTGCTGACGAAGTTCGCTCGCTTGCACAACGTACACAAGACTCAACTCAAGAAATTGAAAGCATTATTACGACCTTGCAAGGGCGTACCCGAGAAGTTGTCAGTATTATGCAGCAGTGCCGTAATCAAGGTGGCGAAAGTGCCGCTCAGGCAACGAAAGCAGGTGAGTTACTACGCTCTATCACTGAAGACGTGCAAACGATTATGGATATGAGTACGCACATTGCGACGGCGATTGACGAGCAAAGTCAGGTGGCTTCTGAGGTTAACAAAAACGTGGTGCGTATTCGAGATATTGCTCAACAAGCCTCTGGACATGCAGTCACTAATGCACAAACCAGCGAGGAAGTCTCTGAGCAGGCTCGCGTGCTGTACCAAGCAATTGATAAGTTTAAAGTGTAGGGATTCAGTAACAGATAAATTTAAAAGCGCGCAATTTTGTCGCGCTTTTTTGTTTTAGGTGGCGCTAATAAAACTAAGGTACAAACTTTATTGGTACGCTGTCTTTATTCGCTTCGTGCTCATGGACACGGGTTTGGTATTGTTGCCAAAGTGAGTCTTTATTAGCCTGTAAATCGGCTAAATAATGCCAGCTGTATAAGCCGCTGTTGTGATTATCGCTAAATACTAAACGAAGCGCATAATGACCAACTGGCTCAATTTTGCTAATGCTTACTTGGTGCTTATTTAGTACCAGCTTCATGGGCTCATTACCATGGCCTTGTACTTCGGCTGAGGGTGAGTGAACACGTAAGAACTCTGCACTAAAGCAAGCACTCGACTCATCGTCAAAGTAAACGTCTAGTACTTTGCTTACGCTGTGATAATGCACTTTCGTCACTTCTTTCATAGTAAACCCTATCATTGATTTTTAAGCTAACAAAAAAGCCTCCAACAGGAGGCTTTTAATTATAACGATAATTTAGTGATTAAAGAATAAAGCGACTTAAATCTTCGTCTTCAACCAATGCGCCTAGGTGCTGCTCGACGTAATTAGCATCAATTGTGAGCGTTGAACCCGCTTTTTCAGAAGCATCGAATGAAATTTCTTCCATTAGCTTTTCCATCACAGTGTGTAAGCGACGTGCACCGATGTTTTCGGTTTTTTCGTTTACTTGCCATGCGGCTTTAGCAATACGCTCAATTGCGTCTTCAGTGAAATCAACGTTAACCTGCTCTGTTTTCAACAGTTCGCGTTGCTGCTCTGTAAGCGATGCATGTGGCTCTGTAAGGATACGTTTAAAGTCATCGGCGGTTAACGCTTCTAGCTCTACGCGAATCGGTAAACGACCTTGTAGCTCTGGGATCATGTCTGACGGTTTTGCCATTTGGAATGCACCAGATGCAATAAATAACATGTGGTCAGTCTTAACCATACCGTGTTTAGTGCTCACTGTTGAGCCTTCGATTAATGGCAGTAAATCGCGTTGAACACCTTCGCGGCTTACATCTGGGCCTGACGCTTCGCCACGCTTACAGATTTTATCGATTTCGTCGATAAATACGATGCCGTTTTGCTCTACAGCAAAGATAGCTTGCTCTTTTAACTCTTCAGGGTTAACAAGTTTAGCGGCTTCTTCTTCAACTAATAGCTTGAAAGCTTCTTTGATTTTCAGCTTGCGCTTACTGCGCTTATCACCGCCCATGTTTTGGAACATGCTTTGTAACTGGTTGGTCATTTCTTCCATACCAGGCGGAGCCATGATCTCAACGTTAGGCTGTGCTTGTGCAACATCAATATCGATTTCTTTATCGTCTAATTGGCCTTCACGTAACTTTTTACGGAACGACTGACGTGTCGAAGAGTTTTCATCAGAACGTGATTCACCAAACGTATCACGTGCTGGTGGTAGTAGGGCGTCGAGAATACGCTCTTCTGCCGCTTCTTCAGCTCGGTGCTTGAATTTTTTGGTTTGTTGTTCACGGGTCATTTTGATTGAGATATCAACTAGATCACGAATGATCGTCTCAACTTCTTTACCAACATAACCCACTTCAGTGAATTTTGTTGCTTCGACTTTAATGAAAGGCGCATTAGCTAGTTTAGCAAGGCGACGTGCAATTTCGGTTTTACCGACACCGGTAGGGCCAATCATTAAGATATTTTTTGGCGTAACCTCAGCGCGTAATTCGTCGCTAAGCTGCATGCGACGCCAGCGATTACGCAGTGCGATTGAAACTGCTTTTTTAGCTTTTGCTTGGCCAATAATGTGTTGATCAAGCTCGTGAACGATTTCTCTTGGAGTCATCTCAGACATGGCAGTTCCTATTACAATTCTTCAATAGTTTGGAAATTATTCGTGAATACACAGATGTTGCCTGCAATTGTTAGGCTTTTCTCTACAATTTCACGGGCACTTAGGTCGGTATTTTCAAGCAGGGCTGTCGCAGCAGATTGTGCGAAGTTACCACCACTGCCAATGGCGATAAGGTCGTTCTCTGGTTGTACTACGTCACCATTACCGGTGATGATCAACGAGGCGGTTTCGTCAGCAACGGCCAGTAGCGCTTCAAGCTTTCTGAGTGCGCGGTCACTTCGCCAATCTTTGGCCATTTCTACTGCGGCCTTGGTGAGGTTACCTTGGTGCATTTCTAGTTTGCTTTCAAAGCGTTCGAAAAGGGTGAAGGCATCAGCAGTACCGCCAGCAAAACCAGCGATTACTTTGCCATTATAAAGACGTCGAACTTTGCGGGCGTTGCCCTTCATTACGGTGTTACCAAGTGAAACCTGGCCATCGCCACCAATAACGACCTTGTCGTCGCGGCGAACACTTACAATAGTAGTCATGATTATTCCTCATCATCGAGCGGCGAAGCCGCTCGTAAAAAGCGATTGATGAGGTGTTTATATGGGTGAATGAGCTAAAATCAAGTCCAAAGCCAAATTCCACAGCCCATTATTTTAATGCGCTTGAGTTTGTTTTTGTCGCTTTCTGCCAGACGTTTGGTTTCGTAAGGGCCTAAACGCACTTTATACCAAATGCCATTACTGCCTTCTACGCGTTTAACTTCAGACACTAAGCCTGCAAATGCAATCTTCGCTTTTAAGGTTTGAGCTTGTTCCAGCGTTCTAAAAGAGCCGCATTGCATTACATAAGGGCCTTTTTGCTCAATCTCTTTTACTTCAACCTGAATTTCGTGTTCTTTTATTTCTTTAATAAACTCGGGTGGTTTCGGTTTTGGAATAACCTTTTCTTCTTCTGATTTTGTTGGATTAGCTTGCTGCTCAACAAGTTCAGGATCGGCATTATGTTTGATATACCATAAACCATACCCAAACCCACCCAGCAAAATAAGGGCGACAAAGACAAGAACAATAGGGAACGGCTTTTTTGCCGGGGCTTGTTTTTTATTATTTCGATTTGATGGTTTTTTATTTATGTAATCGTGTTGTGCCATGACTTTTTTATTGGCCTTTAAATCATATCTATTGGATCAACGTCTAAGCTCCAACGCACCTTTTGCGCTAATTTACTGGTGCTTATATAGTCAACCATTTGCGCTAAATATTGGTGTAAGTGGGAGCGCTCCAGCGCTTGAATATGTAACTGAAACCGATATTTACCTGCTACACGCTCCAATGGCGCAGGGATCGGTCCGAGCAATTGTATACCAGATATGTTCTGGACAGGAACCAAATCAGTTAAAAAATCCATGACTTGATTTATGTTATGTCCTTCGGCACGCACAATTGCCATGTTTGTTATGGGGGGGAGCTGAGCATCTTCTCGTTCTGCAAGGGCATAGCGCGCAAAATCTTGATAGCCATTATTCACTAAATCTTGCAATAGTGGGTGCTCAGGAAAGTGAGTTTGTAACAGTACTTGTCCCGGTTCACCACTGCGTCCTGCACGGCCTGCAACCTGAGTGACAAGCTGTGCTAAATGTTCTGTAGCGCGAAAATCACACGAGTACAAACCACTATCAACATCTAAAATAAGCACTAAACTGACATCGGCAAAATGATGGCCTTTCGCAAGCATTTGCGTGCCCACCAAAATACGCGCCCCCCCTTGATTTATGTCGTCGAGGGCTTTTTCTAAGCTGCCTTTACGACGAGTTGAATCTCGGTCAATGCGGCTAATGGGTATATCAGGGAAAGTTTCTGCTAAAAACTCTTCAATTTGTTCCGTGCCTTTACCATTAGGAAAAATCTGTGTGCTGCCACAATCGGGGCATTGATGGGGCACTGCATGCTGCTCGGAGCAATGATGGCAGATCATTTGTCCAATTGCTTTGTGGAATGTGGCACTGGTACTGCAACGTGAGCACTCACTTAACCAGCCACACTCATGACATATGAGTGTGGGAGAAAAGCCGCGTCGATTTAAAAACACCATGACTTGCTTGCCGCGCTCAAGATGTTGACGCATATAGGCCAAACTTGCATGGGCAATACCGGCTTGTTCGGGTTGGCCTTTCATATCCATTAAGTGAAATTGGTTATCAGTGCTGGTTTGCGCACGCTCCGTTAAGCTCAATAGTTGGTACTTGTTATTTATTGCTTTATGTAACGTTTCGAGAGCGGGAGTTGCGCTACCTAGTATCAAGGGTATTTGCTGTTGATAAGCTCTGTAGGCTGCTAAATCGCGAGCATGATAACGCAGCGTATCTTGTTGCTTAAACGAGCTGTCGTGCTCTTCATCAACAATGATCATACCAAGTGATAAAAAAGGTAAGAAAATACTCGAACGGGTGCCGATAACAATGGCGCAGCTGCCTTTTTCGCAGAAACGCCATGTTTGCAAGCGCTCGTTGTCGGTTAATGCTGAATGCCAAAGCATAATAGGGGTATCGGGAAAGCGACGGCGAAAACGATTAACGGTTTGTGGTGTTAGCCCAATTTCGGGCACTAACACCAGTGCTTGCTGGCCTTTTTTTAGAACCTCTTCAAGGCACTGTAAATACACTTCTGTTTTACCACTGCCGGTAACGCCTTCAAGTAAAAAACAGGTGAACCCACTTGCTTGATTAATCGTTGTGCATGCAACGGCTTGTTCTTTGTTTAGGGTTGGTTTACTGCCAATTGTTGGGGCGCGTTGCTGCCATTGGTTATCATGTTCGATAAACTGTTTAATGAGTTCTTTTTCGAGCAAGCTATCAATGGTTTTTTTATTAAAGCCGAGTGCTTTTAATTCGGTTAAAGATGACTTGCCTGACTGCGCTAGCTGCTTCAGCAAATTAAGTTGTGTTTTTGCTTTGAGTGAAGGTAATTTTGCACCTTTGTCGGTGAGTTCAACCATATTTATACTGGTTTTGTCTGGGCATTCACCTTGGCGTAGTGCCGCTGGAAGCGCTGTATGAATTGTTTCACCAAGTGGGTAGCAGTAATAGCGAGCAGTAAATTTTAGCAGTGCTAAGTGTTGCTCAGATAAAATAGGGGCATCGTCTATAACATCAATAATGGCTTTAATTTTATCTTCGGGTACATCGGTACTGGTTTTGATTGCCAGTACGACTGCTATCTTTTTTTGAGAGCCAAAAGGCACACGCACACGCATGCCTACTCGCAGCTCAGGGCTATGTAGCAGCTGCTCAACTTTATAATCGAAGGTACGCTGTAAAGGGACTTTTATGGCAACTTCTACAAAGTGCATAACAACTCAACTGAATTAAGAATAGAAAAAATAGCGTGTGTTGCTAATGTACTAAAATTAGTGCTAAAAACCTACCAACAAATACTGAACGTTTGATGACTTGTTTATTTTTTTAGCTAAAGATGAATTTAAAGCTTGTCGAGAGGCTGCTTGAGCTATAAAATACGCGACCTATTAATTGTATTAACGACGTATGGTGCCAGACTTCGGGTTTGGAGAGCGATGCGGCCTTAACTAGAGGTTCCTATGAAAGAAGGTATTCACCCTAAGTACGAAGCTATCACTGCAACTTGTTCATGTGGTAACAAATTCGAAACTAGCTCTACTTTATGTAAAGACATCCACTTAGACGTATGTTCTGAGTGTCACCCGTTTTACACTGGTAAGCAAAAGATTTTAGACACTGGCGGCCGTGTTGATCGTTTCAACAAGCGCTTCGGTGCACTTAGCAGCAAGAAGTAATATCTGCTGTTTAGTTGAAAGAAGCACCCTTTGGGTGCTTTTTTTATGCCTGAAATTCAGACCCATTCTTTTTTATATCCCATGCCTACACGCTTTATGTGCATAACTATTTCTGCTTGTTATGCCCAATATATCGCTAATAATGCAGACAAATAGTGATCCCTTCGCTATATTTTGAATGATATAAATGATTCCAAAAGTTGTAAAAAGTAACAATTTATATGAACTTCACCTATAAATGCTGTTAAGTTCGTTAAAGTTGCTCATTTTGCTAAGTTTCGGTTATTTGCTGTGTTCGTGCCTATAAAATACAAAAACAGGTGCTTAAATGGCCACAAATAGATGAATTTTTATCTGTTGTGAATTAAAACTATGTGCAGAAATTGTTGGGAAATCCTTTAAAATTAAGCGATATAGCATATAACAGGATAGACCTGATAATACTTGGAATTTTTATATATTACAGGTATCGTACAGATGCAAGCCCTCTCACTTTTTAACTTATTGCAGGATACTATCGCGTTATGTCAGATTTTCGTGAACAAGCATTACATTACCACGCTCACCCCGTTCCAGGTAAAATTAGTGTAGAACTAACTAAACCAGCAGAAACGGTTAATGATCTCGCTCTAGCATATAGTCCAGGTGTCGCAGAGCCCGTCCGTGAGATAGCAGCCGATCCAGCAAATGCCTATAAATACACCGGCAAAGGTAATATGGTTGCGGTTATTTCAAACGGTACCGCAATTTTAGGCTTAGGCAATTTAGGTCCGCTTGCATCAAAACCTGTGATGGAAGGTAAAGCACTTTTATTTAAACGCTTTGCAGGTTTAGACTCGATAGATATCGAAGTAAAACACCGCACGACAGAAGACTTCATTAATACTGTTGCAAATATTGCCGATACGTTTGGTGGTATCAACCTAGAAGATATTAAAGCGCCAGAGTGTTTCGAAATTGAAAAAGCGCTTATTGAGCGTTGTAGCATCCCTGTTTTCCACGATGACCAACATGGTACTGCAATCGTAACAGCAGCAGGCATGCTAAATGCGCTTGAAGTACAGGGTAAAGATATCGAAGACGCGATTATCGTGTGTTTAGGTGCCGGTGCAGCAGCGGTTGCATGTATGGAACTACTTATTAAATGTGGTGCATTGCGTGAGCACATTTATATGCTTGACCGCAAAGGCGTGATCCATACACGTCGAGATGACTTAAACGAGTATAAATTGCTATTTGCTAACAATACCGATAAGCGCACTTTGCAAGATGTGATAGCCGATGCTGATGTATTTGTTGGTGTATCTGGCCCTAACTTATTAACCGCTGAAGATTTAAAACTGATGGCAGATAAGCCGGTGGTTTTTGCATGTTCAAACCCTGATCCAGAAATCGCGCCAGCTGTTGCACACGGTGCACGTAATGATTTAATTATGGCAACAGGGCGTTCTGATTACCCTAATCAGGTTAATAATGTATTGTGTTTCCCATTCATTTTCCGCGGTGCGCTTGATGTGCGTGCGACATCAATCAATGATGAAATGAAAATTGCAGCGGTGCATGCTATTCGTAGTATTGCGAAAGAGCCTGTGCCTAACGAAGTGCTTAAGGCGTCGGGTGTTGATTCACTTGAGTTTGGTGCTGAGTACATTATTCCAAAACCAATGGACCCACGCTTATTACCACGTATTGCACGTGCTGTTGCAGAAGCAGCCGTTGAGTCTGGTGTGGCGCAAATTGACATGCCAGAAAACTACATGCGTTAAATAATTAGGTACCTATTCGTTTGATTAAGCGGGTAGGTATAACTAACTGCAAATAAAAAACTCAGCCAAGGCTGAGTTTTTTTATGTCTGAGAAATCGGCTACGATCCGGTGGCCGAAATATTTACTCTGAATCAAGTACGGGGATATCTAACCCCATTTCTTGCATAATTCTTTTTACTTCTTCAGGTACTTTTTCAGGGTTATCTTTACGAAGGTCGTCATCATTCGGTAATGGTTGACCTGTAAAAGCGTGTAAAAAGGCTTCGCACAGTAGCTCACTGTTAGTGGCATGACGAAGATTATTAATCTGACGACGCGTGCGCTCATCAGTTAATACTTTTAATACGTTCAGCGGAATTGATACGGTAATTTTTTTTACTTGCTCTGATTTTTTACCGTGTTCTGCATATGGGTGAATGTATTCACCGTTCCATTTAGCCATAAGTTGTTTCGTTGCCTCGGTTGTCAGTTGTTTACGCCTTATCCACAGCGCAAGATGCGGAAATTCTATCGCTTTAAAAAAGATAGTCAAATACTAGTTATTTAGCCATCTAGTCGTGTAAATGTATAAACTTCTATGTAATGGCGATAAATGCTTTGACTTCTCATATTTGATCATCTAACCTTTTAGACGTCTAAACATCCAATTCTAAGTAGGTGATGAAATGAGTGAAAAAAATAAAGCGACGATTGCTGTTCGTCATGGCATTGAAGCCGATAAACACCACGGTGCAGTCGTTCCACCAATTTACTTATCAACCACTTATTCGTTCGCTGATTTTGATACTAAGCGCCAATATGACTATGGCCGCAGTGGTAACCCTAACCGTGATATTTTAGCCGAAACACTCGCTGAACTAGAGGGCGGAGCTAAAGGCATTATTACTGCGACAGGCATGGCGGCTGTTCACTTAACGACACAGCTTTTGAATAGCGATGATACCTTGGTTATTCCACATGACTGTTACGGCGGTAGCTATCGTTTATTTACCTCATTAGAGAAGCGCGGTTTACTGAAACTAAAAGTGCTTGATTTAACAAAAGCTGAAAATCACCAAGAAATCTTAGCGATAAAACCTAAACTGATCTGGATTGAAACACCCAGTAACCCCATTTTACGCCTAACAGATATTAAAGCGATTACCGCCATTGCTAAACAATCCGGTGCACTTGTTGCGGCTGATAACACGTTTTTATCGCCGGCCTTGCAAAACCCGATTGAGTTTGGTGTTGATATAGTCGTGCATTCAACGACTAAATACATTAACGGTCACTCTGATGTGGTTGGCGGTGCTGTTATTGCAGCAACGCAAGAGTTGGGTGATGAACTGGCTTGGTGGGCAAATAATATTGGTATTACGGGTGCACCGTTTGATAGTTATCTTACTCTGCGTGGTTTACGCACTTTAAATGTGCGTTTAAAACAGCACCAAGAGAATGCGTTTGCAATTGCAGAATATTTAGAAGATTCACCGTTTGTGAGCCAAGTATATTATCCCGGTCTCGCTTCTCATCCTCAGCATGCGCTCGCTAAAGCACAGCAACGCGGTTTTGGTGGCATGGTGAGTTTTGATATTAAAGGCGACATTAATGATGCTGCGGCTTTTCTAACAGGCCTTAAAGAGTTTAGCTTAGCCGAATCATTGGGGGGCGTTGAGAGTTTAATTTGTCACCCTGCGACCATGACTCATGCTGGAATGGAGGCAAAAGCTCGCTTAGAAGCAGGGGTGGGTGATACGTTAATTCGTATCTCTGTTGGCATTGAGGATGTAAAAGATTTAATTGCCGATTTAGACCGTGTTTTCAATTTAGTTAAACCAGGTCAGGGGCAGCAAGCCACTCAGAGCAACGCGAAGCAAACGCACACGCAAGCCAATACGCAACAAAGCAGCACTTTTAAGTTAACGCCAGCACATACGGCATTGTGGTAGAAAAATGGTAAATATTGTTCATAAATTTGGTGGCTCAAGCTTAAGCTCTGCAGAGCGTTATCATGCTGTGGCAAATATTGTTTTAGCAAATACGCAGCAAGGTGATTGTGTGGTGGTGTCTGCATCGGGCAAAACAACCGACACCTTGGTAAAACTTTGGCAAAGTTATCAACAGCAAGATAACCAAGCGGTTAGTGATATTTTATTGCTGATTGATAATAATCAGCGCGCCTTAATAGAGCAGCTGTTAGTAGCAAAAAACAAGCAGCAGGCATTGGCACAATTAAAAGATGAGCTGGCGCTATTAAATATACTTATTGCTAAACAGCAACTACAAGAAGCCGTGTTGCTAGCACATGGAGAAGTATGGTCTGCGCGTTTATTAGCGGGCTATCTAAATCAGCTGGGTGTGGCAGCACAGGATGTGGATGCACGGCAGTTATTTACATTAAATGATGGCCAACTATTGCATCAAAAGAATCAACAGCAATGCACCGATGCGATCAGTAAAGTAAAGATCAATGTGGTGACAGGCTTTATCGCTGCAGATTGTCAGGGTAAGACGGTAACACTGGGTCGTAATGGCAGTGACTACAGTGCGACCTTGTTAGCAAGCTATACCTTTGCCAAGCAAGTGTCTATTTGGACTGATACCCAAGGTGTATTCAGTACAGACCCTCGTAAGGTGAAAAACGCCGTTAAATACGCAAAAGTGTGCCGAGAGCAAGCTAATTTATTGGCTCGCTTAGGTAACCCTGTTTTACATGCAAAAACCTTATCACCGCTTAAAGACAGCGACATTAAACTTGTTGTAAGAAGTAGCTTTGATTGTGATGCCAGCCCAACTGAGGTTGTAAAAGAAGGGTATAGCAAGGCGAAGCGTTTTATTACGACCTTAGATAATATCGATTTACTGCGTGTTGATACGCTAAGCACAGGTGAAGTGGGGGAGCTGAGTCAGCTAATTCAGCACAGTTTGCATCATTTTGTGAAAGAAGGTGATACCTATTTGCTGGTACCAGGGCACAGTACTCATCAAGTGGTGAGTCACCTTGCTGGGCGGGCTAATATTGTTGAATCTAATTTAAGCGGCTGCGCGGTTGTGGCACCAAGTAGCGATGTGAGCCAGTTAGCTGAACAAGCAATTTCGCTCCTTAAAGAGCAAAGTATTCATCCACGCTTTGTACAACAAGATCAGCAGTATGTGTTGCTACTAAACGATCAAGCTATAGACAGCGATGTACTGACCCTGTTGCATGATAAATTGGTCAACAAGGGTCAAGAACTGGCTATTATCGTGGCTGGGCTGGGTAATGTTGGTGAAGTCTTTCTATCACAGTTACAGGCTCAGTTTGTTAGGTTATCAGCTCATTACCAGATTAAAGTCGTGGCATTATTACGCTCAAAACAAATGCTATTTAGTGCCAGTGGCTTGAACACAGAAACGTGGCAAGCGCAGTGGCAAAGTGAAGCCCAACACTACGATAAAGAAACACTGCTAACACGTATTAGCGAACTTGATTACGAACACAAAGTGGTGATTGATATCACCGCCAGTGAAGCGTTTAGCCAATTATACCCAGCACTCGTTGAGCT
This sequence comes from Pseudoalteromonas sp. MT33b, assembly GCF_014117385.1. Lineage (NCBI taxonomy): Bacteria > Pseudomonadati > Pseudomonadota > Gammaproteobacteria > Alteromonadales > Pseudoalteromonadaceae > Pseudoalteromonas > Pseudoalteromonas sp. MT33b. Next base: position 3,111,297 of record NZ_CP059831.1, on the reverse strand, counting down.
TAATTGTCATTTAATTAGTGCCAATAAATATGCAGGCACAGCGGCAAATGATTGGTATCAAACATTGCGCTCTAATTTAGCTGAGCGTAATTTGTTGTGGCGTTATAACACCAGTGTAGGGGCCGGCTTACCAATTAACTTTGCATTGGCAGACTTACAAAATAGTGGTGATAGTATTCATCGTATAGAAGGGGTTTTTTCGGGGACGCTGTCGTGGTTGTGCAGTTGCTATGATGGTAACGTTCCGTTTACTGAACTTGTGCTACAAGCGCAGCAAATGGGCTACACCGAACCTGACCCGCGTGAAGATTTATCTGGCCGAGATATGCAGCGCAAGTTACTTATTTTAGCCCGCGATTTAGGGTTAGATTTAGAGCTTGATGACATTGCATTAACGCCATTGATGCCTGAAGAACTGGCAACAGGAAGTTGGCAAGACTTCCTTGCGAACAGGCATTTGCTTGATGCATTCATCGAAGAAAAGGCTGCCATTGCACAGGCCGAAAATAAAGTTGTTCGCTACACCGGTGCAATTACGCTCGTTGATGGTAAAGCGAAAGCAGCCGTTGGCTTAGTGAATGTTGCACACGATGATGTATTAGCTAGCTTAAAGCCGGGTGATAATATTTTTGTGATTAATTCGCAGTGGTACACAGACAACGCGCTCGTCATTCAAGGCCCTGGTGCAGGAAAAGAAGTGACTGCTGCGGGAGTTCATTCAGACCTTTACTGGTTAGTGAATAACTTAAAATAATTTTGCTGATCTTAGTTTAAATAGCTAAGCAAAAAGCGCCCAATGGGCGCTTTTTTATTAGTCTAATAAAGGTGTTAAAGACTGTTTAGAACAGCTCTTCCTCTGTAGAAAGTGACTCTTCAAACACATTAGTCGGTTGCTCAAGGACATACTTCGTCGGAGCGGTGCCTTTAATAAAGTACTCAAAGCGACTGGTGTAATCATTTTTATGGCTCAGTAACCCTGTTGCTAAATCAATGCGCACAGACACTAAGCCTTCTGGAAACTCAATCGGTGCCTCAGGCATACCATCTAAAGCAACTCGCATAAAATCAACCCAAGCTGGTTGAGCCGTTTTTGCGCCTGATTCAGCCCCTGATATTTGTGACTTATCAAGGTTACTGTTGTAGGTTGAACGACCCAGTGGGTTGCCTGGGTTATCAAAGCCAACCCACACAGAGGTCAGTACATTGCGATTAAAACCACTAAACCATGTATCAACAGAGTCATTCGTGGTTCCGGTTTTACCTGCTAGATCACGGCGATCAAGCGCTTGTGCACGCCAGCCAGTACCACTCCAACCTGTTTTATGTGCCCAGCTTCCGCCACCCCAAATTGCGCTGTGCATTGCTTGCGAAATTAAGAAAGCATTTTGTTTTGAGATGATACGAGGCGCGCAGCGAGGCTGAGCATTGTGTTCTAATTCTGTGGCCACCAGTTGGCTATCATCAAGTGTTGCAAAATCGGGCGTGACCTTTTGCTCTGGGGTATCACAGGCAAGCTCTGGTGTGGCTTTATATAAAGTTGTTCCAGCAGAATCTTGAATTTCAGAGATGTAATAAGGCGTAATTAAGTGCCCTCCATTTGCAAAGGCACTCATGCCGCGTGCAAGCTCAAGAGGCGTAATAGAGGCACTCCCTAATGCCAGCGACTCACTGCGGTTAATGTCGCTATTCAAAAAGCCAAACTTTAATAAATGATCTGCTGTGCGCTCTAAACCAACACCGCGTAATAACCGAACTGAAATAACGTTTTTAGATTGTGCTAAAGCACGACGAATACGAATAGGGCCATTGTAAACTGCTGGGCTATTTTTAGGACGCCATGCAACACCTTGGCTTTTGTCCCATTGGTTAATGGGGGCATCATTTAAGATTGAGGCTAAGGTATAGCCATTTTCTAACGCCGCTGAGTAAATAAATGGTTTAATATTCGAACCTACTTGGCGCTTAGCTTGTACTGCACGATTATATTGGCTTTGCTCAAAACTATACCCTCCCACAATGGCTTTTATGCGACCATCTTGAGGGTCAAGTGATACTAAGGCGCTTGATGCTTCGGGTACTTGGCTTAAAATATAACTGTCATCTGGATTCTTACGTAGCCAAATTTGTTCGCCAGCATTGAGAATTTCGGTGGCCGTTTTCGGTGCAAAACCTTGGCGATAACGGGTAATGTATTTACGTGCCCATTTTAGGCCATCCCACTCAAGGGTTATATGCTCGCCATTTTTTAGTAATACCTGCGCAGATTGCTCAGCAACATTAGTGACTACGCCCGCACGTAAAGGGCCAAACTCTTTCACGTCTTTTAGTTTATCTAAAATAGCGTCTTCGCTAAGCGGACTATCCGTATTGCTATCCCAAAGCTGCGCGGTGGCGCCTCGGTATCCATGGCGCATATCGTAGGCATGTAGATTGTCGACGAGCGCATCTTGGGCTGCTTGTTGAATATTAGACTCAACACTGGTGTATACTTTAAAACCGGTGTTGTATGCACGTTCGTGGCCGTAACGGGCCACCATTTCTGCACGCACCATTTCAGAGATATACGGTGCATAGACTTCAATTTCTGCCCCATGAAATTTAGCGGTAATTGGTGCGTTAATGGCTTCTTCGTATTCACTCTGGGTAATATATTTTTCGGTTAACATACGGCCAAGAACAACATTTCGTCGACTTTTTGCGCGTGCAGGGTTACGAATGGGGTTTAAAGCCGAAGGCGCTTTGGGGAGACCTGCAATCATTGCCATTTGAGGCAGTGTAAGCTCATTCAGTTCTTTACCGTAATACACTTGTGCAGCAGCACCTATACCGAATGCGCGGTTACCTAATTCAATTTTATTTAAATATAATTCGAGAATTTCATCTTTGCTTAATATGCTTTCTATGTGCAAAGCAATGAAGATCTCTTTCACTTTACGGATGTATGCTTTTTCACGAGTTAAGAAGAAGTTACGGGCAAGTTGCATTGTTATAGTACTTGCGCCTTGTTTCTTTTCTCCTGTAGATATGAGTACAATGGCTGAGCGGATGATACCGATAGGGTCGATACCAATATGTTCATAAAATCGATTATCTTCAGTTGCTAAAATAGCATCGATTAAAGGCTGGGGAATTTCATCGATTGTGACCGGAATGCGGCGTTTTTCACCGAATTGGTTAATCAATAAACCATCTCTAGAAAATACTTGCATAGGTGTCTGTAATTGAACGTCTTTCAGTACCTGAACGCTAGGAATATCAGGTTTAACGTAATAGTATAGACCGACTAAAGTGATTAGTCCTAAAAATGAGCAGATGATAATAAATTGTAAAGTTCGTTTTAATAAAATCACTTATATTTTCCCTAAATGGACTCCCAATTAGAATCGGAGACTGCTAGTATATATTGATTAAAAAATGAATAATATTTTTTCAGATAAAAATTATAACTTGTTTATTATTAAAACAAAGGCCAAGTTGCAAACATGCTAAGTCAGCTATTTAAAAAGCCTTCATCTATGATGGTAGGGATCGACATTGGATCGCACTGCATTAAAGCAGTGTTGTTGCAGGAGACAGACACAGGTTTGCGACTTGAGGCGTTAGCTATAGAGCCAATGCCAAAGGGAGCAATGTCTGAGCGTACAATTCAAGACATTGAAGCGATTGGCAATGTTATCGCTAAATTAAAAAGGAAAATACCTAAATCTGTTCAGGCTGCGGCAGTAGCCGTGTCTGGTCAAACCGTGATCACCAAAGTGATTTTCATGGATGTATCATTAACTGATGCTGAATTAGAGTCGCAAATTGCAATTGAGGCAGATAGCCTCATACCGTACCCACTTGATGAAGTAAATATAGACTTTGAAAAACTCGCCATTAATGAGGCCGATCCGAGCAAGGTTAATGTATTGCTCTCAGCTGCCCGTACAGAAAGTGTTGAGGCACGCGTTGGTGCTTTAGAAACGGCTAATTTAAAAGCTAAAGTGGTCGATGTAGAAAGTTATGCACTTAGTCGAACGATGGATGTGTACTACCAGCAGTTGCCAAGCGATGCGTACAATAAGTGTGTTGCTGTGGTTGATATTGGTGCCGTGCTGATGTTAGTGAGCGTGGTACAAGCGGGTGAAACTATTTATACCCGTGACCAAGTGTTCGGTGGTGATCAATATACAAATAGCATTGTTGCTTACTACAACAAAAGTTTTGATGAAGCTGAAATCGGCAAAACAACCGGTGATTTGCCGCCTAATTACACCTTTGAAGTATTGGCACCTTTCCAAACATCGTTGCTACAGCAAGTAAGACGTGCGGTGCAAATGTTCTTAACCACAAGTGGCAAAGATCATGTTGACTATATCGTTTTAACCGGTGGCACGGCGATGATTGAAGGGTTAGATCGCTTACTCATTGAAGAATTAGGAATTCATACTGTGGTTGCTGATCCTTTCGCAAACATTGAGGTTTCTCCAAGAGTTGATCGCAATGTGCTGCAGCGTCACCGAACGCAGTTTGCGATAGCTACTGGGTTGGCGTTAAGGAGCTTTTCATCATGCCACATATAAACCTACTGCCTTGGCGCGAACAACAACGTAAAGAATCACAGAATAAATTTGTGACAGTACTTTTTGCAGTTGTGGTTATCAGTTTCTTAAGTATGTATATATTAAGCTCTTTTTATAGTGGTTTACGCGAAGGGCAAAATATAAAAAATGATTTCTTAAATACAGAAATTGCCTTGCTTAATCAGCGTATCCGCGAGATTAATGATCTTGATAAGAAAAAAGAAAGCCTTCAACAACGCATGCGACTCATTGAAGAGCTACAAAGTAGTCGTAACCTTGGTACGCAGATTATGGATGAAGTGGCAAAAATAGTGCCAGCGGGTGTCTATCTTACCAAGCTTGAGCGCCAAAATGACCGTATTCATGTGATTGGTCGCAGTGAATCTAACAATCGCTTATCGACGATGTTACGACAAGTGCAAAGCTCTTATTTGTTAGAGCGACCCGTAATGCAAGGCATTGTTGCAGGTGAACAAACATCTAGGCTATTGAGTGATTTTAATATGGATTTTTACGTTAAACCGTTTGATAAAATAGGAGAAGCACCTAATGAGCCTTGATATCAAATCGTTAACTGAAATAGATTGGAATGAAATAGAACTCGAAAACATGGGCGATTGGCCCATTGCTGTAAAAGCACTGTGTTGTGCGTTTGTTGCGGCAATCGTGTTGTATTTCAGCTATAGCTTGTTAGTGTCAGACGAAATAACCAGCTATCACGCCGCGGTTGCAAAAGAAACCGAACTGCGCAATACGTACAAACAAAAATACGCTTTAGCCAGTAAATTAGAGTTATATCGTCAACAAATGGTCGACATGGAAGAAAAGTTTTCACAGCTTTTAAAACGCTTACCAACGTCGAATGAAACACCGGGGCTCCTTGACGACTTATCGTATGTGGGGACAACGAGCGGCTTAACCTTTTTGAAGATTGGCTGGTTGCCGGAAATTAAAAAAGAGTTTTACACCGAATTACCCATTAAAATTGAGGTAATAGGAACCTATCATGAGTTTGGTGACTTTGTTGGCAAAGTGGCACAGTTACCACGTATTGTGAGTTTGCATGATTTTACCATTCAAACGTCTAACGAGAATGAATTAACCTTTAGCGTTGTGGCAAAAACCTACCGTTATGAAGGGGGGCCTAAGAAATGAGAAAGCTCCCGTTAATTATTGTTATGAGCTTGCTTCTCAGCGCCTGTAATGATGATACTTCAGAACAAAAAGAGTTTATTGATCAGGTAAAAGCGAGCACGACCCCTGAGGTTGAGCCTATTCCTCAAATGGCAAAGTTTGAATATTTTGAATACAGTGCAGGTGAGTTACGTAGTCCGTTTGTCGCTCCAAAACCAGAAATAATTCAAAATAACTTGGTTCAAGTTAAAAACTGTTTACACCCAGACCCTGACCGTGTTCGTCAACCACTTGAAAAATACCCGCTCGATAACTTGTCAATGAAAGGCACTATCGGTAGTAAAGGGAGAACCTGGGCATTGATCAAAGCCGCTGACGACACGCTATATCGTGTCACAGAGGGTAATTATCTAGGTTTGTATCATGGTGAAATAAAAGAAGTGCACGACAATTATATACAATTATTAGAATTAATTCCTGATGGGTCTGGTTGTTGGAAAGAGCGTCTGACAAAACTAGAAATGTTAGAGGCAGATACAAATGGTGCAAGTTAATCGTATGAAAGGTAAAAATAAGATGCATAAAGGAATGGCTTGGTTAGTACACATGCACAAATTTATGTTGGCGGCATTGGCACTCTTAATGACGCAGACAGCGATTGCTGCTCCTCTTCTCTATGATGTGCGTTATAACCCCTTGATGAAAGGCGAAACGCAATTACAGTTAGTGTTTGATGAGGCCCTTACCTTTGAGCCAAAAGTGCAAGTGTACAATTCGCCTGCACGCATTGAGATGTTATTTAGCGATGTCGGTGTAGATAACAATGTCCGCGATGTTGAAATAAATCAGGCGGGTATTAAACATGTCAGCAGCACAATGACATCACAAGGCTTGAAAGTAACCGTTTCTTTAGAGCGTTTAAAAATTTATAAAACGACTGCGAAAGATAACATCGTCACTTTACACGTATCAGACAACCCAATCACCACCGATGAGTCGGCTGATCCGCTATCAGCAAAAAATAATTACATTAATACGGTGCAATCAATTGATTTTCGTCGCGGTGATAAAGGCGAAGCGCGCTTACTTGTGTTTTTACAAGATACGCAAGCGGCAATCGATGTACATGAAAGCGGTGGTAAAATTGTTGCAGAATTTCACCATACAGACATTTTAGACGATTTATTATATCAATTAGATGTTCTTGATTTTGGCACTGTTGTTAGCACGATAGAAACGTTTAAAGAAGATAATTTGACGCGCATTGTAATTGAACCTAATGCCGCATTTAAATTTACGCATCAGCAGATCGAAAATATCTTTACTTTGACCGTCGAAAAAGATGACTCACAACGCGCATACCTTGATGGCGGTATTGAATACCAAGGTCGCCCAATGACCTTAAACTTTCAAGATATTCCGGTCCGTGCTGTGCTGCAAATTATCGCAGGCTATAACGAGTTTAACCTTGTCACCAGCGACTCAGTGTCAGGTAACATCACATTACGCCTAGAAGGTGTGCCATGGGATCAAGCACTCGACGTGGTGTTAAAAGTGAAAGGCTTAGACAAACGCATGGATGGCACCATTTTAATGGTGGCACCGTCTGAAGAATTGGCTGCTCGCGAAGCGAAAGAGTTAAAAGCAAAACAGCAAGTTGAAGACCTAGAGCCTTTATACAGTGAATATATTCGTCTTAACTACGCGAAAGCGGAAGAGTTCGCCGATTTATTAAAAACCGACACTAACAGCATCATTTCTGCACGTGGCAGCGTGTCGGTTGATAAGCGCACCAATACACTATTAATTAAAGACACCGCTAAGAGCATAGAGAGTGTTCGCCGTATGGTTGATACGCTTGATATTGCGGTGCGACAAGTTGTTATTGAGTCTCGTATGGTGACGGTTCGTGATAACGTACAAGAAGACTTAGGTGTGCGTTGGGGCTTTAGTGACCAGCAAGGCACTGATGGCTTAGCGGGAACACTTGAAGGCGCTGAAACGATTTCAAATGGTTTGATCCCGAACGTCGCTGATCGTCTAAATGTTAACTTACCAATCTCAAACCCAGCAGGGAGCATTGGTATGCATGTTGCGAAACTTGCCAATGGCACTTTAATTGATCTCGAGCTGACTGCGCTTGAAGAAGAAAATAAAGGTGAAATCATTGCCAGCCCTCGTATTACCACAGCAAACCAGCAAAAAGCCCGTATTGAGCAAGGTACTGAAATTCCCTATGTAGAGGCTGCTTCAAGTGGTGCAACAACGGTGAGTTTCAAAAAGGCGGTATTAAGCCTTGAAGTGACACCGCATATCACGCCAGACAACAAGGTGATTCTTGACCTTATTATCACTCAAGATACACGAGGCGATACGGTACAGACTCCAACAGGCCCTGCAGTCGCTATTGATACGCAACAGATCCAAACACAAGTGTTGGTTGAAAATGGCCAAACCGTCGTACTCGGTGGTATTTTTCAACAACAAATTGTGAACTCAACAAAGAAAGTACCTCTACTAGGTGACATTCCATATTTAGGTGTGCTGTTTAGAAGTACGAGTGAATTTAATGAAAAAAGAGAGTTGCTAATCTTCGTAACACCAAAAATTCAGATAGATTAAGTGTTTTTTTCTTAAGCAACGAGCAATTCGCAGGTTTAATTGCTCGTTATGAGGCTTTTTACGCTAATTGACTTGAAATGACCAATCAATTACTGAGATAATCCCCTCCTTAATTTTGGGGCCAGGTCGTTAGGCGGGGTTTTATTTCAAATTTTAGAGTTCGTTTGTACTAAAAAGATATGGCTGAGAAACGTAATATATTTCTAGTGGGCCCTATGGGGGCTGGCAAAAGCACAATTGGTCGTCACATTGCTGACCAATTACACCTTGAATTTTTCGATTCAGATCAAGAGATCGAGCGTCGTACAGGAGCAGATATTGCTTGGGTATTCGATCTTGAGGGTGAAGAGGGCTTCCGACTTCGTGAAGAGACTGTTATTTCAGACTTAACTGAGATGCAAGGCATTGTTCTTGCTACTGGTGGTGGTTCTGTGATCAGTAAAGAAGTTCGTAATAAGCTTTCTGCTCGAGGTATTGTTGTATACCTAGAGACACCGATCGAAAAGCAGGTTGCACGCACACAGCGCGACAAGCGTCGCCCATTATTGCAAACAGAAGAAGCACCGCGCGATGTATTAGAGCGCTTAGCTGAAGAACGCGAACCGTTATACAAAGAAGTGGCTGATTTTGTTGTCCGCACTGATGAGCAAAGCGCTAAAGTTGTTGCTAATCAAATCATTGAGAAATTAGATTTTTAAAAACCAATAATAAAAAGGAAATTAGCGATGCTTGAATTAACTGTTAATTTGGACGAGCGAAGTTATCCTATTTATATTGGTCAATCTGCACTTCAACAGACAGGTCGACTCCGCGAGCACATTGGCGATTGTCGACCTATCATTATCACCAACGACACCATTGCACCTTTGTATTTAGATGATGTAATGACGTCGCTGGCTGATCTTAATCCGTTATCTTTTGTTATTCCTGATGGTGAGCAATTTAAATCACTGGATTGGTTTGAAAAGATTTCAGCGTTTTTACTTGAGCATAACTGTGGTCGTGACACCTGCTTAATTGCATTAGGCGGGGGTGTTGTAGGTGATTTAACGGGCTTTGTAGCTGCGTGTTATCAGCGTGGTGTGCCGTTTATTCAAATACCGACGACATTGTTGTCGCAAGTAGATTCATCTGTGGGCGGTAAAACAGCGGTTAACCATCCGCTGGGTAAAAACATGATTGGTGCTTTTTACCAACCGCAAGCTGTGTTTATTGATACCAAATCATTGCATACTCTGCCAGAGCGCGAGTTTGCAGCCGGTATGGCAGAAGTAATCAAGTACGGCTTAATCTACGATACAGAGCTATTTGCTTATCTTGAGCAAAATATCGCAAAGTTAAAGTCACTTGACGAGCAAACGCTTCAGCATGTGATTTATCGTTGCTGCGAAATCAAAGCACTTATTGTTGCAGAAGATGAAAAAGAAGCTGGTTTACGTGCACTCCTAAACCTGGGCCATACTTTTGGTCATGCTATTGAAGCACAAATGGGTTACGGTAATTGGTTGCATGGAGAAGCCGTGGCGGCAGGTATGGTGCTTGCAGCCCGACTGGCACACACGCGAGGCGACTTATCAGCATCTGAGGTTGAGCGTATTGTACAGTTAATATCACAGTATGATTTACCTGTGGATATTCCAAGCGAGATGACCAGTGAGCAGTTTCTGATTCATATGCGCAAAGATAAGAAAAATAAAAAAGGCACCATTCGCTTTATTCTTCCTACACAATTTGGTCAATGTGCGCTGGTCAGTGATGTAACCGATCAGCAGGTCTGTGATTTAATAGCGCGCTAATGCAATCACAAATATTGCCTAGCCGTGCAGCGCTAGTTGATCGTATTGCCCTCCAATTCGAATATGGGCAGAACCTAATATGCTTATTAGGCGCATCAGGATTAGGAAAAAGTTATTTGTTGGAAACGTTTATTACCGACAAATATCTTGAGTTCAACAAAGCATTTGTACAACTTTCTGGCAAGATGACTGATCAACAGTTCATCACTGAGCTACTCGAACAAAACTTTCGTAACCCACTGATTGATCACACCCTCAGTTTATCTGAAAACTTTTATCAGCTTTATAAACAACAACCCTGCGGTAATTGTTTGTGGGTGATTGATGGCGGCCGTCATTTATCAGATGAAATGATCCAACAGTTAGAAACGTTAGCAAAACAAAGCCCAACAACTTTATATATTTTGCTTGCCTCACAATCATCGGGGCAGTTTACGCAAGCGGTTGAAATTCATCTTGAAGCATTGAACATAAGTGAAAGTAAGCAGCTAATGCGCTGGTTTTTTGATAACTTACCTGTTGAGGAAGACCCTGTATTTCGTACTTTTTTACAAGAAGCACAGGGCAATCCTGCGTTGCTACTTGCATGGCAACCTGAGCTACAAACCGCTGATATTCGTGCGCCAGAAAAAAGTTATAAGCTGCTGTATATCATTTTATTGTTGTTAACGACCATGCTGTTGATTATTGGCTTTTTATACAAAGCTGATATGACGCAGTGGTGGAAAGCGCATTATCAACAAGATACCGCCTTACCGGTGGAAACGGCACTTTCTACTGACGCTGTTGTTAACTCGCAAAGAGACACCGAGCTTAAAGCCGTTGAGCAGCTAGAACCAGAACGAGCACCTGAGCTGCCATCGCCAACAGTTGAAACCGCAGAGATTATTAAGCAACCCGATGAAAAGCATGAAAATAATGTTGCTGCAATTGTTGATAGCCTCGCGCCAGATAAAACGATTGAGCAACCATCACAGCCAGTAGAAAAGCCAAGCAGTGATGAAATTGCCGCTGCGCTGACCTCTGATGCGAAAAATACTGATAACATTGATTCACTCATAGAAGAGCCTGTGAATGACAAACCGCCACTACTTAGCGGTAATGCTTGGTATTTAGCACAGCCAGACAATAATTTTGTTATTCAGCTATTGGCTGTCACGAACCCACAGATCAGCGAGAAATTTATCGCTGAAAATACCTTACAAGGGCAAGTGAATACTTATAAAAGTATGCGCAGTGGCAAGCCATGGTGGATTGTCACTTATGGCAGTTTTTCGACCTTAAGTGATGCTAAGAAAGCAGCCTTATCACTTTCTGAAAATGTGCGTAAAAATCAGCCTTTTTATAAAAAAATAAGTAAAATTAAACAAGAAATCGCTTCACTAGATCAGTAAATTAAAACTGATTAGTGTAAAATCGCGCAACACTGAATTGAAGTTAAGAGCAGATGCAGCAAAAGACCAGGGCCTTCCTTAAATGGGCAGGCGGAAAATACAGCCTAGTTGAGGACATTCACGCCCGTTTAAAACAAGCGAGTATGAATGCAGACACCTTAGTTGAGCCTTTTGTTGGTGCGGGTTCAGTGTTTTTAAATACTGATTTTAAGCATTATATTTTGAATGATATCAATGCAGATCTCATCAATTTATACACAGAGTTAAAGCGCTCGCCAGATGAGTTTATTAGCGACGCTAAAAAATTGTTTGTTGAATTAAACAACCAGCCAGAAGCTTACTATGAATATCGTGTGCAGTTTAATCAAAGTAGCGATGTGTATGAACGTGCTATTTTATTCTTATACATGAATCGTCATGGTTATAATGGTCTATGCCGTTATAACTTGAAGGGGATTTTTAACGTCCCCTTTGGAAAATATAAACGTCCCTATTTCCCTGAAAAAGAAATGAGCTTTTTTGCTGAGAAAGCACAGCAAGCTACGTTTACCTGCCTAGGCTATGACGAAGTCTTTAAGCTTATTCCTGAAAACGCTGTTGTTTACTGTGACCCACCGTATGTACCGCTTAGTAAAACCGCGTCTTTTACGTCATATGCTAAAGGGGGGTTTAACTTAGATGATCAAGCAAACCTAGCAAATTTAGCCGAGCAAGCTGCTTTTGAAAACAATACCCCAGTGCTTATCTCGAATCATGATACGGTCTGGACGCGTAAAATATACAGCCAAGCATCATTAGACGAGATTCAAGTTAAGCGAACAATCAGCCCTAAAGGCGGTTCACGCAATAAAGTCAATGAGTTAATGGCTATGTATTTAGCACCAAAGACACGGTGAAATAGATAGCAGCGACGAAAAGAATAAATAAGATGAGGGCAATCACAGCGAGGGAGCTGAGTGAATGCTCTTTGAAATCAGCTTGACGTTTGTCTTCTGATTGAACACCAAAAAATGCCGCAACGACACTTTGTAATGCACTAAAGAATTTTTTCATGCGATTTAGAACGTCGAGCCTAAACCGCTAACTTTATTTGATTCTTCGCTGCTAGTTAACAGTTCAAGTAAATCTAAGTAATGAAATTGAGCACTACGGCTATCGCCCGTTATCCACGAAAACCAACCCGTTTCTTTATTAGTTTGAATACATTGATTAGTCGAAGACGATACAGTAATCGTATTGCATTGACAGTCTGATGTGGCTGCTAGAAATGTATCTTCATCATTTGAAGAAAGTGATACAAAAGCAGTAACTGAAAGTGCGGACGCGATTAAGATCCCAGTTTTAAAAGCACGCATTGTAATAACCTTTGTTTGTGTTATTTAGATAAGCATACATAAAAGTTGTTCAAATAACAAACTTAATTAATGCTGAATTAGATGATTTTTTAGTAAAATTAGCAGCTTGAAGTAAATGAAATGTTTGATTTTTGTTTGTTTTTAGTTGTTATTAAAAAAGAGGTTATACGCAATGGGGTCGTTCTTTTTACCTAGATTCAATAGTCTAAAAGGCTGACTCTATTATTTTGTCGGGCGCTGCGCTTTCGTGCCGGTGTTTAAATCAGCTAACGATTGGGTTACATTAAGCGCACTTTCATTGCTGTAGCAAATTTTAAGGGATCTCTCATGCTGGAAACATTACAAAAGTATTTAATTGCCCCGTCTATTTTATCGGCCGACTTTGCGCGTTTAGGCGAAGATGTCGATCGCGTCTTAACCAGTGGTGCTGATGTTGTACATTTTGATGTAATGGATAACCACTATGTGCCAAACCTGACCTTTGGCCCCATGATTTGCAAAGCATTACGTGACTACGGTGTTACCGCACCGATAGATGTGCATTTAATGGTGAAGCCGGTTGACCGCTTAATTCCTGATTTTGCTGAAGCTGGGGCATCAATTATTAGTTTTCACCCAGAAGCCAGTGAACATATTGACCGCACCTTACAGCTAATTAAAGATTGTGGTTGCCAAGCGGGATTGGTGTTTAATCCTGCAACCAGCCTGAGCTACCTTGAGCATGTACTCGACAAAGTTGATGTGATCTTATTGATGTCGGTAAACCCCGGTTTTGGCGGTCAAAGCTTTATTCCACATACCTTAGACAAGTTACGTCAAGCGCGTAAAATTATTGAACAATCAGGTCGAAATATTCGCCTTGAAGTGGATGGCGGTGTTAATGTGGATAACATTGCAGAAATCGCTGAGGCAGGAGCCGATATGTTTGTTGCCGGTTCTGCTATTTTCAACCAACCTGATTACAAAGAGGTGATCGATAAAATGCGTGCAGAGCTAGGAAACGTTAATTCATGAGATACGATGCTGCCTTTTTTGACCTCGACGGCACATTAGTCGACAGTGTTTATGATTTGTATATTGCCATGAATTTAACGCTAACAGATTTAGCGTTCCCAGTGGTCACACAAAAATTAGTGGAAGGTTGGGTTGGTAATGGCATAGAAACGCTTGTTAAGCGAGGCTTGAGCGGTGATATGCAAATAAGCGAGCATTTAGATGATGCGTTGGCACAGCAAGCTATCACTCTTTTTTATCAGCACTATGATGAGGTTGTTGGTGATTATAGCGCGCTTTATCAGCACGTTGAGACAGGTCTTGCAGCGCTGGCAAGCATACCCAAAGTCATCATAACCAACAAAGCACGCCGCTTTACTGAAAAACTACTTGATAAGTTGGCACTTACTCATCATTTTCAGTTTATTGTTTGCGGCGATGATATGACAAAAAAACCATCAGCTGAACCGTTACAATTTGCTTGCACACAACTTAATGTAAGCCCAGAAAAAGCCATTATGATCGGTGACTCTAAAAGCGATGTATTAGCAGCTAAAGCCGCTAATGTTGATGTTATCGCGCTCGGTTATGGTTATAACCAAGGTGAAAACCTTGCTGATTTCAATCCAGAGTACCTCTGTGATAATTTCTTAGATATAATACCTGTTCTTACGCAAAGGTAAGTGCATTTTAAATTTAGTCTTATTAGTTTAGTAAAATAAAGGAACATCATGAGTAAACCAGTAGTGTTAAGTGGCATTCAGCCAACCGGTGGTATGACAATAGGCAACTATGTTGGCGCTATTAACCAGTGGCTTAAGCTACAGGAAGACCACGAAAGTTTCTTTATGCTGGTTGATTTACATGCCATTACTGTACGTCAAGATCCTGAGCAGCTGCGCTCACGTGTTTTAGATGGTATTGCATTGTATGCGGCGTGTGGTATCGACCCTGAAAAATCTGCGTTATTTGTTCAATCTCAAGTGCCAGAGCATGCTCAGCTTAGTTGGGTGTTAAACTGTTATGCGCAAATGGGTGAGCTTAACCGTATGACGCAGTTTAAAGACAAGTCATCAAAGCATGCTAATAACGTAAACGTGGGCTTATTTTCATACCCTGTATTACAAGCCGCTGATATTTTGTTGTATCAAGCTGATCAAGTGCCAGTAGGCGAAGACCAAAAGCAGCATTTAGAGCTTACTCGTGATATTGCGACGCGTTTTAATAACCTGTACGGAGATGTATTTAAGCTTCCTGAGCCATACATTCCTGAATTTGGTGCACGTGTAATGAGCTTACAAGACCCATTAAAGAAAATGTCTAAGTCAGATGAAAATCCAAACGGCTACATCATGTTGTTAGATGAACCGAAGAAGATTGAAAAGAAACTGAAAAAAGCCGTTACTGATTCAGATGAGCAAGCACGTATTTACTTCGACCGTGAAGAAAAGCCAGGCGTATCTAATTTACTTACCTTGTTATCAGTTGCCACTAAACGCTCAATCGAAGACTTAGTGCCTGAGTACGAAGATAAAATGTATGGTCACCTGAAAAAGGATACAGCAGCAGCTGTGGTTAGCATGATTGAGCCTATCCAAGCGCGTTTTCATGAAATTCGTGATGATCAAGCGTTACTTAATAGCATCATGAAGTCTGGCGCTGAGAAAGCGAGTATTCGTGCTGAAAAAACATTAAAAGCAGTGTACGACGCGGTGGGTTTTATTCCTCGCCCGTAGTCATATAGCAACGGCTTTTAAAGATATAAAAATACCGCTTATAAGCGGTATTTTTATATCTAAGCGTCTAACAGAAACTCAATGCCATTAAGACGCTAAATAGGCAAATGAGTGACACAGCATATTTATCTGTTTTTTCCATTCTACGTTCCTCATCACATTTAAAATATGACTCAATTTTCATCAAAGCTGGTTGGGTATATCTTCAGGTATAAAGGTTGGTGACCTGTTGATAGCGCTACAATAACGGCCTTAGAGGGGGGATGTCGCTTATCAAGATATGAGCAATTTGTTTGATAAGGTTTTTTAATTTATACCTTTTATTTATCAGTGAGTTATATTTAAATCTTATGAAAGAAAATAAGCTTTTAATCAGTACTTTTTAGTGTTTTTTATTGCTTTAGTAGGCTTTGCTTTTACTGCGCTTTCTTCCATTGGTTTCAAAAAACGCAGTAAGCTAAGTGAGTAGCGTGTTTGAGCCGCTATTTTTTAACGGGCGTAACGCCAGGCGAATCACAAGCGATCACCGAAAAGCGATAGCCATACGGCGCATTGTGATCGGGGGTAATTTGAACAATCTCATAATCATTCAATTCCACAGCTTTACTCGTCTCATCTTTTAAGCAACGAGAGTAACTATCAGCCTCAAAGCTAAAAGCAAACATGGCAATGAGACGTTTGCTGCGCTCAAAGTAGCCCTTGGTATTTAAAAATTGACGTAAGTTTTCAACGGTTTCACTCTCACCATCACTCTCACCCTCACTGTCTATCTCAACATTGCGCTTAGATGGGGGCGTTTCTGCGCTGCTCTTTGGAAGGTGTTGTTCTATTTTTTCACTGATTTCTTCAACGGCTTTTTGTTGCTCAGAGGGTGACTCTTTTGCTATCGCTTGGCCATCAACAAAGCTTGTAAGAATATTATCAAGCACCTCTTCAGGTGGTTTGTCATTAATGAACGAAGTCAGATTAATAAAGACCACTGACGCTAATATAAAGCGCACTATAGCCGTTAATAATGGTGAATAACTTTGACTAATAAATTTTATTCGCTCTGAGCCAAACGGTTTTATTAATAATAAAATGAAGATATAGAAGGGTAAAAAAAGTTGAAACAACAGCAGGGTACCTAATGTGATCCCCATTGCCCAAGGGGGCAAATACAGTAAGGTGGCAAAGTTATGGGTATAGTTAAAGTGGTTGGCCGACACATGGGTAACGTCATTAACAATGCCACTGGCCCCAGCTAATACAAAGTTTGCGATACTGGCATAGAAAATTAAGATGAGTGCTTTGCCCGCTAAAGAGTGCCACAGCTGATTAAACTTAGGCCAAAATTCAATAACGAGGGCAATGATAGTGATGGTGGCACTGAGCCAGCCTGATTGCAGAACAATCAGGCTGCTTAATGCTAAAAGGTAGAGCTTTTGTGCGGTACTTAAGTTAAACCAAATGGCTTGTATACGTTCAACCAACCTTGTTTTATGAGGTTGCCAGCTGCGCTGCTGTTGTTGAAACTGTTTATTAGCGCGCCACTTCGCTATTTTTAAATACCTACGCACCCAACGTCCTTTTTATAGTAGTGGTTTTAAGTATCTGCCTGTGTGTGAACGTTCGCAATCGGCCACTTCTTCAGGGGTACCCGAAATTAAAATTTCACCGCCGCCAGAGCCCCCTTCAGGGCCTAAATCGACAATCCAGTCAGCAGTTTTGATCACATCAAGATTGTGTTCAATCACTACAATGGTATTGCCATGGTCGCGTAAACGGTGAAGCACCACTAATAATTGCTGAATATCAGCAAAGTGTAAACCTGTTGTAGGTTCATCAAGTATATAGAGTGTTTTACCCGTGTCGCGTTTTGATAGCTCTCGTGCCAGTTTTACACGCTGTGCTTCACCACCCGATAAGGTTGTCGCTGCTTGCCCTAAACGGATATAAGACAAGCCAACATCCATTAGGGTTTGTAGCTTGCGGGCAATCGCGGGAATTTTATCAAAATACTCGCGCGCATCTTCCACGGTCATTTCTAATACTTGGTGAATATTTTTACCTTTGTACTGTACTTCAAGTGTTTCACGGTTGTAGCGCTGACCTTTACATACATCACACGGCACATACACGTCTGGTAAAAAGTGCATTTCTACTTTGATTACGCCATCACCTTGACACGCTTCACAACGACCGCCTTTCACGTTAAAGCTAAAGCGACCGACTTTATAACCTCGTGAGCGGGCTTCTTGGGTGCCAGCAAACAGTTCACGAATACCAGTAAAAATACCGGTGTATGTGGCAGGGTTTGAACGTGGCGTACGGCCAATCGGGCTTTGGTCAATATCAATTACTTTATCAAAGTGTTCAAGACCACTAATCGATTTATACGGTGCGGCCTCTGCGGTCGTTGCACCATTAAGTTCAGTGTGAGCAAGTTTAAATAAGGTGTCGTTGATAAGCGTTGACTTACCAGAACCTGAAACACCTGTGATACAGGTCATCAAACCGAATGGAATTTTTAAATCAACATTCTTTAGGTTATTACCCGTTGCGCCGAATAGCTCAAGCCATTTGTCGTTCGTTGGATGGCGAGTGGTTGGTACTTCAATTTTTTTCACACCCGATAAGTATTGCCCGGTGATAGAGTCTTTGCTCGCTAAAATATCGTCATGCGTACCTTGTGCGATAACATGACCACCATGAACACCGGCACCTGGACCAATATCGATAATGTGATCTGCAGCGCGAATTGCATCTTCATCGTGTTCAACCACTATCACGGTATTCCCTAAATCGCGAAGGTGAATAAGGGTTTTTAGCAAGCGGTCGTTGTCGCGTTGGTGTAAACCAATTGACGGTTCATCCAGTACATACATAACGCCAACAAGCCCAGCACCAATTTGGCTTGCAAGGCGAATACGCTGCGCTTCACCGCCCGATAGCGTGTCTGCACTGCGCTCAAGTGATAAGTAGTTTAAGCCAACATTTATTAAAAATGATAAGCGATCACGGATCTCTTTTAAGATTTTATCGGCAATCTGAGCACGCTGACCTGTAAGCGCTAGGCCTTCAAAAAATGCCATACTTTCACCAATACTCATGGTGGTGATGGCGGGCAAATTAGTTTGACCTATGAATACGTGACGAGCCTCTTGGCGTAAACGAGAACCATGACAGCTTGGACATGCTTGGCTGGTTTGATATTTTGCCAGCTCTTCGCGAACTGAGTTTGACTCGGTTTCGCGGTAGCGGCGGTTCATATTATTTAGTACACCTTCAAACTCGTGATTACGAGTAATAAGGTCGCCGCGGTCATTTCGATAATTAAAGGCGATTTTGGTTTTACCCGATCCTTCAAGAATGACTTTTTGGGCATCTTTACTTAATTCTTGAAACGGGGCTTCTAGGTCAAAGCCATAGTGTTCAGCCACTGCTTGCAGCATCTGAAAATAATAAAAGCTGCGTTTGTCCCAGCCCTTAATCGCACCGCCCGATAAACTTAGCTCTGGGTTTTGCACCACACGATTGGGATCAAAGTACTGGCGAACCCCTAAACCATCACAGCTTTGACATGCACCAGCAGGATTATTAAACGAGAAAAGGCGAGGCTCAAGCTCGCTCATAGCGTAGCCACATGTTGGACAGGCAAAGTTTGCTGAAAAAAGCATGTCTTCGCTAAGTGAGTCATCCATTGCAGCGACGTGCGCAACACCACTTGAAAGATCAAGGGCTGTTTCGAATGACTCGGCTAAGCGCTGCTGCTGACCATCTTTCACTTTAAAACGATCGACAACCACTTCTATCGTGTGCTTTTTATGCAGCTCTAGCGTGGGAGGATCTGATAAGTCACATACCTCACCATCTATACGGGCACGAATAAAACCTTGACTTGCTAGTTGCTCAAGTAGCTTTACATGCTCACCTTTACGGTCTTTAACCACGGGGGCGAGTAGCATGAGCTTGCTGCCCTCTGGCAGAGCTAAAACCGTGTCGACCATTTGGCTAATTGTTTGTGCTGCCAGTGGTAGGTCGTGGGTAGGGCAGCGAGGTTCACCAACACGGGCAAAGAGTAAACGCAGGTAATCGTATATCTCGGTGATTGTGCCAACCGTCGAACGTGGATTGTGCGAGGTTGATTTTTGTTCAATAGAGATAGCCGGTGAAAGACCTTCGATATGATCAACATCAGGCTTTTCCATTAACGATAAAAATTGTCTTGCATAGGCTGAGAGTGATTCTACATAACGACGTTGCCCTTCTGCATACAATGTATCAAACGCTAAAGACGATTTCCCTGAACCAGATAGGCCAGTGATAACTATCAGCTTATCACGGGGAATGGTTAGGCTGATGTCTTTTAAATTGTGCGTACGGGCGCCTCGGACTTCAATGTTTTCCATGCTATCTCGTTTTATTACCAAGTGATTATTTCAGTATCTCACAATACGCGACAAGATTAATCCTTGATCAAAGAAAAAATCCTCACTTACAGGTGATTATTTATTTTTCGCTTGTGGTAGAATCCACGCTTACATTTTAATAGACAGCAAGATTCAGTAATTCATGACAGCATCTTCACTCAACTCCCGAGAAAAACGCGCTGCCGTTTCGTTAGCGAGCGTGTTTGCGTTCCGTATGCTTGGCCTATTTATGTTGATGCCAGTTCTGGCTATTTATGGTCAGCAATTGGAAGGTTTTTCGCCGCTATGGATTGGTTTTGCAATCGGTGCGTATGGTTTAACGCAAGCCGTGTTACAAATTCCAATGGGGTGGTTGTCGGATAAAATAGGCCGTAAAAAAGTGATTATTGGAGGCCTGTGCGTGTTTGCGCTTGGTTCCGTTATTGCTGCCACCGCCGAGTCGGTACAAATGGTGACGTTTGGCCGTGCATTACAAGGTATGGGCGCGATTGCCAGTGCGTTACTTGCTTTGGCTTCAGATTTAAGCCGAGATGAGCAGCGTCCAAAGGTGATGGCTGTTATTGGTATGTGTATTGGTATGAGCTTTGCTGTTGCGATGCTACTAGGGCCAATAGTTGCGGCATCTTGGGGTGTTGCTGGCGTTTTTTGGCTAACAGCTGGGTTGGCCATTTTAGGTATTTTTATTGTCTTGTTTTTGGTTCCGAATGCTGTAAACAAGGCACCCAAAGGCGACACGCTTGCCACCTTAGATGACATAAAACAATTAATTAAACACCCGCAATTAGCACGTTTAGATTTTGGTGTTATGTTACTTCATCTTACGTTAACCACGGTGTTTGTAGCCTTACCGGGTCAATTAATTAAAGATGGATTAATTGCTGATCATCATTGGTATTTATATATTCCAGTCTTATTTTTAGCGTTTTTCTTAATGGCGCCAATGATGATAGTGGCTATCCGCAAAGAAAAAGAAAAACAGGCGTTTATTGGTTCAATCGCTTTATTAGTATTGAGCATGCTGGCGATGTCATTCTGGGTTGATTCTGTGATTGGCATCGGTGTGTGTATGTTAGTTTACTTTGTCGCATTTAATTTTTTAGAAGCCACTATGCCTGCATTAGTGTCTCGTATTGCCCCTGCAAACCAGAAAGGCTCTGCCATGGGCGTGTTTTCGTCTACGCAGTTTTTTGGTGCCTTTTTAGGTGGTTTATTGGGGGGCTATGTTGCACAAGCGCTAAGTGCGCAAGCAGTGTTTGCGGCGGCGGCACTTGTTGGGGTAATATGGCTTATCCTTGCTTGGAATATGCAAGTCCCACCAAGAAGTAAAATTATTAGCTTAATGACAGAATTAAGTTCCGAGCAGCAGGCACAAGCGCTTGCTTCTCGTCTAGTTGCTTTACCGGGCGTAATAGAAGCAACGGTTGTTTGCGATGAAAATCGCAGCTATTTAAAGATTAATGATAAAGAATTTGACCTAGACCAAGCACGAAAAGCGGCTGGTTTAATCTAACGTTTAAAGGAGAAGTTCCATGGCACGCGGTGTGAACAAAGTAATCTTGGTTGGTAATTTAGGCCAAGATCCAGAAGTACGTTATATGCCTAATGGCAATGGTGTAGCGAATATCAGCATTGCTACGACTGACAGCTGGAAAGATAAAAACACAGGGCAAATGCAAGAGCGTACAGAATGGCACCGTGTTGTTTTATTTGGCAAGCTAGCTGAAGTAGCGGGTGAGTACCTTCGTAAAGGTTCACAAGTTTATATTGAGGGTCGTTTACAAACACGTAAGTGGACTGATCAATCTGGCCAAGAAAAATTTACCACTGAAATCGTGGTAGACATGGGCGGTCAAATGCAAATGTTAGGTGGCCGTGGTGGCGACCAACAGGGTGGTGGTTATCAAGGTGGCCAATCACAAGGCGGTTACCAAGGTGGTCAACAACAAGGTGGCGGCTATGGTGGCGGTTCGCAGCAAGCGCAAAGCAACAGCTATGCACCTCAGCAGCAGTCAGCACCGGCGCCAGCACAACAACAGCGCCCACAACAACAGCCTGCACCTGCACCGCAGCAAAATAACAACCAATACGGTGGTTATGGCCAACAGCAAAGCAGCGCACTACAGCAAGGTGGTTTTGCTCCTAAGCCACAAAATGCACCACAAGGTGGCGCATCAAACCCAATGGAACCACCAATCGATTTTGACGACGATATCCCGTTCTAGCACCGGGGAAAAGTTAAAGTATTAAGCAAGATACTTTATATAAAGATTGTATTAAGAACCCAGCCTTGGTGCTGGGTTTTTTATTGCTCAAAATAGACCACTTAATTAAGCACAATGGTATAAACGAATGGGGATGGCTTCGAATATGTTTCGGTTACAAAATAATTCTCATTAAGGCATTTTGCTAGGTGTTTAAATTTACGTAACTTTTGACAGCGTTGGTCAGGGGATGAATCAGAAATTTCTTTAAATCGCGCTGCAGCCTTGTATTTATAGGGTTCTTGAACAACACTTTGTGTATATTTGGGCAACTAACTTGTGAAATGAAAAAAGACCTAACATCACAAATAAAGCAACCGGAAGTCATTTATGTGACGGCCGCTTTTTTGTTATTAGTTGTTTTTAATATTTTTTTAAGTGACGTATTACACGAGAAAGTGCATCGCACAGGTACTGAGCTTGCAAGGCAAGTATACGACTTAAACTTAGACCCCATTGCGTCAAAAGATATCATTGCAACCTTAGTTGAAAGTAAAGGTTTTGCTATGAACGTGACAGATGTGCCACATAATTTTGCCAACTTTATTGATTTAGAGCAGGAGGTATTTAGTTATCACACTGTGAGTTTGCGCCTTTTTCACTGGCCTTCATGGGTCGTTGAAAGTCATTTATTTATCTTTTTGAACTTAATTCTAATTGGGGCTGGGTATTGGGGATTCCGCTGGTGGCGAGTACTGTCTAAAAAAGTATTGGTAGCCGCAGCACCGCCAGTGAAGCCTATTGAAAAACAGGTCAAGCCGGTACTTAAAAAAGGAGAGCTGCCAAAGCCACTGCCTCATCAAGATTTAAATATTTTGTATGGGGTACCAACAAACTACAATCATTTATTTGCTCTGTTTTTTTGGAAAACCCCGTTTCCGGCGAATCTTGATGTCGATAATTACTTTAAAGTAGTGATTGCCAAAGGGTTTGGGGAACTTGTTAATCGCTCGGTAAAACTACTTCCCTCGGGCGGTATAGCTGTAACACTAAACAGTGTGCCTGCCACCGAAGTTGATAAGTACACCAAGCGTTTGCATCACGTTGTATATCAAGCGTGCCTTAATTATCGCAGCGATTTATCGCGTGGTGATATAAAAATAGGTGTATGTAATTACCGTACTGGTGCTGATCAGGCTGTGGTGTATCAGCTTACTAAATCGGCACTAACTTTAGCTAAGCAAAGTGCATGGCAACACATTCACCGCTTACCGTTTGGGCATACGCAATCTAGCATGCTCAGTGATAGTAATGAGCACCTGTTTGAGTACATTAAGAAAAAGCATTTTATGCTGTTCTTTCAACCGTTGTTTGACTTAGAAACAGGGGAAATTTTACAGCATGAAGCGCTTATTAGAATTCGTCATAAAAGCTTAGGATTACTTGCTGCTCGTCATTTCATTCCACAGATGACCAGCAAGAAGGATGTTTTATTGTTAGATCAGACTGTAGTGACACAAGTACAAAAAATGCTTGATAACGAATCAGGTGCGATGATGGTAAGTATAAACTTACATGCGATGAACTGGTTTAATGATGAGTTTTGGCATTGGTTTAAAGCGCAAATGCAAGGCTTTGATGCAGCTAATAAATTACAATTTGAGCTCAGTGAAGACGATTATTTAAAACAGCATAAACAATTGAGCTCGCAGTTTGCTTGTTTAGAAAAATTATCCGCAGGTATTGTGATTGACAATGTTCGCAGTGCCGAAAACCTTGTTGAATACAAGCAACTTAATAATGTGTGTAGTATTAAATTGGCATACGAGCTTATTCATAATATTGATACTAATACGCAGCAACAAAAAGTGGTTAGACAGATTATAGCGAAAGGCAATGAGCTTAATTTTCCTGTTTATGCTGTAGGCGTTGAGACACGCAACGAGCTTGCAACATTAAAAAACTTAGGCGTCATCGCAGCGCAAGGTTTTTACTTTGCTGAACCCCTACAAAAGCTTGCCGATATTACGCCTTTTAGTTAGTTAGATTAAACGACGGTACTTTAAGCCG
The DNA here is from genome assembly GCF_014117385.1 of Pseudoalteromonas sp. MT33b. Taxonomy (NCBI): domain Bacteria; kingdom Pseudomonadati; phylum Pseudomonadota; class Gammaproteobacteria; order Alteromonadales; family Pseudoalteromonadaceae; genus Pseudoalteromonas; species Pseudoalteromonas sp. MT33b. Next base: position 3,087,022 of record NZ_CP059831.1, on the reverse strand, counting down.
TCTAACCCTTGCAAGCCACCAGTATGGATAGCCATGATCCGCGTGCCTTCTGCAAAGAAACCTTGTTCTATCAATTGCCACAGCGCATACATCATTTTACCGCTATAAATAGGCTCAAGTGGGATGGCGTGTTGTTGCGTAAATGTCTGACAAAACTCCCACAGTTCATGACTGAATTTGCCATAACCGCCATCATGATGTTCAAGTAATAGCTGCCAATTTTGTTGTTGTCTTGCTTTACGGCTCAGTTGCTTAATGTCATCAATTAAATATTCGGCCTGTTTTAATACTGCAATACCGAGCACGGTTGTGGAGTGTGGGCTGCCTTCAATTAAGCCTGCCAGCGTGCCACCACTGCCTGTTGGGCAAATAATGACATCGCTCGTCGGTAAGCTTTGCGCTAATTCTTGGCACCCCAGCAGCGCCGCAGGGTTAGTGCCTCCCTCGGGTAGAATATAAGCATGCGGGAACTGCTTTTGTAATTCTGCCAAATAGCGGCTTTCGCCTCTTAAACGGTAAGTAATACGGTTAACGGGGTGCAATGTCATCCCACAGCGTTTGGCGTACTGCAATGTGGGGTTGTGTTCATCAAGCTCAGGTCCGCGAATAATACCGTGCGTTTTAAACCCAAATAACTGACCCGCAGCTGCTGTGGCATGAATATGGTTTGAAAATGCGCCGCCAAAAGTGAGTAGCTCAGTTTTTCCCTGTTGTTGCATAGCCTGTAAATTAAATTTTAATTTACGCCATTTGTTACCACTAATTTGTGGGTGAATAAGATCATCACGTTTAATCTGTAATGTCAGCTTTTGTGCTGATAACAGTTCGTGGTTGATGGTTTGAACAGGCGATTCAGAAATAATAGTCACGGTTTAATTTACGCTAAAAAAGACGCTTAATTGTAGCAAAGTCGTCATAGAGATAGAAATTAGTCAATTAAACTAAAATGATTTTGTTATTTACTGGCATCAACTAAGGTAATAGTTGTAAACTCAGATAATAATTGAACAAAGCTTGTGTTTTGCCTTGCAAGTACATAGCATAAGAGTTTAATTATAAAAAATAATAATGACCAAATAATTGCCGCTTTTTGGGAATGGAATATATGCGAATTGCTCCTTTATCTCTGTTAATTTCAGTTAGTTTGCTAGCATCGAGTGCATTTGCACAAGATACTGCTACGGTAACTGGCATTGAATCAGAGATCAGTAAAAAACAAGCCGAATACGATAACTCGACCTTAATACTCGAAAAACACCTAAAAGAAGAAAGTCAGTTACAAAAACAACTCGAATTATTGCGCGCCCGCTCAGCTGAGCTAGACAAAGAAAAAAACCAAGCGCTTGATGCAATGAACGAGATGTATCGTCGATTAATTGATGACCCCACTTTAGATATTAGCAATGCACAAACGCGCTATCAAAAAGCAGTGGTGGATCACAAACAGAACAAAGATGACATTTCGATGCAATTGGCGGCAATTGCATCGCATAGAAAAGATATTGAGCAAATTCGTGTTGCTAAGCATACCCAACTAAACACCTTAGAGAGCTTAAAAGAGCAACTCGCAACAGCACGTGTTGAACGTTTGCGCAATGAGTTTACGCGTGAAGGCACACTTGAAGTTAATCATACGATTAATTGTAAGCGCACTGAAACATTAGCAGCGTGTGAGCAACGTGGTCAGCAAATGGGGTTACAAAAAGCCACCAAGCGCTTTGTAGATCAAATTTTTGCTAACTTAACAGAAGAACGTTTAGTTGAGCCGAAACGCAATTTAGCGGGTGCACAAGTTAAAATTTTAAGTAGTCATGTTGTAAATAGTGCCTTTAGCGGACAAGGTAACTATAACGTGAACTTAAGCGTAACGATGCGCGGTGATGTGAATAGCAGCCGTTTATGTAGTCTGCTTAATTTAGACAACCGTTTTTGCGCAGATTATGGTTCACCACTTGCTGGAAATTACCAACCCAATTACACCACTACTTACTCTGATAGTCAGTTAACATTCAGTGACTCTCAGGATAATAGTCAGGTGGTATCGGTTTCGCGTATGAGCGAACAACCTGTAAGTGATTACTCAGTAAAAAAGCCAGTAAGGGTTGAACCATTACCTGATCTAAAAAAATCTAAAATGGTTGAATTAACGCTTCGTTCAAACGTTTATGATGATGAAGTGTTTATTGATGGTGTGAGCTTTGGGTCAACCAAGCTAACGACATCATTACCAAGAGGTTTTCATGATATTGAAATACGCAAGCGTGGTTATAAAAGCTATAAAGCGCGTTTAGACTTGCGTAAAGCTCAAACTATTAATGCAAAATTAGTGAAAGAGCCTGAACCAATTGTCGCTGCCGTTGTCGCAACAGAGCAACCTACAGCAGCGCCAGTGGCAAGTATTGTTAATAAAACCAATACAGCGAGTATTGTGGTTATCCCAGCGGGTACATTTAAGATGGGTGACATTAACGGTAATGGCTTAGCTAATGAGCGCCCTGTTGTTGAAAAAACCATTGCTAACTCATTTGCCATGCAAAGCAAAGAAGTCAGTGTGGGTGAATATGAGCAATTCGTTGCTAATACAGGTTATAAAACAGAAGCCGAAAAGAATCGTGGCTGTGCTTATTACTTAAATGGTGAGCCAGTATGGGAAGCGACCTTAAACTGGCGCAACCCAGGTTTTGAGCAAGACAGTGATTTTCCGGCTGTTTGCTTAACGTATAATGATGCCAAAGCATATGCAGATTGGTTATCAGGGCAAACAGGGCAGTTGTTTCGTTTACCGAATGAGGTTGAGTGGGAGTACGCTGCACGCGCAGGTAAAGAAACTGAATACCCTTGGGGTAACGAGATAGGTAAAAATTTAGCGAACTGTGGCTGGTGTGGTAGTGAATGGTCAAACAAAAGCGCTGCACCAACCGGGTCGTTTTCTCCTAATGCATTTGGTCTGTATGACACAGTAGGTAATGTATGGGAATGGACAAACAAAAAACCGGGGCAGTCTGATGTGACTGTTCGTGGTGGGGCATGGAATTTCGCTCCGAGCCTAGCACGTGTATCAACACGCTTAATTTTAGCGCCAGATTTTCGTGCAAACTATATCGGGTTTCGTTTAGTACGCGAGCGATAAAAATTTTTAAAGGAAGCAAAGCAGGCTTCCTTTTTTAGCAATTTAATAAAGGCAGTTGCGCTTTATTGTGCTTAGCATGGTAGAGTGAGAGCAGCTAGTATAAGAACGTATTATCAAAGGTCATCCAGCCTCATGTTTAAAAAACTTCGTGGTATTTTTTCAAACGATCTATCGATCGACTTGGGTACAGCCAATACCCTTATTTATGTAAAAGAAGAAGGTATCGTATTAAATGAACCTTCAGTAGTTGCTATTCGTCAAGAGCGAGCTGGTGGTCCTAAAAGTGTTGCGTCTGTAGGTACGGAAGCAAAACAAATGTTAGGCCGTACACCGGGTAACATTAAAGCGATTCGTCCAATGAAAGACGGTGTTATTGCCGACTTTTATGTCACCGAAAAAATGCTCCAGCACTTTATCAAGCAAGTACATAACAACAATTTTATGCGTCCTAGCCCACGTGTCTTAATTTGTGTGCCGTGTGGGGCAACACAAGTTGAAAAACGCGCTATTCGCGAATCAGCAATGGGTGCAGGTGCACGTGAAGTGTATTTGATTGAAGAGCCAATGGCTGCGGCAATCGGTGCAGGCTTACCTGTATCAGAAGCAACGGGTTCAATGGTTGTAGATATCGGTGGTGGTACGACAGAAGTGGCCATTATCTCGCTTAATGGCGTGGTTTACTCATCATCTGTGCGTATTGGTGGTGATAAATTTGATGAAGCTATTATCAACTACGTCCGTCGTAACTTTGGTAGCCTAATTGGTGAAGCAACCGCTGAAAATATCAAGCATCAGATCGGTTCGGCATTCAAAACCGATGAGCCTGTTGAGATTGAAGTACGTGGTCGTAACCTCGCTGAAGGCGTGCCGCGCTCATTTACACTTAACTCTCATGAAATCCTAGAAGCATTACAAGAGCCTCTAATGGGGATTGTAAGTGCGGTTATGGTTGCACTTGAGCAATCACCTCCTGAGCTTGCCTCTGATATCTCTGCACACGGCATGGTATTAACAGGCGGTGGTGCACTGTTAAAAGATTTAGATCGTTTATTAATGGAAGAAACAGGTATTCCTGTTGTTGTTGCTGACGACCCACTTACTTGTGTTGCTCGTGGTGGCGGTAAAGCATTAGAAATGATTGATATGCACGGTGGTGACGTATTTAGTTACGACTAATGAAGTTAATGTTTGGTCGTACCATCTCTTTGCAACTGCGACTCTTTGTCGCAGTGCTTTTGAGTGTCGTATTGATTGTGGGCGATCGATATACACAAGGTGGTACAACAATCCGCACCAGTTTAAATACACTGGTTAGCCCACTCATCTATCTTGCCAATTTGCCGTATGAGCTATTTAGTATTGGTGCGAAGAATCTTCATACTCGCGATCAGCTTCTTACTGAAAACGAAGCACTGAAGAAAAAACAGCTTTTACAAAGCGAACAACTACAACAGCTGCAATTTTTATCGCGTGAAAACGACAAGTTGCGTGCGTTACTCGGCTCGTCTGCAAAGCAATCAAATCGTAAAATAATTGCCCAAGTGCTCTCTGTTCATTCAAATCCATACAGCCATCAGGTTGTGATCAATCGTGGCACTACAGATGGCTTAAGCGAAGGCCAAGCTGTGATTGATGAAATGGGGGTTGTCGGGCAAATTACACAAGTGGGTTCAACCACTTCTCGCGTTTTGCTTATGACCGACACAACCCATGCAACACCGGTACGTATTTTACGCAATGATGTTCGCACTGTGGTTGAAGGGATTGGCAAAATAAATGTAGTGAAGCTGTCGCATGTGCCGCATAGTCTAGATGTACGTATTGGTGATATTTTAGTGACTTCAGGTCTAGGGGGGACTTTCCCTGAGGGGTATCCTGTGGCCGTGGTAACCGAAATTAATCGTGATGAAGGTCACCCATTCGCACAAGTGTATGCTGAGCCAATTGCCCAACTTGACCGAATTCGTTTATTGGTTGTGCTGTGGCGTAATCAGCAGGAGAGCATAAGCAATGAATAGCCGTCACTCTTTGCTGATTGCAATTAGTATCTTTTTTGCACTGGTCATGGCATTAATGCCGTTACCTATCTCATTTGAGCCATACCGCCCAGACTGGGTGTTACTGGTGCTTATGTACTGGTCGTTAGCGGTGCCGCACCGTTTAAACATTGGCACAGCGTGGGTTGTGGGTTTATTAATGGACTTAGCATCGGGCTCTCCACTGGGCGTGAACTCGCTGACCTATTCGGTGTGTATTTTTATTACCGCCAGTAACTTTCAAAAAATTAGAAACTTTTCTTTATGGCAGCAAAGTATATTAATTGCTTTGTTTTTAACGCTTTACCACTTAATGCAATTTTGGCTTAATCACTTTTTGATGGGAGTTTACTTCAGCCCTCATTATATGTGGCCCGTGCTGACTGGCATGCTGTGTTGGTGGTGGATTTTCTTAATTTTGCGTAAATACCGCCGTCATTTCAGGATTAGATAATGCAAACCGCAATTTATTTGGCGTCTGCATCACCGCGCCGAAAAGAGTTGCTCAGCCAACTCGGCGTTGAGTTTTCTCAATTTAGCGTTGATGCAGATGAAAGCCAATTTCCGAACGAATCGCCACGTCATTACGTAGAACGTTTAGCCAAACTCAAAGCACAATCAGGCGTTGCAATGGGCTATACCGACAGGCCCGTGTTAGGCAGTGATACGGTTGTGGTTATTGATGACACAGCCCTTGGCAAACCGCTTGATAAAGCCGACTTTGTAGCAACGATGCAACGTTTGTCGGGCCGAACTCACCAAGTTATGACCGCCGTTGCAATTGCTGATACACAGCACGTAAAAAGCTGCCTTGTAATTACCGATGTCACTTTTAAACAGCTTAGCGATGATGAAATCGACGCTTATTGGCACTCTGGTGAACCGCACGATAAAGCGGGTGGTTATGGCATTCAAGGCCAAGGTGGACGGTTTGTAAGTCATATTTCTGGTAGCTATTTTGCAGTAGTAGGCTTACCTTTATATGAGACTGAGCAGTTATTAAATGAATTTTTAAGAGGGTAACATGAGCACTGAATTACTGATCAACGTTACACCGAGTGAAAGTCGTGTTGCGCTTATTGAAAACGGCGTACTACAAGAGATACAGCTAGAAAGAATTGGCAACCTAGGCATTGTTGGCAATATTTACTTAGGCAAAATCAGCCGAGTATTACCGGGAATGCAAGCCGCATTTGTTGATATAGGCTTAGAAAAAGCAGCGTTCTTACACGCATCTGACATTGTAAATAGTGCTTCAATTGTTGAGGGAGTCGATGAGCAGCCCATTAAAAAGGTGCAAGATATCCGTGAACTAGTGCGCCAAGGTCAATACATCATGGTGCAAGTAGTGAAAGATCCTTTGGGCACCAAAGGGGCGCGCTTAACGACTGATATCACAATTCCATCACGCTATTTAGTGTTCATGCCTGACGCGACCCATGTTGGCGTAAGTCAGCGTATTGAAACCGAAGAAGAACGTACCAGACTGAAAAAAATAGTCGCTGAATATGGCGATGAAGATGGCAGCTTTATTGTGCGTACCGCTGCTGAAGGCGCTTCAGAAGCTGAGCTGCGTCACGATGCAGAGTTTTTAAAAAAACTGTGGCAAAAAATTGTCAATAAACGTAAAAAAATCAGTAAAGAGAGCATCTTACACGAAGACTTAACGCTGGCGTTTCGTACCCTACGTGATTATGTTGGCGAAGACATGGAGCGCATTCGTGTTGACTCAAAGCTGACATACCAAGAGTTAAAAGAATTTACTGAAGAGTTTGTGCCCATCTTATCTGGGGCGCTTGAATACTACCCAGGTGAGCGACCTATTTTCGATTTGTTTGATGTCGAAACCGAAATTCAAAAAGCCCTTCACCGTAAAGTTGAGCTTAAATCAGGTGGTTATTTAATCATTGACCAAACCGAAGCAATGACTACCGTTGATGTAAATACCGGTGCATTTGTTGGGCATCGTAATTTAGAAGAAACCATTTTTAACACCAACATCGAGGCAACATCGGCAATCGCACGACAACTGCGATTACGTAATTTAGGTGGCATTATCATTATCGACTTTATCGATATGGTAAGTGACGAGCATAAACGTCGCGTTTTACACTCACTTGAGTCGGCACTGGCAAAAGACCGCGCAAAAGCCAACATCAATGGCTTATCTGCTCTGGGTTTAGTCGAGATGACTCGTAAGCGTACCCGCGAAAGTTTAGAACATATTTTATGTGACGTGTGCCCCGCGTGTTCAGGCCGAGGGTCGCAAAAAACCGTTGAAACGGTGTGCTACGAAATTCTGCGTGAAATTGTCAGGGTTAACCGTGCCTACGCAGCCGATAAGTTTATGGTGTATGCAGCGCCTTCGGTAAGCGAAGCGTTGATCAACGATGAATATCATAACCTCGCCGAGCTTGAACTATTTATAGGTAAACAGGTCAGTATTCAAACAGAGAGTTTATACAATCAAGAACAGTTTGATGTGGTAATGATGTAATGAAGGCAAAAACGGTCTGCTTTTTTTGTTTACGTAAGTTATGGCAAGTTTTTGCTATTACTATCGTACTGCTGGCCGTTATTGTCTCTGTTTTAAAGTATACCCTGCCATATGCCAATGACTATAAAGGCGACATTGAAGCGTTTTTGTATGAACAGTTCGATGTAAATCTTTCAATAGGTGCTATCTCAGCCAGTTGGCAAGGTAAAGGCCCTTCCTTAGTCCTTGAAGATATTTCTTTTGAGGACAACCAGACTTCACCGATAGCACTCACCATAGATAAAGCCAGCCTAGAGGTAAATCTGTGGGAGTCGATTAAAACTCGTCAACTTAAATCAAGTTACTTTGTGATCAATGGTTTTCATGCCGATGTTGATTTGCCAACCATGCTTACGTTTGGCAACAACAAGCAAGCAGACAGTTTTGAGCAAAAAGAGTTAATAGAAAGCCTGTTTTTGGGTGAAACGGGCCACTTTGCGATTCAAGACAGTAGCATTAATTTTATGCTTAATGATGGCAAAGAGCGTACGTTAATTCTTGAAAACATTGTGTGGCAAAATACCCCAGAACAGCACCAAGGTTCAGGAAGCCTAGCCTTACCGGGGATTTCTGTCGGCAACTTTGATGCCCGCATGGCACTTAATGGTTCAACGCTTGAGACCATGGCTGGCGATATTTATGTGCAAGCTGCGAATGTCGATGTTTCAAAATGGCTGGCACAATACATCAATACAGACAAACAACAGTTGCACTCCGATATGAACTTGCAAACCTGGTTTAGCCTTGAAAAAGGACTGATCAGTGACGTAAAAGTGCAATGGTTACCCAGCTACATAAATTGGCAACAAAACCAAGAAGCGCATCAAATTAGTTTAAATGAAGGGGGCTTTCACTTATTCCCTTGGCAGAATGGTTGGCGTTTAAAAAGTACCGGACTTGCTTTTGAAAGTGATTTAAAACAATGGCCAACATTGCAGTTTGAAGCCCAGCTTGGAGATACAAATAAGATTTGGCTCAAGCAGTTTGACTTTGCATTGTTATCAAAATTATCTCAATTGAGTAACTTTGAAGTATTAGCGCCATTTTTAGAACGACAGCCTAATGGCCAATTAAGCGAAGCGTATGTTGAATTTGGTGCGCAAGATAACTGGCAGTTGTGGTTTAAGGGTGAACAGCTCAACTGGTTATCCTTACAAGGGATCCCCGGTGGGCAAGCCATTCGGGTTGAGGGAAATATTAACCAAGCAGCGGGGCGTATAACGTTATTTGGCGAAAATAACCGTTTGTTAACCAATGGCAGTTTTAGCCAAGACATTCCTTATAATCAGTTAAATGTTGAACTTGATTTACGTCATTACGACGATGGCTGGCGTATTAGCAGTGACAACATTTGGCTTGATAATGACGAAGTAACCGTTGCAGCAGAAATGATGCTTAGCCTAACTGCAGAGCCGCGCCTTGATTTATATGCCGAAGCGTACGCACCTGATGCCAACGTGGCGGGGCATTATTTTCCATTACCGGTAATGAGCAAAAACTTAGTTAACTACCTAAACGGCGCCATTAAAGGCGGCGAAGTTAATAAAGCACAGGTGTTGTTTTCGGGGCCGTTTAGCGGTTTTCCGTTTAAAGAGCAACAAGGGCAGTTCGAAGTATTGGCAAATGTGAACAATGCCAAATACCAGTTCACACCCAGTTGGCCCAGCGTTGAAAATGCCAATGTGATTTTGCATTTTGAAAATGAACGCATGGATATTTACAGCAAGTCAGGCACACTTGTAAACTTATCACTTGGCGACAGTGTACACGTAAGTATTGCTGATTTAATGCATGCCGATACTCTAAATGTAGCGATAAATAAACGTGCCCACGGCAATAAATTACAGTCATTTTTTGCAGCCACACCGCTCGCTAAACCGTTAGCAAGTGTTTTTGAAGTAGTACAAGCGCAAGGTGAAGCCACAGCAAATATTAATTTGCTTGTCGATTTACATTCAGGCCATGTTGATGCCCTCGGCGAAGTTGAGCTTGCTAATTTACCTGTTTATCTTGCTCAGCCTGGCATCACACTTAATCATATGACAGGCATTGTTAAATTTAATAACGACAAAATTGATTTAAAAAATGCCAAAGCTGATTGGTTAGGTATGCCGTTAACAGCCAGCTTTAATAGCGAAAATGTGGCTGATAACTACCGCGCAGAAATCGCGATTAAATTGGCCTTAGATGCAGAACCATTAATTGAGCAAGGGCAGGGTCTGCTCGAAGGTTATTTAACGGGGCAAAGTGACGTTGCTATTAATGTCTCCCTTAACTTTTTACCCAACGACTTCAACTATCGCGCTGATATCAGCGGTAACTTAGTGGGTATAACCAGTCAATTACCTGCACCTTACACAAAAAGTGCAGACAATGCTTGGCCTATCAAAGCGGTAGTGCAGGGCGATCATATTTCTAATTTGATCACTGCAAATATCAATGAACAGCTGTTTTTCAATGCTATTTTAGATAATGGCAAAAAGCAGTTTAATAACGCACACCTTATTTTAGGTTCAAAAGATTTAGGCCTTAACCGAGATGGTTTTGCGGTATCGATTGACCTACCAGAAACTAAGCTTGTGCCATGGTTTGGGTTGATTGAGCAAATTATCGATTTGACCAAGGCTAAATCAGACGGTCCTGGCGTAATGCCTGCATTTAACAATGTAACGGGTCAATTTAATAAGTTAGCGGTTCAAAATATCGATTTTAATGATGTTGAGTTTAGGCTAGCACCAAAGCAAGCCGATTTAGAGCTTAAATTAAATGCCAAAGAGCTTAGAGCTGATGCACTCATTCCGACAGGCGATACACGTAGACCTATTCAAATATTTACTGATTATTTACGGGTTAACTTTAATGACACCGCGACGGAGTCTGCACACGAAGTTGAACAACCTGAAGACTTAAGCTGGTTAACACGTATTCCAGCCATCGAATTTAACTGTGAAGATTGCAAACTAGCCGAGTACCAACTTGATAAAGTAAAAGCCACGTTTGGTGGTGATAATAATAGCTTGATATTTACTGAGCTCGTGATAGATAAAGGTGACCATATACTGAGAGCGAAAGGGCAATTTGCTGATGGCTCAACGCGTTTTAACGGTCACCTACAAAGTGATGATATTGGCGACTTATTTGATGAGTTTGATATTACTACTACAGTAAAAGACTCCGATGCCGACATAAAATTTGCCCTCGCTTGGCAAGGTGCGCCGTATAATTTTGATGTGCCTACGCTAGCAGGCGAGTTAGATTGGCGTTTAGGTGAAGGGCATTTAGCGGAAGTGAGTGACGGTGGTGCTAGGGTGTTTTCATTGCTTAGTCTCGACTCACTGGTACGTAAGCTTAAACTTGATTTTAGAGATGTATTTTCAAAAGGCTTCTTTTATAACAAGATGCAAGGCACGATGCAGTTAGAGAAAGGGATTGCTTACACTCAAGATACCAAGCTTGATGGTGTGCCTGCCGACTTAACGATTAAAGGCCACACTAACTTAAATACCTTTGAAATAGACTACGATCTAGCCGTTGCCCCGCAGGTTACCTCAAGTATTCCAGTGATCGTGGCATGGATGGTCAACCCGGTAAGTGGCCTTGCGGCGCTTGCAATCGATAAAGTAATTCACTCTGCGAGAGTGATCTCAGAAATCAACTTTAAGGTGACAGGCAGTATGAATGATCCGGTTGTTGAAGAAATTGATCGTAAGAGCCGTGAAGTAACCTTACCGCAAGCGGCACAAAGCCAGCCGCAGTCATCAACAAGGCTTAAATTAAAAGATGCAGCCACCTCAGCGAGCTTCGACAACAATGACAGTTAATACTCAGCCGCAGGTTGTAGCAGTGCAAATGTGCTCGGGAATGAATGCGGAGCAAAATTTGGCTTTTTTAGCAGACACGCTGGCGCAATTGCCCACGACACGTCCGCTGCTTGTATGCCTACCCGAAAGCTTTTTAATTTTTAGCAAGCACACTCAAGCAAGTTATCAGCTCGGATTACACATTGAACAGTACATAGCTGCACTGGCTGCGCTATGTAAACAACATAATATTTGGTTGGCTGCTGGGACAGTGCCGGTATCACAACCTAACGGTAAATATTTAGCCGCCTCGTTTTTATTTAATAACCAAGGTGAGGTGGTAGCGCAGTACAATAAGATCCACTTATTTGATGTCGATGTTGCCGATGGCACGCGTAATTATCGGGAGTCTGATGCCACCGAAGCGGGCAAAGATATTGTAGTGGTTGATTCACCCTTTGGTAAAATCGGCTTAGCAGTATGTTATGATCTACGCTTTAGTGGTTTATTCACTGCGATGCAGCGCCAAGGGGCTGAGCTCATCTTAGTACCCAGTGCCTTTACCACTGTAACAGGAGCCGCTCATTGGCATACCTTGTTGGCTGCCAGAGCGATTGAAACGCAATGTTATGTGGTAGCCGCTGCACAGTGGGGTGAGCACGAAAATGGCCGACAAACATATGGCCACAGCATTATTATTTCGCCATGGGGAAACACGCTCAGTGAGCTTGCCTCAGGCACTGGTTTTATCAGCCATGAGCTTGATTTAAACCGACTGAATACAATTCGCCAAGACATGCCTGTGCAGTCTCAGCAACGATTTAGAGAGCATTTATTATGAACACGGTTGAACAGCATTTATTACATGACAGCCAGCTAAATAGAGAAGAATTAGAAAAAACGCTCGCTTTTATTCATCAGCATCAAGTGGATTATGCCGATCTGTATTTTCAATCTAGCCACCATGAATCATGGGTGTTAGAAGATGGTCTCGTAAAAGAAGGCTCATACAACGTTGAGCGTGGTGTGGGTGTGCGCGCTGTAAGCGGTGAAAAGACGGGTTTTTCGTACTCAGATGCAATCAATCTTGAAGCGCTAAATAAAGCCGCAACAGCAGCACGAAGCATTGCTAATGCAGGCGAAAGCAAAACGATTCAAGTATTTAGCGATGTAGCAGCAAAACAGCAGTATGCACCGCATCAGCCAATTCAAAGTATGAGTGATAACGACAAAGTGAGCCTATTGCGCGAACTTGAAAACTACATTCGCGAGTTAGCCCCCGACGCAGAGCAAGTGATTAGCTCTATGTCAGCAGTGTACGAAGAGGTACTCATTGCAGCAAGCGACGGCACCTTTGCCACTGATATTCGCCCGCTTATTCGTTTAAATTGTTCCGTATTACTTGAGAAGAATGGTCGCCGTGAGCGCGGTGGTGCAGGCGGCGGTGCGCGTTTAGATTACGGCTACTTTAAAGAGTTAGTTGATGGTAAGCCGCGCTGGATGGAATACGCAGAAGAAGCTGTACGCCAAGCTAAAGTGAACTTAGAAGCCATTGATGCGCCAGCAGGTAGCATGGAAGTGGTACTGGGGGCAGGTTGGCCGGGTGTGTTACTGCATGAAGCCGTGGGTCATGGTCTTGAAGGTGACTTTAACCGTAAAGGTGCCTCTGCGTTTAGCGGTAAAGTAGGTCAAAAGGTGGCTTCCGAGCTGTGTACCGTGGTGGATGATGGCACTATTGCTGATCGCCGTGGTTCACTGAATGTAGATGACGAAGGCACACCTGCTGCGTATAACGTGCTTATTGAAAACGGTATTCTAAAAGGCTACATGCAAGATAAGCTTAATGCACGCCTAATGGGTGTAAACCCAACAGGTAATGCGCGTCGTGAGTCGTATGCTCATTTACCTATGCCGCGTATGACTAATACCTACATGCTTGGGGGCGAGCACAGCCAAGCTGATATTATTAGCTCTGTGAAAAAAGGCATCTTTGCGCCAAACTTTGGGGGTGGTCAAGTTGATATCACCTCAGGAAAGTTCGTATTTAGCGCTTCTGAAGCGTATTTAATTGAAAACGGTAAAATTACTCAGCCTATCAAAGGCGCAACACTGATTGGTAACGGCCCAGAAGTGATGCAGCAAATTTCGATGGTAGGTAACGACCTTGCGCTTGATAAAGGCGTAGGGGTATGTGGTAAAGACGGTCAAAGCGTGCCAGTAGGGGTTGGTCAACCAAGCCTTAAAATTGACAACTTAACGGTCGGTGGTACGGCTTAGTCGCCCTCTTTTTCCCGCTTCAGTAAGGCAGGTTAAATTTTTAACCTGCCTCATTTCATAACACTTCACTTTGCAGTAAAAATGTATCAATATAGGTACCATCAATACCACTATATTCGTTACTGTTCGCAGTAAATATAATAATTTTAAGGTGAAAATATGAAAGTAACGCCAATTTTATTAATACTACTCATGCTTACCGGCTGTGCATCACAGGAAGTAAGAGAGGGGTCTGCAAATGAAGTGTATGCCGAGCACGAGTGTTTAGGCGGTGAACTAGAAACCGATTACAGCTATACCATTTTTAGTACAGACGAAGATGACAGCAGCAAAGGTTCAGTGACGTCGACTTGTCATCCGGTTAAAACAGAAACTGAGTTTGAGCGTGACTTACGCAATGGCGGGTAGCACGCCCATTACAGTGGCTTAACGTCTTATTAAGCCACTGAAAATTATCACCTAAAGCTTTAGCATAAATGGCTAAAGTGTACTCAGCATCCAGATACCTGCCGCTATCATAAATAAGTTTTCGCTGAGAGAAATAAAGCCCAGCGGCACATTGCTGTCGCCACCCACACAGGCACATTTTAGCTCTCGCTTATCGATATAAACGGCCTTAAACACCGATACCGCACCTATGCCACCAATAAACAACGAAAATGGCGCGACAGCTAAAGCTGGCAGCTTAGCCACCATACCTATGGCAACGTAGGCTTCAATAAACGGGTAAACATAGGCATAAGGCACAACACGCATTGCCAGTAAATCATAAGTAATGAATGAGTTTGAAAAGCTGTACAGATCTTGTAGTTTTTGAATAGCGAGCACCGCCATTGTCAGTGCAACAAACAGCATTAAGTTTTGCATCGACAGTAAAGCTGTGCCGCTGGCGTAGCTAAACCCGCAGCTTAAGAGCAGGGTAACCGCAAAAATCGCTAAAACAGGGGTATAAGTTGTGCCTTGTTGACCCGCTTCGGGCAGATTGAAAAAGTCGCGTAAATCATCATACCCCCCAATACGCTTATTATCGATAAAGGTTTGTGGCGTGGTTTTTACTTGATGCTGCTCTTTAAATGCATCTGTTTCTTCGCGGTTAGTGAGGTGGCGGTCATCAACCTCGTAACCATTGCGCTCTAACAAATCTTTAGATTTTAAACCAAATGGGCATATATGCTCATCGGTTACCATGCGATATAAAATTGCAGACTTAGACACAGTGCCTCCTTGTAAAAATGCCAAGCTTATTGCGTAATCTTTACTCGATAACACAGTAAACAATGGCAAAATGTTGGTATAACGTCGTAGCTACAAGGTTTGTGCCGACTTTCTACAAGGCATAAAAAAACCTTGCGGCAGCACCGCAAGGTTTTTAATATTTTCTCGCAACGCGAGTTTATCTCATCGTCACGAACTCTTCTGAGCCGGTAGGGTGAATCGCCACTACGGCATCAAAATCTGCTTTGGTTGCGCCCATCTTCATTGCGACTGCAAAGCCTTGGATCATTTCATCAACAGTAAAGCCAATGCCGTGTAAGCCAACAACTTTTTCGTTATCACCTGCACACACAAGCATCATGTTACATGCTTGGCGGTGTTGAGTAACTGCTGTGTACATAGCTGCAAAGCTTGATTTATAAACCTTTACGTTTTCAGCACCATATTGCGAAATTGCTTCTTGCTCCGTTAAACCAATCGTGCCGATTGGTGGGTGACTGAATACAACTGTAGGTACTAGCTCGTAGTCCATTTTTAAATCATCAGGCAATTCTTTATTGAATAAACGCTCTGATAAAATACGACCCGCTTTTACAGCCACTGGTGTGAGCTCTATTCCGTGTTCGATGATGTCGCCAACGGCATAAATGTTTTTAGCGGTTGTATTTTGATACTCATCAACTTTTACGTAGCCACTTTCGTTAAGCTCAACGTCGGTTGCTGTGATATTCAGTTTATCGGTTGTTGGTGTACGACCAATAGCCCAAATAACTTCATCGACATTTTGGCTGTGACCATTTTCAAAGTGAATTGTTAAACTGCCATCGCTTTCTTTAATCACTTCTTTTGGTGTGCAGTCAGTGTGAAGTGTCGGGCCTTCTTTCGCCATAATGTCGACAAGCGTATCAACAATGTAAGGGTCAAAAGTACGTAATGGTTTATTTTTACGAACAAATAAATGCGTTTCAGTGCCAAGGCTGTGAAGTACACCTGCGATTTCGACAGCAATGTAACCAGCACCCACAACAGCAACACGCTTAGGTTGGGCATCTAGCTCAAAAAAGCCATTTGAATCAATACCTAGTTCAGCACCTGGGATGTTAGGAATCGTTGGACGACCTCCCACGGCAATCAGAATATGGTCAGCGGTGTATAGCTCACCGTTAACTTCAACGGTTTTGTTATCAACAAAGGTCGCGAAACCGTTGATTACCGTTACGCCATTGCTTGATAAGTATTTGTTATACCCTTGGTGGATACGGCCAATGTAAGCTTCGCGGCTTTCTACTAATTTAGCCCAACTAAAACTTTTTAATTCGACATCAAAGCCGTAATCGGGTGCGTATGCATTAATTGCTTCAGCAATTTGTGCGCCATGCCACATTACTTTCTTTGGAACACAACCTACATTCACACAGGTGCCACCCATGTGTTTTGCTTCAATAAGTGCGACTTTTGCGCCACGCATTGCTGCACGGTTTGCAGAGGCAATACCGCCACTGCCACCACCAATTGCAATGTAATCAAAATGCTGAGCCATAGTTTGTCCTCAAAAACAGATAGTTTTTTATTAATTAATCGATTTATTAATAAGTTGATAATAGCATAATAAAGACCGAGGTTAAGCCCCTTGTATTTCATCAATTCGCCCCAACTTCAACACCATATTCGCATAAAAATTGAGAACGAAAATGACAATTGCAGAAAATAACCCACTTATTGGATTAGAAGGGCTTCCGCCGTTTTCTAAGATTAAACCAGCCCATGTTGTGCCGGCATTAAAAGAAGCGATTGCACACTGTCGTGCCAAAATTGATGAGGTATTGGCAAGTAAGTCATACACTTGGAATGACCTAGTTCTTCCACTTGAAGAGGCTGATGACAAGTTATCACGACTATTTTCGCCAGTATCGCACATGAATTCGGTGGTAAACAGCGACGAGCTACGCGAAGCTTATGAGCAATGTTTGCCGTTGTTATCTGAGTACTCAACCTTTGTTGGTCAGCATCAAGGTTTATACGATGCCTATAATGCTTTACATAGCAGCGAAGAATTTAAAACACTCACCACTGCACAGCAAAAAACCATTACTAATGCGTTGCGTGATTTTGAATTATCGGGCATTGCCTTAAAGCCTGAGCAACAAAAACGATACGGTGAAATTAGTGCGCGCTTATCAGAGCTTGCCTCTAAGTTTGGCAATAATGTGATGGATGCGACACTCGCTTGGCAAAAACACATTACAGATGAAAGTGAATTAGCAGGCTTACCTGAGTCAGCACTGGCACTCGGTGCCGATACAGCAAAAAGCAAAGAGCTTGATGGTTGGGTATTCACCTTAGATTTCCCTTCTTATTTGCCTATTATGACCTATGCCGATAACCGTAAATTACGTGAAGAAACTTACACTGCGTTTGTAACTCGTGCGTCTGACCAAGGCCCAAATGCAGGTGAGTTTGATAACTCAGATATCATGAGCGAAGAGCTTGCACTTCGTCATGAACTGGCCGAGTTACTCGGTTTTAGCAGCTACGCAGAAATGTCATTAGCAACTAAAATGGCCGAATCTGAGTCGCAAGTGTTCTCGTTTTTAGAAGATTTAGCGGCTAAGTCAAAGCCACAAGCTGAGCAAGAGCTTGCTGAATTAACAGCCTACGCACAAGAAAAACATGGTGTAAGCGAGCTTGCAGCATGGGATTACGCGTATTACGCAGAAAAATTAAAGCAAGAAAAGTACGCAATTTCTGATGAAGTACTGCGCCCATACTTTCCTGCCGATAAGGTCTTAAACGGGTTATTTACCACCGTAAACCGTTTATTTGATATTAGCGTGAAAGAAGTGCATGAGTTTGATAGCTATCATCCTGATGTGCGCTTCTTCGAGATTTACGATAGCAGTAACACGCTACGCGGCCGTTTTTATCTTGATTTATATGCACGTGACCGTAAACGTGGTGGCGCTTGGATGGACGATTGCATGGGGCGTAAAGTGCGCGCTAATGGCGAATTACAAACGCCTGTCGCTTACTTAGTCTGTAACTTTAATAAAGCAGTGGGTGATAAACCTGCGCTGTTTACTCATAACGAAGTGACAACTTTATTCCATGAGTTTGGACATGGTATTCATCATATGTTGACCCAAGTTGATGCTGCGCCAGTGGCGGGCATTAATGGTGTGGCATGGGATGCTGTAGAGCTGCCAAGCCAGTTCTTAGAAAACTGGTGTTATGAAGAAGAGGCCCTTAACTTTATCTCGGGTCACTATGAAACGGGTGAGCCGCTGCCAAAAGAACTGCTTGATAAATTATTGGCCGCGAAGAACTTTCAATCGGGCATGCAAATGCTACGTCAGTTAGAGTTTTCGCTGTTTGATTTTACCATTCACCATGATTACAAAGCGGGTGAACCTTGTAATATTCAAGCCACGCTTGATGAAGTTCGCAGTAAAACTGCGGTTGTTAAAGCCCCCGCCTTTAACCGTTTTCAGCATGGTTTCAGCCATATTTTTGCCGGTGGTTACAGTGCCGGTTATTACTCATATAAATGGGCTGAAGTTTTGTCGGCAGATGCTTTCTCTAAATTTGAAGAAGAAGGTATTTTTAATAAAGAAACGGGTCACGCTTTCTTAAAGAACATTTTAGAGAAAGGGGGCAGTGAAGAGCCGATGGAATTATTTAAAAAGTTCCGAGGTCGTGAACCACAAGTCGATGCACTCCTCAGACACAGTGGTATTGCAGCCTAAGTTATTATTGTATGAAAGCGCCGTAAGGCGCTTTTTTTATTAATAAATCTTAGCAAAATCAATCTTGCGTACTATGCTTTTTAGAAAAGCATTTACAGGAATAAAGCATGTCAAAACTGGTGTTAGCCATTGATGATGATAAATACGTACATCATGTCATCGAAGAGTCGCTCTCGGGCTTTTGCACATTGATCCATGCTAAAAATGGCGAAGAAGGATTAAGACAGGCACTTAAATATAATCCAGATATTATTTTGCTGGATATTGAAATGCCCGGCAAAACGGGTTTTGAAGTATGCACTGAACTTAAAGCACACCCACAAACGAAAGATACACCGGTGATGTTTTTATCGGGTAAAACCGAATTGCCCGACCGGGTTAAGGGCTACAATGCCGGTGCAGCCGATTACATTGTTAAGCCGTTCAACGCTGAAGAACTTATGGCGCGTATTCGCGTGTTATACCAATATCGTCAGCACTCTAAAAAGTTAAAAAGTGATGTTGAACGTGCGCAGATCACCGCCGAAATAGCCATGACAGACTCGGGCGATATGGGGCGTATAATGCGTTACGTAGGGCAAAGTTATCATGCGCATGATATTAAAGCGTTGTCTGAACACATGTTTGAGTTTTTTAATCCGATGGATCTCGATGTGGTTCTTGCATTCTGGTATCAAGATATCGGCGTATTTTGCAGTGCAGAAGGTGGAGTATGTCCGCTTGAGCAAGAGCTACTTGAAAAACACCGTGACGCAAACCGCTTTGTTGATTTTGGGCATCGCACCATTGTTAATTACCCAAAAATATCGATGTTAGTAAAAAACATGCCATTAGACGATGCGCAGCTTTATGGGCGTTACAAAGATTTGTTTCCGCATATTCTCGAAGTGACTAACGCCAAAGTACAAGATATGGAAGTGAACGAACGCGCGTTAGCCCAAGCACAGCAAATTGGTAATGCTTTTAATGAGCTGTCGGAACAGATGTATCAAAATAGTGACTCACGAGAGCGGGCTGTCGAAAAGTTTGCCGCACAATTAGTTGAGCTAACTAAGTCAGTGGAACAAAGTAACGTATCAAGCAGTGATGAAGTGGTCTTTCACCTTCAGCAGTTACAGCAAACCCAGTTGTTATTTGCATCGCTTAATGATGATTTAGCATTTATTAAATATCAGCTTAAACACATTATTGAATCGCGTAATGAGTTACTAGAAAACCTGCAAAAAATTGCAGAGCCACGCCATACTGAAGATGTCACCTCGCAAACAGATATCGAGCTATTTTAGCGATTTAAATAGTGACGTAACTTTTACTTTGCACACCTGTGAACCATGTATCTTAAATACGTTTGGGTATATACTTGCGTTGCATTCGGTTCACGGAGTAAATTGTGGTAATTCATTGTCCTTTTAAAGAAATGCGTCCTTATTTAGACGCCATAGAGCAACGTTTCGGTTTAGCCGAATGGGCTAAAAATAATGATGGCTTTTCATTGCACTATGACGATCAGGGCCTAAGCCTTAAAAAAAAGGATGAGCCGAAGCTGGGCGCTATTCATGTTGATTTTGTGAGTGGTGCGGCGGCGCATCGTCGCAAGTTTGGTGGCGGTAAAGGTCAAGCGATAGCCAAAGCGGTGGGCTTAAATAAAGGAGCCACTCCCGTTGTGCTTGATGCAACAGCAGGCCTTGGCCGAGATGGCTTTGTGCTTGCGTCGTTAGGTTGTCATGTAATTTTGCATGAGCGCCATCCTGTTGTTGCTGCGTTATTATACGATGGCCTAGAGCGAGCCTATAACGATGCTGATATTGGTCCATGGATGAAAGAAA
This sequence comes from Pseudoalteromonas sp. MT33b, assembly GCF_014117385.1. Classification (NCBI taxonomy): domain Bacteria; kingdom Pseudomonadati; phylum Pseudomonadota; class Gammaproteobacteria; order Alteromonadales; family Pseudoalteromonadaceae; genus Pseudoalteromonas; species Pseudoalteromonas sp. MT33b. The sequence goes on along the minus strand of NZ_CP059831.1, from coordinate 3,066,459 downwards.
AAATGAGCTTAGTGTTTGGCTCAAGCCACACATTACTGGCTCAGTGTAACAACGTACCCGATGTTGTTTATTTAGATCCTATGTTTCCACATCGAGAAAAATCGGCGCTGGTTAAAAAAGAAATGCGTGTATTCCAAGAGCTGGTGGGTGCGGACAACGATGCAGACGATTTACTCGAATTTGCGTATCCATTAGCTACTAAGCGGGTTGTTGTTAAGCGACCTGATTACGCGCCTTTTTTAAATGACAAAACCCCCAGCATGCAAATCAAAACCAAGAAAAACCGCTTTGATGTGTATGTAAAAGCTGCCATGGTGTAGTGCAGTTATTAAGTATTAATTTGTGATTACATTTGACGTTAATTTGGATGATTTACATCAAATTGTCATAAAAGGTTAATATTCTACGCGCGTAACGACTTTTGGGAATGTAGTTCATGCGCGTGTCATCATTTACTCGGTTATTAGCCGTTTTACTCACTCTTGCCAGTATCTTACTGGCGGCCACCTTGTTTTGGGCAAGCCAAACCTTACTCGGCTTAGAGCAACAAGATAACGCTTACAACAAGCTAAAAAACACCATTATTATTGATTTAAAAAGCCACCTTGATGATTATTTAGAGCAAGGTGATAGCCAACATTTAAATCAAGCCTCTACCCTGATCAGCGATGTTAAAAAACAGCATTTAGCAAGCTTGCCAAACGAGCTCGCAAGCCAACTAACGGCACAACTCAGCGAATTAGATAATGACATTAACGGTAAATACCGAGCACTGGGGAAACTTTCAGGTAACGAAATGGCGCTGCTTGATAATTCACTCAGGCAAATGGCAGGGTCGGCATCATCGTTAGTGGGTTATGCAACACAAGCCAAGCCACAAACTGCATTAGCGCTTGAGTATTATCAACTTGCAAGTGATTATTACAGTGAAGTAACGACCCTTGCCTTATATACTTACAAACTCATTGTTAGTTTTGATCAAGACACCAAAACCAGCCTTAATCAAAGTGTGGCGAACCTTAACACCCTTGCCAATAAAATAGCGCAACTTGATAATTTGGGGGTCATGAGCGAGGTTGACGAAGACGCCTTATTTTTTGGCGAAGAGGCCGAAGACTTAGCAGGCGACATAAAAGCAGAGCTAAGCAGCTGGCCTAAGCGCTTTCCGCGCGACTTAGCGTCGACCATCGCGCAAGCAGAGCAACGCCAAACAGGCATGCAAGCATTACGTGCGCAAATAAACGCGCTGTCTAGTACGGTACTTGGTGCCGAGCAAAAATTAAAAGAGCAACAAGGGCAACTTAAGCAACAGGTTTTTATTGTGTTTTGCTTTGCTATTGGCATGTTAGTGGTGTTAGCGGCTGGCGTGTACTTTGTACAGCGTAATCAAGTGCTAAACCCACTGCGTCAATTACGTGATGGCTTTGCATTTTTAATTGAAAGCAACGAACTAAAAAATATTCAAAGTAATAACCCCAAGACAGAAGTGGGCGAAATAGCACATTACTTTAACCAGCTAATTGAGCGTCAACGCGGTGAAGCCGAAGAACGAGCGCAAATGCTTAAAGTCATTAATGACTTTATGCTAGAAATGAGCGAACACCTCCACACGATTGGTCAGCAAACTGATGCGAGCCGAACACAGGTCGAGCAAAATCAAGCTTTACTCAATGATATTCAGCATATCGGCGAGCAAGTTAACAGGATAAATAGCCAAGTGGCCGACAATGCCAAGCACACATTCGATGCCATGGAGCAAAGCTTAGGGTTTGCTGACAACATGCTCATAGCCAGCTCACACACTGAGCAACGTGTAGAGCAAGGTTTAACAAGTTTAAAAGCACTATTAAGTGGCGTAAATGATGTTGGCCACGTGATCGAAGTCATTAAAAATATTGCCGAACAAACTAACTTACTGGCACTTAATGCCGCCATTGAATCGGCGCGGGCAGGAGAGCATGGTCGCGGCTTTGCCGTTGTCGCTGACGAAGTGCGTAAATTAGCAAGACAAACCCAAGGCTCACTGGATGATATTAACAGCCAGCTTAGTCGCTTAAGTGAAAACTCAACCATGGTATCAACACAAATTAGTGCGCTTGCGAGTGATGCCGAGCTACAAACGCAAAATGCCCAAGAGTTAAAGCGCAACTCAGAAGGGGTTGCCGAAAATGCACAAGACGCCAATAAAGTCGCGTTTGATGCCATGGAGCTTGCAAAGCAGCAAAATGCTTTACTCGAAAACTTTAGTCAGTCAATGCTCAGCATGAAAGGCCAAGTAAGCGAATCAAATGTTCTTGTGAGCGATATTCAACAGCGCCTACAACAGCAAATGAATACCATTAAACGTAGCTTAGGATTGTAATTAGCCGAAAATGGCTTCGCAGATATCACACACTTTTGTGTATCGTAAAATGAAGCATGTGCTGCAATGTATCGTTTGGGTATATACTCTGAACTCATACTAAAATTTCAAGGAATTATGATGATTGAACAAGGCCAAACTTTACCAACAGCAAGCCTAACAGAACTAACGAGCGAAGGAATGCAAACGCATTCAACAGAGTCTTTGTTTGCAGGCAAAAAAGTGGTTTTATTTGCAGTGCCTGGTGCTTTCACACCAACGTGCTCAAATGCACATTTACCTGAATTTGTGGCACTTGCCGATAAAATTATGGCGAAAGGTGTTGATGCTATTTACTGCGTATCGGTAAACGACGCGTTTGTAATGAAGGCATGGGGTGAGGCGCACAACGCTGAACACATTCGTATGTTAGCCGATGGTGATGCCAGTTTTACTAAAGCGCTTGGTTTAGATAAAGACACCGCGAGTTTTGGTGGTATCCGTTCGATGCGTTATGCAATGATCGTAGAAAACCAAACGGTAGCAGGCTTATTTGTTGAACAAGATAAAGAGTTTGCAGTAAGTCGTGCTGAGGCTATTTTAGAAAAGCTATAAGTACAAAAAAGCCGGACGAGAGTCCGGCTAAAAGTCCCAGGGGAAACGGGAGTATTCAACCATTAAGGTTGATATTGTGCATCAAGTGTTACACCTGAAAAGGTGCGATACGCATTTAAGCTTAAGTGCCACGTACCTGCTTGTGGGTTACTGAATGTACATGTTTCAGCATTGCCATTTTTGTACGGGCGACAGTCATAACTTGATGTTGTAGGCTGGCTGCCAAATTTAACAAACAAGTCAGCATCACCAGTGCCACCAGATGTCGTGACAGTGAAGCTTGCCATGCCTGCTGGTACTTCTAGTGTGTAGTGTTTCCACTGACCCGCACTTGCAGAAATATCAGTAACCGTGCCGCCACCTGCTTGAGGTGCACCTGTACCACCAGATGTTGTTAAATCGCCCACTAGGCTCACTCCTGAATAAGCAGAGTAGCCGTTAAGCATAACGTGATAAGTGCCTGCAGTTGGGTTATCAATCGAACATACTTCTTCATTACCCCCTTTGTATGGGCGACAATCGTATGTTGATGTTGTTGGTGCGCTACCTGCACGAACGTAAAGGTCGGCATCACCTGTACCACCACTCATCGTGAATGTTACGTTTGTAGCACCTGCTGGAACTTCCATTGTGTAGAAAGTTTGGCTGCTAGCCGCACCACTAAGACCCGTAAGAGCTTGACCATCTTCTAACACGTTACCTGTTGGCGGTGGAGGTGTAGTACCCGACGCCGCAGCAACCGCTGCTGCCGCATCTACAATACCAGTACCACAGCTAGTACATGTTGCTGGGAAAGCACGAGTTGTTGATTTTAAAATGCTTTCTATTTCATCAGGTGTTGCAGAAGGTTTCGCTTGCTTAATAAGCGCAGCGACACCGGCAACGTGTGGGGCAGCCATCGACGTACCTTGTGAATAGTGATAGCTGTCGCTTGAAGGGCTAGTTGAGCCTGAGTTGTGAGTTGATAACACACCTTCTGAATCGTTAGCAAAGCTTTGCGCGCCGCCCGGTGCAGCAACATCAATATTACTACCGTAGTTAGAGTAATAAGCACGGCCACCGTTACGGCCAACTGACGCAACGTTTACTACGCCATTACAGTTACCAGGATTATAGTTAGCTGAGTTGTCGTTATCGTTACCTGCTGCAATTACAATCACAGTGCCGTTATTACGAGCTTGGTTGATAGCACTTTGTGTTGTAGAGCTACATGAACCGCTGCCACCTAAACTCATATTGATAACATCAGCAGGGTTTGCATTCGCAGGAACGCCAGATACAGAACCACCTGATGCCCAGATGATACCGTCGGCGATGTCTGATGTTAAACCACCACATTTACCAAGTACACGTACAGGCACAACTTTGGCGTCATACGCAACACCCGCAACACCTTCACCGTTGTTAGTCACAGCAGCGACAGTACCCGCAACGTGCGTACCATGCCAGCTTGAGCTTTGTGCGCCGTGTGTATAACCACACTCATTAGCACTAATAGCGTCACCTGGGTCACGTGCATCGCTATCGCGACCGCCACCGTCATTTGCTACCGATAGGTTAGAGATCATGTCGTAACCCGGTAAAATGTTGGCATTTAAATCAATGTGTGGGCGGTAACCCGTATCAAGTACCGCAACCACAACGCCACTCCCTGTTGCTGTATCCCATGCTGTAGGCAGGTTTAAACCACCAGCTTGCTCATAATAATGCCACTGATCTGAATAACGTGGATCGTTAGGCGTTGCAAATGGCTTTAACATTTGGTCAATTTCGATGTATTCAACGTTACCCGTTGCAACCATTTCTTGCATAAACTCTTGAGCTTCTTCAGCTGATAGCTTTTTATCAGCACGCATAACGTGGTGATTGCTCATTGCCATTGCACGCACGTATTGTGCTTTCACTTGGCCTTTTTTACTTGTGAAGTTTTTAACAAAGCCTTGCGCTTTTTTATTCATTAGCATCGGCGTTTGTTCTGCAGCCGACATAGTCATCATTTCATCATTGTTATTTTTGTATTTAATGATGAATTGTGTACCAAAACCGTCTTGGCCTTGTAGCTTAGCGGCTGTTTCCGCCATAGACGGTGACATCATTTGGTTTGGCGTTGCCATCGCTGCCGTCGTCCCAAACAACGCAGTGAGGCTCAGTGCGATTGCGCACTTTTTTAAGTTATTGTTAGTTGTCATAATGATCCCTAGATTGTTATAAGTTTCTTCGCAATGTTTTTCGCGAAGGGGGACAAAGGTAAAATAAATGTAAATAAAGTTAAAATATCGTTTTGTTATGTTTGTCTCTATTTTAGTTATAAACAAGTGTATAGATGGCTAAATCTGACTTTTAACTGGGTTTTAAGGTGGTTTTCTCATTCTAAAGTTTTAATTTTTCTATTTAGAGTTTTTGCTTTATTTCGTTTTTTAGGTTTATCTTTTTTGTAAAAACACCTTTCTGTTAACACCGCGTATAAAATAACTTGTTATAATCAGCTAAATTTTTTAATGAGTATGCGTAATGATCCAAGTAGATGTAATTGTGATTGGCGCCGGTGCCGCAGGTTTAATGTGTGCAGCACAAGCAGGTTACCGAGGCCGAGCGGTTACAGTGCTTGATATGGGTAAAAAGCCGGGCCGTAAAATTTTAATCAGCGGTGGTGGACGGTGTAACTTCACCAATGAAAATGCCAGCCCAGATAATTACTTATGTACAAACCCTCATTTCGTAAAGTCGTGTTTAAGTCGCTATACCCAACACGACTTTATTGAGTTGGTAGACCGCCATGGTTTGGCGTATCACCATAAAACACTGGGTCAATTATTTTGTGACAACAGCGCTCAAGATATTGTTGATATTTTATTGACTGAATGTGAGTGGGCGGGCGTGAAGATTGCCTTGCGCAACGAAGTGCTTAGCGTCACAAAAACTGATGCAGGGTACGAGGTAATAACCGAGCAAGATACTTATCAATGTGAATCGCTGGTGGTTGCATCGGGTGGCTTAACAATGCCAAAACTGGGTGCATCGCCCATTGGCTACAAAATTGCTGAGCAATTTGGCTTAACGGTTTTACCCACAATGGCAGCGCTTGTGCCATTCACTTTGCACCAGCACGATAAAGACCGTTTTGATGGACTGTCGGGGATCAGTATTCCGTGTGTGGTAACAAGTGAAGACGGTACACAATTTAAAGAAAACATACTCTTTACTCACCGAGGTTTGTCGGGACCTGCTATTTTACAAATTAGCTCGTTTTGGCGCGCAGGGCAGAGTGTGTATATTAATTTATTACCAGCGCTCGATTTAAAACAGCAGCTTGAAGAGTGGCGTCAAAGCCAAGGCCAAAAGTCGCTAAAAAATACCCTCGCGACGATATTGCCAAAGCGTTTTGTAGAGATGCTGCACGACACCAAAGCTATTCCTGATTGTAATGTTAATCAGCTAACCCATACGCAAATAGATGCGCTGCACGACTACATCCACAACTGGCAAATAAAACCTAACGGCACCGAAGGGTATCGCACAGCTGAGGTCACGCTAGGCGGTGTAGACACCGATGAGTTAAGCTCAAAAACATTCGAAGCCAAAAAAGCACCCGGCCTTTACTTTATCGGCGAAGTTACCGACGTGACAGGCTGGTTAGGCGGCTACAACTTCCAATACGCTTGGAGCTGTGGCTTTGCAGCAGGGCAGTATTGTTGATGATATCCAGAGACAAAATAGATTGCAAAGATATCAAAATAGTTAGCAAACATTCAAAATAGTTTGCAAACATCTAATTGGAAGTTATGCTTAGATTTACTTCAAATAAAAAATCTAAGCAAACATGGGTTCAAAAAAGTTCTCAGTTAGTAACAGGTTAAATGCAGGAAACGGACAAGGAGCAGGTGCTTCATATACACCTTGGCTTAGCGTTAATGATGTACCTGGTACAGGAATCAGTGGAAAGTTCTTTGGAATCAAGACTCGACGCCACCACCACACCTTATCCAAGCCAGAAAAATGCTGTTATTTGCAATGTGAATTTAACCCAAATGTAGTTGATATTCGAGAGCAATTTCCATTATACAATACGCAATTGATACTTGAGCTGTGCCGAAAGCTCAATATCAAAGTATCAAAACAGAAAGCTGAATTTGATAAGTTACGTCCTCGAATTTTTACAACAGACATACTTATTACTAAAAACAGTAAAGGAAAAGTCTGGTATGAAGCCATCAGTGTAAAAGACAAAATCTCAAGCTTAATTACAAAAACAAACAGGTCACTTCAATTACAAGAAATAGAGAGACTCTATTGGGCTGCTCACGGTGTTGCTTGGAAACTCTTTATTCCAGATGACCTAGCGATTATAAACTCAAAAAATATAGAATTTATTACCTCCCCTATTCGAAAAAGCGGCCATACACTCCCTAACGATATAAAGTTAGCCGTCCTAAAAGAGCTAAGAGTAGGGACATTCCAATTTTCGATGCTGAGTTCTCAGTTAGCTAGTCAGCTAGACTTGCATGTTCAGTTGGTGAAGCAAGCTATTGCTGAGATTTTCTTTGAGCACTTAATTGAAGTTGATCTATCCGTAGACATAAAAAGACTAGATTTAATTAGTGTGTTATCAATCAACGATATTAGGTCTGAGAACAATCCTTATGGCAATATTGCATAAATCAGTCTGGGAAATAGACTCAGAAAAACACAATCTCTTAGGTACTTACCGTGTACTAGACGTAATCGAAGCTAGCAATGCTTTAATACTAGTAGAAATTCCTACTGGAAGTTCAGTTACGAGGCCATTCCTATTTGAAATGGATGAATTTGAGCGCTTATTGAAAACTGACAGAGTGCGAAAACAAGGGGAATTACAACCGTTACTCTCAGAAGACGAAATACCGACTAAATGGAAGGTAAAACGAGATGAAAATTATAATTTAATAGCTCCTTTGGTTCATAGTCCCACTTTTTTGTATGAATTAGCATCACAAAATAGAGTGAAAACTATAGCTAATTATATACGTTCTTTAGCTGACCCTAAGTCAACTGCCTCTTCAATATATCGCTTGCTTTCTAAATATTATTCATACGGTTCAAGCAAGAACGCACTACTACCTAAATATTGGAACGTAGGTAATAAAGGGAAAGAAAAAGTATATCTAGATAAGCTTGGGGGCAGAAATCCTAGTATTAAGGTTTATGGGCAGACCCCACAAAAGCAGGCATTATCAAATCAAGATAAGGACTACATTAAGGCTAGTCTCAATAAGCTAAAAAGGCAGAGACATCAAAAAGTTAAGTTTACTAGCCTATACGAAGATTTTTGTATAGCACGATATTTTGATGAAATAGAACAAGCTAGTGAAGAAAGAAGACCAGCTAGAGTACCAACATTAAGGCAATTTAAATACTTCGTAAATAAGCATTTAAGTCTCCATCAAAAAACAACAATAGAAAAAGGCGATAGCTTTTTTGAAGGCAACGTAAAACAGCTATCTTCCTGTTCAACAAGTGATACCTATGGCCCTGGAAGCGTATTTCAAGTTGATGCTACAGTAGCCGACGTACATTTAATTTCCTCGCAAACTCAGAAACATATTGGCCGCCCTACAATTTATTGTTTGATCGACGTCCATACTAGGCTAATTGTAAGTTTCTATATCGGAACAAAGGCTCCAAGTTGGGAAACAGCACAATTAATGTTTTGGTATCTAATTGCGGAAAAGAGCGAATTGCTAAATCGGTTTGGTATTGAATACAAACCAGAGCAATGGCCTTGTAGCTCACTTCCTGCAAAGATAGTTGCAGATAGAGGCGAGTTTATTGGCAAAAAGCCCGAAAACTCTTTACCTAGTTTGGGCGTAGCTCTAGAGTTTACTCCGCCTTTCCGAGGAGATTTAAAAGCTATTGTTGAAAAAAGATTTGACCTATTTAACGGTACTTTGCACGAGCTTGACGGTACAACAAAAGGCAAGCTTAAAAAAAGAGATGAAAAATCCCCCTCTCTCAAAGCAGTTTTAAACCTAAAAGATTTTGGAAATATCTTGATTAGGGACTTTATCGCGCACAACAATCAAGTTTTAGATGGCTTATTAGATGTTGAGTTGTATAAACGAAATATTGCACCTACTCCAATTAATTACTGGGAACATTTAGTCAATAATAACGTTCATGAATTGCACTCGATAGAACAATCTCAACTCATTGCAGGTTTACTAGATAAGTGCCCTCGTTTCCATATAACAAGAGAAGGAATAGTAGTAAGAGAGCTAGTTTACACGTCCCCTGCATTTAGAGAACTGATAAACCAACACGGTAGCCGAAAACTCAACTCCAAGGGTGAGTGTAGGATGAAAAAAGAAGACCCAAGTTGTATTTATTTTAGGGAAAATGACAGGCAATCATATATTAAACTGGGTTTAGCTAGTAAACACGCTAAGTTTAATGGCCTAATAGCGGAAGACGTAATCGAAATTCAAAAGTGGATGAAAAGTAAAAAGCGTGAGGCAGAACAACAAGTAATAAAACTGACAAAGCGCAAAAAGAATCAAGATATTTTAAGCTCAGCAAGAACACATAAATCGAAGAAAGGTTCCCAAAAGGCTGTCCAAAGTACAACTACTGAAAACAGAAAAGCTGAGCCTAATATAATGACGCTTGAGGTGTTTCAAGAGAAGCCACATAAAACATCTCACAGCTCGAAGATTGATTTAAAGCCACAAGAAGAGTTTGACGAAAAAATACAAAGTTTATGGGATGATAGTGATGACTAAAACTGTTTATTCAAAAGCTACTATTCCTGCCCACCGTGGAAATCCTCTTATCGAGTGTTTGCCTGATTTAGAAGATAAAGAGTTACTCAAATCTTGGATACAAAAGCCAACTTTATCACCAGAAGAAAAAAGTGAATCAAATAGGTATCGTCGATTGAGTATCAGCTCTTTAGATCAAACCTTTAACTACCCATTACAAACATATCGAGAGTTCTTTAATAGGCTAGAAGAAGCGCTTTTAAGTAGCTATGCTGCAAAAAATCCCTTAGACCCATCAACCATTCACTTCTTACATAATTTAGATTATGACGATACCATTTTAAAACCTAAAGGCCGCTTCAAACCTAATGGTAAAGCTATAACTTTATTAGGGAAAAGTGGAGTTGGTAAATCTACGATGATAGAGCGAACTTTAGGTGTGTTCAGGCAATTATATCTACATGATGAGTACCAAAACAAAAATCTCGGTGGACTAAAGCAGATAACCTATTTACTAGTAGAATGCCCATCAAGCGGTTCACCGAAAAGCTTATGTATTGCTATTCTCGCTGAATTAGGACGGTTGGCAGGCTTGAATAAAGATGAGTTTCTTAATACTCGTTTAAGTAGAGAACAGCTTGAACTGTTGGTTGAAATGCGACTTCGTGAATACTTTGTTGGCGTATTAGTCATAGATGAAATTCAAAATCTGCTTCAAGCTAAAAGCGGTATGGCCGATTTATTAGCCTTCTTATTATTGTTGGTTAATAGGTCTGGTGTCGTTTTAGTTTTTTCAGGAAACGAAGATGCCCGTGATATTTTTACTCAAAAACACAGAATAGGCCGAAGAGGTGAAGCTGGCGGCGTTGTCGAAATGCAACCTCTAAACAAAAAAAGTTGGCAATCAGTTTTGGCAGTTTTATGGCGATACCAGTGGCTGAGAGAAGAAACAAAACTAACACAGAAGATTGTCGATCTCTTCTTTAGTTTAACTGGTGGATTTATTGACCAAACGATCAGGGTATTTCAAGAATGCCAAAAGGTAGCAATCGAGAATGGTAGTGAAAAGATTACGTTAGAGAACATTAAGGAGGCATATGAAAAAGCCTGTGCTTTTTCTCATAGCTATATATTGAGTGATAGCCAAGAGGACATTATTGAATCTATTTTCGATGAAGAAGATAGTTACGAGCATGAAGCAAGTAAGCCAAGAGCACAAAATTCTGAATTTCCAGAGCTTGACTACCTTCACACAGAGTTTCAAATTAACGAAAATTTCGACTTGAAACCAATTCTAATATCGTTGGACAGCAACGACTCAGATTTCGAACAAAACCTATATAAGACGGGATTGGTATGCACGAATTTGATTGATTGAACTTTGTTAGCTAGATTTGATTCAAGGAGGTTACACGAGAAAATTTAAGTGATTTCTTTTCCTAATGAAAGTATTTATAGCATCCTTGCCAGATATCATCAGAGATCAGGTAGCCCTACTCCCTCACACACATATCGTCAAATTTTTGGTAAACCAAAGAAAAGAATTCATTGTTACTTGCCATCAAATATAGCTCAAATTGGAAAATTTCTATGTATCCCTCCAGAGAAGTTACTCTACGAGAACACGTTATACCGCTTGTATGCATTCTTCTTATCTAAGAAGGATGCAAAGCAGTTGAAGATTTCGATGTTGTGCGGAGGAAGCAATAATCCCACAAACATTGTTGATTCAAGGTCTAACTTAGCAAAACATAATTATGTATATAAATATTGTCCCATATGCCAACAGCAATATCTGATGAATTATGGGAGCGTTTATTGGCGAATTGAAGAGCAACTACCATTTATTGATTATTGCACAAAACATAGCAACTGCTTGGAGCAAATGTTTGGAGGAGATTCTGGTGTTGCTAATAAGCTCATTCTTCCACCATTAGAGCTATCCAATTTAGAAAAAAGAGAAGAATTAACCAAAAATTTTTGTCAGTTTTATTTCGATTTCTTTAATCAAATCTCGACGTTTTCTGAACAAACTAGATTTGAAAGTGTTGTCACTAATCTAGCAAACTCAAAAGGGTTATATCAAGGTAGTCAAATAAATAACAAACGTATTATTTCACTCCTAAATAAGAAGTCAGCAAGTATTCCAAATTTGTGTACCAATTATAATTGGTTACTAAGGTTATTAAGACATCCCAAGAATAGCTACCATCCATTGAAAGGCATAGTGGCCCTTTATTTATTATCAGATAGTTTGAACGGACTATTAGTTGATCGAAGCCCCCAGCCTTACGTTCAACTGAAGCCGAACGAACCAAATGTAGAAGAAAGAACGGACGAAAAAATAATCAAGCTTTACAAAAAGCAATACTCTCTAAATAAAATAAGTACGACTTTAAACATCTCAAGAACCAAAGTTAAATCAATCTTAAAACAAGAAAGATTGATTCCATTAACAGAAATCGAAAGAAGAGTATGCGTGAAAGCACTTACAGGAAATGACAGACGTTTGATTGCACAAGAGCTTAATCTAAGTGTTGGTTATGTTGAACAATGTATTTCTATGGACAAAACGCTTGTAAGGCACAGGAAGAATTTGAAGCAAAATCAGATTAAATCTGAATATAGATATTCGCTCAAATTGTTTATAGATTGTCATCCTAGCTGCTCCATTAAGCACGTAAAAGCTAACAGAAACAAAGAGTATCACTGGTTATATAGGAACGATAAGAACTGGCTAGATTCAGTTTTACCAGCACCCACAAAGCCTCTTGTCCCAATTCGTTCCAAACTAAAAATAAATCACAGGTAACCACAGAATAAAAAATCGCATAAAAATCAAAATCATACCGCCAAGTTGCAAATTCGTACATGCTGTACGAATAAAATAAAATAAAAAAACTACTTGCAATAAATACAAAGCAGAGTCTATTATTACCTCAACAAAATAAATCGTACACCGAAAACGAATGGAGGTAATAATGAAAACTATCGATTCAGTATGTAAGGAACTAATAACTGGTGCAACAAATGCTCTTTTTGAAAAGAGTAATCAAAACGATGAAAAAACAGTTCACTTGCTAACAGGCAGCTCTTTAAACCTAAATGGTGAAGTTGTTGAGCAACAACTTAGTAAAGTCATCATCAAAGAAGGCAAAGATATAGAACGTTTTCGACTACATGAAGGGGATGTAGTGCTTTTGGCAAAAGGAAACTCAATTAGAGCTGGTTATGTTACTGCAAAGACAGCAGCGCTAAAGGTAATTGCCTCTGCCAACTTTATCCTATTAAGACCAAATTCAACTGAACTTGTTGGTGAAGTATTAGTGGCTTATTTCAATTCTCCAGAAGGTCAGAACTTACTTGATGCTACTAGCACTGGAGCAGCGATTAAGAACATCAGCTTATCAAACATCAAAAAGTTAGAAATTGAGTTGCCGACATTAGCTAAGCAAAAAGAAATAGCTGAACTCTTTCATGCTAGTAATCAAGCTTATCAGTCAACAATAAATTTGGCAGAGCAGCAAAAGAAAGTGGCAATTGCCTGTATAAGCCAACTAATGAAAGGAGCTGCATAATGGATAATTTACAGAAAGATTTGTGGAATGCGATGGATCAATGTCGTGGTTCTATGGAAGTAACACACTTGATTGAGTTATTTACCTATATCGCTTTTATCGCGAAAGAAGCTCCCGATACCTTTCAAACAATTGTAAATAGCGGACTGGCAAAGCAACTAGATATGCTAATTGAAGCAGGAAAAGCGCTTGAAGGTAAGCACCCAACAGAAGTTTGCGCAGCTCCTGAACAGTATCGAATTGACCCTAAAATCGTTGGTGTTGCTATAGCGTTTGTGGCCGAAGTTTCAGAGTTTAGTTTGTTAGCGAAAGCATTGAGAGACTATACGAAAGGGCTTGGAAAGTTCAAAGGCGAGATGTCATCCAATCTCAACATGGAAAGAATCTTTACATCGCTTATTGGTGATTGCAGTAATAAATCTTTGTATGACGGAGCCTGTGGCCTAGCCAGAATAACTTCAAGTTTGAACCCTGAAGTGCTCTACCTAGAAGAGAAAAACCATAGTACCTGGATCACTGCTTATAGATTGCTAACGCTAGAAGATAAGAGCTTTCAAATGAATAAAAGTGACTCGCTTTTAGAATCAGCTTTTGGATACAAACCCCAATTTGATTTGGCAGTTATGGAACCACCAATGTCACTTAAGTTTAGCGCTGATGCTCGCCGGATGCTTGCGGGGTCACCTTTTATCAAAGTTCCTACTGGAAGCGCAGTGTCGGCCACTTCAGGTGACAGCCTGTGGATACAACAGGCTCTAAGTAACCTAAATGACACAGGTAAAGCATACATATTGTTACCTCAAGGCGTTCTATTTAGGGGCGGCTACGATGCTAAAGTTCGCGAATATCTATTAGAGAACGAGCTAATAGAAACAATCATCGGCTTACCTGCATCTTTGTTGGACTTCACAGGGATTCCTACTGTTTTATTAGTGCTTAATAAAAATAAACCTGCGGGTTCCCCTGTTATCTTCGTCGATGCAAGTGAAATTGGCACGTCCAATAAACACGCTACAGAAATATCCAATGCTGATGCGAAGTTAATAGCGGATTTAGCAGCGGGAAAGCTTCCAGATGATGAGCGTTTCAGAGCTGTATTTATTCCTGAAATCAGAGATCAGAATAATGAATTAAACATCTCAAGATACATTATTAAAAACATTACAGTTGAGGAAATCGATATAGCTCAAGAGCTAAAAACACTACAAAGCTGCAAGGCAGACTTTGAGCAATCTCAACAAAAGTTAACTTCGTTACTGATTAAATTTCAATAAGTTAGTAGTATGAGCAACAGCAGAATGTTGCTTCAGAATAGTTAGTGACGGAACCAAATTAAAAGGACAAGATAAAATGACGCAACATGAAAAATTAACCTTAGAAAAATTAGAAACCTGGTTATGGGATAGCGCAGATATCATGCGCGGCAGTATCGATAGCTCTGATTTTAAAAACTACATTTTTGGACTGATATTTTTAAAACGCTTAAACGACGTATTTCTTGAGCGAATCGATCAAGAAATGGAAAAAGAAGGCTGTAGTAAAGAAGAAGCTATTGCCATCATCGAAGAAGACTATGCAAATGAATTTGTGCCAGTAGATGCTCGCTGGGACAATATCATCAAAAAAACTGAAAATATCGGTGAAAGCATTGATGAAGCGTTTGCGGAAATAGAAGCACAAAATACCGATTTAGAGCGTGTATTAACAGCCATCAAATTTGGTGATAAAGAACGTCTAAGTAATGATTTATTGCAACGTTTATTACGACATTTCAATAAGCACAAGTTAGGTAACAATAACCTATATAAAGCCGATATGTTAGGTGATGCCTACGAATATCTAATTGCTCAATTCGCCGATGATGCAGGTAAAAAAGGTGGAGAGTTCTATACACCACACGGCGTAGTTGAGTTAATTGTTAAGCTAATTGATCCTCAGCCTGGTCATGAAATTTATGACCCAACATTTGGTTGTGGCGGTATGTTAGTAGAGAGCGCTCGTCATATTGCAGAAAAACCAAATGGAATGAGATTTGGCAAGCCAAACTGTGTTTTATATGGTCAGGAACGTAATCTTGGTACTTGGGCGATTGGTAAGCTGAATTTATTTCTGCATAACATGACGGCGAAACTAGAGCGCGGTGATACCTTGGTTGACCCTAAGCATAGAGACGGCAATAGCATTCTGGCCTTTGATCGCGTAATCGCTAACCCTCCATTTTCAGCGCTTGACTGGTGGACACCATTAGAAGCCAACAAACAAACTAGAACCGATAAAAATGGAAACGTCACAGAAGTTGCTCCTAATTACAAAAAAGAACTAAAAGATCCATATGGTCGTTTTAGTTACGGTATCGCGCCACGTAAAAAAGCAGATTTCGCATTTGTTCAACACATGGTTGCAAGTCTTAAAGAAGATGGCCGCATGGGTGTTGTAGTTCCTCATGGTGTGCTATTTCGTGAAGGTGATGACGGTAAAATCCGTAAAGCTATGCTTAAAGGTGTCAATGATTTTAAAGGTGACTTAATAGAAGGCATTATCGGTTTACCTACAGGCTTGTTTTATAACACGGGTATTGCCGCAGCTATTATCTTAATCAATAAAAGCAAACCCGCAGCACTTAAAGATAAGGTTATCTTTATTGATGCTAGTGAAGGGTTTGAGGAAGGTAAAAACCAAAATAAATTGCGTGAAACAGACATCGAAACTATCACTACCCGTTTCAATAAAGCTGTTGAGCAACTAGTTGATGCGGGTGAGCAAACCGAAGAAAAAACCAAAGAACTTATACAAAAAGTTGAAGTTGAAAAGTATTTGCGCGTTGTAGAAATGGACGAGATTGAGCAAAACGATTTTAACCTCAATATCAGCCGTTACATCGATACTACCGAACCAGAAGAGATCATTGATGTACAGGCAGTTTTAAAAAGCCTTGAGTCTATTGATGCAGAAATCACTGAGCTAGATAAAGTGTTAAAAGAACATTTATCAGTAATTAACTTTGACGAGGAGCCTAGCCATGCTGGGGAATAAGATTGAAAATATTCCTGATGGTTGGACTGTCGCTAATGTTGAAGACATTGCAGATATAAAAACAGGTTCAGGTGATACACAAGATAGAGAAGAAGGCGGCAAATATCCTTTTTATGTTCGTTCGAATACCATTGAGCGAGTAAATCACTATTCGTTTGACGGTGAAGGTGTGCTTACTTCAGGTGATGGTGTGGGAGTAGGAAAAATATACCACTATGTGAATGGTAAAATTCATTATCACCAACGAGTCTATAACATTCATAACTTTAAAAAGAATGTTTTAGGTAAGTATTTTTATGAGTATTTTAGCCACAACTTTTACAACCGTGTAATGCGCATGAGCGCCAAAGGGTCGGTTGATTCAGTTCGTTTAGACATGATTGCTAAAATGAGCGTGTTAATTCCTCCTTTAGAGGAACAAGATGCAATTACAAAAATACTATCTTCTCTAAGTAAAAAAATAGATTTGGTTTCTAAAAAGATTGAAAACACAACAACCTTAAAAGTGGGGTTAATGCAAAAGTTATTTTCTGAAGGAATTGGAACTAAAAAAGAGGAACGGTGGGAACCACATGTAGATTTTTGTGTATCTCCTATAGGAAAGATTCCAAAAAGCTGGAAAATAATAACGATAGAAGAATTAGGGGGAATTGTTGAAGATGGAGACAGAGGCAAAGAGTATCCTAAGCAAGACGAACTATCTGATGAAGGCCATTGTTTATTTTTAAATGCAAAAAATGTTACTAAATCAGGCTTAGATTTCACAAAGCTCCAATTTATAACCGAAAACAAAGATAACAAGCTCAGGAAAGGTAAAGTATTAAAGAACGATATTGTTATTACCACTCGTGGTTCCGTAGGGCATGTTGGTTATTTCCAAGATTTCGATGATTACGAAAGTGTCAGAATAAATTCTGGTATGGCGATAATAAGAACAGAATATAACAGTTACTTAAATGTTTTTATGATGTCTAGTTTATTTAAAAAGCAAGTTAATAAAATGGCATTTGGTAGCGCTCAACCTCAGTTGACTATCAAGAATATTAAAAACTTCAAGGTTGCTATTCCTGGCTCTAATGAAGAAATGGAACAAATAACCGCTGCTATTTTAAATATGGATGATCAGTTACGATTGTTGTATCAGAAGAAGTTGCGTCTTGAAGAATTTAAAAAAGGATTGATGCAAAAATTACTTGCAGGTAAGTGGCGCGTAAACTTGAGAAAAGTAGCCGAAAAGAGTGCTATTGAAGCATAAGGATTAAGGTCTAAAAAATGGAACAAAAAAATAATAATCAGCCTGAATTAGTTGGAGTAGAAAAGCCAGCGATCGCATGGCTAGTTAAATTGGGCTACACCCACTTACCAGGCAAAAGTATTGAGCAAGACCTTAGAACTGAAGCGCCAATCTTGGAAAAAGTGCTGTCTGCTAGATTGCTCAAACTTAACCCTTGGTTAGGTGAGGTAGTTAATGGCCCCAAACGAGCCATAAAGTTACTGCGAGACATTTGGTTGGATGAAAATTCAGACCTAATGTTGGCTAACCAAGCTTTTTGGCTGAAAGTCTTGTTCCATAGTGATCTTCAGGTTAAAGATAAAGATGGTAATCCGAAGAGTATTCGCTTTATTGACCAAACATCTGCATCAGCAAACGACTTTCATGTTGTCGATCAGTATGTAGGTAAAAATGCCAATGATGACCCTTTTAAACCTGATCTTCTGTTATTCATAAATGGCATTCCGCTTGGCATTATTGAATGCAAAAAGAGCAGCGTTAAGTTAGAAAAAGGTATTGCTCAAATTGACGGTTATATTAATACCTTTAAGCCTCATTTTGCTTTTAATATGGTGTGTGCGGCAATTAACCGTACCGCTGCTAAATATGGTGCAATCTACTCTCCAGAGCAGTTTTATTTAACTTACAAATTTGATCCGAACCGCCCAGAAGAAAAACAGATTCTTGATGAGATAGAAGAGAAGCTTGGTAAAACACCAACAGAGCAAGACAAGTTAATTTGGGCTTTGTTTGAGCCATCACGTTTCTTACGTTTGGTATGCTTTTATCCTATTTATGAATTAGAAGATGGCACGGTCATTAAGAAGCTGCCTCGCTATCAGCAATTGCGTGCAGTAGAAAAAACACTAACTAGGCTGCACGGTAAAGATCTTAAGCACCCTGGCGAACAGTTAGGCGGCACTATATGGCATACGCAAGGCAGCGGTAAGTCACTCACTATGGTAATGCTAGCCAGATTACTAAGAGCTGAAGCGTCAGGATTTGATAATCCAAGCATTTTAATTCTGACCGATAGAACCGATCTAGATAATCAAATTTTCAATACCATCGATCATGTAGCAGGAATAACTGCAAGTAAGGCCAACTCAGTATCAGGACTTGAAGCCTTATTGGGTAACGACTATGGCATGGTATTTACGTCAACTGTGCAAAAATTCCAAGAGCGTGATGGCAAACCTATTAAAGCCGCGCAAGAAACTGAAGACGCTGACAGTGTTGAGCGCCTAAAGTCGCGAGTACGCCGTGTTTCAAGAAAAGATGACAAAGGCAAAGAGAATTACTGGATAATTAAAGAGGTTAATGAAAACCTTGGTAAGTTTGACGACGATGGTGAACCATTAAAGGCAAAGTGGAAAGCAGTAAGTGAAGAACAAGTAGATTTTAAGGTACTTTCCACTAAGCATAATTTCTTCGTAATGATTGATGAAGCACACCGTTCTCAATATGGCTTTTTAGCCGCATTTATGCGAGCAAGCCTACCAAATGCTAAGTTTCTAGCTTTCACTGGTACACCACTTGGAAAAGACGATAAAAACACTCTCAAAGAGTTTGGTGGTGCTGATTACATTGACACTTACCGACTTGATGAAGCGGTAGCTGATGGTGCGACTTTACCTATTAAGTATTTAGAAGGTATGAGTGACTGGTTCAGTGATGGCAATTTACAAAAAGAGTTTAATGACAAATTCGGGCAAGAGCCGCCTGAACGTAAGAAAGCTCTGAAGCAGCAGTTATTAAAAAAACGTCGTGGGGCAAAGGAACGCATCACCGAAAATGCAAAGCACTTAATTGAGCACTTCTTAACATCTGTAAAAGCTCGCGGATTTAAAGGAATGCTAGTATGCGATGGCCGTGAGCAAGCGATAAAATATAAAGACACGCTTGATGCACTAATGGAAGAGAGAAAGAAAGAAGGTTTACCTACTTTTGAAAGTCGGGTTGTTATTTCCCTCAACAGCATGACAGAAAAGCGCACAGGTGCGAGTGAACAGAAGAAAGCTGAGGAAAAAGGACTCAAGAAAAAACTAGAGACCATAGAAGAACGTGTTAAGCGCGAAATAAAAGAAGGCAAAACACCTGTCTGTGTGCCAACTGATGACATTCCTGCTCTTGCCAATGAACTCTTTAAGTTGCCATATGGTGATGAAAAAGAAAATCTGAAAGACGAGAAAGCTAAAGTTAATAATATCGGCTTAATTATCGTATCAGACATGTTGTTAACGGGCTGGGATGCTCCAATAGTTAATACTTTGTTTTTAGACAAGTCGCTTAAGGAACATACTTTGTTGCAAGCCATTGCGCGGGTTAATCGAACGCGTAAAGGAAAGAAAGCAGGCTACATCATGGATTACTACGGCATAGTTGAAGCTCTCGATGAGGCTTTAAAGATATTTGCAGGTGATGTTAAGCAAGAACAAGTTTGGACGGATG
The DNA here is from genome assembly GCF_014117385.1 of Pseudoalteromonas sp. MT33b. Lineage (NCBI taxonomy): Bacteria > Pseudomonadati > Pseudomonadota > Gammaproteobacteria > Alteromonadales > Pseudoalteromonadaceae > Pseudoalteromonas > Pseudoalteromonas sp. MT33b. Next base: position 3,046,434 of record NZ_CP059831.1, on the reverse strand, counting down.
TTGAAGCAGAGCTTCCAAAGCTTAAGGCTGCAATGCAGAAGGTATTAGATATTTTGCCTAAGAAGCATAACTTAGTTAAGCAAGCAGAAGCTTACAAAGAAGATGCTGACTTGTATTTAGATCCTGATACACGATTAGATATTGTTGAGGACTTCTTAGCCGCACTTGCTGAGTTTAATAGCAAACTAGATATTGTACTGCCGGATCAAAGAGGGGCACCGTTTAAGCCTTATTTCACTGTATTCAATGAAATTAAACTGGCGCTTCGCCAGAAACTACCAGAGTTTGCCGACAAAGCGCGGGTAACAGAAGCTGAAACCGCGATTTTAAAAGAGTTGCTAGACGAGCATATTGAAGCCAGCCCTGTTAAGAGCTTGTTGGATAGAGAAATTTCAATTCTTGACGCTGCCGACATGGACTTATTGAAAAAACAAAAAGGCGTTGGTAGTGCTGCATTGGTTATGAAAAATCAACTCAAGCACACTATCAAAACAGGCAAGAATAAAGACCCTGGCTTCTTTGGTGATTTAGAGCAGGAACTAGAAAAGCTACTGAAGGATGAGAAAGAAGGAAGAATCGAGCAAGCACAGTTTTTAGAGCAATTAGAGCTTTTCTCCAAGCGAATTAAGGATAAGGATGCTCAAGCTGGAGATATGGGCTTTACAACCGCTAGCGAAATCGCTGTATTCAACTATTTAAAAACTCAAGTGGAAGATGCCGAAGCTGAAGCGTGGACAAAAGGTATCTTCAAAGATAATGATTTGTCAGAAGTGCTAATTTCAAACATTTGGAAAAAGCAGGACGATATTCACCCCGCAATGAAAAAGTCGATTAGAACGGTACTACGAGGACTCGCAGGCTGGGATATGACGGTAGCTAGGCAGCATACCAATGAGATATTTAAGATAATGCTGAATAACTAGGTTTGTATATGGATATTCATGAAGCATTGCTGAAAATTGAGAGCTTTAAAAGCGACTCGTTAAAAAACAAATTATCTCGTCTTGAAGGACTTAGCGTTGGAATGAGTGATAGTGATGCCACTCGTTTTTGTGAAGAACAAGGTCTCGATTTGGAGCTAATGTTGTCGGCTCGTCGAATAAAAGCTGCCGCAGCGCAAATTGACGAAGTAATACATTCTGTTGGCATTCTACAATCGCTCCCACATATTTTAGAGCACGATGAATTTGTAGAGTATGTTTCTCTTGGTGCTGGTAACACAGGTAAGAAATTTGACCTCGAAACCAATAAACGCATTGCCGAATTTAAGTTTATAGATTGGCAACCAAAATCGAATACCATCCGTGAAAATGGCATTTTTAAAGATTTTTATGGTCTAGCGGAACATCAAACTCATAAGAAAAAAGAGCTTTATGTTATTGGAACACACCATGTTCAAAAGTTCCTAAATAGTGGACGAGCTTTGAGTAGTATTTTGAGCAAGCAACCCAAGATTTTGTCAGAAATTGTTCATCAATATGGTGATGATGTTCAGGTTGCGCGTGACTATTTCGAACTTCACAGTAATAGCGTTACCATTTGTGATGTATCAAGCATCATCGCATTAATAGATTCAGGGGATGCTAATGCCTGTATTTAATTACGGCACAACCCAAATAGAGTGGTGGTTTAAGAAAGACAATAAGCTGAAAAATCACTACATAACGGTGGAGCGCAATAAAGCTGTTTTGCTCAGAGGCCCTGATGTTGATGAGCAGCAACAACATGAACTCATAAAGCAAAGAGCGAGATGGATTAAGCAAAAACTCGCTGAAGTTAATCAACCTATAAAGGATGAAATTGTTACAGGAAGCAGAGCTGTCTATCGAGGACGTTCATATTACTGTGAGGTGATTTATGATGAGTCTGTTAAACGCTTAGAAATTACCTTTAACCATAGTAAGTTTTCTATTCGTACACCTAAAAAAGGTTCGATTCCGCTTTCAGAATTTAAGCCTGAACTTGAACGTTTTTACGCGCAAAAAGCTTCTCAAAAATTGGCCGCTAGAATCAACTATTGGCAGAAAGAAACTGGCCTGGAAGCCCTTACCTTTAATATTAAAAAGCTTAAGAGCAGATGGGGTAACTGCACAGAAAACAATGTAATCGAACTGAACCCTAAAATAATGGAATTTTCGGGAAAAGTGATTGATTACATTATCATCCATGAGCTTTGCCACACAGTTGAGAAAAAACACAATAAAGAGTTTTGGAACCTAGTTTCGAGTCACTTACCTGATTGGAAAAAATACCATGAGGAAGTCGAACAAGCTGGGAAAATGGAATTGTAAATAAGGAGGAAAAATTGAGGACTATAGGAATAAGGGTTTCCCCTTCAGAAGTTACATTTAGCATCTACGATACAAATGAAAATGCCATTATTAATATTGAAGAAATTGCTATTCCAAATGCACTGAGTATGCCGGAAAAGCTTAAATATGTGCGCTGTAATATATTGGATATTCTTCGAGAATATGATGTAGAGAAGGCTGGAGTAAGGCTTTCAGAGCCATCGGCTAGATCAATTAATATTGATCGTGTTCAAATTGAAGGAGTGATCCAAGAAGCTTTTGCAAGCAGTGCTTTAAATAACTATTACTATGGGGCCATAAGCACCATTGCCGCCAAAAATAATATCGAAAGAGGAAGAATAAAACCCTTGGTAAGAGGGCAAGAGAATTACGAAATTATTGAGAATTGGCATGAGCTAACAGAGAAAGAAAGGGAAGCGGTTTTAACTGCTACAGGAGCAATGAATGCTTAATATTAATACCGTAGCTGAGATTGAATTTGAACTTCGAGAGGAAATAGGTCAAGAAGGTCGAAACTCACAAGTATTTAGGAGTTATGATCAGGCACTAGACGCTGAACTTGTAGTTAAACGGGTGCCCAAAAATAGCGTCGGTGATGCCAATGCACTTTTTAATGAAGCAAGGACTCTTTACAAGAGTTCTCACCCATATGTCGTCCCTATTAACTATGCTTGCCAAGATAACGATTTTATATACTTGGCTATGCCTTATTTCCCAAATGGTTCGTTAGCTCAACTTATGAGTCAACGCTTTCTAACTGTAAGAGAAATAATCAGATTTGTATGTCAGTTTGTTAGTGGACTTCATAATATTCACTCTAAGGGACTTATTCACTTTGATGTAAAACCTGACAATATATTGCTAAGCCATAGAGGTGAAGCTCTTCTTTCAGATTTTGGGCTTGCAAAACACACTAACTCTTTAGGGTTAGCAACACCCAATCAGATGTATGTAAAACAACTACCTCCAGAGTGTTTTGCAGCAAATGAATATACAACTGCATTTGATGTCTATCAGGTAGGGTTAACTCTTTACAGGATGTGTGTTGGTAGCGAAATATTTAATCAGCAGTTTATGAGTTATGTTGTGGCAGGTAACTTGGATCGCGCTCAATTTGAGGCTGCTTTGAGGAATGAAGCTTTTCCAAATAGAACCGCATACCCAGAGCATATACCTGATAAGATTAAACAAACTATTAGCAAATGTTTGAAGCCATCACCTGATGACAGATTTAAGTCAGTATTGGAAATAACTAACGCCCTTTCATCAATAGATGAAAAACTGTTAGATTGGCAGTTTGAATTGAACGGAAACCAAAAAAAATGGTCGAAAGAGTTCAACGGTGCGATAAAGTACATTACAGTTGAAAATGGAAATTCTACAGCGAAACGCGTACCATCCGCTGGCAGAGAAACGAATATTAACCAATACTGTATTAATAATATAGGAACTAGAGACCTGAAACGGTTCTTCAAAATCTAAATGAAAGATAAAACAACTGTAAACAAGAAAAGTTTTAAAAGTAGATCTTCTTTAACACAGAAGGCTGCCCAGTTGTCGTATGAAGAAAAGTTAAAGTTGTCTAAATCTTCTCGCTCGACATCTGAGTGCGATTTAGAAGTAGACTCTAACTGGTATGGAGCTTTTGTTTTAAGAAGCTAATTTAGTGTGAATTAAGGACTAGATTGTAATATTCGAGTCTTCACTCAAATATTTCGCTCGCATAGTCTTGAGCTAGTAACTACTAACTTTTTGCTGTCAACCTAGGCGAAATACAGTCTTATACTGGTTTATTATCTCCGCTTTTTATTGGGATTATAAACCAGTATAAGCTTATTCAATGTGTTTCAGCGCACGAGAGTGAGCTTTACTTAATCATTTTTTTTATCCACCGTAATAGTGTTTATTTACACTATTATGTCTGAATTCGTCGTTAATAATGCTTATTTTCACTATTGTGACATTTACCAAATAGCACCTCCAATTTAACTTACTTTCCATATTGTACTTAAAGTGACTAAACTTCTCGAACAAAGAGGCTAAGTAACACATAGCATTTGAGCAAATCGATTTTGGCTACATTGGTTCGAATGAAATGCAGACTTTTACATGAAGAATCTTAGTGCTCGTAATTGTGCTACTTTAGTAATACGAAAGGGGGGGGGTATGCAAATAGTTTACATCGATATGGATGATGTCTTATGTGATTACTCCAAAAGTATCCGTAAGGAAAAACAAAAAGATCCAAATAACAAATTTCCTCAAAGTGTACCAAATTTTTTTAGGAATCTAGAGCCAGTCAAAGGCTCCATTGCAGCTGTTAAACAATTAGTAAATCAGAGAGACTTTGAAGTTTATATATTAACAGCCCCATCCACTAAAAACCCGCTTTCATATACTGAAAAAAGATTCTGGATTGAAGACAAGTTTGGTTATGAAATGACCAAAAACCTAATCATATGTAGCCATAAAGGATTGTTAAAAGGCGATATTTTGATTGATGACCATGTCAGTGGTAGAGGCCAAGAGCATTTTGAAGGTAGGCTGATTCACTTCGGTCAGAAGGAATATCCCGATTGGGATACTCTGTTAAAAAAATTGAATTGTATCGACTCTTAAAAATCTGAGCTAGTAAAGCTAAGAAGCAACATTTAGCTCCTTTTTTATCATGCGTTGACGTCTAAAATAGCTATGTTTAAACAATCAATTTAACTTTAGGGGGCAATAAGTTTCAGGGCAGCCTTGGCAATCCCTACTTCTTAAAGCTCGATATTCAAATTTAGTATGGAGTATTTCACCGTCGTATGATAATCCGATTAAATCTGTTTTTGGCTTGTTTTCTTTCCAAAAACGATCAGGTTCAAATGCGAATGGAATTTGAGCTACAGACTGCAAATCTCTTTGATCTATTGCCTTGTTTCCATAATAGTCATTCGATAGCATCGATTCAGCAGAATTGTACCTATCTATCATTCTTCTGACCTCAGCACCATTTTCACACTCAGAATCTGACCAAGATTTATGATACATATCTTTTACATATTGTAAAAATAGACCGGAAAGGCACGGCGCGTAATACTCACTACACTCATTGTTATCTATCGGTCTTATTTCACTGTTTTCAAAAAAATACGATGCTTGTGACTGATATTCTGTTGGGACTGAGCCACTGAATACAGACATGATAGCTTCAAGCTTTTTCTTCTTTGAGTTTATAGAGTTAATGTTAATTCTTTTTAGTTTTTGATCATGTACTTTGCAGCGGCCACTAAAAATCCATTCATTCTTTAAATAAGAAACTCCGAAGTCATATATTTGCTCTTTTAGACACTCTTCACAGAATTGTAAATCAGTCACAAAGTTGTGTTGAATTCTAACGATACCGTTGATATCTATATGCGAATCAGAACGTCCATAAAATTGTGCGACTAAGTATGAAGTTGTGTAAGGATGGAAAAAGCTAGGTTGATAGCCTAGTCCAATCAATGTTTCCTCTGCCTTTTGAATTAATAGTTTACTTGTGCCTTGATGAAAAAAATTCTGAATCCCTTCTATATTTGGTGCTGTTGGAAAAATTTTAAAACCTTTTTTAAAATTTATCGCACCATCAAAAGCATCCCATTTATTAGTAAGATGTAGGCTTTTTAAAAAAAGTGTTCTCAACATATAGCTCAACAACGATTCATCATCAAATGCTTGCAAACTATTCCCTTTAAGAAACTTCGAAAATTAACTTTACCGTATATTAAAGGCTTCTCTCTGTCCAACGACCCTTGACGAGAAATATTCTTGACACTAATTAAATTGCAAACTATTTTGTCTTTATTGCAAACTATTTTGTTTCTGGATAGATGATAGACTCTAGTCGCTCTGCTTTGCGCCAATTCCGCTTTTGCTTATGAGTTGGGCTTAGTGTGTGCGAAGTGCTTTAAATGTGCAGTTGTATAAAACGACCTACGGTGAATAACTTGTTCATTGCCGTTATGTGAACTCGCTTACACCGCTACTTCAACACAGTTTCGGCCATTGTTTTTTGCTTTATAAAGGGCTTTGTCGGCAATTGATAGGGTTTCTTTTATTGTGGTTGAGGCATGGGCAACGCTGTGAACGCCTAGGCTTACGGTAAACTTTACGGCTTGAGCATCATTGCTTTTGATGCGGGTGTTTGCTGCTTTTTCGCGGATGCGCTCGGCCACGGCTTTGGCGTCGTGTAGGCTGCAATGCAGTAAAAGTACAAATTCTTCACCGCCGTAGCGGCAGGCTATATCGTCTTTTCGTTGTTGTGTAGTGAGTATGTTTGCAAACTCAATAATGACTTTATCGCCAATATCATGGCCATAAGTGTCGTTAATGGCTTTAAAATGGTCGAGATCGGCGATGATCAGCGTTAACTCTTGATGATTGCTTGCCATTGTAGCAATGAGCTCTTCACTTTTTCTATCAAAGTAGCGTCGATTATACAGGCCTGTCATTGGGTCGGTATCGACAAGGCGCGTTAATTCTTTTTGCTGTGCTTTGATTTTTTCGAGCGTTTTTATACGGTAAGACAATATAAACGCCATCATTAATGCTTCGAGTAAAATACCTATGCCGACGCCATGACTGTTTATCACGTTTGCGTCGGTGATACCTTTGTAATAAAGCACGGCCAGCATATTGAATATAACGAACAGTGAATGGCCAAGTAAAAAATATTTGGCGAGTGAATCCCCTTTTCGCCACAGTGAAATAGAGACACCAAAGGTGACGGTCATCATCATTGCGGCAAGGGTGCTGGCTGGTTTTAGTGCGCCAACGACATCGAATAAACTGTAGATAAAGTCGCCAACCAGTAATACGAGAATGAGCGACAGGGCTATATGCTCTTTTGGGTAATGCTTTTTAGTTTCGAAAATTAGCATCACAAAAATTACTAAAAAGCTGGGCATACTGAGCAAACTAGAATTAAGTTGCAGTACTTCAGCACTAAAAATGCCAAAAAAGTTAGCAGCTACGCCATACGAAAGCGCCACCCATACCGTGCCCGATATTAAATACAGGGCGTAAACAATATTTTCTATTTTACGTGCCGATAAGTACAAGAAAAAGTTATAGATCATCAGCGCTAGCATCATGCCAACCAGTAATGCAATGTAGTTGCCGTTGCCAACTAGGGCGCGTTTTGAATGCTCTTCATTATAAATATTTAGAGCAAACCATTGATGCGAAAAAGTAACGCTTTTTACATAAATGGTTTTTTGCTGCTGTGGGGCAATATAGAACGAAAACACAGCACTGCCGCCGAACATATTGGCTTTTGGACCCGATGTATCTAGTTGAATTTCAGATTGATTAATGAGTTGCCCATTGTGGGTTTCGTAAAATCCTACCTCTTCTAGATGGTAAGCATCGGGGTTGTGAATAAATAAACGTAAGGTATCGCTGTCGTTGTTTTTGACGGTTATTTTTGACCACGTTGTTTTGGCATTGGTGCCCAGAGTGAGCTCATTTTTACTGGCTGTGAATGTTTGATTTTGTATTTGCGACAGTGTCATTTTTCCTGTTTTATCAATAAAATAACTCATATCGAAACGTGTTAAGTTAACCTGTTCATTGTTGAGTGATATAACAGAGTCAACGGATGTGGTAGGGCTATTTTGTGCAAAGGCAAAGAAGGAGTGACTGATAAAAAATAGTAATAATAAACGTGCGATCATCCTTGGTGCCTATGGCTAAATTGTTTAGTAATAAAGTGTTATTTTTAACGTAATCAGCTGCATTGTCGAGCGAATTTTATCCAAAATAAAAAAAGCCGCTGTAAAAGCGGCTTAATGGGTTGCGAAAAATGAATACCAACGCGCAATAATACTGAATTAAGCGAGTTGGTATTGGTATTAACGTAGGTCGAATCTGTCTAGCGTCATTACTTTAGTCCATGCTGCAACGAAGTCGTCAACAAACTTTTGTTTAGCATCGTCAGATGCATACACTTCAGCAATAGAGCGCAGCTCTGAGTTAGACCCAAAGATTAAGTCTACCGGTGTTGCTGTCCACTTAAGCTTGCCTGACTGACGGTCACGGCCTTCGTAAACACCTTCTTCAGATGACTTAGACCACTTCGTTGACATATCGAGTAGGTTAACGAAGAAATCGTTGCTTAATGTGCCAGGTTTTTTCGTGAATACACCGTGTTGTGTTTGGTTAGTATTAGCGTTAAGGGCACGCATACCACCTAGTAGTGCTGTCATTTCTGGCACCGATAAGCTTAGTAAATCAGCACGCTCAACTAACATTTCAGCAGGTGATTTCCATGCTGAGCTGTAGTAGTTACGGAACGCGTCTGCCGTAGGCTCAAGTACTTCAAACGATTCAACGTCAGTCATTTCGAGCGATGCGTCCATACGACCTGGCTTGAATGGTACTGCAATAGAAAAACCTGCATCACTTGCTGCTTTTTCGATAGCAGCCGCGCCACCCAGAACAATCATATCTGCCAGTGAAATTTCTTTTCCACCTGCTGCATTTTTATTGAACTTAGTTTGGATTTTCTCAAGCTTGCTCAGCACATTTGCCACTTCTTTCGGGTTGTTTACTGGCCAATCTTTTTGTGGAGCAAAACGAATACGTGCCCCATTTGCACCACCACGCATGTCAGTATCGCGGTAGCTTGCTGCTGATGCCCACGCCACACGTACCAGTTCAGATACAGATAAACCCGAATCTAAAATGCTTGCTTTAAGTGACGCGATGTCTTTGCTATCAACTAGCTTGTGGTCAACTTCAGGAATGTAATCTTGCCAAATTAGCACTTCTTCTGGCACTAAGTCACCTAAGTAACGAGCGCGTGGGCCCATGTCACGGTGGTTTAGCTTGAACCATGCTTTAGCGAACGCTAGTTCGAACTCTTTCGGGTCGTTTAAGAAACGCTCTGAAATTTTACGAAACGCGGGATCTGCCTTTAACGCGATATCAGTTGTGAACATGATAGGCGCATGACGCTTACCTTTAATGTGCGCATCTGGCACTAGGTTAGACGCTTGACCATTTTCTGGGATCCATTGTGTTGCGCCTGCTGGGCTTTTTGTTTTAACCCACTCAAATGCAAATAAGTTTTGTAAGTAGTTGATTGACCATTGCGTTGGCGTCACGGTCCATGCGCCTTCAAGACCTGAAGTAACAGTATCTTCTGAGTGACCTTTACCGCACTTGTTTTTCCAACCTAAACCTTGCTCTTCGATAGCGGCTGCGGCGGGTTCTTTGTCTAAACAAGTCGCTTTTTTCGCACCGTGTGCTTTACCAAAACTGTGACCACCTGCGATAAGTGCAACGATTTCTTCATCGTTCATTGCCATACGACCAAACGATAAGCGAATATCATCAGCTGCAAGAAGTGGGTCTGGGTTGCCATGTGGACCTTCTGGATTCACATAGATTAAACCCATTTCAACCGCCGCTAATGGGCCTTTTAGTTTGCCTTTTTTGTCACGGCGCTCGTCAGTTAACATTTTGCCTTCAGGGCCCCAGTAAACGTAATCTGGCTCCCAATCGTCTTCACGACCACCGGCATAGCCGAAGGTTTTGAAACCCATTGATTCAAGTGCCACGTTACCTGTTAGCGCCATTAAATCTGCCCATGAGATGCTGCGACCGTATTTTTGTTTAATAGGCCAAAGTAAGCGACGCGCTTTGTCTAAGTTGGCGTTATCTGGCCAGCTGTTTAGTGGGTCGAAACGTTGTTGACCACCGCCAGCGCCACCACGGCCATCGAATGTACGGTAAGTACCTGATGCGTGCCACGCCATACGAATGAAGAATGGACCATAGTGACCGTAGTCGGCAGGCCACCAGTCTTGAGAGTCAGTCAGCACTTTTTCAATATCGGCTTTCACTGCATTAAGGTCTAACTTTAAAAATTCTTTTTTGTAGTCAAAGTAAGGACCCATTGGGTTTGATTCAGCGCCGTGTGCGCGCAGTTGACTTAAGTCGAGTTGCTCTGGCCACCAAAATTGATTTGATTTGATGTCGTTAGTGGCGTGTACATTTGTTGCGATGAGTAATGAAACAGCAACAGCGACTTTTGAAAATGCTGAGGTTGATTTTTTTAACATTGTGTTGTCTCCAGTTGGAAGTTGCGTGAAATATAGAGCTGTTCTGGTTAACTTTCCACTTACAAACTGGGGTTTAAATCGATTGATAAAATCGAAAAAATAGATGGAATGATTGATTTTATAGAACAAAGCCAGCAACAATGCTGGCTCTGGAAGGGGGAAGATAAGCTGATATTCAGCTTATTGTTTATTCTTCAATAAAGGGTACGCCGTTTTTGATCCACTCAGCGGCGGGTTTACCTTTTAGATAATGGTCAAAGTATTCCATCATGCGAATTGAAAAATCCACCTGATTAGGGAATTTCTTCAAGTGATGTGGCTCGCCTTCATACTGTAAGAACGTAGCATCTTTACCTGCACGACGCAGTGCCAAATAGTACTGTACGCCTTCGTGCCAGGGCACGGCGTCATCTTTGTCACCAAACATAATTAAAATAGGTGTGTTTACTTTATCTGCAAAGAATACCGGTGAGTTCTCGATGTAAAGTTCAGGTGCTTCAAATAATGTTTTACCAATGCGGCTTTGCCCCGTTTCGTATTGGAACTGACGCGCAAGACCTGATTTTAAGCGAATACCGCTGTAAGCACTGGTCATGTTAGATACAGGTGCACCCGATACAACCGCCTTAAACATATCTGTTTGGGTGATCATAAAGGCGCTTTGGTAGCCTGCCCATGAGTGACCTTGTAAACCAATTTTATTAGGATCGGCAATGCCTAAATCAATCAGTTTTTGAGTCGCGTTGATCATGGTTTGAGTCGATGATTTACCTGGGTGACCAATTTCAAAGCGGATATCCGGTAAGAAAATGGCGTAACCATTCGAAGTAAACATAGGGAAGTTAGGGCGATGATTTAACTCCATTTTCGGGAAGTCATACATGCGCTGGCTCATATAGCGATAGAAGTACACAACGACGGGCACTTTGTCGCCTTTTTTGTAGCCTGCCGGCTTGATTAGAACACCTTGTAAGTCTTCACCATCAAAGCCTTTATAGCTAATAAGTTCAGGTTTTTCGCCCCAAGCAAAGTTGCTAATTTGCGGGTTTAGGTTCGTCACACGCTGTGGGTTTTTGAAGCTAAAATCTGCTTGGTAGTAATCAGGGAATTGTTGGTACGTTTGCGCAGTAAAGAGGTATTTGTCGGCATTTTTAGCTTTTTTCACCACATCATAGCGCTTTTTACCCGACAGTACTTTGCTTACTTTATTGCTTGTTAAGTCAAGCTTAGCGATTTCGGTTTGCTTATCTTGTAAGTTAGTTGCGCTTAGTAATAATGTGTCGTCTTTAGCAAAGCCAACGTGGTCTTTATCAAGTTTAATAACACGATATTGGGTATTTGTTTCTTTACCTTGTGTTAAGCGCGTTGCCTTTTGTGTTGCGACATCAAAAGCCCAAATATCAAATTTGCTGTAAACCAGTACTTGGCTGCTGTCGTTTAACCAGCCTGCAAAACCATAACCCGGTTGAGGTGATGGGTAGTCATGCTTATCATCGGCAAAAATAGCGTTAATTGCCTTAGATAACGTCGAAACTTTGTTGTTACCTAGGTCTTTTAGCTGAACGTGGCTGTCTTTAAAAAATGCCGCGTATTGACCATTTGGCGCAAGGCTGGGTCTAAAGGGGTAGTCACTGACGATAGGTGTTTGTTTACCTGTTTTAACGTCAACACTGAAGTAATCAGCAAAGAAACCACCATACATAACACGCTCTAAATACGGCAGGTCTGAGTAGCCTAAAAGCGCGTCACGATTAGTGTTAAGTGATACCTCGGGCATATTGGGTGTACTTAATTGTACAACCTGTTTACCGTTTACGTGGTAAACCGCTTGGTAGTGACGAAGTTTGTTAGCCTCATTCCACTGTTGTTCTTCACGAGGTTTAATTTCAACGTCTTTATTGTGCCAAACATTTAAGCCTTTATGGTCGCGAATTGTATCGAAATCATATAAAGAGGCTTCGTCTGTATACTCTTTGGCTTTTACTTTATCAGCCAGTTTTGGGTGATTCTCGAAATATAGACGCTTACCGTCTTCAGACCATGTGAGTGAGGCTGTTTTACCGATAGTCCAGCTGCTATCTGCAGAGTTAATGGTTGATAGAGCCCCGTTTTCTAAAAGCTGTAAGCTGTGGTCGCGACGTCTTGTATCATCGTTTACATAATTACCCACTAAAAGCGCTGCGGTATTGCTGTTAGGTTGCCATGCAATTTTGTTTGCAACCACACCTGGCTCATCAATTAATACACTGGTATTAAAACTATTTGTTAAGTCGACTAATACGATTTGGTTGTCGGCACCATCACTAAAGCTTTGGCTTACTAATAATTGCTCGCCAGTGCTGCTAATCGCATAGCTAAATACATTATTTATAGTGTGAGTGGTTTTGTCTTGAAGGTTAACAAGCACTAAATCAAAGCGTTTATCTTTTTTGTCTGGCTTGATTTCGCTGCTGTTTTCGTCTTTTTCTTGGTCGTCTTTGGTCTCAGTTTTATCTGCTTTTTGATCAAGACGGTAAGCAAGCCATACGCCATCATCTGATAACGCATAATCTTTTACATCGTTAAACGTTTGTTGTTCACCGTCTTTAGTATTCACTAAAACTAGGTTGTTTTTTAGCTCATCTTTTTTCTTGGTGGTTTCTTTTTCAAGTAGGGTTGGTACTTGTGTAAACGCGACCCAGTTTGCTGCTTTATTAATAGTAGGGCGCGTACCGCGTTCAACGGTGCTTAGTAAGGCATTGTTATTAAGCGTGTATACTTGGCCTTGTGCATTGCCGCGATAAGGGTCTGCACTCAAGGTTAAGATACGACCATCTTCAGACAGTTGTGTGCCTTTTGCGTATTTAAAATCAAACACGTCTTTAAATTGCAGGGCTTCCTTAGCACTGACTTGTGTGCTGCCTAGGCTAGTCACCAAGGCTAAGCTCAAAAGTGATAATTGCGCTTTCATTTACCTTTCTCATTGTTTTTAAGTTTATGCCCCAGTGTAGCGTTTTTAATAAACAATTCGAGTAGATACGATAAGTTGCTAGTTTCCTAAGGTGGGTTAAAGTTATTACTTACGTGAAACGCGCTACGAGAAACGCGCTACGAGAAATGAGCTACGAGGACTCGCTTATGGGGGACACTGAAAAGGTGGGGGATTAAGCGCGATATGACATCGCGCTTATAAAGCTTGTTTTACAACCAGATTTTTTGTAATTCTGGCCATTGCTTTTCAAATTGTGAGCTTGGCTTTGCTTTAAAGTCGCTACGCACGAATTGATTCATCTTACCTTCGACATAGGCAAGTAAGAAATTGGCTAACGTGGTTTCGTCTGATTGAAATGCTTTGCCTTCACGTAGTTTTCGCTCACGCAATACTTGCTTAAATTGTGTTTCAAGCTTTTCGAATAAGCCTTGCACTCGTTCGCGTAAACGCTCTTGCTCACCTTGCAGGGCATCGCCGGTTAATATGCGAGTAATTCCTGGGTTTTTCTCAGCAAAGGCTAACAATAACAGCAAGATATTATAAACACGGGTTTGGCTTTCTTTCTCATTTTCTAATATGAGGTTAATGCGTGATAACAGCGTATCTTCAATAAATTCTATTAGGCCTTCAAACATCCGTGCTTTACTCGGAAAATGACGATATAACGCAGCTTCAGACACGCCCACTTCAGCCGCTAATTTTGCGGTGGTGATACGTTGACCTGGGCTGGTTTCTAACATTTGTGCGAGTGCTTGCAGAATCTGCTCTTTGCGATTACTTCTTTTTGTCGCAGGCATGACCATTCCTTTCTTATAATTTATTACTTGTGCTCAGTAGAGTCAGACAAGCCATTTTTTGTGCAAATGAGGCGCTTATGTTAATGTTTTATTCAGCTTCTTTCCAGCATTTTTACAAACGCTTGGCAAGCTCAGTCATTACGCTCATCGCGAGATCCTTTTTACTACCCATGGCTAAATCTAGCTGCTCATTATGCCAGAACAGTGTTAAAGCATTATGATCAGAATTAAAGCCAAGACCTTCTTTTGACACATCATTCGCGCAGATCATGTCGAGGTTTTTGTTTTTTAATTTACCTTGGGCGTAGCTAGCCACATCTTGCGTTTCTGCTGCAAAGCCAACAGTGTAAGGACGGTTTTTACTAAGCCCTGCCACGTTTGCGATCACATCAGGGTTTTTGACTAAAGTGAGCGTGAGTTCGTCACCTTGTTTTTTCATTTTTTGATCTTGAATTGCGGCTGCGCGGTAATCGGCGACTGCAGCACACCCAATAAAAGCATCAGACTGCACCGCAAGTTCCATCGACGCAGTTAAAAGTTGCTCAGCGCTTTTAATATTGGTGAGCTTTGCATTCGCGGGTGCTGTAATTGCGACGGGCCCTGAAATAAGGTTGACCTTAGCACCTAAAGCAAGCGCTGCTTCTGCAAGGGCATAACCCATTTTGCCTGAACTATGATTCGAAATATAACGCACAGGATCGAGGGCTTCACGCGTGGGGCCAGCGGTAATTGTGATTGTTTTACCTGCCAATAATGGCTCAATGTCTGGTTGTGTACACAGCGCCACTAGTTCATGAGGCTCTAACATTCTTCCGGCACCTACATCACCACAGGCTTGCTCACCTTTACCGGGTCCCCAAATTGCGATGCCGCGATCTTTGAGAGTTCTAAGGTTTGCTTGAGTCGCTGGGTGAGCATACATTTGTTGGTTCATTGCAGGAGCAACCGCTACTTTAGCAGGTGTGGCTAACAATAACGTAGTCAGTAAATCATCGGCAATGCCCATCGCCATTTTCGCTAAGATATTGCTGGTTGCGGGGGCGACTAAAATCAGGTCAGCCCATTTGGCAAATTCAATGTGTCCCATTGCTGCTTCGGCTGCAGGGTCAAGTAATGAATCAGAGACAATTTCTCCACTCACAGCTTGCATTGTCAGTGGTGTTATAAAATGTTTGGCTGAGTCGGTCATGACTACTTTAACGTCGCAGCCGGCGTCTTTTAAACGACGAACAAGTTCTGCACATTTATAGGCTGCAATGCCACCACTCATACCTAACAGGATTTTTTTATTAACTGATTTTGTCATTACGTGAAATTTTACCTTTGTCGATATGGGCTAACGATAGCAAATCTTTGCCGATTGCATGAAGTTTTCTTTTTTAAAGACAGGAAAAAACTGGATTTTATATTACAGTTTAATGACCAAAGTAATGTTTTTAGGGACAAATGATGCCATTAACGGATTTACCATTGGCAGAGAGACCACGTGAGAAGCTGCTTTTACAGGGAGCTAAAGCGCTTTCAGATGCTGAGTTATTAGCGATATTTTTACGTACTGGTGTGCCGGGCATGAACGCGGTTGAGTTGGCTGAGCATCTATTGCGTATAAATAGTACATTGCACAACTTGTTTAATGCCACAGAACATGAGTTTTGTGCACAAAGGGGCCTAGGTGCTGCAAAGTATGTACAATTACAAGCCGTGTTAGAGCTTAGCCGGCGATACATGCTCGAGCAATGTCATAGAGAGGCTGTATTTAATTCGCCTCAGTCGGTGTACGACTACCTAACAATTAAACTACGGGGGTTACAGCAAGAAGTGTTTATGGTGCTGTACTTAGACAGCCAAAACCAGTTGATTAAAGATGAAGTGCTATTTTATGGCACAATTAATGCCGCATCTGTTTATCCTCGCGAAGTGGTTAAAGCCGCATTAAGAAATAATGCAGCGGCACTTATTTTGGCTCATAACCACCCAAGTGGTGTGGCAGAACCCAGTCAAGCCGATAAGTTCATAACGCAAAAATTACAGCAAGCGCTGTCGTTGGTTGACATAAATGTGCTGGATCACATCATTGTGGGCGGTAAAAATTGTGTTTCTTTTGCCGAGCGAGGGCTTATATAAGGCTGTATGCCCGAGAGAGTGTGTTAAAAATGAGCAGTTTAGGCTGTTTTTAGAAATTAGTTTAATTTAAATGCAGTTTTTACTTTCCCTAAGGGCTTTCGATCATTATAATTAGCCGCTATCAAATTTACACATGAGCTGATTGGATAAGATCTGTTACTTGATCTTTGCCTGTATAAGCTGTATAAAGAGCGCCCTTCGATTTATCCCGGGGCACAAATACATGGCCTAAGGGAAAATTAAGCTCGAGCGAAGTTATTGGAGATATATAGACATGTCTAAAGTATGTCAAGTTACAGGTAAGCGTCCAGCGGTTGGTAACCACCGTTCACACGCGAGAAACGCGACTAAACGTCGTTTCCTACCTAACCTACAAACTCACCGTTTTTGGGTTGAAAGTGAAAAACGTTTTGTAACATTACGCACTACGACTAAAGGTATGCGTATTATCGATAAAAAAGGCATCGACGCGGTTCTTACAGAAATCCGTGCTCGTGGCGAAAAAGTTTAAGGAACTGAATCATGCGCGATAAGATCCGTTTAGTTTCAACTGCTGGTACTGGTTTTTTCTACACTACCGACAAGAACAAGCGTAACATGCCTGAAAAAATGGAAATCAAAAAATACGACCCTAAAGCTCGTAAACACGTGATTTTCAAAGAAGCTAAAATCAAGTAATTTTAGTTTTTCAGAATCTCAAAAACCCAGCCTCGGCTGGGTTTTTTGTTTTATGCTTAACTACCTTAGAAAATTAAGCTATTGCAAATATTTATAAGATTGCAACTTGGCTTGCTGTTTTATCTTGCTTAATTATCAATCTAAGCGTAAAATGCGCGCTCATTTCGGCTTATTAAATTTAATTCCTTGCCTTAAACCGACTGGCCGAAACGGTAGAAGGCTCTATTAACCGTAAGGAATATCCATGCGTCATTACGAAATCGTATTCATGGTTCACCCTGATCAGAGTGAGCAAGTACCTGGTATGATCGAACGTTATACTGGTTCTATCACTGAAGCTGGTGGTACTATCCACCGTCTTGAAGACTGGGGCCGTCGTCAATTGGCTTACCCAATCGACAAGCTTCACAAAGCTCATTATGTTCTTATGAACGTTGAAGCACCTACTGAAGTAATCAGCGAGCTAGAAACTACTTTCCGCTACAACGATGCAGTGCTTCGTAACTTAGTTATGCGTACTAAAGACGCTGTAACTGAAGCATCTCCTCTTGCGAAAGAAGAGAAGAAAGAAGCACCAGCTGCTTAATCGTTTTGAGTCCAAGCATGGCGCTTGCAGTTGAGACACTAAGATGAGCCAACCGGTTAATCCTTTTATGAATCAGCTGACGTTATCTGGGGTTGTATGTAAAACCCCAAAATATAGTCAAAGCCCTGCTGGTATACCGCATTGTATTTTTGTTCTTGAACACAAATCGATGCAAGTTGAAGCAGACCTTAACCGTAATAGTTATGTCAGGCTTCAAGTTGTTGCCAGTGGCACGCCAATGCAACAACAGACTCAACAATTGCACGTTGGGCAACAAGTGCAAGTGACGGGTTTTTTAAACCGACACGAAGGCCGAAATGGTTTAAGCCAATTGGTCTTGCATGCTCAGCATATAGAAAGAATTTTTTGAGGAATTAAACTCATGGCACGTTATTTCAGACGTCGTAAGTTCTGCCGCTTTAAAGCGGAAGGCGTACAACAAATCGATTATAAAGATCTAGCTACTCTTAGAAACTATGTTACAGAAAGTGGCAAAATCGTACCTAGCCGTATCACAGGTACTAGCGCTAAATATCAGCGTCAGCTAGCAACTGCTATCAAGCGTGCTCGCTACTTAGCCCTTCTTCCATACACTGACTTACATAAGTAAGCAGCGGATTAACAGTTTTTAAAAGGTGTAGAGACATGCAAGTTATTCTACTAGACAAGATCGCAAACCTAGGTGGCCTAGGTGACCAGGTTGTAGTTAAATCTGGCTTCGCACGTAACTTCCTTTTCCCACAAGGTAAGGCAGTTCCTGCAACTAAAGCTAACATCGAAACTTTCGAAGCACGTCGTGCTGAGTTAGAAGCTAAGATCGCTGAAGATCTAGCTGCTGCTCAAGCTCGCGCTGACAAGTTAGAAGCATTAGCTGAAGTTACACTAGTTTCTAAAGCTGGTGACGAAGGCAAGTTATTCGGTTCTATCGGTACTCGCGACATCGCTGAAGCTATTTCAGCTGTTGGCGTTGAAGTTGCAAAATCAGAAGTTCGTTTACCTCTAGGTACTATCCGTGAGACTGGCGAATTTGACGTTGCAATCGCAGTACACTCAGACGTTACGGCTACTATCAAAGTAATCGTTATCGCTGAAGCTTAATAGCAATATTAAGTAGAAAAAAAGCCGTGCTTTATTAAGCGCGGCTTTTTTGTATCTAAATTTTACTTACTTACTTACTTACTTACTTACTTACTTACTTACTTACTTACTTACTTACTTACTTACTTACTTACTTACTTACTTACTACTCTTTTTGCTTTGCTTTCCTGTCAATAGTTGTGCTATTTGCATTAATGTTTAATGGAATGGGGTTTTGTTTACCTATTTTAAACACAAGCAGTCTTTTGTCTTAATTTTTTATTTTTAGTTAGTATAATCAGGCTAGTTAGTTAGAATTGGTTAAATTGACAGCGACAGCGCTGTCATTTATAGTGGTTTCATAACAAAGTTGTAAGGAATGAAAGTTGAAGGAGACATTATCATCGGGAAAACACCGTGGTTTTACACTTGTTGAAATACTGATCGTTATCGCTATTTTAGGTATTTTATATAGCGTAGCGTTACCTGTTTATACCGAACAAATGCAACGCAGTCGCCGTGCCGACATACAACAAGAGTTATTGCAATATAGCGCGAGTCTTGAGCGTATTTATTCAAGAAATGGTGGTTACCCTAACGCATTTACGGCACAAAATACTGATTTTTATACTTTCACTTACACCCCTACAGATAAAGTCGCCGGTGCAATCAGTGACTTTAAAAACCGTGGTTATAGTTTAAAAGCATCACCAAAGTCTGGTTCGGCGCAAGCAAGTGATCGTTGTGGTGATCTCACTGTGAAACATGATGGCAGTTACACCGCCTCAGAGAATGATTGTTGGGAGTAGTTGAAGTGCGACGAAAGGCCGGATTTACACTGATAGAATTAATGGTCGTACTGGTTATTATTGGTATTATGGCTAGTCTTGCTTTCCCGTCATTTAGCCAGCAAATCTTGCAAGATCGCGTTGTAACGACCGCAAATCAACTAAATAGTGTCTATAAATATGCGCGCAGTGAAGCAGTAAAGCGTGAGCGAAAAATTAACTTAGTCGTTAATAATAACCGCTGGCAGGTAACGCTAAATGAAGCAGGCGTGGCTACGGTTCTTAAAGAATTTAGTGTAACCAAATCTGGCATAACGGTTGATCTAGCAGCCTTGACCGTGAGTGCCAGTGGTGAGGTTAACCAGCAAGCGCAAATAGATATTAAAGACAATCACAGCAACACCACTGACTATGTAATGTGTGTACTAAAAAGTGGCCAAAACTGGTTAGTTGAAAGTTCAGAGCGAGGATGTGCATGATTAAGCAGCAAGGTTTTTCATTACTAGAAGTCATGATATCTGTGGTAATCGCCGGAATCGCTTTATTAGGGTTGGCTGCTGCTCAACTTAAATCGCTTCAGTATGCTACTAACAGTTTTCATTACACGGTGTCGCTTATTCAAGGTCAAAACAGCATAGAGCGACTTTGGCCGCATATTTGTGATATTCAAAAAAACAACCCCGGCTTATTTCAAGATGTGACCTTTAGAGCGAGTCTTTCTCCACAGGTTAGTGACTACGAACTAACTCTGCCTGCTGTATACAATAATGACATGCAAATTAATGTTAGTTGGGTCGATAAACGCATGACTGATAATGCTGAGAACCAGATCAGTTTGAATGCGAGTTTCCCTGATTTGTCGGCGGTGTGTTAATGATAAAACATACAAAAGGGTTTAGCTTAGTCGAGTTAATGGTGGCGCTGGCTGCGGGAGCATTTTTACTTGCCGGGATTAGTTTGTCTTACTCGGCGATTAAAGGCACGATTCAGGTGAGCAAAGAGCTCGAAAATGCACAAGAGGTGCTTCGTTACACGAGTAAAGTGTTTAATCGCAGCATTAAGCAAACTCAAATAACCCCGGTTATTAGTGCTGATAAAAGCATGATAACCATCACTCAGCCTGCTGGTGTCATTGCCTGTGATGGTCAAGTTACCGCAGTGCAAGTTACTGAAGTTTATAGCTTAAACGATAATAACTTAATGTGCTCACTGAATGGCGCAGCTGCGGAGCGTTTGTTAACAGGGGTCGAGAGCTTATCGTTTGATATCGCGGGTGAATTGGTGACGGTGAGTGTGAAACCAGAGCAATTACCTGGGCAATTCGGCAATGGTATAAATATCGATATTGCGCTCACAAACACAATCTTACTGAAGGCATATGGTGGTGGCAGTGTTTAATAAGCAACATGGTTTTACCTTAATTACAGTGCTGATTTTAACGAGCATGGCCAGTCTTGTGGTGCTGAGCTCACTGCGTGAAAATATTGTGCAAGAACGTTTGAGCGGTAATTTTCAGAAAAAGTTAAACAGCCGTTTGCTAGCCGAAAAAGGGGTGTTTGAGCAAGCTAAACTATTACAACAAACACTGAACCGTGAAGGCGTATTAGCGGTTGATGATTTAATTAATAAAACGAATTTAGCGTCTGGTACTGGCATTATTGCGAGTGATGCTACCTTTAGTGCAACCCTTACTAAAAACCCTGATGGCGAGCTTGAAATTGCCAGCCTAGGGCAGCGCTTTGAAGGCGATGCACAGAGTAATTTAGTCGCACGCTTTGGCATTCAAGGTGCTAAAGGCAGCTCTGTATTTACCAATGCGATGGTTGGCTGTAAAGGGGTTAATTTGTCGGGCAGTGGAAGTATCGACAGCTATGATTCAAGCCAAGGTACTTACGAAGAAACTAAATCGAACGACGGTGATGTATCAACTATTGCCGGTGACTCTGATGTTGTGCTTTCAGGGCACTCGCCAATTAGAGGTGATGTAAAAGCCAGTGGTGTAATTTACTTAAACGGGTCATCGCCCATTATAGGTAATATTCACTCTAATACGGGGGTGTATATTTCTCCAGGTAGTGGTCTGCGAGTCGATGGAAATGTGTATACTCGGGGCTACTATAAACACCGAGGTGGCCGCATTTCAGGTGTAGTAAGAGCAAATGGTGATGCCACAATGCAATGGTCTACTTACATTGATAATACTCAAGGTGAGACCCTCGATATCATGTATGGCGGTACTGGTGACTTTAAAGACACCTACAATAATCAGCAAGACGGCGTACATTACAGTAATAGTAAATTTAATATAAACCCGAATGTTGAACCCGTCACTGTAGCCGACCCCACGGCACCTGATTACGACCCGAGTAACCCTGATACCAACTGTGACCCTTTAATTTTGCCCGAAAAAATGACTGACATAATGGCTGGTATCACTGGGTATGATTCTGTTTCGGTTGGGCCTACTCAACTATTTAAGTTTAATACTGAACAAGGGTTTCACAGCAATGGTGGCAGCCAAATTATTGTGCCGACCTTAGCTGATGTATTTTTGTTTGATAAGAAGATTCAAAATCAATCTCATGGGAGCCATTCTAAAGAGTATGTATTTGCTTTAGATGGTTTGAAAATGACCAGTGATGGCAAAATGGAAGTCTCAGGGGGCGATGTCATCTTATTGATAGATGGTGATTTTTCAATGGAAGGTGATACCACCCTGACGATCAAAAAAGACAGCAGTCTTACTGTATTATTAACGGGAAAAGTTAATATTGGTGCCGGTGCTAAAGTGATCACTGAACAAGAAGGATTAACGACCAGTGGGCATCCATCGCTGTCGTTTTACTCGTCATTTAACGGTGTGAATGGTGTGCAATTTAGTGGCGCTGCAAACTTGTATGCCGCAATTTATGCGCCGCTTACCACGGTAAAATTGTCGGGAAGTGGCGAGCTATTTGGCAGTGTTCGTGGTGCGGTGATCACCTCATCAGGCGGCAGTGGGGCGCACTATGATGCGGGTCTGCTTAAAGTACAAAATGGGGGGAAACCGTCAACCCCTGCACGGATTGTGTTTTTAGGCTGGAGCTACAAAACACCGCCACAGAGTGAACCGAGCCCCGCACAATAATGACCTAATTCGAGCAAGGTGATACTTGCTCGAAAAAATATTTAGTTTCATTTAAACCTTTTGAATCCCTCCTTACGTCTAATACACTAAATTCACAACAATAATCATAAAGGACAACATCCGGGATGTTGATAGATGCAGAGCAAGCGTTTGCACAGCAAAGTGAGCACACCTTGATTGAGCGCGTAAAAAGCGGCGATCAAGTTGCCTATGCAGCACTTTATGAGTTGCATGTGAAACGTGTTTACAGCCTTTGTTTGCGACTTATTGCAGATAAAGAGCACGCCGAAGATGCAACACAAGAAGTGTTTGTACAGTTGTGGCACAAAATCGCCAATTTTGATGGGCGCTCACAGTTTACGACCTGGTTACACAGCGTGACGAGTAATATTGCGATTAGCTATATTCGTAAACATAAAAACTGGTTACAGAAAGTCGTGAGCTTTGAGCAAAGTGGCATGGATGAACAAAGTGCAGCGGACTGTCAGGGTTTAAATGGCCTTGATAAATTAGTACTCAGATTGCCCGAACGAGCGCGTATGGTGTTTGTACTCCATGCAATTGAAGGCTATCGCCATGAAGAAATAGCCAGCATGCTTGATATGGCCGTTGGTTCAAGTAAATCGCAGTTTCACCGTGCAAGGCAGTTATTAAAAGAGTGGTATGAAAATGAGTAAGCCAGATTTTGAACAGTTTTTAAATGACTCGCTTAATCAACCTAAGCAAGATATCGGCCCAGATAAAAACTTATGGCCGGGTATTGAGCGTGCAATTGCTCACCCTACAGAGCAACAAGCTGAACAGTCACGTTTTACGTGGAATAAGCTTGCAGCCGTTGCTGCATGCTGTGTTGCGGCACTGCTTAGCGTGCAATTGTTTGTTGCTCAGACCGAGCCGAATACGATGATAGCCATGAGTGATTATTTTACGAAGCAAAAACAGGGCTTGTTGGTGCAATATCAGAATCAACCTGCACTTACCGACAATTGGCAGCAGCAGCTTGAAGAATTAGAAGAAGCAGAGAGTGCCATTAAGCAAGCACTGGAAAATGAACCTGAAAATCCTGCGTTATTACAAATGCTGTCGCAGGTTTATCAGCAACAACTTGATTTAATTAATAAGGTGCATGCACCTAAGTGGCAAACGATTTAGGAGTGATAACCATGAAACTACTCGCATTAACATTAGGATTACTGCCACTGATGGCAATGGCAGGACAAACAATCAATGAACAGGTTGATATACCTGCGAATAAGCGCATTTTTATTGAAAACCAACGTGGTGATGTGCGTATTGAAGGGTGGGATAAACCGGTGTTAAAAATCGAAGGTGAATTAGATGATAAAGCCGACGGTTATCGTTTAGATGTGGAAGGAAGCCGCGTCGAATTTATTGTCAAAATGCCACGTAACATAAGTGGCTGGAACAAAGGCGACGGTTCACGTTTAACGATTTATATGCCAAAAAGCAGTGAGCTCGAATTTGCTGGGGTGAATGTGACCGTCAGCGCCAAAGAGCTGGCAGCAGGCGCCGACATTGATACTGTGAACGGTGATATAACGGTGCAGGATATTAGCGGTAACATGAGTTTTGAAACGGTGAATGGTGATGTCAATGCGATTGACCTAAACGGTGATATTCGTTTTGAAACGGTGAATGGTGAAATTAATGATAAAAACTCACAAGGTACGCTGCGTTTTACAGCAGTAAATGGCGATATCAAGTCAAAAACCAAAGCCGAAGATGTGCGTCTTGAAAATGTAAACGGTAATATCGACTTTGCATTTGATGCAATTAAAAAACTACGTATCAATACGGTGAACGGCGAAGCCGAAGTGCATATTAATAAATTACTCACCGGTGCAAATGTGCGCTTTGAATCTGTCAGTGGAGATGCGGAGTTTTACTTCCCAGCTGACGTATCAGCCCAGTTTGAAATAGAAGCACATGCAAACGGCAAAATTGTTAATGAGCTAAGTGATGATAAAGCAATAAAAGCGAAGTATGGACCATCGAGTGATCTTGAGTTTAGTGTTAATGGCGGGAACGCTGATATTGAAATGGATACCATTAGTGGTCGCATAGAACTGCGCAAACAAAAATAATCACTAAGGTGAGCGTCATTAATCTAAGCACTGAGTAATATGTCTAGTTACCAAGGTTTAGCTTAATTACAATAAAGCGGGAAGATTTCCCGCTTTTCTATTTGCACAGCCTTTGCAAGTCGATAGAATAGAGCCATTCAATTTAAGTTTTGTGAAGATATGGCTAAACCAGATAAGCAAGTCGATACGTTAAAAGTTCCTCCCCATTCAATTGAAGCTGAGCAATCTGTTTTAGGTGGTTTAATGCTTGATAATCAAGCGTTTGACCGTGTTGCTGAGTTGGTTGTCTCGCAGGATTTTTATACCCGCACACATAAGTTGATTTTTGAAGCGATGGTGAGTCTTGCAGAGGCAGGCGACCCGATTGATTTGATCACCATTTCTGAAAGCTTAGAAAAAAATAATCAGCTGAGCAATGTGGGTGGCTTTGCTTACCTTGCTGAAATCGCAAAAAATACTCCCAGTGCTGCCAACATCGACGCATACGCAAATATCGTTCGTGAACGTGCCGTTATTCGTGAAATGATTGGTGTTGCAAACGAAATCGCCGAAGCGGGCTTTAGTCCAGAAGGACGCACAAGCCATGATTTGCTCGATTTTGCAGAAAGTAAAGTATTCAAAATTGCCGAGCAACGTACTAAAAGTACCGAAGGTCCACAAAGCTTACACAGCATTCTAGAAAAAACGGTTGATAAGATTGAAGAGTTATATCAATCGCCACAAGATGGTGTAACGGGTGTAAGTACAGGGTATGCCGATCTAGATAAAATGACGGCGGGTATGCAGCCTTCAGATCTGATTATTGTTGCTGCACGTCCATCAATGGGTAAAACCACGTTTGCGATGAACTTAGCTGAACATGCGGCAATGACGCAAGACAAACCCGTGCTTATCTACTCACTAGAGATGCCGTCAGAACAAATTATGATGAGGATGCTTGCCTCACTCGGTCGTATTAACCAAACGAAAGTACGTACAGGCCAATTAGATGATGATGATTGGGCTCGCCTCTCTTCAACCATGGGCTTATTGATGGAAAAAGGGAAGATGTATGTTGACGATGCATCGGGCCTTACACCGACCGATGTACGTTCGCGTGCACGTCGTATCGCACGTGATCATGGCGGTATTAGTATGATCATGGTCGACTACTTGCAGCTAATGCGCGTTCCGAGCTTATCTGATAACCGTACCTTAGAGATTGCCGAAATCTCGCGTTCATTAAAAGCCCTTGCCAAAGAGCTACAATGCCCTGTAATTGCCCTGTCGCAGCTTAACCGTACGCTAGAGCAACGTGCTGATAAACGCCCAATCAACTCTGACTTACGTGAATCAGGCTCAATCGAGCAGGATGCCGACTTAATCATGTTTATTTATCGTGATGAAGTGTATAACGAAGACAGTGCCGAGAAAGGGGTCGCTGAAATCATAATCGGTAAGCAACGTAATGGTCCTATCGGTAAAGTGCGTCTTACGTTCCAAGGTCAATTCTCACGTTTTGATAACTACGCGGGCCCAGCTATGGATGACGAATATTAATGCGCTTAGCCATCGCCGAAATTAATCTAAAAGCACTGGCTAATAACTTAGCGCAAGTGAAGCACTTTGCGCCCAATTGCAAGGTGATGGCGGTGTTAAAGGCCAATGCATATGGCCACGGTTTGGTTAAAAT
Organism: Pseudoalteromonas sp. MT33b; assembly: GCF_014117385.1. Classification (NCBI taxonomy): domain Bacteria; kingdom Pseudomonadati; phylum Pseudomonadota; class Gammaproteobacteria; order Alteromonadales; family Pseudoalteromonadaceae; genus Pseudoalteromonas; species Pseudoalteromonas sp. MT33b. The sequence continues at coordinate 3,020,110 of NZ_CP059831.1, read as the reverse complement.
TGCCCAGCACCTAAGTGCCGCTGATGCATTTGCAGTGGCACGTATTGATGAAGCATTAGCGCTGCGGGCGGGAGGTTTAACAAAACCAATCGTTTTACTTGAAGGCTTTTTTCATCAAGACGATTTACCTATTTTGCTCGCGAATAACTTTCAGACCATTATTCATGATGAAAATCAGTTGGCTGCACTTGAAAGTGCCACGTTGGATGCACCGATAGCATGTTGGTTAAAAATTAATACAGGGATGCACCGTTTAGGGATTGCACCATCACAATTTGAATCGTTTTATCATCGTTTAAAAGCAAGTGACAATGCACGTGATGATATTAAATTAATGACGCATTTTTCGTGTGCTGATGATGTAAACGATGAGAAAACAACCCAGCAAATAGCGTTATTTGATTCATTAACGGATGGCAAAGCTCAGCAGCACTGTTTAGCAAACTCAGCGGGTATTTTAGCATGGCCGCATGGGCATGGTGATTGGGTTCGCCCAGGGTTAATGCTTTATGGTGTCTCGCCGATGCTAAATGGCGTGGGTAAAGAACACGGTTTAGCGCCAGTGATGCGTTTAACAACACGCGTTATTGCGATTCGCGATGTTGATGCGCATCAGTGTGTTGGTTACGGAGGCCGTTGGTGCAGTGATAAGCCAACCAAGCTTGCGGTTGTCGCGATGGGATATGGTGATGGCTATCCTCGCCATGCACGACAAGGCACACCGGTGATCATTAAATCACAACGCTATGGTATTGTCGGCACTGTCGCGATGGATATGATAACAGTTGATATTGGCGATAATGGCGACAATATTCAAGTGGGTGACGAAGTAATCATGTGGGGCCCAGAGCTGCCTGTCGAAGAAATAGCGCAGTGTGCTAGTACCATACCTTACGAGCTACTGTGTAATATTACTCCGCGAGTCAGCTATGAGTATCAAGAGTAACGAAGCACGTTACTCTTTAATAAAATAGATGTCGCTAAAGCCCATTTTTGCAAACTCTTGATCACGAAAATTACGCACTGCCGCAGAGCCTTTTGAGGTCATTTCTATTTGTTGTTCCATCTTTAAATAATTGCTTAAGTCAATTCCCTCAGCTGCCGCAATGGCGTGGTACATGTCGCGGTACTTGTCTTTAGAAAAGTTGATTTCGCGAGGTTGGTTTTTAAATGTGTATGTAATGCGGCGTGCCATAATGACTCCTCTTAATTTATAGGGCTGATTTTACACTAAATACGAGCCTTAGCCATGACTTGTCGCTATAAGCGGGTTACAATGCGACACTGTTAAAAAACTCGGTAGCTTAAAATGAAACTTTCTGTAGAGATTAGTAAATACCCACTTCATCAAGATTACATTCCATTTATTAAAGGCTTTATTGACCGCGTAAACAGCTATGATGGCCTTAAAGTGATTACTAATACGCTATCTACACAGATTTTTGGTGATTACGACTTAGTCATGTCTGTACTTAACACTGAAATTAAGCGCTCTTATGAAGAGTTTGGTAAAGCAATTTTTGTTTGTAAATTTTTACACGGTGATTTGTCGCCAAGCGATGATTAAGTAATCGATAACGACGGCGTGATATGGAATTTTTAACCGAAACTTTCTCTGGCTTTACGGCAATGTCGCACTGGGAATATATTGCAGTGGCGTTGTCGATGGCGTACTTGTTGCTCGCGATTAAAGAGAGCTTATGGTGTTGGCCTGCCGCGTTTGCAAGCACCTTTATTTACACCGTAATGTACTGGAACGGCGCGCTATTAATGGAGTCGCTGCTTAACTTATACTACATGTACATGGCTGTGTATGGGTGGGTAATTTGGCGACGAGGTTTAAACCATAAAGACCGGTTGCCGATTGTTTCGTGGTCATTAAAAAAGCATGTCGTGATCTTATTTACTACCTCATTAGCCTCGGTGGTGATTGGTTTCATCATGACCAATTACACGCATGCAGATTTTGCATATTTAGACAGCTTTACCACCTGTTTTGCTGTGGTTACAACCTACCTTGTCGCCAAAAAAGTTCTTGAAAATTGGCTATACTGGATTGTTATAGATGCGGCGTCCATGTATTTGTACTTTGAAAAAGGGTATTACCCGACCTTGGTGCTGTTTGTGTTTTATACCATTATGGCAGCGTGGGGGTTTAAAACCTGGTATGAAGAGTATGAGCAACATCAAGCTAAGCCATTAGCTCAACTTTAAATGAAAACAGAACAACAAATAAACGCGCTATTTTCGCGTTTTGATCCCGCGTTAACGATTACGTCAATCAGTCCATTGGTTGAAGGGTTAAGTAACGATAATTACTTAGTAAAAACAGCGACCAATAGCTATTTGGTAAAACATTATCGCGACCATTGGCCTGCGGTAGGCTTGGCTGCTCAAACACATTTTGCTAAACAAAGTTGCTGCCCAGCGCCTCTTTGGCTAGAACAAGTCACAGACACGGCTATTTTCGATTATGTTGAAGGTCGTATTGCCAGCGGCGATTTTTGTGACAGTTTACTGCCAGATTTAGTCAATCTGCACCTGTATCCCTTGCTCACAGAGCCAATGGACATCGCTTATGAAATTAATTGTTATCAACACACCACTCGCTACCAACAGCATCTTTCATTAATAGAAGAGTCACTCGCTTATATTGCTAATGCACCAAAAGATATGGGCTTTTGCCATAATGATTTGGTTAAAGAAAATATCATTGTGAATAATAGCGGTATGTTTTTAATCGACTTCGAATATGCCAAAAGTAATGATGTTTATTTTGACTTGGCAGCCTTAGTGGTCAGTTTTCAGCTGAATACTGAACAACAGCAAGCTTTGCTTGAACAATACCGAACACTTATATCAGCCCACCACGAATTTACCCTTTCGCTCAACAAGCTAGCGGCATTTCAGGGGCTATTTTTATTATTGTGTATTTGTTGGTACGAGCAACGAGGGGCAATGGATAAAGTGGCGCCACTGCTTGTGCAGCTTCACCACTTCATTAAACAGCAAAAACGCTAAAGGCCACCAATTCGCTCGGCAAGCTCTTTGTATTTTTTTACATCATCGTGTTCGAACAAAGGCTCACCTTTGTCATCTTGTGATTTCGAGATCAGTAAATGTTCGCGAGCAAGTCGTTTCACGCGTTCTACTTTTACACCTAAAAATTCTGCAACTTGCTCTGTTGACATTAAACTCATGATCAAATTCCCACCTTGTTATTAATTTTATAAGTATACGTTAATACCGTGGTTCTGCCTTAATGTGAAGTGTTTTAATGAAAATTGCTGAATTTATAAGCATGTAAAGTGTTCAATGCTAGCATTTATAGCAAGATGCCATTATCATTGCCGGGTTGTCATGCTGATATCGCGAGTTGGTACTGACAACGACAAATGTGCTCTCGTGGTGAAATGGATATCACGTGGCCCTCCGGAGGCTGAGTTGCAGGTTCGATCCCTGCCGAGAGCGCCATTTGCTCCTTCTTTTGTTATTTTCTACACTGTTTATATCCTTTTTATTTTCATGATTTTAAAACATGACTTATCAACCCATTGCATGTGGTGATTACGACCAATTCGAATTGTGGTGCATGCACTCAACAGACTTACAGATTACATTGCACTCAGGCGAGCAAGTAAATGGCAAAGCGATTAACTTACAGATTATAAGTCCTGAAGGTGAGCACTTAATTTTGAGCACAAAAAAAGGCGAACACGCCGTTCGCCTTGATTTAATCAAATCTGTTGAGCCACGCTAAGGTAGGCTTATAACCACTTTTTATTCTTAAAGTAGATACCAATACCAACGGTAAGGACCACTAAGAAGATTAAAAATAGGCTAAATGCATACGGACTTTCCGTGCCCGGAATACCGCCCACATTGACACCAAGTAAGCCCGTTAAGAAGCCTAATGGTAAAAACAATGCTGCAACGACCGACATCACATACATACGCTGATTAAGTTGTTCAGACACTTGGTTAGCAATAGTCTGTTGAATAATTTGTGCACGTTCAATTGAGCTGTCTAGCTCTTCTAAAAAGCGAATCAACATATTGGTTGTTTCGTTTAAACGGGCTTTGTCGTCTTCATCTAACCACTTGTATTTGTTGTTTAACAACGTAATGAGGGCCTCTTTTTGTGGCCTTAAATAGCGTTTTAGGGCGATGGTCTGACGGCGCATTTGTGCTAAAGCTTGGTTATCAAAACCTTTGCTTGGCTCATCAATTTCGTCTTCAAATATATCCAACGTGTCATCAAGGCTATCAATGACCCCTTGCATACGCGATGTAAGATTTTGTGCTAATTGACACACGAGCTCTGAAATTGAACATGGACCGTTACTGTCATCAAATGTTGCAACAACATCTTGCACTGAGAGTAAACGGCGTTTGCGGGTTGTGATAATGACGTTTTCGTTGATAAATAAGCGCAAAGACACCATGTCTTCTGGGCTTTGTGCGGGATTTAAATTAACGCCACGTAAAAAGAGCATCGAACCGTTGGTTACTTTTGTTAGGCGTGGACGCGTCTCATCCGCAATCAGGGATGCTAATTCATAGTCAGTCAGTAAATTACTGTCAGCAAGCCACTTTACAGCGTCAGCTTGGCTGTAATCCATATGAACCCAAAGTTTTCCATGTTCGAGTTGCCAATTCTCCAGCTCGGTACTATTGTCAATAGCACGTGCACCGCCTTGCTCGTCTAAAATTAAGACATGAAGTAACCCATTGATCATATTGAACTCTCATTTTACAAATAGTGCGATATAGTTGAGTATATACATTAGTATAGTCAAGACTATATTAATGAAATCGATTTATCGATGAGATGAATATATTTTGTTGGTGTTTCTAGCTCTGTAGCGTATAAGACACTTTTTTATAGAGGGCACATTAATGAGTGCAAAAATTATCGTTGGCTGGCGCGAATGGCTAAGCCTTCCTGATTTAGGAATTGATAAAATCAAAGCAAAAGTGGACACGGGGGCGCGTACATCGTGTATTCATGCTTTTGATATTGAAGAGTTTTCAGAAAATGGCGAAAACTGGGTGAAATTCACAACCCAGCCTCTGCAGGATGATGTGGATACTGTGGTCCACTGTCGTGCAAAAGTGATGGAGCGTAAGTATGTGACCAGTTCAAGTGGTCAAAGAGAGCTTCGTTACTTTATAGAAACAACGTTAGTCGCAGGAAGCCAAAGCTGGCCCGTTAGAGTGACTTTAAGTAACCGTTCAACAATGAAGTTTAGAATGTTGTTAGGGCGTACAGCAATGGAAAATCGCATAGTCGTCGATCCGGCTTTATCTCATTTATTATAAAAGGCGCTCATAGCACGCTCAGTGTGTGAGTTTGTCAGTAAAGGTTTTAACTATGAAACTTGGTATTTTATCTCGCAACCAAAACTTATATTCAACACGTCGCTTAATTGAAGCAGCTGAGCAACGTGGTCATGAAGTTAAAGTGATTGATGCATTGCGTTGTTATATGAACATTAATTCTGATCAACCAGAAATTCATTACCGCGGCGAAAATTTAAAAGATTTTGATGCTATTGTTCCGCGTATTGGCTCGTCAGTGACTTTCTATGGGTGTGCAGTATTACGTCAATTTGAAATGATGGGTGTGTTCCCTGTAAATGAATCAGTGGCTATTTCACGCTCTCGCGATAAATTACGTTCATTGCAACTATTATCGCGTAAAGGTGTAGGCATGCCTGTCACAGGGTTTGCAAGCAAGCCTGATGATGTTAAAGACTTACTAAGCATGGTTGGTGGTACACCGGTGGTTATTAAGTTACTAGAGGGTACACAAGGCATTGGTGTTGTGTTAGCCGAAACGCGCAAAGCGGCAGAAAGTGTAATCGAAGCTTTCATGGGCTTAAAAGCGAACATCATGGTGCAAGAGTACATCAAGGAAGCGGGCGGTGCAGATATTCGCTGTTTCGTTTTGGGCGATAAAGTAATCGCAGCGATGAAGCGTCAAGCACAAGAAGGTGAGTTCCGCTCTAACTTACACCGTGGCGGCAGTGCGACATTGGTTCGCATTACCCCTGAAGAAAGAAAAACAGCCGTTGCTGCAGCAAAAGCAATGGGCTTAAACGTAGCGGGCGTTGATTTACTTCGCTCTGCACGAGGACCATTAGTGATGGAAGTTAACTCATCGCCGGGTCTTGAAGGTATCGAAGTGGCTACGGGTAAAGATATTGCAGGCATGATTGTTGATTTTATTGAAAAAAATGCAGCAACGAAAAGAACTGCAACACGTGGTAAAGGCTAAGATTTACAAGCGCTCTAGTAAAAGGAAAAGTGCGTGGCAAAGGTTAAGAAAAATACTCCGTTTTCAATTTTAGGTGATACGGTTGGTGTGGGTGAACGTAAAACGTTTTCTATTGAAGCAGCAAAGCTTTATACACACTCACCGCTTAATATTCCAATTGAAGTCGTTAATGGGGTCCAGCAAGGGCCTGTGTTAATGGTATGCGCGGCAATTCATGGTGATGAGCTCAATGGTGTTGAGGTTGTAAGGCAATTGCTCGCAAAAATTGAGCCTGAACAATTACGCGGCACAATTATAGCGGTGCCAATAGTGAATGTATTTGGCTTTATCCATAAGTCGCGTTATTTACCTGACCGTCGTGATATGAATCGCAGTTTTCCTGGTTCAACACGGGGGTCATTAGCTGGGCGAATGGCGAATGCCTTTTTCTCGCAGGTGGCAATGCACTGTACGCACATTATTGATTTGCACACCGGTGCGATTCATCGTACTAACTTACCCCAAATTAGGGCTAACTTAAGTGATCCTGATACCGCGGCTATGGCAAAAGCATTTGGTACACCAGCGGTGATAGACGCCTCATTACGCAATGGCTCTTTACGCAGCGAAGCGGCTAATTTAGGTATCCCAGTGATAACCTACGAAGCGGGTGAAGCGCTGCGATTCGACCCCATTGCGATTGCAGCCGGTGTGCAAGGCGTTGATTATGTTATGCGTCATTTAAAAATGGTGCGTGGTAAGCGGGCGAAAAAACTCCCAGAGCCGGTGATTGCAAGTTCAACAAGTTGGGTGCGTGCAGAGGTTGATGGTATTGTCCGTGCGCAAGTATCCCTTGGTGAGCGCGTCATGAAAGGGCAAGTGCTCGCTTATATCAGCAGTCCACTTGGTGATGCTGAGCTTGAGCTATTAGCGCCACGAAGTGGCATTGTAATTGGCCAGCAAACCATGCCGCTTGTAAATGAGGGCGATGCCGTATTCCATCTTGCTTACTTTGCGCATGCAAATAGCTTGGTAGAGCAACAGCTAGAAACCTTTATTGACGAAATAAGTGATATTGAAGACGAGCTTAAAACGGCTGAACTCAATAATTAGTTGCTGACATCGTCAATACATAAAATAAAAGCCGCTGATGCGGCTTTATTTTTTGGGTCCCAGAATACGCTTTGTTGATTGCGTTTTACTCGGAGTAGGGGCTTTATTGAGCACCATTACTGGGCGAGTAACAAAAATATTATTGGGATAAATAACCTTGTGGCCATCGACATGCTCAAGCACCACGTTCATCAAACCCATTTCAATGATACGTCCCTCTAAAAAGTTCGCGCCATCGATGACACGTATCCAATAGCCCACACGACAGTCGTTTTGAATGAACATTAATAAAAAGGCGGTTAAATTACTCAATAACGACCACGCTGCGAATAGGGCGACACCTAACATAGCAAATAGTGATGAACCTAAAACTAATAAACCGCGCAGCTCAATGCCCCAAAATACTAACACTAGGCACAGCATTACAATGGCGAGAATAATGTTTAGTAGCAGTTCTGCACGATAAACACGATGAGGATCTGCTTTACCTTTGATGGCTTTTAACAGCAGTTTCTTTGTGGTTTTTCTTAGTAATGGGTAAAGTAAAATCGCGATAATCGTCACGATTAAATGGTATTGCTCGTTAAAGAGTGTTTCGAAGTCCAAGGGGGATCCTACATTAATGTTAAGCGTCGAGATTTTAGCTCTTTACCAACCGAATAACACTATCTTAGAAAGTATTTTTAACGGTGACAAGCCATTGCACAGAATCAATGTCGCTGTCCTTTTTGTTGATTGGCGCAGCAATATCGAGGTGAATGACCGTTCCGGCATTTGCTCGACTTGGTGCTAACCGTAAGCCAACACCGATATTTTGCAGTACATTACCATTCGTGCCGTTATCTTTGTCGTTATACCAAGCGCGCCCGATGTCGTAAAAAGCCGCGCCACCGACTTTAAATAGTTGCAGTAAGTCATATTCCCAGTAATAGCGTTTTTCGAGACTTACTAAAAAGCTACGATCGCCAATTTGATAATCAAGCGGGTAGCCACGTAAACCATTTTCGCCGCCAAGGGTGAGTTGTTTATCGGCTGTTAGGTTTTTGGCATATTGCAGGCGCACTTTGGCATACCAGCTTTGTTGTAAACTGGTATTCAAATAGTATTGTACTTGGCTACTGGTTATGAGATTTTCGACATCGTCTTGTTCTTCGTTCCAATAACCATCTATATCAGCTTTAAAGCGCCATAGCTGATTATCTCCGCTGTAATGGGCTTTTGACAGAGACAAAGAATAAATAGTCCGGCTGGCGTCATCGCTAAAATCTTTACTTGAATAACCCAGTAATGCTTGAATATTCCAGCCAAGATTTAGGTCTTCAGTACGATAAATACTGTCGAAATTTCTTACTTTTACATAATGGTCTTCGAACCATTGCGCACTGATGAACGGGTAACTTAGGCTGCGATCATCTGCGATAGGTAACTGGGTGGCAGCAATGGCTTTAAAGGTGTCTTCACGGTTTTCTATCCCTAAACTGATTCGTTGTGTCCAGCTTCGGGCAAGTTGACTTGAATGTCCAAAGTAAGCGCGATTGAGGGTGGTTTTTTGCTCGAACTCACTGACAACTTCGCCGCGATAATAGAGTGGCTCACGGCGCTGGTCTGAGTAACTGGTTGCACCGTAACTGTAAGGAGTATCAATTGAGTAGAATGGGTAACTAACATCGATGTAATGGCGTTTACCATCATCGTTATCTGAATATTCGAGTCGACCACGGTAGCGACTCGAAAAGATATTAGGGTCATCGTATACAAATAAATACCCGGTGCGGTCTGCATCGTGCGTACGCGAGAACGACACCCGTTTACCCCAGCCTAAAAAGTTTGATTCACGAAAGCCTATACTTGATTCGTTTTCACCGCCGCTGCGACTAAAGCTAATTTCGGGCAGCAAAGTCCACAAGTCACGCGTAACGACTTTAACATTCACGTTGCCGTCGCAATCAAGTTCAGCATGAATGCGTGCATCGTATAAATAACCTTGTTTACGCAAGAGTCGTTCTGATTCTAGTAACTTACGAGGTTGATAAATATCCCCCTCTGAAAACAGCAGTACACTGTGGATCACTTCGGGTTCGGTTGTCATATGAGCACGATTCGCAAAGCGAAATAACGCGTTGTTTTCTTCTTCAAGTGCGGTATTGAAGACATTGAGCTGTTCAAGCTTAATGGAAGTGATTTTGCGGTTATCGGCGGCTTCGGGGAGGGGATTGTCAGTATCGAGCTGGCGACGTAAGTTGTTGTCTTGCGTTTTAAGAGTGCGTTGGTTGTGACAGTAGTTATTATTGTCAGCGAGTACCTGCTCTGCATAGGCATGAGATGTTACGCTAAGTAACACCATTGGTAAAATCTGAGCAACAAAGTGCGACTGCTTAAATCCCATTTACACCCTTAGTTGTTTATTTGCTATGCAACTACTACATACTAAGCGTGAGAAAAAGTCTAGCTTATTATTGTAACTGCATGACTAAATACTGATGAAGTTTTGGCAAAACACTCGCCGCTTCAACGCCTTCAGCGTTTATCCAAACACTTTCGCTATAATGTTCAAAGTTTAGATTAAAACTATGATCTGTAAAGTGAAACCTTAACTGATGACGATCGGCACCGGCATCAAAGTCTGCAATTTTAATTGCGGGGGCGTGCAAAAAGAGAGTAGCCCACAGTTCAAAATCTTCGTCGTTAGGCAGGTCGCGTGAGTTAATGACAATTATTTCATACTCGGCGTCATAAATAAGGTTAGTCATTGTAATCCTAGTGGGCGGCGAGGTAGTCGCGAATGGTGTTTAAAAAAGGAGAACCGTACTTGTTTAGCTTCGTAAACCCCACGCCTGATACTTTTAAAAATTCGCTATCATTGGTCGGCATGAGCTGTGCCATTTCAGCCAACGTTTTATCATTGAAAACGACATACGGAGGAACGTCATCCGCATCAGCCAACTCCTTACGCAGAGCTCGTAATCTAGCAAACAGCTTTTTGTCGTAATTAAATTGCGCGAGTTTATCTTGATAAACGTGTTTGGCTTGTAAGCGTGGCTCGGCTAATTGCAGGGCGTATTCACTTTTAAGTACTGCACGAGCTGCTTCGGTTAAGCGCAGTGAAGAGCCCTGAGTTATATCTTGGCTTAATAAGCCTTGGTGAATAAGCTGCCTTAAAATGCTTAGCCAAAACTCCACACTGTGATCTTTGCCTATACCGTAAGTGCTCAGCTGGTGGTGATTATTATCGCGGATACGACTGGTATTTGCCCCGCGCAGCAATTCAACAATATAACCAATACCAAAACGCTGCTCTGCACGATATACGCACGAGAGTGCTTGTTGCGCGACCAACGTGCCGTCAAAGCTTGTCGGTGGATTTAAGCAAATATCGCAGTTGCCACAGGTTTCACGTTTGTACTCGCTAAAATAGTTGAGCAGGATTTGTCTGCGACATGTTTGGGCTTCAGCAAAGCTGGCCATCGCATTAAAGCGCTGCTCTTCTACTCGGCGGCGTTGCTCATCTTCGATATCTTCAAAAAAGCGACGAACACGTCCTATGTCGGCCGGATCAAAATACATTATCGCTTCAGCGGCTAAGCCATCACGACCAGCACGGCCTGTTTCTTGGTAGTAAGCTTCAACACTTTTAGGAATATCGTAATGCACAACAAAGCGTACATTAGGTTTATTAATTCCCATACCAAAGGCAACCGTTGCTACTACAATTTGAATATCGTCACGGGCAAAACCTGACTGCACAAATTGTCGTTGTTCGTTACTCATCCCCGCATGATAAGCCGCGGCATTAAAGCCTGCATCAGCGAGTTTTTCGGCAACATCATCAACACGTTTACGGCTGGTGCAGTAAATTATTCCACTTTGGTTTTGCTGCTCTTTTAAATAACGCAGCAGCTGCACCATGGGTTTGAATTTTTCTTCGATGGTGTAACGAATATTGGGCCTATCAAAGCTGCCTGTGTGTACGTAAGGCTGATTAAGCTGTAGCTGCTCAATAATATCGTAACGTGTTGCTTTATCGGCTGTGGCAGTTAATGCCATCATCGGAACATGCATAAAGCGCTGTTTTAGCTCATTAAGCCGACAATAGTGAGGCCTAAAATCATGGCCCCAATGCGAGACACAGTGCGCTTCATCAATAGCAAACAGAGCGAGTTTTAGGTGACTAAGGCGCTCTAAAAATTCGTGTTGTAAGACTTTTTCAGGTGCGACGTACAACAGCTTTATTTGCCCGTAATGCAGTTGCTGGTACACCGCTTGCTGCTCTTCGAATGGCAGACTGTTGTTAATATAAGCGGCCTGAACGCCCAGTGCTTTGAGTTGTGCAACTTGGTCTTGCATTAATGAAATAAGCGGCGAAATGACGACAGTGACACCATCAAGGATCAAGGCGGGTACTTGATAGCAAAGTGATTTTCCCCCACCTGTTGGTAACAAGACGAGCGAGTCTTGTCCGTCAAGCGCTGCGGCTATAATCGCTTCTTGACCATCACGAAAATCCTTGTAACCAAACACTTGTTTGAGTACGGCTTGTGGTGATCGAACGGGGGTGTTAGTCATTGCGGTATTGGTATTCATCGCCGAGCATTTTAGTGTTTTTTTTGGATGATGTCTGTAGCAATATACTCAAACGACCTGAATATGCAGAATTCAGCGTTTCATAGGTGCTTAATATCAAGGCGTTACTTTGCAACAATGGCAGTCCCTTTTAAGAAGTAACAACGATGAGAGTAAGTGCCTGTGGAGCGCCCAAAGGGTTGGTTTAAAAGCGATTTATACTGCGTTATTGATTTTAACAATAGAACCACTATTACTTGCAATCAATGTCTTGCCTAAATCGCTTTTAATTCCAACTGAAACTCGCATCTTGAGGTGGTTTGGGTATACATGGGTTTATTTGCCGCGTTTTAGTTGCGCCAGTAAATAGGCGGCGTAAAATAGTGTTTTTAATCTATAAAGCCTGACTTATGCCTACCAATCTTGAACAGCGAAAAGGGGTAATTTTCGCATGTTTAGCGTTTTTTATGTGGGGCTTAGCACCCATTTATTTTAAACTTTTACAGAATATATCTGCCTTTGAAATCTTGATGCACCGTGTTATTTGGTCGGTGTTATTTTTGTTGATCATTATTGCTGCACGCCATCAATGGCAGCGCATTCGCGTTGTATTAGGTCAGCCTAAGTTGCTCATAATGCTGGTGGTAACGGCCAGTTTGCTTGGCTTTAACTGGGGCTTGTTTATTTGGGCGGTAAACAATAACCACATGCTCGATGCGAGTTTGGGTTATTACATAAACCCACTTTTAAATGTGTTGTTAGGTATGCTGTTTTTAGGTGAGCGACTGCGTAAATGGCAAGGCGTAGCCGTTGGCCTTGCATTATGCGGTGTATTATTACAATTGCTCAGCTTTGGCTCTTTTCCAATCGTGGCTTTTTCTTTGGCAGGCTCGTTCGCTATCTATGGCTTACTGCGTAAAAAGCTGCCTATCGAATCGCTGCCAGGGTTATTACTTGAAGCGTTAATTTTACTGCCAGTTGCTTTGGTTTACTGGTGGTTAATGGTGCCCACAGCCAGTTCTGATTTTACTGCCAATGATTGGCATATCAATCTGTTACTTATTAGTGCTGGTGTGGTGACCACGTTGCCTTTGCTGTGTTTTACAGGCGCTGCTAAACGTTTGCAGTACAGTACATTGGGCTTTTTTCAGTATATTGGTCCAAGTTTAATGTTTGTGCTGGCAGTGGCATTTTATGGCGAAGTATTTGACGCTGAAAGGGTGATAACGTTTGCGTGTATATGGAGCGCGCTGGCTTTGTTCAGTTGGGATTCGTACCGTCAAAGCCGTAAGCAGCGTAAAGCATCATTAAAAGCAGTGACTAAACCTATTTAATATCAGCTCACTAACTTGTTACGGCCAGTCTCTTTGGCTTGATAGAGTTTTAAATCGGCCTGTTTTATCAGTTCATCAATGCTGTAAACAGGCCCATTATGAAATCCGATAGATAGCGTAAATGTAATGTTGTCACGACTAAATTCCGCGCTGTGTTTTTCGATGAAATGGCGAAATTTTTCTAATCGTTGCTGTGCTTGTTGCGGATCATTATCAGCAAAAAAGACAGCAAACTCTTCTCCGCCTAAGCGTCCGACTAAATTATCTTTAAAGTACTTAAGTAGGCACCGTGACAGGCATTTGAGTACATCATCACCTGAGTCATGACCGTACTTGTCGTTAATTGATTTAAAGTAATCGATATCAATCATGCCGAGTGAGACCGATTTTTTTGCCGCGTGTGCCGCTTTTAAATGCTGACTCGCCTCGCCAAAGAAATAGCGGCGGTTAGGCAATGATGTTAGGTAGTCGGTATTCGCTTGTAAGCGAATCGTTTTAATATTTTCTAACATGTCGACGTTTTGGCTTAAGCGACAATAAAACTCTTCGTTATTAAAGGGCTTACTTAAATAATCGTCAGCGCCAGACTTTAAAAAACGCGTTGATAAATGCAAGGTATCTTGTGCTGAAATACCAATTATGGCTTTTTCGTCATTGTTATACAGACGACGAATTTCGACACAGAGCTGATCGCCATTCATATTTGGCATTTCGTTATCAGTAATGATCACAGAGATTGAGGGGTTTTCTGCTAAGACTCGCAGTGCATCTACGCCATCTACCGCTTCAATAACTTGGTACTTATGTCGTGCGAGTAGATTACAAATGTGACGGCGAGTTGCGGGTGAGTCATCAACCACTAAAACCAATATTTGTTCATTACGCGGTAGGCGAGTCAGTTGTTTTTCTAAGTATTGATAGGCTTGTTTATTTTCTTTGGTGATGTAATCAATGATAGGATGCTTTTCGACCGTGTTACGGGTTTTTTCGTCTAAATTGCCGGTCATAACGATGGTAGGAATGTCGGCATCGACGCTGCAGGGGATGGCTTCACCGTTGGGTGCATCTGGAAGGATAAAATCAACAACGGCGCAAAAATAGTTATTTTCAGCAATAAGTTGTTTAGCTTCAGCTAACGATGTTGCGATGTCTGCTTCAAACCCGACTTTATGCGCGATATGCTTTTGCACTCGCGCAATAGTAGGTGCATCTTCAATGATTAATATTTTTCTGGTCACGTTTTACCTTGTAATAACTTTATCGCGTAGCGTAAGTTATTACATGTTGTAACTCTAAAAAGTTAAAAAAGCAACTTGCTTACAAACTATCCGACTCAGAATAATAATCAACGCTTTGTGGTGTCGGGCTCGCGATACGAGAACGACCGAACAAAGTATGAAACTTAGTTTTGCAGGTAGTTTGTTTTAGGTATTTTATCCAAGCGCGCTCAATTGGGTTGGTTGCTTCTAGGTTACCTGTGACTACTTGCACAAATTGAGTTTGAAATTCATTTTGTGGTTCTAGGGTTTTGTTGTATAAACCCTTTAGTACAACACCATGCTGTTCGAGAATGTCGGCTTCTAGCAAAGTGAAGTGACCACTACGACCAAAACCGCGTGGGAAGTTTTGATCATCATAAAATTGACGTTGGCTTACGAATGCCTGACGAAGTGATGAAATGTCATTGCTCATGGCTGTATCCTCATACCCTATTTTCTTGCAGGAGTATGGATCAAGTTGTCGATTTTATTAAACAAGTTATTTTTATCGTAAGGGTAAAAAATGGATATCGATTTATTAAAGACCTTTGTTGAAGTGGTGCGCACACGTCACTTTGGTAAGGCAGCTGAAAACCTGTACATTACCCAGTCTGCTGTGAGTTTTCGGATCCGTCAATTAGAGCAAGGTTTAGGCGTTAATTTATTTATTCGTCAGCGTAATAATATACAGCTAACAGCGCCGGGTGAACGACTCTTACCTCACGCACAAATGATTATCACCGGCATGCAAAGGGCTAAAGTCGATGTGGCACTTGCTGATAATATGCATAAGCAAATTAGTTTAGCAGGCACTCCGAATATTTGGGATGCTTTTTTACAGTTTGGGATCACGAATATTGTCTCGGCAATGCCGGGAGTTTCATTGGTTGCTGAAGTGAAGGCGCAGCAAGAGAGCACGCGTTTATTACTTGAGCGCACACTCGATTTAGCCGTGCTGTTCGATCCCCCTAAAGTAGATGAGTTAATTGTTGAGCGTATTTGTGAATTGCCGATCATTCCGGTGAGTGCATACGAAACAGCAAACAGTGAGAACTTTTTTGATAACCAGTATGTGTATGTAGACTGGGGCACCTCGTTTTCGTTATGGCATGCTCGTGAGTTTAATGGTCACGCTCCTCCTTATTTTAGAACCAGCACAGGGCGTATTGCCTTAGACTTAATTTTGAAGTGTGGCGGTAGTGCCTTTATTCCTCAGTTATTAGTCGAGGAGCAGCTTAAAGCGGGTGAGCTATATCATGTTGAAGATGTGGCGCATACCTCGCGAGATGTGTTTGTTGCCTACCACAGAGATAATGAACAAACGCCACTATTAGAGAAATTGGTGACTTTATTGACTGAATTAAAAATTAAAGCTTAAAAAATTTTAAACGATGCTTTAAATAAAATTTTATTTTGCAGTAGTAAGTTACGTTTTTATTTCAGAAATAATTACATTTCATGAAGCTAAATTTACGATTTTATTTCAATTGTCATTTTTCTGTCATTTTTCGCTGGCAAACTGCCCGCATTGAAACACGAGCACGTGTTTTTGTTGCGATTATTGAGGAAACGACATGAAATTTGCAAAGTCTAGCTTATTCTTAGCTTTATTTGGTGGTTTATCTTTTTCAGCATTAGCGGATGTTGATATGTATGGTAAAGCAAACGTGACTGTTCAATCATCTGACGATGGTGAAGGGTCTTTCACTGAAATCAAAAGCAATAACTCACGTTTTGGCCTGAAAGGCTCTGAAAAAATAACTGAAGGCTTAGAAGCTGTTTATAAACTAGAGTTCGGTGTTGACGTATCTGACGCTGATTCAAAAGGCGACAATGATGACAACATCACTGCACGTAACCAATACGTAGGTGTTAAAGGTGGCTTTGGTCAGGTTGTGATTGGTCGTAATGACACAGCAATGAAGCTATCTCAAGGCAAAATTGATTTATTCAATGACCTTGAAGGCGATATTAAAAATGTATTTAAAGGTGAAAACCGTTTAGGTAATACGATTTCTTACGCATCTAACGATTTCAGTGGCTTTAAAGTGCTTGCAACCTATATTGCAGAAGATGATGTTGATGCAGATAACGGTTATTCACTTGCAGTTACTTACGGTGACGCTCAATTAAAAGACAGCAAACTGTATGCCTCTGTTGCAGCAGATAGTGAAGTGAAAGACTACGATATTGTACGTGCAACCGTACAAGGTAAAGTCGGCGACTTTAAACTAGGTGCTATGTACCAAACACAAGAGAAAGTGGATGGCAGCGCAGAAGCGGATGGTTACTTGGTGAATGCGGCGTATAAAATGAATAGCAACACGTTCAAAGTTCAATACCAAGTGATGGATTTTGATGAAGGCGATAAGAAAACGGCTATCTCTGCTGGTGTTGATCACACGCTTAGCAAAAACACCAAAGTATTTGGTTTCTACTCAACATTTGATATGGACAACCAAGTGGATCAAGATTACCTAGGCGTTGGTATTGAATACAAATTCTAACCGTTCACACGGATAACTCCCTTATTTTAAGCCCTGCATTGATGCGGGGCTTTTTTATGCGAGCGCGTAATCTGATTTGCCTGCTAACCAACGTGTAATTAGCTTGTTTGATTGCTCTGGGTAGTCGGTTAACATTTTAAAGGCAATGGGTCTGACATGGGCCAGCGTTTGTTTGTCGCGATTAAGGTCGGCGATTTTAAATTCGGCTAAACCGGTTTGCTTGGTGCCGAGCACTTCACCTGGACCACGGATTTCAAGGTCTCTTTCGGCAATAACAAAGCCGTCATTACTTTCGCGTAATACACCTAAGCGTTTTTGTGCTGTTGCAGATAAAGGCGCGTGATAAAGAAGAACACAGTGCGATGCTATCGCCCCTCGACCAACACGGCCTCTTAATTGATGTAACTGCGCAAGTCCTAAGCGTTCGGGGTTTTCAATGATAATCAGGCTGGCATTCGGCACATCAACACCCACTTCAATCACCGTTGTTGCGACTAAAACATGAATATTACCCGCTTTAAACTCACTCATAATCGCTTGCTTTTCAGCGGCTTTCATTCGGCCATGTACTAAGCCGACATTTAGCTCGGGCAGGGCTTCTTTTAATTGTGCTGCGCTGTCCTCTGCTGCTTGGCACTGCAATACCTCAGACTCGTCAATAAGCGTACAAACCCAATACACTTGACGGCCTTGCGCTGTGCAGGCTGTTCTGACTCGTTGAATGATCTCCTCACGGCGAGTATCTGGAATGGCAACGGTTGTGATAGGCGTTCGACCTGGCGGTAATTCATCAATCACAGAGGTTTCTAAGTCTGCATACGCGGTCATAGCCAACGTGCGTGGGATAGGTGTGGCTGTCATAACCAGTTGGTGGGGATAACAGTCGCCAAAACGCCCTTTTTCACGCAGTGATAATCGTTGGTGCACACCAAAGCGATGTTGCTCATCAATAATGATTAAGACAAGGTTATTAAATTCGACCTGCTCTTGGAACAGCGCATGAGTGCCAACAATCATTTGCGCCTCACCCGAGGCTATTTTTTCAAGTGTGGCGGTGCGCTCTTTTCCTTTACTTTTGCCTCCAAGCCATGCGACTTCAATGCCCAAGTTGTTAAACCATTGGCTAAAGTTGATACCATGCTGCTCAGAAAGAATTTCGGTCGGAGCCATTAAGGCAACTTGGTAGCCTTCGCTAATTGCTGTTAGCGCACTGAGTGCGGCAACAAGGGTTTTTCCTGAGCCTACATCACCTTGAACAAGGCGCATCATTGGGAAAGGGTGTTGAAGATCGCCCTTGATCTCAGCCACAACTCGGCTTTGTGCCGTGGTAGGACTAAATGCCAGTGTCGACAAAAACTCTGTCTCTAGCGGGTTATGAGGCTTTAATGCAATAGCTTTTACACTTTGGCCTTTTTGGCGTAGCTTCAACAAGCTTAAATTTTGTGCGAGCAGCTCTTCAAATACTAATCGTTGCTGAGCAGGGTGAAAGCCTTGCTCAAGCGCCGTTAAATCGACATCGTTTTGCGGGCGATGCAAGGTCAAAAGTGCTTCACTTAAGCGCATGCCAGTGGGTTGAAATTGTTCTGGCAGTAATTCTTCAACGGGATATTTAGCAAGTAAAGCTAAGGCTTGGTCGCTTAAAGCGCGGATAGATAGCTGCTTAAGGCCTTCAGTAACAGGGTAAACGGGTGTTAGGGTGGTGTTCGTCGGTTGTTCTGATGGCGTGTCTGATAAACTGTATTCAGGGTGGGTCATTTCAAACCCAACCCGACCACGGCGTATTTCACCAAAACAGCGAATAATTTTACCAGCGCTGAGCGCATTTTTTTGTGCCGCACTAAAATTAAAAAAACGCAGCGTTAAACGACCTGTGCCATCGTTAACTTGGCAAACTAGCATGCGTCTTTTGCCAAATGTAATTTGGCTGGTTTCAATTGTGGCCTCGACACTCACATGGCTGTGTGGCTGTAATTCACAAATGGGGTGAATGCGAGTACGGTCTTCATAGCGGTGCGGTAAATGAAACAGCATATCTTGCACTGTATGAATACCAAGCTTAGCAAGGCGCTCGGCCATTTTGGGGCCAACGCCTTTTAATTCAGTTATCGGGTATAACGCTAAGCTACAATGACTCAATGGAGACTCAAATTATTAATTAGTAAACTTTTTTCAGTTTACTGTGAGTCGTTAGCGGCTTCAAGCGATTGCGTATGTTTTAAAATCTGCCAAAAGTCATCATCAGCGACTATTTCTCCACTCTCATCAAGCGCGGGGTAAGGCAGTTCTTTTTCGCGGCATTGCTTTGCAATAATAGGGTGGCATCCCTCAAATAAAATACGGTGTTTTATGCTGTCGTCTAACATATTACGTTCATACAGGCCGGCTTCTTCGCGTTGGCGCTGTGCTTCAAACAAAATTAATGCGGCTGCAACGGATACATTGAGCGATTGCACCATCCCTTGCATTGGAATAATGATGTGTTTATCAGCATGCTCAAGTGCGCGAGGCGAAATTCCATCACGCTCTTGGCCTACAATCACAGCCGTTGGTTTGGTGTAATCAATTTCGCGAAAGTCGACCGCATCGTCACTGAGGTTAGTTGCTAAAATTTGCACTTCTGGATTATGGGCTCGCATCATCGCTACGGCGTCGTCTATGGTGCGATGCAAGTGCGTTTCTAACCAATTTTTGCTGCCACCCGAGGTGTTATTGGTTAGCCATTTTTGATTGTCAGGCCACACTGCGTGCACATGATGACAGCCTGTTGCGTCAGCAGTACGGGCAATGGCTGATAAATTATGATGCTTGTGTACTTCTTCTAAACAAACCGTTAGGTCCGTTTGGCGGCGTTCTAACACCTGTTTTACACGCTCAAAGCGAGTTGTATCCATAGTTGTGTGCTCGTTGACGGATTCTAATTGGCGCTGATTATACCCAGTATAAGGCTAGGGCACTACCGCTCTACTTATTGGGTTTTGTAACGAAATAAGCGTTTCAGTTGATTGAATGGCCTCTATGGCTTGAATTTTATTGATCAACACATCCTGTAAGTGGTCAATAGAGCGCGCCATTACTTTGATAAATATACTGTAGTTGCCTGTGGTGTAGTAGGCCTCAACCACTTCTTCAAGCTCTTTTAGATGCAGTAAGGTGTCTGGGTAATCACGGGCATTATTGAGATTAATACCAATAAAACAGCAGACATCGTAACCGAGTTGCTTTGCATTAATACTCACTTGGGTGCCGGTGATAATACCGGCTTGTTTCATTTTTTCGACGCGAACATGAATAGTGCCGGCACTGACGGCAAAGCGTTTGGCTAATTCTGCGTATGGGGTGCGTGCATTTTCCATTAATGCGTTGAGGATGTTTTTATCGAGATTATCGATTTGATAATTTTCCATGAATTAACCGAGTTGTAATTATTGATTATCTAAAATTTATAGCATTATTTTTACGATAATTGCAATGTTAAGTTCTTTTTGTTGCGGGTTATTGAAAATAATCTTCATTTGGTTGAGGATTGTTTTAACGAAGAGATTTTAGTTCTCTATAAGCAAGTAACAATAACTGGGAATGAGGCCAATTATTATGAGTTCACACTACCTGCAGCAACAGCAGCAAATTAGTAAAGTAAAACAGTTTTTTTCGAGTCAATTAGAGCAACAACTTGGCTTAGTTGAGGTGCAAGCCCCTATCTTGGCAAAAGTAGGTGATGGCATTCAAGATAACTTGAGTGGAACTGAAAATGCTGTATCGGTGGCGGTGAAAACGATTCCTGGTAGCCAGTTTGAAGTGGTGCATTCACTCGCTAAATGGAAGCGTAAAACGCTTGCCGAGTATGATTTCTCTGTCGGTGAAGGGCTTTATACTCACATGAAAGCATTACGCCCAGACGAAGAGTCATTAAGCCCGATTCATTCAGTGTATGTTGACCAATGGGACTGGGAAAAAGTGATTTGCGAAAGCACTGAACGTACTTTAGATAAACTTAAAGAAACAGTAACGTTACTTTATCAAGCGATAAAAGCGACTGAACGTTATGTTGCAAGTGAGTTTGATATCCCCCCATTTTTACCTGAAAAAATTACTTTTGTTCACAGTGAACAATTACGCCAAATGTACCCTGATTTCACTGCGAAACAGCGTGAAAAAGCGATTGCGCAGGAATACGGCGCGGTATTTTTAATTGGTATTGGGGGAGCGCTTGCAGATGGTAAAATTCATGATGTGCGTGCGCCAGATTACGACGATTGGTCGACGCAAACCTGCAGCAAGTTTGCTGGTTTAAATGGCGATATTCTAGTGTGGAACCCAGTACTTGAAGATGCGTTTGAAATTTCGTCGATGGGAATTCGTGTAAGTCCTGATGCATTGGCTACACAACTGGCGATTACGGGCGACCAAGCGCGTCTTGAATTTGATTGGCATAAAGCGTTATTAGCGAAAAAGTTCCCACAAACGATTGGTGGCGGTATTGGTCAGTCTCGTTTA
The DNA here is from genome assembly GCF_014117385.1 of Pseudoalteromonas sp. MT33b. Lineage (NCBI taxonomy): Bacteria > Pseudomonadati > Pseudomonadota > Gammaproteobacteria > Alteromonadales > Pseudoalteromonadaceae > Pseudoalteromonas > Pseudoalteromonas sp. MT33b. The sequence continues at coordinate 2,998,584 of NZ_CP059831.1, read as the reverse complement.
GCGATGCTGCTATTACAAAAGCACCATATCGGGCAAGTGCAGGTCGGCGTGTGGCCTGAGCAGTTAAAGCAGCAAGTTGAAGGAATTCTTTAGTTTAAAGATTAATGACCCTGGTAAAAAGAGGCTTTAAGCCTCTTTTTTTTAACTTGTTTTAAACTCTACTTCAATTTTGCTTTCTTCGAGTTTGACTTTACAAGGTGGGTATTGGCGGTTAGTGAGTAACACCTTATCGAAAATATGGATCTCAACTCCCGAGTGCAATGTTTTATTAACGACGAGTTGTGCGCCTTCAAGCAGTTCATGTAAATGAAGCTCTAAGTTTGAGAGCTTTTTCTCGAGTTGCTCTGCTTGTTCACAGTAATGCATTTGTGTAGCGCCTATCTTAGCCAATAACAGCTTTTTCTTTTCAGCGTCTTTGACTTGGTCGGCTTTTTCAATGGCTTCTTGCAAGTTATCTAGCTGTGAGTCGGTTTGTGCTAGGTCTTTTAAACACTGATCGGTTTGTGCGGTGACTTGTGCGCCAGAGGCCGCGAGGTTAATAACCATTTTGGCACCTGATTCATTACCAATTTCACCTGCTATCACCATTTGTGCATCTAAAATAGTGCCCCCAAATAACTTACCTTGAGGGTTGTCTTCTTTGCCTAACTGCAGCAACTTAGCGGCTTTCATCACACAATGGCTTGATTGGCGGTCAATGATAATGTTATTCCCTTCAAGGTAGCTGTATTGACCATGAGATAGATGAATGTCGCCTTGGCAAACAATATGACAAGATAAGCTTTTATCATCGAGCTGGTGGCCTATTACACCTTGTTTTATGGTGATATCGCCTGCCGCAGTTAAGTGACCTGACTCAACGGTTCCCATGACGGTAATGTCGCCTTTCGCATTTATGCGCATGCCGGGTTCAACGTTATGGGTTACGATGACACTGCCTTCAAAATCAACATGGCCACTTTTAACGTTAACATCAGCAATCGTAAAAATGTCATCTACACGCATGCCATTGGCAATATCAACAGGCACCCCTGCGATCACTGAAATCAGCTCCAGCGGATTGTTTTTTGAAATCTCAGTGCCTTCACCTGCAACTAAGGCATGGCTCTCACCAGCTTTAGCTGGTAGCACATCACCGGTGACAGTAAACCCTTCTTTACCGGGAGTGGCAGGCACTTGTTTTATAAGCAGTACACCCGGCTCTACGCTGGCTAACTTACCAAAGTCACGCATGTCGGCGGTGCCATCTTCACGTAGTTTGGGCTGTTTTAAACGGTCTTTTAATGTTTCTACTTGCGGCACTAGTTTTGAGGGCTGGCCATCAATGGGCAAGCGGCCTTTTGCTAATACGCCTTTGGTTTTAGTGCCTGCGGGTAGCTCAAACTGTTTTTGCAATAACTGTTCTAAAAATGCTTGTTTATAACCCCGTGCTACGCCGGCTTTAATGAGTTCTTTTTTCGCGTTTTCAAGGGTTAGGGCTTTGCCGCCTTCAGCGATAGTCAACTCACCAGTGGCCAGCATTTTGTCATCACTTAACGATACCTCAAGGCTTGCATCATGCTTTGAAGCTACAACGAGCATACGTTCAGTAGATTTATTTTTAAAAAAGTTATTGATCGCATCATGATCCACTCTGCATTCACAGAAGGATGACTTTTCTAATGCTTCGATAATAAACGCAGCACTGGGTGGTGAGTGTTCGTGAACATCTAATAAGACGTTTCCATTGTGAGCCAGCTTAAACACGTGGGGGATCCTTTTGTACTACAATAGTTAAAGGTTTCTAATTATTATTACTACACAGATTGCTAGAGAATGGTTTGTGAGTCAAGAACTTCGGCTGAGGAAAATAGTAACTTTGTCTAAAAAAGTGCCAACAAGGGGGTTGCTGGCACTGTGTGTATTAGTTCGTTGAAGGTAATTCCATAATACCGTCAATTTCAACTTGCACGCCTTTAGGTAGTGCACGCACGCCAATTGCAGCGCGAGCTGGATAAGGTTGTTTAAAGTACTGGCTCATCACTTCATTAACAATTGCAAAGTTTGATAGGTCAGTCAGGAAAATATTGACTTTAACCATGTCTTGAATTTGACCACCCGCGGCTTGGCAAACAGCCGTTAGGTTTTTAAATACTTGATGTGTTTGCTCTGTAAAGTCTTCAGAAATAACGTCCATTGTTTCTGGTACAAGAGGAATTTGACCTGATAAGTAAACAGCGGTACCTACTTTAACAGCCTGGCTGTATGTGCCGATTGCTGCGGGTGCATTGTCAGTAGAAATAAAAGATTTGTTCATGATTATCCTTGTTACTTTTTACGGTAGACTTTTTGTACATCTGGCATCACACGAATGCGACGCATAATATTGGCAACGTGAACACGGTTCTTCACGGTAATGCCTAAGTCTATCATGTATAGATTACTTTCTTTTTCGTCGGTGGCTATCTCGACAATGTTTGCTTGGGTTGAGGCGATGACATTGGTGAGCTTAGCAAGTGCCCCTTGATGATTGATAATTTCAATACGAAGGGCGGCAATGTATTCTTTCTCGGGATTATCGTCCCATTTTACAACCAAGTATTTCGAACGTTCATTCTCCCAGCCGCGAATATTCTTACATTCTTGGCGGTGAACCGTTAAGCCTTTACCTTGGCTGATATGAGCGGTGATGGCATCTCCAGGAACGGGACGGCAGCACTTAGAGTAATTAACGAGCATACCTTCGGTGCCGATAATGGTCGCTTTGGCTTTTCTGGCAAGCGCATTAAGGTCGTCGGCTTCTACTTGCATTAGGCGCTTGGCAATTAAGACGCTCATTAAGTTACCAGAGCCTATTTCGACCAACAGCTCTAATACGGTATTCAGTTCATGTTCTTGAAGCACGCGGCGAATATTTTCATCTGGAATGTCATCCAGTTTTTGCTCACCAAGGGCTGAGTCGAGTAAGCGACGCCCTAGTAACAAGGCTTCTTCGTGCTGTTGGCTTTTAAGGTAGTTACGAATCCCTAAGCGGGCTTTACCTGTTACCACAAAGTTGAGCCACGTGGCATTAGGGTGTGCGCCAGAACTGGTAATAACTTCGACGGTTTGACCCGTATCAAGCGCTTTACTCAGTGGATGCGGTTTGCGGTTTACACGCGCCCCCACGCAGGTATTACCTACATCGGTATGCACTGCATAGGCAAAGTCAACGGCGGTTGCCCCCATGGGCAGTTCAACAATACGACCATCTGGCGTGAAAACATAAATCTCTTCAGGGAATAGCTCGGTTTTAACGTTTTCAACGAACTCAAACGATGACCCAGCACTTTGTTGTAGCTCAAGTAAGCTTTGCATCCATTGGCGTGCACGCTGTTGTGCGGTGTGACCTGCGCTATCACCGGCTTTTTTATACATCCAATGAGCGGCAACCCCTTTGTCGGCCATATGATCCATATCGTGGGTACGAATTTGAATTTCGACCGGAATGCCATGTGGGCCCACCAATGATGTATGCAATGATTGATAACCATTGGTTTTTGGCACCGCAATGTAATCTTTAAAGCGCGTTTCAATTGGCTTATACAAGTTGTGCGCAACACCTAAAACGCGATAACAGGTATCCATGTTATCTACATTGATGCGAAACGCGTAAATATCCATGACTTCGTTAAAAGAGAGCTCTTTGTTCAGCATTTTTTTATAGATGCTGTAGAGGTGTTTCTCACGCCCAGAAATCGTGGCGTCGATACCAGCCTCTTCAAGGCGTGCTTCGATTTCACTTTTAATGTTACTGATGACTTCTTTTCGATTACCGCGGGCTTTGATCACTTCAGATTTCAAAGCACGATGACGCATAGGATAGAGTGCCTGAAAGCCTAAATCTTCCAGCTCATTTTTAATGTCGTGAATACCTAAACGATTTGCAATTGGCGCATAAATTTCGAGTGTTTCGCGGGCAATACGACGACGCTTGTCGGGACGAAGTGCGCCGAGTGTGCGCATATTGTGCGTTCTGTCTGCCAGCTTAATTAAGATCACGCGAATGTCTTGTGTCATTGCCATGATCATTTTACGGTAGTTTTCCGCTTGGAATTCTTTTTTGTCTTTAAAGCTCAGCTTATCGAGTTTACTAACGCCTTCAACTAATTCGGCAACTGTGTCGCCAAAAATCTCAGCTAAATCTTGTTGGCTAAAGTCGGTGTCTTCAATCACGTCATGCATTAATGCTGCCATTAAAGTTTCGTGATCGAGATGCATGCCAGCAAGAATTTGTGTCACTTCGACAGGGTGAGTAATGTAGGGCTCGCCACTTGAACGTGTTTGACCCTCGTGGGCTTCACGAGCAACCACGTAAGCTTTTTGCACCAGCTCGATATCGGCGGGAGACAAATATTCGGATATTTTCTTTTTTAGACCTTCAAAAAGATACAAAGTCACACTCCAATGCGCAAATGAAGTAAATCGGTAACGGTATGAATAGAATATACGATGAAAAGAAGGGCTTGCCAACGGCTAGTGCTGAAATACTAGCCGTTTAGCGAAATCAAAGCGGGGAGCTTGATTATTGGTTGCCACCTACGATAGCAGCCACTGCAGCCATTTCTGCTGCTTCTTGGTGTTGTTGTTCTTCACGATCAATTAAGTCCATTGATGAGCTATTTACTAACCCTTTCTCAATTTCACGTAAAGCAATGACTGTCGGCTTGTCATTTTCTGCGTCAACAAGTGGATCTTTTCCACCTACCGCGATTTGGCGGGCACGACGAGCCGCAACTAAAATTAAGTCAAAACGATTACCAATTGCATCTACTGCATCTTCAACAGTTACGCGAGCCATCTTAGCACTCCAAATAAATTCTTAAGCAAAGGCGTAGTTTACTGCACCAAGTCAGATTCGCCAATAGCTAGTGGTTAATTTTTATCTCTATTCGTTAATTAACGCGTGTCTTACTTTAATAAATTATCTAAAAGCGTTTGATGGCGCTGTGCCTGGCTCTTGAGTGATAAACGTTTTGCCATAACAATTGTTTCGATTTCAGCCAAGGCGGTATCAAAGTCGTCATTTACTACAACGTAATCATATTCATTGTAATGAGAGGTTTCAGACTGGGCTTTGGCCATTCTTCCTGCAATAACCTCACTCGAATCTTGGCCGCGGTTCGTTAAGCGTGACTCAAGCTCTTCTTTTGAGGGGGGCAAAATAAAAATGGTTTCAACATCTTCGACTAATTTACGAATTTGCTGTGCACCTTGCCAGTCAATATCTAAAAATACATCAATGCCTGCTGCAAGCTGAGTCTCAATTGCTTGCTTTGAAGTGCCGTAGTAATTATCGAACACTTGCGCCCATTCAAAGAAATCATTCTTTTCAATCAGTGCTTTAAATTCCTCAACCGACACAAAATGATAATGCACACCGTTTTCTTCGCCTGGGCGAGGTGAACGAGTTGTGTGTGAAACCGATACTTTCATATCGCTGTGTTTGTTTAGTAATGCACTAATTAAGCTTGATTTACCTGCGCCTGAAGGGGCCGATAAGATAAATAAATTTCCGCGAGTTTGCGCCATGATCTGTCTCTATTGAAAATAAATAGGCTTGTAGGAGCGAATACTCCAACAAGCCTTTACTGTATTCTACAGTGTACTTTATTTGACGCGTTGTGCTCAAGTTTCAGTGAGATTACTCGTCTTCATTGTCGGGGACTGCTTGCCCCTCATCTTTGTGCTTTGCGGTATCCGCCAAAGCTTGCTCACTCGGCGTATTGTCTTGATCGGTTGGTTTTGTATTCTCTTGCCCACCACAGGCTCCACAACAACTCATGTGTTTTCCTTTATTTTATTGTACAAGCGGACTGCTGCTGACATTAAAGTCGAAGCCTTCAATATCGGCGTCAGCAATTAATAGTTGGATATATTGCGCGATGGCTTTGCGCTCTACTTTTTTATTCAGGTAGTCCTCAATACGTGACTCCACGGCTTCAAAAGGCAGTTGCAGCCCAGGCTCTTTATGATCAACATAAACAAGGTGATAACCAAAACGGGTTTCAATAGGGTGAGCAATTAAGCCAACATCAGCACTGAATACTTGACGTTCAAACTCGCTGACAGTTTGCCCTTTTGTTATTTGACCAAGTTGGCCTCCTAACTGAGCCGAATCACATTTTGAATATTGCTGTGCAAGCTCACTAAAAGAAGCGCCTTGCGAGAGTGCGTTAAGCAGGTTTTCGGCTTGGTTCAGCGCATGACTACGCGCTTTTTCATCACTACTCGGTGCTGCAAGTAAAATATGTTTTGCTGCAATAAGCGGAGGTGTGGTGAACTTGGGTTTGTTTTGTTGATAATAATGTTCGCACTCAGTCGCGCTGGCACGGGGCAGTTGCACTTCTGCAGCGATAAGTTTTTCGAGCAATTTATTTTGGCGTTGCTCGTCGGTGTCTGAAGCGTGCGTATCTAGATTGATATTTAGCGCTTGTGCGCGTTGTTGTAACAATTCGCCAATGATCAAACTCTGTGCCGCCTCTACCATCGCAGCGCGATGATCGTCGGCTGGGTGATACTGCATTTCATTAAGAATTTGTGTTTCGCTAATAGTGTGTTGATTAACGTTAATCATATCGACCTCGAGGGGGAATGCCCTGTCGAAACAGGGCATGATAGGTTAAGATTTGCTACGAACCACTTGGTAGTTTCGGCCTAAATATTGTACCGGTACGCTGGCAATATGAACTAAGCGACTAAATGGGAATACCACAAATAACGTCATACCTAGTGCAACATGTAGCTTATAAATCCAATGTACTTGTGCAATTGCTGCGGTTGCTTCGGTTAAATCAAAGGTCACAATGTTTTGTGCCCAGCTCATTAGGAGTAGCATTTCTGCACCATCTAAATGACCTGCTGAGACAAAAATTGACAATAAACCTAAAATTAACTGCACGTATAACAGCAGTAAAATTGCAATATCCATATTACTGCTGGTGGCTCTAATGCGCGGTTCATATAAGCGGCGTTTGATTAAAATGGTTAGACCGTAAAAACAAATCAAACCAAACACACCGCCTAACGTCATGGCAATCAGTTGCTTGTGACCCGCTTCAATACCAAACACATGCCATACTTCTGCTGGTGTGAGTAAGCCTACAAAGTGGCCGAGCAATACCATAATGATACCAATATGAAATGCGCGGCTGCCTTGCTTGAGTTTTTTGCTTTCAAGTAGTTGGCTTGAGCCTGTTTTCCATGTGTACTGCTCTCGGTCGTAACGTATTACCGAGCCAATAACAAACACGGCTAAGGCGATATAGGGGTAAATCCCAAAGAAAAAGGTGTTTAAATAACTCATGATGAACTCCTTAACTGGCTTCTTGATTAAAGTCAGTCCAGCTAACTGGAACATATTGATCTTTGCGCTGAGTTTCGTCAGGGCGATTGACTGAACTTGGGCAGTTAGTTGCATCTTGTGCACCAAAAGTAATGGCTTCTTCTTCCCATTCTTTGTCAATTGCTTGTTTCGTATCGTCGCGCTTTTCACCGTTGATTTGCTTGCGTAATACCTCGAGGTCTAGGTCACTCTGTGCAAGCTCTAGCAAGCTTAAAAACAGTAATGAGTAGTTACTCTCTCGTTTTTCGAGTCGGCACAATAGCAGACCAAAAATATGATCAACTTCAACTAACCAAGACTGAGCATTCTCCTCCCCTTGGGTTGCTAAGAACTCTAAAAACAGGGGAATGTAGTCAGGTAGTTCATTTTGACTTAACTCTAAACCTGCCTGTTTATATTGCTCTACTAAGTCGACCATAGCTTGACCACGGTCACGGCTTTCGCCGTGAACATGTTCAAAAAGCCACAGACCAAGCGCGCGTCCACGTTCAAACAATCCGTCATACTCGGCTTGCCAGTCGAGTATGTCTTTTTCGCATTGTGTGGTGATAAAATCACAGACAGCACGTTGATTTTGCTCTGTTAGTGAACTTTGCTTAAGCGTGCTAATTAGCTCATCTTTCGCTTCTACAAGCTCAGCAGTCGGGTAATCAAGTAAATGAGAAAATACACTTAAAACTTGCATAACTTACTCCTTGATTTCAACGGGGATAATTTGTTTCACGGTGGCTTTTTTGGCACCAAATAAATTTACGCCGTTGTTACCATCACTACAGCCATTACCAAAACTGAAACCACAGCCATTTTTCATATCGTAGGCATCTTCAGCATACGATTTATGACTGGTGGGTATCACAAAGCGGTCTTCGTAATTGGCAATCGCCATATAACGATACATTTGCTCAACTTGGTCAGCGCTTAGTCCAACTTGCTGAAGTACTTCGAGATCTTCAACGCCATCGACTTGTTGCGAACGTTTGAAAGCGCGCATAGCAATCATGCGTTCAAGTGCTCGTACAACGGGCTTCTCATCACCTGCGGTAAGTAAGTTAGCAAGGTAGCGCATGGGGATACGTAATGACTTCAAGTCAGGAATAACGCCATTCATGCCAACATGACCAGCCTCTGTCGCTGATTGAATCGGCGACAATGGTGGAATATACCAAACCATTGGCAAGGTTCTGTATTCAGGGTGCAGAGGCAGTGCTACTTTCCAGTCCATTGCCATTTTATAGACAGGAGATTGGCGTGCTGACTCTAACCAATTTTCAGGGATCCCTTCTTTGCGTGCTGCTTCAATGACCTCAGGATCGTTCGGATCTAAGAACATACTAAGCTGTGCAGGGTATAAGTCTTGCTCATTCGGTACACTTGCAACTTCTTCTATGCGGTCTGCATCATAAAGTAAGACGCCTAAGTAACGAATTCGACCTACACAGGTTTCAGCACACACGGTGGGTTGACCTGCTTCGATTCGAGGGAAACAGAAAATACATTTCTCTGATTTACCCGATTTCCAGTTGTAGTAAATTTTCTTATACGGACAACCTGATACACACATCCGCCAGCCACGGCATTTGTCTTGGTCAATTAAGACAATGCCATCTTCTTCACGTTTATAAATCGCACCAGAAGGGCAGCTAGCAACACAGGCTGGGTTGATGCAGTGCTCACACAGGCGTGGCAAATACATCATGAAGGTTTTTTCAAATTGCCCGTAAATGTCTTTTTGTACTACGTCGTCAAAGTTTTTATCTTTTTTACGCTCTGAGAATTCAGTCCCGAGAATCTCTTCCCAGTTAGGTCCCCAGTTGATTTTCTCCATACGCTGACCCGTAATTAACGAGCGAGGGCGAGCAACCGGTTGGTGCTTGCTATCAGGTGCGTTATGCAGATGTTGATAATCAAAATCAAACGGCTCGTAGTAATCATCAATTTCGGGCAAATCTGGATTAGCAAAAATATTAGCTAATAAACGGCGTTTATTACCTTGTTTGGGCTCTAATACGCCTTTACTGTTGCGTTTCCAGCCACCATTCCATTTGCTCTGGTTTTCCCATTCTTTCGGATAACCAATACCCGGTTTGGTCTCTACGTTGTTAAACCAAGCGTATTCAACACCTTCTCGGCTAGTCCATACATTCTTACAAGTGATTGAACAGGTATGGCAACCGATGCATTTATCTAAATTTAGGACCATGCCAATTTGTGCACGTACTTTCATAATTTTATCCTCGGTTACTCGTTATCTAGCCAATCAACCTTGTCCATCTTACGGACAATTACAAACTCATCACGATTACAGCCCACAGTACCGTAGTAGTTAAAGCCGTATGATTGCTGTGCATAACCCCCAATCATATGGGTTGGTTTCATGATGGCGCGGGTAACTGAGTTATGAATACCGCCTCGAGTTCCTGATATCTCAGAGCCTGGTGTGTTTACAATGCGCTCTTGTGCGTGGTACATCATGCTCATACCTTGTGGTACACGCTGTGATACGACGGCACGTGCTGCAATGGCACCATTTACATTGAAGATTTCGATCCAATCGTTATCTTTAATACCCCCTTCTGTGGCATCCGTTTCACTGATCCAAACAATCGGACCACCACGGCTTAATGTCAGCATAAGTAGGTTGTCTGAGTAGGTTGAGTGAATGCCCCATTTTTGGTGTGGTGTAATCCAGTTTAAAACTAACTCTTTATTACCATTAGGTTTTTTATCTAATAATGGTTGAGTTGTTTTTAAGTTTACAGGTGGTTTGTACGACACCATGGTTTCACCGAAATCACGCATCCATTGGTGATCTTGGTAAAATTGTTGACGGCCGGTAACGGTACGCCAAGGGATCAGTTCATGCACATTGGTATAGCCTGCGTTGTAAGACACATGCTCATCTTCAAGCCCTGACCATGTTGGCGAGCTGATGATTTTACGTGGTTGTGCTTGAATATCTCTGAAGCGAATTTTTTCATCTTCTTTAGGGGTTGCTAAGTGTGTATGGTCGCGACCCGTGAACTCACCCAATGCTTGCCACGCTTTAACAGCAACATGACCATTGGTTTCAGGAGCAAGACTTAAAATGACTTCAGCTGCATCAATAGCGGTGTCTATTTTTGGACGACCTTTTTGTGGGCCTTCGCTGGTGTGCGTGTAATTCAACTCACCTAAAAACTTCACTTCTTGGTCTGTATTCCAATTAATACCTTTACCCCCATTACCGAGTTTCTCGAGCAGTGGCCCAAGAGAGGTAAAGCGGTTGTAGGTATTAGGGTAGTCACGCTCAACTTCAATCATATTGGGTGCTGTGACACCAGGGATCAGATCGCATTCGCCTTTCCACCACATACTAATGCCGTCTGGCTGGGCTAACTCGCTTGGCGTGTCGTGCATGAGTGGCGATGTTACTAAGTCTTTCTCAACGCCTAAGTGACCTTCACATAAATCAGAGAATTTTTTCGCAATGCCTTTGAAAATATCCCAATCCGAACGTGATTCCCACACTGGATCAACCGCTTTTGAAAGTGGGTGAATGAATGGGTGCATGTCGGATGTGTTCATATCATCTTTTTCGTACCAAGTTGCGGTTGGTAACACGATATCGGAATACAAACAGGTCGTTGACATACGGAAATCAAGTGTGACCCATAAATCAACTTTGCCCTCAGGTGCATCATCATGCCATACAACGTCTTCAGGTTTTTTATCTCCGCTTTCGCCAAGATCTTTACCTTGCAAGCCATGCTTAGTACCGAGGAAATGACGCAGCATGTATTCGTGACCTTTACCCGATGAACCCAGTAAATTAGAGCGCCAAATAAACATGTTACGCGGGAAGTTTTTAGGGTTATCAGGGTCTTCACATGCAAAGTCTAAATCACCAGATTTAAGTTGCTGCACTGCATAATCTTTAGCTGATAATCCTGCTTTTTCTGCATCTTTACACAGTTGCAGTGGGTTCATGCCTAGTTGAGGGGCAGAAGGTAACCAGCCCATGCGTTCTGCACGTGTATTGTAGTCAATGATTGAGCCAGTCCAGTTCTCTTTATTTGCTAAAGGAGACAGCACTTCGGTCATTTCAAGTTTTTCATAACGCCATTGATCAGAATGGTTATAGAAGAAAGACGTCCCGTTCATTTGACGCGGTGGACGTTGCCAATCCAAACCAAACGCAAGCGGTAACCAGCCACATTGTGGACGTAACTTTTCTTGGCCTACATAGTGAGCCCAGCCACCACCTGATTGACCCACACAGCCACACATCATCAGCATGTTGATTAAGCCACGGTAGTTCATATCCATGTTGTACCAGTGGTTAAGTCCAGCACCCACGATGACCATGCTGCGGCCACGAGTTTTGTCTGCGTTATCGGCAAACTCACGCGCTACTTGGATTACGTGAGCTGCGTTAACACCGGTGATTTTTTCTTGCCATGCCGGTGTATACGGCACATTGTCTTCATATGATTTTGCAACCGCAGGGTCGTCCAAGCCGTTGTCAACGCCGTAATGCGCAATCATTAAGTCAAATACGGTGGCAACGAGTGCTTCGCTACCATCTTTGAGGGTAATTGTTTTAACAGGGACTTTACGAACTTGAATATCGTCATGTTCAGTATGTTGGAAGTAACCAAGTTCATGTGCTTGGCCACCAAAGTAAGGGAATAATACTGATTCAACTTTATCTGAGTGATCTTTTAAGCTGAGCGCTAACTTGATATCGCTGCCGTTTGTTCCTTCACGTTGCTCAATATTCCACTTGCCTTTTTCACCCCAACGATAGCCAATAGCCCCCGTTGGTGAGACAAGTTCATTGCTTGTTTCATCAAGACCAATGGTTTTCCATTTCGGGTTGTTGTCTTGGCCTAAGTTATCAGCCAAGTCTGCTGTACGTAAGAAGGCACCTTGTGTGTAGCCTTGGTCGGTTTTATCCAACACGACAAGCATAGGCATATCGGTGTAGCGGCGAACGTAGTCGGTAAAATAACTACTTGGTTTTTCAATGTGGAATTCTTTTAGAATTACATGTCCAAAGGCCATTGCCAGAGCGGCATCGGTACCTTGTTTTGGCGATAACCAAATATCTGATAATTTAGAGCACTCAGAGTAGTCAGAAGTAATAACAACCGTTTTGGTGCCTTTGTAGCGTACTTCAGTGAAGAAGTGAGCATCAGGAGTACGTGTTTGTGGAACATTTGAGCCCCAAGCAATGATATAATTTGAGTTATACCAATCAGCTGATTCTGGAACGTCTGTTTGTTCCCCCCAAATTTGTGGCGATGCAGGTGGTAAATCACAATACCAGTCATAGAAGCTTAAGCAGTTACCACCAATCAGTGATAAATAACGCGAACCAGCCGCGTAGCTAACCATGCTCATTGCAGGAATAGGTGAGAATCCCATGATACGGTCGGGGCCGTACGTTTTTGCGGTGTAAACATTAGAAGCCGCGATGATCTCGTTCACTTCATCCCATTTAGCACGGATCAAGCCACCTAAACCACGTTTTGACTTGTAGCTTTTCGTTTTAGCAGGGTCAGTAACAATTGATTCCCATGCTTTAACTGGATCACTATGTACTTGCTTAGCTTCGCGCCACAGTTTTAATAATGCTTGACGAACTTTAGGGTATTTTAAGCGGTTGGCACTGTAAATATACCACGAGTAGCTTGCTCCACGAGGACAACCACGAGGTTCATGATTTGGTAAGTCAGGACGTGTACGAGGGTAGTCTGTTTGCTGAGTTTCCCAGGTAACTAGCCCATCTTTTACATAAATTTTCCAACTGCATGAACCTGTACAGTTTACACCATGTGTAGAGCGTACAATTTTGTCATGCTGCCAGCGACGACGATAGCCGTCTTCCCAATCGCGATTTTCATCAGTTGTTACACCGTGACTACCCGCAAAGCTTTGCTTGTTAGTCTTGAAAAAGCGCATTTTATTCAACAAATGGCTCATTTACTTATTCTCCTATCCTGCTCAACTTTAGCGCTCAATCACTAGGCACCTTGAAGCGGCAGAAAGCTACATTGCAAATCAAATATAGTGTTTCACCGCTACAGTAACTTGATGAGGATCAATATCTCAATGGGGGGTAAGGCCATGAATATTATGAGAATACCTACAAAGAGGTAGTGTAAATGTGGGGCTGTTAGGGTGAAAATACTGGTGTTGATAACATACAAGCGTTATGGTTTCGTAACATAGAAAAGGTGGGTAATTATTGTGGGTATTCGGTTAAATGAACTAAAAAATCGATTTAATGGCTCGGTCATGGTGTATATCAAAGGGTCATTGGTCGGGATTATTAGTCTGGCCATTACGACCTTGTTTGCATCGTATTGGATCACAGAATTAGCCGACTTAGATGCTCGCGCAATTAATTTGAGTGGCTCGCTGAGAATGGAGTCGTATCAGCTGGGAATGTACGGCCTTGAAGGAAACAAACAGGAAATAGATAAACGCATTGCAATATTTGAAGAAAAACTAAGAAACCCCATTTTTCAGAAGCTACAAAATGATGAACAGTTAAATGTGTTGTGGCAGCAAACCATTGTTCATTGGCAATCATTCCTAAAGCCCGCACTGCTTAACCTACCGATAGAAGATAAGGCTCAATTTAATCTCTATGTAAAAACACTCGCTCAAAATGCTGATGCATTTGTTTATGCGGTGCAAATAGATGCTGAAAGCAAAATTAGATTACTGCGCACTATTCAAGTTGGCGCGTTGTTTATTACCTTATTGGTGGGCATGTTTACCTTGCATTTAATCAGTTTAAGGGTTGAAAAGCCTTTGGCTGAACTGACTCACGCTGCCTACGCTATCGGGAAAGGAAATTTTACGCATCATGTTGATTTACAGGGCGATGACGAACTGGCGTTAATGGGAGCCACCTTGAACCATACCTGCGAGGCGATAGCATCAATGTATGGCCAACTTGAATTACGCGTAAAGCAGCAAACTGAAAAGCTTGAGTTAAATAATCAGACCCTTGCGTTTTTGTTTAAAACAGCCCGTTTGCTACTGGAAACCAGAGAAAAAAAGCATGACTTACAGCAAACGTTTGATGAGTTGTCGCAACTCATTGGCGTCAATGACATTGAGTTATGCTTAATGACATCGGGTGGCGACCAGCCGTATGTACAAATAAAACCGACACACGATGACAAGGGAGCATGCCGCGCTCAAAGTTGTGATAACTGTATTGGGAGCGCTGCATTTGTATCAATTGATGACAGCACCGTAACACGCTTTCCATTAGTGTATGGGGATAACCATTACGGTGTGATTGTTGTGCGTGGAGGCAAATGCTTTGCCGAAGATTCTTGGCAGTTACAGCTTGTTCAGTCGGTGACCGACCAAGTTGCCTTGTCGCTTAACCTTGACGAGCAGCATAATCAAGACCGTCGTATTGCGTTACTCCATGAGCGTACGGTGATTGCGCGTGAGTTACATGACTCTTTAGCACAAGCATTATCGTATTTGAAGATTCAAGTGACGCGCTTGTCGAAAACGCAGAATAAGCAGCAATATGATATGCAGCAGCCGATTATTGATGAACTTAAAATGGGGTTAGATTCTGCATATCGGCAATTACGTGAACTATTAACCACTTTTCGTTTAAAAATGGTGGAAGAGGGGTTAGAGGCATCGCTGAATAAAACCATTGATCAGTTAGCCTCGCAAAGCAGCATTTCGTTTCATTTAGAGTTTGCTGTTAAGCAAGTGCCTTTATCTCCAATGGAAGAAATTCATATTTTACAAATTGCACGAGAAGCAAGCCAAAACACCGTGCACCATTCACAGGCGAACAATGTGTGGATCACCTTAAAGCAACTTGATGATGGTCAATTAGAGCTTGCTATTAGTGATGATGGCGTAGGGATTAGCCACAATGCAGAGAAATTAAACCATTACGGCATGGCTATTATGCAAGAGCGAGCCAAACACCTTAATGGTGAGTTAGTGGTATTACCTCGAGAAGAGCAGGGAACACAAGTAAAACTGACGTTTTTGCCTGTCGGCGGTAAAGATCTGTATCAGTGATTTAAAGATTTTATAATGTATAAGCGCATGATTGATAATGGGCTTGTTGCTGCAAATTACTTATTTGTGGGTAGTTTGTCTGCCCATTCTTTTGTATGGTGATGCAAATGCAAACTCTCTAAGCTGTATCCAAGATGCTGAAGTACATCGACCTAAACTAGTTTTTAGCATGGTTAATGTACCGTGGGTGACCACCGGGTAAATAAAGAAATTTGTTTGCCTCCCGACTTGGAAAGGCTGTGATGTTGCAAGATAATTTTGATAGAAAATATAATTACTTACGCTTGTCAGTAACGGAAGTCTGTAATTTTAAATGTAATTACTGCTTACCGGATGGCTACGTGTGTGATGCTCGTCCGAAAACCCTCAGTGTTGATAAAATTAGCACCTTGGTAAACGCCTTTGCGATGGCGGGTACTAAAAAAATACGCTTAACTGGCGGCGAACCTACTTTGCGCAAAGATCTTGCAGATATCGTCGCAGCATGCAGTGAAACCCAAGGTATTGATACCGTTGCAATGACAACCAATGGCTATCGCTTACTTGAAAAACTCCCTCGTTTAGTGGCCAGTGGTTTAACAAACCTAAACCTGAGCGCCGATAGCTTGAATCCTTATACATTTTCGCAAATCACCGGCAGTGACTCATTACATGAAGTGCTTAGCTGTGTTGATAAAGCCTTAGAGCTGGGTGTTAAAAAAGTTAAATTAAACGCGGTCTTACTCAAGCAATACAATGCCAACCAATTACAGCAATTTCTTGATTATATTAAAGATAAGCCTGTCACATTTCGTTTCATTGAACTGATGCAAACCGGTGATAACCGGGCTTATTTCAATGCCCAACATGTACAAGGTCAGCAACTTAAACAACAGCTTTTACAGTCGGGTTGGCGAGCAGCCCCCAAAGCGGTGGATGCGGGCCCAGCCGAAGAATTTTTTCACCCTCACTATGCGGGTCAAATTGGCTTGATCATGCCTTACAGCAAGGCATTTTGTGCAAGCTGCAACCGCTTACGCGTCTCTGCTGAAGGCAAATTGCATTTGTGTTTATTTGGTGAAGCAAATGATGACTTAACGCCATGGTTAGATAATCAAGATGTTAGAGGCTTAGCCACTCACCTTTTAAGCAGTGTTCAACATAAATGGCAAGGCCATCAATTACAAATGGGACGAACAGGGCTGACCAAACAACTGGCTATGTTAGGGGGTTAGTATGTTAGTGGGTATTGTTCTGGCTGGAGGGCTTTCTCGCCGCATGGGGCAAGATAAGGCTTTACTTGAAATTAATGGTCAAACGCAATTAACACGCGCGATTGCTTGCCTTAAAGACGCGGGCTGCGATGAGGTCATTGTGAGTCGAAATAGTAGCGGTTTTATCGTTGATAAATTTGTACAGCAAGGACCTGTAGCGGGTATTCATGCCTGTTTGAATCACGCTGAGTATGATGATGCGCTTGTTATTCCTATTGATATGCCGCTGCTATCTAAAACAAGTTTACGCACCCTTATCAACCAAGGGCGCAGACGAGATTGTGCCTGTTACTTTGCACACAGTGTATTGCCTTGTTACCTCAATCGGCTTGAACGCGTGAGTTTAATTGCCCAGCAACGTTTAGAGCATGGGCAGCGCTCTGTCAGTGGTTTACTTGAAGAGCTTGGAGCGGCCGTCATTGAATTGTTTGAGTCAAATGGCGAGGGTCGTGAACTATATAACGTTAATACACCACAACAATGGGCACAGGCTCGTTGTTTGGTTGATAAAAAGGATTACGCATGGCGCGAGTAAAAAGCAACCGCTTTGTACCATTAAACATAGCGATTTTAACAGTGAGTAATAGTCGAGGCCCTGAGCAAGACACTGCGGGTGATTTGTTGCAGCAAAAAGTCATAGACAGTGGGCATCATGTGCTTAATCGACAATTACATAAAGCCAATATTTATAAAGTACGCGCGGAAGTCGCTACATGGATAGCCAGTGACGATATTGACGTGGTACTGATTTCTGGTGGCACTGGACTGACACCAGATGATATTACGCCTTCGGCAATCGATGTGTTATTTGATGTGTCTGTGAGCGGTTTTGGTGAGTTATTCAGGCATTTGTCTTGTTCGCAAATTGGCACCTCATCACTGCAATCCAGAGCGTTAGCAGGGCTTTCGAATAGAACCCTTGTTGTTGCTATGCCGGGTAGCCCAAATGCGTGTGCTACCGCCTGGGATGAGATTTTATGTCAGCAACTCGATTCGCGGTGTGGGCCATGTAATTTTGTAGCAGAGCTTAAATCACATCGTGTTGAACAGTGCCATTCTCGGGAGATGAATTAATGCAGTTAACCCACATAGATAAAAGTGGTCAAGCAAGCATGGTTGATGTTGCAGATAAATCAGCAACAGTGCGAGAAGCGCGTGCATGCGCAACGGTCGTGATGCAGCCAGAAACGCTCGCTCTTATTGAGCAAAATCAGTTAGACAAAGGCGATGTATTAGCTGTCGCACGTATTGCAGGAATTCAAGCAGCAAAAAAAACAGCTGATTTGATCCCCCTTTGCCATCCGTTGGCGTTAAGTAAAGTGGCGGTTGAGTTTTCTATTAACAACCAAGGCTGTGCGGTTGATATTCAAAGTTATTGCAAGTTAGTTGGGCAAACCGGGGTTGAAATGGAAGCGTTAGTTGCGGTATCGATTGCAGCACTCACTATTATCGATATGTGTAAAGCGGTTGACCAAGGCATGACAGTACAGAACATGCGAGTTACCTATAAAAGTGGTGGCAGACGCGGCACCTATATTGGCTAATTAAGGGGAGTATGTATGAATAAGGTACTTTTTTTTGCACAGTTACGTGAACGTTTAGGCTGTGACTCGGTGCAACTAGATGCACAAGGTATGTCGGTTAGGCAGTTACGCCAAACATTGGCTGAACGAGATGAGCGTTGGCACACCTGGTTACTCGATAAAGATGTGTTAGTGGCCGTAAACCAAATTTTGGTTGATGATAATGCTGCGGTCGGCACTGGCGATGAGGTTGCTATGTTTCCACCTGTCACTGGAGGTTAGTGATGATCCGTGTACAAGAACATGATTTCGATATGAACGAAGAGTATCAATCCATGTTAGCTGACGACTCGGTGTCGGGCGCCGTGGTTATGTTTGTAGGCCGTGTTCGCGACATTAATCAAGGCCACCAAGTTGATAGTTTATATCTAGAGCATTATCCGGCGATGACAGAGAAATACCTTACCCAGTTAGAGCAGCAAGCGTTGTCATTATGGCCTTTGGAAAAGGTAACCTTAATTCACCGCGTTGGTAAATTAAGCTTAACAGATCAAATTGTGCTGGTGGCAGTGTCGAGTGTCCACCGCGAAGCTGCATTTGAAGCGGCACAGTATTTAATTGATTTACTTAAAGCGCGTGCGCCATTTTGGAAAAAAGAGCACGTTGAAGGAGAGCAGACTCGTTGGGTGAGTGCCAATCATAAAGATCAAATAGCGGCTGCCCAGTGGCTGTAGGGTTGAAACAATGCAGTGGCTAACAAATAAACTAACCACATACACGATAGCGACTGTGCTGGTTTTATTGTGCTGTGTTTCGCCTGCAAGCGCTAATGATAAAGACACATCCTCTTCGCTAACGATTGCTTGCTCGGCTAACTTTGTCGCTGTAATGGATCAGTTGCTGCCAGTATTTAAAGCACAGGTTAAAACCGATATACAGGTTAAAGTGGTGACTGGCTCGTCAGGCACACTCGCAACACAGCTTCGTTATGGAGCCCCTTATGACGTATTTTTTTCAGCCGATGCAATATTACCTACACAACTAAAAACCGATGGTTTTGGCATTGAAAGCACAGTGTATGCGCTTGGCGAATTGGTGTTTTATTCGTCCGAGGGCTATGACAGTTTGGAAGGCGTTATGACACGTTTGCCCCATATTACTTTAGCTATTGCGAATCCACGTTATGCACCTTATGGACAGGCTGCGGTTGAGGTATTGGCTCACTTACAAACCAAGCCGAAAAAAACAGTAACGGGGGGATCTATTTTGCATGCTTTTCAATATGTTGAAAGCCAAAATGCAGAGTTAGGCTTAATTGCAAAAAGCCTACTGCAACAACCACATAATGGCACGGCTATCGCCATTCCCAGTGAGTGGTATCAGCCAATTGAGCAGCATGTTTTATTAGTAAAAGACTCAGTGTTTGCGCGTCAGTTTTATCATTTTGTTCAAACTGAACAGGCACAACAGTTAATAAAATCAATGGGCTATAGGTAATACTATGAGCGAGGGAGACTTGCAAGCCATCTTTATTACGTTAAAACTTGCTGCGTTAAGTACGCTGGCGTTGTTAGTAATAACGATTCCCTGCGCATATTGGCTTGCGCGAAGTAAACGGGCCATAAAACCCTTCCTCGAAACCTTAATTACCTTGCCTTTAGTTTTGCCTCCTACGGTATTAGGGTATTACTTTTTAGTGTTATTTTCGCCGCAACAAGGTATCGGTTTATGGCTGCAAAATACCTTGGGTATACAGTTAGTCTTTAGCTTTTCGGGGATTTTAGTGGCGTCGATGATCTACAGCTTACCTTTTACTTTTCGGCCCTTACAAAGTGCATTTGAACAATTGCCAGATAACTTATACAGCAGTGCTGCCTTATTGGGCTTTAAGCCATGGAAGCAGTTTTTATGGTTAGTACTCCCCATGATTAAACCGGCTATTTATACCGCTGCGACTTTAAGCTTTGCCCATACGGTGGGGGAGTTTGGTGTTATTTTAATGATTGGCGGTAATATTCCAGGAGAAACTCAAGTTGTGTCACTGGCGTTATTTGATCATGTTGAGAGTTTTAATCTTCAGGCTGCAAATATGCTTGCAGGGCTGATGCTCGTGTTCTCATTTGCCGTTGTGTTTGCATGTCAATGGTGGCAAAGGCAAACGCAGCATGTAAGTACACCAACCAGCTTGCTTTGAATAGGTTTAAACAGATGATGGCATTAAATAGCGACAGCAGCATGGGTATTTCAGACCCACAGTGTACGTCTAAGCCTGTGGTTGCGCATATTGAACTTAATTGTTCAGAGCCTGTTACTCAGCAACTTGATTGTCAGCTTAAGACCTTGCAAATAACGGTGTTATTAGCCCCAAGTGGTACAGGTAAAAGCAGTTTGTTTAATGCAATTGCGGGTGTTGCTCCTGCTTCTGGCGGGTTAAAAGTAACAGGGCAGCAGCAGTTAGGTATGCCAGCACATAAGCGCCGCATCGCTTACGTAACACAGTCTCCTTTGTTATTTGACCACCTAAGCATTGCCGCTTTATTAAAGTTGGTTGCTAAGCAACAAGCGCAGCCATTTGATATAAGTTGGGCAATAGACCCCTTAGGGCTGACCGACAAACTAGTGTATCGGGCTCACCAATTAAGTGGTGGACAGCGCCAGCGCGTTGCGCTTTTGCTTGCGATGATAAAAGGAGCGCCTTTATTATTATTAGATGAAGTGCTTACCGGTCTCGATCAACTTAATAAGCAAGCCTGTATAGGGGTTATAAAAGACTACCTTTGTAAAGTGCAAGGTGCTGCTTTGTTAGCATGCCACCAACTGGATGATGTATTAGCTTTAGCTGATAGCTGCTTATTGCAGCATACGATAAACAATAGTACACAGTGGCAAATGTTCCCTGTGGATGAAGGTGTTGAGCGTTATCAGCAGCAGTTACTAGAGAGCCAATCGAGTGAGAACATACAGGGAAGTCAATTTACCTCTATGTTTTACGGACAGGTTCATGCTCACTTTCCTGCGCTGGGCTTAACGGAGTATCACGTTGGCGGGCAGCGCTGCTTTGCTGCGTATAATTCAGAGCATCAAATAGGGCGTTTGCAGCCATTAATACTGAAAGCAAATCGTCTGGGTTTATCAAAAATAGCACTACCAGAGAGTAGTTTTGTGAACCAATTAAAAGTGCGGATCACGGCGTTTTACCCCGTTAATATGGGAAAAGAGCAAGGTATGTTGGTGAAAGTAAGGCTCGCTAACAGCGAACAAGACGGTGTGCATAAACCCGCATCATTGCATGTGTGGATCACGCGCTTATCATTTAATCAACTACAGCCTAAATTAGATGAAACGTGGTTTTTAATAGGTAAAGCGGACGCATTACACGGTTAACTATCGACTAAGTTATTTCTTA
Source organism: Pseudoalteromonas sp. MT33b (assembly GCF_014117385.1). Classification (NCBI taxonomy): domain Bacteria; kingdom Pseudomonadati; phylum Pseudomonadota; class Gammaproteobacteria; order Alteromonadales; family Pseudoalteromonadaceae; genus Pseudoalteromonas; species Pseudoalteromonas sp. MT33b. Next base: position 2,976,984 of record NZ_CP059831.1, on the reverse strand, counting down.
CTAAACCGCGTTTTACATTTTTGCAGAGCTTCGCGAATCGAGAAATATCGTCAAAATTAGGGATTGTGCCTATTTGCAGCTGGTGTTCCCAGTAGCATAGTTCGGTATCAACCAACTCCATTAGCTTTTTAGGGCAGCCGATACACGAGTTATCGGTGCCACAAAAAAAGGTATCAGGTTCGTATAAGGGAAGCTCTACTTTTACCTGCTCGATTAATTGCTGCATGGCGGTGACGCGGTCAGGTTTACGTGTTTGCATTTGACTGCTTTGCTTCTAATTTAATGCACAATCAAAAGGAATAAAGGGCACTAAGTCGCCACTTTGCCACTGAGTTTTTTCAGCATCAAGCAATAAATAACCTTGGCTTTTTGCAAAAGTACTGAGCATGCCAGAACCTTGTCCTTTTAAAGGCTCAATATAGGTTCCTGTGTTATCGACAACTAATGAAGCACGAATAAATTCAGCGCGACCTTGTTTTTTACTAATATCACACGCTAAAGGTAACTGAAGGGGAGGCTGTGTACGCACTGTTTCACCAGCCATTTTACGAAGCGCAGGTATCGCGAGTTGATGCAATGTCACAACACTTGAAACCGGGTTGCCTGGTAATCCCATAAATCGCTTGTTGTGGCCGTCTTGTGTTAAATGCTTAAAATGACCGTATGCGAATGGTTTACCTGGCTTTATTGCTACTTTCCAAAACTGCATTTGACCAAGCTCTGTGAGCACTGTTTTTGTGTGATCAGCATCACCGACCGACACACCACCCGAGGTAATAATGACATCGGTATTTGAAAGTGCTTCTTCAAAAGCCAACTTTAGCGCGTCAGGGTCGTCAGCAATGATGCCAAAATCCTGCACCGCAAAGCCTAAATTAGTTAAAATAGCCTGAATCGTGTAACGGTTAGTATCGTAAATTCCACCTTGTGAAAGTGGCGTGCCGGGTTCAAAAAGTTCATCGCCCGTAGAAATAACCCCCACTTTAAGTGGCTTATAAACGCTAACAGAGGCAATACCAAGCGAGGCAAGCATACCGATATCTGTGGCTGTTAAGCGTTGCCCTGATGCAAATAATTGGCTGCCGATACTGATATCTTCACCTTGTTTACGTACATTTTGTGCAAAGCAAGGCTTAGTGTTTAAAGTGATTGTTTGTTCAGTGGAGACCGTGACATGTTCTTGCATTATCACCGTATCAAAACCAGCCGGAATATGTGCGCCTGTCATGATGCGTATGCAGCAACCTGATTGCCATTCGCCGTTGAATGGATGCCCGGCATAGGCAGTGCCAATAATATTTAAATGTGTGTGTTCATTTAAGTCACTAAAACGAAATGCAAAACCATCCATTCCTGAGTTATCTGCGTTAGGCACATTAATGTCGGCGATAATCGGTGCAGCAAGAATACGACGATGAGCAGCCGATAAAGGCAGTGTCTCTGTTTTAACTAATAACGGCGTGTCTGATAAAAGTGCTTCGCTAGCGTGTTGAAAAGAGAGCAGGGGCTGCTCACTCGAAAACTGATTCATTATTAAGCCCCTTTTTGCTGATTGATTATCCACACGGCAGCTTCAACACGTGAGCGCAGGTTTAGCTTTTTCAGCAGGTGTTTTACATGCACTTTAACGGTGCCATCAGAAATATCTAATTCTCGTGCGATTAACTTGTTTGATAACCCTTTCGCAATTAACTTGAGGATTTCAAATTCACGGCTAGTGAGTGAATTGAGGATGTTCGCTTTTTGCGATACATCAGGTTTGCGGATAGCTTGGGCGAGTACCCCTGTGAGCTTTTCACTCAGCACCATTTTACCCAGTGCCGCTTGTTTTATTTTTTCGAGAATTTCTTCAGGATCCATGTCTTTTAGTAAGTAACCATCTGCGCCATAGCTGATTGCAGTGAGCACGTCTTCATCGTTATCAGAAACCGTTAGCATAATAATACGCGATGTAACATCACTGGCACGCATGGCTTTAAGGGTTTCTAAGCCATCCATTCCTTGCATATTAAGGTCAAGAATAATGAGATCGGGATCATGCTCTATAGCTAACTGTAGCCCTTCTTTGCCTGTTGCTGCCTCACCGATGACGACAAGTTCGTCTTCTAAATCGATTAACTGTTGTAGGCCTTTGCGTAGCAATGGGTGGTCATCAACTAATAAAATTGAGCTGGTTAGTGCATTCATACTTTAACTCTTTGTTGGCTTTAGCCTGAAAGACTGGCGGTTTAAAAATATCTTAACGTGGATCAATAAAGTATTCACCAAAAAGCCTCCCTATTACTCCTAATAACCTTAAGCTTTCTTATATTATTTAATGATAAACAATTACTTACGCTTAAATATACCCACTAAGTGGTAGTTGTTTGCTGTTTATGCTGTGTGTGGCTTACCCATCAATGTGAATTGTTGAGTTGATTTTATGTGCGCATAGTAAGTTCAATTAGAACGAAATGGAGCAGCATATGGCTGAACTAGACAAGTGGGAACCGGAAAATGAAGCTTTCTGGAATTCCCAAGGTAAAAAAATTGCGCAAAGGAATTTATGGATTTCGATCCCAAGTTTACTTTGTGGCTTCGCTGTTTGGCTTTACTGGGGAATCTTGACCGTTCAGATGATGAATGCAGGGTTTAGTTTTAGCGCAGATGAGCTATTTACGCTGACGGCGATAGCTGGACTTTCTGGTGCTACATTACGTATTCCCAGTAGTTTCTTCATTCGCTTTTGTGGTGGCAGAAACACGCTGTTCTTCACTACATCGCTACTCATAATTCCGGCTCTATTTACCGGTTTGGCATTACAAGACCCAACGACACCATTGTGGCAATATCAGTTACTTGCTTTGTTGTCGGGTATTGGTGGGGGTAACTTTGCTTCTTCAATGTCAAATATCAGCTTTTTCTTTCCAAAAAAACAACAAGGTTTAGCGCTGGGTCTCAATGCAGGGTTAGGTAACTTTGGTGTGACAACGATGCAGATTTTGATTCCATTGTTTATGACATATGGGGTGTTTGGTGCATTGGGCGGCGACCCAATTACGTTGGTGAGCACGTCGGGAAGTTTGATTGGTAAAATTCCAGCCGGTTCTGAAACTTGGCTGCAAAACGGTGGCTTTTTATGGCTACTGTTCTTAATACCGCTGTTCTTTGCAACATGGTTTGGTATGAATAACATTCGCACGCCAGAAGTGTCACCAAACTTAGGCAGCCCTCTGAGTGCATTTGCAATGATTTCTGTGATGCTAACGATTGGTCTTGCCACTGCGGCGGCTGGTCTGTGGCTGATGCTTCCTGAATCAGCAAATGGTTCTGGCTTTGGGGTACCGAAAGAGTTGGTACTGGTGCTGGTTGTTGCTATTACCGTATTTTTACTGAAGATGATACCGGGGGCGATTGGTAAAAGCCTCACTAAGCAATATCAAATCTTTAATAATAAACATACCTGGGTAATGAGCACGATTTACACCATGACGTTTGGTTCATTTATTGGTTTTGCGGCAGCATTTCCGTTAGCAATCAAAGTTATTTTTGGTTTTCAACACATTATGGTTGATGGTGTGATGACCCATAGTACCTTAAACCCAAATGGCCCAAGTGCGCTCATGTATGCGTGGATGGCACCATTTATTGGGGCATTAATTCGTCCACTAGGTGGGTGGATTGCTGATAAATGGGGTGGTGCGTTAGTAACACAAGTGTGTTCTGTGGTAATGATTACCTCGTCATTAGGTGCGGCCTATTACATGAAAGAGGCTTATCAGTCGCCTACACCTGAAGAGTTCTTTATGCCATTTTTCATCTTATTCTTAGTGCTATTTGGAGCAACAGGGATTGGTAATGGCTCAACCTTTAGAACGATTGCGATGGTGTTTCCTAAAGAACAAGCAGGCCCTGTATTAGGTTGGACTTCGGCAGTGGCTGCATACGGTGCATTTTATATTCCAATGGTATTTGGTCAGCAAATTAAAGCGACAACACCTGAGGTAGCACTGATTGGTTTCGCGGTATTTTATGCGCTATGTTTGATTATTAATTGGTGGTTCTACTTAAGAAAAGACGGCGAATTTTATAATCCATAACGATCTCCACTTGTCCAGAGCCATCAACTTCGGTTTTTGGCTCTTTTTCTATTGTTGCAGGAAAAGAATATGAGTAAGTTTCAAGAATTATTATCCATGGCTCGCCATCAAGCTGAACCCGTTAAGCTACTGTTGTTATTTACAAAAGCAAATGTTGAAAGTTCAGTTAACGATGTCAATAAAGGGGTGATTGAGCCTGTTATGTGTGTTGATAAACTGCCTAGTGAGTTAACTGACTATACGGCGCTTTGTCACGAAGCAGATAACATAAACCAAGCATGGGATTTATTATTTGTCACCAGTATTGGTGCTAATACAGAGGTCAGCCTGATTGAAAGTAGCATGAAGGCGATGATTAAAGACGTACAAAGTGGTAAAAACACGGCGTTGTATGTTGTCCTCGACAGAGAAGATAACCTTGTAGAAATGGTCGGTAGTTAAGTCAGCATAAAAAATTGCACGGCAATAATGGCACAAAGTAAGTGGTCGATATTAAACTGATTAATGGCCGTTAGTGTGCTCTGTGCACAACTCTCCTAAATGTAAACAGAAGGCAGCTACTCGCTGCCTTCTTTTTATTGTAATGACTCTACGTACTCTGTTAACTGATTAAATAACCAGTCTGGCAAGCTTGCTTGTGGGTCTTGCGTATCGAGCCAGTTTTTAACAGTTAGGCACAGTTCTGTGTCGCCTTGGATTGCTAATTTACGTGAGAAAAAAAGTGTATCAGGGTCGTATTTTCCACTCATCAAACTTAAAAATGTATCACTACTCCCCGTTAACTTTCCGTCGTATTTGAGGTGTTCTTTAGGGAGTAACCACGGTTTTATAGAGAAAATAGTTAACCGTTTAGAGGTTGCATTGAGTGAAATAAGCAAGCTGAGTGGCAGGTTATCGACGTCAATGCATAACTGTTTATCAATTAAAAAGTCGAGCTCACCGTCGTTGATCTGTGTTTTAAAAATGAGGTTTATTCGCTGTTCTATCAGCCAACTTATGCCTGCGGTTGGCGTGAGATGAGTAATAGCAGTTAGCCATTTCGGGGTAAAAAATGGCGGAGTTTTATGCTTCATAATATCAGTGAGACTAATCATATTAGTAGATTACCTTATTAGGTTTGCTGGCTTACCATTATTGATAATTTATTTCTTAGTTTAAATAATCAGGAGTGGGTATGGAGTTACTTTGCCCAGCAGGAAACTTACCCTCGTTAAAAAGGTCAATTGCGCAAGGCGCTGATGCGGTTTACGTTGGCTTAAACAATGATACCAATGCGCGTCACTTTGCGGGCCTTAACTTGAATGAGCGGCAACTCGTTGAAGCGGCAGACTATTGTCAGCAGCATAAAAGAAAATTGCATGTTGCTATTAACACCTTTGCTCACCCCAATCATTTTACAAGATGGAAGCATGCCATTGATGAAGCGATTGCAGTGGGGGTAGATGCCCTGATTGTTGCTGATATTGCTGCGCTTGATTTTATTGCGAATAATTATCCGCACCAAGAAATGCATGTCAGTGTGCAGGCATCGGTGACAAATGCACTCGCAATTGATTTTTATAAGCAGTTTGGTGTGAAGCGAGTGGTATTGCCTAGGGTATTAAGTTTGCAACAGGTCAGGCAATTGGCAACCACCACCGACATCGAACTTGAGCTTTTTGCCTTTGGTAGTTTATGTATTATGGCCGAAGGGCGTTGTTATTTATCTTCATATTTAACAGGCGAATCACCTAATACAACAGGTGCCTGTTCACCGGCCAAGTTTGTTCGTTGGCAACAACAGGGCGCTCGAATGCAATCACGCTTGAATGATGTATTGATTGATCAGTTCACTGACGATGAGCAAGCCGGTTATCCAACGTTATGTAAAGGGCGTTTTGTTGTTAATAACGAAACCTACCATGCCTTAGAAGAGCCAACGAGCTTAAATACACTTTCTCTGTTACCTGAGTTATTAGCCATGAATATTGCGGCCGTTAAAATTGAAGGCCGACAGCGTAGCCCTGCCTATGTTGAGCAAGTTACACGCGTTTGGCGACAGGCTATTGACCATGCAAAGCAAAATGCGACTGACTTCAGTGTTGAAACGCATTGGCAAACGACGCTGGACAGTTTATCTGAGGGGCAGCAAACCACCTTAGGTGCGTATCATCGCAAGTGGAAATAGGAGTAACAATGACACAGTTGAAAGTTGCGGTAGGGCCCATGTTGTTTTTGTGGCAAAAGGAGTTGCTCGAACAATTTTATGAGCGGGTAGCGCAGTCGACAGCCGATATTGTTTATTTAGGCGAAACCGTCTGTGGAAAGCGACGTTTAAGTCGCCTAAATGATTACCTTGAGTGGGCTAAAATGCTAGAGCAAGCAGGAAAAGAAGTGGTGCTGTCTAGCTTAGCCTTGTTGGAGTCGGGGGCTCAACTTCAAGAGTTAAAACGTGTGTGTCGTCAAAGCGCGTATTTAATAGAGGCGAATGATCTTGCCGCCGTGCAGCAATTACATAGCTTGGGATTACCATTTGTGATTGGCCCCGCAATTAATGTTTATAACGGTTATACGCTAGCAAAGTTTGCTCAAATGGGAGCTGTGCGCTGGGTTATGCCTGTTGAATTGTCGAGAGATTGGCTGGTGGCTTTAAAACACGAATACGCGGGTTTGACAGATTTACCGATGCAATTTGAAGTGTTTAGTTATGGCTTGTTGCCTTTAGCTTACAGTGCGCGATGCTTCACGGCTCGCCATTATGACTTAGCTAAAGATCAATGTGAGCTCATTTGTCAAAAGCACCCTTCGGGATTAATGACCCACAGCCAAGACGGTAAAAAGGTGTTTACCTTAAATGGCATTCAAACAATGTCTGGGCAAGTGTATAACTTGTGCGAAGACCGCCATGCACTTAATAGCAGTGCGGATATCGCGCGGCTAAGTATGCACGATATGGACGACTTACAATGGATTGAGTCGTTTGCTTTGGGCACCGACTCTAAGCGACCGGATGAACATATTAATGGCTTTTGGCATCACATTGCGGGTATGCATTGCCAGTCTTAGTGCTGGCTAAATAAATACAATATGAGAGCCAGTGTGATAAACCAAAAACCACTTACCATTTTCCAAAATAATAAACTGCTGGCTTCCTTCGGTTCAGGATCCGGTTTTAAAAATTCAGGATTAGGGACGGTTAAGTCATGCATGAGTGCATCCACGGTTTGATAGCGCTCTGTTAAATCAAAACTAACCCCTTTTTGCAGTGCTTTATCAAACCAAATTGGAATAATGGGGTTATGTTTAATGGCACTGTGATAACGTAGTTTGTCGTAGTCTGCCATGCTTGTGCATTGCTCAACTTTTTCGCCATAGGGTAAGTGGTGAGTAAATAATTCATAGCAAATAGTCGCGAGGCTATACACATCACCTTGCACGGCAGCATTTTTGCCCAGCAAATAATTAGGGTCTGAATAGCTGGCCGTGCCAAGTGCCCCTTGATGTTCTATTGGCTGATAAAGCTCCGCAACTCCAGCAACAAACACGGAACCAAAATCAACCAGTTTGATTTCATCATTTTCTAATACCATCACATTGCCGGGTTTGAGATCTTGGTGAATCGCATCATTACTATGAAAAGCATTTAAGGCCGCTGCAATGTGTTTAACGATGGCGATTGCTCGTTTAGGTTTTAGAGGTTGATGCTCTGCTAACCAGTTGTCGAGGCTGGTGCCATCGAGCCATTCCATTAAATAATACAGGGCACTTCTTGGCCGTGAATGTTGATAAATTTTTACCACATAAGGGGAGTCAATTCGGCTGCCAATCCATTGCTCTTTAATAAAGCGGTCGATGTAATGTGTGTCGTCGTCAAAGTTGGCTGAAGGCGTTTTCATTGCGTAACGCTTTTTTGTAAGCTCATCTTCCACTAAATAAAGTTGACTACGTGATGAGGCAAACAGCTCTTCAATGACAAGATAACCATCTAATTTCATACCTGCTTTAAGCGGCGGTGGAAAAGGCAATTTTGTGAGCTCAGCGCTATATTCAGCTTCATTTTGATATGCCAGTTCTTTTATTTTTAAAACGACACAACTGATATTGTCATCACTGCCATGCTTTTTGGATTCTATACACAGTTGCTCTGCTATTTTAGAGGCTGGCTGATAACTCAATAAGTTATCTATTAAGATATCGGTCGGGAGAAAATCATGCACCCCGTCAGAGCTTAATAAGTAAATGTCACCTTGTTGTAATTCATTGCTGCTGTAATCAATGTGTAAGTTGTTATCCATGCCAATGGCACGCGATAAAAACGATTTTCCTTGCCCTAAATTGGTGGTGTGATCGGCTGTGAGTTGCTTTAAGTTTCCATTTCTAAAGCGATAAATTCGACTATCACCCACATGAAAAATATGACCATGATTTCCTTTTAAAATCAGGCAGCTTAAGGTTGATAAGTAGCCTTTATTTTCTTGTGAAAATGCATGGCTTTTGCGAAAAAGACGTAAATTGATTGCCGATAATACTTGTTCGCCACTGCGACTAACAGACCATGTATCGGGGGTTTTAAAGTACTCACTAAGAAAGCGTTCAACGGCTGTTTCGCTCGCTTCTTTACCTGCTTCTGCTGAGCTGACACCGTCGGCAACACAAAATGCGGCACCTTTAATATTGCTGAGGTACTCATCTTTTGGAATAAAAAGACCTGCGCAATCTTCGTTGATTTCTTTTATTCCGCGTGAGGTATGAAATCCTGCATCAACCTGAGTGCTTTGCATAATGTGTAGTTAGCTTTGAAATAATATCAAAATAGTGCAAGAAAACGGGGGGAGTATTCAACCTGTACAGATCAATAAACGGTCAGTTTTTCAGGTCTGTTTATTATCAAATAAGCTTAACTACCTCTTTTGGGGTAATTGCTGTTGTTTTTAATATTTTGATTTTTATGTACTTTTTATTTTGTTCGTCGTTTTTGTCTGTTGATATTTTTAAGTTGTGGCATTGTGGGTAGAGCCTCATAAAAAGCGCGTGCTTTAGGTAGAATGGGTCAATGATTTATAGATGACGTGTTCATCGACCGTTTTTAATTGGAGCATCGCATGTCAGAGTCTCGCGCTAAACGTGCGTTATTATTTGCTACCTTAGCTTTTGCGGCTAACTTTTCCGTATGGACATTGTATGCGGCGATAGTATTGCCTTTATCATCGCAATGGCAATTAACGGTCACTGAGTTAGGTGGCTTACTTGCAGCCCCGATGTTCACAGGTGCATTGTCTCGGATCCCCGCTGGCGAATTGGCTGACCGCTATTCGGCAAAAGTGCTCTTTGTCGTGCAAATGTTAGTGTGTGTGCCCGCCCTTGCATGCTTGTATATAACGACAAGCTATTCTCAACTACTTTTTCTCGGTTTATGGATTGGTCTCAGTGGTAGCTCATTTACCCTTGGTATCCGTTATGTGTGTGATTTTTATCAACGCAGTCAACAAGGAACCGCGATGGGGATTTTTGGTGTGGGTAATGCCGGTGCCGCTATTACACTCGTGTTAGCGCCTTGGTTAATGGAGCGCTATGGTTGGCAGTGGGTTGGGCCTGTGTATGCGTTTGGCTTGTTATTTGTTGCTGTACTGTATGGTGTGTTTGCCCCCAGCCAGCCAGATAACGCTCATGTTATTAATAGTAAACCGCAAACTTGGACACTGTTACTGAAAAATACGCAAGTTTGGCGATTAGGACTCTATTATTATTTTGTGTTTGGTTCTTTTTTGGCCTTACTGCTTTGGCTGCCATATTACTATATGCAGGCCTATCAATTATCAATTAAACAAGCGATGGCCTTTACATTGTTTTTTGTTGCAACGTCGTCGGTGATACGGGCTCTTGGTGGGTGGTTTGCCGATAAGTATGGCGGTCGTAGTGTTAACTGGAGCGTATTTTGGGTGTGTTTAGTGTGTTTGTTTTTCTTAAGCTACCCGCCCACAACAATGACCATTCATGGTATTAAGCAAGATGTGAATTTATCTGTGTCGGTGAATGTGTGGGTGTTTACCGGCTTATTATTTGTGATTGGCTTAGCGCAAGGTTTTGGGCGTGCCAGTGTGTTTAAAGTTATCCATGAAAACTACCCGTTAGAAATGGGCAAGGTAGGCGGTTTTATTGCTGCCATTGGGGCCTTGGGAGGATTCACATTACCGATAATGTTTGGTGCGGTGGTTGATTTATTTGGCTTTTACAGTGCCTCTTTTATGTTGCTTTACGCGGTGTTAGCTGTCTGTATGATGCTGATGTATTTCGCGGTGCGTGCTGAGCGCTATCAACGAAGATTGAATGAAGCTGCGAGTTATAATTTTTTAGAAGATGATAGTTTATGATGCAAATATCCGATGAACAACAAACCAAAAGTGACGTTGCCTTATTTCAGCTCGCATTTCGTCCGCTGTTTTTGTGTGGGGGCTTATTTAGCTGTATTGCTTTGGTTGTGTGGGGATTAGTACTCAATGGTCACTGGTCTTTTTCTCCTTATGGAGGGGCTTTGTTTTGGCATAGCCATGAAATGCTGTTTGGTTTTGTGTGCGCTATTGTTATCGGCTTTTTATTAACCGCGGTACAAAACTGGACAGGTTTACGCTCTATTCATGGTCGAAAGCTGCTGCTGTTAACTCTTGCATGGTTAATCGCGCGAGTTGCCATGGTGGTGCCCGCTTTGCCGCACTGGTTAGTATTTGGTATTGATATGGTGTTTTTGCCCTTAGCGGGTTATTGGTTAGCAAAACCAATCATTGTCAAAGGGCAAATGCGAAACCTCTTTTTTGTGCCGATTATTTTATTGCTCAGTGCTGCCAATTTATTAATGCACTTAGGCGTGACACTGGGGATGCCTGAGTTGTATCAGCATGGTTATATGTCTGCTATTTGGCTAATTACGTTATTAATGAGTGTATTAGGCGGGCGTGTAATTCCCTTTTTCACTGCAAATGCAACTGCGACAAAGAAGGTCGACGGTAAACCTTGGTTAGAGATTGCAGCGCTTGGCAGTACCTGGTTTATTTTTGTGTTGTTTTTTACTGGTGCAGTTTATTACCTGAGCAATGAGCTCATTGGCGGCATGCTAATTATATGTGCTGTATTTCATTGTCTTCGTGCGGCGCGATGGCCGTTCTTTAAAACCTTAGCGGTTCCACTGCTGTGGAGTTTGCATTTGGCTTATTGGTTTATTCCTGTGGGAATTATATTAATGGGGATGTCTTATTTCACTGATTTATTGTCAATTTCGACCGCTTTCCATGCACTGACTGTGGGGGCTATGGGCAATATGATTTTAAGCATGATGGCGCGTGTTAGCTTAGGCCACACTGGAAGAAAATTAGTGGTTAAGCACGCCATTATTTTTGCATTTGGTGCGGTATTAATTGCGGCCTTATTACGCGTATTTGGTGTGTTGATAAATTCACAATTGAGCCTGTATTTTATTTCTTTATCTGTGATTACATGGTGTATGGCTTATGGTTTATTCTGCTTGGTGTATTTTCCGGTGTTAACACAACCAAGAGCAGATGGCCGCGCAGGCTAACGTTTCTATACGTCAATATGGTTGTTTAGGTAAAGTAGCTACCTCTTTTGAATTAGTGTGGACTTCATTCCTCTTGATGTAGATCAAGCTGAATTTTTGTACGCTTACTAAGCTGATATTTACGTATCAGTAAAAAGAGTGGAAAGCATGAAGGAGCAATCTTTACCAATATTGTTAACGTGCTCTGGCTGTAGTTATGGTGCAGAGCTGGCTGAAGACTTATCACAAAGTTTAATTATGCAGGGGAAAGTTGAAAAAGTCTCCATTGCGGCATTAACAGCAGGTTCTGCTATGCATTGGCAAAAGTTAGCATCTTCTCCTGCGATTATTGTTTTTGATGGCTGTGGGCTTAACTGTGCGAAGTTAAGCCTCGAAAAGTTATCTATTCATACATTTTATCATTTTGATATGACCAAGCAGCTTCAGAAAATAAACAATGGCGTGGGCAAACCTTCGCTAGCGGCCTGTTTGCAAGTGACAAAAACGGTGCAGTATCAACTCGCGTCTGTCCTACCAAAGCAACATAGAGTGAATCAAAAGGAAGCCGCAGGAAGCAAAGTGATCGCGATGTTTCCGTGTGCAGAGCGTTAAGGTTAGCAATGTAACTTTAACGCTCTGCACACACCTCGCAGTGGGGTTGTTTTGGAATAATAAACTCTTTAAATGTCAGGTGCTCTGCATCATATAACAGCATTGACACTGTTTTAGGGGGCATAGATAGCAGGCTTTTAAGCGCCTCTGTGGCTTGCAATGAACCTAAAGTGCCAACTACTGGGGCAAGGACCCCAGCTTCCATACAGCTTAATGAGGGTTCTTTAAATAGCCGAGCAACGCAGGCATAACAGGGATCGCCGTCACGCATTGGAAAGTGAATGAGTTGCCCTTCCATACGAATTGCAGAACCTGAAATTAGGGGCGTTTTATGTGTCCAACACAGGCGATTAAGCAGTAAGCGTGTTGCGAGATTATCACTGCAGTCAACGACAGCATCAGCGCTGATTAACTCTGGCTCATGGTGTGTCGTAAACTCAGAAGCATAGGTTGTCATCTCTACTTGGCTATTGAGTGCTGTTAATTGCTGTTTAGCTGATTCAACTTTTAACTGACCCACACTGTTTTCGGTGTGTAATATTTGTCGTTGTAGGTTAGTTATATCCACTGTGTCATGATCAAATAAAGTAATTTTTCCGACACCTGCCGCAACAAGGTAAGGGAGTACTGCACTACCCAGTCCTCCAGCTCCGACAACGAGTACGTGGCTTGCCATAATGGCTTCTTGCCCTTCTTCTTGAACCTGAGGAAGCAGAATATGACGGCAATAACGCAGGGTGTTGGCACTCTCTAATAACATGCAATTTTCCTTCTTTAGAACGCGTCTATAAGCCTACATTAAATAGGGCAGTGTTGTTATACCTCTTTGGAGGTGCAGTGAGTCATATTAGGTAACGCTATGAAAAAATTGATTTAAATCAATTTTCATAGTTATGCATAGCCGTAATCTGTGCATAACTTAAAAACATAGCAAGGTAGTGATATGAAAACACAGCTCTCAGTTCTAACAGCGTTAGTTACATTTGCTTTGAGTACGCAAGTGAGTGCAACTGAAGATAATGGCATTCATAACATGTTGGCGAATGGTGAAGTGCATGGCATGTTGCGTTATCGATATGAAAATGTCGATCAATCGGGGATCGCTGAACAAGCACATGCATCAACATTACTCACGCGTATTAATTATACAACGGCGACACTCAAAGGCGTTTCAGCACTTCTCGAGTTTGATAATGTTACCGAGATTGGTAATGACAATTATAACAGTACCGTTAATGGTCATACGGATCACCCCGTTGTTGCTGACCCTAAAGGTACTGAGGTTAATCAAGCAAGCTTACAATTCAAGAATAAAGAGTTGCACGTTGTTGCGGGTAGACAACGTATCAACCTTGATGACCAACGATTTGTAGGGGGTGTCGCATGGCGCCAGAATGAACAAACTTTTGATGGTTACAGAGTCGTTTATAAACCATCAGAGTCATTAAAGTTCGACTACAGCTATGTGTTTAATGTGAATCGTATTTTTGGTGAAGACAGCAATAAAAGCGATTTGCACGGTAAATTACACTTTGCCAATGCTGCATACCAAGTTAATAAGCAATTTAATGTCAGTGTGTTTGCCTATCTTTATGACTTTGATGCTGCTTTAGCCAGCTCAACACAAACAATGGGTGTACGCGCAACAGGCCAATTATCCGATTCATTGAGTTATACGGTTAGTTATGCAACTCAGCAAGATTATGCCGATAACCCCAATTCGTTTGATGCTGACTATATATTAGCGGAGCTAAAGGGCAAAGTGAGTAAGCTTGGCTGGAAAGTTGGCTATGAGCTGTTAGGCTCAGATAACAACATAGGTTTTAGTACACCACTGGCAACAGGGCATAAGTTCCAAGGTTTTGCAGATAAGTTTTTAGCGACCCCAGGTAATGGACTTGCTGATTTATACTTTGGCGTTAATGGGCAGTTGGCAGATATAAAGCTGAGCGCGACTTATCACTTTTTTGATAGTGATGCACACAGCATCGATTATGGCCAAGAGCTTGATTTAACGGCTGCATATGCACTTTCAAGCAACTGTAATGTGCTGTTTAAATATGCCATGTACAACGCTGATGATTATGCCACGGATACCGATAAGGTATGGTTGATGCTCACTCATAAGTTTTAACCGCTTAGCATGCTTTTTAGCAGCTAGATTAGTTTCAGTTCCCTGCAATTATGAGCCTCTTCGGAGGCTTTTTTCTGTGTGATATCCCAAAACCTCATTGTTATTCCTCCAATATCTCCTTTTATCTCCCTCATAGAGTGATAGGGGGTGTTAATACACCTTAGTAGGTAGTAAGCGCAGTTAACAAAGGCATTGCTTTACAGTGCGCCTATTCATAGGGGGTAGACGTGTTTTTGGCTGCACGGCGGTTACCTTTATTCCTTGATTTACATCAATTCTTTTTCAGTAAGTCGGCTCAGAATCAAATTAATAAAACCGTTTGGAGACGACAATGGCGAGTGAAAAATTTAACCTTTTTTCCTTTCAAGGAAAAATGAAAATCTTACATCTTAGTTGGCTTGCATTCTTTATCACCTTTTTTGTGTGGTTTAATTTTGCACCGTTACTACAGGCTGTAAAAACCACCTTGGGATTAAGTACAGAGCAAGTAAAAACACTACTGATCTTGAACGTGGCTTTGACCATTCCTGCCCGCGTGATTATTGGCATGCTAACCGATAAATACGGGCCAAGGTTAGTCTATTCATGTTTGCTGATTGTCAGCGCAGTACCTTGTTTAATGTTTGCTTTTGCTGATAGCTTTTTGCAAGCTGCCATTGCTCGTTTTTTACTTGGGTTTATCGGCGCAGGCTTTGTTATTGGTATCCGCATGGTGTCTGAATGGTTCCCTCATCACGAGTTAGGCACCGCAGAAGGTGTGTATGGTGGCTGGGGTAACTTTGGTTCCGCTGCTGCGGCTTTTTCACTGCCTACGTTGGCATTAATTTTTGGCGGCGATGATGGTTGGCGTTATGCAATTGGTATTACGGGTGTAATGAGCTTTGTGTATGGTTTTATTTATTATTTTAATGTAACCAATACACCTAAAGGCTCGACGTACTTTCGTCCTAAAAATTTAGGGGCGATGGAAGTCACTTCTAAAGGTGATTTTTTCTTACTCCTAATCATGAAAATCCCTATGTATGCAGCAATGGCATTACTGGCTTGGAAACTCTCACCCAATGGTGTTGGGATGATTGAAGCAAATGTGGTACACCTTATTTATGGTGGGTTAGTGCTGCTGTACTTGTTTGAAGTTAAAAAAGTGTGGAACGTAAATAAAACGGTATTTGAGCAAGAAGTACCTGAGTTACATCGCTATAGCTTTAAGCAAGTAGCTGTGCTGGATATTTTGTATTTTACAAATTTTGGTTCTGAGCTTGCTGTGGTGTCAATGCTGCCGCTGTTTTTTGCTGAGACCTTCTCGCTTGACCCTGTTATGGCAGGGATGGTGGCCGGTGCGTATGCATTTATGAACTTAATGTCACGCCCAGCAGGTGGGTTTATTTCAGATAAGTTTGGTCGCCGTACAACGTTACTTATTTTAACCGCCGGTTTAGCCGCAGGTTATCTGTTAATGGGCATGGTTAATTCGCAGTGGCCATTATGGTTAGCAGTTGCAACAGCCATGGCGTGTTCTTTCTTTGTTCAATCAGGTGAGGGTGCTGTGTTTGCCGTCGTGCCATTAATTAAACGTCGCTTAACAGGGCAAATTGCAGGGATGACAGGGGCATATGGTAACGTTGGGGCAGTTACATTTTTAACTGTGTTATCGTTCGTCGATTATGCAACTTTCTTTTATGTTATCGCCGGTACGGCAATGATTGGCTTTGTTACTTTGTTCTTTATGGATGAACCGCGAGGTCAAATTGCTGAAGTACGCGAAGACGGGACTGTTGAACTGATTGATGTATCACACAAATAAATCTTAATACGATAGAAAAGCCAGCTTAAGCTTAATGCAGATCAGTTAAGCATATTTTTATGATCACTTGACTGATCTTTTCATAGCTTCACAATCCGATATTAGAAATAGTATCGGATTTTTTTATGTCTCTAATTCAACACTTCGATGATATGTCCTCCTTTTTAGATGATGTACATACACTCGACAAACTTAAGCAGGTTCTTGACCCTGATATTCTTGAACAAGCATTTGAACATGCGGGAGTTGCCACTGTTCGTAAAAGGCGGTTACCGCTAGAAGCTATTATGTGGTCTGTAATTGGTATGAGTTTATTCCGAAACGAAACTGTGTGGGATATTGCTAACAGACTCGACATATCCTTGCCTGGAAAAAACAAATTAGTAGCGCCGAGTGCGCTCGTGCAAGGTCGCCAAAGGTTGGGTTACGAAGCAGTCCAACAAACATTTCAATTACTTTCACATAAAGTGTTTGCCACCCAGCCTTTTGAGCAGTGGTGTGGACTTAATTTACTTGCAGTGGATGGCGTTAGCTTCCGAACTCATGATAATCAAGAAAACCGAGAAAAGTTTGGCAGTGACAGTAATCAGCATGGAGAAGTCAGCTATCCACAAATTCGAATGTGTAGCTTAATGGAAGTATCTAGCCACTTATTGTTAGACAGTAGTTTTGATGCCCGTTGTGTAGGCGAAATGAGCTTAGCTCAACGTCTATTACCAGCCGTACCGGATAACTCTCTGACCTTGTTTGACCGTGGTTATTACTCATTAGGGCTACTTTATCAATGGCAAAGCCAAGGAAAAAACTCTCACTGGATGTTGCCAGCAAGGAAGGATTTACAGTATCAAGTTGAACACAGTATCAGTGACAATGATAAGATTGTTACCTTGTCTACAAGCCTTCAGGCGAGAAAGAAGTTTGAGTCATTACCAGATACCATAACGGCAAGATTAACCACTTATAAAGCTGATGGAAAAAGCTATCGTGTTCTGAGTTCTCTTATTGACCCTTTACGATTTCCGTATGACGAATTAATAGAGGTTTATACACAACGCTGGGAAATTGAGCTGGCGTTTAGAGAAATAAAGCAGGGATTGAATCACAGCAAACATACATTACGTAGTAAGAAGCCAGACATGGTACGCCAAGAGTTATGGGGATTACTACTCGCTTACAACTTAATACGCATAATCATGCTTGATGCAACTAAAGAAGAAGATATCTTGCCTACTCAATTAAGCTTTAGCCAATCTATGCGGCAGGTAATCGCTTTCTTCATGTTTACGCCAATACATAGTGCAAGTAAGTTACCTGTTCATTATGATGAGTTACTGACAACACTTAGGTTGTTTATCTTACCCGATAGGCTACCAGACAGGCATTATCCAAGGGTGATAAGAAGGAAACCAAATAAGTATCCTTACAAAAGAAAATGCCAGTCAGCTCTTAACTGACTGGCATTAAGCTTAAGCTGGCTTTTTTCGTTATTAACTAAGGGGATGTTTTAACGTTATGACGAACCTTATTTATGACTTAGGTCTAAATACTTGAACCACAGATTCATCACATTCTAAGTAAGGCCCTTCAAGTAAATCAATACAATAAGGCACCGCAGGAAATACGGCATCAAGACATTGACGAATCGCTTTGGGTTTGCCCGGTAAGTTAATAATTAATGAGCGGTCTCTTATCCCCGCTGTTTGTCGAGAGAGTATAGCCGTTGGCACGTATTTTAAGCTTTCAGTACGCATTAACTCACCAAATCCTGGCATCATTTTGTCACACACCGCTTCTGTGGCTTCGGGGGTTATGTCTCGTTTGGCGGGACCCGTTCCACCTGTGGTAATGATTAAAGCGCATTGTTCTTGATCGGCAAGCTCGCATAATGCCGCTTCAATTAAATGTTGCTCGTCTTCGACTAATCGATAGCATGCCTGCCATGGCGAACTTAAATAGTCATTTAATGTATCGGTGATAGCGGGTCCCGATAAGTCATCGTACTGGCCTCGGCTTGCGCGATCACTAACAGTCAAAATTCCAATTTTCGCAGTCATTTTCATCTCTTTACAATTCATTTATTCGCACTCTAGCAAAGTGATGGGTAAAGGTAACTCCTCCAAAGTAGGTAGAGGTGTCTGGGTGGCGCTCCGTTTTATTTTTGACAGGAGGGGGTTTTGATTGGCTACCCATTTTGTTCTTTTGGCAGAACTAAGCTGCTTTGATCTAGATCAAGTTTTAAACTGGCTTAAAACGGCGTTGATACTATATATTGATTATATTGAAATTTAAAACACAGCATGTAGTGGTTTATGTTTAATGTATTAGAACCCCAAGTGTGCTTTCAAGAAGTCCCCGGACACATTGCGTTAGGCTTTGTGTGCACGGGGTGCCCCTTGCGCTGTCCTGGGTGTCATAGCGTTGATACATGGGATCCAAAGCATGGTGAGCGGTTAACATCGCAACGCTTTCTAGGGTTACTTGAGCGCTATAAGCACTTGATAACTTGTGTGGTGTTTTTTGGCGGAGAATGGCAGGAAGGTGATTTAGTTTATTTTTTAAAGTTAGCAACGCAGCAAGGCTTAGCAACGTGTTTGTATACCGGGCTTGAGGATGTGTCGGAGCAATTAAAAGCACAGCTGACTTATGTAAAAACGGGCCGTTATGTCGCTGAATTAGGTGGCCTGGCGAGCCATTTAACTAATCAACGATTTATTGAAATTGCTTCGGGTAAGGTACTTAACTCATTATTTTTAAAAGGATAACAAAAATGTCTATGCTGAATTGTGAACAATTAAAAGAAAAAATGCGTTTCATCGAAAACTATACACAGGCCAAGAATGCGGCCGATGGTTCTAAAGTGGATGCGAATGCAAATGTGACATTAAAAAATATAGCGACGCTAGAATCAGAAATAATGAAAGACTTTTTCATTCACGTTAATCGCACTCAGGTGAGTAATAAAATAACCGCGCTTTTCGGCGAGTCATTGGGCAAAGAGTACCTTCGACAAATTGAGAACCATGAAATTTATGTGCATGATGAAACGAGCTTAAAGCCTTACTGTACTTCTATCACCATGTATCCATTTTTATTGGATGGGCTAACCAAATTAGGGGGAGAGTCTAAGGCACCTAAGCATTTAGAATCGTTCTGCGGCAGTTTTGTGAATCTTGTTTTTGCAATTAGCGCGCAGTTTGCAGGGGCTGTCGCGACGGTCGAATTTTTAATGTATTTTGATTACTTTGCGCGTAAGGATTACGGCGATGATTATTTAGTTACTCACTATAAACAGATAGAAAATCACTTACAGCACGTCGTGTACGCTTTAAATCAACCCGCTGCTGCACGAGGTTATCAAAGCGTATTTTGGAATATCTCGTTGTACGATAGTGCATACTTTGAGGCTATGTTTGGTCATTTTGTGTTTCCTGATATGACGGCTCCCGATTGGTCGTCTTTAAAGGCACTGCAAAACATGTTTTTAAATTGGTTTAACCAAGAGCGAAACAAAGCTGTTTTAACATTCCCTGTTGTCACCGCTGCCATGCTAGTAGAAGACAATGAACCTAAAGATAAAGAATTTGCATTGATGTGTGCCGAAAACTTAAGTCAAGGCGGCTCATTTTTTGTTTATCAATCAACCGATGCTGATTCATTAGCCTCATGCTGTCGACTTCGTAATGAAATTAGCGATCATAGTTTTTCGTATAGTTTAGGCGCGGGGGGCGTTTCGACGGGCTCTATCAATGTTATTACACTCAATATGAATCGATTGGTGCAAGATGGCAGAGACCTAGCAACAGAAATAAGAAAAATACATGCTTATCAAATCGCGTATCGCACCTTAATGGAAGAGTACCAGCAAGCGGGCATGCTACCGGTGTACGACGCAGGGTTTATTTCCTTTAACAAGCAATTTTTAACCATTGGTATTAATGGCATGGTTGAAGCCGCAGAGTATTTAGGTATTCAAGTGGGGGTTAATGATGCGTATAAAGAATGGGTGAAAAGTCAGTTAGAAGTGATTTATAAAGAGAATCGCTTAGCAACAAAAGAGACCGGCTTTTTATTTAACACTGAGTTTGTTCCTGCTGAAAATTTAGGGATAAAAAATGCCAAATGGGATAGCGAAGATGGCTACTTCACGCCAAGAGAATGCTACAACAGTTATTTCTATTTAGTAGAAGACACAACACTAAATCACCTTGATAAGTTTATATTGCATGGTAAATCGATGACAGAGTTTTTAGATGGTGGCTCAGCACTTCATTTGAACTTAGAAGAGCATTTAGACACTGAGCAATATATGCAGTTATTTAATGTGGCAGCGCGAACGGGGTGCAATTATTTTTGCATTAATGTGAGGATCACGATTTGTAATCACTGTGAGTATATCGACAAACGCTCAAGGCAATCATGCTCACAGTGTGGTTCAACAGATATTGATTATGGCACACGCGTGATTGGCTACTTAAAAAGAGTGTCGTCATTTAGTCATGGCCGACGCAAAGAGCACAAATTGCGACATTACCAATGCACAAAAGTACAACAATCAGCGTTAGCCTAACAATGTAAAGGGGCGTCTACTGCCCCTTTTGCCTTAACCTTGCATAAAAAGAATATTATTTTCTAAATGAATGTGCTCGTTTAAATCGTTGTAGAGCTCATGTATTTTGGCATAAAGACGCTGCCAGTCTTCATCAGCATCGTGCGGAGGAGTAAACTTATTGGTGAGTGTGGTTAATTTGTCGAGTGCCTTCTCGTGCTCTAAGTGCTCTGCTTCCATTACACTAATAGGACCCGATGGATAATAACCTTTCATGATCATTGGGAATAAAATGGCCTCTTCTTTCATCATATGTTCTTCAAGTTCATATTTCATTTGCGATAAATGAGATTCCAGATGATGAGGGTAGTCAGCATGATCAGTATTTTTTAATTTCACTGCTTTGGTTAATTGGATCAATTGTTGAAATTGCATTCTGTGCTTTTCATGAAAATTATCGATGATATGCGCAATGAGCTTAATGGGCGATTGCGCCTCCCAGTTTATGTTACTGCCAGAAATAGCTTGTCCAATATGAGTGTGTTGCTTGGTGGTTGAGTTATCTTCATTGACAAGGTCAATAGCATTAGCGCTTTCGCTCGCTATATCATTTGATGTTTCTGTACGAGCAGACATTCTCAATCCTTACTTTTAAATGACGAATGGTTTAATCAATCTAGTTGAAACATAGGACGAAAGATATTCCTCAAAGGGGATAGAAAACGTTTAACCTTTACTGGGTAGTGCCCGTAAAAATTCATTTAATACCTTACCTAATAGGGGATTTCCCTCATGCCATGTAGGGATTGATCCTGATAGCTGCCAACTTCATTCGGCTATTTAATTAGAAATGTAAATAAAACATTAACCATTTTAGGCGTCAATTCACGCAAGGTAGGTGTCAGATGAAACTATTAATGAAAAATATGGCGGTTGGTTTAACGCTTGCAGGATTCAGTTTAAACGCAGCGGCAGCCGCAGTGATAGGCTCTCAATTAGAGCAACAGCTTAAAACTATGTCGCTCACAGACAAAGCGATGGTGGTTGTAAGTTACGAGCAAATGGAAGCACTTAAAGCCACACAAATAAGTAAGTTAATTAATCTAGGTATCACACAAAGTGTGCAATTTAAGTCATTACCAATGATTGGTGTTGTTGCATCACCTACACAAATTAAAAAGTTAGCAGCAATGGAAGGGGTTCGCTCTATTTTTGCAAATAGACCTTTAACTTATTACAACCTAGAAGCGCGAGAAATTACGGGGGTCGAAAAGCTTCAATCAGACGAATTCACGGCTAATAATGGGATGACGTTCACAGGTAAAGGCGTCACCGTTCTTGTCAATGATTCTGGTATTGATGCGTCACTCGCTGATTTAGAGTATGGCGCTAAAGTCATTGAAAACGTGCAAGGGATTACTCATGCCAGTGCTATTTCAATTACTGGTGCAAGTGGTGTGTGGATTGAAGGCCAACTTAACACCGATTTAAATGTAGGTCATGGCACACACTGTGCGGGCACTGTGGCTGGTTGGGGAAGTCATTCTGATGGTAAGTACCAAGGTGCAGCACCGGGTGCTGATTTAATTGGTTATGGTTCTGGCGCAGGTATTTCTATTTTGGATGCTCTGGGTGGTTATGACTATGCCATTACCCATATTTGGGATTTTAACTCGCCGATTCGTATCATGAGTAACTCATGGGGAAGCAGTGGTAAGTTCGAAAGCCATGATCCTATTTCATTGGCATCTTACAAAGCTTACAAGTTGGGTATGTTATCAGTGTTTGCTGCGGGTAATTCAGGTTCAGGCGAAGATACTCACAACCCATATGCACAAATTCCATGGGGAATGTCGGTGGGTGCAGGCACCAAGCAAGGTGATTTAATTGATTTTTCATCACGGGGTAAAAGTGGTGAACAAGGCACCTTTACTATGCCAGACGGCAGTGAGTGGCAGTATAAAAATGAAATAACAATAGTCGCACCGGGAGTGGATATTATTTCGACACGCGCAAAAACGAACATCGTATCGAACGGCGGTGCAGATGACATTGACGCAATTGAAGCTGAATACTTACCTTATTACACAATGATTTCAGGCACGTCAATGGCCACCCCCCATGTTGCGGGTGTGGCTGCGCTGATGCTGGAAGCAAACCCCGACTTAACACCGCTGCAAATTAAACAAATTATGCAAGAAACAGCGACAAACATGCCGGGCTATCAGGCATGGGAAGTGGGCGCTGGTTATGTCAATGCGTATGCCGCTGTAGCTGGCGCATTGGGTTATAACGCTGAAAATAGTGTCACAGTAAATAACTTAAACGACTTTAATGCGAATGCCATTATTGTGGATGACAGCTCACCCACCCCATTTGAAGTGTTCTACTCACCAGTGGGTGAACCAGAGGAATTTACCTTTACTGTTGGCAGTGATGCTGCGTTTATCAATGTGGCTGCAGATGTGCTGGCGAACACCACTAAACTCAAACTTGAAGCACCCGATGGCACGGTTTATTTTGGCAACTTAACCTTGCCAGTACTTGATACTTCAATGCGTGTTTCAGCGCCAGCACAAGCCGGAGAGTGGAAGTTATCTGCGTTTGGTTTGACCTCGTTATCAGGTGTAGAAGCCGATCCTACAGGTGTCACAAATGGCCCAGGCTTACCTGAGTTTATTAGTGGTGAAATTAGTATTTTGAAGTCAGGTGGATACCAAGGGCTTAATGATATTTTTGTTCACCCAGCTCGAAAAGCGATTGAGTTTGCGGTTAGTGAACGACTCGTTGATGGTCACGATGATGGCTACTACCGACCTGATGTAAACCTATCACGTGCAGAGCTTGCTCAGTATCTTGTGATGGGAATGGCAATCAGACAACAACGTGACATTCTGGCGACACAAAAACCGGCCTTTGTGGATGTTATGTCTGGTAGCGATGCGTTTGTCGATGCCGTTACGTCAGTAGGCTCAGCGTTAAAAGACCGTAAACAAGAGCAAAATCCAGTAATGTTAGTATCGGGTCAGTCATTTAATCCGACGGGCACAGTTAGCAAAACCGATTTAGCGTACTCATTAGTGCAAGCACTTGGCTTACAATCGCAGGCTGGCAATCACACGGGCGATATCACGGTTGCTTACAACGGCGAACAAATCCCGCTTCGTGATAGCAATGCGATACCTAGCGAATTAAAAGGGTATGTGCAATTGGCTGTTGATATGTCGCTGTTAGGTGTCCGTTTTGAGCTTGAACAGGGTCGCTATGATTTAACACCGACGCTTGTTGCTTACTTTGAACCAGACACCGTAGTAAGCCGGGGTGATTACGCGGTGATTATTGGTCGAGTGTTCAATCAATATTTAAGATAGTTAAGTCCTTGATGAATAAAAACCAACCTGAAAAATGGTTGGTTTTTATTCGTTATTTTTCATTAAAAACTTGCGAAATACCCCAGTCGAAAGTAAGTTTAATGTTGTAGTTTGTTAAATAAACGTGTTACTTCGGCTTGCCGTCGTCACGAGAGAGTTGAGAATATGAGCCAGTTCAAGACGTTTTACATCATTGCATTTGCTTTAATAATGATGCTTTCAAGCCCCGTATCACACAGCACAGAATTAGTCAGTGTCAATGTTCAAGGTAATACTGTTGAGGCCGTGATAAACCTCCCTGCAAATATTTCAGCAGATATCACCCTTGAATTTGAAAATGCAGTAGGCCTTACCGCTGATAATATAGGTATTACAGCCGAAATTATTGATATCACGTCGCTTAATCTTTTGCAGCGACTACCAAACAGTAGCAATATTTCTTTGCAAGCGCTTTTTCCAATGATGATTACTATTGAGCCTGATACCAGTGGCGGTTTTTCGTTTTCGGGAGTCGCGAGTGTTGACATTCATACGCACAATTTAGAGTACACAGCGGGTACGCCACTACGCTTTTTTAAAGCACCTTTAGGCGGTGAGTTTAAAGATATTACCACAACAATGGGGGCGGGGAGTTACCGTGCTCGCGGTTCAACAGGCCGCTTTTCACAGTTTATAATTGTCGCTGACTTACGCCCTGCAACCGTTGTGATCAATACAAAGTTTAACGACTTACAAACGGCGTTAAATGCTTTTTCTAGCCAGATTGACAGTGTTGTTTATTCAACACTATTGCAAGACGTCGCCGATATTAATCAAGCAATTATGACGCTTGATTACAGCTCAGCGAGTAGCAAAGTTAGCCAGTTTATTAATAATGTGAAAGCTAATCGAGGCCAAGCAATTCCAGATGTGTGGCGCTCAAGCCGAGATGTCGATAACGTGATGGGTGAGCTCATAGCTTATGCAAATACGTTACGCTTTAGTTTGAGACTTGCCAATTAAGAATAATAAGGTTTGTAGAGTAGTTGTGTATGCCCGCTAGAATTACGGTTTGTTATACTGATCAGCCTGCGATGGAAAGCTATTTATACGAACAGAGTGGATACCTCATAGGACGTGCGAAAGAGTGTCAGTTAATTTTGGAACACCCAACGGTGTCACGTCAGCATGCTCGTGTGTCGCACAGTAATGATGCATGGCAACTTAATGATCAACGCAGTTTAAACGGCACGAAAGTAAACGGTGCCGTTGTCACTCACTCAACCCTTGCTGATGATGCAATCATTTCGATTGGTGATTTAGATTGCTTGTTTGAAGCAAAGTCAATGTCGCAAATAGCGGCCATTAATGAGCATAACACCTGGCGATTAACACAAAGTAAGTTAGCCTCACCGTCTTCTAACACAGACTATTTAAAAGAAAGCTTAATTGCCCAATTACATAACCTAATTACGTTAACAGGCACGCAGCGTGGTGTGTTGCTATTAGGCGAACAATTAGATTCATTACAAGTATGTATCGCACAAGGTTTCAAAACGGGTGATTTTAAATTGAAACGCTTTGAAGGCAGTGTTGGTGCAATCTCTCGTTGCTTTGAAAAAGCAGAACCCGTGGTGGCTATGGATGTGTCGGTACATGACTTACTCAAACACCGCGACAGTATTCAGTTGAAAAAAATATCCTCGCTAGCGTGTATCCCGTTACTATTTGACGGTCGAGTTGTTGGGGTTGTGTATACCGACAGCCAATTAGCGGGAAAAGTACTGACTGATTTAGACATCGAAATTTTCCACAGCATGGGACTTCAAATTGAGGCCGCAGTGCAAGCCTTACTGTTGCAACAATCTATTGATAACTTACAAAAAGTGGTTACAGATAAGCACGTTAACGAAAATACTGGCTATACTTTATTTAATTTATGTCATTAACCCCTGTTAAATAGGTGATATGAGCAATAACGACGTTTCTAAAAATAGCAGTGATGAATTGCATGAAACTCAGGTAATTAGCTCACCGACTTATCTTAAGCCTGGCGAATGTTTACTTGGCCGTTTTGAGATTGAAGCCATGTGTGGTCAAGGTCAGTATGGGTGTGTTTACCGCGCCTACGACAAACAGCTTGATACACACATTGCCATTAAAGTACTTAATCAATCAATTAGTCAGCAATCAGATGCGATTGCAAAGTTCAAACAAGAATTACTGCATTTACGTCAATTAAGCCACCCGACTATTTTACGCGTTCATGAATATTATCATTGGCAAAATCTACATTTTATAACGATGGATTGGATTGATGGCCAATCGCTAGAAGAGGCTAGCCTAACTTTTCAGAGTCGTGAAGAGCTTATTACATTTGTAAGCCAGTTATTAGAGGCATTGGTTTTTGTGGAGCAAGCCAATGTTGTTCACCGAGATATTAAACCCGCCAATATTATGCTCGATAAAAAGGGACGACTGTATATTTCAGACTTTGGTTTATCGGTGTTAGAAGGCAGCGCAGATGTGGGTGATATTGTGGGGACGGTTCATTATGCCCCCCCAGAGTATTTGCAGTTTGGGGCTGTAAATTCGACTACTGATTTATACGCGGTTGGCGTGGTGTTGTATCAGCTGTGTTGTGGTGAACTTCCCTTTACTGGACAAAGCCTTGATGAGGTATTAACGGCAAAGCAGCTTAATAAAGCAAAATGTCGCGTAAAGCATAAACAACTGGCTTTTATTGCGCCATTTATCAACAAACTTATTCATTCTCAAGTTAACGCACGTTTTAAAAATGCCACTGAGGCACAAACGGCATTTTTAAAACAAATTAAAGAAAAACCGCACAACATTAAAAAACACTCTATGTTGATGGCTGTCGTGGTGGTTATAGGCTTGTTTATTATGGCTGCGGTATTTTTAAGCATGCCACACGATACTCCCCAACAGCCTGAGAAAGAATACTATGCAGTGGCTGTTTTACCTTTACAAAGTAGCGACGATAGCGTTGCACAAGGGCTTGCTGAATATATTAACTATCAACTGCATGAATTAGGTCATTTACGAGTAGTAGAGCAAGGCAGGTTAAGTCAGTTGCTCTCTCAACTTGGAATTACAATGCCGTTAGATGAGCAAAAGCTAGCGCTGGTGGCTGACTTATTAAATGTAAGCTACCTGATTGCTCCGCAACTATACCCAAGTGGTTCAGAGCAACACGATATTAAATTTAATGTTTATCAGCTTGAAGGACACACATTACAGCAAAATACACTCTTAACGAGCAATTTTAACCAAGCTAATTGGCAACAAAGCGTGTCGAGTTTTACCGAGCGTTTTTCACAGCAATTGCAATTATCAACTGAAGTGAAGGCATTACAAGTTGACCCTCAACCAGCAGGTGAGTTGTTTATTGTGAAGTCGTTCCTGCAAAAAGGTGAGTTTGAAAAAGCGCAAACATCGTTATCGCAGTTTTTAACCAAGCACCCAAATTCAGGACTAGGGTGGTTACTGCAAGGTGAATTATTGCTTGCCACCCAGCAATTTTTCGATGCTGAGAATGCTTACAATCAGGCCCTTAAGTTTGCTGAAGATAAAACCTACACAGCAAAATTTGCCAGTGCGAGGCTTAATGATCTCGCCGGTAAAGCAGAGCAAGCTCAAGCTGACTATGCAGCCCTTGTAAAGGCATTTCCTTATGATGTGGAATTAAAAATAGCCCTTGCAGAGTTTTATTTTCTGACAGAGCAACATCAAAAAATGGAAGCGCTGTTGCTTGAGGTCGTTAACCTTGACCCTTACCATCCCGATGCATGGTTTATGCTTGGCCGAGCTGCATTTTTACAAGGGCAGTATCAAAAAGCGGTTGATGAGTATTTTGTTAAAGCCTTAGTAACTGCCAAAAAATCGAAAAATGTGTATCAAGAAGGCGAAGCGCTGAATGCGTTTGGTGTTGTTTACAATCAACTCGGGGAGATTGATTTAGCCTTTGATTACTACCGTCAAGCACTCGCTATCCGCGAAAACATTGATGACATTGCTGGAATGGCAACCACCATGGGTAACCTGTCTTCATTGCACCTTGCTAAAGCACAGTACACAGAAGCAGAACGCTATTTACAACAGAGCATTTCATTGTACGAGCAACTAGGCGATCAAGAAGGACTATCGCATACCTTTAACGAGTTAGGGGTGCTTGAAGAAGAGCAGGCTTTGTATAAAAAAGCACTTGAATATTATCAGCAAGGCCTCGACATACGCATGACGCTTGGCAACCAAATGCTGCAAGCCGAGAGTATGAATAACATCGGTTTTATGTATTTTATGCTGTTAAATAAAAAGCATGCGTTGGTTTATTGGCGTCAGGCTGAGCAACTGTATCAAGGTATTCAATACCCCTTGGGTATCATCCATGTAAGGCAGAATTTAGGGCAAATTGAATTAGCACAGGGAAATTGGCGAAACGCGTACCATCTTTTCAATAATACACTGGCAGATGCTAAACAACTCAATAGCACCTTTGAGCAATGGGTATCGCGTAGTTACTTATCTAAATTGACCTTTTTACAAGGAAATTTTGCAAATAGCATCACTGAGTTAAGCGCCATTTATGAGCAAGCAAAGTCATTGCAAGATATTCGCGCGATGAGTGAATTTGGTTTGTGGCTTGTTGATTGGTCGTATCAATTAGGTGATATCACCGGCGCAGCGTCAACAATCGCGAGCTTAAAACAAGATATCGCCGATAAGGGCAACCGTGAGTATGTTAGCCGACTTGCATTTTACAATGAGCTCATAACGGGTGAGATGATCACTCAACAACAAATGAGTGAGCCCATGAGCAAAGATTATAGTCAGGGCGCTATTTATATTGCCAAGCTCATTTATGCGGCTCGTGAAGCACTGCGTCAACAGCAAGATATTAGTGCTCATTTAGCGGCGCTGGGTAATGTTGATTTTACCTTATATCAATACGCCTATCTTGAGTATTTAGAGCTGCTTGCTGTACAGCAGTTTATGCAACAGCAATGGCCTGATTTTCAGGCAACGCTAAAACAGGCTGATATTCTGCTTCGTAAGATGGGAGGGTACTGGCGGAGTTTTCAATTTGATCGATTAAGAGTGCAGTTTGCTTATCACAATGAGCAAGCACCCAGTAGCTTAAAAGCAAAGCTTAATTCAGAGTTAAACACTTTATTGGCCAATCTTCCTGAAGACAGAAAGGCTGAATTTTTGAACTATCAAAGTTATTTTCAACTTGATGATTCGTTACAGGACTTGGCTGGTTATGAATAATGATAAGGATATCACCTCGCTGGTGGCAGAGCTTAATCAAAAGCAGCAGCAAATTTCGCAGCAACTTTCAAACTCTAATGAGCAAATGCGTGGTTTAGCAAAGCGTGTTTGGCAGGTGCAAGAGAATGAGCGAAAGCAAATAGCACAAGAGCTGCATGATGGGGTTGGGCAGCTACTCACTGCTTTAATAAATCAATTACAGCAAGCAAAAAATGAAGCTCCCAGCCATGCTCTCAATGAGGGTATTGAATTAGCTCGCCAAGCATTATCAGATACTCGGGTTATATCACGGCTTATGCGACCGCGCATATTAGACGATTTAGGCCTTGTGCCTGCACTTGAGTGGTTGGTAAGAGTGATGTCTGAACAGCAGGCGTTTGCTATTAACTTACATCACCAAGTTGATAATAACCTAGCCAGTGATATACAAACCTTGGTATTTAGAGTGGTACAAGAAGCGCTGACCAACGCCATTAAACATGCGAAGGCAAGCCTAATTACCATTAATGTGATAGCAACAAAAAGCATGTTAATGGTCAAAGTAAAAGATAATGGTCAAGGTATGGAACTACAACCTGATGATCTAACAACAGGCTTTGGCTTAGGGGCAATGCGAGACCGAGTTATGGCATACGGTGGTCAGCTAACGGTCACGACTGCGCCACAGCAGGGCTGCGAAATTAAAGTGCTAGTAACAGGAAATAATTAATATGATTAGCGTACTGATTGCTGATGACCACACTATTTTGCGCCAAGGTCTGGTGAGTTTACTGAGCAATGACCCTGATATTCGAGTACTTGCAGAAGCGGCAGATGGTTTATCTGCCGTACAAAAAGCACTTGAATTAAAGCCAATGGTGATTGTTATTGATATTAGCATGCCAGAATTAAACGGCATGGAAGCGGTTAAACGACTTCATGAGCAGTTACCAGAAGCTAAAGTACTGGTGTTAACCATGCATGAAGAGCAAGAATACGTAATACATATGGTGCGGGCTGGTGCATCTGGTTACTTGTTAAAAGACAGCGCCAGTGATGAGCTTATTGATGCCGTAAAAGCACTTGCTCAAGGAAAAACCTATTTTAGCCAATACGCAGCCAGTGTATTAGCAACCATGTCATTAAAACCGGCTGAAACCTGGGATGACCCTTATCGTAATTTAACCAGTCGTGAGCGTGAAGTTTTTCATCTTATTATCGAAGGTAAAACCACCAAAGACATTGCTCGCTCATTAGATATCAGTGTAAAAACGGCTGAAAATCATCGTGGTAAAGTACTTGATAAGTTACAAGTCGCCAATGCGGCTGAATTGGTCCGTTACGCTGCAAAATATAATTTACTCATATAAAGGTGTTTTAACCTTCTTGCTCTAGGGGTTTTCCCCCATTTTTAAAAGCCTACGTGTTTGCCATGCTGAGAGAGTCAAAACAAATTAAGGTTTACTCTCATGCTTAACACTCAATTAAAATCACAAAAACTACTCGCGGGTCTTGTTGGCGCAGGACTAAGCTTAATGTCACTGAATTTATCAGCTAAATCTTTGGGGCCAGAAATTAGTCAGTTACTGACCCAAGCAACAGAACAAGATGTGTTCGAAGTTATTGTTACATTTGAAGGTAATAAAGCGGTCGACTCTGAACTGATGAGCGTTATTCAGTCGGCAGGTGTGTTAGGCGGTGTTAGTTTAAAAAGCCTGCCTATGGTCGGTATTACGGCAACTAAAGCTCAAATCGAGGCTATCTACGCATCAGACAAAGTTCGTTCAATTTGGTACAACGCGCCACTATCACTAGAAAATGATGGTTCAACTCAAATTACTGGTGTTGACCGATTACGTGCCGATAGCTCTTTACGACATAAAGGCATGCCGTATTCTGGTCGCGGCATTGGTGTTGTCGTTAATGATTCAGGGGTGGATGGAACGCATGGCGACATCAAATACCCTAACCACGTAGTACAAAACGTGCTTGCGCAAACAAACTTAAACTCGTTGTCGAGTGTATTACCCATTACTTACCAAGAAGACGTTGATAACACTGATATTGCGGGCGGTCATGGTTCACATGTAGCGGGCATTATTGGTGGTAATGGTGCAATGTCGAGTGGTAAGTATCAAGGGGTCGCGCCGGGTGCAAAAATTATCGGTTATGGGTCGGGTGCGGGCTTATTTATTCTAGATACACTGGGTGGTTTTGATTACGCTTTAACGCATCAATTCGATTATAACATTCGTGTTATTTCAAACTCGTTTGGAAATACAAGCGACACAGGCACAGACTTTAACCCAGATGATCCAACAAATATCGCAACCAAAAAGTTGGCAGACAATGGGGTAATTGTTGTTTTCTCAGCGGGTAACTCAGGAAGCGGTGAAGGCACGATTACAGGCAACTTCAAAAAAGCACCTTGGGTTATTACTGTGGCAGCCGGTGATAAAACCGGTAATTTGGCCAGCTTTAGTTCTCGCGGTGTGAAAGGTAAAGGTGGCGTTGTTAGCATTAATGGTGAACAGCTCGAATGGCAAGATAGACCAACAATTACGGCGCCAGGTGTTGATGTTATTTCAGCAAGAGCTTCACTTTCAAGCTTGAGCACCTTGAGTCTAGCTGATGACAGTGAAATTATGGATATTAATCATGTGCCGTATTACACATCAATGAGCGGCACCTCAATGGCTGCACCACATATTTCAGGTATTGTCGCGCTGATGTTAGAGGCGAATCCAAACCTGACATGGCGTGAAGTGAAAACCATTTTGCAAGAAACCGCGACAAATATGCCCGGACTTGAAGATTGGGAAGTTGGGGCAGGTTATGCAAATGCTTATGCCGCAGTACAGTCAGTCGTTGATCAACAACGTACGTTTGGTACCACGACTAAACTTAACCGTAACTTTAATGCTCAAGCGCAAACATCAGTGCAGGCTGAGTACAATGACACCGTTGATTTTAGCCCCGTGGGTGATAATTCAGGCACCCTTATTAATGTTAGCCCAGATGCGTCAATGTTGATGGTGAGTGCCAATGTTTCTGACAACACCGTAGGGTTGTCACTCACCAGTCCTTCGGGTAAACGTTATGGCTCGAGTATTGCGTTGCCAGTACTGGGCCAAAATATTGCTGTAACAGCCCCAGCAGAAGCCGGCGAATGGGTGCTAAAAGCCAGTGGTATTGGTGGTTTGTCTGGGGTAGATGTTGACCCCATTGGTGTAACCAATGGTTATGCTGTGCCAGGCTCGATTCCTGTTAAAGTAAAAATAGTTAAAACAGATGGTTACACTGGACTTGATGATGTAGCCGCTGATCACCCTGCAAAAGCGTTTATTGAAATGGCAGTGAGTGAGCAGTTAGTCGATGCAACAGAGAATGGATTTAAACCCGATGACTTTTTACTTCGCCAAGAATTAGCCGACTTTTTAACACTCGGTGCAGGAGTGAGACAATCAAACAAAGCGACACAAGTAAGCTATACCGATGTTGATGCTTCGTATAGCGCAGCAATTAATGCAGTAACACAAAAAGGGGCTGCGCTTCGTAATACAGCACAAGATCAAGCGCCTGTAATGTTGACTGATACAACGATGTTTTCACCAACAGAGCAGGTGAGTCGAAGTGAACTTGCTTACTCGCTCGTGCAATCATTAGCACTGCAAGAAACAGCAGCTACATTTAGCGGTGATATTACAGTGGTTTACAACGATGAGCGATATACACTGGAAGATCAACATACTATTCCTGACCACCTAAAAGGGTATGTACAGCTGGCGCTAGACCTTGGCATTTTGAATGCGTACTTTGATGTACACCAAGGCCGCTTCGACTTAGAGCCAAAAGTAACCGTACACTTCAATGGTGATGAATCGGTAACGCGTGCTGACTATGCTGTAGCTGCAACACGTTTTTACAATAATTAGCCTCCCTTCACCGATGCTAATACCACTTTATTCCCCTGTAGAGTGGTTTTTAAAACAAAAGACCCAGCAACAGCTTAATGCAGATCAGTTAAGCATATTTTTATGATCACTTGACTGATCTTTTCATAGCTTCACAATCCGATATTAGAAATAGTATCGGATTTTTTTATGTCTCTAATTCAACACTTCGATGATATGTCCTCCTTTTTAGATGATGTACATACACTCGACAAACTTAAGCAGGTTCTTGACCCTGATATTCTTGAACAAGCATTTGAACATGCGGGAGTTGCCACTGTTCGTAAAAGGCGGTTACCGCTAGAAGCTATTATGTGGTCTGTAATTGGTATGAGTTTATTCCGAAACGAAACTGTGTGGGATATTGCTAACAGACTCGACATATCCTTGCCTGGAAAAAACAAATTAGTAGCGCCGAGTGCGCTCGTGCAAGGTCGCCAAAGGTTGGGTTACGAAGCAGTCCAACAAACATTTCAATTACTTTCACATAAAGTGTTTGCCACCCAGCCTTTTGAGCAGTGGTGTGGACTTAATTTACTTGCAGTGGATGGCGTTAGCTTCCGAACTCATGATAATCAAGAAAACCGAGAAAAGTTTGGCAGTGACAGTAATCAGCATGGAGAAGTCAGCTATCCACAAATTCGAATGTGTAGCTTAATGGAAGTATCTAGCCACTTATTGTTAGACAGTAGTTTTGATGCCCGTTGTGTAGGCGAAATGAGCTTAGCTCAACGTCTATTACCAGCCGTACCGGATAACTCTCTGACCTTGTTTGACCGTGGTTATTACTCATTAGGGCTACTTTATCAATGGCAAAGCCAAGGAAAAAACTCTCACTGGATGTTGCCAGCAAGGAAGGATTTACAGTATCAAGTTGAACACAGTATCAGTGACAATGATAAGATTGTTACCTTGTCTACAAGCCTTCAGGCGAGAAAGAAGTTTGAGTCATTACCAGATACCATAACGGCAAGATTAACCACTTATAAAGCTGATGGAAAAAGCTATCGTGTTCTGAGTTCTCTTATTGACCCTTTACGATTTCCGTATGACGAATTAATAGAGGTTTATACACAACGCTGGGAAATTGAGCTGGCGTTTAGAGAAATAAAGCAGGGATTGAATCACAGCAAACATACATTACGTAGTAAGAAGCCAGACATGGTACGCCAAGAGTTATGGGGATTACTACTCGCTTACAACTTAATACGCATAATCATGCTTGATGCAACTAAAGAAGAAGATATCTTGCCTACTCAATTAAGCTTTAGCCAATCTATGCGGCAGGTAATCGCTTTCTTCATGTTTACGCCAATACATAGTGCAAGTAAGTTACCTGTTCATTATGATGAGTTACTGACAACACTTAGGTTGTTTATCTTACCCGATAGGCTACCAGACAGGCATTATCCAAGGGTGATAAGAAGGAAACCAAATAAGTATCCTTACAAAAGAAAATGCCAGTCAGCTCTTAACTGACTGGCATTAAGCAACAGCTGGGTCTTTCTTATTTTAAAATTACAACAGAGTTATTCAATATTCTGGATCTGTTCGCGCATTTGTTCAATTAACACTTTAAGTTCGACAGCTGCGTTTGTGATGTCGCTGTTAATTGACTTAGACGCAAGCGTATTCGCTTCGCGGTTAAACTCTTGCATCATAAAGTCTAAACGACGACCGCAAGCGCCACCTTTCGTTAATATTTTTTTAGTTTCTTTAACATGCGATTTTAAGCGGTCTAGTTCTTCGGCCACATCTTGCTTTTGAGCAAGGTAAATAAGTTCTTGCTCAAGACGTGATTCGTCGATATCCGTTTTTAACTCTTCTAGTTTTTGATTTAGTTTGTCGCGTTGCCATTTAGCTATTTCTGGTAAGTGGCTCTCAACAATGACTACTTGCTCTAAAATTGCATCTAAACGGGTTGCAATCATTTCGTGAAGGTTAGCGCCTTCATCGCCTCGTGCTTGTTTAAAGTCTTCGATTACTTCATCAAAGCCTGCGATCAGTGCAGTATTCACACTATCCATGTCTAACTCTTCAGCCTCCATCACACCTGGCCAACGTAAAATATCAACAGGGTTGATGTCGCCATTGCTTTGTTGCTGCACCCATTGCGCGCTTTTAATAAGCTGCTCAGCCAGAGATTCATTAATTGTTAGCTCACCAACATGTGCTGGGTTTGCTGCAAATTTTAGGAAAACTTCTACTTTTCCGCGCTGTAGGTGTTTGCGTAAACGTTCACGGATAACAGGTTCCATCCCACGAAATTGCTCTGGTGCGCGGATAAAAGTTTCAAGGTAACGTTGGTTAACTGAACGAATTTCCCAAGTGCCAGTGCCCCATTCGCCTTTAATTTCGCGACGCGCATAAGCTGTCATGCTGTGGATCATGGATGATTTCCTAGTGTTATTTATTTACAAATTTGGTTGATTATACCGTATCAGCCTTTAACCTCTAGCGGAAATTTTTTCAGCTGCATATTTCACATTCATTTAATTATGTAAATCAACATGGCATCTACACGTATATATACTTATAATGTGGCAAATTCAGATTTAAGGGGATCGTTAATGCGTCCAAGCGAAAGAACACCTAACCAAATTAGACCGGTTACATTTACACGTAATTACACTATGCATGCTGAAGGTTCAGTATTAGTAGAGTTCGGAAATACGAAAGTATTGTGTACTGCAACTGTTGAAGCAGGTGTACCACGCTTTATGAAAGGCCAAGGTAAAGGTTGGGTTTCGGCTGAATACGGTATGTTGCCACGTTCAACACATACCCGTAATGGTCGCGAAGCAGCTCGCGGGAAGCAAGGCGGTCGTACAATGGAAATTCAACGCTTAATCGCACGCGCATTACGTGCTGCGGTTGATTTAAAAGCGTTAGGCGAAAACACCATTACAATTGATTGTGACGTAATTCAAGCTGATGGCGGAACTCGTACTGCATCAATCAGCGGCGCATGTGTTGCGCTTGTTGATGCGCTGACGTACATGCGCAGCAAAGGCATGATCAACTCTAATCCACTTAAACACATGATTGCAGCTATTTCTGTGGGTGTATATAAAGGTCAACCAATTACAGACCTTGAATACCTAGAAGACTCTGAAGCAGAAACCGATATGAATGTTATTTTGACTGAAACCGGCAAAATCATCGAAATCCAAGGCACTGCCGAGGGGGAACCTTTCTCGTTTGATGAATTAGATGAGCTTCTATCACTGGCTAAGCATTCTATCCGTGAAATTATCGATGCTCAAAAGCAAGCTTTAGCATAATTTAGAAGTAGGTTAATTTAGTAATGAAAGATTATCAAAAAGAGTTTATTGAATTCGCACTTGAAAAGCAGGTGCTTAAATTTGGTGAGTTTACTTTAAAGTCAGGCCGTACTAGCCCTTACTTCTTTAATGCAGGTTTGTTTAATACCGGTCGTGATCTTGCTCGCTTGGGACGTTTTTATGCTGCGGCACTGGAAGATGCAGGCATCGAATACGATGTTTTATTTGGTCCAGCCTATAAAGGTATTCCAATTGCAACAACTACCGCGGTTGCATTAGCGGATCACCACGATAAAGATGTACCTTATTGCTTTAATCGTAAAGAGAAAAAAGCACACGGTGAAGGGGGCACATTAGTCGGTTCTGAGCTTAAAGGTAAAATCATGTTAGTTGATGACGTGATCACCGCTGGCACAGCGA